>CAZSUU010000025.1:0-6946 GCA_964610105.1 uncultured Verrucomicrobiota bacterium | reverse complement strand
TGTGCAGACCAGTGTGCGGGAACCTGTCCCGCCCCTGTGGGAGCGGGTTCACCCCGCGATCCGGCCCCCGACCACAGTCCTCGCGGCATGAAGCCGCTCCCACACATGCCTTCGGCGCCGACCCGATAAGAAGGAACGCCCCGGAAGGGGTATCCGGGGCGCTCCAAACTCTTCATCGGGGCATGAAGCCCCTCCCACAACTTCAGCCGCGCATCCGGCGGCGGAGCAGCATGGCCACCACCGCCAAGCCCAGGGCGCCGAGAGCGGCCGGTTCCGGAATCACCTGCAACTGCAGCTCGTCCGCCCCCAGTCCCTGATCGTAGAGGATGGCGTACACGTTGCCGCCCGCCCCGCTGCCGGCCACCTGGCTCACGCCGAACGTCCCTGCGCGGCTGCCATAGCCTTGAATCACCGGGAAGATCGTGCCCAGCGCATACGTCGTGTCGTCGCCGAGCACCGTGATCCCCGTGCCGGAGAGCGTCAGCGCCCCGCCCGTCATCTGCACCACGTCGAACTCGCCAGCCAAGGTCCCGGTCAATTCCACCTCGAAGGTTGATCCCACGGCCATGCTCAGGCCGTTCGAGATCGTCAACGTCCCCGGGCTGGCCCCCGGCGCAAGCGTCGACGTGCCCGCCATCGTGATCAGGCCGGCAATGCTGCCCGTACCCTTCAGGATCGCGTCGCTATTGATCGTCACCGAACCGCTCCCGGTGATCGCGCCGTCCACCTGCAGCGTTCCGTCGTTGACCACCGTATTCCCACCATACGTGGACACACCGGAGAGAATCAGGTTGCCCGGACCGTCCTTGGTCAGCCCGTAGCCGCCGGCGCCGTCGCCGATATCGCCGCCGATGGCCGCCGTCACTCCGTTCGACGCGACATCGAAGATCGCCGTCCCGCCCAGCGTCAGGGCGCCGTTGAAATTCACCCGCCGGCCCGCCGCGCCGCCGATCTCCAGCTTGTTCGCGCCGATCGCCATCGTATTCGTGAACGTCGGCACGGCCAGGCTGGTCAGATCGACGCGGGAATCCGCCGTCACGTTCAGCGCATTCGCGATCGTGTACGCACTCGTCGACACCACGAACATACTGCCCGAGCCGTCCTCCGCCATCATCTGGAAGTAGCTCATATCCAGCGTGGCGCGGCCCTGCGGATCGTAACCGAACCCGATCGGCCAGTTGTTGTTCGGCCCCACACCTCCACCGCCCTGGGCGAACCTGGCCAGGAAGGAATGGTATCCGGGGCTAAGGGTCACCGTGCCCATAGTGGGGGTGCTCCACGCACCGTCGTTAAGCACGTCCGTCCCGTCGATCGCGACCCGGACGCCGTCGTCGAACTGCTCGCCGAAGGTCCAGGTCACGTTCGCCGGTCCCGGGTTCACAACGAAGCCATCGTACATGTAGGTGGTGTTACCCGGGAATAGAGTGGTATCCGTCGTCTGGGCATACGAGGTGCCGAGCCGGACCGCGGTCGCCGGGTTCGCGGCGGCCGTATTGTGGTTGTTTTCTGCGACGCTCCCCTCGTACAGACCTGCCGCGGTGAGGTTGAGAACGCCGCCGTTCAGTGTGATCGCTCCGCCGGCCACCGTCGCGCCGAGGTCCACCTGTTCACTGGCGTCGACGGTCACGCCGCCGAAGTCATTGACCAACCCGGCCACCGCTCCGGCCGCCAGGTTCACGGTTGAATTCGGAGCGCTGTCGATCGCCAGCCGGCCGCCGTTAACATTCACGCCGCCGCTGAGCGTGCTCACGCCGACGCCCTGCAGCACGGCCGTACCGTTGCCGGTCTTCACCAGGGCCAGCGTCCCGCCATCGGATTCCTGCAGCGGACCCGCCCACTGCGTAGTATTCGCGTTCCCCGCGCCGATGGTCAGCGCAGCAACGCCCGTCGTGTTAATGACCCGCGCGGCATAGGCCCCCTGTATGCTCGGAAGCGTCTGGTTGAAGCCGTTCAGGTGCATAGTGACCCGCGAGTCAAGGTGCCCGGCGCCAAACCCTTCGCTTCCGGCGAGACCCGCGATTCCGCCGTAAAGCTGCAGGCCGCCGGTGAAGGTATTGGGATTCGCGCTGCCCAGGGTCGTAGCGCCAGCGCCGGTCTTCGTCACCGCCATTACGCCGGCTCCATCCTGGATCACGCCCGTGAAGTTGAAGACGACGTCGCCTCCTCCGACCGTGATCCGGCTGGTCGTCGAAGCGGTGCCGTTCTCGATGACACCGCCCGTGCCGGTCAGCTGGTTCCATGCCTCGTTGCGCCCGTTGAGATCGATCGTGCCAGCGGTCATGTGCATGCTCGATCCGCTCCAGAGCTGATCGTCGCCCGTGCCGGCGAAGAGGATCACGCCTCCCATGTTGGTGACGGCCCCGCCGATCGAGTGGACGCTGCCCGAGCTGGTCTTCGCCAGCACCGCCGTGCCGCCGAGAAGCGTGAAGTGACCCGAGTTGTTGTCGCCCACCCCGCTGAAGATCATCGTGCCCGGACCCGGCAGGTAGATCTGATGCCCCGCGTTGCCGCTTATCCTCCCGTCCCACTGCAGCACGCCGCTTGCATTGGCAACAGTGATCGTCGACGACGCGCCGCTGTTGTCCATGTACATCCGCCGGGCGGTCATCGAGGTTCCCACGCCGGTCACCTGGAGTTCCGAAGCGTTGAACATCTCGAAGTAGTTCCTGTCCAGATTGCTCATCACGGCCGGCCCAAGCTGGCCGGTGTTGTCGTCGGTGATCGAGGTCACCGACAGCGTGCCGCCATAGACCAGCGTCCCGTTGGTGTAGTTGTTCGCGCCGCTGAGCGTCAGCGTTCCGGTGCCGTATTTCTCGATCCGTCCGTCGCCCTGGATCGTGTCGGCGATCGGCAGATTATCGGAGTTGTTGACCCGCAGAATCGTGGCCAGATTGATCGTGCCGGTGCCCAGCGTCGCCCCTGCGCCGCCTTCACCCACCTGCAGCACTCCCGCCGCCACGTTCATGCCGCCCGACCACGCGTTGGCGCCGAGCAGGATCGCCGTGCCGGGTCCCGTCTTCCACAGGGCGTTGCCGGCATTGATGGGCGCATTGACCCGCAGAACCCCCGTGGTCGGATTCGCGACCGCAAGCACGACATCCGCCGGGCCGGTGATCGCGCCGGACCCCGTCGAGTTCACAAACGTGAAGGGATCGACACTGTTGAGGAGTATGCCACCCGTGGTCAGTGTCAGGTCGAAGCCGGCGAGGTCGACGTACTTGCCGGCGCCCGGACTGGTTACGGTGAGCGAGTTCACGGAGCGGGCCGCATTCAGCACATCCGACGCCCCTCCCCGCGTGGCGGTGAAACTCGTATCGGTGCCGGTCTGGTCGCTGACCCCGTCGAATTCGGCGGACGGAACGATCACGGATACCCCGTTCGCCTGCGTGTAACTCGCCAGATTCGCTCCATAATTGGCGGTCGCGAAGGGCATGAAACCGTCCGCCTGTCCGCCGATGTACACATGCGGATCGAGGCTGTTGGTGGTCCCGGCGCCCAGCGTGCCCAGACCCGAGGCGCTGAAGTCGGCTCCGCCGCCCGCCAGGTTCAGCCCGCTGAGGAATAGCGCGCTTGAAGAAAGCGTGCCCGCGCCGTTCTCGACGCGGATGCTCGTCATGTTCTTCTCGAGGGTGACGGTCCCGATGGTCTCTGTCGTATTGGTGTCCTGCAGACCGCGCAGCACGAACTGTCCGCCCTGCCCGATGACCGGTATCGTGTCGGCGACACGATCCGTGAGGTTGTCCGTGAGGCTGCGGGTGTTGTCGAGCAGCAGCCTTCCGGTGGACAGCACGATCTGCGAGGACGCGGTGATGGTCCCGTTGCTCTGCAGCACCGTCGCGCCGCTGATGTTCCCGCCGATGATGGTCGGGCCGGTGTAGGTGTTCGCCCCATTCAGCCGCAGCACGCCGTTGTCCACTGTCGCCAGACCGCCGTCGCCCGTGATGCCCTGGAAGTACGAGAGCACGACCCCGCTATTGATGTCGATCGAAACCACGCCGTTGCTGATCGCTATCGGCCCGCCGATCCGGTTCTGCGTGGTCTCTGTCCCCCCGTTGTCCACCTGCATCTTCGACCCGCCGAGGTGCACGATCGGCTTCGCGAGCACATTCTGATAATTATAGAATTGGAACGTGGCATTGGAGTAGACGGTCAGCGTGTAGTTCGCGTCGCCCAGCGTCGGGCTGGTGAAGTTCTCGAGGCCGAGTATGCCGCCCCGGATATGGATGTCGCCGAGCGCGTTGTCCACCGTCACATCGACCCAGTTGTGCTGGTTCCCGCCCACCTTCGTATACGAATACGGATTCCCGCCGGTATTGAGGTAAGCAAACTCGCCGTTGTTGTTGATGTTCTGCTTGCGGATGTCCCATCGAGCAGTGCCGCCGACGATGGTGTCGCCGGCCAGCGTGACCATGCGCGTGGCATTGTTCTGGCCCGATCCCGTGTTCACCACGGCGCCTTCGTCGTTCACCCCCCCGCCGCCGATGATGAGGTTCTTGTGCCGCAGGTCCAGGCCGCGCACGTCCAGGGTGCCCCCGTTGGTGACCACCACGGTGCTGTCCTCCGCGCCGAGGGCCAGTACATTGCCCATGAGCACGCGGCCGCCCGTGATCACCGTTCCGCCGGTGTACGCGTTCGTATTGTTGACGGTCAGGGTGCCCGCGCCGGTCTTCAACAGCGCCGCCGATCCCGTGATCTGCCCGACACCCTGGAACGTATAGTTGTTGGCCCCGTCGACCGCGACGCTATAAGGCGCGACGTTCTCCGTCAGGGTCACCGTCAGGGCGTTCGCGCCGTCGTTGTTGAACGTGACCGCATCCATGTCGTAGAAAAGTTCGCCGGTGGCCGCCGTCACCGTGTTGGACCAGTTGCCTTGGGTCTTGTTCCAGTTCGCCGACGAGGTTCCGCGCCAGATCAGATTGCCGTACTCGGGCCCGGAAACCGTGAGATCGATCTGGCCCGCCGTGGTGTAGTCGAACGCATAGCTCTTTCGGGTGCCGGCCACCCCTCCGCCGAAGGTGCCCACGAGCGTGCCGTAGTTCACGATCGTGTAGGTGCCGTTCTGGTGCCGGCCCATCGCGAGCGTGCTGCTGTTCGGCGTGAATTGTCCATTGACGACCAGCAGATCCCCACCGCCGGCGCCCAGCAGGTCGGGCGACAGGTTCGCCCCGCCGGAGGCCAAGGTCAGATCGTTCTGGAGCGTGAGCGTGCCCACGCCGCCGATGCTGCCGGGATTGATGCGCGACGTCGCCGCCACGGAGACGTTGCCGGCGACCGTTCCGACACCCGCCAACGTCGCGAGGGCGCCCACGGGAACCACGGTGGACGCGGTTACATCAAAAACGCCCGACGCGCCCACCATGATCGTCGAGTTGTTGATCTGGCCGGCGGGCCCGAGCGCCAGCGTGCCGCCCTGGATCGCCGTCGTTCCCGTGAGGTAGTTCGCGTTCGACAGAACGAGGGTGCCCGTTCCGATCTTTGTGAGATTCAACGCGCCGCCGATGTATCCCCCGAAGTCGCTCGAAGTGTCATTGTTGCCGACCGTGAGGGTAGAGAACCGCGAAGGCACCATGTTCGTCACCTGCGCGCTGCCGGTTCCGAACAGTCCGTTGACGGTCTCGTCGTAGCCGTACATGTCGAGTCGCGCGATCCGGGTGCTGGCGTCCTGGGGGATGCGGAGGCTGCCGTAGCCCGCTCCGTCAGGGATCACGTTCGACTTGCCCAGCCGCAGATTCGCCTGGGCGCCGCTGTTGTTGTACCAGGTCGGTCCCTTGCTCCCGATGACGGTATCCCCCGTGTAGTTGTTGGCGGTATTGCCCAGCATGATCACGCCGCCATCGTAATTGACGTTAAGGCTGCCGGTGCCGGTGACGGGGCTCATCAGGGACATCGTGTGGCGCATCGAGTTCCAGCCCACGGTGAAATACGCATTGTTCTCGATCGTGATCCCGCGCGTGGGTTCCACGGTCACGAAGCTGCCATGCTCCAGGTTCTTGAGCGAAGCGTTGTTTATGTACAGCGCGTCAGCCGTAAACGACGCGGGCGCGACGCCCAGCGCCTGGATGTCCTTGACCAACGTCCCGCCGCCCAGCAGCGAGACCTTGCCCGACAGGCCGGGATTGGCTGAAGAGTAGATTCGGATCTCGCCCCCTCCCAGTTTCGTGAGGCCGCTCGTGCCGGCAAGCGAGACGTCTCGGAGGTGGAAGATCTGGTTGATAACATTGATGGTCGGCACAA
Organism: uncultured Verrucomicrobiota bacterium; assembly: GCA_964610105.1. GTDB lineage: Bacteria > Verrucomicrobiota > Kiritimatiellia > PWTM01 > PWTM01 > CAZSUU01. Next base: position 712 of record CAZSUU010000025.1, on the reverse strand, counting down.
AACCGATCCCTGCATCAAGAGTCAACGTGGTCTTCAGCCTGCCATTGTCGTCGAGCGTCCACTGATGAGTGTTGTTGCTGTCTCCGAAAATCGCGTGTCCCAGCGTGCGGTCGGAATCAAGGGTGATCGTCCGACCTGCCGTGATGTTGATGGTGGAGACGTCGCCCGTCGCCGCAATCCCGTCGGCGATGGTCCCGCTCGCCCAGTTCAGGGGATCGGACCACGTGCCTCCATTCACGTTTATCCACACACCGTCCGCACCCCAGCCGGACGTGGCCAGCATGAACACCCCCAACGCTACCCATGACGACACAAACCACCTATGCGTCTTCATTCGTCGCATCTCCCGTGATTTTCGATCCGCCACCTCAAATCGGCGACCTGTCTTTCCCACTGCGGTATACCATAGGAAACGCGACGAGCGGGTGTCAAAGATTAAATCCGCACTTTCCCCCTTTTTGCCCCCGCCCGTGACCCCCTCCGTCAGCCCTCTGCCGAGGCGGGTTTGCCCCGCGATTCATGGCCCCCGCCCCTGTGGGAGCGGGTTCAGTGTGCGGCGACCTGTCCCGCCCTTGTGGGAGCGGGTTTACCCCGCGATCCGACCCATGACCACAGTCCTCGCGGCATGAAGCCGCTCCCACATGTGTGCAGACCTGTGTGCGGCGACCTGTCCCGCCCCCTGTGGGAGCGGGTTTATCCCGCGATCCAGCCC
>CAZSUU010000024.1:0-73083 GCA_964610105.1 uncultured Verrucomicrobiota bacterium | reverse complement strand
CGGATGAAATCGATCAGGATGATGGCGTTGCGCTGGACGATGCCGCCGAGCGCGATCATGCCGATCATGGCCGTCGCGGTGAAGAACACCGGGTTGTCGAATCCGCCGACCGGCCGGTTGACGATCAGGTTGAGCAGCCAGAAGCCGGGCATGATGCCGACGATCGTGAGCGGAATCGACATCATGATCACCAGCGGCAGCAGGTAGGATCCGGTCTCGTACACCAGGAGGATGTAGATGCCGATCAACGCGATGCCGAAGGCGATGCCGAGGTCGCGGAACACATCGACGGTGATCTTCCACTCGCCCTCGCCGGTCCAGACCGCCCGCACGCCGGACGGCAGCGGGTTCGCGTTCAGCCGCTTCTGCACCGCCAGCACGGCATAGGCGGGCCCGCGGCCGGCCATCTCGGCGGTGACGTACACGACGCGCTCCAGGTTCTTGTGGAAGAGAGTCTTGTCCTCGACCTGTTCCTCGAAGCGGCCGAGCTCGCCCAGGTGCACGACCTGGCCCGTCCGGCCCTTCATGCGGATCATCCCGAGCCGCCCCGCGTCGGACCGCTCCTCGCGCGGGAGCCGCAGGACGATCGGCAGCTCGTTCTGCTCGGTCGGGACATGCAGCGTGCCGGCCGGCATGCCCGAGAGCGCCATCCGCAGGGTGCTGACGATGTCTTCGGTGGAGACGCCCTTCAGCGCGGCCTTCTCCCGATCCACGCGGAAGGCGAGCTTGCGGACGTTCTCCTCCACCATGTCGTCCACCTCCACGACCCCCTCCTCCGTCCGGAGTCCCTCCCGCACCGTCCGGGCGGCGGCGATGAGATCGTCGTAGCGGTGCTGCGGGCCGCCGTAGATCTCGGCCACCACCGTCGACAGCACCGGAGGGCCGGGCGGCAGCTCGACCAGCTTGATCTGCGCGCCGGTCTCCCGGGCCAGGCGGTCGATGTCGGGGCGGAGGCGGAGCACGAGCGCGTGGCTGTTCATCGCGCGGTCCTTGCGGTGCACGAGGTTCACGCGGACGTCCGCGACGTGCGGCCCCTGGCGGAGGTAGTAGTGGCGCACCAGGCCGTTGAAATCCATCGGGGAGCCGGTGCCGACCGTCGAGGTGAAATCCACGACCTCGGGCACGGTGCGCAGGTAGTCCTCGATCCGCCGGACCACCGCGTCGGTCGCCTCGAGCGTGGCGCTTTCGGGCAGGTCGACGACGACCTGGAACTCGTTCTTGTTATCGAACGGGAGCATCTTGAGCGGAACGGCCCCGGTCAGGGCGAGCGCCACGGACCCGCCGAGCAGTGCCAGGATGACCAGGAGGAGCAGACGGCTCCGGCCCGCGGAATCCACCAGCGGCCCCATGAGGCGGCTGTAGGCCCGGTAGACGCCCGTGCGGCTGACATCCTCCTCCCCGCCCCCGTGGGACGGCCCCGGCCGCAGCAGCTTAGTGGCCAGCCAGGGGGTGATCGCGAACGACACGATCATGGAGAACAGCATCGTCATCGGCACGTTCAGCGCCATCGGCCGCATGTAGGGCCCCATCATTCCGGTGATGAAGAACATCGGCAGGAACGCCACCACGATCGCCAGGGTCGCCAGCACGACCGGCGGCAGCACCTCGTTCATCGCCCGCGAGGCCGCCTCCACCGGCGAGAACTTCCGCATGCCGAGGTACCGGCTGATGTTCTCCACGCCGACGATCGGGTCGTCCACCAGCAGGCCGAGGGCGAGGATGAGGGCGAACAGGGTGACCCGGTTGATCGTGTAGCCCATCAGGAAGTTGAACATCAGGGTCAGCGAGTAGGTGATGGGGATGGCGAGGGCGACGATGACGCCCTCGCGCCAGCTCATCGCGAGCGCGACCAGTCCGATGACGGTGATGATGGCCTCGACCAGGTTCTTGACGAGGTCGTTGACCTTCTCGTCCGCCGTTTCGCCATAGTTGCGGGTGACGCGGACGCCGACCTCGTCGGGTAGCACGCCGCCCCGCATGGCGTCCAGCCGATCGACGACCTCGCGGGCGACCTTGACGGCGTTGGTGCCCTTCTTCTTGGCGACGGCCACGGTGACGGCCGGCACGGGGTCCGGCGGCGCGCCTCCCGCGGCGGCCAGCGCCGCATCCCGCGCCGCGCCGGGACCGAAGCCCAGACGGGTGTACGTGACGGCCTCATCCGGCCCGTCGACGATCCGCGCCACGTCGCGCAGGTACACGGGGCGCCCTTCGTGGACGCCGACCATCAGGTTCCGGACCTCGTCCGCCCCCTGCAGGAAGGGACCCGTCTCGACGAGCACGGTCTGTCCGGCCTGTTCGAACCCGCCCGAGGCCATCTGGGCGTTCGAGACCTTCAGTCCGCCGGCGATCTCCGCGGCCGACAGCCCGTAGGCGGCCATCCGCTCCGTGTCGAGCAGGACCTGCAGCACCCGGCGTTCGCCGCCGTGAATGCTCACGCGCGAGGCCTCGGCGATGTGCTGAAGCTGCGCCACGACCTCCTCCGCCGTGCGATACAGATCGTGGGAGTCCGCCGTGCGGCTGTAGAGCGCCGCGGTGACGATCGGGACGTCATCGATCTCCACCGGCTTCACGACCCAGCCGGCGATGCCCGGCGTGGTCCGGTCGACGTTCTGGAAGATCTTGTTGTACAGCTTGATCAGGCTGCCCTCGCGGTCCTCGCCGACGAAGAACCGCACGGTGACCACGGCCATGCCGGGGCGCGACATGGAGTACACGTACTCCACGCCGTCGATCTGGTAGAGCAGCCGTTCCAGCCGCGAGGCCACCAGCCGCTCCACCTCCTCCGCGCTCCCGCCGGGATAGGACACCATCACGTCGGCCAGGGGCACGACGATCTGCGGCTCCTCCTCCCGCGGCGTGGAGAAGAGCGCCATGGCGCCCGCGATCAGGCTCACGACGATCAGCAGGATCGCGAAGTTGCCCCGCAGGAATCCGTCGATCATCCCCGAAAGAAAAGAACGTCGGGCCTCCATGACTCAGCCCTCCCGCGACGGATGGACCACCACCTGGTCGCCGTCGGCCAGGCCGCTCAGGATCTCGACGCGCCCGTCTTCGCGGGGGCCGGTCCGGCGATGCGTCGCACGGCGCGCCCGTCGCGGACGACCTGGACGAACTCCAGCTGTCCGATGGCGAACACCGCGCTCTCCGGCACGCGCAGGGCGGGACGTTCCTCGCCGGAGAGCCAGAGCCGGCCGAAGGTGCCGGGCAGCACTCCCGCGGGATCCTCCAGGCGCACCTTGGCCATCTGCGTGCGGCTCCGGGGATCGATCTCGCCGAGGATTTCGGCGACGGCGCCCTTCATCACGCGCGCCGGCCGATCGAGTTTCATCTCCAGCGTCTGCCCGAGGCTGACGCGCTCGATCAGCCGGACCGGCACGGGGACCTCCAGCCACAGGCGGCGCGGATCGTAGACCGCCAGGAGGAGCTGGCCGGGATTGGCCAGGTCCCCCGCTTCGACGCGCCGGTCGGTGACCATGCCATCGATCGGAGAGGCAATCTGGGCGTAGCTCAGCATGACCTTCACCCGCTCGACCTGCGCGCGGGCGGCGGCGTGCAGGGACTCGGCGGCCGTGAGGGCCTGCTCGGTGGTCGCCTTGCTCTCGAAGAGCTGCTTGGCGCGCTGGTACTCGGTCTCCGCCTGCCGGAACTGCGCCTCGGCCGCGGCGAGCTGCTCGCGGACCTCCCGGTCGTCGAGCACGAGCAGCACCTGGCCGGTCTTGACGGCCTGGCCCGCGGACACGCGCACCTCCTTCACGTGGGCGGGGATGCGGGCGCTGAGGTTGATCTTCTCCTCGGACGCCACGGTGCCCACCAGCTCCAGGCGCGGGGCGTAGGGCTCCCTCCGGACCGCGTGCAGGGCGGAGTCCGCGGGGAGGGGCCGGCCCGGCGCGAACTCCACGCGGCCCGGGGGGAGTTTCGGATGACACGCGCCGCCGGAGTGGGCCAGCATGGCGCCGAGTCCGATCGCGCCCGCGAGCGGCTTCCACGATGCCTTCACCATCCTGTTGATCGCGCTGGTATTCATGTGTCTTCCCTTCGGGGGCCTTCCCGGGTTGCGGAACGGGTTGATCTATGGATTCGACGCATATCGGGCCGCCAGCGTCCCGCGCGCCCGTTCGACATTGGACAACGCCGTCAGGCAGTCGTAGTACGCCGCCACGTCGCGGGTGCGGATGGCGGTGAGCCCCAGCTGCGCGGTCAGCAGCTCCGTGAGGTCCGCCGCGCCCTGCCGATAGCGCTCGGCGGTGATGCGCAGGGCCTCGCCCGCGCTTTCGAGACTCTTGCGGGTGACCTCCATGCGCTCGCGGGCCTCGGCGAGCTGGAGATCGGCCTGCTGCAGATCCAGCCGCAGCTGATTCCGCGCCTTCCGCACCTCCGCCGCGGCGGCCGCCTGCCGGGCCGACGCCTCGCGGACGGCGGCGGACCGCTGGTTTCCGTCGAACAGGTCCCATTCCAGCATCGCGCCGGCCTGGTAGCTGCCCTCCATCCCGTCGAAGGGATCGCTGTCCCAGTCGTACGAGCCGAAGGCGCTGACGGTCGGCCGGAAGTCCCGGCGGGCGCGGTCGACCGCCCGTCCGCCCCGGTCGGCCGCGGCCATGGCCGCCTGCAATTCGGGACGCCGCTCGATGTCGCCGGTGGACGGAACGGAGGCGGGCACGGTCCCGCGCGCGGGCTCCGGCAGGCCCGTCGGGGGGACCAGGTCGCGTCCGATCGCGGTATTCAACGCGGCCACGGCCAGCCTCACGCCGTTGCGGGCGCGGATGAGGTCCTCGTTCGCCTCGGCCAGCTTCACCTCGAGATTCAGCACGTCGGTCTGCACGGCGGTGCCGGCCGCGTGGCGTTCCCGCGCGACGCGGAGATTCTCCTCCAGCGAGGCCACAGTCTCCTCCCGAACCCGCACGAACGCGCCGGCCTGAAGGACGGTGTAGTAGCCGCGGGTGACCTCGTGGGCGAGGGCGTTGCGCACCCCGTCCCGTTGCGCCGCCGCGCCGCGCACGCCGTCGCCCGCCATCTGCCGGTCCAGCGTGCGCCGGCCGCCGTCGAACAGCCGGTAGCGCGCCGTCAGGGAAAGGCGGAGGTTCTGCGTATCGTCGGGGCGGTTGGGGTCGAAGGCCGGATCGCGCATGTCGAGATCGCGCTGATTGAGGTCCATCATGAACGCCTGGGGGGGGTTGTCGCTGGCCGCATACGTGGCGGCGGCCCCGACGCCCGGATACCACGCCGCCGCCGTCCGGTCGTGCGCCGCGCGGGCCGCCGCCACCCGCTGCGCGGCCGCCTCCGTATCCGGGCTGTTGTCCATCGCCGCCCGCACGAGGCTTTCCAGGGTCGGCGCGGAATCCGCGGCGCCGACCGCGAACCGGCCGACGGCCGCCATCGACAGCGTCGCGATCACCGCGCGACGTCCAAGTTCCGCCACGGCGCTCTTCATGCCACTGCCCTCCTCTTCCGTATGCAATCGAGGATGGAGATCGATCGCTCGTCGGCGATCCGGTAGCGAACCTCCCGCCCGAACCGCACGGCCTTCAGGACCCCCGCCCGGCGCATCCGGTTCAGATGCTGCGAGGTCGCGGCATGCGCCAGACCGAGCCGATCGGTGATCGCGTGCACCGGAAGCCCGTCCGTGCCCTCGAGCAATTCCACGATCTTCAATCGGTGGGGATGCGCGAGGAGCCGGAGCACCTCCGCCACCCTGGCCAGGAACTCGATGCTGAGCTCCCGATCGCCGCATGCCTCGGTCTTCTTCATGCGCATCAATCTATCATGATACATTTATGCGTCAAGTCCGCATCGCATGCGCGCCGTATGCGGGGGAGGGATGGACCACTATGAAGAGCGATGCTCCGCGGCGGGAAGCGGCCCTATCGCCGCAACCACCAGTCGGCCGTTGCACTGATCACGCACAGTCCGAAGAGCACGCCCGTGACCGCCACGACAAGGACGAACTGGGAACCGGGCGATGGACTGAAGTTGTTCATGCGCACCATGTAGGCGATCGATCCCCCGCAGGCCAGAATGAAGAGCGCCAGCCACCACAACCAAGCTCGCAGACTGGGAGGTCGATGTTGCATGCGTCCATCCGCCCGACTGAACGAACAAACAATACTCGCTGTCATGGGCGCATCCAAATAAAATCGTCGCCCGGGAGAACTCTCCGCATGGAACAGGCGCCGATCCGCCGGCGAAGAGGCAGTCGCGCGAGACACAGGCCGCGCTGGGGGGCGTCGGCTCTCGCGTGCCTCCTGGGCGCAGCCGGCTGCTCGCGGACGCCGCCGCCTCCCGGCGCGGAGCTCGTGCCCGTCCCGGCCGGGACGAACGTCCTGGGCAGCCGCGAGACGGGCGCGAGCCATCCGCCGCGCCCGTGGTCCACCGAGGGCTTCCAGATCGGCCGGACGGAGGTCACCGTCACCCAGTACGCGCGGTTCCTCACGGAGAGCGGTTCCCTCAGGCCTGCCGCCGTGCCCGACGCGATCCGGCGGGAGGGGGACGTGTTCGAAGCCCGCGCCGGGCGGGCGGACCTGCCCGTCGCCCAGGTCTCCCTCGGAGATGCGCGCGCCTACTGCGCCTGGCTCTCCGGCCTTCTTCAGCGACCGGCGCGCCTGCCGACCGAGGACGAGTGGGAGTACGCCGCACGCGGGGGCATTGACGGCGCGCGCCACCCGTGGGGCTGGGGTCCGCCGGCCGGACGCGCGTGCTTCGCCGCCAGCGGCCCCGCTCCGGCCGCCTCGGGCGCGCCGAATCCCTACGGCCTCCTTGGCATGGCGGGAAACGTCTACGAGTGGTGCGAACCAGCGGATCCCGACGGCCGGGCGCCGGCACGCGGGGGCGGCTGGTCCGAGAAGGACCCCGCGTACCTCCGCGTCTTCCACCGCGTGGTGTTCCCGGCGGATTACCGGGGGGCGGACGTGGGATTCCGTGTCGTGGCATCCGCCGGGGACGACCCCGCGCCCCCGGGCGCGGCCTTCGAGGACGCCGCGCCACCGTCCGACGCCGGGGGCGGGTCACCCCGTCTCCCCTCCAGCACGATCGCGTCGTGCAGCAGGGGCACGAATTCCTGCAACGTCTTGCCATAGTCGCGGGACCGTCCGTCCCGCCGTCCGGCGATCGAGACATAGGCCCATTTGTGCGCCACGCTGTGCACGACCCGGTCCCAGGCGAGGTAGAACATCCGCCACCAGTGGGAGTGCGTTTCGCGGTTCTGCCCCACGAACCAGAAGGCGTAGAAGCTGTCGAATCCCACCGTCCCCTGCCGCGTCTGCATCACTCGCCGGCTGAGGAGCGCCGAAAGCCAGATCGACGAACGGCCGGGCCGCTTGACCTCGAACTTCTCGCTGCGCTCGATCCGGTACCCCTGTCCCACCAGGCATCGTTCCGGCCGGTGAATGCTCTCGCGTTCCCGGCCCGTGAGAACGATCGACACGTGCAGCTGATCGCCGTTGGGATGTTCGTAGCGGGACTTGACGAACATCGTGTCCTTGGGCAACTGCTCGTACTCCTCCAGGCTCATCGGGAAGAGGAGTCCCCCGCACGACGGGCAGTTCGTCACCCCGGGCGCCAGGTCGCTGGCGAGGTAGTCCTTCTTGCAGTCCTTCGCGTGGCAGTAGCGCAGCTCCTGTCCCGTCCATTCGCCCAGGCGCGAGGGCAGCGTCATGCGCACGCCGGGCTGATCGACCAGGTTGACGTCGACGAAGCTCACCAGGCCCAGCGACGTGCCCCCCATCAGCACCAGGACCGCTATGACCGCATTGCGCTGTTTGTGCATGCCACCCTTCCGACCGGCGCTAGGCGGTCGCCATCACCCGCGACCGGTATCGCCGGACAAGGACACGCACATCGGTGTTCAGGAGCGCCCCGATGCCGACCATCAGGACGATCGCGACGCCGAAGACGACGTAACCCGAGTAGGAGTGCACCAGTCCGGTGGCCAACTCCTGGCCGAAGGACTCCGCCACAATACCGATGAAGGTGATCCGGGCCACGTTTCCGGCGATCGCCAGCGGAATGCTGGTGAGAAACAGCAGCCATTTCTTCACCAGGCCCTTCTGCGTCACCCACGCATACACCGCCGTCAACGCGGTCATCGCCAGCAGCGACCGCAGTCCGCTGCAGGGGTTGGCCACGTCCACCCCCCACCGCTCCGTGCCGGCCAGCGGATCGATCGCCTGGATCGCCGACCCGTTCTGGACCACATCGATTCCCACCCCGTGCAGGGTCGCCACCGCCACCTTGGTCGCCATCATGCGGAGCGGAAACGCGATGGTGTCGAGGAAGTTCAGCGGGATGCAGAAGATCAGGTACGAGACGGGGAAGATGAGGTGCCTGGCCACCTTCCAGCCGTAGAAGTAGTACGGGAAGGCCCACAGGAGCAGGATCAGGGCGGAGAGCGAGACGCGGGTCTGCTGCATCTTCGCGCCAATCCAGTGGAGGAGCAGCGAGACCACGATCAGCACCAGGCCCCAGTGGTTCATCGCGCGCGGGGCCTCCATGATCTCCCGGCGCTTGAACCAGATGGCCCCGAGGGTCACGAAGGGGATCAGCACGCCGTGCGAGTAGTCCGCATCGCCGCCCCCGCCGCCGAACGAGATCTTGTCCTGCCAGCGGGACCACATCCACAGGAACGCCGACCGCGTGCCCACGTTCTCCACCGTGTTCCCCATGTAGTGGAACATGGCGAAGAGGAAGCCCGCGATCAGCCCCGCGACGGCGAGTCCCTGCCATTCCGCCGGTCCCAGGGCGGCCAGCCGCCATCGCTCGCTGAGGATGATCCGGCCGGTCGCCGAACCATTGCCGCGCCCTTGACCGTTCTCTTGCATAACGAAGGTCAGTTTAGCGGCTCCGCGCGGAGGATTCAAGACCGGCCGGCACTTTGCAGGGGGCCCCGGGGACATCGACCACGAACTGCGGCATGCCCAGGCCGCTCAAGCGGCGCCGCAGGGCGTTCATCAGGGCGATGCCGCGCTCGACCGGTACCCGGAAGTGGCCCGCGCCGGCCACCGGATCGCATTGCAGGAGATAGTACGGCCGCACCCGCATCCGCAGCAGCCCCCGGAACAGGCGTTCGAGGACCTCGACGCGATCGTTCACCCCTTTGAGAAGCACGGCCTGGTTGCCCAGGGGGATGCCCGCATCGACGAGCATCGCGCAGGCCCGCGCCGAGTCCGGCGATAGCTCGGCCGGGTGGTTGAAATGGGTGTTGAGCCACAGGGGATGGTATCGCCTCAGCGTCCGCGCCAGACCGGGCGTGATGCGCTGGGGCAGCGTGACGGGCACCCGCGAGCCCACGCGGATGATCTCGACGCTGGGCACCGACCGGACCGCCCGCAACAGCGCCTCCAGCCGGTGATCCGACAGCAGCAGCGGATCGCCCCCCGAAACCAGGATCTCGCGGATCTCCGGGTGGCGGCGGAGATGGGAGGCGATGGCGGCCAGGTCAACCGCTGGAAGAAGGGTGGAGCGCGGTTTCCGCGCCTTGGAAGCCCCGGATGGAGGCGGCCCCCCGACCGCGTGCTTGCGGGTGCAGTGGCGGCAGTACACCGCACACCGGTCGGTGGCCAGCAGCACGGCGCGGTCGCGATAGCGGCGGATGAGTCCCGGCACCGGCATGGCCGAGGCCTCGCCGAAGGGGTCGGCCTCCAATTCCCCGAGCGACCGGACCTCCTGCGCGGCCGGGGCGCAGAGACGCAGGATCGGATCGGCCGCGCCGGCCGTCCGCGCCAGCGAGGCGTAGTACGGCGTGACCGACATGGGGAACGCGGCGGCCGCGCGCGCATCGACGGCCGGCGCGCCGGTGAACCACCCGCGCAGCGCGGCCGGATCGCGCGCCGCGTGGCGGAGCTGCCACCGCCAGTCCGTCCATCCCCGCTCCCGCTGCAGCCGGCGGAAGAGCGCCGAATGCACGGATCGTCTGTTCCCTTCCCCGCTCATGGGCGCGCAGTGTAAGCCACCGCGAACGCCAGGCCAATGGTTTCCGCCGGCGCGACCGCGGCGCTCAATCCTCCGGTCGTTCGCCCTCGGGCGCCATCTTGACCAGTTTCGGGTCGAACCGCGCGACGATCTCGACCAGGTCGCGCTGGGCGGCCATGACCGCGTCGATGTCCTTGTATCCCATGGGCACCTCGTCGAGTCCGGCGGAGATCAGGACGACATCGTGCTCGGCGAGGAACTTCCTGCCGTCGCTCCAGGTATACGCGCTCCGGGTCGCCGTGCGGCTCATCCTCCGGCCCGCGCCGTGCGACGCGGAGTTCATGGACTCCGGGACGCCCTTGCCGCGGACCACGTATCCGGGCGTGGCCATCGACCCGGGGATGATGCCGATCGCGCCCTCGCCCGCGGGCGTCGCGCCCTTGCGGTGGACGACGACCTCCTCGCCGAAGTGGCTCTCCTTCCACGCGAAGTTGTGGTGGTTCTCGATGTCCAGCAGCACATCGAAGCCGAGAAGGCCGGCCACGGCGCGGTGAATCAGGAGGTGATTCGCGGCGGCGTACCGTCCCATCAGCTCCATGGCGCGCCAGTACTCCCGCCCGGCGTCGCTGTCCAGGTCCAGCCACGCCAGTTGCATCAGCTCCCGCGGAAGCTCGGGGTGCAGATTCATCGCCAGCTTGCTGTAGTGCATCGCGACCTGCCCGCCGGTCCCGCGGCTGCCGCTGTGGGTCAGGAACGCGCAGTAGACGCCGGCCTTCAGGCCGAGGTCGTCCCGGCCCAGGGTCAGCGTGCCGAACTCGGCGAAGTGATTGCCGGACCCGCTCGAGCCGAGCTGATACGAGGCCTTGTCGCGGTACTGCCTCGTCACCGGACTGAACGACCAGTCCTCGTCCATCACCGGGTGCTCCCTGCGGGGTTTGAATCCACCGCCCACGCCGAAGCAGGTCGCCTTCTCGAGCACGTTCCTCAGCCGCCCTTCCTGGCCGCGGATGGCCGACACCGGCAGGTCCAGGACCGTCATCTTCATGCGGCAGGCGATGTCCATGCCCACCGCATACGGGATCACGACGTCCCGCGTGGCCAGCACGCCGCCGATCGGAAGGCCGTAGCCTACGTGGGCATCGGGCATCAGGGCGCCGGCGACGGTGACCGGCAGCCTGCAGGCGTTGTCCATCTGCTGGATGGACTGTGCATCCATGTCGGTTCCCCATTGCAGGTACGGCGCCGGCGCCGCGCGCTGCTCGAAACGGGCCCGCGCCGCCTTCGTCCTGACCAGGTGGGAGGCGAGCGGACCGAAGACGGCGTCGTGCACATGCTCCTGAGGCCTGCCGGCGATCGCCCGGATCGCCGTTCGCACGGCCTCCCTCTTCATTCCGGCCTTCATCGCCTGGCCGATCGCCTCCATCGCCAGCCGCATCGGCTCGCCCTTGGGGATCCCCAGGTTCCGCAGTTCCCTCGATTTCATGGCTCGCGTTCCCGAATACGGAAATATCGTAGGGCGGGCATGCACCCGCAATCCAATTCCCGTCAAACAGAAGGTCGCAAGGACCGCAGAGGAAGACAAGGAACGTGCGGTGGTCCCGTCTTCCCGCCCTGCGGCGGCGAAGCCGTAGGCTGCGGTTGCTGGCGATTTGTTCTCTTTCTCTCCGCGAACGCGCCAGGCATTGCTCGTGAGCCGTCCATCGTGATCACATCCGCTCTCATCCCGCGCGAACGGCTCGCCGCCCTGGGACAGGGCCGTGCGGACGCGCAAGCCACGCCGCGGGAGGAACCGCCTCGCGCGATTTGGCTTGCACTGGCGCGCCATCGGACAAGACTGGGCCGCATCACGCATATGAAGACCAGCGACCGAGGCGATCTGAACCGACGAGAGTTTCTGGGCAGCACGGCGGCGGCCGCGGGGGCGATGGCCCTGCCGTGGCTGGCGAAGGCCCAGGCGCCGCCCGTGGCCGACGCCGACCGGGACCGGATCGAGGAGGCGCTCCCCTCCCAGGCCTTCGCGAAGCCGCTCAAAGCCCGCAAGCTCCTGATCTTCGACCTGAACGTCGGCTATGGCGGGCACGCCTCGATCCCCACGGCCAATCTCGCCTTCACGCGGATGGGGCAGAAGACGGGGGCGTTCGAGACCGTCGTCAGCCGCGATCCGGCCGTGTTCCGGCCGGAGAGCCTGCGGTCGTTCGACGCGGTCTTCTTCAACAACACGGTGGGCAATTGCTTTGAGGACCCGGCCCTGCGGCAGAGCCTGGTGGAGTTCGTCTACGGCGGGGGCGGGCTGATGGGCGTGCACGGGGCCTCCGTGGCCTTCACGAAATGGCCCGGCGCCGTGGAGGACTGGCCGGAGTTCGGCCGGATGATCGGCGGGCGCGGCGCCAACCACCGCGCCGCGGACGAGCACGTGTTCGTCAAGCTCGACGACCCCGCGCACCCGCTCAACCGGCCCTTCGGCGGACAGGGCTTCGACTACCGCAACGAGTTCTTCCGCGTGCACGACCCATACTCGCGCAACCGGCTGCGCGTCCTGTGCAGCATCGACACGGAGAAGACCGACCTGAAGCAGGGGCCGGGCCACGGCAAGCTCGAGCGGGACGACAACGACTTCGCGCTCGCGTGGCTTCGGAACTACGGCCGGGGCCGGACGTTCTATTGCACCATCGCCCACAGCCCTTCGGTGTTCTGGGACGCCCGAATGCTGCAGTTCTATCTCGCCGCCGCCCAGTTCGCGCTCGGAGACCTGCCCGCCCCCACCCTCCCCAGCGGCCGGCTGACCCCCGCCCTCCGCGCGCAGGAGGCGCTCGGCTGGCGGCTGGGCCTCGAGGCGTACACGTTCCACAAGTTCACGCTTTTCGAGGCGATCGAGAAGACCGCCCAGCTCGGCCTCCCCTACATGGGCGGCCTGAGCTTCCAGAAGGTGAGCGGCCACATCCCGAAGAACCTCGAGCCGGGATTGACCGACGACGAGCTGCGGCAGATCCGTCTGAAGCTCGACGACGAGGGCGTGCGCATGCTCACGTACTACTACCAGGACATTCCCGGCGACGAGGCGGGGTGCCGGCGCGTCTTCGAGTTCGGTCGCAAGATCGGGATCGAGACCTTCATGGCCGAGCCGAAGCCCGAGGCCCTGGATACGATCGAGAAGTTCTGCGATGCCTATGACATCAACGTCGCGCTGCACAATCACGACCCGAAGGCGTCGCCGCTCTACTGGAATCCCGAAGGGATCCTGAAGGTCTGCCAGGGCCGGAGCCGGCGCCTCGGCGCGTGCGCCGACATCGGCTACTGGATGCGCTCCGGCCTGGATCCGCTTCAGGGCGTGAGGGCGCTCAAGGACCGCCTCATCACGGTGCAGATGCACGACCTGCATGCCGCGGGCGCCGAGGGACACGATGTGCCGTGGGGCACGGGCGTCGGAAAGACGGGAGAACTGATCCGCGAATTCCACAGGCTGGGCATCCGTCCGACGATGTTCGGCCTGGAGTACTCCTACAACTGGCTCGAGTCCATGCCGGAGATCGCCCGGTGCATCGAGTTCTTCAATACCCTCAGCCTGCAGGCGGGGGGAGGCGCGCCATGAAGCGCCTGCCGATGCGTTCGGGATGGCCCGGGCACGCTCGCCTCGGCCGGCGCGCGTTCCTGCGCCGCGCCGCCTCGATCCCGGGCGCCCTCGCCCTGCCGTGGATCATCCCCGCGTCCGCGCGGGGGGCGGACGGCGCCGTGGCGCCGAGCGAGCGGATCAACGTCGGGCTGATCGGCAAGGGCCTGATGGGCAACGGCCATCTGCACGTCCTGCTCGGCCGCAAGGAAACGCAGCTTCTGGCCGTCTGCGACGTCGATCGTGTCCGCTGCGAGGAAGCCCGGCAGGTCGCCGACCAGACCTATGCCGCCGCGCGGGCCAGCGGCGCCTATCGCGGTTGCGCGGCCTGCAACGACTACCGAGAGATGCTCGCCCGACCGGACATCGATGCGGTGCTCATCGCCACGCCGGACCACTGGCACACCCTGCAGTCGGTGGACGCGGCCAGGGCCGGCAAGGACGTGTACTGCGAGAAACCGGTCTCGCTGACGCTCCGGGAAGGACGCGTCCTGGCCGACACGATGCGCCTGTACGGCCGGGTGTTCCAGACGGGGACGCAGTACCGCTCGATCCCGAGCATCCGCCAGGTGTGCGAGTTCGTCCGTCGGGGCGGCCTGGGGCGGGTGAAGTCCGTCTTCACGATCTGGGGACAGACGCACGTCCCGACCGTGGGCGGGTCGTACGTGCCCCTGGACCCCGCGCTGCCCGCCGAACCGGCGCCGGAGGGGCTGGACTGGAACCTCTGGGTCGGGCCGGCGCCCTGGCGTCCCTACAATCACGCGTACCACCGGAACCCGCCCCCGGGCGTCGTGCCATGGGTCTTCTGCCAAGCCTTCGGCGCCGGAGCCATCACGGGCTATCACTCCCACTCGGCGGACGTGATTCAGTACGCGCTGGGCATGGAGACCAGCGGCCCGACGGAGATCCTGCATCCGGTCGACGGCGGCTTCCCCACCCTCACGTACCGGTACGCCAACGGAACGCTGCTGCACCACGTCGATCACTGGGGCATGGTGAAAGACGTGTACAAGGCCGTGCCCGCGGGAGCGCACCTGGCCGGGAATTTCGGAGGCGTGTTCGTCGGCGAACGGGGCTGGATCACCTCCATGTCGACCGGCGGCCCGGTCCAGGGCGGACCGGAGGGCCTCCTCGAGGAGATGCGGCTGACCACCCGCGAGGTCAACATCGGCGCGAACAACCACCACGCGAACTGGTTCGACTGCATTCGCGCGCGCCGGAGCCCCAGCGCGCACGAGGAGATCGGCCACCGATCCGCGTCGCTGGGTCACCTGGCGGACATCGCCTACCGGCTGGGCCGTTCGCTGAAGTGGGATCCCGTCAAGGAGGAATTCGCCGGCGACGAACAGGCCAACCGCCTGCGCTCCCGCGCCATGCGGGAGCCGTGGCAGGTGTAGCGCCCAAGGCGGCGAGCCGCAATCCGGGAATCCTGGTCGTGTAATGCGGCGAGCCGCATTTCGGGTTTCCTTCACGGCGCCGCGATGCGCGGCACATCGTCGCGTTCGTCTGCGGCCTCGCGCCGCCCGGAAGATGGCCCACGATGCAGCAGGAAGGCTTGTTCGGTACGGGACCGAACCGGCCGATTCCGGATTCCAGTCGGACCCCGCGGGCTCACCGCCGCGTTCGCCAGAATCATGCGGCGGGCTCTACGCGCATGGAGAACATCGCCATGAGCGTGTCCTCCGAGAAGAATCCACGACACACAGGAAGGTGGTTGTCAGAAAGCCGGGCCCGCCCAGACGTCACGCTGCACATCTGGGGCGGCGAAGCCGCGCCCAGTATTCGCTGGTTCGGCCCGGTTATGATGCCCACTTGAGTTCGAGGCGTTTGCGGCTCAGGGCGCACTCGCGCAAGTACAAGTTGATGAGACTCTGATAGGGCATGCCCAGCTCGGTTGCCAGCGCTTTGAAGTAGGCCACGGTTGCCCTGTCCAGGCGCATCGTGATCGGCTGCTTCAGCGCCTTGACGTAGGGATTTCGTTCCCCCTTCATCTTCCCGAAATCGTAGTGTTTTCTCATGGCGTCACCTCGCATTCCAGTAGTCTGCCGCTTCTCTTCCGTCTGCCTTGCGCGTCGAGATGATGCGGATGACGCTGTCGCGCACTCGGAAGCAGTGGCAGACGACCAGCACCCGCAACCGGAAACTGATGCCCAGCATCAGAAAGCGGTCTTCATCCGCTGAATGGTCGGGGTCGAAGAACCGAACGGCGTTCTCGTCGAGAAAGACGGTCTGCGCTTCCTCAAACGACACCCCGTATTTGCGCCGGTTCCCGCGGTTCTTCGTCTCGTCCCATTCGAACCGCAGTTCATTCATAAGTACGTTGTACGGATAATCAGCCTGTCCCGCAAGTCGTTTCTTCTCTCGCTTCTTCTCTGGCCGAACAAGGAGTTCGAGGCCTTCGCGTTGACGCGGATGCGGGAGAGGCCGGTGAGGAAGGCGGCCGCTGGGTCCGGAGGGAAGCCCGCAAGGCCAGCCGTTGGCTCCCCCATCACATGTCCAGCGTCGCCGACCTGATCGAGTCGCACATCGCGGGCATCCTGGCGCACTGGGATCAAGGGGGAACAGCGGGGACGGGCAATGTGTGAACAACTCGGATGGGACAGGAGGCGGCCGAGACAGCGGAGAGAAGGCGCTAAGGCACCCGCACTTCGACCCGGTAGGCGCGGCGCGGCGCGGCGGGCGGAGGGTTGGTGACCGCGATGGCGGTCGGATCGCCCTGCCCCGCTCTCCAGCCGCCGGCGTCGGGCGTCCAGTCTTCGCCGGAGAGCCCGGCGGCATCGTTAACCTCCGCGCGATACAGGCGTCCGGTGCTTCCGGGGAATTCGACCGTGTCCGCCGTCGGCCCGCCGAGCCCGGTGAGCCGGAAGAATGACGCGCCGTTGGTCGGATCCGTGTCGGCGACAAACTCCGCCAGGTTGCTCGCGCCGTCGCCGTCCAGATCGGCGCCGGGCAACAGGGACACCACATCGTTGGTGTATCGCCGTTCCCAGTAGTCCGGCAGACCGTCGACGTCGAGGTCGAAATCGGGGATCGCGTTGGTGATCGCGGCGAAGCTGGTGGATATCCGCGAGAGGTAAAACGAGCACGGGCGGGCCGGACCGGTCATGATCGGACCGGTCCACATCTCGTTTTCCTCGTAGTAGAGATACCGATAGTCGTAGAGCGCGGCGTCAAAGGCATTCGATCCGTCCGCCGAGTAGCTGAACCGGCTGGGCCCGACCGCGTAGCCGAGCCCGGCCACCTTCCAGACCCCGCCTTCGTTGAGGAACGCCGGCCCGCCGGAATCATTCCCCGTGAGCATGCACTCGTTGGTCCCGAGCCCCGTCAGGTTGAACTCGCCCTCCAGCATCGGCATGCCGTCGAGGGTCGTCGCGCCCTCGACCACGTTCTGCCCCCACCGGAGGACGCCCGCCGTCGTCCCCCACCGCCAGCCGTTGGTGCGCACCCCGCCGGTCAGATTCGTCGAGATGACCACCGACCCACGGTCCACGCCGCGTCCGAAGAGCGTCGCCGTCTTCCCCGCTTCGTCAGTGCGCGTCCAGAGCGGCGCATAGGCCGGCAGGGGCCGGTCGACGCGGAACAGGGTCAGGTCGTTGCCCGGCAGATCGATCCTCGCGGTCGTCGTGTACGTCTCGCCGCGGTACAGGTATGGGTCGCCGACGTTCCCGTTGAAATGCTTGCTGACGATGAAATGGTGCGGGGCGATCGCCGTTCCGACGGTCTGGGCGAATAAACCGATGTACTGCCAGCCGCTGTCGGTCAGTGCTCCGCCGGGGGCGTTGGTGTGGTAGGTCGGATCGCCGGTGGAATGAAACACCATGGCGCAGGCGGCCAGCGGCAAGGCCAGCACACCGACGACATGCGCCTCCAGCCAACAACGCCCCCCGCGCTGCACCGTACCCGAACTACCCCTCACTTCGCGCACACCTACCCGCGGGCGCACCCGGAATCGAGGTTCGCGGCGACGCCGTCTCTGGACCTACGGCCCGACCTTCTGGTGGGTGTTGCCCTTGCCCTTGTCGCCATGGTTCTTGTCCCCCTCGGCAAGCGCCGCACCGACTCCGAGAACCAGCACCAACACAACCATCAACCATGTTTTCATCACGCAGGATCCTCTCTTCCCGCAAATACGGAGCAGGTTTCATGCCGGGGGAAAATCCACGCGGGGTCCGGATTCAGTCCGGCAGCACTTCCCCCCGAACCAGGTCGTCCCACGTCTCGCGGGCGCGGACCAGGACGTGGCGATCGCCGTCGACCATGACCTCGGCGGCCCGGGGGCGGCTGTTGTAGTTCGAGGCCATGGCGAAACCGTAGGCCCCGGCGCTCATGACGGCCAGCAGGTCCCCCGCCTGCACGGCCGGCAGCGCGCGGTCCTGCGCCATGAAGTCGCCGGACTCGCAGACCGGCCCCACCACGTCGCCGCGGATCGTCTCGTGCGTCTCGCGCACGGCCCGGATCTCGTGATGCGCGTCGTACAGGGGCGGCCGGATGAGGTCGTTCATCCCGGCATCCGTGATGACGAACTTCTTGAACGGATTGTCCTTCACGTACTGCACCCGCGCGACGAGGATCCCGGCATTGCCGACGATGAAGCGTCCGGGCTCCAGGCCCACCGTCATCCCGATCGCCTGCAGGCGCGGCACCACGGCGGCCGCGAAGGCCGCCAGGTCGAACTCATGCTGGTGCGGCCGGTACCGGATGCCCAGCCCGCCGCCGATGTCCAGGTGGCGGAACGTCGCATAGCGGGCCTTCAGGGCCGCGCACATCGGCGCCACCTTGTCGAGCGCCTCGGCATAGGGCTTCTCGTCGGGCAGCGGCGACCCCAGGTGCATGTGCAGCCCCGCGATCTCCAGGCCCGGCAGGCGCGCCGCCCGCTCGTAGGCCCGCTCGGCGCGCTCGATGTCGACGCCGAACTTGTTCTCCTTCTTACCCGTGCTGGTGAACTTGTGGGTCCGCGGATCCACGTCGGGATTCACGCGCAGGGCGACGCGCGCCGGCCGGCCGAGACGGCGGGCGCACTCGGACAGCCGTTCCAGCTCCGGCTCTGATTCGACCGTGAAGAAGAGGATGTCCTCGCGAAGGGCGTACTCGATCTCCTCCACCGTCTTGCCCACGCCGGCGAAGACGATCCGCGAGGCGGGCACGCCCGCGCGCCGGGCGCGAAAGAGCTCGCCCCCCGAGACCACGTCGGCGCCCGCCCCCTCGGCCGCCATCGTGGCGATGATCGCGCCGCAGGTGTTGGCCTTGACGGCGTAGAAGATCAGCGGATGCACCGCCCGCATCGCCTCCGCCAACGCCCGGTACTGCGACCGGACGTGCGCGCGGCTGTACACGTACAGCGGCGTGCCGTATCGCTCGGCCAGGTCGGCCAGCGGCAGGTTCTCGGCATGCAGCATGCCGTCCCGATACTCGAAGACATTCATGATTCCATCCGATGTCGGCCACCCAAAAAGGCCACAGGATACCCGCATCCTTCTCCCTGCCAAGCCGAAAGGCGGCGCCGCAAGGATCTGCTGGACGTTTCCGACGGGCACGGCGTATCTTGGACGCCGTGCGTATCGCGGGGGATGGCTCCGCCATGAACGCCCCGAAGTATGAACCGGAATCGAGCGAATAGGAGACCCAGCATGTCGCGCGTGTCACGTCGTCAGTTCCTCGCCGGCTCGGTCCTTGCGACCGCCGCCGCCAGCCTCCCCCGCCGCCTCTGGGGACAAGCACCCGCGGTGCTGTCCACCCGGTCGCCCAACTCCAAGATCAACACGGCCTGCATCGCGGTCGGCGGCCGCGGCGAGGGCCACATCGGCCCCGCCGCCAGCCAGAACCTGGTGGCCATATGCGATGTCGACCGCAACACGCTCAACAAGGTGCTCCAGCAGCATCCGGCGGCGAAGGCGTTCACCGACTACCGCAAGATGTTTGACACGATGGGCAAGGAGATCGATGCGGTCTTCGTCGCCACACCCGACCACAATCACACGGCGGCCTCGATGTTGGCCATCCGCTCCGGCAAGGCGTGCTACACCGAGAAGCCCCTGACCTGGTCCGTCGGCGAAGCGCGGGCCCTGGCCGTGGCGGTGGCCGAGAAGAAGGTTGCCTCGCAGATGGGCAACCAGGGCCACGCCAACCGCGGCAACCGGATGATCGTGGAGTGGATCCGCGACGGCGCGATCGGCGACGTGAAGGAGGTCCACACCTGGACCAATCGCCCGGTGTGGCCGCAGGGCATCCCCGAGCGTCCCCCGTCGAAACCGGTCCCCGAGCACCTCGACTGGGACTGCTGGATCGGCCCGGCGCCGTTCCGCGACTACCACGACGGCCTGCACAGTTTCCAGTGGCGCGGCTGGTTCGATTTCGGCTGCGGCGCCATCGGCGACATGGGCTGCCATACGTGGGACAACGTGTTCTGGTCGATGCAGCCCGACTACCCGAGCTACCTCGAACTGCTCGAACTCAACGGCTCGGGCGGCAAGGAGACGTTCCCGAAGCAGTCGAAGTTCAAGTGGGTCTTCCCCGCGAAGGGCGGCCGCCCCGGTTTCGAGGCCTACTGGTACTCCGGCGGCCTGAAGCCCGCGACGCCCGAGGAGATGCTCCGCGAGGCCAGCGGCAACGAGAAGCCGGAGCTGGCGGGCAGCGGCAACCTCTACATCGGGACGAAGGGCAAGTTGCTGGTCTCGGGCGACTATGGCGACAGCCCGCGCCTGATCCCCGAGTCGGCGATGCGCGCCTTCAACGCCGAACGGAAGGACAAGGTGTCGCCCAACCGGATCGAGGATTCCCCCGGCCACCACGAGGAGTTCCTCCTGGCCGCCCGCGGCGAGAAGCCCTGGAACTTCCCCAAGTCGAACTTCGCCGAGTACTCGGGGCCGCTGACCGAGGTCATGCTCCTCGGCGCGATCCTGGAGCGGGTCGGCCAGGTCGGCTACCGCATCGAGTGCGACCCCGTGAAACGCGTGGTGAAGACGAAGGAAGTCCAGCAGTTCGTCAGCCGCCCGTACCGCAAGGGCTGGACGCTGTAGGCCGACGGCCCGCGTGCCGGCCTCCGCGGCCGGACAGGGTCAACGAGAAGCGCGCAGGCGGCGAGCGCCTGCGCGCTCTTGCTTCTCAGCCCTCGCGGACGGAAGCGCGCGCCCGGAGCCGGAGCGCGTTGAGACGGATGAAACCGGTGGCGTCGGACTGGTTGTAGCCGCCCGCCCCCTCGAAGGAGGCGATGTGCGGACTGTAGAGCGAGCGCGGCGCCTTCCGCCCGACCACCGAGCACTGGCCCTTGAAGAGCTTCACCCGCGCCGTACCGGTCACCGCCGACGCCGCCTGGTCCATCGCCGCCTGCAGCATCTCGCGCTCGGGCGCAAACCAGAATCCGTAGTACACCATCTCGGCGTACCGCGGGACGAGGCTGTTCCGCAGGTGCAGGACCTCGCGGTCCATGGCGAGCTGCTCCACCGCCTCCCGCGCCCGGTGAAGGACGGTGCCCGCCGGCGTCTCGTACACGCCGCGGCTCTTCATCCCGACAAACCGGTTCTCGACGAGATCCACCCGCCCCACCCCGTGCCGGCCGGCGAGCTTGTTCAAGGTCCGCATGACCTTCAGCGGATTCATCTTCTTCCCGTTCACCGCGACGGCATCGCCCGCCTTGAACTCGATCTCGACATACTCCGGCTGGTCCGGCGCGTCTTCGGGCGACACGCTGAGCTTGAAGATGTCCTTCGTCGGCTCGTTCCACGGATCCTCGAGAATGCCGCCCTCGAAGCTGATGTGCAGGAGATTCCGGTCCATGGAGTACGGCTTCTTCGCCGTCGCCTCGACCGGGATCCTGTGCTTCTGGCAGTAGGCGATCATGTCCTGCCGCCCCTGGAACTGCGCGCGGAACCGCTCCTCCCGCCAGGGGGCGATCACCCGGATGTCGGGCTGCAACGCGTACGCCGTCATCTCGAACCGCACCTGGTCGTTGCCCTTGCCCGTCGCGCCATGGGCGATCGCCTCGGCCTTGTTCTCCCGCGCGATCTCGACCATCCGCTTGGCGATCAGCGGCCGGGCGATGGAGGTGCCGAGCAGGTAGCCCGATTCGTAGACGGCGCCGGCCCGGAGCATCGGGAACACGAAATCGCGCGCGAACTCGGCCTGGAGGTCCTCGATGTAGACCTTCGAGGCCCCGGTCCGCCTGGCCTTCTCCTCCAGCCCGTCCAGCTCCTCCTCCTGCCCGATGTCGGCGCAGAACGCGATCATCTCCGCCCGGTAGGTCTGCTTGATCCACTTCAGCAGCACCGACGTGTCCAGCCCGCCGGAATACGCCAGTACAATCTTCATCGCACGAGTTCCTTTCCTGCCCATTCGAACGAGCCCGCAAGGGTACGGCCGCGACCGCGGTCGGTCAATGGCGATGTCGTTGGCGGTGGGAGGATGAGAACAGACCGCGGCGTCTGGCGAGGAGACGATCAGGGGCCATTGCGCTCATGCCGCGAATCGGTGTTGCCCGCCCCCAGGTGCTTCGCGAGGAACTCGTCCATCATCCTGCGGACCTCGGCCTTGTCGATCCCTATGCCGTGATTCACGCCCGGCAGGATGCGGAGGGTGACGTCCACCCCGGCCTTCCGCAGTTCGTTCGCCAGCCGCTCGGCCTGGTCCACCGGAACCACCATGTCCCTGTCGCCGTGCACGATCAGCGTCGGGGCGTCGTCGCGGGTGACGTACGTGACCGGGCTCGCCCGCGCGGCCTTCTCCACGTGGTTGCTGACCGGCCCCCCGATCAGGCGCGAGATGGCGCCGTAGCCGTAAGCCGCCCGCGGACTGAAGGCGGGCAGATCCGTCGGTCCCGACCAGTTGACCGCCGCCTGTACGCGACTCGACCGGTCGCGGTGGCCGCCCACGACGTCGAACTCCGGCATCCCGCCGGTCACGCCGACCAGGGCCGCGAGGTGCCCGCCGGCGGAATGCCCCCACACGGCGATTCGCCCGGGATCGATGCGGTACTCGTCGGCGTGGGCGCGGAGCCATCGGATCGCCGCCTTGCAGTCCTCGAGCTGCGCCGGGAACACCGCGTGCTTCGAAAAGCGATAGTTGACGCTCGCCACGACATAGCCGTTATCCGTGAAGCCGCGGGCCGGGCAGAACCGCTTGTCGCCCCCTTCCCATCCGCCGCCGTGAATCCACACGATGAGCGGTCGACGGTCCCCGCCACCCGCGGGGACGTAGAGATCCAGACGGTTCCGCTGATGTCCCCCGGCGACATACTCGATGTCGCGCTTCGTATCCACCGCCGCGCGCGCCGCCGGCATCTGTCTGCGCCGCTGCGCCAGATGCGCCAGCCACAGCCACGAGGCGACGGCCAGGCAGGTCATGGCGAGGCAGGCGGCCATCGCGGGCGCCCCGCCCAGGCCACACCGGCCGCGTCCGCGGATCGCGCCGCTCACCGCTTGAATCCTCCGACTCCCCGATCCGCGCTTCATGTCATCGACGTCCTTCCCGCCGTCCGATACTACGCCCCCGCGCGCTCCGCCGCCAAGTCCGCAGGAGCCTCGCGAGACCGCCGCCTCATCCGCCCCCCTCTCGCACTGCACCGGCCGGATACACGGCCTGCGTGCGGCGACAAACCCTGACGGAGGATCCTGCGGCCAGACGTGTGTGACGTTGGGGAAGGCGCGGATGCGACATGCGCTTGAACGGCACGTTGGATCGGGACTACAGTGTTCGGCGAAACAATCGCATCATGACCAGGGGAGCACGATTCATGAAGACCTGCTTGTCGCGTCGCCGCGTGGCCGGAGGGCTGGTTTCGTTCATGGTGGCCGCGGCGGGATCGGCCGCCGCGGCGCCGGCGGACGATCTGTCCGCCGGTTTCATCGACCCGCCGGACGCGGCCCGCCCGCACACGTGGTGGCACTGGATGAACGGGAACGTAACCCGCGAGGGTCTCACGGCCGACCTGGAGGCGATGAAGCGGGTCGGGATCGGCGGCGCCCAGATCTTCAACGTCTCCGAAGGCATCCCCGACGGCCCCGCCCCCTTCATGAGCCCGCAGTGGCTCGAGCTGTTCCGGCACGCCGCCGCCGAAGCGGATCGCCTGGAGATGGAACTGTGCTTCCACAACTGCGCCGGCTGGTCCTCGAGCGGCGGCCCCTGGATCAAGCCCGAGCACGCCATGCAGATCGTGGTGACGAGCGAGGCGCGGGCGAAGGGCCCCGCGCGGTTCGACGCGGTTCTGAAGCAGCCGGAAACCCGGCGGGATTTCTACCGCGACATCGCCGTGCTGGCCTTTCCCACGCCGGCCGACGACGCCTATCGCGTGCCCGACATCCGGCCGAAGGCCGGCTTCGATTCCCGCTACGGCCTGCAGCCGTCGGCCGGGGAGGCGCCCGGCGATGCCGTCATCGCCCGCGACCGCGTCGTCAACCTCACCGATCGCCTCGCGGCCGGCGGCAGGCTGGCGTGGGACGTGCCCGAGGGCGACTGGACCATCCTCCGTATCGGCCACACGCCGACGGGCAAGGACAACCACCCCTCGCCCGAGGCCGGCCGCGGCCTCGAATGCGACAAGCTCAGCCGCGAGGCGCTCGACGCCCACTGGGCCGGCGGGATCGCTCCGATCCTCGCCAAGCTCGGTCCGCTCGCGGGGAAGTCGCTGAACAACAGCCTGATCGACAGCTACGAGGTCGGCTGCAACAACTGGACCCCGAAGTTCCGCGAGGAATTCCAGCGCCTGCGCGGCTACGATCCGATGCCCTTCCTGCCCGCCCTCACCGGCCGCGTAATCGATGGCGGCGAGGTGACGGAGCGGTTTCTCTGGGACTTCCGCCGCACGATCGGCGATCTCTTCGCCGAGAACTACTTCGGCTATTTCTGCGAGCTGTGCAAGCGGCACGGCCTCCAGGCATCGATCGAGCCCTATGACGGGCCCTTCGAATGCCTGCAGGTCGGCGCGAAGGCCGACATCCTGATGGGCGAGTTCTGGGTCGGCGGGGGCGAGCCCAACTCCGTCAAGCTGGCCGCGTCGGCCGCGCACACCCACGGCATCCGGATCGTCGGCGCGGAGTCGTTCACCTCCGCGCCGGACCGGGGGAAGTGGCAGAATCACCCCGGGGCGATCAAGGCCCTGGGCGACCTGATCTGGTGCGCCGGCGTGAACCGGTTCATCTTCCACCGCTACGCCCACCAGCCCTGGATGGACACGGTGCCCGGCATGACCATGGGCCAGTGGGGCACGCATTTCGAGCGGACCAACACGTGGTGGGAGCAGGCCAGGGCCTGGATGCGCTACCTGGCGCGGTCGCAGCACATGCTCCAGTCGGGCCGTTTCGTCGCGGACGTCTGTTTCTTCGGCGGCGAGGCGTCGCCCAACGGCGGGGTGCACCGCACGGATCTCAAGGCGCAAGGATACGACTACGACGCCTTTGGCACCGATCTCGTGCCGGCACTGGCCGTGAAGGACGGGCGGATCGTCCTCCCCGGCGGCGGCGCCTATCGCCTCCTGGTGATGCCCGACACCACGTGGATGACGCCGGCGCTCGCGCGCAAGACCCGCGAGATCGTGCAGGCCGGCGCCGTCGTCCTTGCCCGCAAGCCGCGCAAGTCCCCCAGCCTCTCGGGCTACCCGGCGTGCGACGCGGAGGTCGCGCGGATCGCCGACGAGGTGTGGGGCGCCGGCGCCCCGCCCCTCGACGGCGAACACGCGTTCGGCCAGGGCCGTGTGATCTGGGGCCGGCCGATGGAAGAGGTGCTCGCCGCGATGAATGTGCGGCCCGACCTGGAGACAGGCGCGCGGAAGGCCAGGCTGGCCTTCATCCATCGCGCCACCGGCGACGCCGATTTCTATTTCGTTTCGAACCAGAAGCGGGAGGCCGACACGGTCGAATGCCTGTTCCGCATCTCCGGACGCCAGCCGGAGCTCTGGGATCCCGAGACCGGCCGGATCGAACCCGCCCCCGTCTGGCGCGCGCGGGAAAGCCGGACGGCGGTCACGCTCGATCTGGACCCGGCCGGATCGGTGTTCGTCGTCTTCCGCAAGCCGGCGCCCGCGGGCGACACCGTGGCGGCGCTGTCGTTCGAGGCCGCGCCGTCCGCGCAGCCGTCGGGCCGTCCGCCACCGAACCTCGAGATCCGCAAGGCCCTCTATGGGGCGCTCTCGGTAAGGCAGAGCGAGCTGGTCGACGTGACCGACGCCCTCGCATCGCGGGTGAGGGACGGCCGGCTCGAGGTCGCGGCCTCCAACGATCTCGCCGGCGATCCCGCGCCCAACGTCGTGAAGGAGCTGCGCGTGGAATACGAGACCGACGCCGGGAAGAAGATCGCCAGCGTCGCCGAGAACCAGGTGCTGCGGCTGCCCCCCGCGGGCGAATCCACCACGTCCCTGCGCATCGCGCGCGCGGCCTACGGCCGGTTCCGCGAGCAGCTGAAGGGGCTGCCGGAACTCAAGGCGGTCGACATCACCGCCCGTCTGGCCGCGCAGGTGAAGAACGGCACGCTGGTGGCGATCGCCAACAACGAGCTCGCCGGCGGCGATCCGGTGTACCTGGTGCCAAAGGAACTCCGCGTCGAGTACGCCGTGGACGGCGTGACGAAGACGGTCACCGTCGAAGAGAACCGCGAATTGCGCCTGCCGGAGGACTTCTGGAACCTGACGCCACCGCGCCCGCGGCTGACGGTCGAAGGGCCGGCTCACCGCCTGCTGGCGTGGGAGGCGGGCCGCTTCACCCTCACCTCCTCCTCCGGCGGGACGCGAACGGTAGACGTCCCCCGGCTGCCCGAATCGATCGACCTGGCCGGCCCGTGGGCGCTGACGTTCCAGCCGGGGCGCGGCGCGCCGGAGACCGTGACGTTCGACACGCTGATCTCGTGGCCGGACCACGCGGAGGCCGGCATCCGCTACTTCTCCGGCACCGCGACATACCGCACGACGTTCACGGTGTCCGCCGACCACCTCGGAAAGGACAAGGCGCTGCGGCTCGATCTCGGACAGGTGCGGGTGATCGCCGAGGTGCGACTCAACGGGAAGGACCTCGGCGTTCTGTGGCGGGCGCCCTACTGCGCCGATCTCACCTCCGCCCTCAGGCCGGGGAAGAACGAGCTCGAGGTGCGGGTGACGAACCTCTGGCCCAACCGGCTGATCGGCGATGAACAGTATCCGGACGACTGCCAGTGGCGGGGCATCAGCATCGCGCGCTGGCCCGACTGGTTTGTCAAGGGCGAGCCGCGCCCGGTCAAGGAACGCGTCACCTTCACCACTTGGAAGCACTGGAAGAAGGACTCCCCCCTCCTGCCCTCCGGGCTGATCGGACCGGTGACCATCCGATCCGGTCGCTGGGTGGACGTTAAGCCCGAATAGGGGAAGGGAGGCGTCCCGGCTCCAACGCCATGAAGGGGTCGCAGGCGAGATGGAGACGGCACCCCCCGCGCCCCACGTTCATAACGGCGGAACAGTACACCGGCCCACGGGCAGAAGGCGCAAACAACGGTCTGCCACTCCCGCGATCCGCCGGCTCGCGCGCCGGCGTCGATTCGGCGTGGCCTTACAGCGTATCGGCCGGGCTGACGACGCCCATCGGTCCCTTGTTGAGCACGTGCGTGTAGATCATCGTCGTCTTCACATCGGCGTGGCCGAGCAACGCCTGCATTGAGGGCTTGAAGAATGGGGTTTTCGGTCATGGGTTTCCTTTCGGTTGAATCACGATGGTTTTCGGCATAGAGTCCGGCGCAGAGGCGAACCATGGTCGACTATCATCGAGTCATTGTGCGCGATGCGGCGGTGTGCGGTGGCCAGCCGGTCATCCGCGGAACGCGGGTGACGTTGCGGACGGTGCTGGCGTCGCTGGCGGAAGGCGCGTCGATCGAGGATATTCTGCGCGATTTCCCAACCCTCAAGGCCGACGATGTCCGGGCCGTGATCGCCTTTGCCGCGGCCTCGGCCGAGGAGGACTTGCCCGTCAGCCCCAACCCGGTCCCGGCGTGAGGATCAAGCTGGACGAGAACATACCGGTCCGCCTGGTGGAACAGCTGCGTCGTCTGGGACACGACATCGATACCACGCACGACGAGAGGCTCGATGGTCTGCCGGATACCGCGGTCTGGGATGCGGCCCAGAGGGCGGGCCGGTTTCTGATCACGCAGGATCTCGATTTCTCCGATGCCCGACGCTACGAGCCGGGGACGCATGGCGGCCTGCGGCTGGTTCGGCTGATGAATCCCGGACGGGAAGCGCTCGCCGCCCGTATAGACACCATCTTCCAGACCGAGGCCGTGGAAACATGGGTGAGGTGCATTGTGGTTGCGACCGAACTCAAGCTCCGGGTCAGGCGGACCGCTACGCCGCTACGCTGACCACCCGCGCCTCCGCCCGGTGCCACGCCCGGCACGGCTCCTGGAAGGGGCATCCATCTGCCCCTTCGACCATCGCCGCGCGCTGGTCTTCCAGTCCACCAGGCTACGCAGGCCCGCTTTCTCCACCACGCAGTCGATCTCTCCCACCAGCGGCCGGTCGAGCGTGTTGCCGCCCAGATCCCGGACGGGCACGGCGAACGTCTCGTTCACGCGGGCGATCCGTTCCTCGGGGTCCAGGAAGGCGACGTAGCAGCCCACGAGATCCCGCCCCTGTGCGGCCAGGTTCTCCACGGGCTCGTCCTCGTCATAGCGGATCCCGGGCGTATCCTGCGCCTCGCGCTTCCAGACTTCCGTGAAGAGGTCGCGCACGTCGGACGCGACCGGGATCTCCTCCTGCCTGCGGACGTGGGCGATCCACTCCATCACGCGGTGAAACGCCGACCCGAAGGCCAGCGATGCCGGCGTGAAGGCGGGTTTCAACCGGTACACCCGCTCGAACGCCCACTGGAGCGAGCAGATGTTCAGGATCTGGTTCAGACTTCTATGGGGTTCTTGTTCATCCGCTCGCGGCTCTTGCCTAGTCTTCCTCCAGCCGGACGGTTGCCCGCCCGACCTTGACTTCGGCTGGTGCTTGCCATGATGCTCTCGCTTCATGTTCGACTCTCGCACTGGGGACTTGAACCCCATCAGGACTGCGCCCATGCTGGGCGCACACAACGCCTCGGAGGCGACTTCGGAACCCGCGCCGGGCGCGGGTTCCGAAGCGCCTCAAGGCTGACGTTGGGGCATCGAAATCGAAATCGGGATCGCTATCGAAATCGAAGGAACGCCGAATGGCACTCGGGCACGAGAAACTGGATGTCTACCGCCTTGCGATCGGCTACGTTGCGTGGGTTTACGAGAAGGCCGCGACGCTGGAAGGCATCCATCGTGCGGCGCGTGACCAATGGTTGCGGGCCAGCCAGTCGATACCGCTGAACATAGCTGAAGGGAATGGGAAGACGGCCGACGCCGATCGCAGGCGCTACTTCGAGATCGCACGGGGGTCGGCGTTGGAATGCGCCGCGATCCAAGACGTATGGGTTGTCGGGAAGGTGCTGGCCGAAGCGGAGAGTCAGAGCCGTACGATGGAACTCGACCGCATGGCAGCCATGCTGAGCCGATTGGGCGGGAGAGGGTATCAGGTTCGTGAGGACGCGGCGGGCTACGTGACGAAAGAAATCGATCCCGATCCCGATCGCGATAGCGATTTGGAGGAGACCAAGCCCCAACAAGGCGCTGCACCAGCCGCCGCTGGCGCGTCGTGCGGTGAGCTTTGACGTTCGTTTTAAGAAACAACCAAAATGACGAGCAGGCGACACGGCATGCGCATCATCGCGTTCGGCGTCTTCCTGGCAATCGCAGGACTCCTGTGGGCACATGCCCCCATACGCGGTCTGTGCGCAATGAAGTTCCGATCCGTTGATGCCTACCCCATTAGGTTGACTTCGCCGCCCGTCACTTCTGGCACGGCATGGGACAGAACATGGTTGTGGGCGTTGGACGAATCGATGGCGCGCACCTACACGATCCTGATCGTGCTCCTCGCTTACCATATCGCAGGTCTGACATACCTGATACGCAAGAGAACCAAGAGAAATTCAGCGAACGGTGCACCGTACGGCTCACCCGAGGCGGGTTTGCCGTCCGGTCACGCTCGTCGTTCGGCATGTTGACCGCCGGAAGCATGGGGATATAATAGTAGCATGAAAATCAAGACGTCTATCACACTCGAAAAGGACCTCATCGCGGCCATTGACGGGCAAATGAACGCGTATGGCAGTCGGTCTGAGTTTCTCGAAGTGGCGGCGCGCCGGCTGCTGGCGCGGCAGGCGAAGGAGGAACAGGACCTGCGGGACTTGAACCTGATCAATCGGCGCGCGACCGCACTGAATCGCGAAGCCGAAGATGTGCTGGACTACCAGGTGGCGCTATGAGGCGCGGAGAGTTCTACCGAGTAGGACATCCATCCGGCGACCCGAAGCGGCACCGGATATTCGTCATAGTCAGCCGACAGGTAGTCATTGACTCCCGGTTCTCAACGGCGATCTGCGCTCCGGTCTACAGTGTGCACGATGGATTGTCGACACAGGTTCCGGTGGGGGTTGACGAAGGATTGAAGCATGCAAGCAGCATCCATTGCGACGAGCTCGTGAGCCTTCACAAGTCGAGACTGACCGATTACGTTGGGGTGCTTTCCTCGCACAAATTGCGCCTCTTGCACGAAGCGCTGAAGATCGCGTTGAGTCTGGATGAATAGGGATTGCCGAACCATCTCATTGAGCCCACTCGGATCGTCGGCCGACTGAAATCGGGGTCGGTACAGGGTATCAGGGTCGAAAGGGAAGCGGCATGGCCTTCGGGCACGAGAAACCGGACGTCTATCGCGCCGCCATCGAGTGCGCCGGCTGGGCGTACCGGTTCGGGGAGGCGTTGACTCCCCTCCGGATCGCCCCCTCGGGGTCTCCCCAGGTAAGAACGCAGCCCTCCGCCGCACCACGGCCCCATTCACCTCCCGGACTGCGTCGAACGGCTTCGCTGTGTGGTGCCAGCTCGCCTCGCCCGGTCGGCCTTCTATGGGGTTCTTGTTCATCCGCTCGCGGCTCTTGCCCAGTCTTCCTCCAGCCGGACGGTGGCCCGCCCGACCTTGACTTCGGCTGGTGCTTGCCATGACGCTCTCGCCTCATGTTCGACTCTCGCACTGGGGACTTGAACCCATCAGGACTGCGCCCATGCTGGGCGCACACAAGAGGCTGGTGCGCACGCCGTACCGCCGCCGCACAGCCTCGCCGTTCGGCGAAGATGATCTGCTCGGTCGTCAGCTTCACAACCGTCAACTTGGGGTGTTCACCTCATGAAGGCGCGCGCTAAGAAACCCTCCGTCTCAATGGCCGTTGCGGTAGGACTCCTGGTTGGGGCACTGTCATTGTGGCTAATCGGGGGGGATGACGCGAGAGAGGCCGATGCGCTTGAGGCAAACGCGCTCTGCGTGCTGGACCTTTCGGATGGAACGGCAAGCACTTCGGCGACTTTCACGAATCCGCGAACGATTGAAGTGCTTCACGTGAGGATACAGACGAAGGCGAGTGGCGAGGCACTTGCGATTTCCATATCCGCCGAGCATGGTCCTATCGCCAGCGCGTCGGGCCTTAAGACCCACTCGTTTGGACTGGGACGGAACATTCAGCCGGGAACCTACACGGTCACTTTGCGCCAGGAGATCGAAGGCAAAGGGGGAAGGGCGATTATTGCCGCCGAACAGCCCGTGTATCTGTCAGGATGGCAGATATGGTCTCGCGCCTACGTCGGCTTGTTGGCCTTGGCGGGGATTTCCGCCATGCTCTGGCGAGGAGGAGCGCATTCAAGGGTGCGTGCGTTGAGCGTCACGTCGTTTCACGCGCTTCTGCTGGGGCTGGTGCTCATCCTCGTTTACTTGCTTTTCCACGAGGGTGGACACGCGCTGGCCGAGATCACATTCGGCCGCTTTGATCTCGCGCGAAGCGACTTCTGGGGCATCCACGGCCACCCGCACTCAGGCGGCGCGATGGGGCCACCGCTGAAACCATGGCACCAGCCCGTCATCTCCTGCGCGGGGCCGATGTTGCCGACCCTCGTGGGTTTCGGGTGTTTTGTGCTATGGGGTGTCCCGCTGGGACGGAAGCTTCGGAGTCTGCGGCCAATGGTGAACCTGTATTTCTCGGCCATAGTTGTCAGCCTGGTTCTTCCGGAAGCCGTCTGCGGACCAGCGTATCTGCTGGGTTTCATGACTGCCGAAGGCGACCTGATCGGTTATGTCTCCAATGCGGGCGGGCCGGTATGGCTGGTCAGGACTCTGCTTTGGGGCAGTATCCTCATTTGCGCCGTCATTCTGTGGCGGGTTCTGCCCGATGTCCTGAAGGCATGGGCGACATGCTTCCTGAAGGCACCTGGCTCGGCTTTGGGGATGAACAGCGCATGAAGGAAACGCCGCACAAGATCACCGGACCGAACGCGGGCGGGCCACGTCAGTCTCCAATTCGGACGCCACTGGGCGCCCGCGTCGGTCAGTTCTGGCGTTCGGCCACTACGTGATGCCCTTCACCACCTCACGGAGGATTACGTTAATGAACGAGCCTCGGCACGCAGGGTGGTCTGTGGATTCCGACACGGCATATCCGCCGAGTCATGGGTTATGGTTGGCGCCACCCGCGCCACTCAGGCTCGCGTGTGCTCCCGTGCCACGGCGCCGCCTTCATGGCTCCGCCCGACGGCGGGGAAGCCGAACGCAGTACTTCTGAAGCCCTGATGAACACCCTGGAGGCCGAGTTACACGAGGCTGCATGCGAGTGGGTCGGTCACGGCGCCGCGATCTCCAGCCGGACCGGACCCAGCAGCCCCGAGGCCGGCGATCCGCCGTAGCGCGTGGGGATGGTGAGGTAGTGGTTGGCGAGGGTGTTGAAGACGCGGACTTCGATGCGGTTCTCGCCGGGCGCGACGAGCGACGCCACGTCGAACCGCCACGGCGGCGCGACGCGCGTGCCGGCGGATCGGCCGTTCACCCGCACCTCCGCGCTCGCCGCCACCCCTCCGAGATCCAACACCGCGCAACCCCGCGCCTGCTCCGCGGTCAGCGAAACCGTCTTCCGATACCAAGCCCCGCCGGAGTAGAAGCGGAGGACGCCGACCTGCGACCAGTCACCCGCCGGAAGACGGCCCGTTCCGCAGTCCAACTTCACGGGTTCGAGAATCGCCGCCCCGCCGTACTCGCCTCTCGCCTGCCCGATGCGCAGCGCCACGGCCACCGCATCGGGCGAAGGTTCGGGAATCGTGACAGACCATTCCCGAGTCCCGCCCGGACGCGCCGCGCTGGGCCGTGCTTCCATCTCCCGCCCGCCGACCCAGACCCGCAGGTCGCCGTGCGCGACGAGACGCATCGCGCGCAGGCCGGGAGGCGCGGTGAAGCGGTACCAGCCCGCGGGTTGCGCCTCGCCGGGGCGCGTGTCGAACGGCAGGACGTCGGCGTCGCCGTGCCACCGCGACGCCAACGCCGTGTTCCAGACCGGCGCGTCCGCGGCGGGGGCCGGGGCGTCCAGCGTGGGCGGTCCGTTGGGGTGCGTCGCCCAGAGACTGCCCTCGAACGGCGAGATCGAGCGCGCCACGGCCCACGCGCCATCGTCGAATCCGGCGTCGCGCCAAGCAGACGGCGGAGCGGGGGCGCAACGCCAGCCCGCGTCCGTCGGTACGCGTCGTGTCCCGCCCTTTGCGTCGCGGATCGCCAGTTCGGCGATCAGCCCCGCCTCTCCGCCCTGGTTGCGGGCGCTGATGGCCAGGACATTGGTTCCCGGCGAAAGCGCGCTGGCGACGTCATGGTCCTGGACGCGGGTCCATTGGTCTCCTCGGCCGATCTCACGGCCATTGATCCAGGCCGTGTATCCGTCATCCGCCGTCACGCGCAGCCGCGCCGCAGCCGGACGCGCGGTCAATGTGAATACGCGGCGAAAGCCAACCTCGCCGTTCACACCCATCTCCACGGGCCCCCAGATCCAGCGCGCATCGGCGGTGAACGCCGACGGGTCGTCGAGGCCGATCGTCCCTTCGGTCGATCCCGCGTGGAGGACGAAGAAGGCCCGTCCCGGCCGGTCGTAGCGCACGAGGAGCGGGTTCCCGCCCGCGCGAACCGTCGCCGCCCGCGCGTCGCGCGGCAACGCTTGGCCGTTGAGCCACACGCCGGCCGGCGCCTGCCCCCCGCGCAGGACCCCGGCCCGCCCCTCGCGCGGGGCCGTCACGGACGTCCAGAGGTAATATCGCGCCCCTGCCTGTTCCGCCTCGTACTGCGAACCGGTTCCGGTGAACTTCACGCGGCCGAGCGCAATGAATTCGTCGCCCACCTGCTCCTTGAGGCCGTGATAGCCCTGGTGGCCCGGATCGCCCTCGATCCCCCACCGCCACGAGAACTCATAGGGCCTCCACTTCAGCTCCGCGCCGCCCGCGGTCACCGGTTCTGCGGGATTCACCGCGTTCATCGACGACAGCTTCGCCTCGATCGACGACGCGTCCGCCGCCGCGGGCACGGGGCCGAGCAGCCAGAACTTCGGCCCGAAGGAGGCGGTCACCTCCGGCCACTTCGAATCGTCGAACCCGGCCGCTTCCCATCCCGCGGCGGAGGCTGTCTCGTCGGCATAGCGGAACCGCCGCGCCTCGGCGCCCAGGCAGCCCCGGGTCGGCGGCCACCGGTAGTCGCCGAACCGGTTGTCCAAGGTTGGGACCAGTTCGAATTCCCATGTTCCAACGATTGGAATTGTGCCCGCCTCCGCCGCGGGCGCCGCGGGACGCACCTCGGCCGCCCGATCGGGATTGAACACGAGGATCTGCAATTCCTGTTCGCTGAGCGGCATGGCCAGCCGCGTGACGCCGGAGGTCCGCTCCAGCACCGGCACCGGTCGAACGCCGCCGGTCCACGGGTCCCAGAGCTCCACGCGTCCGCCCGTACGGAAGACGCACTCCGCGCCCTTCGGCGCGCCGTAGACCGCGTATACGTCGCGCGCGCCGATCCGCCGGTGCTGCACCAGCGGCGACGGACGGCCCGCCAGGCGACACTCGAAATCCCTCGGCACGGCGACGGTCAACGCCGGCTCGACGGCCGCCACGTCGCGCGCGACGAGGCCGCAGCCGCCGCCCGGGTGGGGCTGCCGTCGGACTTCCCCGAGATTGTCGACCTCACGCGCCGTCACGCCGAAAACCGACTTCACGAGCGCATCCAGTTCGACGTCATCGGCCCCGGCGCGATCGCTGGCGAGCGGCAGACCGCGGAGCGCGACCACCTGTCCCCCGCCCCGCGCGAAGGCGGCGGCCTTTTCGACGGTCGAAAGGCGCGCGGCCGACATCGCCGGAAGGATCAGGACCCGGTAGGCCTCGCCGGAGACGTGTAGCGCGCGGTCGCGCACCTGCGCGCGCGCCAGCGACTCGAAATCGATGAAATCGAAATCCAGCCCCCGCGCATACAGGTCGCGGCCCGCGTCGAACGCCGTGCGCACGGCGCGCTCGCCTTCCATGCCCGCCTCCACCGGGGCGACGGGATAGACGATCGCAACGTCGCAGCAGTGCACACCCTGGCTGAGGAGATAGCTGAGACGCTGCGCCCAGTCGAAGAAGGGCTTCATGTGCGCCCAGTAGGGCATGCGGAAGTGGTTGCACGGCGGCGCCCACTCCCACCAGCCGCCGTGGGTCGAGTAGTAGAGGCCGTGGAGCGTGAGCAGGTTCTGCCCCATGACGAAGTTGCGGGCGGTGGCGTCGACGAGTTGCGACGGCGTCGTTCCCCATCCGCTGCCGTAGTAGCCCTCCAGCCAGACGCGCGGGCGCTGGTAGAGGTGCGCGATGGAACTCGCCACCTTGTTCTTGACCACGTCCCCGGAGAGATGCGGCTGGTCGCAGCCGGGTCCCTGGTTCCATCGCTGGGTCCGGAAGTAGTCGCCGAACTCGACGACATCCCGCCCGCGGCCGCCGTGGTCGCACCCGTAGATCATGCCGCGCTGCTGGTGCCAATCGAAGACGGGTTTGAAGAATCCCTCCTCGGTCAGCGCCACCTTCACGTCGCTGTAATCCAGCCGGATCTTGGGCGTGCGCGGGCCGATGTCCATGAACAGGGCCGGCAGGTCCGGCAGGAGGTCGTACCCTTTCCGCCGGCGGAACTCCTCGGCGAACCGCTCCGTCCAGAGGTTCCCCTGCACTCTGAACTCCAGTTCATCCGAGAAGAAGAAGTTGAGCCCCTTGCCGCCCTCGCCCGGATGCCGGTCCTCGAACTGGCCGAAGAACTTCCGCGCGTAGGCCAGCCCGGAGCGCGGATTCATCGGGTCGAGGGAGGGAACCACGGATTCGGCCGAGACGCACACGACGCGCCATGCCCCCGCGGGGGGAGTCCAGCGGAGTGTGCGCCCGGCGATCCGGCCGCGGAGATCCTCGCCGGAACCCGCCTGCGGTTCTCCGTTTTCCATGCGATACGCCGTCACCGCGAGCCAGCCCTCGGGAAGCTCCCACGTCAGTTCCTGTCCGCCCGCGGCATCCTTCGTCGCCGCGCGGAGCACGGAGCCGACGAGGGCGGGATCATCGCGCAGGACCTCGTCGACGCACCACCCCTGGCCGATGCCGAGCGTGTAGTCGCTGAGGCTCACCGCCATCCCGCGGCGCTTGGCGGCTCCGATGAACCATTCGAACAGCTTCCACCAGTCGCCGGAGAACAGCGCGGGCTCACTGGGATACGTCAGCCCGTAGGACCGCCCGCCGCGATCGCTGTGCGCGTAGTTGATCTGCAGCCCCATCACGCCCTTCACCGCATCGAGCTGGTCGAGCTGCCACTGGAGCCGCTCCTTCGTGAGGGGATCGCCGAGCCACCAGTAGAATGCCACCTCGCCGTACCCCGGTGGCGGCGAGCGGAAACCCGGCAGCACGTCCAGGTCAGGAGCGCGGCTGGGGAAGCCGATCGCATGCGCCGGCGGAGGAGGGACGAGCGCGGGGTCGGAGAAGGTGGGGTCGGAGGCCGGGGCCATCCCCGCGCACATCATGAACGACACCCATGCCTGACCACACCACCTGCGCGACGACGATCGATGCGCGGTGGAACGCGTTGGCCTCAACGCGTTCCGGCATAGCCGCAGGCGTCGGCAGGCGACGCCCCCACGAGGTTCTCTCATTTCCGGCTCCCATATCGAGCGCGAGATTTCAGAACGGTGGCCGCCATGATGGTTCCATGCTCGGTGAAGGCATAAGGAAGGTATGTCCTGTGCTGTCCGCGCTTTAAGGTCGCCAATTGCGACCTCAAACGCGCCGAACCAGTTGGACTTTGCGACCAATCAGTCTCAATTGCCTCATGCTCTTGCAGTTGCACATCTCCAGTCGTGATCGCCGGCTTTAGGTCCTGAACCTCCTGGCGTGTCAGTTGAAAGACGAAATCGGATGGAAACCGGTCGGCGTTGCGGCGAACCTGCTCGTTCAGTCGTTTGGTCGGCACACCATAAAGGACCGCCAGATCCGCATCCAGGATGACTCGCTGCCCGCGCACCGTGATAATGGCGATCTCAACGTCGGCCAGGTGTAACACTTTTCTTGCGGTCTTCACGCGTTCTCCCTCGCGGTCAGTCGAGCATTCGCTTGCCATCACGACGTCGTCCCACGCACCATCAGCCGGCCCGCGGCTTCTCCTTGCCCGTTGAAGCCCAAGCAGCCGTCCTGCATTTCCGTCTGCAGATGAAGATCAAGGCGATGATGGCTGGAAGCGTCCATGCCAAGTGTCGTGCACTCCGAAATCGGCTGCCGGAACTTCGCTTGCCGATGTAGTTTCTCACCGGCCACTCGTTCAGAACCTCTATGTGCCTCGCCTTCAGCGCGGTGGAGGGTCCGCCGTCGAGGTTGAGCAGTCGGTCAAGAGAAGGAAACTCCGCCATCATCGCCCGGGCGAGATCGAAAAGGGTGATCGGTTCCGCCACAGCGAACACGAGAGTCTGGTCCTTCATCACGCCGACCACCGTCCGCCGCGCGACTCGACCATCACGGGACTTGAGTCCAAGGATTCCGCCGGGATCGACCAGAAAGGGACCGCACTGAACCACCGTGGTGAAACCGGCTACATCGTCTGCCTTCGTGAGGATCTGCAGGCTTCCCCCCTCGGTTATTGCCACGAAACCGGACAGCCTCGGAGCCACATTCCGGTTGATCTCCACACCTTCAATCCGGGTCAGACCGACGGGTGTGAAATCCTCCGTATTGAAGTAACCGCCGTTCAACAGGAATGCGTAGCCCGTTTCCCAGTGCCTCCGGATGTCGTCCTGCCTCGTTCGTTTGGGCACGTCCACCGCGAAGAAGCCATGGTTCTCAACCGCGGGTACGAGAATCACCGTGGCCCTTAAGCCGTACTGCGGGTTCTCAATTTGCCTTGCCTCGGGCGGCCCTCCCATGAGCATGGTGGGAAGGAGGAGCGAGAATAGTACGATGGTGGTGCGACTTCTCATTGTCTTGGAGACTGCGCCTTGGGATTGGAGAGATGGTGGGGACGCTTGACAGCGCCGTTATCGACTTCAGTCGATGGGCGTATCGTTATGACTGTCGTCACATCGACCGCCGTTGTGTTATTCGAGGGGTCGTTACTCTTCGTCGCACCTGCGCCGGACGAAGGGTTACTCTGATGACCCGTCTCCCCTGCGCTGGTTGTGATCGGAGACAATCCTGCAGTTGCGTCCGCCACGGCATTTGACGGAACAAGTTCTGCGAGTTGGTCTCGCTACGTGGTGGCGAATCCAGATTCACGCATCACCTGTTCGATCTCGCCATACCATTGACAGTGGACACCAGACTGCGCAGGCCGCCGAGAACAACCAAGAAGAAGCAGACAGGCTAGGATGATCGCAGTGCGTTTCATTCACTCGCGCGGCTCACCGTTTCAGTTCGTCATCAGTAGGGAACCTCGACCGCTCCGCGGATCAAGTCCTCGTGGTGAGATCGCCCGTCGACCCACCGCCTGGGTCGGCAGTCCCGTCTATGAGCGCCTGCTCAAATGCGCTTCTGAATATGCTGAGGGCGGTCTCGTCCTCCCGAGGGTAGAGAACCACCCGGACCTCAACGAAGTCGTGGCGCTCGTTCCTCAGAAACTCGACCAGCGTCCTCATCGCGATCGGCGCCGCCAATCGGACGGGATAGCAGAACGCACCTGTGGAGATCGAAGGAAACGAGATGCTGCGCAGACCATGATCAACCGCAACCTGCAGACTCCGACGATATGCACTGGCCAGTAGTTCAGGCTCGTCTTCATCGCCGCCACGCCAGACCGGCCTCACTGCGTGGATGACGTGCCGCGCTTTCAGATTCCCTCCCGTCGTAATCACCGCATCACCGATGGGGCACCCGCCGATCCGCCGACACTTGTCGTAGATCGCCGGGCCGCCTTTGGTGTGGATTGTACCATCTGTCCCGGTGCCCTTGTTCAGCCTCCAGTGCGCCGCGGTCACCACGGCATCCGTGTCCTGCTCCGCGATGTCCCCGGTCACAAAACGGATGGTCGTTTTCCCAACCGTCGCCTGCGTGCCCGTGTCACCCATGGACGAATCCGCCCAGTCTACTTCTGCGCGTAATCCTTCTCCGACGGCTCGGGGATGGCGTCGAGGAGCTTCTTGATCAGGTCGTTGGCGGTGAGGCCTTCGGCGTCGGCGGCGAAGTTGGTGAGGATGCGGTGCCGCAGGACCGGCACGGCGGCGCGGCGGATGTCCTGGCAGCTCACGTGGATGCGACCGTCGAGGACGGCGCGCGCCTTGGCGGCGAGGATCAGGTACTGCCCCGCGCGCGGGCCGGCGCCGACATGGACGTACTGCTTCACGAAATCCGGGATGCCCTCCTTGCCCGGCCGGGTCGCGCGCACAAGGCGCACGGCGTACTTGATCACGTGGTCCGACACGGGAATCTTGCGCACGACCTCCTGCAACTGCAGCGTCTGCGGCTTGGTGATCACCACTTCGGGCTTGCCCATCGTCGTGACCGTCGTGGTCCGGATGACCTCCTCTTCCTCGTGCTCCAGCGGGTAGTCGACCCAGATGTTGAACATGAAGCGGTCCATCTGGGCCTCGGGCAGCGGGTAGGTGCCTTCCTGCTCGATCGGATTCTGCGTGGCGAGCACGAAGAACGGCGCATCGAGCGCGTAGGTCTTGTTGCCCACGGTCACGCGCCGCTCCTGCATGGCCTCGAGCAGCGCGGCCTGCGTTTTGGGCGGCGTGCGGTTGATCTCGTCGGCGAGCAGCATGTTGCAGAACAGCGGCCCCTGGAGGAAACGGAAGTTCTTCTCCTGCGTCGCGCGATCCGTCTCCAGCACCTCGGTGCCGGTGATGTCGGTCGGCATGAGGTCGGGCGTGAACTGGATGCGCTTGAAATCGAGGTCGAGCACCTGCGCGATCGTCCGCACCATGAGCGTCTTCGCCATGCCGGGCATGCCGACGAGCAGGGCGTGGCCGCCGGCGATGATGGCCATGAGGATTTCGTCGAGCACCTCCTGCTGACCGATGATGACCTTGCCGCACTCGCGCCGGATACGCTGGGTGTGGTCACGCATCTGCTGGACCAGCCGCAGATCGCCCTCCGACGCGCGGACGACGGT
Organism: uncultured Verrucomicrobiota bacterium; assembly: GCA_964610105.1. Taxonomy (GTDB): domain Bacteria; phylum Verrucomicrobiota; class Kiritimatiellia; order PWTM01; family PWTM01; genus CAZSUU01. Next base: position 33,121 of record CAZSUU010000024.1, on the reverse strand, counting down.
GGCCGAGGGGCGCGGAATGGGGGCGGGCGCAGCGGCGGCGGGGACCGCGGCGGGCGCAGCGGCCGGCGGCGGGGCGGCCGGCCGCACGTCGGGCGTCGATCCCCCGGCCTCGGGCGGCGCCGGCACGGCGGCCGGCCGAACCTCCGACGCCGGCGGTGCGGACGGCGCCGCGGCGGGCGCGGAGCCGAGGGAGTAGCGCAGGTTGGTTTCGCCGAAGTTGACGATGTCGCCCGGATTCAGCCGGGCCTGGGTGACCGGCTGCTCGTTGACCATCGTGCCGTTGGCGCTGCCGAGATCCGTCAGCAGCCACGCGCCGTCCACCAGCCGCTCCAGCCGCGCGTGGTGGCTCGAGACCGCCACGTCGTCGATCACGATGTCGCAATCGTCCGACCGACCGATGCGCATGACCGGTCTGGACAGCTCCACCATCCCGCCCTTGCGCGGGCCCGAAAGAAACTCGATCTTCGCCATGCTCGTTCTCCGTTAGCGGTCAGACCGCGTGCACGCTTCTGCGTGGTGTCGTCCATCGTCCTCGTCTTCGCCAAGCTCGCTCGGTATCCCAGCGTTTCGCTCACTATGTTCGATCCCCATACTCTTCGCGATCTTCTGTTCAATCGGAATCGAGTCACAGCGACAACCCGCTCCAGCCTTCTCACTTCTTCGCCAGATCCACTTCTCCCAAGTCGCGGACGGCGTCCGTGACCCTGACGCCGCCCAGCGCGGGGCAGAAGCGGTGCGGCAGCAGGCCCCTGCGCTCATTGCCGGCCACCTCGGTCCGCACCAGCTCCCGCGTGGTGAGCAACTGCCATCCCACCGCCCCGACGTCCTCCAGATACACCAGTTTGAGGCTGCGGATCTGGATGTCGGAACGCACCGAGGCGTCCTGCAGCGTCACCGGCTTGGTCCGCAGTTCCTGCAGCACGGAGGTCGCCTGCCCCGCCTGACCCGTGAACCCTTCGAGGCGGTGGATTTCCTTCGTGTCGAAGAACTGGACGGCTCGACGGATGGCGGCCTCAATGCTCTTTCGATCCTCCGGCGTCAGTGTGTCCTCGTCGCGTGTGAGCCGGAATCCCTCGTAGAAACCGTTCTTGCACAGGACGAGCACATCGTACTTGGCGGCGGGCAGACCCCGAAACCGGACCGTGTCATTCTCGATTTCGGCCTTGTACACCGCCTTCACCTGCAACTGCGGAACGGCGAAGGCGGCGATCAGGTCGCCGGACGGCGAGGTCGGACGGAAGGTCAGGCCGCCGGCGGCCGAGGGATCCGGTTCGGTATAGAGGCGGCTGGATTGTCTGGTGCCCGTGTGGCCGCCGGGGTCCTCCGCGGCCAGCGTCGCGAAGGCGGCGGCAAGAACCGCCGAGAACACCGCTCGGACGATCGTCGGAAGCTTCGGCTTCACCTGGTCAGGTCCTTTCCTTCCTCCGCGCCGCCCGATCCGCCTGCCGGGGCGTAGTCGCGGACGCGGCGGGCCGACGGGTGGCCCGGGAACCGCTTCGCCATGTCCTTCGCCAGTTCCGCCGCTTCCTTCGTCTTCCGCAGCGCGACGAGACACTGCACCTCCATCTCCATCGCCTCCGGCAGCTCGTTCGAGGTCTCCACGTATGTGCGATAGAGCGCAAGGAGCTGCTGCGCGCGCCGGTGATCCCTGATCGCGCGATAGTACTGGGCCTCGGCGAAGGAGAAGTCGCCCTGCAGCTTGCTGACGGGGGATTCGAACTCCCACCGGTCCAACTGCTGGCGCGCCTCGGTCCACTTCTCCTGGGCGATCAGGCCCCGGATGACGGTCATGTAGGTGCCCTCGCGGACGGCGCCCGAGCGCCAATCGCCGGGAAGCCCGCCCGCGAGCGCCGCCGCGCCGGGCGGCCGCGGGGCGGCCGCCGGCAGGGATCTGCGGTAGCTGCCCGCGGCATCGTTGTAGTACGCGATGGCCTTGGCGGCGTCGCCCGCCATCCGCTCCACGTCGCCCGCCGCGATCAGTCCCCGCGCCACGTCGGCCGCCGAACCGCCCAGCGCGCGGATGGACGGCAGGAGCGATCGCGCCGCGTCCACCCGGCCCAGGTCATAGAGCAGGTGATCGAGCTTCCGGCGCAGCCAGACGAGCCTCCGCGAGGGCTCCTTCTCCTCCGTCGTCAGACGGTCGAGCCACGGCACGTAGCGCGGCGTGTCGCCGCAGCGCAGGTCCTCGGCGAAGATGTCCTCCAGCAGCCAGCGATCGGCCTGCGCGGCCTTCAGGAGGTCGGCCCGCGAGCGCTCGAAGATCTCGTTGAGCAGGCCGAGCCCGGCGTAGGGTTCGGACACCGCGACGAGCGTCGTCCAGAAATCCGCGCCCCAGCCGGCGCACGGCGGCTTGTTCGACGGCACGGCGAGGCATCGGCTCAACAGGGCCCGGCGGCACTTCTGGCGGTCGGCCTTGTCGTTGACGTTCAGCGCCGGAGGCGTCCGACCCACGTAGAGCGGACGGACGCTCTGCGACGATTCCGCGCCCAGCGCCACCTGCAGGCCGATCTCGGACTCCTCCTCCCCCGCCATCGGCCAGACGAAGGTCTTCTCGGCCGACTGCAGTCCCTTCCCGAGATTCCAGAGCATCCGCGTGCCCGCCGGGAAACGGTCCGCGCCCTCCGCCCGGATACGGTAGAGATGGACCGGCTGGGCCCCGAGCCAGACATAGCTGTCCGGCTCCCACGAGAACACGGCGGCCGGCGCCCCGCCCTTCAGCCGCGCGTCGGTGATGCGCGTCGTGCCCGAGTGCTCGAAGGCGGTCGCGGGCACAAGCTCCGGCATGTCGTCCTTGGTCTTCACCCCCGGCAGTTTCCAGCAGAGCTGGGCCTCGGGCGGCCGGCCGGCGCCGTTGTAGCAGTAGTACTCGATCCGGTGCGGGCCGGCGGTGAGCTGCACGTGGCTGCCGAACTGGCCCTGCGCCACGTCCTGTCGCTTCTGGTTCGGCGGAACGCGCGCCACCGTCTTCCCATTGATCAGGAACTCCGAGGCCGAATCGGATATGGAGCAGAAGAAGATGTTCCCCGCGGGGGTGGTGAGCCAGCCGGCGAAATACGACGCGTAGTCCGCATCCGCCCCGAAGGGATTCTCCCGGTGCCCGATGCGTTTCGCCAGGCCCATGCGCGCGTCGCGTCCCGGCGGATCCTGGCGTCCCATCGAGACGGCCCTCTCGAACGTCGCGTTGCCGGCCTGGGTGTACAGCAGCAGGCCCGGACGCAGCGAGGCGTCGGCGCGGCGCGCGGGCGCCTTCGCCGCGGGCTTGAGATAGATCGTCGCCCGGCTGCCGTTCGCGGGCCGGGCGATCACGAGGCCGAGCCCCTCTTTCGGATTGTGCCACACGCACTCGCACGCCAGCGCCGCGCCGGCGGCGTCGAAGACGAACGGCTCGCACGCCGGCCTGGGCAGAAGCCCGCCGTCCGGCACGACGACCAGGTAGCCCGCCTCCGGAACGGACGGCGGATCGGCGAGTTCAACGTCCACCCGCAGCAGCGCGCCCTGCACCGGCCACCCGCCGGAAGGCCCGGCGGCGTTCTGCGCGGCGGACAGGCCGGCCGCGAGAAGGCCGATGGCGCCCGCCAGGCGCCGCACGCCACGCCACGTCCGCCGGGGCCGCTTCGTCACGGCTGCCCCTCGCTCAGGGATTTGAAATACTCCGACACCAACTCGCGGTACTGCGCCGGCGCGTCGTCGGCCGCGCCCGTGACCTGGTCCTCCATGACCTCCCGCGTCCCGCGCGTCTCGACATTCTGCAGGGCCGCGGCCCCGTCGAGCTCCGTCTGCGACTTCTTCAGGGCGGCGATCGCGCGGCGCTGGTGCTCGCGCACTTCGCGGATGGGATAGCCCTTCTCCATCGCCTCCTCGGCCCTCTGCATGTGGCGCACGGCCTCGTCGAGCGCGCCGGTGCGGATGTGCATCATCGAGGCCCGCGCGTAGAGCGCCTCCGCGTTGCGGCGCAGCATCGCCTGCAGGCCGGCCATCGAGCCCTTGGAGGTGTTCGTGTCGCGGCGGGGTCCGGTGCCCGCCATGCCGAGCTGGTCGCTGTAGCCGCCCATCTTGCCGCCGCCCGTCGCCTTGGCCTGGGCGTGCCCCTCCTCCTGCACCTCGCCGCTCTGCGCCGAGTCCTGCGTCCGGCGGGCCTCGATGTTGTCGTCGCCCTGGTTGATCTTGCCCGACCCCGCGGCGGTCTCGCCGTTGGCCATGCCCTCGCGGCCGACCAGCGACCGCCCGTCCTGCTCCTTGTGGTCCGGCGCCTCGTTGCCCGACTTGCCCTTGGCCGAGTAGTTCACGAACTCCCCGTCGGCAATGCCCCAGCCCGCCGGGAAGTCGGAGGTGCCCTGGTTGGTGGCCGAGTCGTCGGACTGGTCCTTGATGTCCTCCTGCTGCTCGAGCAGATCGCCGATGATGTCCTGCAGCTCCGAGGCCATGGGGATGACCGGGATCGTCGGTTGCTCCTGCCTGTCGAAGTTTTCGGTCAGGCGCTTGAGGTTGTCGGGCTGCGACATCAGCCACATCTCCATGTCGTCCACGCGTTCGGTCGCCGCCTCCAGCGCGTCGAGGATCCAGTCCTCCTTCTGCAGTCCCAGCTCCGTCGCGGCCGCCTCCGCCGAGCCCGGCACCTGCTTGGCTTCCTCGTAGATCTGGCTGACGTCCGCGACGAGGTCGTTGCCGACGGGCAGCTCGGGGAAGATGTGCAGATCGGTGGCGATCTTGAGCAGGGCCTCTTCGATCGTCTCCTTCACCTCGTCGATCTCCTGCTCGATCTCCTCCATCTCCTTGTCCGAATGGTCCTTCTGCTGGAGCGTCTGGCGGATGGCCTCGACGACCTTGGACTGGAGCTGGGTCAGCTTCTCCAGCCGCTCCTTCGCATCGCCCACCGCCTCGACCAGTTGTTTCTCCTTCTCCTGCGCCTCGGCGGCCCGCCACTTGTTGAGCATGGAGTAGATGTCGCGGAGCTGGCTGACGGCGAGCATCTGCGGCGGCATGGCCTGGTCGGGCGCGTTGTTCTCCAGGTGCTCGGCGGCCTTGAGCATGGTGCCGTGGATCTTCTGCCGCTCGCAGAGGTCGCCCGCCTGCGCGACCAGGCTCGCGAAGTCGGCGTCGCCCTTCCGCAGCGTCTCCGCCTCCCGCCGGCAGGCGCTGACGAACTCGGTCAGATCCTCGGCCAGCCGGTCCTGCCGCTCCACCAGCAGCCGGCCGACCTGCGCCTTCGTCTCCATGCATTTCCGCGTGCCGGCGAGGGTCTCCTCCTGGCCGTTGACCAGGGCTTCGATCAGCGCCAGCAGGCCCGTGATGCGCTTGTGCTGTTCCACCCGCCCCACGTCGTCGCCCGCCTGCGTAAGCGCGCGCAGGATGCGCGACTCGATCTCCACGGCCCGCCGCGCGAGGACGGGCCGCTGGTCGACCGGCGCGGCGCCCGTGCGATCCAGCACCCGCACGGCCTCGAACATGTCCCCCTGGTGGAGGTCGCGCATGACGTTCGCCTGCGTGCCCAGCGGACGCTGCGGGTCCGCCAACAGGGCGCCGGCGAGATCGCGGACCTGCTGCTGCGCGTCGCGCACGGGACGCCATTCCTCCGACGGCGCCTGGGCCTGCGCGGCCAGTCCGCGCGTGCGGTCGAGGTTCGTCCGCTGGAGCTGCACGAGCTCGCGAAGCCGGTCGCCGGCCTGGGCTTCGGGGAGACGCTCCTTCCTCGCTTCCTCGATCGAGACGGGGCGGTCGAACCGGATGATCGGCGACACGGTGCGGTTGGGCTCGCCGGCCGCGCCATCGACCGCGGCGAGCCGGAATAGCAGCGGACCCCTGCATTCGGCGAACATCGTCGCGTCGCCCACCCACTGGCCCGACAACTCCCGCAGGTCCTGACCGGCCCAGCTCGTCACCGCCTGCGCCTGCTCCGGCTTCTTTTCGTCGGGGATCCACTCCAGCGACACCGACGCCACGCCGTAGTCGTCCGCCGCTTCCCACTGGATCCGCGGCGCGCCGTCCAGCGGCAACAGCGGCCGGCCCTGCGGCGACAGCACGCGGAGCGACGGCGGCGCGTCGGGCACATAGCGGGTACGAACCTCGTACGTCGCGGTCCGCCCGCCCGAGTCCTTCGCCACCACGCGCAGGGGCACGTCGGAGGTCATTGTCAGCGCGACCTTCCACTCCTCCGAGCCCTGTCGGGCGAACGGAAGGCCTTCCCCCTCCCCGCTCACCAGCCGCGCCTCCCGAACGGGACGGTTGACGGCGAAGCGGAGGGCGAGCTGCGATCCGCGCGGGATCTCCGGGGCGGCCTGCGAGACGTCGTAGTCCTTCCGGGGTCGGGCGGTGTAGGCGGGGGGCGTCACCGCCGCCTCGACCCGGCTGAACGCCAGCGGCGGGAGGGCGCGAACGCGGTAGGTTCCCGAATACGTGTCGCCGGCGAGGAAGCGGTATTCGACGTCGGCCGTGACGGCGGCCATGCGGTGCGCAAACTCCTGTTCCCCCTTGCCCGTCAGCCGGCCGATCTCCACCGTCTTCTTCCGGTCGTCGGACGGCCGCAGCTCGATCGCCACCGGCTGGCCCGGGCGGCCTTCTCCCGTCATCGCCAGCAGCACCGACTCGCCGCGCTGCACCTCCACGTCGCCCGGCCGGACGGCGGTGATGCGGGCGAGCGTGCCCGGCGCGCGCGCGGAAAACGGGTTGATCACCCGCAGCATCGCGTTGGACCACGCCGGACCGGTCCAGAGCAGGGGAACCAGGAGGACCAGCAGGCCGCCGGCCGCGGCGCCGAGGGCCTTCAGCAGCGCCCGCCGGTCGCGCAGGGCGCCCCAGTCGATCGCTTCCCAGCCGGGGATGCCGGCCTCGATGTACGCGCGCTGGATGGCGTCCGGCGGCGAGACTTCCGAGAACTGGACGTAGTTGATCAGGTGATTGTCGAGCGTTGGAAACCGGCGTTCCACGGTGACCGCCACCGACTCCGGCGTCGGCCGCCGCGCAAACGCGCGCGCGACCAGGGCGAGCAGCGCGCCGAGCGCCGCGAGCAGGACCGCCCAGGCGGCCACGCGCGCGCCGCGTTGGAACCGGAAGATCAGATCCGCCATCGTCAACAGGCACAGCAGGCCGAACACGACGCCGCCCCAGAACAGGCCGCGCCGCTCGGCTTCCCACCGGACGAGCCGGCTGCCCGACGACCGCAACTGCGACAGCACCTCATGCGTGCTCACGACCATTCCCTCATGGGAGTTTCTCGAGCTTGATGTCGTCCACGTACAGGCATGACGCGTCCGTCGCCATGGTCTTCATCTGCCCGGGCGGGACGATCGCCCCGATGCTGACGACGTGGAGCGAGACGAACCGGATCTGTTCGTACAGACTCTTCGCCAGATCCGTCATCTTCGGATCGGGGAAGGTCATGGTGGCGGCGCCCCAGGTCTTCCCGACGTTCCCGAAGTCGCCGCCCTTCGCGCCGCCGAAATAGACCTGGGCAAAGTGGTAGCACTCGCGCAGCTCGTGCAGCTCGGGGTCCGGATGTGGTTTGATGCCGGGGCGCCATTTCAGGCCGTAGAGCAGGATGCGGCAGTTGGGACCGGTGGACCGCGCGCTGACGGTCAGGCGGTACTTGCCCTTGGGATCGATGGGGATCGGGAAACTGTCCACCTTCACGCCCTGCCCCGGCGCCCACGCCTTGGCATAGGGGGTGATCATCCGCAGGACGTTCTTCCGCCCGCTCTCCTGCGGGATCACGGAGACGAACGTGTCGTTGTCCGCATACCAGCTCTCCCCGCCAAGCTTGTACTCGTAGCGCCAGTGGGCGAGCGGCGGCGTGGCGTCGAACGACCCGTTGATCACGAGATTCGACGACGGCCCCCCCGGCGCGGCCCACGCCGGCGCGACCGCCGCCGCGACGGCAAGCCCCCACCGTACGGTTCGCAGCCAATACCTGTTCATGACGACCTCCCCGCGCGTCCTGCCATCCGCCGGGCCAGGCGGCCCCGCCGCGCGAATCGAGACGACCCGCACCCGCGCCGCGGGCATCGATTCGAGAGGCGGGACGCTGGCGTTCCGACTCCATTCCAATCTCTGGCGGTCACCCATGGTTCTTCTGGAATCAGGCTATTCCCGTCAAAGCTCGCAACCGGGTCCTGAAATCAACGAATCCCTCTTTCCGGGCATCGAGAATGTCGGAAAGGACATAAAAGCGATTCGTCGAGGGCGACTCCTGGCGAGCTCGGTTCGCATTCAGGCCCGCCACGTTCACAACTGTCCAGCATTCGACATACCCCATCTTTCGAGCCTTCTGGTGGCTCTTCTCAGCCTCACCGAGCCGGTTGTGGATATTCGAATAGTCTGTTCCTCCCTTGACTTCAATCGCGATGATGTTTCGGAAATCGTCCTTCCCAATTCGCTCGCGGATCACGATGTCGGGATCCGAGCTGAAGGCGATGGTGACCCGGCGCCCGGCGGCGTTCTTCAACTCCATGCTCCTTGCGGTTCCACGGATCCTGGATCCCTTCACAAGTGTATGGATGATCTCAAACACCGCCTGAATGCTGGCCGTTCCCTTCCGGACGTTGGCGCCGCCACGCAACTGCGGCCCCAGCGTCAACAGCGTAAGATCATCCAGAAGATCGTGGGTGATGCGTGCAATGCCGATGCCCTCGACAAGTTCCCTCATTCTGATCGCCATCTGACGGCAGAGCGACCTCAAGTCAGCGTCGGCGCCAATGGACCCTGCATCCTCCATGCTCTTGAATGCCCCCATCCCGCAACCCCTCGCGTAGAAGGACTTCTGGCTCACGCCGAGCAGCAGCCTGTAGTACGAGAGAAGCTTCGGATTTGCGCGCAGAAGACATGGGACAGGAAACACCAACTCCCCGCGAAGCCCTCCCGCCGCCAGCCCCGAGAGCGCCTCACGCGGCGCGACCGATCGAAGCTCCTTGTCGACAAGTGCCAGATCCGACACTCCGACTGCCTCTCGGAGGGCATCGATCAGGAATGCCCTTCGGGCCGCGGCCAGACACGCGGCGAACTCAATCTGCAACTGCGGATGAGGCAACCGGGTATTCTGCCTGCGCTGTTTCATCACGCGCTCCAGTCGCTGCCGCCATCAGCCCCAGGCGACGCGCGGCTAATGCAATGTACTCGGGATGAAGTTCGATCCCGATGAAGTTCCGCTCTAACTCCCTGCACACCACTCCCACCGTTCCCGACCCAAAGAAGGGATCCAGAACGAAGTCAGCCGGGCGGCTCGATGCCTGTATGCATGGCCGCACAAGCGCTGGCGGAAATGTGGCGAAGTGCGCCTCCGGGTACGGCTGGGTGTTGATGTCCCAGACCGTTCGGCGATTTCGGCGGGTTGCGCCGTTCTGCTCCATAACGGTATTCCAGTCGTAGTAATACCGTTCGGATTTCGTCAGCATGAAGATGTACTCGTGCGCACGGGAGGGTCGATCTTTGACACTTTCCGGCATGGCGTTGGGCTTGTTCCAGACTACGTCGCAGCGGAGAAACCAACCGTCTTCTTGCAGCGCGAAGGCCAGCCGCCATGGCACTCCAAGCAGGTCCTTCGGTTTCAGGCCATCGGGGGTGTTCGGGCGCACGCTCATGGCGCGCGCCGGGTTCTTCTTGTCCGGCGCTCGCCATCCCCGATTCCCACTGGTGTATCCGTCGCCGATGTTCAGCCACATGGTGCCATCGGGTTTCAGCACCCGTCGGGCCTCATTGAACACGGCCACAAGACGGTTGATGTACTGTGAGAGCGCCGGCTCCAAGCCGATCTGCCCGGAAATCCCGTAGTCTCTCAGTCCCCAGTAAGGCGGAGAGGTGACAATACACTGAACGCTTGCGGCAGGCAGTCTGCCCAGAACGTGGAGCGAGTCGCCCTGGAGAATCATGGATCCGAGAACCCTGATGGCCTCTGGTTCTGCAACGGTCGTCTCCCGCACTGTGTTGATGAGCTTGCTCATGGATGTTCGATCAATGTTACGCCATGTTTCTTGTGCGCCGCAAATACCATTCCAGCGCCAGCAGGCCGACGAGCAGGCCGATGAGCCACGGGGAGTTCCAGCGGCTCACGTAGCGCGTGCGCTCGGCCTGGTCGGCGGTCACACTGAGCCGGGCCAGCGCGGCGCCGATCTCGTTCGCGTCGCCGAACCGCCCGCCGCTCGCGCGCGCCATCCGCTCCAGCAGGTCCAGCCGCGCGGCCCGCGGCGCGGTCTCGGGCGTGACCGACTGCACGAAGAACGAATAGGCCGCGGACTCCACGGGGCGCCCGCGGATCTCGGACTTCGCGACGGCCTTGTAGAGGCCGGGTTTCTCGGGCGAGAAGTCCACCGCGTAGCCGGGCGTGGTCCTGCCCGCCGCCGTGGTCACCGTCCGCCGGCCCATCGGGAACGGGAGCGCCCGCTCGTCGGGGCCGGTGATGACGCACTGCACGCTCGCGTCGGCCGGCTGCTCCGCTTCCGTCGCCGTGCCGATGCGGGCGTTGAGGGTGAGCGCTTCGCCGAGGAAGAGGCGGTCGGTCTCGGAGTACAGGTCGAGCTGGTACGGGCTGATCTCCTCCTTCTGCGGCATCAGCCACTGCAGCATCTGCGTCCAGAACCGCGCGTAGGGTTTCTCGCTGCCCGGGTCGAGCTGCCAGCGCCACAGCGTGTCGGTGAGCACGACGACCGCCTTGCCCTGGCCGTAGCGCTGGACGACGATCAGCGGCCGCGGGCCCTCGGGCGTCGCCGCCGTCGCCAGAACCGACGCGCCCGCCGTCGGCTGGGCGCTCGCGAAGACGGAAAGGACCGGCGGCAGGCGGTCCCAGACGCCCTCCTGGGTCAGGAAGGCCGGGTGGGCGCGGCCCTCGTCGGTGAGCGCGACGGCGAACTGCCCCTCCGCCGGCGGGCCGGACGCGACGCGCCGCACGGGCATCACCTTCCCCATCGGACCGGTGGTCACCCCCTGCTCGCCCCACGCGCGCATCCCGCCCAGCACCAGCAGGCTTCCGCCCTCCTCGACGAACCTGACGAGCCGCGACGCGCGCTCGTCCGTCAACGCCTTCGCGTCGAGGTCGCCGAGGATGACCATCTTGAGCTGCCCGAGCTGCGCCTCGGTCAGATCCAGCGTCTGGCCGCCTCGCTGCCCGATGGTCAGGAAGGCCCCGCCCGGCCCGCGCAGGAAGATCAACGGCGTGATGTTCGCGTTGCCCTGCAGCACGCGGGTCAGGTACTTCGACTCCCAGCGCGGCGTGTCCTCGATGTACAGGAGCCGGTTGCGCGCGTCGACCACCTGGACCGACAGCGCGTAGGCGTTGTTGTTCGTGCTCGACTCGCCGGGCAGCGGCGGCACGACGACCTCGTAGCTGAAGGCGCCGATCGCCGGGTTCTCCAGCGGGAAACTGACCTCGCGCGTGCCGCCCGCCGAGGGAAGCTGCGTGGGTACGTCCTGCAGCAGGGCGCGGTCCTTGAAGAGCTGCACGTGGAGGGTCTCCCCCCTCGTACCGCGGCCGGACACGACGGCCGTGAGCTTCGTGTTCCACCCGACCACCACGCGGCGGGGCGCGTCGACCGAATCCACGGCGACGTCGGTCTCCTCCTGCCACGTGTCGGGCGGCTCGACCTTGAGCGTGTAGACGGGGCAAGGCCAGTCGAGATTGATCCAGTCATCGCCCGCCTCGCGCGTGTCGAGGGCGTCGGTGAGCAGCAGCAGGCCCGCGAGCTTCTGCCCGCGGTAGCGGTCGAGCATACGGACCAGCGAGGCGCGCAGGGGCGAGGCGGGGCCCTCGGGCCGGAGCTGCGCGACCTGGTCCAGCGCCATCTTCTCGCTCAGCGCCGGCACGAGGGCGTAGGCGTCCACCTCGCACTGCGCCGCCACCGTCTCGCGCCATGCGCCGCCGAGCACCGACTGCGCCACGCTCCATCGCGCGGGCACCGAGGAGGTCGGGCTGAGGCTCATGCTGGCCGAGGCGTCCACGGCCACAAGAAAGCGGGGTTTCCGCAGCTCCGTGAGCGCCTGCTTCTCGATCGGAAGGCCGAGGCACCAGGCGAGGACGCCGAGGAAGGCGAGGCGAACCGCGATCAACGTCAGCGTCAGGCGGTTCCACGCGAGATAGCGGCGGGCCAGGAGGACCACGCCGGCGACCCCGGCCCCGATCAGCAGCGCCAGCAGCCAGGCGGGGGCGTTCCGCTCGAAGATCATCTCCGCGAGCGGCCCGCCTCCGATGCCTGGGAATCCCGCGATCACGATTCCACCCGCGCCCCCATCCGCCCGCTCAGGTCGACCCGCAGTCGCTCGGTCAGCGGACGCGACGCGCGGGAGGCCCGGTTCGACAGGAAGACCTCCGCCAACGACAGGATGAGCACGGCCCACAGCAGCGCCTCGGCCAGCGGGCGGCCGGTGCGCGAGCTCTCGACCAGGCGGCCGAGCTCCACCGCATCGCGGGCGACGTTCAGCTTCTCCACGCGGAGCCACCGGGCGATGTCGCCGTCCTGCGCCGGCGTCAGGTCCGACTCGGCGCGGTCGGTGTTCACGGCGATGAGAGGCGTGGAACGGGCGTCCGGCAGGGTGTAGACGCCGGGGTCGTACACGTTCTCGACATGCCAGCCCAGGGACTGCTCGGACTTCACGCGGCGGACGGGCACGGGCTGTCCGGCGGGGCCGCGGAGGGCGATCTCCTCCGACTCCGGCGCGAAGTTCTCCAGCGGCAGGTCGCGCGCCGCCCGGACATACAAGGGATCGCGGGCGACGCCGGCGCCGAAATGGACGATCTGGTGCAGCAGCGGCACATAGAACGGCGAGAGCGGGAAATCGCTCCACCCGCGCTCGGCCGATACGGAGAATGCCAGCACGCGCCCCCGGCCGACGGTGCGGCTGAGCAGGAACGGCAGTTCGCCCTGCGTCATCACGATCGCCTCGCCCCCCGGCTCCATCGCGCCCCAGGCCAAGCGGCGGCGCAGGGTGACGGCCGGCACGGAACCGGGCGGGAACTTGAGCGTGGAGAAGATCGGATCCTGCGCCTGCACCAGACGCAGCAGCCGCCGGCCGGCATCGCGGTCGGCGTCGATGATCCGCTCGGGCTTCGCGGGGAGGATGCTCGCGCTCGCGTAGTCCGCCGGCCCTCCGAGGTCGCCGGGGAAGAACACCGCGAGACCACCCTGCCGGACATACGACTCCAGACTCAGCAGGAGCTGTCCCGGCACCGGCGCCGCGTTGGCGAGAAAGACACAGGCGTACTTCGTCAGGTCGCCGGCGGGCACGGCGTCCGGCGTGGCGACCACGACGTCGAGCGCCTTGCGCCCGCCCGGATCGAGGGCGCGCCGGAGGAAGAAGGAGTCGCTTTCGGGCGCGGCGACGAGGACGGGCAGGCGGTCCTTCACGCGCAGGAGGAAGTGCAGCTCGTTGTCGGGCGCGAGACCGTCGGCCTCGGACTGCACGCGCGCGGCGTGCACGCCGGCGGGCAGGGGCGGAAGCTGGAAACGCGTGTCGGAGGCCTCCGCGCCCGTCACCGTCTGCCGCGCCACCTCGCGGCCGTCGACGAACAGCGCCAGCGTGTTGTCGCGGGCGGCGCCGAAACGGCCGAACTTCACGGCGGCGGAGGACGGCGCGTCGGCCATGAGCAGCGGAGGCTCGATGGTCACGTCGAGCGGCGTCGCGTTGGCCGGAGCCGTGGCGCCGCTCAGCACGACGAAGAACGGCAGGTCCGACGGGATGGCCGCCGGATTCCAGACGCCCGCGGCGTTGGTCGATGTCCCCCCGCCGCCCGCGAATCCCTGCCACGGCAGGGCCTGGCCGTCGGTGACGATATACAGCTCCTTTTCCTTGCGGGGAGAGGCGCCCAGCGTCTTCACCGCCGCGCCGACAGCGGGCAGGAGTCGCGAGGTCGTCGGACGCCAGGCCTGCGCCTTCACCTGGGCGGCGACGAGGTCGAGCTCCTCCGTCGGCTCGCCCACCAGCGGCGTCACGTCCTCGTCGGCCAGCAGGATCGAGACCCGGTCGCCCCTCCGCAGGCCCCGCAGAATGGCGAGCACGGTCTCGCGCGACTCCTCCCAGATGTGCCGCGGGCCCGTCTCGTACGCCATGCTGTACGACACGTCCCACACGATCGCGACGTCCCGGTTCGAACGCCCCAGGAGGCCGCTGAACGACTGGGTGCGAAGGATCGGCAGCGCGAACGCCATCGCGATGAGCAGGAGGATCGCGGTGCGCAGAAGCCACAAGAGGAAGTTCTCCAGTCGCATGCGTCGCGAGGATTGCTTCTGCGCCCTCTTCAGGAAACGGAGGGTGCTGAACCGGATGCGGACGGTCTGCCGCCGCTTGAGCAGGTGCAGGAACAGCGGGATCGTCGCCGCCGCCCCCCACCACAGCACCCCCGGATTGAGGAAGGTCAGCATCACTTCGACAGCTTCCTCCGCTCGTCGAGATAGGCGCGCACGAAGGTCTCCGGGGGCTCCGAGGTGTTGACCAGCCGGTAGTCGATGCGCATCTCGACGCACTGCTGTTGGTAGTGGGCGAGGAACTCCTGCATCAGGCGGCGGTAGTCGTCCGCCAGCCCGCGGGGATCGACGACGATCTTCTCGCCCGTCTCGAGGTCTTCGAACTCCCCTCCCTTCTTGAAGGGGAAGTCGAGCTCGTAGGGATCGAGCACCTGGAACAGGACCACGTCATGGTTCTGCTTCCGGAAATGGGCCAGACCCTGCACGACGTCGTGCTCGTTGTCGAAGAGGTCCGAGATCAGCACCACCAGCGCCCGGCGCTGGATCGACTCGGCGATCTGGTGAAGCGTGGCGGCGGTCTGCGTGGTCGAGGCCGGGGTGTGGTGCTGCAGCATCTTGACCAGGCTGTTGAGATGCCCCACCGAATTGCGGGCGCCGCCGCGGGCATCGATCTTGTCCGAATAGAGGTAGAGGCCGATCGAGTCGCGGGCCCTGACCACGACATAGCCGAGGGCGGCGGCGAGGTAACACGCGTACTGGTACTTCGTCGGCCCGCCGGAGGAATAGTCCATCGATGCGCTGCGGTCGACGACGAGATACACCCGCAGGTTGGTCTCGTTTTCGTACCGCCGGATGTAGTAGCGGTCGGTGCGGCCGAGCACCTTCCAGTCGATGAACTTGGGGTCGTCGCCGGGCACGTAGTCGCGATGGTCGGCGAACTCGCCGCCGAGCCCGAGCATCGGACTGCGATGCCGTCCGGCGAGGTTCCCCTCCACCACGTAGCGCGACTGCAGCACGAGGCGGCTGAGGCGGCTCAGATCCGCCGGTTTCAGCAGACTCGTCAGTCCCTCACGCATCAGGATTCAAACCTCAACATCCAAACCCAACTTCCAAACCGGCCGCCCATAGACGGCAATCGGCAATCGACAATCGGCAATCGGCAATTCCTCTTAGTTCCCCTCCGGCGCCGCCTGCAGGGCCCAGAAATCGCCGTCGCTCATCACGATCAATCCCTCCCCCGCCCGAGCGAGCGTCCACGCGCCGACGCTGCCGCCCTCGGAGCAGCCCGCCTGCCCGCCGCCGGTGGAGAACATGACCGAGCGCTGGCCCTCGGCACGCGAGAGGAACCGCACCGCCTTCGGGAAACCCGCGGCGGGGTACGGTTTCGCCAGTGCCGCCGCCAGATCCGAGTCCGCGCCGAGCTCGGGGCTCAGCAATTCGTACCGCTGCCCCGAGAGGCCCGTGAGGTGCGTGAAACGCGCCAGGCGGTATTGCCACAGCTTGTCCCACCGATCGCGCTGGGGCGGCTGGTCGGCCGCCGGCAGCGCGGTCAGCTGCTGGAGGGAGCCCGGGTACTCGATGTGGCGGCTGTGGTACGCCCGGAGCGCGGACTTCACCCGTTCCCGGTCCAGCCGCGTCAACCAGCGCCGCGCCATCTCCGCACCCGCCTCCGCGGCGGGGCCGGCCGGCCGGTCCAGCATGGCCACCAGGAGCTGCGTCGCCGCCGCCCGCTCGCCCTGCCGCAGGAGATGCCAGGCCGCCGCGCCGCGGGCCACAGGGACGAGGGGTGAGGCCGGCTGCTGACGCTCGAACTCCACGAACGCTCGCACGTGCTGCGCGTGATTGGTGGGATTCTGCAGGTGCGCCTGCCAGACGCGGGCCAAGGCCACCTCGTCAGGCGGAGAAACGCCGAAGGCGGCCCGCGCCGAAAGCGCCGCCGCGATGGCTGGAATCAGGATTCTGGGGACAGGGTTCAGTGTTCGGGGTTCAGTGTTCGGGGTTCAGTGTTCGGTGTTCAGTGTTCGGTGTTCAGTGTTCAGTGTTCGGTGTTCAGTGTTCGGTGTTCACGGTCGGGCTCACGTCCCACGCTGTCTGACTCAGATCTCCGTGTGAAGCCCGCAAGAACGGCAACGGCCCTACTGCGTGACCGCGTACATGAGGATGTTCTCGCCGAGGGCCAGCGCGCCGGTGTCGTTGTACCCAAGGCCATAGGGGTTCTGCGCCAGCTCCCATCCGCCCGCCAAGCCGAACGGGCTGTAGATCACCGCGAAGTGCCCGCCGACGTCGGCCGCCTCGATGCGCGGGGCCACGGCGGACTTGTTTCCGGACTGCGCGGCCAGCGCGGGCGTCACGCCGAGCAGGTCGATGCGATTCGGCAGATGGAAGAGGGCGTCGCCGGCGGCCAGGGGCGCCAGGGGCGATTCCGGCAGCACCTTGCGCATCTCCCGGCGGAACGCCTGGTCGAAGGCCCGCCGGCCGCAGCAGGCCTCGGCGAACAGCAAGCCGCCCTTCTGTAGGTATTCACGAAGATTGCGCACCTCCGCCTCCTTGAGCGTGAAGTCCTCGTGACCGGTCATGTAGAGCAACGGGGCGTTGAAGATCGCGGGATCGGACAGCCGCAGCTCCTTCAGATTGAACTGCACCGGCACGTCGGTGCGTCGGTTGAACTGGTGCAGCAGGATCGTGAGGCCCTTGTGGCGCGTCTTCCACTCGCCGTCGTAGACCACCTGGGCGACCGCCATCTTGCCCGAAAGCACCTTGTCGGCATCGGCGAACTGAAGCTGCTGCGCCAGCTGCTTGGCCCACGCCCGCTGCGCCGTGGCATAGGCCATCATGTTGACGCCCAGCTTCTGCGCGTCGTCCACCGCGTAGCCGCGCATCGTGTCGTCGTTCACGGCGTCCCATCCGATGTCGAGCCCCCATCGCGAGATCAACGCCACCGTCCGGCAATCGACCGTGACGCCCTCGAACCACGGCTCGTCGCCCGCGAAACCCGCGTCCCGCACCCCCTTGCGGTACTTGACCCTGTTCAGATCGTAGTAGGCATGGAACACGGCGTGGTCGGAGCTCAGGCGCTGCACGGGAATCTCCGGGAACACCTCCTTCATCTCCCGGATGGCCGAGTCGTAGAACGGCTTCGATCCCATGCCGGCGTTGAAGATGATCATGCCCCCCGCCAGCAGGTACCGGCGCAGTTTCTGACGCTCGGCCGGGGAGAGCTGGAAATGAAAGTGGCCGGAGCGGTAGAGGATCGGGTTCTTCTCCGGATCCGGGTCCACCTCCGCGAACGACTTGGCCTCGCAGGCGAAGTTGACGTCCATGAGCTGCTTCATGCTCTTGAGGAGGTTGTTCAGGTCGTTCGGCCGCGCGGCCCAATCCATCAACCCCCGGTCGGACTTGATCTTGGTGAAGAGCACGGGGGGATTGGGCGGGTTCTTCTTCTCCGAACGAGCCTGCGGCGCCGCGGGCGGACCGGGATACGGGATGTAGGTCTCGCCCGACGAAATATGCGCCGGAGGCGGGGGCGGGGGGGCACCCATCTGCGGGGCGACAAAACCCGGCTCGTCAGAACCATCGCCCTCGAACAGGACGTAGCCTCGCGCGCACCATGCAACGGCGCCGACCGCCGCCGCCATCAGAATCACCTTTTTCATCTCACCTTACCCCTTTTCGATCGGCCCTGGCGGTTCTCCATGGCTTCTGCGGCCGCATCGCTTGCTTCTTCGCGTTCCGGCCGAGGCCCGTCGCCTCGCGGGACAACACACCCTCCCCACGCCGCGCGGCGGCGTGGCTGCAGCGCCCAGCTTCGGAGGTCGATGACACCTACACCCGTTTGCACTTCTTCCCCCGCCACGCTCGTGATGGACAACAAAAGAACGCAAAAAATGGTGACGTTATTTCGCCTGCCGGTCCACTTCCCGCAGAAGCTCCTTGCCCGCCTTCGGCTGGGCACGGTCCTTGAACTGCAGAATGGCGGGATGGACGACCATTTCCGGCGGATCGCCGCCCAGGCGTTGCACCCGACCGCGCGCGGCCACGCAGTCGCCCGGCCTGAGATCCTCCGCCAGCTTGCGCGACAGTTCCCCCTCGGCGACGAGCGTGACGCGGATGTCCGAGCTCGGCTCCACGGTCACCAGCCGGGCCTGGGGCGCCGGCGCATTGGTCGCGTACGCCTCCTTGATGGCCAGGAAACGGAAGGTATGGATGACGTTCGTGCGGGAGCCGATCAACTGCCGCCGGGCGGCCGCATCGCCCTCCCGGTAGGCCAGGCACAGCTCGTTGCCATTGCGGACCGGATCCGCCGCGACCGACATCGCCGCCGCCGCAACGGCGATTCCGACGAGCAACATCCTGGTCGGCGACGACAGCATCGACATCAGGTTACCACGCGCCGGAGCGGCGAGACAGCCCGAAGTTCCCGGGCCGCGAGGTGGAAACCGCAGGATTCAGGACACAAACCCGTAGGGGCGTCGCTTGCCGACGCCCGCGGGATGGGGCTCATCGAGAGGCTTCGCAAGCGAAGCCCCGCGAATCGAGCCCACGGCGGGCGCGGCCTCCCTGACGCGGCGTCGGACTGATCGCGGACAGGATTGCGCGCGGTACGCACGGGACCCGTACCGCGGGCGATCCTGCCCGCGTTCCCTGTTCGCGGAGAAACCTCGCGGAGAACATCGCACGCATCCGCGTGTCATGTCGTGGCAGGGCAATCTACTGCTTCGTCTCCGGGTTCGTCGGGCCCGCCTCCGGACGCTCGCACACCTCCGGCAGGGTGGCGCGGATGCGATCCAGCAGTTTCTGGCGCAGTTCATCCGGCGTTTCCCAGACCAGGTGATTGAAGTGGCGCGTGTCGAACTTCTGCTTCTCGCGGAGGTGGTCCTTTCTGCACGTCCAGATCACCGGAAGCCCGAGGCCCATCGCGAAACCCGCCTCGAAGTGCACCACCAGGCGGCGTCCCGTCACATCCGCGATCATGAACCGACTCCGCCGGATGTCGGCGAGAATCCGGTCGCAGTTCTCGCCGTTGAACTGCTCCTGGTCGACGCGGAGAAACTCGATTCCCGTCTCAGCGGCGAGGGCCTGGATGCCCTCAAGGAACGCGGGAGCCATCGCCGGATCGGACCACATGGCGACGAAACAGGTCTTCTGACCGATCGCACGCCGTCGGCCCTCGACCTCCTTCCAGCCTGTGGCGCTCAGCGACACCGGATAGCGGATGTTCAGGTGGGCGCTGGCCGTCTTCCGGGTCAGGAGGCCCGCATCGCTCAGGTAACTCACGAGAAACTGGAACTCCGTGGGGTTCCGGCAGTACCCGATCGGGTAGTGCGTGTCGGGGTCCAGCCGGATGACGGAGCCATAGTGCTCCGACACCGACGCGACATAGTCCAGGACCACCATGGCCTTGGCCGGCAGGGATGTCGGGCAGTGAGCCGCGATTTCCGTGTTGAAGAACTCCACGTCCTCCAAGTGACGGTACGAGATCACGAAGCGCTCCCTGCTGGGGCCCTTCTGATGCCTCAGAAAGGCGGAAAGCAGGTGAAGCCGACTGGCAATCTCCCCGCGCGGTGTGCAGTCGCAGGCCATGCGGCTGATCAGGTAGGGACCACACACCATGCAATCCACGTTGATCCCGCCCCCGTCGTTCGACATCGAAGCGGCGGCAGGCCTCTGACCGCAAATCCTGCACACGGACATGTCCATCGTGCCCCTCCCCAGATCACCCGCATTCACCCCGCAGACCGACCCACGTCCCGATACGCCCCCTATGGTGACACCGAAAAACGCGCAAGACACGGCAAAAATGCGAAAAAGATCCACCCCGCTCATCCGTCGTCCCCCGTTCTCATCGCGAGACGACAGGCTCACCCGCGCGACGCGCGGGCGGCTCGCTCACAATTTTCCCGCGCGCCCTTCGTTTTTCCATTGTCATCGGAGAGGGTCGGGCGGATAGATACCGTCCTGATGGTCGTCGAGGCGGAACCGTCATGGCGGGCGGACGGCCCCCGCGAAACGCATGCGCGGAACGGAACAGGAGTGAAGCACATGGGCTGGAGAACCGGTTGGACACGGCGCCAGTTCCTGAGGAACTCGGCGGGAACGGTCGGCGGCCTCGCGCTGGCGGGCGCGGGCGCACGGGTGGGTTGGACGGCCGCCACGGACACAATCCGCGTCGGCGTGATCGGGTGCGGCGGCCGCGGCTCGGGGGCGGCCAGGAACTGCGTCGACTCCTCGCCGGGCGTCAAGGTCGTCGCCCTGGCGGATGTGTTCGGCGACCGGATCGACGGCCTCAGGGGCGCCTTTCAGGTGCCGGACAACCGCTGCTTCGTCGGGCTGGACTCCTACAAGCACCTCCTGGCGCTGAGCGATGTGGACCTCGTCATCCTCGCGACGCCGCCCGGATTCCGTCCGATCCACTTCGCCGCCGCCATCAACGCCGGCAAGCATGTCTTCATGGAGAAACCCGTGGCGGTCTGCCCGGCCGGCGTCAAGATGATCCTGGAGGCGGGGCAGAAGGCGGCGGAGAAGAAGCTCGGCGTCGTCGCCGGCACGCAGCGCCGGCACGAGCCGAAGTATATCGAGACCATGAAGCGCATCCACGACGGCGCGATCGGCGAGATCGTCTCCGCGCAGTGCTACTGGAACCAGGGCGGCCTCTGGGTCAACCCGCGCCAGGCGAACCAGTCCGACGTCGAGTGGCAGATCCGCAACTGGCTCTACTTCCCCTGGCTCTCGGGCGACCACATCGTCGAGCAGCACGTGCACAACATCGACGTGATCAACTGGGCCTTCAACGCCCTGCCGGAGTCGGTGCACGGACTGGGCGGACGCCAGTTCCGCACCGGGCCGGAGTTCGGCAACATCTTCGACCATTTCGGCACCGAGTTCACCTACCCGAACGACATCCGCACGATCAGCATGTGCCGCCAGATCGAGGGGACGAACCCGCTGGTCGCCGAGCGGGTGGTGGGCACGAAGGGCGCGAGCAACTGCTGCGGGGTCATCGAGGGCGAGAACGCCTGGCGCTACGAGGGGCCCGACCCCGACCCCTACGTGCAGGAGCACGCCGACCTGGTCAAGAGCATCCGCGATGGCAACCCGCTCAACGAGGCGCAGCGGATCGCGGAAAGCACTCTTTGCGCGATCATGGCTCGCGAGTCGGCCTACGCGCGCCAGCAGTTCAAACGGTCGTGGTTCATGTCCAAGTGCTCCCTCGACCTCCTGCCGGACGAGACGATGAAACTGACCGACTCCATGCCCGTCGACCCCGTGCCCGTCCCCGGCCGGTACAAGCTTGCCGGCCTGGACACGGGCGAGGGGGGCGGCGGACGCGGCAGGAGGGGCGGGTGATCGCCCGCCGCTACAGAGGCGTGAACTTCGGAGGAGATTTCAAATGAGCACATCGAACGAGAACAAGCCGATCGTGAACGGAACCGCGGCAACGGTCACCGGCGCCCTGGCGGCGGCCGGGATGGTGCACGCCCAGGGCTCGGGCAAGATCCGCGTCGGCCTCCTGGGCTGCGGCGGACGCGGCAGCGGGGCGATACGCCAGTGCCTGGGCGCCGATCCCGGGGTCGAGGTGATCGCGCTGGCCGACCTGTTCGAGAGCCAGGTGCGGAAGATGCGCGACGGGCTGACGAGGGACGCGCGGTTCAAGGACCGGATCAGGATCAACGACGACCATCTCTTCTGGGGCTTCGACTGCCACGAGAAACTGGCCAGGTGCGAGGCGGACCTGCTGGTCATGGCCACCGCTCCGGCCTTCCGCGGCGTGCAGCTGATGGCGGCGGTCAACGCGGGCAAGCACGTGTTCACCGAGAAGCCGGTCGCCACCGACGTCGCCGGTTGCCGGCTCGTCATGGAAGCGGCGAAGCTTGCCGACGCGAAGAAACTCGGCATCGTCGCCGGCACGCAGCGGCGGCACGAGGCCAGCCGCGTGGAGCTGATGAAGCGCATCCACGGCGGCGAGATCGGCCAACTCGTCGGCGGCCAGTGTTACTGGTACGGCGGCGGCATCTGGTACCGCGGCTACGTCGAGGGAATGAGCGAGCTCGAGTGGCAGTGCCACAACTGGTACCATTTCACCTGGCTCTCCGGCGACCAGATCTGCGAGCAGCACATCCACAACATCGACGTGCTGAATTGGTGCTTCGACGGCCCGCCGAAGAAGTTCACCGCCGTCGGCGGCCGCGCCTGGCGCAATCAGGAGAAGACCGCGCGCGAGGTGTGCAAGAAGTTCAACAACGGCAACGACGCGAACTGGCAGAAGTACGATGGAGACATCTGGGACCACATCTTCGCCGAGTTCGAATACGCGAACGGTGCGCGCTGCCTGAGCTTCAGCGGCCACAGCCCGGGGACCGGCCGCAACGGCGAGAAGATCATCGGCACGAAGGGCACCAGCGACTGCTCGGGCCGCATCTTCGACCCCAAGGGCCAGAGGGTGTGGCAGTACGCGGGGCCGAACGTCAACGGGATGGACCAGGAACACATCGACCTGATCCAGAGCATCCGCGCCGGCAAGCCGCTCAATGAGGGCAAGCGCATCGCGGAGAGCACCCTGACGGCCATCGGCGCCCGCATCGCGGCGTACACAGGTCGGAGCTTCACCTGGGAGTGGCTGCTGAACTCGTCGAAGCAGAACCTCGTTCCGCCGCCGAGCCAGTTGAAGCCGGGCAAGGGCGTCTTCCATCCCATCGCGACCGGCTGCGACGAGCTGGTGTAGCGCAGCCCAGTTCCATGTGACCAGAAGGTAACGAAGAGAGCAAAGAGCGGACTCCCTTGTCTGTCCATCGCGCCGCGGGTGGGCACCGCGGGCCGTGGTGCGGCCCGCCCACGACACAGCCTCCTGAAGTCCACATCCAGTACTGCCACGTCATACGTCGTCCTTCCCGGCGAGCGAAGCGCTGGACTTCATGGCACCTTCAAGGGCGCCGCAGGGCTTCCTTCAAGGCCTCTTCTACATCCGAACCGGAACCGGAGGCGGCCCCTCGCGCGAACTGCAGGATCGCTCTCGCAAGCTGATTATCGCGGACTGCATATCCGAGTTTCTTTGAATCAGAATGGAGGAGGACTGTGAACCCGTCCATATTGACGGACAAGAAGAGCAGCGTCCGTCCGTCCTCTCCCCGGAAGAAGCATCTTACTCTGTCTCCTGTCAGGGGAACGAACTCCTTCTCTCCTTTCACATCCTTCAATCCCAGCAGGAACTCTCGGCACAGTGTTGAGTTGGTCACGATCGTGGATCGATACTTCGCAACGTCGTCTTGTATGGAAGTCAGCTCGTCAATACGTGCCGTTACGACTCGATTCCCTTCCGTCAGCAGATCATTCCATTCAGTAACCCTCTGTGCGCAATCCATGAAAAGAAGAGATGCGAACACCACTGCTCCGACCTGACCCAGTCTCGGATGCATTTGAGCCCCACGGTGTAGCTGTGCAGCTTCAGGTACTGCGACGACTCATTATGGATCGGTGTGCAATCGACACCTTCGCCGGCCGCTGACCAAACGGTGTATTCGCGCGGGGGAATCGGTGACGTATCCGTGGAATGGATGAAGTCCATACCTCCATAGCGCACCAACCGGCCCTCGATCGTCTGGCGCCACGCGTTCGCCTTCCTCTCCTGCGGAGAATGGGCCTCCGTTTCGCGGCCAGTCTACACGCCGCCGGTCACGATCCAAGCTCCAAGTTCCCGCCTGATGCCGCGTACGTCCTGGTCTGCGCGACGATCCCCTCCGCCTCGAACACGCGGGTGCGGCCGCCCAGAACCGGCGCCTCACGCTCGCCCGAACTTGCGGTTCAGCTCGTGGAAGCTGAAGTGGATGAGGGTCGGGCGGCCGTGGGGACAGGTGTAGGGCATGTCGGCGGAGGCGAGGTCGATGACCAGTCGCTCGATCTCCTGCATGGTCAGCCGGTCGCGGGCCTTGACGGCGGCGCGGCAGGCCGCGGTGGCGACCTGTTCCCATGCCCAGCGCTCGGTTCCGCCCCGCGGGCCGCCCTGGTCCAGGGTCAGCGCGATCTCCGCCAGCAGCCCCTTCGCGCTGAACAGCCCGAGCACGGCCGGGACGGCCTCGACCATGAACGTATCGCCGCCGAAATCGGAAAGCAGGAAGCCCATCTCGCGCAGCAACGGCAGGTTCCGCCGCACCACCTCGGCGTCGTGCGGCCGGAGCGGGACGGTCTCGGGCATCAGGAGGCCCTGGGAGCGGACCTTGTGGCCGGTGACCTCGCGCAGGAGCTTCTCGAACAGCACGCGCTCATGCGCCGCATGGGGGTCCATGAGCACCAGCCCGTCCTCGGTCTCAAGCACCACGAACAGCCCCCCCACCTGCCCGACGATCCGGCACCAGCCCCACGGCGAACGATGGCCGGCGCCCTCCTCCGGGGCGGACCCGGCCGAGGCGCTTCCCGTCGACGTCGGGAAGGCTGCGGGGCTTCCGGCCCCCGGAACAAGGGAAGCCCCGGCGATCCGGGGATAGGCAAACACGCGCGTCTCGGGCAGATCGGGGATCGACAGCACCGGCTGGGGCGGCGGGGGCGGGACCGGCGCCGCCGGCGCATCCGCCCCCGCCCCGTCCTCGGCCTCCTGCGTCAACGCCCGCCGGATGCCCTCCACCAGCGTGTCGCGCACGGCGCCGGGCTGACGGAACCGCACCTCCTTCTTGGTCGGGTGGACGTTGACATCGACGTCGCACGGATCGAGGTCCAGGAACAGGAACACCATCGGATAGCGGCCTCGCGGGAGCAGCGTCTGGTAGGCCTCGTTGATGGCAAACTGCACCAGCGGCGCGCCGGCGGGGCGCCGGTTCACGAAGACGTACTGCTCGGCGCGGTCGGTGCGGCTGAGCTGGGGCACCCCGACGTAGCCGGTGAGACGCACTCCTCCGTGCTCGTGCGAAACGGGGCGCAGGGACTCGACCACGGGGCGCTCGTACAGCTCGAACAGCCGTTCCCGCGGCGTGCCGCCGGACGCCAGGTTGAGCATCTCGCGGCCGTCGACGACGAACCGCAGGCCGGCCTCCGGGTGCGACAGCGCGTAGAGCATCACCACCTGGCGGATGTGCGAGAGCTCGGTCGCATCCGACCGCAGGAATCTCCGCCGCGCCGGGACATTGAAGAAGAGGTTGCGCACGGTGATGCGCGTGCCGACCGGCACCCCCGCCGGTTTCACGTCGGCGATCCGGCCCCCCTGCACGTGCACCTCGGCGCCCTCGGTCGCACCGGCCTCCGCGGTCTGGAGGGT
Organism: uncultured Verrucomicrobiota bacterium; assembly: GCA_964610105.1. Lineage (GTDB taxonomy): Bacteria > Verrucomicrobiota > Kiritimatiellia > PWTM01 > PWTM01 > CAZSUU01. Next base: position 7,723 of record CAZSUU010000024.1, on the reverse strand, counting down.
GAACCGCGAGACGGAGGCGATCGCGGCCAGCGCCTCGCCGCGGAATCCCAGCGTCTCGATACGCTCGATGTCGTCCACATCGCGGATCTTGCTCGTCGCGTGCCGCTCGATGCTGAGCAGCGCGTCGTCCCGGCTCATCCCCCTCCCGTTGTCCGAGACCGCGATCAGGTTCCGCCCCCCCGCCACCACCTCGACCTCCAGGCGGGTCGCGCCGGCGTCGAGGCTGTTCTCCATAAGCTCCTTCACCACCGAGGCCGGCCGGTCGACCACCTCCCCCGCCGCGATCTTGTTGATCACGTGGTCGCCCAGCACATGAATGCGCGTCTCGCCGCCCATGCGCCCAATCTAGCCTAAGGCGGCGAACCGCAACCAGAGGATTCCTTGACCCTCAACCCTTTGGCGGCAGTCCGCCCGTTCTCCCGTGCGACGGCGCCGCCTTCAGGGTTGTTCCGCCGCCCTTCTCCACGGAGGAGGAAACCCTGCGTAAAACCCGGGACTCCTCTCACCGGCAGCATGCCGTCCGAACGCGGGGCTTTCGCAGGAAGATCACGGTCAGGATGGGATACGCGAGCCCCACCAGGCCCCCGATCATGCCCCCGATGGCGCCCGGTATGGCCTCCGAGGAATAGCCGAAGGCATTCCCGGCCATCAGGACGGCGTTGACGCCGACGGCGAGGATATCCCACGCGATGGCGAACCAGGCGTAGCCCACGGCCCACCTCCGGGCCCAGGACCTCAGCTTCAGAAGACCGATGTCGGTGGAGAGCAGCACGGCCGCGCCGAGCAGCCCGATCACCTGCCCGACAATCAGCCATGCCCTGGCCACGGGGGTGGGACTCATGAGGCCGGGCATGGCGGACATGGTGAGGAGACTGAACGGCGCGCAGAGCAACACCAGCGATCCGAACACGATATTGAGGATGCCGAACACGGTGACGGACACCGGTCGCGGGCTGGCCTCCGGCGGCACGGCGGGCGGCTGGATCGTCGGCGGCGGCGCCATCGCCGTCAGGCCCTGGACCTCGGACGCACCCCGCCACCCCTCCATCCCTTCCGTCCAGACCAGGCCGGCCGGCGAAACCGCTCCGGTCCGCAGCAGTTCCCTCATCTCCGACTCCGCCACCGGTCCGACCTGCCCGCCCTCCTTCACATAGTACCACTGACGCTCGCTCACAACCGCCCTCCTCCCACGCACGCGCGACGGCGGCACGACGCCGCCCGACGGCGCCAGTATGCGCCTCCGGCCCCCCGCGTCAAAAGAGAAAAGGCCCGGGGCTCTCCCTTCGGACCGCTGAGGTGCAGGGTGCGGTCCCCACAGGGGCCTCGCCGGGCCAAGTTCTTCGGCCGGAACTCAGAGAACGTTGCGCATGCCGGGCCGCCACGGCCGGACGGGCCGGCCGCCGGTGTGGATATCCACTTTGACGCGGTCCTTCATCTCCGCAATCCGCTCACGATACTTCTCCGGCACCTTCTTCATCTGCTCGTCACTGTTCAGAGGGCCGTCGAACACGGTCTTCCCTTCTTCCTCGATCCTCACCGAACGCTGGCCGTTGCGATCCGTCAACGTGATGGTCACGCCGTCGCGCGACTCGCTCACCGTGCTCATCGCCTCCACGTGCTGCTCGACATGCGCCTCGGGCGCCGGCGCACCGGGCACGGGTTTCAGCAGGCGGCGCGGCCGCTCGCGAGGTGGCGGCGGCGGTTCCTCGGCTTCCGGCTGGTTCGGCATCATCTCCTCGTCGGGCGCACTCCAACCCTGACTCCATCCTTGCATGCCCCGTCCGAAGCGTCGCTGCATCTGCTCCATCTGGCGCTGCCAGTTGCGCATCGCCTCTTCGAAGGCCTGCATGCCCTGCTGGCGATCGAACCACGGCCCCAGGAAGGTATCCTCATTCCACGCGCCGGGCGACCGCACCCGTGCCCGATCCACCTCGCCCAGCGTCACCTTGAGCGTCTCGGCCTTCCCCTTGCGGAACACGCTGACCGCCACCTCGTCGCCGGGCTTCTTCGCCCGCACCAGCACCGCGAGATGGTCCGGACTGGTCAGCAGTTGGTCGTCCAGTTTGTGGAGGATGTCCCGCGGGTGAAGCAGGTCCTTCACCACCCCGTCCTCGGCCACGTCAAGGACCGCCAGACCCACGCCGTCCGGCAGGCCCAGATGCTCGGACACCGCCGGATCGAGCGGCGCCGTGACCACCCCCAGGTAGGCGACCGTGTCGCCGGCCCACGCCGCCGTCGCCATGCAGGCGGCCGCCGTGATTGCGAGAGCCAACTTCTTCATATCCAACTCCTTCCCGTCTTCAATCCCGTGTTCCTGATCGGATTTCAACCAGGGTCATCTGTGGGAATAGACTCGCGGAACGCCGCGATGTTCAATCGAATCCCCACGCAATCGCCGAGTCGGACGCGAAGGCGCGCTCGTGCGCGCAATCCGATTTCAGTTGAACAGAGGGTTACAGAGAGAACGGAGAACCGAGTCCTCCGTCGTCCCGCGCAGTCAATCCCCGTCCGATCCCGGTCCAACGCGGACGCGTCCCGGTCCCGACACGCACGGCTCCGACGCGCAAACGGACGGCCTCCGCCGCCATCGTGCGATGAACATCCCGCCGCAGGGGCCGAGCCACGGCCACACCCACTGGCGCGCGGCGGGGGCGTCGCCGGTCAGCGCCAGGCGGAACGGGGCGGGCTCGAATTCCGGGTGAGCGAGGTCGAACGCCTCCACGCGCTCGACCGTCTCGGGCCGCGTGAGTGTACAGACGGAGAAGACCAGCCATCCGCCGGGGCGGACGGCGGATGCGGCGGTGTCCAGCATCCGCGCCTGGAGGGCGGCCAGCCGAGGCACGTCCCCGGCGGATATGCGCCAGCGGGCATCGGGATTGCGGGACCACGTGCCCAGCCCGGAACAGGGCGCGTCGACCAGCACGCCGTCGAATGGCGATCCGTCGGGCGTCGCCGCCAACGCATCGTGTTCCAGGGTTCGACTGCCTTTCAGTCCGAGCCGCGCCGCCCGCCGCGCCAGATTCCGCAGGGCGCGAGGTCGAATATCGCTGGCCAGCACTTCGATGCCTTCCCCCGACGCCAGCAATCCCAGCGTCTTGCCCCCTCCCCCGGCGCAGGCATCCCACCACCGTTGCCCGCCGCGGGCCGCGCACGCCGCCACGACGGCCTGCGAGGCGAGATCCTGCACCTCGAAGCAGGGCCCGGTCCGCTTCTCCACCGTCGCGAGATGCGGCGCGCCGGCGCAGCGAACGGCGCCCGCCATCCGGGCGTCGATCGCCGCTCTCACGCCGGCGCGGTTCAGCCGGGACGTGAGCTCGGCCGCGCCGATCCCCACGGCGCGCAGCCAGAGGGGCGGGCGCTCCTGGAAGGCCGCGATCACGCGATCCACCGGCGGCATCGGTTCCGCCGGCGGCGGCGCGGCCAGGGCGCCGGGAACCCAGTCAGGCACGAGATCGCGAGGGACGGGCACACGGTCCAGGAACGGCCGTACGGCGGCTCCCCGTCCCTCGAGCGAGTCGGGGGAAGGATCAGGCCACGACGCCAGCTCGATTCCAGCCTGTTCCGCCAGGTACTCCAGCGCGGCCGGCAGGGGACGCCCGTGATCGAGAAGCGCGGCGAGCACCGGCGCGCGGGGGCGGTCCTCCTCCAGCCGTCCGACCCACCCCCGCCAGCGCAGACCGGCGAAGATGGTCTCCGAGTAAAGCCGCCGGTCGCGCGAGCCGAACTCGGGATGATCGCGGATCAGGCGCGAGAGGCACGCGTCGGCCGGCCGCCCGTGGTCGACCGCCCGCTCCACGGCGCGCCACAGGTCGAACAGGGTCCGCGCCTGTCGGACGCAGCGCATCGGCAGCGGTCCGGTCGGAGAGCCGGGCATGGCGGGGGGGCCGGTCTTCATGGGCCCGATGATAGCGTAAGGCGGCGATGCCGCAACCCAAGCCTCGACGCGGATGGAACGCGGCGGCCGACGGGGCGTCAGGATGCCGCGCCCCGTCACGCGCCGGGAAGAACGCGGTGGGGGCACCGCGTCCCCGCCGGGGACCATGCGTCGGCTTTGGGATTGAAATGGACGTGTTCCGCGCCTATATTCTCCCACCTTTCACGATCAATCGGGGTTCACTCAACCGGAGAATGTCGATGGCGATGGAACTGGCGTTTGCGCTGATCAACCCATACTCGATCGCGAAGTCGCGCACGGGGGGGATCATCGGACGGTTCATGAGCCGCACCGGACTTGAGCTGGTGGGCGCGCGCATGTTCGGGCCCAGCCCCGAACTCGTCAGCCAGTACGCCGAGCGGCTGCGCAACGATCCGGAGAAGGATCCGCGCATCCGCAACATTCTCGCCGATTACGTCACGCGGTCCTACGCGCCCGACGCGACCACCGGCAAGCGGCGGCGGGTGCTGATGCTGTTGTTCGAGGGCGAGAACGCGATCGAGAGGATCTACAAGGTCGCCGGCCCCATCCGGCCGAACATGGAGGCGGGGGAGACGGTCCGCGACACGTACGGCGACTTCATCGTCGGCGACGACGGCCAGGTCCGCTACGTCGAACCGGCCGTCCTGGTGGCCCCCACCCCGCGCGCCGCGGAGGACACCCTGCGGCTCTGGGCCAGGTACAGCGCGCGCGACGGGGGCATGATGGAAAGCGCCGTGGACGTCGGGATCGAGTCGGTGGAGAAGACCCTCGTGTTGATCAAACCCGACAACTTCCGTTTTCCCAACGCCCGTCCCGGGAACATCATCGACCTCTTCTCGCGTTCCGGCCTGCGCATCATCGCCGCGAAGGTGCACCGCATGAGCGTGGCGGAGGCGGAGGACTTCTACGGACCCGTGCGCGAGGTGTTGCGCACCAAGCTGAACAGCATGGTGGCGACGAAGGTGACCCGGATGCTCCAGCAGGAGCTCGGCATCGAGGTTCCGGAAGTACTTCAGCGGCACCTGGGCGACGAACTCGGACCCTATTACGGGGACCGGCAGTTCAACCAGATCGTCCAGTTCATGACCGGCCGATGGCCGGGCGAGTGCTCGCCGGCGGAGAAGAGCGAACCCGGAAAGGAACGGTGCCTGGCCCTGGTCTATGCCGGCGCGGAGGCGGTCAGCAAGATCCGCGGCATCCTCGGACCGACCGATCCGAGCAAGGCCGAGCCGGGATCGGTCCGCCGCGAGTTCGGGCAGGACATCATGGTCAACGCGGCGCACGCATCCGATTCGCCCGCGAACGCGATCCGCGAAATGGGCATCATTCACGTCGAGGCCGATACCATCTCGTCGAAGATCCAGAAGTACTACGGCAAGCAAGGGACACCGTGATTCCGCGGAAACGCGCGACCCCGCGGGGGGGGTACGGGAGAGGAGCCGCATGTTTGAGACGGTTGCACCGGCGCCGCCGGATCCGATCCTCGGGCTGACCGAGGCGTTCAAGGCCGATCCCAATCCCTCGAAGGTCAATCTCGGGGTCGGCGTGTACCAGGATGACGAGGGCCGCACCCCCGTGCTGCCGTCCGTGAAGGCGGCCGAGACCGCCGTGGTCGGCATCGAGGCGACCAAGGCCTACCTGCCCATCGCCGGCGATCCGGAGTTCTCCGCGCGCGTGGAGGAGCTGTTCTTCGAAGGGCACGCCGTGCTCGGCGAGAACCGCCTGCGCACCGCGTACGCGCCGGGCGGGACGGGGGCGCTCCGCGTCGGGAGCGAATTCCTGGCGAGCCTGCGCAGAGGCGGCGCCTGCTGGATCAGTCAGCCCTCCTGGCCCAATCATCGCGGACTCTTCACCGCGGCGGGATTCGAGGTAAGGGAATACCCGTATTACGACGCCCGCGCGCGCGGCCTCGACTTCGATGCGATGATGGGCGCCCTCCGGAAGGCCTCCCCCGGCGACCTCGTGGTGCTGCACCTCGGCTGTCACAACCCGACGGGCGCCGACGCGACGCCGGAGCAGTGGCGGGAGATCGCGGACTGCGCCCGCGCGGGCGGATGGATGCCGTTCATCGACGGCGCCTACGTCGGCTTCGGAGACGGCCTCGAAGAGGATCGCGCCCCGCTGGCGCGGTTTCTCGATGCCGGCCTCGAGTTCCTGGTCGCCGCCTCGTTCTCGAAGAACATGGGGCTGTACCGCGAGCGCGCCGGCGCCCTGATCCTCGCCGGACGCGACGCGCAGAGCGCGGAACGCGCCTTCGGGCACGTGAAGCGGACCATCCGCGTGCTTTACTCCAACGCCGTCGGGCACACCGTCCTCACCGTGTCGCGTGTGCTGACGGACCGGCTCCTCCGCACCCTGTGGCTCGCGGAGCTGACCGCCATGCGCGAGCGCATCCATCGCATGCGCGCCGGGTTCGCGGAGGCCCTCGCGCACCGTGTGCCCGGGGCGGATTTCTCGTTCATCCGGCAGCAGCGCGGCATGTTTTCGTTCAGCGGGCTCACGCCGCCCCAGGTGGAATTCCTGCGTTCGAACAAGAGCATCTACATGACGGGCGACGGGCGCATCAACGTCGCCGGCCTGACCGCGAAGAACCTCGACTACGTGTGCGACGCCGTGGCCGAGGCGGTCGCGATGCGGGCCTAGGGATGCGACCTTTCGTCGAGAGCCGGAACGGACCTTCATCGGCCCTCGCCCCCGTCGCGCGCAGCGTGTTCCCGAACGGATGGTATTCGTCGCGATCGGGGATGGACAGGCGGATGCTGTGCAAGACGGCGATTCCGCCTTGCCAGCGGCGTCCGGATGGAACATGCGGTCGCCTGTCAGGGCCGTGGCTCCGGAGGGAGAACGCCATGCATGCGAGAGCTCAGAGTCGTACCGCGCAATTCCTGGCCTTCATCCCGGCGCTTCACGCGTCCACACTCGTCGCCGCCGCCGCGACGCTGTACGTGTCGCCCACGGGCTCCAACACTCCCCCGTACACCAACTGGGCCACGGCCGCGCGAGCGATTCAGACGGGCGTCAATGCCGCCGCCAATGGCGACACGGTGCGGGTGGCCCCTGCCACGTACTCGTTGACCGCGCCCGTGATCGTTGACCGGGGCGTCACCCTTGTCGGGGACACGGGGGCCGCATCGACCATCCTGCACGGGTCGGGGACGACCAACTGCATCCGCATGGCGCACACCGGCGCCGTGCTGCGCGGCTTTACCGTGCGCAATGGGCGGGCCTACGACGGAGGCGGCGTTTACCTGGCCAAGTACGGCGTGGTCGAAGAGTGCACCCTCTCGAACAATGTCGCTTCTCACTACGGAGGCGGCATCTGCGCGGACTACATCGACACCTTGGAGGATTGCCTGATGGCGGGCAATTGGACGGCGGGTAACGGCGGCGGCGCCTGCATCTACCAGACACCGATGTGGAACCTCACCGTGGTGGACAATGAGGCGGAGCAAAGCTGCGGCGGGATCTACAGGACCCCGAGCGGGACGGGCGGATTCTACCGCCTTGAGGTGCGTAGGGCGAACTGAACGGAACGCCCCGCCGAAGAGACCTCGCACCGATCCGTGCGCACTTCATCGGACGCGGCAATCTGCACGTGGCCACTGCATGTTGTTGCCTGCCCTGGGAGACGCTGCGGATCGGATTTCAGACTGACCGGCAGCCAGGCCGTATCGCCATGGCCGGTTCGCTCCCGCGCCTTCCTGTCGTCCAGAGAGTTTCGCCAAGAAACAAGTGCGCGGCGGCTTTGCATATCCAAATAAGGGCGCCTGTCCGGTGCAGGGCGGGTGTCAGCCCCTTTGGCTTTTG
>CAZSUU010000023.1:0-75304 GCA_964610105.1 uncultured Verrucomicrobiota bacterium | reverse complement strand
AACAAAAGCCAAAGGGGCTGACACCCGCCCTGCACCGGACAGGCGCCCTTATTTCGGATTTCTCCCGCATCGGTGTCACGCCACCCGCCGCGGCCATGCCATCGGGGGCGGGGATCACAAAGCCGCCGCTGCTGCTTCTGCGCTCGGTTGCCTCCGTGACCTCCCGTTCAGATCCTGGACTCTCCTTCCGACCGGACCTGCGATTGGGACTGGGAGCAGGGGGACAGTGGCGGTATGCTTTCCGGCAGTAAACGGCACCCATTCCCACGTTTTTTCTGAAGGAGCCGGGGACGGCGGGCGTATCACGTATGAAAAACCCGGAAGACATCGAGGGTGGTATGGAAGGCGAGCAGCCGAGGTCCGGGCAGATGGAATCATCGGACGGGATGACACTGGACATGGTCATGGCGGCACACGAACCCGCGCTCCTGCGCTACGCCGCGCGACTCCTGAACAACGCGGAGGCCGCGCAGGACGTCGTGCAGGACGCCTTCATCCGGCTCTACCGGCACTGGGGCAGCGGGGTGAGCAACGACGGCCGGCTCTCCGGCTGGCTCTACCGCACGACCCACAACGCCGCGGTGGACTACATCCGCCGCGAGAGCCGCCTCAAACGGCTCCACGAAGCCCACGCGGAGGAGACCGGCACCTCCGCGCCGCCCAGCCAGGCGGAAACCCTGGAACAGGAGGACCGACGCCGCCTCGCGCTCGAACACCTCGCGCGGCTGGATGCCGCCGAGCGGGAGGTGCTCGTCCTGCGGCTCCAGGAAGGCCTGTCATACCGCGAGATCAGCTCCGTCACCGGCCGCACCGAAGGCAATGTCGGCTGCCTCCTCCACCACGCCACCAGGAACCTCGCCCTGAGTCTCAAGAAAGCCGGGGTGATCTGACATGAACACCCGTCGCACCTGTCCGGAAATCGAGCCGTCCCTGACGGCGTACCTCACCGGCGACCTCCCCGCTGCGAAGGCCGCGGAGGTCCGCGAACACCTTGAACATTGTCCGAGCTGCCGGGCGTTGGCGCAGGAGCTCGCCCACACCCTCGATCTGTTGCGCGACGCCCTGGCAGCGTCGGTCCCCGCCGCGGGGCGCCTCGACGAAGCCCGCCGCGCGCGGGTGCTCTCCAGCCGGCCCTCGAAGGCCCGGCGGATCTGGATCGGCTACCTCTGGCCCGTCGCCAGGGCCGCGTTGCTGGTGCTGGCGCCGCTGGGGCTGCTGTTCTCGCTGACGCTGCCGAGGCTCGGAGGCCATGCCCGATATGCCAGGACGACGGCGGAGAGAGCCGAGGAAGCGAACAAGCGGGCGGAGGCCGCAATGGTGGAATTGGACGGCCGCGATGCCCCGAGTGGCCTGGGCCTGGACCTCGCTCCTACCGCTTCCGAATCCCGCAAGCGATCGGCCGGAGCGATGGACTTCTACTACGATCACGGCACGACTGTCGGCGGAATCGGTGGGGCTGACGACGGAGACGGCGCGCCGGCGACCGCCGCGCCAAGGGCGCCACTCGCATCAACCCCCCTCCCGGCGGAACCACCCGCGCAGCGCTGGTACAAGTGGGGCATGGTGGGAGGCGAAGTGCCGCCGCCCGCTTCCGCGGCGGCGCCGGCGCCGACCACCGCGCCAGCCGTTTCCCTTGACCGCCTTGAGAGGGACAAATCCGGGGCGATGAATTGGGACGAATCGGCCGGCGGGTACACGATCGCCGACCGCGGGCGCGGCGCAGCCGACACGGGCTGGAAGCGTCAGGTTGACGTGAAGGCGGCTGAAGCCGCGGGAGTGACCGTCTCAGGCGCGGAACCGGCCTCGGGACAGGCGATGGTGCCCCTGCGCACCGCGCTGCCCAAGCCGCAGTTTGTCGGAACACCCGCGCCGATCAAAGGCGTCCCCCACCTCGAACCGGAATCGGCCGCCCGCTACAACTATGCCGGCGGGGCGGGCGACATGGCCGGCCCGGGCAGCGGCGCCGTTCCCGCGGGGCCCGGCGCGGTGAATGCCCCTGCCGGCGGAACGCTCGCCATGGGCGGCGGCGTGAAGATCGTCACCGCTCCCGAGCCTCAACCACAACGACAGGCTGAAGCCGGCGCACGTACGCTGGGATATGCCACCGTGGGCGCGGACAACGGCCGGGGGGCTGAGACTCAGGACCGGCGCAGGTCCGTGGCGAAGGAAGGCCGCGCCCTGGAGGAGGGGGCGAAGAGCGACTCTGCCGTGGTCACAAGAGGGCTCTTTGCGGGCCGGAGCATGAGCGGACGGGAAGCCGCCGAGAAGGATGCGAAGAAGGAACTCAAGGCGTCCTCCGATGCCCCGCACGAGGTGCCGGCGCTGGGCGACGTGCCCGCGCTGGGTACGTTGTACCGCGCGGACGGTATGGTGGCGGGCAAGCCGATGACTCCGCCTCCGCCTGCGCCCCCACCCGCTCCCTCCGTCGGGGTGGAGGTGGCCGCGGCGGCCCCTGAGGCGCCAACCGATCCGTTCGCACTGCCTGCCGCCCCGGAGAAGCCGGCGGCCAAGGCGCCCGCCCCGGCGACCGCCGCCGCCCGGCCGGCGGCCAGGAAAGAACTCAGTGAGGTACTGGCCGATTCCGATGCCGACTGGAGCTTTGGCGTCTCCGGTGCGCATCGCGGCGAGGCCGCAGGGGAAGATAGGGCCAAACACTTGGTCGGCCGCGAGCACGAGAAGAGAGATCTGTCCCGCGAACAACTCGGCCAACAGGTCGCCCTTGGGAAGACCCGGTCCATAGATCACGCCGCCCGCATGCCGGCGGCCGGCAGCGAAGCAGCGCGCGGAGGTATCGTCGCCGGCGACCGGCTGGAGGTGGCGGATCTGGGGGCGGGACACCAGAAGTTGAACGAATCCGAATACCTGCGGAGCGCGCGCGCGAGACAACCTGCCGACGAGATAACGAAGCTGAAGTCGGAACCCGCCATCCAAGTCGAGCGATACGACAGCAGGTCTGGTACAGCGGGGCTTGGTGCGGTAGCGAAAAAAGAATCGGAAGATCGGAACGTGGCGAAAGTCGATGAGAAGCTCAAGAATACCACCATTCCATCGATGGAGTTCCGCCAGGCGAATGTCAACGATGCTCTTGCCTTCCTTCAAGATGCGATCGGTTCTCAATTGCCTGAGGGCGAGAAGATTAGGGTTGTTATCAAAGCGACTGCCGATGGGCAAGGAGCAGGCGTCGAAGCGTCCATTCCACTGATCACGCTGAATCTCAAAGATGTCAATGCACGAGACGCCTTGCGCTATGTCACCGAGGTTGCCGACCTCAAGTACCGTATCGACGCCGACGGGACTGTCGTCGTTACCCCATCGAGCTACTCTTCCGGGAACATCGTCACTAGGCTCTATCCCGTTGCCACTGCGAGGACTCAGGATCCCACCGGGACAGTACCAGGTGAACTGATCAACGCCGATTTCGCCGCCTTGTTGGCCAGCGGCACTAAGGTCGAACGGGAAGAGAAGACCAAGAAGTACCTTGAGAGCACGGGCGTTCCGTTCCCCTCGGGTACCTCAGTCAGTTACGATCCCGAGATGAATCAGTTGATCGCGAGAAACACTGCCGAGAATCTCGAAATCCTGGAGCATATTCTGGCTCAGCTTCATGTCACCTCAAGCGTCGAAGGTGCCGAACCCGTCCCCGAGATCAAGCTGCCGCCGGCGGAGTTCAATCCGTACGTGGACGTGGCGGAGAATGCGTTCTCGACGTTCTCGATCGACGTCGACACGGCGGCGTACACGATGTCGCGCAAGGAGATCCTGGAAGGCCGCGCGCCGGCGCCGGAGACGGTGCGGACGGAGGAGTTCGTGAACTTCTTCGACTACGACTACGCCGCGCCGGCCGCGGGGATGTTCGCGGTGCACACGGCGATGGCGCCGTCGCCCTTCCGCCCGCCGCTGGAGCTGCTGAAGATCGGCGTACAGGGCCGGCGTCTCGGCCGCGAGCAGGAGCGCGCCGCGGTGCTGACCCTGGTGATCGACACCTCGGGCTCGATGAACACCGCCGACCGCCTGGGCCTGATCCGCCAGTCGCTGCACCTCCTGCTCGACAAGCTGGCGCCGGAGGACCGCGTGGCGCTGGTGCAGTTCGCCTCCGAGCCGCGGCTGCTGCTGGAGCACACCCCCGCCGCGGAGAAGGATCGCATCCTCGCCGCCGTCGACAGCCTCAAGACCTCGGGCTCGACCCAGCTCGAAGGCGGGCTGAAGCTCGGCTACGAAACCGCGGCCCGCGGATTCCGCCCCAACGCGTCGAACCGCGTGCTGCTGATGTCCGACGGCGTCGCGAACCTCGGCGCGGGCGACGCGGAGGCGATCCTGCGCACGGTGGAGCAGTTCCGCAAGCAGGGCATCACCTGCTCCGTGCTCGGCTTCGGCACGGGCGTCTACAACGATCCGATGCTGGAGAAGCTCGCCGACAAGGGCGACGGCCAGTACGTGTTCATCGGCTCGCTCAACGAGGCGCGGCGGGTGCTGGTGGACAACCTGGCGGCGACGCTGCACGTGATCGCGAGCGACGTGAAGATCCAGGTGGAGTTCAATCCGAAGCGCGTGAAGCGGTTCCGGCAGATCGGCTACGAGAACCGTAAGCTGACCAAGGAGCAATTCCGCGACGACACGGTCGATGCCGGCGAGGTGGGCTCCGGGCAGTCGGTGACGGCGCTCTACGACGTCGAGCTGCACGGCCCCGCGGCGGAGCCGGTCGGCACCGTGCGCGTCCGCTACCGCCGCGCCGACACCGGCGCGATCGAGGAGATCGCGCACCGCATCACCGCCACCGACCGCCTGCCCGCCTTCGACAAGGCCCCCGCGCGCTACCGCCTGGCGGCGGGCGTGGCCGAGTTCGCCGAGAAGCTGCGCCGGAGCCCGTACACCGACGGCACGGAGTTCCCGGAGATCGAGAACGTGCTGCGGCCCGCGGCTCTGGAGCTCTCGCTCGACTCGAACGTGCAGGACCTCGTGCGGCTGGTCGAGGCCGCGAGACGGCTCCCCGTACAATGAACGCGAATGAGCGCGAGTTCCTTGAGGTAGGGCGAGCCGTCCCTGGCGAGCCGGCATGGGGAACGGCTCGGCGAGACGCCTCGCCCTACCGGCAAATCCGAAATCCGAAGCACGAAATCCGAAGGAATCCCGAAACTCGAATCGGCAATCGCAAAACACCTTTCCTGATTTCTCCTTTTCCCGCATTCGGATTTCCTTCGGATTTCGACATTCGATATTCGGATTTCCTCCGCAGGAGTCTTTTACCGCCGCATGACAACCCCATGACCCGCGAGCGGGCGAAGGGTGCGAGAGTCGGATCTGGAATGAACACAAAGGCGCAGAGGGTGCGAAGTGGCAAACCGCGGATGGACGCGAATGAGCGCGAGTTCCTTGAGGTAGGGCGAGCCGTCCCTGGCGAGCCGGCATGGGGAACGGCTCGGCGAGACGCCTCGCCCTACCGGCAAATCCGAAATCCGAAGCACGAAATCCGAAGGAATCCCGAAACTCGAATCGGCAATCGCAAAACACCTTTCCTGATTTCTCCTTTTCCCGCATTCGGATTTCCTTCGGATTTCGACATTCGATATTCGGATTTCCTCCGCAGGAGTCTTTTACCGCCGCATGACAACCCCATGACCCGCGAGCGGGCGAAGGGTGCGAGAGTCGGATCTGGAATGAACACAAAGGCGCAGAGGGTGCGAAGTGGCAAACCGCGGATGGACGCGAATGAGCGCGAGTTCCTTGAGGTAGGGCGAGCCGTCCCTGGCGAGCCGGCATGGGGAACGGCTCGGCGAGACGCCTCGCCCTACCGGCAAATCCGAAATCCGAAGCACGAAATCCGAAGGAATCCCGAAACTCGAATCGGCAATCGCAAAACACCTTTCCTGATTTCTCCTTTTCCCGCATTCGGATTTCCTTCGGATTTCGACATTCGATATTCGGATTTCCGGCGTTGCCTTGGTGGGCCGCGACTTCCGGACGCGGCTACCCCACCCCCTGCGCCTCTGCGTCTCCGTGCTTCTGCCCATGCTGGTCGCGATTTGAATCAGGAGAACGAGCCATGAAACGCATTATACTGGTCGCAACACTGCTGCTGGCCGGGGCCGTCTCGGCGCCGGCGATGGGGCGGGTGGAGCGGGTGACCGACAAGCCCGACCTCGAGATCCGCGCGCTCGATCTCCGGGGCGAGATCGAGGGCGAGAACCTCACGTGCACGTTGACGTTCGACGCCGAGGTGAACCGGCTGGACTACCGACTTCCTCTCGTTTCCGGAGTGGTGGCCGAGATGGCCTCGACCCTGCCGCCGGAGGCGCGGCTGGAGCGCGACGGCGACGCCTACGTCCTCATCTTCAAACGCCGCGGCGCGCAGAAGGTGTCGTTCAGCTTCGCCGCGCGGCCGGAGCGCGACGGCGACTGGCGCCGCGCGGCCTTCCGCGTGCCCGAGGCGACGGTGCGCACGCTCGCCATCACCGGCGACCGCGCCGACCTCGACGTGCAGTTCGAGGGCGCGATCAACGTCGAGCGCGGCCCGGCCGACGGCGGGCGCATCGCGGTCTCGGGCTACCTGTCGCCCGGCCAGCCCCTCAAGATCCAGTGGAAGCCGCAGGTCCGCAAGCTCACCGGCGACCTCGCCGTATCCTGCGACGCCCACGCGATCGCGGTCGCGCGCATCGGCGCGCTGCAGATCGACACCCTCTTCACCTACCGCGTGGTCCAGGGTCAGCTCCAGCGTCTGAGCTTCGTCGTGCCTCCCGCCTTCAACGTCACGCAGGTGCGCGGGGCCGACCTGCGCGAATGGACCATCGAGAATGCGACCGGCGGGACCCGGCGGCTCAACGTGGTCCTCAGCCGTCTCCACGAGGGCACGTACCTGCTCGATGTCGAAGGCGAACAGGTGCTCTCCGCCTTCCCGTGCACGTTCGACTACCCGCTCCTCGTGCCCGAAGGGGTCATGCGCGCGAGCGGCTTCGTCATGATCGGCGCCGACAGCGCGATCCGGCTGCTGGTCAACCAGGCCTCGGGCCTCACGCAGATCGACCAGGCGGCGTTTCCGAAGGCGAACGCCCCCGACCTGCCGCGGCGCGCCCCGCCGGCCCGCAGCGCCTACGCCTACCAGTACGCGAACCTGCCGTTCCAGATGCAGCTCGCGGCCGACGACATCGTCACCGCCTTCCACGCCGAGGAGCGGCTGGTGCTGTCGCACGGCGACAGCGACCTCACGCTCGCGGCCGACGTCGAGCTCGATATCCGCGACGCCCCCGCGCGGGAGTTCGCGATCGAGACCGAGACGGGCTGGACCGTCGCGCAGGTCGTCGGCGCGCCGGTGGCGGACCACGACGTGCGCGACACCCCGACCGGCCGCGTCGTGCGGGTCTTCTTCCGCGAGGCCGTCACCGGTCGCACCGTCGTCTCCCTGCGCCTCGAGCGGCCGCTGCGGGACAACCCCGACCGGTTCGACGTCCCGCGCTTCCGCGTGCAGGGCGCGAAATCGGAGCGGGGTCACCTCGTGCTGCGCGCCGAGACCGGCGTGCGCCTGCGCACCGAGAAGGCCGAGGGTTTGCGCGAGGTGCACCTCGCCTCGCTGCCCGTGCGCGTGGCCGACGCGCAGTACGCGGGGCGGTTCAAGGACTCCGCCTGGTCGCTCGCCGTCGCCGTGGAACGGGAGGCGCCGTCGATCAGCGCCGAGACGTTCCACCTGGTCTCGCTCGGCGAGGGCGGGCTCTTCGGCAGCAGCTCCTTCACCTACCTCATCCGCGGCGCCCCCGTGCGCACGATCCAGCTCCGCATCCCGGCCGCCTGCCGCAACGTGGAGATCACCGGCCGCGACGTGCGCGGCTGGCAGCAGACGGGCGAGGTGTGGACGGTGACGCTGCAGGAGAAGGTGCTCGGCGACTACACGCTGCTCGTCACCTACGACCAGCCCGTCGCATGGGAGGGCGCCGAGCTGGCGGTCGGCGGGGTGCGCGCGGAGGGGCCGGTGACGGAGAGCGGCTACATCGCGATCGCCGGATCGGCCGGCCTCGCCTTCGACGCGGAGACGAAGCGCGATCCCTCGGTGCTGCCGATCGCCGATGTCGAGCTGCCGCGCGAGTACGCGCTGCTGATCAACAACCCCGTCCTGCGCGCCTACAAGTACATCCAGTCGCCCCACGAAGCGGGGGTGAAGATCCGCCGCTACCCGACCCAGGCGCTGCTCGGCGACGTCGCCGACCACATGCTCCTGCGGACGCGGCTCAGCCGCGAGGGCGAAGCGGTGACGGAGGCGGTGTACTTTGTGAAAAACACCTCGCGGCAGTACCTCGGCCTGCGGCTGCCGGCGGGGGCGAAGCTCTGGTCGGCCAGCGTCGACGGCCGGGCGGTGCAGGCCTTCGGGCAGGAGGGCGGATCGGTCCTGCTGCCGCTGGAGCGCCGGCCGAACCCGGACGAGCCGTCGCGCGTGCAGGTCGTCTATGCCGAGGAACACGGCAAGCTCGGGCCGGGACGCGCCGTGCGGCTCACCGCGCCCAAGTCCGACGCGCGGTCGGTGTTCGCGAAGTGGGACTTCGCGCTGCCGGACCGCTTCCGCGTCGTGCGGTCGGCGGGCAACATGATGGCCCCGCCGCCTCCGCCCACGGGCCTCGCGATGCTCGGCCCGGAGCTCCTGCAACGCTGGGTCGAGCTCTGGCGCGAGGGCGGAGGCTGGATCGCGCTGTGGATCATCGCCGCCTTCACCGGCGCGGTGCTGGCGTTCAACGCCGGGCGTCGCCGCTTCGCGAAGTCCGTGACCACGTGGCTCGCGATCGGCGCGGCCGTGGCGGCCCTGGCGATCGCGGTGGCGGGCGGCGAGTGGGGGCCGGACTGGCCGTGGCGCGGCGGATCGGGCGACCTGCGCGCGTGGTCGCTGACCAAACCGGTGACCCTCACCGACAGCGAGCTGGAAGCGTCGCTCACGGTCGTGCGCGACGGCGTGTACTACGCGGTGGCGGCCGGCATCACGGTCGTGGCGTTTGCGCTGGCCGCCTTCGCGTGGCGCCGCGGCCGCCGCCGCGGCTGGCCCGTGGCCGCCGCGGCCGTGGCGCTGACGGCCGTCACCTGGGCGCTGGCGTCGCAGCCGGTGCTCCTGCCGGGGCTGGCCTCGGCGCTGGCCGCGCTGTTGCCGCTCGCGCCGTTGGTCGGCCTCGTCCGCGCACTGCACCGCGTGGGCCGGCGCCGCGCCCTGGCCCGCGCCGAGGTGGAGGCGCCGGCCGCTTCCTTTGCCGACCGGATCCCGCCCCCCGTGCCATCCTCCATCGAGCCTCCGCCGGCGCCCGCGGGCGGCGAGGCGGGATTTGCGAGGACGGGGCTGCTGATGCTCGCGGCGGCGGTCGGACTCGCGATGCTGGGCGCGGCGGGCATCGCCGGCGCCGACGCGCCGGCGTCCGCGCAGACCAATCCGCCTCCACCGGCGGTGACCAATGTGCCGCCGCCTCCACCCCCTCCGCCTCCGCCTCCTCCTCCGCCCGCCTTCACCATGGCCGGGCTGAAGATCGTCGCGCCGGATGTGACGCAGCGCGATGTCCCGCTCAATGCCCGGGCGACGCTGACGCTGACGGTCGAGACGGAGCGCCCCGCGGACTACCTGCTGCTCCCCGCCGCCGCGAGGGTGCTGACCGAGTTCACGAGCGGCTCCCCTGAGGCCCGCCTGCAGGCCGAAGGCAACGGCTACCGGCTGAGACTGGCCCAGAAGGGCAAATACAATGTCACCCTGCAGTATCTGCTCCCCGTGGCGGAGCGCGACGGCCGGTGGCAGATCCAGGCGTGGATGCCGACGAACCTGCGCAACGAGGTGCACCTCGAACTCCCGGCGCCGAACTGCGAGGTCGAATCGCCGCAGGCGGTGTACCTGCGCACGGACGAGAAGGAGAAGGGCTCGGACACGATGCTCATCGCCGGCGCGGCCGGCGACCTGGCCATTGCCTGGCGGCCCCGCGAGCGCGAGACGAAGCGCGAGCAGACCGTCTTCTTCTGCGAGGTGGCGACCCTGGCGCTGTTCCAGCCGGGGCTGGTGGGATTGACGCACCAGGTGCGCTACCAGATCGCGCAGGGCGAGATCCAGTCGATGCAGCTCCGGATGCCCAGGGGCGTCAGCGTCACCGCGGTGCGCGGCGCGGGGCTGAGCACGTGGCGGTTCGATCCCGACGCCGGGCAGGTCGAGGCGTGGCTCGAGAAGCCCGTGAGCGGCGAGTACGTGCTGGTGGTCGCGGCCCAGCTCGCGCGCGACAAGCTGCCCTACGAGGTCGAGATCACCGACCCGGAGGCCGTCGGCGCCTCGCGTCAGCGCGGCGCGGTGGCCCTGGCGGCGGGCGGCGAGGTGCAGATCCACCCCGGCGAGGCCGCCGGCTGCAGCGCCATGAACACGGCGGACTTCCCGGCCGAGGCGGTGAAGGAGGCGCTGGGCGCGCCGCAGGCCCGGGGGCCGGCGCCGGCCGAGGTCAAGCGCGCCCTGCGCTACCACCAGCTCCCGGCGTCGGTGAAGGCGCAGGCCGAGCGGGTGCTGCCCGAGATCCGGGTCCTGGAAGAATCGAGCGTCGATGTTTCCGACGAGCGGATGGTGCTCTCCGGGCGGCTGAAACTGGACTTCGCCAAGGCGGGCGTCTTCTCCGTGCGGCTGGACCTGCCCGACGGGTTCGACGTGGATTCGCTGACCGGCGATGACGTCAGCCACTGGGACGAGGTGCGCGAGGGCGGCCGCGGCGTGCAGGTGAACTTCGTGAAGCAGGCGCTCGGGGCGCGGGCGCTGAACGTCGTGCTGAGCCGGATGGAGCGGCGGGTGGACGCCGAGTTCGACGTGCCGCGGATCGGCGTGCGCGACGCGCTGAAGCACACCGGCACGCTCGCGGTGTCGGGCGAGCGCGGCCTGCGCTTCTCCGCGGTGAAGCGCGAGGGCGCGGGCGAGATCAACCCGCGCGAGCTGGGCATCCAGCAGGCCGGATACCTGGCGTTCCGCATCCTGCGCCCCGACTGGGCCGTGCGCCTGAAGACGGAGGCGATGGAGCCGGTGGTGAAGGTCGAGTCGGTGCAGCGCGTGTCGCTCTCGGAGGGCATGATGCAGGGGCGGGTGCACCTGCGCTACGGCATCGAGCACGCCGGCGTGAAGCTCTTCCGCCTGCAGTCGCCCAGGGCCGGGGTGGCGTTCAACGTCACCGGCCGCAACATCGCGCGGGTGCAGGAGGTGGACCCGACCAACGGCGTGTGGGAGGTGGAGCTGCACGGCAAGGCGGAGAACGAGGTGGCCTTTGAGGTGGCCTACCAGGAGCCGTACGATCCGGCGGCGAAGGAGACCGTGATCCATCCGCTGCGCGCGCGCGGCGTGGAGTCGCAGAAGGGCTGGCTCGCGGTGCTGGCGGGCGGGCGGCTGCAGGTGAAGCCGATGGACCCGCCGCTGGAGCTGCGGCCCGAGGATCCGCGCGGCATCCCGGCGCAGCTCGGGGCGGGCGACCTGTCGGGCGCGCTCCTGTGCTACCGCTCGGCGCAGCCGGAGTGGGCGCTCAAGCTGTCGGTCGTCCGGCACGACGCGGCCGACGTGCTGGCGGCGCGGGTGCGGTCGGCGCGGCTGCTGTCGGTCGTGTCCGACGACGACCAGCGCGTGACGCGCGCGCTGCTCGACCTCGAGCCCGGCTCGCTGCAATTCCTCGAGATGCGGCTGCCGCCGCAGGGCGAGCTGTGGTCGGTGTTCGTCGACAACCGGCCCGTGCGGCCGCTGGTGGAGAAGGGCCGGTACCTGATCCCGATCGAGGCGCCGGGGGCGCAGCGGGTGGCGGTGGAATGCATCTACGGCGAGCGCGGGACGGCCGCAGGGGCGGCGCGCGCCTATGCCGGTCCGTCGTTCAACCTGCCGCTGGCCGACATCGAGTGGTCCCTCTTCCTGCCGCCCGGCTACCGCTATCACGGGTTCGGCGGCACGCTCAACCGGCGGGAGGACCAGGGCGGCGAGGTGGTGACCTTCACCGCCGAACGCTACCAGGAGCTCAACAAGAGGATCATCGACGCCAGCGTGGTCAACGCCGCGCAGAAGCTCGAACTCGGCAACCAGTTCTGGCAGCAGGGCCGGCAGGAGGAGGCGCGGCGCGCGTTCGAGGAAGCGGTGGCCGGCTCGCAGGCGAAGGCGGACCTGAACGAGGACGCGCGGATCCAGTTCCGCAGCCTCGTGCGGCAGCAGGCGATCGTCGGGCTCGCCAACCGCCGCAACGCCCTCAAGCAGGCGCGCAACGAGACGGACGAGCAGGTGCAGCAGCAGGTGGCCGGCTACAATGAGGGCAACTGGAACGCGGAATACGGCAAGCTGGTCGAGCAGAGCCTCGGGGCGAAGGAAAGCGACACCCTCGGGCGGGTGGCCGAGCGGATGCTGGAGCAGCAGAGCGCCGCCGGCGCGCCGCCGCGGCCGATCCGGGTGACCATGCCCATCCAGGGTCAGCGCTTCGTGTTCTACCGCGACCTGCAGGTCCAGCCCGGCGCCGAGATGCAGATCACGCTCAAGGCCGGCGCGGAGCAATGGTGGCGCGGGGCTCTGGGCGTGATCGCGGTACTGGGTACGATCCTCGTGTACGCGGCCGCGTGGACTCTGTTGCGGGGTCGCAAGCCGACGGCGGCGTGAGCCGAAGGGCCGGAAGAGTCCAACTCCCAAGTCTCAAACCACAAACTCCAAACCTCCGCCAACCGCGCTGAGCCTCCTTCGCGAGGACGCCATCAAGGCCGAGGGGCCGTGCGGCTCCAAGTCGGATTCGCCCGACCGCGCCGTGTCGCCCCGCTGAATCCACGACATGGCATTCCCGAGGACTGAAGGTGGGGCGACGCCTCCGGCGGAGCCGTGCGAATCCCACCGGCATCGGGTGACCCTCGTCGCGAACGTCCGATCTCCCACGCGCACATCCGGGGCGGCTGGATGGTACGGCTTGGCTAAATTTGGCCGCAACCTAAAATGGCCTTGACTAATTTGCGGACCAACCGAAAATGGCTGACACGATGGAACGCACACTCTATGAGGGACTGTGGCGAACCCTGGATGGCTTCAAGCCGATGCTGTTCATGGCCGGTCCGCGCCAGGTGGGCAAGACAACGTTGGCGAAACAGATTGCGGGTGGATTCGCGAATAGCGTCTACTTCAACTACGACATTCCCGAGGACCAGCGGCAATTGATATCCGCTCCCCGCTTCTACGAGAACGTGAACCGCCGCGACGACAGTCCGCCCCTGGTGGTGCTGGATGAGATCCACAAGTACCCACAGTGGAAGAACTACCTGAAGGGTGCGTACGACCGGGATGCAGGGCGCTATCGTTTCCTGGTCCTCGGCAGCGGCCGCCTTGACCTCCGCCAGAAAGGCGACGATTCGCTCGCGGGGCGTTATCTCCTGTTCCACCTGTGGCCGTTCACGCTCGCCGAGCTGTGCGGCGTCCGGCGCCCGCTGGCCGAGTTCCTCGCCGATCCCGGGGCGATCGATACCGCCGACGCGAGGCATCGCCGGGCGACATGGGACGCACTGATGCGATGGAGCGGATTCCCCGAGCCGTTCCTGAAGAACAGCGACGAGTTTCACCAGCTCTGGTCGCGCGCATACGGGCGCCAGCTTGTCCGCGAGGACGTTCTTTCGCTGGTGCACGTTCAGAAGGTCGCCCAGATCGAACTCCTGTTGTCGCTTCTGCCCGAACGCGTGGGCAGTCCGCTGTCGTTGAACCAGCTTGCCGGGGCACTGGCGGTATCGCACGACAGCGTGAGAAGCTGGCTGGGTGTGTTGGACGACTTCTTCCTGACGTTCCGCATCGCACCCTGGACCCGCAAGCTGGCGCGGTCGCTCTTGAAGGAACGAAAACTGTACCTGATGAACGCGGCCCTGGTTCCGGATCCCGCCGCCCGCTTCGAGAACCAGGTGGCCCTGGAACTGCGGCGCGCGGGGAGCCGATGGAACGACCTCGGCAAGGGGGAGTTCTCCCTGCATTATGTGCGCACCAAGGACGGGGAGGAGGTGGACTTCTTGCTGGCGCGGGGCAGGGAACCGTTCCTCCTCATCGAGGCCAAGTCGGGCGAGGCGGACGCCTCGCCCGCCGTCCGCAAGTTCCAACGTCTCCTGCGCCTGCCTGCCATTCAGCTCGTCAACCGGCCGGGCGTGTACAAACGTCTCGACGAAGCCGGTCTCCCGCTCGTCATCGCCTCGGCCGAAGCCTGGCTGCCCCTCCTGCCGTGAGCGGGAGGGGCATGAACCGGGAAGAGGCGGGTTGTGTTCTCTCGGAATGGTCATATAACCTGACGAGTAACAAGAGCGATAGTCATGAACATGAGTGTGACCGAATTCATAGCCCGGTGCACTCGGGTGCTTCGGGAACTCCCCCGCCGTGGCGAGCCGATCCGGATCACGAAACGGGGACGGGTGAGTGCGACGGTCGAACCGGTCGATCAACGGGGCGCCACGCTGCCGGCGTGGGGAGCGCTTCGCGGTTCGGTGCGGTACGAGGAGTGCTGAAGGGCGGCAGGGGAGGTCCTTTCGGTGTGGCCTCGATCAGTTGGCCTACCAGCACGTGAGGACGCTACAGCGGTAGATTGTCCCGCCGTACGATGACCCGCCGGCGCGCAGGACGAATACTCACCGCTCGCGCCTGAACCGCCGTGATATGCGCCGCGTCGCATATCCTCATAATACCGGGCTTCTCCTTCATGGAGGGGAGGGTCCGCCCGCAAGCCAACCCGGCCGCCGCATCGCCGTCGCCGGCTTTCCACGTCCCGACCCGCCCTCACAACTCCTTGGCACTCCGCTCCCGAACTCCGGTCGAGAGAAACCGCTTGACCCCGTCCAACCACGAGCGCAGCATCGCGCCCAAGGTGAACCGACGGAGGATCGAAAAGCCGGACCAGAGCGATGCCAACCCGTGAAAAGCGACGGGGCGCAGAATAAACGTTCGGTTACAGATGATGATGAAGAGAGACAAGAACGCACATCCTTACGCCGCCGCAGTGGATGTGGCGTGGCACCAGCCATCCGGTGCATACAAGAATGAGGGGGCCGCAGTTGCCGCCGTGCAGAGACGTTCCCGCGGACTCAAACGAACGGAAGCCGCAACTCTGCTACAACGTGCCCAGCAGATATTGGCAGCAGGCAAGGTTTTGATGACCGAAAGGAGAACGGTGCTCTGGGAAATGGCGGCGCGCCAGAAAGTCGTCGGACCAGCTGACATGCAATTGCCAGAGGTTGAGGCTGATCTGAGGCAACGGTTTCCGCAGACTCCCGTGGACGTCATCCGTCAAGGCATCTGGCTGTCCGCAATGTACGTCATGAGATGAAAGACAAGGACACCGAACCAGCGCAGGCAGGGTACGCTGCGCGCCCCTGCTGCGCGACGTTGGCCCGGCGACCGTACACGTTCACAGCGAAGCGGTATACGTTCCCGTACACGAGGACGAGAATGGAACTCGATCGCGAGAAACTGGATGTCTACCGCGTAGCCTTGGACTTCGCGGCGTGGGCCTACACGGTGTGCCGATACGGGTACGTGAACGAGAACGGGTACGAGGGGCAATCAGGCCAAGAGGGTCCAGACGACCCGCAATAGCTCGCGCCTGACCCTCGACGTTGGCAGTCAGAGATGAAACCGAAAGGAGAGGTGCTATGCGGCTAATCAGATGGGCAACCGTCGCGCTGCTGGCGGGAACGCTCGCATCGCGGGCGGGCGATACGGGAACCGACCCGGCGCACAAATACGCCTGGGGCGAGAACGTCGGCTGGGCGAGTGCCCGGTCAGCGGATCACGATGTGACGGTCCACTATTACGAAGGGACGGGCGGCTGGCTTTCGGGCCACGCCTGGGGCGAGAACATCGGCTGGATCGTCATGGGCAGCGCCCGGGGTGGGCCGTACCTCAACACGACCAGCAACAACTGGGGGGTCAACCTGGCGGCCAACGGCCATCTCTCCGGTTACGCCTGGGGCGAGAACGTGGGCTGGATCAACTTCGGGCACACCCAGTGCGACGCGGCGATCAACCCGGCCAACGGTGAGTTCTCGGGCCATGCCTGGGGCGAAAACATCGGCTGGCTGAAGTTCAAGGGGACCTCCCCGGACTACGGGGTGCGCTCGATGGCCTTCTACACCCAGCCGCGGGGCACGCCGAACTGGTGGCTCGATGCGCACGGCGTGACCGAGGGCCATGACGCCGGGGATGGTGTTGCGGCGTGGCGGAAGTACGTGATGGATGCCGATCCGAACGATACGAACAACTACCTTCGAATCACGGCAATCAGCAACGCCTTGGCGGCTAAACTCGTAGTTTTCACGCCCGCCTCGACCCGGCGGTTCTACACGCTCACCCGGCGGGAAGAGATGACGGCGGGCGGGTGGAGCAACGTGGTTGGACAGGCCGGCATCCGTGGAGTCGGCGGGACGCAGGCCCTGCGGGATACCAATGCGGCCCCGCGGGCGTTCTACAGCGTGGAAGTGACGGTGACGCCATGAGGGCGGAAGACAGAAGTCGGAAGAGTGAATTGACAGGGGATACTGGAATGAGAACGAACAAATGGATCATGACGACGGTGTTGGCGGGACTGCTATTGGCGGGATGGGCGCGTGCGGGCGACTTGACTCCTCCTGGCGCACCCGGACCGACCATGTATACGCTGGAAGAGATATACCAGCAATTGCTGGCTGCAAGGCTGCAGATTGAGCACACCCAGCAGCAGGTGGCCGATCTGGAAGCGCGGATGAATGCCGACGGCAAACACGTGACCGTCGGCGACATGGCGTTGATTCCGGCGGACAGCTTTGTCATGGGCGCGACGACCAACGTGGGGCACGAAACGATCAGCGATGCCGTGCCCCAGCACACGGTGACGGTGAGCGCGTTCTACATGGACAAGTACGAGGTGACGAGCAACCTGTGGGCGGAGGTGTACACCTGGGCGACGAACAACGGGTATTCCTTCGGGACGAATTGGCGCGGCAAGGCGGCGAACCATCCGGTGCGCAGCGTGGACTGGTACGATGCGATCGCCTGGTGCAACGCGCGCAGCCAGCGGGACGGGTTCACGCCGTGCTACACCAATGCCGACGGGACGGTGTACACCAACGCGGCCGGCAGCAGTTTTGCGGGCGGGTGCAACTGGGCGGCGGGCGGATACCGGCTGCCGACGGAAGCGGAATGGGAAAAGGCGGCGCGCGGGGGCGTGGCCAACCGGCGTTTCCCGTGGGACGACGCAAACACCAGCCAGCACGCGCGGGCGAACTACAATGCCAATCCCGCGGCCTACGCCTACGACACAAGCCCGACGACGGGATACCATCCATCCTACAATACCGGGAGCATACCCTATACGAGTCCGGTGGGTTCCTTTGCGCCAAACGGCTATGGCCTGTACGACATGGCGGGGAACGTATGGGAATGGTGCTGGGATTGGTACAGCGGTACATACTACGCCAGTTCTCCCAGCAAGGATCCCACCGGACCCGCCGGACCACTCACGTCTCGGGTGCTTCGGGGCGGTTCGTGGAGCTACGACGCGATCGGCCTGCGGTGCGCCGTGCGCAGCTACAGCACGCCGTCGATCACGTACAACGACGCCGGGTTCCGGTGTGTGAGGGGGCTCTGATTCCCTTTGTTCTCCAGTTCTTTCACCCTTCTGGGGTCTGGGGCGAAGCTCCAGCGAAGTCTGTGATGGCCGAACAGGACAACATTCTGACGCAGTTGCACGACCTGCTCCTGTAGGTCGTGCCGGTGCTGGCGAAAAGCGGCTGAGCGAAGATGAGATGAAGGATGCGAACAACCGGCTTCTCTCGTACGCTCGGCCCGCGGCGGGTCTCGCGCCGGAGAGCCGGGGCGTTGGAAGGATGAGCAGATGAAGACACGAGATGCCGCTGCAATCGGGCTGAAGATACTGGCGGTTTACGTCTTCTTCCAGTTCCTGATGATGTTACCGACGGGGCTGGGGATGTTCCAGATGAGCAACTCATTCTGCGAAAGCGGAGGAACCGAGACCTCTTGGATACGCCAGTACGCCGTGATGGCCGGATGGTTTCTTGTTGTCGCCATCGCCAATCTGGCACTCTCGGCATGCGCTTTCCTGGGAGCCAACAGACTCGCCAGGTTCTTTGTCTCAGACCCCAAGGATACGGTGTCACTGGCTGGCCCTGTTTCGGACGGCTTCCTCACAGCAGCTTTCCAGTGTCTGGGCGTGTACGCCCTGGCAACCTGGACGCCAAACCTAGTTCAGACCGTCATCCGCTGCACGATCTACGGTACGTGGACGGACCCGCAGACTCCCTTTCTCCGACGCTTCTACGACGGGTGGTCTGGTCTCGTCAGTCCATGCGTCGGCGTCGTCATCGGCTTGCTGCTTATCCTCCGAGCAAGAGGATTGGTCAGGCTGATTCGACTCGCCCGCCCTATGTCGTCCGAGCGTATGATCATGGAGATGGACAGACAGGACACCGACCTTCCAACAACCGGCGGAACCGTACGTCGCTAACGCGCCGCCGGTTGGGCAAACACAGAAAGGAGTCCGCATGAAGACCATTCGCCTCGCAGCAATAGCGCTTCTGCTCTTATCGATGCGTGCCTACGCAGAGGAGGACCCGGCGCTGAAGCTGAAAGACCTAGAGTCGCAAATCGCGAAGACCCCTGACGAACCGATGTTAGCGTATCGTAAAGCGCAGTGCCTGATGAAGCTCGGCAAGCGTGAAGATGGGTACCAGACAGCCAAGGACGCAATGGCGCTCTTCGTCAAGAAAGGGGATAACCTGTCTTGGATGATGCTGGAGCGGATAGACCTCGGAAACGTGCGGGTGGATGTCCACTTCAATATGGGGCCCAAGGAGCGTAAGCCACCCGAGATGGGCATCATCCGTCCACTCTCATTCCGTGTGTGGTCCAAGAAGAAGGAAGCAGCCCTGCTGGAAATCATCGACTTCGAGATCGGACTATTCGATGGCAAGCCGTCGACCGCGGCGCTCGGTCGGATGACCGGGGACGGCCACGCCAATTTCGGAGTCCTGGACACCGACTCAACGTACACGAAGATCAGAGACCGTCTGATTGATCTCGTGAGGGAACGGCACAAGAGCCCCAAAGCGCCGGAGGATACGGCTCGCACGCTCGCCGATCCTCAACGCTGACGTGTGTGAGGAAGCGCGTCTGTTCACCCGCGGCATGGAAGGAGGCCGCCACATCAGCAGCCCATAGTGGATGTGCAGGCGGGGGGCGCGTTCGGGTGGAGACTCTGCGCCGCCAACACCATGGACGTACAACCAGACTTCAGAGATCTGCTCGGGTTGTTGAACGAGAAGACCAAGGCCCTGCTGGACCGCACCGTGGCGATGCTCGCGAAGCTCGCGAGTCCAGCCTGTCGCGGGGAAGCCCGGTTCAGGCGGACTTGCGCCGTTCATCTCTCCCGTGATTCCTCACCGACTGCACCGAGGCCGGGCTCGGCGCGATGAACGCGCCGGCTGTCCTCGTTTGCACTCGTTGCAGATCGGGAGCGATCCCGCCCAGGCGCCCCCGCGGCGTCGAGTGGCATACGCCCGACCCTGAGCTTCGAACGCGCCCGTTCACCGCGACGGGTCCTCCGCAGCGTCTTGCGCGGAGGAGGAAGCGGTTCGCGTTCACGTACACGGGGAAACGGCCGGTCGGCGGATCGGTGCGAGAGGGCAAAGGATTTCCCGTGCGAATCGTGGCCATAGCCGAAATCGTCGGTCAGGACGAAGATGATGTTCGGCCGCGGCGCCGCGGCCGTCGCGATTGCGGCGAGGGTCGTCCCCGCGGCCGCCACGAGGGTCTTCCAGAGCCTGTTCATGTGCATTCCCGACTCCCGCATGCGTGCGACCATCGACCCGCACAGCGTGCCCCACTATCGTGGACAAGGCAATGTCCACAAGCAGAACAATTCGAGCGGAATTTTGCGGATCGGGCCCTCGCCACACGCTTGATTCGCACCCCCGACCCGCTGAGGGGAGGGTGCTGCAAATGTCTGGTTTGAATCTCTTCGATGCCGGAGAATGCGACGCCGCGAAGGACGCGCACAGAACCGGGTCGTCATGATCGAAACACCGCCATCCGAAGATCCATCCGGCGGGACACTCCAGAGGACTGCCCTGCAGGTGTCCATGGTGGCTTCGTTCCTCGCGCCGTTCATGGTGTCCGCCGTCAACATCGCGCTGCCCGCCATCGGGAAGGAGTTCGCCCTCCCCACGGGCGCGCTCGGCTGGGTGGCGACCTCGTACCTGCTGGCGGCGGCCGCGTGCCTCATCCCGGCCGGCCGGCTGGCGGATCTGCGCGGCCGCAAGAAGGTCTTCCTCTGGGGCGCGATGGCGTACGCGCTTTCCGCCCTGCTGGCGGCCTTCACGCCCGGGGCGGCGTGGCTGATCGCCTTGCGGGTGGCGCAGGGCGTGAGCGCGGCGATGATCTCCGGAACCGGCCTCGCCATCCTGACCTCGGTGTACCCCGCGGCCGAGCGCGGGAAGGCGCTGGGGATCAACGTCGCTTCGACCTACACCGGCCTGTCCGTCGGACCGGCGCTGGGCGGACTGATGACCCACCTGTGGGGATGGCGCAGCGTCTTCCTGTTCAATGCCGCCGCCGGGGCGCTGTTGCTGGCGCTGGTGGCCTGGCGGCTCAAGGGCGAATGGGCGGAGGCCAGGGGCGAGACCTTCGACCGGGGCGGGGCGATCCTGTCCGCCTCGCTGCTCGTGGCCCTGTTGATGGGCTTCTCGCGCCTGCCGGGCGCGGACGGCGCGGGGCTGATTGCGGCCGGGGCCCTGGCGCTCCCGGCCTTTATCCGGCGGGAACGGCGCGCCGCGTTTCCGCTCCTGCCCGTCGACCTGTTCCGCAACCCGGTCTTCGCCTTCTCCAACCTCGCGGCGCTCATCCACTACAGCGCCACCTTCGCGGTGGGGTTTCTGCTGAGCCTCCATCTGCAGTACGTCAAGGGGATGAACCCACGGGCGGCCGGATTCGTTCTGCTGGCCCAGCCGGTCGTGCAGGCGCTGTTCTCGCCGCTGGCCGGCCGGCTGTCGGACCGCATCGAAGCGCGCACCCTGGCGTCGGTCGGCATGGGGCTTTCGGTGCTCGGGCTGCTGGGGCTCTGCGGGCTGCCGGGGGGCGCGTCGACGGCGCTCCTCGTGGGCATGCTCATGCTGCTCGGGCTTGGCTTCGCCCTGTTCTCCTCGCCGAACACCCACGCCGTCATGGGCGCGGTGGAAAAGCGCTTCTACGGCGTCGCCTCGGGCACGCTCGGGGCGATGCGCCTGACGGGCCAGACCCTCAGCATCGGCGTGGTGCAGCTGATCTTCGCCCTGCGGGTGGGCGACGCCCCCGTGACCCCCGACCGCCACGCCGTCTTCCTGCTGGGAATGCGAACCGCCCTGCTCGTCTTCGCTGTTCTCTGCCTCGGCGGCGTCGCCGCCTCCCTGGCGCGCGGACGGATGCGCCCGGAGTCGGCGCCCCGGGGTTCCGCGGCCGCCGCTCCCTGAAGCGGCGAACCGCGGGCCGCTTCCTGTTGAGACTCCGACAGGTCCCCACGGCGGCGAGCCGCACCCCAAGGGTGTTGGCCGTTCAATGGGTCGACGGCGTTCTCTCCGTTCCTTCGTGCAACCGCGACGCCTTCAGAGATTGTTCCGCGGACGTTTCCACGGAGAAACCTCGTGAGAACACCATACGCATCCACATCTCATCTTGCGGCGGAACCATGAGTCTTCGGATTCCTCTTTCTCATGTGCCGGGCGCCGTCCTTGACGCCCGAGTCCAGCCAACCCTGACTGCGGTAAAAGCCGTATGCCCGCAAACGGGTGTCCGTATCGGTGGTCAGCCATACCTCCGGCCACCCACACGACCAGAGCCAGTCTTCGACGAGCGCGAGCAACGTGCGACCCACGCCCCTGCCCTCGAACTCGGGAAGGACGGCAAGCACCCACATTTCTCCCGTTTCCCGGTTTCCCATGGCGAAACCGATGACGGAGCCCGCTTCCTCGCACAGCCACCCCTGGTGGGTGCGCCTCAACATGTTACGCACGGAGTCTTCCGTAATGCCGAGTGCGGCGAGATGGTCGCGGGACAGCGCGTTCTCCCGCGTGGCCGCGCGCACCGCGAAGAGCGAGGGGACATCGGCATCCGATATCAGTCGGAATTCCATATTGGTTCGCCTTATCTCGATCCGCATCCTTTCACACACACAATGCACGCCGCGAATATGTATGGCCAGCCGCATCTTCTGCAGAGCCAGACGCCGCGGCTGCACGGAGGAACAGACGAATTGGAGTGAGCGCACTGAACGGCCAGGACCGCTGGGTTGCGGCTCGCCGCCTCAGGCGCCTGTTCGGTGTCCTGTGCACAGTGTCATGAACTCCACCGGCGAGACCACCTTCACCCCTTGGCGATGTGCAGCCGGATAGTGTTTCAGGTTGCCTGTGACAAGACAATCGACTCTGGCGGAAACAGCGACGGCCAGAAAGGGTTCGTCGTCTTCATCAGACAGGCGATGGGCCAACGGCGCGGCAGGGTAAATAACGACCGCATGGCGAATGCAGTCCATCAGTTCTTCCGCCTTCGCCGGGTCAATCTGGAATCGAGGACGCCTGATGACCTCCCGGTATTCCGCGAGGATTCGGGCATCAACGCACAGGACAATACCCGGAGAGCCCATCATGCGCACGATGCTTCCGGGCACACCAAACGGATTGAGCAAGCCCGACACAAGCACGTTGGTATCCAAGACGATCTTCACCGGGCGCGCGTCCGCCGACTGTGTCTAACCCGGGCAATCTCGGCGTCAATCTCGTCCATGCCGATGCTCGATGTTCCCTGCCGTGCGGCTTCCGTCTGTATATCCGTGATCACATGAAGAGCGCGCGCCTGCCGCCACACCGCGAGTGATCTTTCCACGGTGGATTCATTGACCGCTGTCAGCATGGCCACGGGACGGCCGTTGCTTGTGACAATCATCTCTTTCTCACGCGGCAGTTCACGCCATACGCGCGCTGAATTGCCCCTCAAGTCGCGCACACTCAGAAACTTCATGGTCGATCTCGGATGTCACCCCAACGTGTACACAAATGCGTCGCATTTGTCAACCTGCCGTACCGCGGAGCATCCTGCCGCGCGTCCAGGAAGAGGGGAGCGGAGGCGGGGCGGGCTCTGGGCGGGAGAGCGGACGCCGGGGCCGGCGCCCCCCCCCCGTGGCGCGGATCGGGCGCGAGAGGGTCCGCGGCCTCGCGGACGGGAAACGTCCGATCCTCCAGTCTATCCGCTTGCGGCGGTTCACAGGACCAGATTGTCGCTTTTTCGCCTTGATCGCGACGGGAGAGCAGCGGTAGGAGTAGTGCGTTGGAGTTGAAAGGACCGACGGACAGGTCAGGGTCATGTCGGGTAAAAGATCAGATCGCGGCCATCGATTTGAGCTGGAGGCACTCGAGCCTCGCATCCTGCTTTCCGCCGACGGTGTGACGAATGCCTCCGCCGGCCTCGCCCAGGCGGCCCAGTTGGTCGAGCGGCTCCAGAAGTCCGACACCGCCCTCGACGCGGATCTCTCCTTCACCGGCCGGCTGGAGGACTTTTCCTATGACCCCGCCTCGGTGCTGCGCTCGGCGTTCGATTCGGCCGGCCTGCCCCAGGGCGCCGAGGCCACCCCGGAAGCCATGGCGTCCGCCCTCGATGCCCGCCTCGGAGTCGACGCCCGCGTGGTCGCGGGCGGGGAGGGGCAGGCGACCTTCGACGTGAGCGTCGCCGACACCCGTGAGATCAGGATTCAACCGCGCGCCGAGTCAGTGACCGACGACGGTCGGAAGGTCACGGTGCAGGGCGAGATCGACGTACGCGTCCAGCTGAAGGCGGACCTGCGCGTGACGGCGGCGCAGGATGGGACGGCGTCGGCGCCGTTCTCGATCGATGTGGAGCACAGCCGTCTCAGCCTGCAGGTGACAGCGACCAACGCGGCAACGACCGCGGCGGACATCGATGGCGCGTCCGCCACGATCCAACCGGGACAGGCGCGGCTGGACGCCGAGGTGCGGATCGAATTCCTCGATCCCGATGGCGACGGCGGCCTCACGCCGGACGAACTCGCCGCCCTCGCGCTTTCGCAGCTCACCCGCGCTTCGCTCGACGGCCAGGCTTCGATCACGGCGGAGCTGGTGGAGACGCTCCGGACCGGCAACGCGCCTCCGGGCGGCGTGCTGCACTTGACGTGGTCCGATCTCGGGCGGCTGACCACGCCCGCGACAGCGGCCACGACGACCGCATCGAATACGAGTTCCACCACATCCACGTCTCTCACGGGGGGGGATGTGGGATATGTGGTTTTCCCGACGCCGGACGATCCCATCTGGACGCAGACCTCCGATACGCATTTCAACACGGGCGTACGGGAGGGTGTTCAGATCAGCGGTACGGGGGACGCCGCGTCGCTTACCCTTCCCGTACACACCTTCTCGTGGCGGCGCGCGATCTCGATCGACAACACCGCCGGCGCGACCCGGACGGATTTCGACGTGCGGATCGCCCTGGACGCGGGCAATTTCGACTTCACCCGGACGCAGGCGGACGGCGACGACATCCGGTTCGCCGATTCGGACGGGCTCACGCCGCTGGCCTACGCCGTGGAGTCGTGGGACAGCGCCGGCGCCTCCGCGGCCGTGTGGGTGCGCGTGCCGGAGATCGCGGCGGGGTCGACGAAGACCCTCTACCTCTACTATGGGAACGCCGACGCGGCGAGTGTCGCGACGCTGGGCGACACATGGAGCCAGGTGGAGGCCTACTACCCGATGGACGAGGGCGCCGGGGCGACGCTGACCGACGTCTCCGGCCAGAACCGCCACGGGACGCTGCAGAACTCGCCCACCTGGCAGGCGGACGGGGTGGCGGGCGGGTCGCTGCTCTTCGACGGGACGAATGACTACGCGGATCTCGGATCGTGGTTCACGTGGCAGGACTTCACCGTCTCCATCTGGGTCCGCCCTTCCGCGCAGACGCAGACGTACGCCGACATCATCGACAACAACCACACCGACTACCGGAACTGGGTGGTCCAGTACGCCTCGGGCACGGGCGCGTACGGTTTCGGGGCGGCGGGGGCGGGGGTCGGTTTCACGCTGGCCGCCGACACGTGGCAGCACCTCGTGGTCGTCCACGATTCGGAGGCCGCCGTAAACGTCGTCTATCTCGACGGCGTGCCCATCGGCTCGGCGGCGACGACCTCGGCCGTCAACGTCACCAGCCAGTACCTCCGTCTCAGCCGCTGGGGCGGCGGCGGGCGGTACTGGGCGGGGCGGATGGACGAGGTGCGGATGTTCAGCCGCGCGCTCGACGAGGCAGCGGTCCAGGCGCTCCACCTCCGTGACCAGCAGGCGGCCGCGGCGGCGCCGCTCGTCACCGTCGGCGCGGAGGCGGCGGCGGGAGCGGCGATCCCGAATCCGTCGGGCGTCTACACCTCGGCCGGCTTCGACACGAACGACCGCCCGATCTACCGCAGCCTTGCGTGGACCGCCGCGGTCCCGGCCGGCGCCTCGGTGGCCTTCCGTATCCGGACGGCCTCCACCCTCGCGGGGCTGGCGCAGGCGCCCTGGTATGGGCCGACCGGCGCCGCCGACCGCTACACGGTTTCCGGCGCCGCGATCAACGCCGCGCACGCCCTGGCCCGGTTCGTCCAGTACCAGGTCGAGCTGCGGTTGGGAAGCGGCGGCGTGCCGGCGATCCAGGACGTGTCGATCACCTACACGCCCCCGGACACCGATCTCGATTTCCTCGCGACCACGTCGCCGGCCTCGGTCCGCGCGGGCCAGTCGATCAAGGTCGGCTGGACGGTCTTCGCCGGGGGGACCGAGAACGCCACGGTGCCGACGTGGAACGACACGGTCTACTATTCCGCCGATCCGGTCTACACGCCGGGCGGGGAAACGCAACTCGCCACGGCCGCCCACACCGGCGGACTGGCCGCCGGCGTCGAGTACGCGGTCGATCCGGTCGCCGTAACGATCCCGGCCTCGGCCGCGCCCGGAAGCCGCTATCTCATCTTCGTGCTCGACACCGGAGACGCCCAGCCCGAGACGAGCGC
Source organism: uncultured Verrucomicrobiota bacterium (assembly GCA_964610105.1). Classification (GTDB taxonomy): domain Bacteria; phylum Verrucomicrobiota; class Kiritimatiellia; order PWTM01; family PWTM01; genus CAZSUU01. The sequence continues at coordinate 49,289 of CAZSUU010000023.1, read as the reverse complement.
GGCGAACAACGTGCGCATCGTGCCCCTGCGGGTCGATCCGGCGAGCCTCGACCTGCAGGTCACCGCGGCCTCGGTGTCGGCGGCGACGTTGACCATGGGCGAAGAGGCGACCTTCAACTGGACGACGCTCAACGCCGGCGCCGACACCGGATCGGGCTGGTACGATTCCGTCTACCTTTCCTCCGACGCCGCGTGGGATGCGGCCGACCGGTGGATCCTCAACGCGTGGCGATCGTCGAACGTGCCCGGCGGCGCGTGGTACACGCAGACGCAGGTCGCCCGGGTGCCGGGCGCGGAGCCGGGCACCGGGTGGCTCGTTTTCGTCGCGGATGCGGGCGAGGCGAAGGCGGAAGTCAACGAGACCAACAATACCCGCGCCGTTCCGGTCACTCTCGTCCGTCCGACCGAAAACGCGGTCGACCTGCGGGTGCAGGACGCCGAGGTGGTCCCCTCGACGACGGCGACGGCGCAGTGGATCACGGTCAACTACTCCATCGCCAACGACGGCCCCGTGGACGCCCCCGCCCTCTCGCGCGAGGAGCGGATCTACTACTCGACCGACGCGACCTTCAGTGCGGCGGCGGATTTGCGGATCTGGGTGTCCAACGAGAACTCGCTCATTCCCGCCGGAGCAGCGGTGCCCGTCATCATGGATGTGGCGCTGCCCGGCTACGTTCCCGCCGGCAGCGGATTCCTGTTCGTCTGGACCGATGCGGGGAACCAGCAGGCGGAATCCGACGATGCGAACAACGTCAGCGACGCGATCCCGATCACCGTCACCCCGGTGGCCGCCGACCTCGAGTTCCTCTCCCGGACTTCGCCGGCCTCCGCGGCGGTCGGCGAGAACGTGACCCTCGCGTTCACCGTCCGCAATGCGGGTGCCGCCCCGGCCGACAGCGCATGGGGCGGATGGCAGGATGCGGTGTTCCTCTCGCAGGACGCGACGCTCGATGGGTGGGAGCGGAACGCCAATCCCACGGACCTGGATCTTTACTGGTACAGCCGGGACAGCGCGCTCGCCGCCGGGGATTCCTACCCGGTCTCGGAAGTGCTCACGATCCCCGACGTCACGCCGGGCTCCTGGTTCCTGCTCTTCTGCATCGACGTCTGGCGCGACGTGGGGGAGAGCGACAAGTCGGACAATCTCGTAGCGGTGCCCATCACGATCCAGGCGGCGGTCCCCTCGACGGCCGACCTGCGGGTGACGGCGGCAGGCGCCTCGTCGGGTTCGGCGGTGGCCGGTCAGCGAGTGACCGTCAACTGGACCGTCCAGAATGCGGGAACGGGGACGGCAAACGCGGCGTGGACCGACGCCGTCTTCCTCTCCGACAACACCGCCTACGATCCGGGGACGGATCTGTTCGTCGACAGCCTGGCGGCCGGCGCGCAATCGCCGCTCGCGGCCTCGGCGCAGTACCCGCGCACCCGCACCATCGTGGTCCCGGAAGGAGTCGGCGGCAACAAGTACCTGCTCTTCGTCGCCGACGCCTACGGCCAGCAGTCGGAGGCCGAGGAGGCGCTGAACGTCCGGGCGGTGCCGTTCAGCGTCGCCCTGCCCACGGTCACCGTGGATCTCCAGTCCGGCAGCGATACCGGCGTCCCGGCCAACGACGATCTCACCAACGACGCCACACCGGCCTTCGACGTGACCGTCAACGCCGCGGGGCGCATCGAGGTGGACTACCAGGGCGACGGCGTGTACGACAGCGTGCAGGATGTCGCCGCGGCCGGCACCTATGCCTTCACCGACTGCCCGGCGCTGGCCGACGGGCAATACGCGGTCACCGCCCGGCTGACGCCAGCGGCGGGGGCGGCGGTGCCGGGGAGCCTGACGGTGCGGATCGACACCACGGCCCCGCGGCCCAACGCCGACGCCGACGGCGCGCTCTCCCTCGACGGCGGCGACTGGGTCGACCTCGGCACCCACGGCACCCTGGTGCTCTCGAACGCCTTCACCGAGGAGTTCTGGATCTACCCGACGCACACCGACGGCAGCTACCACGGGATCGTCGGAAACCAGGAAGGTTCGAACACCGCGATGCGCGCGCCCGGCGTCTGGGTGTCCGAGCAGACGAAGATCCACGCGGGCTTCCACGACGGCACGAACTGGAACACGTTGGTGACCGACAGCATCCTCACCGCGAGCGCCTGGAACCACGTCGCGGTGACGTACGACCAGACGTGGTACCGCGTGTACGTGAACGGCGTGGAGCGCTATGCCAGCGACGCCTATGCCGGCCGCGTGTCGCGCCCGATCCCGGTGCGCTACATCGGGCGGATTGACAACTACTACCGCGGGCAGATCGACGAGGTCCGCGTGTGGAACATCGCGCGCTCGCAGGCCCAGATCCAGGAGGCGATGAGCCACAGCCTGGCGGGCACGGAGACCGGGCTGGTCGGCTACTGGCGGTTCGACGAGGCCGCCGGCGCGCAGGCGCTCGATTCGTCGGCGAACGCGAATCACGGCGCCCTGGCCACCGGCACAAACGAGCCGGCCCGCGTCGTCTCAACGGCGCCGGTGAATGTCCGCCCGGCGTCGCTGCCGGGGGTGTCCTCGCAGGCGGTGACGTTCTCCGAGGCGCTCGATGCCGCGACCCTCGGCGTCGCCGACGTCGTCTTCACGGATCCGGGGGGCGGCGACCTCGGTCCCGTCCACAGCGTGTCCGGCGCGGGGGCGGCGTACACCGTGGGCTTCGCGCCGCAGACGGCCCTGGGCGTCTACACCCTCACCCTCGGCCCGGCCGTGCGGGACCTCGCGGGGAACCTGATGGACGGCGACCGTGACGGCCTTCCGGGCGAGGCGGGCGAGGACGCCGTGGCGTTCCCGTTCGAGATCACGCTGCCCGACCTGCGGGGCGAGGCCTTTGCCGAGATGCCGGACAACCTGCGGTTCGCCGCCGGGCGGATGGACGTGACGTTCACCGTCCGCAACGCGGGCCTGGCGCCGGCCGGGGCCTCCACGGTGCGCTTCTACCTTTCCGACGACGCGGTCATCGACCCGGCGACCGACCTGGCGCTGAACCTCGATCCGACCGATCCCGCCTACCGTGCCGCCGCCCCGGCGAGTTTCGCCGTCGCCGCGCTGACCGGGGGCGCCGCGCTGAACGCGCAGGTCCGCCTCGTGGCGCCGGCGAGCGATCCGTTCGGCACCGATACCTTCTACTACGTCGGCATGGTTGTCGACGCCGACGGGCAGGTGACGGAGACGGACGAGACGAACAACCGGAATCGCGGCGCCGGGCTCGACGGCGAGGGGGTGCGGTATTTCGCACCCGCCGCCTTCCCGGTCGCCACCGATTTCGAGTCGGGCGCTCTTCCTCTATATTATGACGCGATCTCGTCGGGCTCCGGGCGCATCCAGGTCACCCCCGCCAACGGCCCGTATGCCGGGACGAGCCACGTGACCCTGGACGCCGCCGGCACGGCCTCCGTCAACCAGCTCATCCTCCACGTCGACCTGCTCGGGCGCAGCCACGTCGAGCTGCTCTTCGCCCAGCGGGAGTGGAGCGATCCGGACGACGCGGGAGACCGGGTGGACCTCAGCGTCGACGGCGGCGCGACGTGGGTGACGGTGCTGAACCTGACCGGCGCGGCCAGTACGAGCGACTACACGCTCCGCCGGATCCGACTGGATGCGCTGGGGCTGACCTACTCGGCCGACACGTGGATCCGCTTCCAGGAGTCCGGGACCGAATCGATCGCCAGCGGCGGGATGGCGTTCGACAACATCGAGGTGCGCGCCGACGCGACCGGCCCCGCCGTGACCGCCTCGACGCCGTCGGGCAGCCTGTTGACCGCGCCCACGGCCGTCCGGTTCACGTTCAACGAGCCGATGAATGCGGCGAGTTTCGATGTCGCGGCGGACATTGCCTCCTTCACCGGCCCGTCCGGCGACCTTCGCGCGACCATCACGGGCGCGTCGTGGATTGACCACCAGACCCTCGAGGTGCAGTTCACCGCCCCCTCCGCGAGCGGCGACTACACCCTCGTCATCGGGCCGGATATCCGCGATGCGGTCACGCCCACCGGCAATCCCATGGATCAGGACGGCGACGGCGCCGCGGGCGAGGCGACGGAGGACCGGTATGCGGCAGTCTTCGCGCTCCTGGAGACCGTGTACTTCGCGAACATGGACGCCGATCCCGGCTGGACGTTCGATGCGGGCTCGCAGTGGGCGTGGGGGGCGCCCCAGGGCGTGAGCGGCGATCCGACCTCCGGCTACACGGGCGCGAACGTGGTGGGATACAACCTCGGCGGATCGTATCCGAACAGCATGTCCGCCTACGGCGCGACGACGTCCGTCATCGACTGCTCCGACTACCGCGGCGTGCGCCTCCAGTTCCAGCGCTGGCTGGGCGTCGAATCCGCGAGCTGGGACCACGCCAGCGTCCAGGTATCGAACAACGGAACCGCCTGGACCACGGTCTGGAACCATGCCGGCAGCACCTTCCGCGACACGACGTGGCAGGCGCAGGATTTCGACCTGTCCGGCGTGGCGGACCACCAGTCGACGGTCTACGTGCGCTGGATCATGGGCCCGACCGACAGTTCCGTGACGTACTGCGGGTGGAACATCGATGACGTCCGGGTGGTCGGCGTGCTGATGGACGACACCATACCGCCCACGGTGACCAGCGCCACCCCGTCCGGCCCGCAGGCGGCGGGGGTCTACCGCGCGCAGTTCTCCTTCAGCGAGCCGATGGACACGGCGAGTTTCACGGTTGCCGACGACGTCGCGGCGTTCGCCGGCCCCGGCGGCGCGGACCTGAAGCCGACGATCGCCTCGGCCGCCTGGCTCGACTCCCGGACGCTGGAGCTGCGCTTCAGCCCGCTGTCGCTCTCCGGCGACTACACGCTGACGATCGGGCCGGGGGTTACCGACGACGCGCCGAGCCGGCTGCCGATGGCCGAGCCCTATGCGCTCCAGTTCTCCCTCCAGGCCGACACCGTCGGGCCGTGGGTCATCGCTCAATCGCCGGCGGTGCGGACGAACGCCGACCTTTCGACGGTCCGCCTGACGTTCAGCGAGTACGTCGCGCCGGCCACCTTCACCGGCGCCGATGTCGTTCTCCAGACCCCGCTCGGCGCGACGATCCCGGCGGGCCAGATTTCGGTCACGCCCGTCTATGCGCCGGGCGTGCCGGTGACGGCGGTCTTTGACCTCGCGTTCCCCGCCCAGTCGGCCGAAGGCGTGTACGCCTTGCAGGTCGGGCCGGACATCCAGGATCTCACGGGCCATGCCATGCCCGCCCAGCAGGCGCTCTATACCGGCGACTTCTCGGCCGATCCCGCCGCCGACTGGACCTTCCAGGGCCAGGCGGCCTGGAATGCCGCCGAAGGGGTGCTCCGCCTCGTCCCCGCGGCCACGTACCAGACGGGCAGCGCTTTCCTCAACCAGGTGGGGCCCGCGGGTCCGTTCACCGCGGAGTTCGACCTCAACATGCACAACGGCAGCGGTTCTGACGGGATGACCTTCGTCGTGGCCGCGGGGGCGGGAATCGGTGGGAACGGCAGCAGCGTGGGCTACTACGGGTTCAACGGCGGCACGTCCTTCGCCGTCGAGTTCGACATCTACGGGGCCAACCGGATCGCGATCGCATGGAACGGAGCGTGGCAGAACGTGTACCAGGACGTCACGCCGCGCCTGTGGAACAACGGCGTCTTCCACGCGCGGATCGACTATGCGTTGGACCGCACGCTCACCGTCGTCCTCACGCATCCGCCCGCGGTCGGCGGATCGACCACGCTGACTGCGACCCTGCCGGCCGAGGCCATCCCATCCGAATTCCACTTCGGTTTCACCGCCGCCACGGGTGCCGGAACGGCGGATCATGACGTCGACAACGTCACCATCGCCGTCGTCACCGGCGGCACCGGCGCCTACGACGGGACGGTGGCGGTGGACAAGACCGGCGCGCGGGTGACCACGCAGTTCGTGCCCGACGACCGGCTGAACCTTCCGAGCTCGGCCGTGACGCTGACGTTCAGCGAGCCCGTCCAGGCGGCCTCCTTCACGACGGCCGACATCGCGTTCGCCGATCCCTCCGGCGGCGCGATCGCGATCACCGGCCTGACCCAGCTTTCCGACGCCTCCTGGCGCCTCGCCTTCGCCGAGCAGTCCGTCAACGGCGACTACACCCTCTCGGTCGGCCCGGACCTCCTCGACCTCGCCGGCAATCCGATGAACCAGAACGGCAACGCGGTCAACGGCGAACCCGCCGATGCCTTCTCGATCGTCCTGCACGGCAGCACGGTCATTCCGGGCCCGCAGGTGACGGCGCAGACGCCCTCCGGGCATTCCGCCGGCACCGTGAGCGAGATCGCGCTGACGCTCTCGGAGCCGGTCGAGGGCGGGGCCGCCCGCGCCGCGGCGAACTACGAGCTGCTCGACCTCGGGCACGACCGGGCGGCCGGCGGCTCCGACGACCAGGCGATCGCCGTCACGCCCGCCTACGTCGACGGCGGCACGTCAATCGCCCTCACGCCTTCGGGGCTCATGCTCGCCGACCTGTACGACTGGAGTGTGCTGGGCTACGGCGTCACCTCCGGCTGGTCGATGCAGAACGGCGGCCTGAGCGCGCTGGTCACCGAGCAGCAGATCAACCTGCTCGCGAGCGACTACCTCGTGCCCGCGGGCGAGGCGTTCACCGGCCAGATGGGCGTGGAGACCACGGGCGACGATGATTTCATCGGCCTGTGCTTCGGGCTGGCCCCCGGCGGCCCCGCGGACACGTACTACCTGCTCACCTGGAAGCAGGGCACGCAGAGCGTCGGCGTCACGGGCGAGGAGGGCCTCAAGCTGCTCCGGATCAACGGGTTCTCGGCGCTCAGCGCAACCGCGATCTACGACCTGCTCTGGGACGGCGAAAACGGCGCGAATGTCACCGTCCTGGCCTCGAACCTCGGCGCGGGCACCGGCTGGGCCGACAACACGCTCTACGACTTCTCCATCACCCTGTCGGCCGCCGGGGTCATCGACCTCGCCGTGCGGCGGACCGACGGCACGCCGGTGTGGGTGACCCGTGTGACCGATCCCGCCCCGCTGGCTCCGGGGCGCGTGGGCTTCCTGCAATTCGAGCAGGCCTCGACGCGGTACCGCGCGTGGCGGCCGGCCGTTCCGCTGGCGGATCACGCCTACCGCCTCACCCTGCAATCCGGCGCCGCCGCGATTCGCTCGCCGGACGGGCGGCCGATGGACGGCAACGGCGACGGCGACGGGGTGGAGGGCGACGACTACGTGTCGGTCTTCACGATCGACCGGGTCGCCCCCGCGGTCGCGTCCGTGGCCGTGGTCTCGCGCGAGGTCGTCCGCGTCCAATTCCTGGACGCCGGCGGTCTCGATCCTTCCAAGGTCGGGAACCCGGCCTGCTACCTGCTCGAATCGAGCGGCGGCGACGGCGTCTTCACCGATGCCAACCAGTCGCCGGTGGGCCTGGCCTCGATCGACTTCGACGCCGCGACGAACACCGCCCTGCTTCATCTCGCCGCGCCGATGGCGGAGGATTTCCACCGCCTGACCGTCCGCAGCGCCCCCGGCGCGGGGGTGGCGGATCTCGCGGGCAACGCGTTGAACGGCGGGACGGACTATGTCGGCGACGCGCTGGTCGTGATCGCGACGCCGGCCTCGGCGGCGATCGACCTGCAGGCCGGCAGCGATTCGGGGGCCTCGGCGTCGGACGACCTCACGAACGTCCGCCAGCCGCTCTACGACGTGACGGTGAACAAGCGCGGCACGATCGACGTCGACTTCGACGGCGACGGCGCCTACGACGAGACCCGCGAGGTGGCCGGCGCGGGGACGTACGCGTTCAGCCCGGCGGGACCGCTGGCCGACGGCGTGCGCACGGCGGGCGCGCGCTTCACGCCGTGGATCGGCGACGCGGCCACCGCGTCGCTGGCGGTGACGGTGGACACGCAGGGTCCGCGGGCGACCGCGACCGGCGGCACGGCCCAGCTGCCGGCCTTCGAACGGACCTTCACCTTCAGCGAGACCATCGATGCCGCGCAGTTCGCGACGGGCGATGCCGCGCTGACGGGCCCCGGCGGGGCGCTGTCGATCCTGCGCATCGAGGCGCTCGCCTCGTCCTGGCGCGTGGTATTCGCTCCGATCCTCTCGACGGGGGTCTACACGCTGACGCTCGGGCCGGAGGTCCGCGACCTGGCGGGCAACCCGATGGACCAGAATCAGGACGGAACGAACGGCGGCGCGGGCGACACGCTGGCCGATGTCTTCTCGCTGGCCGGAAGCCTCCGCCCCGGGCTCTATGTCACGCGCCTGGTCCCGATGGGCGGGACGGGGCATCCGTTCGACAAGGTCGAGCTGGTCTTCAGCCGGCCGCTGGACGACGGCTCCTTCACCCTCGACGACGTGCAGATGACCGGACCGGACGGCGCGGGCGTGGCGCCCCTCGGCCTGCGGAAGCTCGGCGAGCAGTGGTACGAGGTTGACTTCAGCGGGCTGACCGGCGCCTCGACCTATGACCTCGCGATCGGTCCGGCCGTGACCGATGCCGGCGGCGTGGCGATGAACCAGGACCACGACGGCACGCCGGGCGAGGCGGCGGACGCCTACCGCGCGGCGCTCTTCGCGGCCGGCGCGACGATCCCGGCGGGCGACGCGACGTACGACGGCCGGTACCTTGTCTTCGCCGGGGGGACGGGCACCATCGACGGGGCGCATGCGTTCGGCGGCCTGGAGGCATTGAGCGGCGCGGTGGTGACGCACAGCGCGGCCACGGCCGATGCGGACTACCGCATGGAACTCGCCCTCGCCGACGACCTCTGGATCGACGGCGCGTCGCGGGTCGACGTCTCCGGCCGCGGTTACCTCACCGGCCGCACGGTGGGCAACACCACGACCGGCGGGGCGACGGGTCTCGCCGGCGGCAGTCACGGCGGGCTGGGCTGGACGCACAACGGTGCGCCCAACGCGGTGTACGGCGATTACCGCGATCCGAACGAGCTCGGCAGCGGCGGCGGCACGGCGTTCGGCGCGGGCGGCGCGGGCGGCGGTCTCGCGCGCATCGCCGCCCGCACGGCGGTGATCGACGGCGGGCTGCTGGCCAACGGCGGTGGGGGGTGGGGCAACGCCGACACGGCGGGCGCGGGCGGGAGCATCCGCCTCAACGTGGGCGTGCTCACGGGCCTCGGGACGATCGCGGCGGACGGCGGCGCTGGCTACGTGCAGGGCGACGGCCCTGGCGGCGGCCGGGTGGCGGTGTACTACGATGCCATCGCCACTGCGGGGCTCGCCGATCGCATCACCGCCCGCGCCGGGCTCGCCGGGGGATCGAGCGGCACCGCGAACGGGGCCCCGGGCAGCGTCTACCTCAAGCAGAACGCGGGCGAGGGCGTGCTCATCATCGCCCCGGCCGGCGTGACGCCGGGGCAATGGACTCCGCTGGGGGTGGCCGGTGACGCCGCGTTCACGGTGGACCGTCTCGTCCTCGACGGCGCCGGCGTGGTCGCCGCGCCCGAACACGAGATGCCGGTCTCGGCGCAGAACGTCGAGATCCGCAACGGCGCCGTACTGACCCACCAGGTCGCCACTGCCTCGACGGCCTACTCCCTGCGGCTCAACGTCGCCGGCACCCTCGCGATCGACGCCGCCTCGCGCATCGACGCGAGCAACCGCGGCTACCTCACCGGCCGCACGGTGGGCAACACGACGTCCGGCGGGGCGACCGGTCTGGCGGGCGGCAGCTACGGCGGACTGGGCTGGACGCACAACGGCGCGCCCAACGCGGTGTACGGCGATTATCGCGATCCGAACGAGCTCGGAAGCGGCGGCGGGACGGCCTTCGGTACGGGCGGATCGGGCGGCGGACTGGTGCGGATCGGCGCCGGCGTTCTTCTGCTGGAGGGCGCGATCCTCGCCAACGGCGGCGGCGGCTGGGGCTATGCCGACACCGCGGGCTCGGGCGGCGGGATCCGCCTCGACGTCGGCACGCTCGGCGGCGCGGGCCGGATCGCGGCGGACGGCGGCAACGGCTACGTCCAGGGCGACGGGCCCGGCGGCGGACGCGTGGCGGTCTACTACACCAGCGTGTCGAACGCCGACCTTCTCGAGCGCATCACCGCGCGGGCCGGCCTGGCGGGCGGCTCGAGCGGGACGGCCAACGGCTCGCCGGGAACCGTGTACCTCAAGCCGGCGGCCGGCCAGGGCGTGCTGCGCATCGGCGCCGACGGCGTGACGCCCGGTCAGTGGACGCCGCTCGGGGTCGCGGGCGACACCGCCTTCAACGTCGAACGCCTCGTGCTCGACGGCGCCGGCGTGGTCGCCGCCCCCGAGCACGAGATGCCGGTCCTGGCCGCCGACGTCGAGATCCGCAACGGCGCCGTCCTGACCCACCAATACGCCACGGCGACGGCGGAATACTCCCTGCGCATGCACGTCAGCGGCGCCCTGACGATCGACGCCGCCTCGAGCATCGATGTGACTAACCGCGGCTACCTGACCGGTCGCACGCTCGGCAACACGACCGCGGGCGGCTCGACGGGCCTCGCGGGCGGCAGCTACGGCGGCCTCGGCTGGTCGCACAACGGCACGCCCAACGCGATCTACGGCGACTATCGCGACCCGAACGAGGTCGGCAGCGGCGGCGGCACCGCGTTCGGTGCGGGCGGATCGGGCGGCGGGCTCGTCCGAATCACGACCGGCACGCTCACGCTCGACGGTGTCATCCGCGCGAACGGCGGCGGCGGGTGGGGTTACGCGGACACGGCGGGGTCCGGCGGCGGCATCCGGCTCGATGTTGGCACGCTGGGCGGGACGGGCGCCGTCACCGCCAACGGCGGCGCCGGCTACGTGCAGGGCGACGGTCCGGGCGGTGGCCGCGTCGCGATCTACTACACCACCGCGCTCAACGCCGACCTGTTCGAGCGGGTCACCGCCCTGGGCGGGCCGGGCGGGGGATCGGGCGGAACCGCCCCCGGCCAGGAGGGGACCGTCTACATCCGGCAGACCGGCGCGGAATCCGTGCCGCCGACCGTCATCGCCAGCCAGCCGTCGGGTACGGTCGCCACGACGGTGTCGTCGATGGTGGTCCAGTTCAGCGAGCCCGTGGACGAGGCGACCGTCGCCGTCGCCGACTTCGCGCTCACGCGCCCCGACGGGATGCAGCTGCTCGGCGCGCAGCTCACCCTCGTCCGCCTTGACGCGGGCCGCTTCCGTGTGAGCTTCCCGGAGCAGTCGGCCGACGGCCCCTACACCCTGTCGGTCGGGCCGCAGATCCTCGACCTCGCCGGTAACGCGATGACCGCCGCCGCGGCCGCGATGTTCACCATCGACCGCACCGGTCCGCGCGTGACCGGCCTCGCCGCGTCGAGCGAGACCCAGGGCGCCTTCGAGTATGCCGACGTGACCTTCAACGAGGCGGTGGCGGCCGCCAGCTTCACCGCGGCCGACGCCACGCTCACCGGTCCCGGCGGCGCGATCGCGATCGCCGGCGTCGCCGCCCGGAGCGCGACGACCTTCCGGCTCTCGTTCGACCGGCAGACCGCGCCCGGTTTCTATACCTTCACCGTCGGCCCCGAATTGACCGACCTGCTGGGCAACGCCATGAACCAGGACGGCGACGCCGTCAACGGCGAGGCCGCGCAGGATGTGTACACCACCCAGCTCGCCCTCGCCTTCGCGGACGTGAGCGTGACCCAGGTCGTGCCGCCCGCCGACGCGATCGCCGGGCAGACGGTGACCGTGTCGTGGACCGTGCGCAACGGCGGCACCGAGGCCGCGCTCGCCGACTGGACCGATGCGGTCTACCTCTCGGCCGACGACGCCTGGGACGCGGGCGACACGCTGCTGGGCGCCGCCGCGATCCTCGACCAGACCCCCCTCGCGGCGGGCGGTTCGTACACCCTGTCCACCCAGGTCACCATCCCGGCCTGGGCCGGCGGGGCGTGGCGGATCCTCGTCGTCGCCGACCGCGACAACGCCCAGGGCGAGACGGACGAGGGGAACAACACCGCCTCGGCCGCGTTCGCGATCGACGTGCCGGACCTCGCGCTCGGCAGCTCTTCGTCGCCGGCCGCGATCGGTGTCGGGCAGCTGATCACGCTCGGCTGGACCGTGACCAACGCCGGCGCGTTCGTGGCCAACGGCGACTGGCGCGACGCGGTCTACCTCTCGGCCGACGACGTTCTCGACGCCGGCGACACGCCGCTGGTGGGCGTCGATGTGATCGCCCAGTCGCCGCTCGCGGCCGGCGGCTCCTACAGCCTCACGCGGCAGGCCTCCGTGCCGTCGGTGAATCCCGGCCTCTGGCGCCTGATCTTCGCCACCGACATCCACGGGGCGCAGGCGGAGAGCGGCGAGGCGAACAACATCCGTGTCGCGGCGCTCAACATCGGCGCGCCGGACCTGCAGGTGGAGCTGGTCACCGCCCCGGCCGCCGGCCAGACCGGGCAGAACGTGGAGATCGGATGGCGGACGGTCAACGCGGGCGCGGCGGCGACGCCGGGCGGCGGCTGGACCGACCGCGTGTGGCTGTCGGCCGACGCGGTGTTCGGCGGCGACCGGATGCTCGGCGACGCGGCCTGGCTCGGCGGGCTCGGCGCGGGGGAGAGCTACGGGCAGTCGCAGCTCTTCCGGCTGCCGGTCGACCTCGCGGCGGGCGACTACTGGGTGTTCGTCCAGACCGACGCCCTCGGCCAGCTCACCGAGCCCGGCGCCGAGGACAACAACACACGGATCGCGGCCGCCGCGATGGCGGTGACGCTTTCGCCGGTCGCGAATCTCGTGGTCGACAGCGTGGCGGGGCCGGCGACCGCGGTGACGGGGCAGGGGGCGGCGGTGACGTGGACCGTCCGCAACGCCGGCGGCGCCGCGGCGGAAGGCGCGTGGCTCGACCGCGTGTACCTCTCCGCCGACGGGCTTCTCGCCGGCGCCACCCTCCTGGGCAGCTTCCAGCGGTCGGGACCGCTCGCGGCCTCGGCGTCCTATGCGCGGACGGAGACGCTCTCCCTCCCGGGCCGCGCCGACGGCGACGTGTTCTTCGTCGTCGTCACCGACGCCGACAACACGGTCTACGAGCGCGCGAACGAATCGGACAACACCACCGCCTCCGCCGCCGCCACGGCGCTGACCCACCCGGATCTCGTGGTCGCGCAGGTCACCGCGCCCGCGTCGGCCCAGTCGGGCGCGGACATCGCGGTCGGGTGGACGGTGCGCAACGCCGGGACGGGCGGCACGCCCGCGACGTGGATCGACCGGTTCTATCTTTCCACCGACACCGCGTATTCCGGCGGCGACCTGTTCCTCGGCGAGGCCACGCACGTCGGCGCGCTCGCCCCCGCGGGCGAGTATGCCGGCGGTCCGCGGACCCTGCGCATCCCGGATGGCGTCAGCGGCTCCTACTACGTGCTCGCGGTGGCCGACGCGGGCGGGGCGGTGACGGAGTACGGCGCCGAGGGCAACAACGCGGGGGCGACCGTGACGCCGCTGGCGGTCACGCTGGCGCCCTACGCCGACCTCGAGGTCTCCGGCGTGACGACGCAGACGCTGGTGGTGGGCGATCCCGTGGACCTGAACGTCGGCTGGACGGTGCGCAACATCGGCACCGGCGCCGGGCCGGTGGACACGTGGGTCGACCGCGTGTGGATGTCGACCGACGCAACGTTTGGCGGCGATCGGCTCGTCGCGGAGTTCCGCCACTACGGGCTCATGCCGACCGGCATGGAATACGCGATGGACGAGATCGTCGCGCTCCCGGCGGCGATGGAGGGTCGTTTCTACGTCTTCGTCCAGACCGACGCCCTCGACGAGGTCTACGAGCACACCAATACCGGCGCGAACACGGCGCGGGCGGACCACGTGACGGACGTCGTGCCCAAGCCGTACGCGGACCTCGTCGTCAACAGCGTCACCGCCCCGGCCGCGGGCATCGGCGGGCAGGGGGTGACGGTGACGTGGAATGTCAGCAACAGCGCGGTCAACGGCATCGGCGCCACGGACGCGACGTCGTGGAGCGACACGGTCTGGATCGGCGCCGATCCGGACGGCGGCGGCCTGCGGAAGCTCGGGAGCTTCTCCCGCATCGGCGCCCTCGCCCTGGGCGCCTCGTACACCCGCAGCGTCGAGGTCACGCTGCCCTCCGACATCGGGGGCGCCTACTACCTCTTCGTCACCACCGGCGGTCCCTACGAGTTCATCTACACCACCAACAACCGCGGGCGCTCGGGCGCCATCGACGTCACCTACGTGCCCCCGCCGCCGCTGGACCTGCAGGTGATGGCGGTGAGCGGACCGACGGCCCTGCTCGATGGCGCCTCGGCGGACGTGACGTGGCGGGTGCGGAACAACGGGCCGAGCGACACGACGTCGGCGTGGACCGACACGCTCTACCTCGCGCCGAACGGGGACCTCTCCCGCGCGACGGTGCTCGGCGCGTGGGTGCGCGGCCTCGGGCTCGGCGCGGGCCTGGAGTATGAGCGCACCGAGCGCATCACGATCCCGTCGCACATCCAGGGCGCGTACCAGTTCTACGTGCGCACCGATTCCGGCGGCGCGGTGATGGAGACCAACGAGTTCAACAACGCCCTCGGCGCGGCCGAGACGCTGACCGTCTCGCTGCGCGCCCGCCCGAACCTGCAGGTCACCACGATGCTCATCCCGGCGACGGTGACGTCGGGCGGGACGATCGACTACGAGTTCACCGTGACCAACCTCGGCGCCGCGGCGACGCCGACGGGCGGCTCGCGGTGGACGGACGGCGTGTACCTGTCGCTCGACCACCGCTGGGACAGCGGCGACCGCCTGCTCGGCGGCCCGGCCAACGGCAGCGCGCTGGCGGTGGGCGAGGCGTACCATACCACCGGCCACGCGCAGATCCCGCTCGGGGTGCAGGGCAACGTGTACATCCTGGTCGTCGCCGATTCGGGCGGGGCGGTGGACGAGTATCCGCGCGACGACGACAACGTCCGCGCGATGCCGCTGGCCGTCGATGCGGTGATCGTGCCGCCGCCGGATCTCGTGACCTCGGACGTGTACGCGCCCGCGGAGGCCTTCGACGGCAGCGTGATCACGGTGCACTACAAGGTCTCCAACCTGGGCGCGGGCATCACGTACCCGGCCTCGTGGGCCGACACCGTCTGGCTCTCGACCCAGCCCGGCCGGCCGAGACCCGGGACGGAGGAGTCGGCGGGCGACATCAAGCTCGGCAGCTTCGGGCACGGCGGCGCGCTGGAGGTCGGGCAGTCGTACACTCGCGACGTGACGGTCAAGCTGCCGGTGCAGATCACCGGCCAGTTCTACATCACCGTCTGGGCGGACGCGTACGACAGCGTCTACGAACAGGCCTTCGACGTGAACCTCAATCCCGACGCCCCGACCGACATGGAGGGCAGCAACTTCAAGGCGCGGCCGATCACCGTGCTCTACAATCCGCCCGCCGACCTGCAGGTCACGTCGGTCGAGGTGCTCTCCCCGGTCGCGCCCGCCGAGCCGCGGGGCGGCGAGCGCGTGACGCTGCGGTGGACGGTGGAGAACCGGGGCGCGGCCCCGACGAACCTCGAGCGGTGGGCGGATGCGATCTACCTCTCCACCGACGCCGACCTGCACGACGGGCAGGGGAGCAGCACGCTGGTCTTCGCCGTGCCGCACTACGGCGTGCTCGACCCCGGCGCGTCCTACACCGAGGCCTTCTCCTTCGACCTGCCCATCTCGGCGGAGGGCGAGTACTTCGTCGTCGAGACCAACCGCTACTCGCTGATCGACGCGGCGAACATCCTGAGCGAGGAGGCCGCGCTCGCCCAGCAGGTGCAGGACATCGTCGACCGCGCGGAGCAGAAACTCGGCCAGCCGCTCGCGCAGGTGGACTACTCCGACCTGTCGAAGCTGAGCAAAGACGACGTGCTGTGGATCCTCCGGGGGAACCTGCCCTCGTACGAATCGCCGTTCGTCTTCGAGGGTCCCTGGACCACGAACAACCAGCGCGCCGTCGCCTCGCACGTCACCAACACGCCCTCGGATCTTGCCGTGACCTCGGTGCAGATCACCGCGTCGGCGTTCTCCGGCGACCCCGTCAACATCACGTGGACCGTGACCAACCACGGCGCCGCCGTCTGGTCCGGCACGCAGTACTGGATGGACTACGTGTTCCTGTCGCCCGATCCGCAGTTCCTCGCCGACCGCGCGTGGCTGGTGGCGGTGGTGCCGCACGCGTTGGGGGCGGGCTTCGGCGCCGGCGCGGTCTACACGGCCACGGCCGGCGCGACGCTGCCGGAGGGCATCGAGGGGCGGCGGTACGCGCACGTGTTCACCGACATCGCCGTCAGCGGCGGGCGGATCTACAGCGGCAGCTTCGCGCCGGTGGGGCCGGGCGAGTGGCCGGGCTGGATGGATCTGTTCGCCCGCCGCGTGTGGGAGGGCAAGGCCGCCAACGTAAAGGCGGCCAACGGCGCCTCGTCCGGCCCGTGCCAGGTGACCTACCGCGAGTCGGACCTGCAGGTGATCTCGATGCAGGCGGCGGCCGCGGGCGACTCGGGCTCGGTGATGCCGGTCCAGTGGACGGTGCGCAACACGGGCGACCGCGTGACCCGCGTGGGGTACTGGGTGGACCGGGTGTACATCTCGCAGGATCCGTCGCTCGACAGCTACGATCTCCACCTCGGCGGGCTCGGGCACACGGGCGCGCTGGAGCCGGGCGGCGAATACACGGCGGCCCTGGACGTGCGGCTGCCGGACGACATCGAGGGCACCTTCTACCTGCTGGTCGCGGTGGACGCCGCCTACGGGCCGAATCCCTGGGCGAGCGCGCGCGACCTGGCCTCGTACCCGATCGCGGACGGCCCGCCCCGGATCACGGAGCAGGGCGACGCCGTGAACGAGTACCGCGGCGAGGGCAACGACCTGCTCGCGCGACCGATCCAGGTGACGCGGGCGACGCTGCCCGACCTGGTGGTGGCGCAGGTGACGATCCCGGAGTGGATCTACACCGGCGAGGAGGTCACGGTCGTCTACCGCGTGCGCAACGACGGCGCGACGCCGACCGCGGCGAGCGAGACGCTGTGGACCGACCAGGTCTATCTCAGCCGCGACCGCTATCTCGACGTGCGGGGCGACCATTACCTCGGCCCGATCGCGCACAGCGGCGCGCTGCTGCCCGGCCAGGCGTACGAGAACAGCGGGACCTTCCGGGCTCCGCGCGGGCTGACGGGCGCCTACTACGTCTTCGTGCTGACCGACGTCCCCGACCGCCTGCACCCGTGGGGCCGGGTCTACGAGAGCGCGGGCGAGAACAACAACAGCGCCGCCGCCCCGGCGCCGCTGCGCTTCGAGGTCCCGCCGCCCGCGGACCTGCAGGCGATGGAGATCGCGATCCCGGCCGCGGCCTACGTCGGCGACACGGTGACGGTCTCGTGGCGCGTGAAGAACATCAGCACCCAGGCGGCGATCGGGGTCTGGGCCGACTCGCTCTACCTTTCGCGCGACGCGATCTGGGATCTCGGCGACGCGCTCGTGGGCACGCTCGAGCCCGGCGCTTACGGCGCGTCCGGCAGATGGGTCCCGCTGGGCCGGCTCGACGCGGGGGCGGAGTACCGGATGCAGCTCGCCGTCACCCTTCCTTCCTCGCTGCCGGCGGACTACCGGCTGATCCTGCGCTCCGACATCTACGACGACATCGCGGAGATCAGCCAGGTGAACAACCGCCTGGCCAGCGCCGGGACGCTGCGCGTCGACGTGCGCGCGCTCACCCTCAACCTGCCGGAGGCCGGCTCGCTGCCCGCCGGCGGCCAGCGGCTTTACCGCGTGACCGTGCCGGCCGGCGAGACGCTGGAAGTCCTGCTCGACGCCGCGTCCGACGGGGCGGCGAACGAGCTCTACCTGCGCTGGGAGGGTCTGCCCGACTCCATCCGCTACGACGCCGCCTTCGAGGGGCACATGTGGGCCGACCTGACCGCCACCGTCGGCGAGACGAAGGCGGGCGCCTACTACATCATGGTGCGGAACGCCACCGGTCCGGCGCAGAACGCGTTCACGCTCACCGCCCGGCTGGTGCCGTTCGGCATCGCCGGCATCCGCCGCGAATCGGGCGGCGACGCGGCGTACGTGACCCTGGACATCGAGGGCGCCCGCTTCAAGGACGGCGCCATCCCGAAGCTCATCCGCCCGGAGATCGGGGAGTTCGTGCCGGTCGATTACCGCGTCCTCAGCCCGACGCTCATCCGCGGCGTATTCGACCTCACCGGCGCGCCGCACGGGCTCTACGACGTGCAGGTGACCAACGCCGACGGGCAGGTCGCGCGCGTGCCGTACCGCTACCTCGTGGAACCGGCCCTGCCGCTCGACGTGACCGTCGGCATCGGAGGCGACAGCACGCTGGATATCGGCGAGGTCGGCTGGTACGGCGTGGGGGTCTACAGCCTGACGAACGTCGACACGCCCTACGTGCACCTCGAGTTCGGCATGGGCAATGTCGCCAACCTGCACACCGATCTCATTCCGGGTCCCGCCGTGGTGTTCCGCACGAATCTCAGCGGCGAGCCGGACATCGACGGCGTGCCGTGGGTCGAGCTCGACCCGGTGGTCAACCTCGAAGGCACCCTCAGCGCGCCGGGATTCACCTTCGACCTCATCAACCGCGGCTACGCCGGCCTGACCTTCAACCTCGACACCTACCCGGAGCTGCGGCGCCTGCTGGCCGAGAATCCGCGCTTCCTGGAGGGACTGATGCCGTGGGAGCTGGAGGACCTGGCGTTGAAGGTCAACATCTACGCCTCGGCCACGGCGATGACCGCCGCGGAATACCTCTCCTACCAGCGCGGCGTGGCGGAGTCCATGCGGCTGCGCATCCTCGGCGACGCGGCGGCGCCGTCCTCGCTCGTGGTGCTCTCGGCCGACGCCGATCTCTGGTCGAACCTCTACCTCGCGTCGCTGACCGACGCGGGGATGCTGCGCCCGGGCGACGAACCGCCGGGCATCCGCGAGCTGCCCGAGTTCGCCAGCGCGGTGTCGCTGATCACCGCCGGCCTGCTGATGAATCCGACGGAGGGGGACGTCAATCCGCGGGCGGACATCATCGGCGGCGGCGATCTCGAGGGCTTCTTCGCGCAGGTCCGCGCCTGGTACGGCCACACGGAGGGCGCGCGCCCGACGAATGAGGACCCGGATCTTGCCCAGTACCCGGCCTCCTCGCTCTACGGTCCGTGGGCCGCCTCCGCCCCCGAGGCGGGCCGCTACGACCTCGGCCTCTCGCATCCCACCCACTTCGAGACGTTCGTCATCCAGGTGGGCGAGATCACCGACACCGGGTCGGGCATCGTGTCCGGCGGCACCGCGGGCCATACGGGTCTCCAGGACTACTTCGGCCTGACCGGCTCGCGCAACGACGCGGTGGAGATGATCGGCCCGAACGGGCAGGGGAGCCGGGCCTTCGTGCCGGCCGACACGCCGCTGCCGTACGGAGTGCGGTTCGAGAATCCGGCCGACGCCTCCGCGCCCGTGACCCGGTTGCGTATCGTGCAGACCCTCGACGGCGACCTCGATCCGCGATCCTTCCGGCTGGGCGACGTCCGGCTGGGCGACGTGGTCATCGATCTCCCGTCCAACCGCTCGGCGATCAACGGCCGCTACGACCTGACCGCCTCGCTCGGCGTGTATGTCGACATCACCGCCGGCATTGACATCACGACCAACACCCTCACCTGGACGCTGACCGCGGTCGACCCGCTGACGGGCATCGAAGCGGCCGATCCCAGCCTCGGGCTGCTCTTCCCGAACACGGACGGCACGAAGTACGGCCAGGCGAACTACACCGTCGAGGCGCTCCCCGAGGCGGTCACCGGCGCGGAGCTGTCCGCCTCGGCCCGCGTCTTCTTCGGCAGCGGCGCGCCGATGGACACGGACCTCGTGGTCCACACGCTCGACGCGGTGGGGCCGGAGGTGAGCTGGACGGCGGCGGCGCTCGCCCCCGGGTCGTGGCAGGTGACCTGGACGGGCGCGGATGACGCGGGCGGTTCCGGCCTTCTCGGGTACGTCGCCTACGTGTCGGTGAACGGCAGCGATTTCACCACCTGGAAGCGCCTGACCACCGAGACCTCCGCGACGTTCACGGCTGACGAGGCCTCCGACACGGCCGAGTTCGTGGTCCGCGCCTGGGATGTGGCGGGCAACCTGAGCGAGGCGCCCGACGGCCGCGCGCTGACCCCGCCGCCGGCGCCCGTGAACCTGGGCGGCACGACCGGCGCCGGGTCCCAGGGGACGTCCGAGCGGCCGCAGGCGGTCGTGACGCCGGTTCCGTCGACCAACCCGATCTTCGTCCAGGCGGGACTGCTGGTGCCGTCGGTGCGTTCCGCGACGACGCCGTCGGCCTTCGCCACCGTCTACGAACCGCTGGTCGCCCGCGGTTTCTTCCGCGGCCTGGCGGAATCCGGAGCGGACATCGGCGCCCTGGGTCTCGCCTTCGCGCCCGACGGCGGTTCGGTGTACGTCTCGGGCGGCTCCGGACGCCGGAGCCTGTGGAAGGTGAGCCTGGCCGGCGGGACGGCCGGCGTGCCGCTGGCTTCGTACGACGTGCCGATCTACGACCTGGCGTTCGACAGCGCGGGACTGCTGTGGGCCACGACCGGCGGCGGGCCGCTCGTGCGGCTCGATCCCGAGACCGGCGCCATCGTCGAGCGCTTCGGCGATCGCGTGACACTCGGCCTGGCGGCGAGGCCGGGCACGACGGAGCTCTACGTGGCGACCGGCGACGGCGTCGAGATCTTCGACACGGCCTCGCGGACCTTCCGCCCATTCAGCGCCACGCGGGTGCACGATCTGGCGGTCGCGCCCGACGGCACGCTGTGGGGCACGGCGTGGCCGGAGGACGGGCGCGCGATCCGCTTCAATCGCGTGGGCGATGCCGAGACCGTCTTCGAGGCCGGCGGCGAGGCGGCGGGGCTCGCGTTCGGCGTCGCGGGGACGGTGCTGGAGAACCTGCTCTTCGTCAGCCGCTTCGACGGCACGCTGGAGATGGTCGATCTCGTGTCGATGGGTTCCCTGGTGCTGGCGAAGGGCGGCGGGCGCTGCGAGTTCGTGCTGGCGGGCGCCGACGGCCGGCTGTACGTCGCCCAGTCGGACCGCGTGGACGTGCTCTCCGTGCGCGTGGTTCCCCAGGTCACCGCCACCACCCCGGCTGACGGCGATCAGCCGGCGCCGGTGGTGAGCGAGGCGGAGGTGGTCTTCAACGTGCCGATGCGGGTCGGTGGCGGCGCCGTGGCGGGGTCGGTCTCGAATCCCGCGAACTACACGCTCGTCAACCGCACCACCGGGGAGTCCATCGAGATCGGCTCCGCCGCGTGGACGGCCGGAAGCCGCTCGGTCCTGCTGAGGTTCGAATCCCTCGTCCCGGCGGAGTACGCCCTCACCATCGACGCGCGGATCGAAAGCGACGAAGGCCTCGCCCTCGCGGCGCCCGTGACCGTCAGCTTCGTCGTGCTGGAAGACGTGACGGCCCAGACCTCGACCGAGTTCGCCAACACGCGCCTCGACCGCCTGAACGGCACCGTCTCCTTCGACGTGCGGGTGATGAACACCGGCACCGGCACGCTGGGCGGGCCGATGCGGCTGGTGCTGACCGGGATCGCCGGCCCGGGCGCGGCGGTGCAGAACGCCGATGGCTTCACGGTGAACGGGCTGCCGTACGTCCAGATCCTCGGGCCGGGTCTCGCGTTGCTCCCGGGCGCCTCGACGCCGTGGCGGACGGTGACGGTGCTCGATCCGTCGGGCGGCGCCCTTGACCTCTCCACGACCGTCGCCGCCGCCCTGACCTCCGGCAGCGGGCCGGCGTTCACGACCACCCCGCCGAACACCGCGCAGGTCGGCGTGCAATACCGGTATGATGCCGATGCGGGCGACGCGCTCTCCGGCGCCGTGCACTTCATCCTCGTCCGCGGCCCGGCGGGCGCCGCGGCCGATCCCGACACCGGCCTGCTCACGTGGACCCCGGGGCCGGAAGCCGCGCCGTCCGCCGATTTCGAGCTGCGGGCGTACGATGCCGCCGGGGCCTGGCGCCGGCAGGTGTGGCGCGTGACGGTGCAGGGCGCCAACCACGCGCCGGTGCTGCTGCCGATCGCCGACGTGTCCGCGAGCGAGGGCGCGCTGGTCGAGGTGCACGTCGGCGGCTACGACACCGACGGACAGGCCCTCCTCTACTGGGCCGGCCGGCTCCCGCCGGGCGCCTCGCTGGACCCGGTGGATCTCGTCCTGCGGTGGCAGACCGACGCCACGAGCGCGGGGCGGTACGAGGACGTGACCCTCTTCGCCTCCGACGGCCTGGCGGTGGTGTCCACCACCTTCGACATCGCGGTCAGCGACGTGAACCGCGCGCCCGAGATGGCGCCGATCCCGGATCGCACGGTGCGCGAGAACGAACCGGTCGTGTTCCAGCTCTCCGCGACCGACCCGGACGGCGACGCGGTGACCTACTCCGCCCCGATCCTCCCGCCCGCCGCCTCGCTCGATCCGCTGACCGGCGTGTTCCAATGGGTGCCGCGCTACGACCAGCATGGCGTCACGTCACTCACGTTCTTCGCGGGCGACGGAACGGGCTCGTCCAGCCGCACGGTCGACATCACCGTGCTGAACGTCAATGGCCCCGTCCGCTTCCTGCCGCTCGGCGCCTTCGAGGTCGCCGAGGGCCAGCCGTTCACCGTGCGGATCGCGGTGGAGGACCCGGATCACCCGCAGGCGGCCGGCTCGTTCACCGCGCCGCCGGACGTGGACTCCCCGGAGAGCGCGCTGCCGCCGCTGACCTTCACCCACGACGCCCTCCCGACCGGCGCCGCATTCGACACCGCCACCGGCTACCTCGTCTGGCAGCCGGATTACACGCAGGCGGGGGTCTACCAGTGGCAGTTCACCGTCACCGACGACGGCGACGGGACCGGCGCGACGACGAGCGCCGTGTCCACCGTGACCGTCACCGTCCGCGACGTCAACGGCAGTCCCGATATCCCCGAGATCACGAACAAGACCGTCGCGGCCGGGTCGGTGCTCGACTTCACGGTCTCCGCCACCGACCCCGACGGCGGGACGCTGACGCTGACCATGGAAGGGCTGCCCGCGGGGTCGACCTTCACGCCGGTCGCGAACGGCACGGCGACCGTCCACGTGGCGCCGGTGCGCGGCCAGCGCGGCGATTACGCGATCGTCTTCCGCGCGACCGACGACGGCAACGGCGTGCCCGCGAACGCCCTGACCACCGAGGCGAACTTCATCCTCAGCGTCACCTCGCCGAACGAGCCGCCGGTGCTGGCGCCGGTGGGCGACAAGGTGGCCGTGGCCGGCCAGGAGCTGGCGTTCGAGCTGCGCGTGACCGATGCGGATCAGGATCCGCTGACCTTCGCGGCCGACGCGCTGCCCGCGGGCGCCACGCTGACGCCCGGGATCTACGGCGTGGCCACCTTCCGATGGCTCCCCGCCGCCGGCGACGTGGGGACCTACACCGTCGTGCTGCGCGTCACCGACAGCGGCAACGGCGTGCCGGCGGACGCGCTGAGCGACAGCGAGATCATCCACATCGTCGTGCGCCTCGCCAACGCCGCGCCGGTGCTCTCGCCGGTCGGCGCGGTCTCCGGCGCCGAGGGACAGGCCCTGAACGTCCAACTGCGCGGACAGGACGCCGACGGCGACCCGCTGACCTACACCGCGTCGAACCTGCCCTTCGGGGCCCGGCTCGACACCGTAACCGGCTGGCTGACGTGGACGCCCGGCTACGACCAGGCCGGCTCGTACACCGCACGGCTCGGCGTCACCGACGGCAACCGCTCCTCGCAGCAGGATGTGACCCTGGTCATCGCCGCGACCAACCGCCCGCCGATCGTCGCCGGCCTCCCCGGCCTGCTCGGCGAGGAGGGCGTGCCGCTCGCGTTCCAACTGGGCGGCGGCGATCCCGATAACGACGGGCTCTCCTGGTACACGCTCGGCGCCCTGCCGGACGGCGCGGCGTTCGACGTGGCGACGCAGATCTTCACCTGGACCCCCGGATTCACGCAGGCCGGCGTGCACGCCCTACGATTCGGCTGCTCCGATCCGTCCGGCCTGTCGGCCGAGACGACCGTGCGGATCGAGGTGCTGAACGTCAACCGCGCCCCGGCGCTTCCGAATCCCGGCGGCGCCGTGGCGCTCGCGGGCCAGGTCTTCACGAAGGCGATGGGCGGCGCGGATCCGGACGCGGGCGCCACGCTGACCTGGACGGCCAGCGGACTGCCCGCGGGCGCCGTGCTCGACCCCGCGACGGGCGTGCTGACGTGGACGCCGCTCTCGGTGCAGGCCGGCGAGCACCCGGTCATGATCACCCTGAGCGACGGGGAGCTGTTCGACCGCGAGATGCTGCGGCTGGTCGCCTCCGTCGCGCCGCTGGCGCCACGGGTGACGGTCGATGTCACGCCGAGCTTCCCGGCGGTCGTCGGCCAGCGCGTCGTGATCCAGGCGGCGGCGACCGGCGTGACGTCCATCGCGTCGCTGGCGGTCACGGTCGACGGCGTCCCGTACACGTTGGACGGCCTCAACCGCGCGTACTTCGTTCCGGCCGCGGGAGGCCGTTACGCCGTGCGGGCGACGGCGGTTGACGCGGCGGGCGTCGCGGGCACGGCCGAGACGGTGCTGCGCGTGCGCGACCTGACCGACCTCGCGGCGCCGTCGGTCGCGCTGCAGCTCCCGCCCGCCGGCGCCGTGATCGCCGCGGCCACGGACGTCGTCGGCACGGTGGCCGATGCGAACCTGGATGCCTTCGCCCTGAGCCTCACGTCGATCGACCGGATCGGGACGGAGGGCGCCGAGATCGCCCTGGGCGGCGGCTTCGCCCCGGTGGCGGGCGGTGTGCTCGGCCGGCTCGATCCCGCCCGCCTGCCGAACGGGGTCTATCTGCTCGCCCTGACCGCCACCGACATGTCCGGCCGCACGACGCGCACGGAACAGCTGATCGAGATCGACGCGACCGTCCGTCCGGGCGCGTACGAAACGGCCGTCACGGATCTCGACGCCGCGCTCAACAGCGTGGCGGTCCGGCTGACCCGCCGCTACTCCACCACGACGGCGGCGGAGGCGGGCATGCTCGGCTACGGGTGGTGGCTGGCGGGCTTCGAGGCGAGGATCTCGCTCGGGCTCGAATCCACGGGCCGCGAAGCGGAAGGGCTCTATGCGGCGCTGGCCGCCGGCACGCGCGTCTACCTCACCGCGCCCGACGGCCGCCGGATCGGATTCGCGTTCACACCGCAGGCCGTCGATCTCGGCGCCGTGACGGTGTACCGGCCGGCGTGGACGGCGGACGCGGGGGCGGGCTTCGCGCTGGAGACGCAGGCGGCGGTGCTGGAACAGGTCGGCGGGGCCTTCCGGACGCTCAGCGGAGGCCGCGCCTACAATCCCGCCGATCCGGCCTTCGGCGAAGCGGCATGGACCTTGCGGGGCGCGGACGGGGTGGCGCACGTGTACGGTCCCGACGGCGCGCCGCGCGAGATCGCGGGCGCGGCGGGCCAGCGGGTGTTCGTAACCGACGGCGGGCTGGTCGGTCTCAATGGCGACCGGCTGTCGTTCGACCACGACGGGCAGGGCCGGCTGGTGCGGGCGGTCCGGGCGGACGGAACGCAGGTGGACTACCGCTACAACGCGGCGGGCGAGCTCGAGTCCGCCCGCGACGCGGCCGGCGGCCGGACGGTGTACGGCTACCGCGGACCCGCGCCGCACTTCCTCACCATCGCCGCCTCCGCCGCCGGCCCGGCGGGCGGGTCGGTGAGCTACGACGCGCAGGGCGTGTTCGTCGCGGTGCAATCGCTCGACGCCTCGCTCGGCGGCGCGCGCGACGTGAACGGGCTGTCGCAGGCCGGCGCGCTCGCGGCCGGCGGCGCGGTCCGCTATGTCTTCACCCTCGGGGCGGCGGAGCTCGCGACCTCGTACAGCGGCGCGCTCACCCTCGGAATCCAGGTCGCGGCCGCGGGCTGGCAGCCGGCGCTGCCGGCGGTGAACGGCGTGGCCGCGGGCGACCCGTGGACCGCCGCCGGCGTGGCGCGCGCGTTCTTCACCCTGGGCGAGGGCGGGCCGTACGTCGTCGAGATCGCGGGCGCCGACGCGCTGGCCGCGGGCGCGTTCACGCTGGAGTGCTGGATCGTCGGCGACATGAACGGCGACAGCACGGTGGACGGGACCGACGAAGGGCTGATGCTCGGCGCGTGGGGCGCGGCGGCGGGCGATCCCGCTTACCTGCCCGGCGCCGACGCCAACCGCGACGGCGTCGTCAACGCCGCCGACCGGACCTACCTCGACGCCACCTTCGGCTTCGCGGCCAACCGCCGCCCGGTGGTCGCGCCCGTGACCGTCGAGACCGTGCGCGACCTCGCCGTGACGGTCGACCTCACCGCCCTCGGCGGCGATCCCGAAGGGGCGTCGCTGCGCTTCGCGGTGACCGCCGTGCGGCACGGGACGGTGCTGCTCTCGCGCGGCGGCACGGTGGCGACCTTCCGGCCCGAGGCCGGGTACGCGGGGACGGCGGGCTTCGACGTGGTCGCGGACGATGGCGATCTCGTTTCGCTGCCGGCGGCCGTCACGGTGGACATCAGCGCGGCGACGCTGGAGAACCTGATCCTGCTCCATCGCGACCTGGTGCTGGCGGTCGGCGCCGACGCCTCCATCGGGCTGCGCGGGGAGTTCTCCGACGGGCGGGTGCTGGATCTGCCGCCCTCCTACGCCGTCTTCCAGAGCCTGGACACCGTGGTCGCCGCCGTTTCCGGGGCTGGGACGGTGCACGCGCTGGCCGCCGGCACGACGATCGTCACCGTCGCCGCCCAGGGCCGCACTGCGGCGACGCCCGTGACCGTGGGGGTGGCGGACGGCCGGTGGATCGAGTTCTTCCCCGAGTCCTACGCGCTGCAGCCGGGCGGGACGCGGCAGTTCGTCGTCCGGATGCGGGACGATGCCGGCGTGCACGATGTATCCGGCGCGGCTGGCGGAACCCGGTACTACCTGAGCAACACCGCGCTCGGTACGATCACCGCCGATGGCCTCTTCACCAGCCTGGCCGCGGGTCGGGTGTGGGTCACCGTCATCAACGGCGGGCAGAGCCTGGTTTCCGCGATCGTCAGCGCCGCGCCGGTGGTGGGCGGCGGGGTCGTCGGAACGTCGGGCGGGCTGATCGGCAATGCCGACGGGATCACGGTGGGGATACCCGCCGGGGCATTGGACGAGGCGCGGGACCTCAGTGTGACGACGCTCACGGCGGCGGACGTGCCGTACGTGGCGCCGAGCGGATGGAATGTGCATGGAGGAT
Source organism: uncultured Verrucomicrobiota bacterium (assembly GCA_964610105.1). Taxonomy (GTDB): domain Bacteria; phylum Verrucomicrobiota; class Kiritimatiellia; order PWTM01; family PWTM01; genus CAZSUU01. The sequence goes on along the minus strand of CAZSUU010000023.1, from coordinate 22,047 downwards.
TCACGGTCAACCTGGGCGGTCTGACGACCGACGAGCCTCTCAGCATCGAGATGGCGGCGCCCTCGGGGTGGGTGGTGGGCCAGGTGGGGTTCCTGATGCAGCCGGTCCGGTTCCAGTCGGCCCCGGGCGAGGCGCTCGAGACCGCGTGGTTGCTGGTGGACCGGATGGAGGTCGGGGCCGACGGTCGCCTGCGAACGACCAGTCCGCCCAACAGTGGCCTCGGGGGCCAGCATCCGTACAACTCCGGCATGTTGTTCAACCCGAGCCAGATGGGCACGGCCTTCATGATGACGCCGAACATGACCTCGGCGATCCACTGCCTGGCCGACATGAACGTGCGTCAGACCCTGGGCACCGGCAAGGGGGTCGATCTCAACATCGAGATGGCGTCCGGCGAGGGCGGGCCGAAGTACTACTCCGCGGTCGGCGCACTGGGTGACTTCTTGATGCCGGCCGTCGGCGGGATGACATACCGGCTGCGGGCGCTGGTGGCGGATTCGCTGGGGTACGTCACCGAGACCTCGACCACCTTCATCGCGCCGCCCAACGGCATCAAGAGTCTCGCGCTGCCGATGCCCCCGCGTTACCTGACCAAGAGCATTCCCGCGCCGCAGCTGGCCACGGCTACCTTCACGTTCGGCGATGACCCCGAGCACCCGACCCCCCAGCTCGAGCTCAAGGGCATCACGTTCACCTATGTCAATCCGTACCGCGACGCCGGACCGCTCGGTTCGGATCTGACGGACCTGTTCGTCACGTTCGAGATCGGCGGTCGCGACACCCGGGGGGATGACGGCCAGGTGCTCGCGGTCGGCGGGCTCGACATCACGGTTCCGGGCGAGGATCTCGAATGGGGCGCGGACGACGGCGACCTCAAGGTCATCAAGGTCCCGGTGCCACAGGGGGTGATGCTCGGCCTGTCGTCGATCACGGTCACCCGCCCGATGGAGATGCCGCTGGACGGCCGGTTCGAGCCGCAGCTCTTCGTCAGCAATCCGCTGCGATTCCTGCCCTCCTCCCGGTATGCGTTCGCTTGCCTGCCGTCGACCGACGAGGTGACGGTGATCGACACGCTGAGCATGCTCAAGCTCCCGGACGCCGCCGGGAAGGTTACGACGAAGCTGCATCCCCGCGAGCTGGCCCGCATCCCGATGGCGGTCGATCCGGAGGCGCATCCGCACGGGGAGGGTCTGGCGCCGCGCTACGCCGCGACGACGTCCGACGGGACCCGCGCCTACGTCACGCTCGCCGGGGGGGCGGCGGTCGGGGTCATCGACGCGGTCGCGCTGCACAAGGTCGACGTCGTGGCCGACATCGAGGACGACCCGACGACGCCGTTCGACGAGTCGGACCCCGACACGATCGGCATCCAGAGCATCGCCCTTCCGGTGGGGGCGCACCCGTTCGCCCTCGTGGCCGACGTCGCGGGCCGGTTCCTGTACGTCACCGACGAGCAGGCCGGGTTGCTCTACGTGATCGACATCGATCCGTACTCGTCGACCTTCCACCAGCTCCGCAAGACGATCGAGCTTCCGGCGAATGCGCTGACAGGGATTGCCCTGACGGCCGACGGCCAGTGGGCGTTCGTGGCCGGCACGGACGACGAGGGCGGACGGGTCTACCGGGTCTGGGTGTCCCCCACCGATGCGGCGGCGCCCTACTTCAACGAGGACGAGCCCTGGGCGTCGGCGCCGGTGGGACCGATGCCGTACGCGGTGGCGGCCACCGACGACCCCGATGTCATGCTCGTGGTCGATCGCAAGGACAACGCGCGGGCGCTGGGGATCCTGCGCCTGACGTGGGACGAAGACGCGGTGGGGCGCCGGGTGGTGGAGGAGTTCGACCGCCGGTACGTGCCGTTCACGTCCTTCGGGATGCTCCGCCGCGTCGAGGAGGGGGTCTGGTCGCAGGTCTTCGGCGTCAGCAACGCGCAGGGGGTGGAGTTCCTGCCGGCCAACGCGCTGACCGAGCTGTTCAAGACCGACGACAACCCGGACGGGCTGCCGCATCCGGCCTACGCGTTCGTGACCGGCTTCAACCGGTGGTCCGAGGGCGATCCGCGCCACGATCCGAACGTGGGGCCGCTCTACGCCTACAACTACTACTACACCGGCGCCAACGGGAAACCGATCCGGGCGCTGATGGCCGCGGGCGGCAACGTCGGCATCGTGCGGAACGTGATGGGCGATTTCGGCGACCTGCTGGAGATGCCGCGGCTGGTGGCGGCGACGCGGCCGATCCCGAACAGCTTCCCCGATAACCTGGCTCTCTCGCCCGGCAGCCTTGTGCTCCTGGCGGCCTACCAGAGCAAGCGGAGCATCTTCGCCTTCGACACGATGCGCATCGTCAGCACGGTGGAGACGAACGCCAAGGACGCGGCGGGCGACCGGCGGATCGGCCACGACTACAGCCAGTACACCACGCCCTGGGACCAGCCGCTGCCGGAGGACGGCCAGATGCTCTGGCTGCTGCGCGGGCCGCTGTCGACGCTGCCGATCGACCATCTCGATGTCCTGATCGACGTGCGGGCCGACATGGGGTTCATCGACCAGAACACCTTCGGCGTTCCCGAGTACGATCCCTACGGCAATACGCCGAACAACTTCGCGCCCATCTTCGTCGAGGGCCTGGTGCGGGGCATCGCCGCCCAGACGGCCCTCGCCGCCCATCCATTGGTCCTGACCGCGACGCCGTACAACCAGGCCCCGGTGCTGGGCAGCTTCCCGGCCGACCCGGTGACGGTGGCCGCCGGCCTGACCTCGGAGGCCGAGGTGCACACGGGGGCTTTCCACGAGAGCCACCCGCTGGTCACGTACCGCTCCGCCGACCAGACGCGCGGCATCACCCTGCACTACGACTCGCTGCGGGCCTACCCCGTCTACCTCTACTACTTCAGCCTCGACCACCTCCCCGAGACGTGGAGCGAGGAGGATGAGGGCGAGCGGCCGGCCGACTCGGTGACCCCGTACGACCGGTTCGTGGCGAGCCTCGCCGCGCGGATGGGCGAGTTCTACGTCCAGGCCACCGGCATGAGCGCGGCGGACGCCGCGGAGCTGGGCCTGCGGACGGGGGACCACATGTACAAGTTCCCGCTGAGCCCCGAGGACGGCATGCCGTACGGAGGCGCGATCGCGATCGACCTGCGCGGCGGCCTCTCCGGCGTGTACACGTTCGTGCTCGACTACGGCGCGTACACGTGGTCGGCCTCGGAGGAGAAGTTCCACGGCCAGCCGCTCCAGATGAGCATGCCGGTGGCGGTGGTCAACTACGGCGACCAGGTCCTCGAGGGAGGGGAAACCCGCGAGGCCCCCTTTGGCGTGGGATGGGGCATCGAAGGGTACTTCGAGATCTTCCCCGGCGACGGGGGCGTGGTCCTCGTGGACGGGAACGGAAACGAGCAGATCTTCCTCGCCCCGGAACACCCGGGCGAGCCGTTCACGACGGTGGGGAGCGACCAGTCGCGCCTGTGGCAGACCACGTCGGGGACGTTCGTGCGGCGTTTCATCGACGGGACGGTGCACGAGTTCGACGCGATGGGCAAGCTGCACATCGCGCGCGACCGGCACGGGAACGAGACGACCTGGAACCATGACGACGAGGGCAACATCACCTCCATCGTCGATCCGGTCGAAATGACCACCATCTTCGATTACCGGCGCGGGCGCGTGTGGAAGATCACCGATCCGGACGGCCGGGAGACGTTCCTCGACTACGATGCGGACGGGAACCTCATCTCAATCACCGATCCGGACGGCATCCCGCACGCGTTCGCGTACGATCCGACGTGGCATCAGCCCGCCGACCACCTGATGAGCTCCCAGGTCCTCAAGCGCGGGAACGATCCCGACGAGGCCTTCGACAGCGCGACCGATTTCACCGAGACGGTGGACTACAATCAACTGGGCCGCGTAACGGGCGGCGAACGCGCGGACGGGAACGAATTCGAGCTCGTCCCGGCCCAGATGTTCGCGTGGTTCGATCTCGACGAGACCACGGTGCTCGAAGCCTCGCCGGAACTGAAGGCCCTGCGGTCGGATCGGCTGGAGGAGGACGGCGCGGACCTGGTCCACCCGGTGGCGGAGGCGATCTACACCGACTTCGACGGGCGCGAGCTGGTCTACTGGATGAACGGCTCCGGGCAGTACGTCGCGGCCGTCGACGGCGAGGGCCGGACGGAGCGGACGTTCGAGTTCAACGGCAACGGCCTCCTGGCGAAGATCACCGATCCGCTCGGGCGCGAGACGGTGATGGAGTACGATGCGTACGGCAACGTGATGTCGATCGAAGACATGCCCGACTTCCCCGATTCGAAGCGGACGGTGGAGGAGGAGTTCGAGTACGAGACGCGGTTCAACCGGATCAGCGTCCACCACGAGGCGGTCGGCAGCCCTAACGTCGACGCGCGCGTGACCCGCTTCGAGTACACCGACGGTCCGCTGCAGGCGAACGGGTCGGCGGCGGCGGTGCGGGAGCGGGTCACGGTCGAGTCCACCACCGCCGGGCTGGCCGACGCGGTCACGGTGCGGACCTTCATCCAGCAGGCGGGGCAGTACGGGCTGGTGGACACGGTCACCGACGCGCTCGGGCACGTGACGGACTACGACTACGACAACCGGGGGCGGCTGGTGAGGGTGACCTACGCGGCGGGTACCGAGGTCCAGGCGACGCGCGCCTACACGTACGAGGACGAGACCGGCAACCCGGCGACCGAGACGGACGAGAACGGCAACGTGACGACCTACCGCTACGACGCCATGAACAACCTGGTCTCCGTGATCCGGCGGCCGGGCGGCGGCGCCGCCCCGGTGGAGACGACGTACGACTACGACGCGGCGCGGAACCGGGTGCGGGAGGTCGTGCCCCGGGAGGTCGACGGGCGGGCGGCGACGGTGCCGACGGAGTACCTCTATGACGAGCTGAACCGCGTCCGTCGCGAGACGCAGGATCCGGATGGTCTGAATGTCCGGACGTCATGGTCCTTCGAGTATGACGCCTCCGTGACCCTCTACAACGAGGTGCTCAAGGCGCGGGTGGCCGTTCCCTACCGGAAGGACGCCAAGGGTTCGCTGTACACGTACGCGTACATGTACGACCCGCGGACGTACGACGGATTGAACCACGGCGAGCGCACGTTCGTGAGCGTGATTCTCACCGACCGCCGCGGCCGGGTCTACCGCGTGTACGACGCGATGGGCGACTACACCGAGTTCGCCTACGACGAGGCGGGACGCAAGGTGACCGAGACCCGCGTCCTGGCGCGGACCGCCGGCCTGGTGACCCTCGTGACGCGGTACACGTATGACGGGCGCAACCGCGTGACCCGGATCGCCGAGCCGGAGAACAAGGTCACGCGATACACCTACGACGACCTGGGACGCCCGTGGACGATGACGGTCGAAAACGACACGGAATTCGGCGGCGACCAGGTGACCACGTGGCAGTACGACTACCTGGACCACATGGTCTACCAGCAGGATGCCGAGGGCCACGTGACGAGGTTCGGGCCGGATCTGAACGGCAACGTGCGATGGGTGGAGGATGCGCTGCACCGCGTCACCCTGTACGAGTACGACCAGCGGGACCGGCTGACGAAGAAGACGGATCCCGATCCGCTCGGTTATGTCACCGTGACCCGGTACTACCCCGGCGGGCAGGTGCGCGAGGTCATCTCGCCGCGCCAGGACGCGGGGGGGGCGAATTACCGGATCTACTACGAGTACGACGGGCTCAACCGCCCCGTCCGCATCGAAACCCCCGCGGGGATCACGCTGTACCGGTACGATGGCGCCGGCAGCCTCGTCGAGGAGATCGGCCCGCGCGGTGCCGGGACGTGGGCGAGCGAGCACTTCCGGACGCAGTATCGGTACGATGCGCTCGGCCGCCGCACCCTGACGATCGAATCGAGCTCCACGCCGACGTACGCCGGGTCCGAGACCCGCACGCTCTCCCAGTACGACGCGGCGGGCAATCTGACGGCCCGGTACGATCCGCGCGCGGGCGGCGTTCCCGGCGCCTACTACGTCACCCGGTTCGACCACGACGCCCTGAACCACGTGCGCACGGTCACGCACGTGGCCGCCATCCCGGAGCGTCCCGACCTCGACGCCGCCATCGAGTGGATGATGTACGACGCCCAGGGGAATCTCCTTTGGTCCGTGGGGCCGCTGGCCGGGGGCGACGAGAACAACACCCTGCACCGGACCGACTACGAGTACGACGGGCAGTCCCGCATCCGGTACATCCGCTCGAAGGGCGGAACGGCGGCCGATCCGGTCGACATCGTCCGCGGGTACCGGTACGACCGGGTCGGGAACGCGGTGGAGGCCTTCGATCCGCGCAGCCCGACTCAGGACGGCTACTACAACACCCTCACCACGTACGACCGCATGAACCGCGTGCGGAGCATCAGCCGGCCGCAGGGCACGGAAGACCGGCCGGCGCCGCGGGCGGTGGAGTGGCGGAACTACGACGAGGTGGGGAACCTGAAGACGGCGACCGATCCCCGCAGCGCCGACGAGGGCGGCTACTACACGACGACCTACACGTATGACGCGCTGAACCGGTTCGCGAAGATCCGCCGGCCGACCGGGACCGAGGACGAGTCGACCTACGCGACCGACTGGTACGAATACGACGCGGCCGGCAACCTTGTCCGATTCACCGACGGCCGCAGCGCGGCGCTGGGCGGGTACTACACGACGACCTATGCCTACGACGGGATGAACCGGCTGATGAGCGAGACGCGACCGAACGGCACCCCGGATCATCCGACCTATTCGACGACGCGCTACCGCTACGACGAGGCCGGTAACCTGATCGAGAGCACCGACGCCCGCAGCGACGCGGCCGGCGGGTACTACACGACGCGCTACACCTACGACGGGCTCGACCGGGTGATCGCGGTCTCGCAGCCGAACGGCACTCCCGACATGCCGGCCGATCCCTCGGTGACACTGTACGAGTACGACGGCGCGGGCAACCGAACGGCGACGATCGGCCCGCGCGCCGCCGGGAACCGCATGGATCCGACCTACCGGTACGAGTACCTCTTCGACGGGTTGAACCGGACGATCCGGACCACCGATCCGCTCGACTATTCCACCTGGGTCACGCACGACGCGGCGGGCAACGTGACGGCGATCGTGGACGCGCGCGGCGACGGATGGGACAGCGCCGCGTACCGCACGGAGTACGAGTACGACGCCCGCGGCCTTCGCGTCCGCATGCGCGACGCGCTCGGCGGCATCACCCTCTACGAGTACGACGAGGTCGGCAACCGGACGGCGGCGATCGATCCGCGCGCCCTGGGCAATCCCGACAGCGACGAGTACCGGACGGACTATGCCTACGACGCCCAGAGCCGCCTGATCTCCGTCCGCCAAGCGGGCGGGATCCCGGGCGCCCCCGAGTACTTCACCGAGACCTACGAATACGACGCCGTCGGGAACGTCGTCCGGTACACCGATCCGCGGGGCGCGTTCTACCGCACCGAGTCGGTCTGGAACGCGATGAATTGCGAGGTCAAGAGGGTCTGCGCCACGGGCACGCCCAACAACCCGGGACCGGACGCGATCGAGTGGTTCGCTTATGACGAGGTCGGCAACACGGTCCGTCACACCGACGGCCGGAGCGCGCGGGACGGGTACTTCACGACGAAGTACACCGTCGACGCCGCGGGCCGGGTGCTGGTCATCGAGCGCCCGGGCGGCTCGGTCACGCAGAACCGCCCCAGCGTCTTCGAATGGTTCACCTACGACGCGGTCGGGAACCTGGTCGAGCACACCGACGGCCGGGGATCGGCGGCGGGCGACTACTACTCGACACGGTTCGCCTACGACGCGCAGAACCGGATCGTGAAGGTCGACCGGCCCGCGGGCACGCCGGCGGACGGGCTGCGGGCCGTGGAATGGATGGACTACGACCTGGCCGGGAACCTCGTCGCGCAGACGGATCCGCGCAGCCCGGCCCGCCACGGCTTCCCGACGACGACCTTTGTCTACGACGCGGCGAACCGGCTGATCTCGGTGTCGAGCCCGACGGGACGGGTCGGCAGCCCGAGCGAGCCGGGCGATCCGGCGGTCACGGCGTACCGCTACGATGCGGTCGGCAACCTGATCGCGGTCGCCGATCCGCGGGCCGGCGGGGATCTCGACAACCCGGCCTACCGCACCGGCTACGCGTACGACGCGCTCAATCGCCTTACGTCGATCACGCGGCCCGATCCGCTGAACGGTCCGGCCATCACCGCGTACGACTACGACGCGGTCGGCAACCGGACGGTGGAGGTGGACGCCCGCGGCGGCGGCGACGTGAACAGCGCGTACTACCGGACCGACGTGGAGTACGACGGCCTCAACCACCCGTGGCGGGTGACGCGCACGGTCGCGACGCCCACGCACGCGGCGCCGGCGGTCGTCGAGCTTCGCCGGTCCGATCCGCTGGGCAACGTGCTGTGGACGATCGACGGGCGCGCGGCGGGGGATGCCGGCAATACCCTGTACCGGACCGACTTCACGTACGATGCGCGGAACCTGCTGGTCGCGGTGGAGTCCTACACCGGGGCCCTCCCGCTGGTGACGCTGTTCCGGATTTCCCACGAATACGATGCCGCGGGCAACCGGACGGCCACGGAAGACAGCCGCGGCGACTACACGCGGTCGACGCGCGAGTATGACGGACTCAACCGGTTGATCGTCGAGCGGCAGGCCGTGGGGACCCAGACCGCGCCGGCCTGGGCGGAGACCGTCTACACCTACGACGGCGCGGGCAACCTCGTGGAGCAGACCGATCCGCGCCCGGCCTTCGCGGGACCGGAGTACTCCACGAAGTTCGCGTACAACGGGCTCAACCTCCTGATCCGCGTCGAGCAGCCCCAGGGGACCCCGGCCCGTCCGTCGCCGCCGGCGATCGAACGGTTCGAGTACGACCTGGCCGGGAACCTGGTCGCCCAGACCGATCCGCGCAGCCCCCTCGCCGGCGGCTACTACACAACGACCTATGCCTACGACGCCCGCAACCTGCTGCTCGAGACGCGGCGGCCGACGGGCACGCCGACGCGGCCGACCTACGCCGTGCTCTACCGGCGGTATGACGCGGCGGGCAACCTCACGTCCGAGAGCAAGGCGCGCAACGAGGGGTCGGCGGAGCCCGAGTACTGGACGCGCTACGACTACGACGGCCAGAACCGGCTCACGAAGATGACCGACCCGGAGGATCACGAGACGGCCTACCGCTACGACGCCGCGGGGAATCTCATCCGGGTCGAGGAGCTGGGCGAGGACGGCGATCCCGAGCGCGTGACGAGGCACGAGGTCGACGGCCTCGGGCGGCCATGGCGCATCGTGGATGCGGAAGGCGGGGTGAAGCTCTACGACTACGACGCGGCCGGCCACCTCGTCTCGTCGTCCGGGCCCGAGCAGGATATCTCCACCGGCGAGCCATTCGCGGAGTCGTGGACCTACACCGCGGACGGGTCGGTCGCCACCCACACCAACCGCGCCGGTCACACCTGGGTCTACACCTACGACGCGGCGGGCGACCTCCGGACGGTCCAGGATCCCCGCGGGCCGTACTTCACGACCACCCACGAGAACGACGCGGCGGGCCGCGCCGTGCGCGTCACCCGGCCGACCGGGACGGCGGAGCAGCCGACCTACGGGACCGAGACCTACGTCTACGATGAGGCGGGCAACCTGCTCGAATTCGCGGACGTGCGCGGGCCGGCCTATGTCGCCCGCTACACGTACGACGCCCAGAACCGGCGGCTCTCCGACTCACAGCCGGCCGGCACCGATGCGGCCCCGCAGGAGTCCATCCAGTACTTCGGCTACGACGAAGTCGGCAACGTCGTCTGGATCGTGGACCCGCGGGGGTCGGGCCCCGACGACACGGCGTTCCGCACCGAGATGGTCTACAACGCCCTCAATCTCGTCGTGTCCATCGCCCGGCCCGGCGGCACGGATGACACGCCCCGGCGGGTGACCGAGTGGATGGGGTACGACGGGGCGGGGAACCTCGTCTACAAGATCGGGCCGCTCGGCACGGAAGACGGCGACCGGTTCAAGACCCGCTACGCCTACGACGGGCTGAACCGGCTCACCGACACGTGGGACCCCGTGGGACGGCATACGCACGCGGAGTTCGACGCCTACGGCAACACCCGCTTCGTGACCGATCCCTGGGGGTACGTGATCGAATACCGGTATGACCGCATCAACCGGCTGACCGACCGGATCGATGCGACGCCGGATCACAACACGACGCATACGGAGTACCAGTTCGGCGGCAGCCTCGAGCGCGTGTCCGATCCGCGCGACTCGGACTGGGTGACCGAGTACGTGCGCGACGGGATGGGCCGGGTGATCCTGGAGCGCGATCCGGACGGGTTCGCGGCGCGATGGTCGTTCGACGCCGCCGGCAACCTGGAAACGTCCACCGACAAGCGCAACTTCACGGTCCGCTACCGCTACAATGCCCTCAACCTCCCGGTGCGCGTGGAGCGCCCGACCGGCACGGTGCTTGAGCCGGGGCCGCCGGAGATCGAGCTGCACGAGTACGACGCGCTCGGCCGCGAGACCGCGGTCATCGACGGCCGGGCCGGCGGCGCCGCGGCCGGCGATCTCTACCGGGTCCGGTACGAGTACGACCGCCAGGGCCGCCTGATCTCCGTGACCCGCAACACGAGCACCGCCACCGATCCCGGCGTCCTGCTGACCACCGTGTACACGTACGATGCCCTCGGCCGACAACGGACGGAGACAAGACCGCGCGACGGGCTCACCACCGTCTTCACGTACGACCGCCAGGGTCATCTGCTCTTCATCGACCGGCCGGCGGGGCCGGCCGGGTCCGCCGTACGCGCGGTCGAGCGGAACGAATACGACGACGCCGGGCGGCTCCTCGACTACTACGATGCCGAGGGCCGGCACACACACTACACCTACGACGATGCCGATCGCGTGCTGAGCACCACGCGGTACGGGCCGGATTCCGTCCCGACCTCGATCGTGACGACCTACCAGTACACCGACAACGCCGGCGACCGCCGAGTGACGGTGCGGTATGCCTCCCTGAAGACGGTCGTCACTTACTACGACGCGCGGGGCTTCGGGTGGAAGACCGAGGATCCGGAGCAGGGGACGATCCTGCGCACGTACGATGCCGCCGGGAATCTGGTCAGCGAGCAGCAGGGGACGCGAAGCCGGCGGCACGACTACGACGCGCTGAATCGCCTGTGGCGCGTGTATGACGAGGCCGACTGCGCGACGACCCTCACGTACGATCCCGACGGCAATCCCTACAGCCAGACGGATCCGACCGGCCGCACCGAGTACACCCTGTACGATGCGCAGAACCGGATGGTCGTGAGTCAGACGGCGGCCGGCGGCAGCACGCGGTTCGGCTACGATGCCGCGGGCAACCTGGTCTCCGTGACCGACGCCAACGGCAATACGACGACGTACGTCTACGACGGGGCCAATCGGAAGATCCGCGAGACGGATGCCCGGGGTCTCGCCCGCGAGTACACCCTCGACGCCGACGGCGACGTGACCGTGTATCGCGATCGGAACGGACGGACGATCCGCTACGCGTACGACCGGCAGAACCTGCGCGTGACCGAGGAGTGGTACGACACGCTGGGCGCGCGGGTGCGGACGATCCAGACGACCTACGATCTGACCGGCCAGGTCACCGGCTCCGCCGATCCGGCGGCGACGTACACGATCGATCTCGACGACTACGGACGGCCGGCGCGCGAGACGCGTTCGGCCAGCGCCGGCACGCCGGCGGTCGTCCTGACGTACGCCTGGGACGGGCTGAACCGCCTGGCGGGCGCGAACCTGAACGGCGTCTACACGGATTACAGCTACGACGCTGTCACCTTCCGGCTTGCATCCATCCGCCAGTCGGGCGCCGTCTCCGCGATCAAGAGGATCGACTATCGCTACCGGGCCGGCAGCACGGACCTGGAGGCGGTCGAGCGCTACCTCGGCGGTTCGCCGGCCGGTTCCACCTCCTTCGGCTACGACGACCGGAACCGGGTCGCCTCGCTCGGCCACACCGGGCAGGCCGGCGCGATCGTCAACCTCCACACCTACGAGTACTACGACGACGGCCGTGTCCGCGACTGGACCAGCACGCTCGAGGGCACGGCGGCGTATACGTATTCCTCCGATGGTCAGGTGGCGACGGTCGACTACGACAACCCGGCGAAGCCCGATGAGGCCTACACCTATGACCTGGCCGGGAACCGGAGCGGCGCCGGTGTGGTGATCGGAACCGGCAACCAGCTCGAGGCGGCCGCGGGCTGGACCTACGCCTACGACCCCGAGGGCAACCTCGTCCAGGCCACGGACGGCGCCGGCCTCGCCTGGACCTACGTCTGGGATCATCGCAACCGGCTGGTCGAGGTCCGCCAGTCGACGCCCGGCGGCCTGCAGACGGTCGCCACCTACACGTACGACGCGATGAACCGGCGCCTGTCCGCCACCGTCGACGGGACCCCGTCCGACGGCGTGCCGGGCTCGACCCGCTATTTCATCCACGACGGGCAGAACGTGGCCATCGAGTACTTCGACGAGGACGGCGAAGGCCGCGGCCATCCGGCCGTGCGCGACGCCGTCTACTTCAACGCGCTCCAGGCCGACGCCCTGATCGCCCGCGAGGACGCCGACGGCCGCATGTGGTGGTACCTGCCGGATCGGACGGGAACGATCGCGGACCTGGCCACGGGCGCGGGGGTGGCGGCCGATCACGTGAGCTACAGCGCGTTCGGAACGGTCCTGTCCCGCACGCATCCCGAGGTGCCCAACCGCCGCTTCTTCAGCGGGCGGGAGTTCGATGCCGAGTCCGGGTTGTACTACGTCCGGGCCCGCTACTACGACCCGGCGGCCGGCCGCTTCATCAGCCAGGACCCGCTGGGCTTCGGCGGCGGCGACGCCAACGTCTACCGCTACGTCGGGAACGATCCGGCGAACCGCGTCGACCCCAGCGGAATGATGAGCTGGGAGCAGCGGTGGAAGCCGAAATCGCAGTCGGAACAGACGCTGGAAGTCCTGTCGAACACGATCAAGCTCAGCGACGAATCGCTCACCCAGTACCTCAATGACCCCGTCTTCCATGTCGACTGGTGGTACTTCGCCAAGTCGTCGGTTCGTTCCTTCGCCTATCTCGGCACGCCGATCGGGTTCGCGGCGCGGTATTACGACCCGCAGGGCTATGACGAGGTCTGGCGGGACTTCGCCTACGGCACGAGCCTGGTCTCCAACACCGTCAACAGCATCGTTCACAAGCCGGTGGAATGGATCAACACGGCCCTGTGGTGGCGCGACAACCTGATCGATTCGCTGCTGGTTCCGGAGACCGTCCGCAACAGCGATGCGTGGATCAACATGCGGGCGGCGAAACATGCGGTCGAAGCGACCGCCGTCGAGGTCGCCTACGGGGTGCTTACGGCTCCGGTCACGTTCCCCGCGTCGCTGCCGGCGATGATCATGAATCCCCTTCCGGCCACGCGGGAGGCGATCGGCGGAGTCATCAGCGGATTGACCACGGGGGACTGGAAGGGGATCACCTGGCAACACGGACTGAATGCCGCCGCGGAGGTCGCATCGCTGGCGCTCATTCCGCTGGGCATGGCCGGGATGAAGTACGCGCCCAAGAGCCCCCTGATCAAGGCGATCGTGTACGACCCGTACCAGGCCGTCTATGGCAAGTCGCTGTTCGGGAAGTCCTCGGAATCGTCGGCGCTGCTTCCGGGCAAGCAGAAACGCATCGAGACGTATGCCCTTCCCCCCGGCGAGCGGATCGACTGGCTGCTCTTCATGGACAACGAAAGCGCCAGCACGTTCTTCAAGAACGGCCCCGAGACGGCGAAGGCCGTGCCGCATGTCGACGACATCATGAGACGGCTGGATATGACCAGTCCCCTGTATCAAATCGATCAGGGGAAGGTCCGAATCGACCCCGCGGACACCTGGAGGATCGGGGATCCGCCCGACTTCTACCGGGTGCTCGACGTCAGCGACATGATCACCGGCGATCTCGTCAAGTCGGCGAATGCCATCGACGACGCGATCCGCCAGGCGGCGTTCGACAACTGGGATCTCAATCCCCACATGGTCGACCTGGGGAACGGGGTGCAAGCCCGGGCCGTCGCGGTCAAGTGGACGGCGTCGATGGCTGAGAGCCTGGGATACGGGAACACCTCGGCCGGCGGGGTCTACGTCAACGTCAATGCGATCCTGGATGCGGCGGGGGCCGAGGGGAATCGCTTCTTCAAGCGAACGCTGGGCCACGAGAGCGTTCACGCGTGGGACGAGTTGTACAACCCGGCCAAGATGGACCGGTACGGAGACTCCGCGACGATCAAGGCCATGGCCGAGATCCGCGCCGACGTGCTGAATCCTTTTGACAACATGAGCCTGGCCGACGCCGTCGACCGCCTGCAGGGATACCTGGCGCGTCCCGCCAACCCCAGTTTCATCGAGCGGCTGCTTTACCGCACCAGGCAACTGGCGATGCGCAAACTCCCGGCGGCGCTCGAGATCGAATATGGGGGCATCGACAGATTCATGCTCAAGTCCGCCGACGCCTGGGCGGAGAAGTCGAAGTCCTGGACCAATCCGCAGCGGCTTACCGGCGCGCCCGACGCCCCGCAACCGGTGCCGCGCATCGGCGGGCAAACGTCGCCCTTCAAGAGGATGGCGGCGGTCTCGAACCGCAAGAAACCGTATTGGACGTCCGGCAACATGGACGACATCATGGCCAAGATCAGCAAGCAGGACTACCGCCTCCTGATGATGGAACTCGACGCCATCCGCGGATTCGTGCTCAAGCGCGACCCGGGCCGGAAAGGCGGCGTGGTCAATGTCGAGGAATTGCAGGCCTTCCTGGCGAACCGGAAGACCCCCTGGAAGAGCATGCTCACTCCCGAGACGAGCAACCAGGGGCCGGGCATCATGATGTACTTCGAGACCGACACCGGGGTCTTCTTCAGCCGGCTCGACCCGCCGCACGAGACGCTCGAGACGAGGGCCGGCAGCAAGGCCCACATCAACCTGGAGATCGCGGCCAAGGCGGAACTGAACCCCGACTTCTACGCCGGTGTCCCGGGCGCCGAGCTGTACGAGATCGGAACGCCGAACCTGCGCATCGATCTCGAAATGGGCGCCGTGGGCTTCAATACGACCGGCGGCATCAAGTTCACCGGGGAGTACCTCGATTGGGTGAGGAACATGTACCCGGATTGGTTCAAGTCGCTGCCCAGGAAAACGAGGAAGGAGAAAGGGTGGAGCCCGCAGAAGTACCTCGACATGTGTTTGGAGGAGCAGGCGTACAAGACGGTGCACTACTACACCGACCCGCAGTACACCACCCAGTGGTATCGCGACTACAGCCAGCGCTACGGCATACGCGGGCCGGGCGGTTTCGGGGGCTCCTCCCTCGACAATCAGGGCGTCCGCGTGCCTGGAACCATCTGGCCCAACAAGCATGAGATGGCGCTTTACATCCAGAACAGGGCGGCGCTGGTGAACGCCCTGCCGCCGGTGCTCCGCCCCATGATGTCGCATTGGGAAATGCTGCGCCTCACCCTCAAACTCGAGGAGATGTTCGACGCCCTGATCGACTACAGCGACCGCTTCGATCCCACGTGGAAGAAGCCGAGCACCGGGTCGGGCGGCACGCCGATCGTCGCGGCGCCGGAATCGCCGGAGTCGCCGACGTCGCCCGAGACGCCGGTATCGATCGAATCCGGGCTCGCGGATCTGGCTCGGCAGGCCCTGTCGCATTGGTCGTCACGGCTGGGCAGTCTGCCCGCGCTTTCGCTGACCGTGTCGGTGGGCGACCTGCCGGCCGGCCAGCTCAGCGCCGCGTCGATCACCGTCTACGGCGCCGGCGGCCTGCCGCGCGAGGGCTGGATCGTCGTCGACCGCGACGCCAACGGGCGCGGGTGGTTCCTCGACGCGACGCCCGAGGATGCCGGCGAGTATGTCCTGAACGGCGACGCCTTGAAGGCCGGCAACGGCTCAGAGGCGTACGGCCGCTACGACCTGCTCACGGTCCTCGCCCACGAGGTCGGACACCTGCTCGGATTCACCGACGAGTTCTCCGGCTTCGCGGCGCATGTCGCCTCGACGCTGGACGGCTCGGCCTCGTACGTCGCGGGCGACGTGAACGTGCGGCTCGATCGCGACGCCGACCATCTCGACGATGCGGCCTACCCGAACGACGTGATGAGCGCCACAATCGCGACCGGCGCGCGCCGCCTGCCGTCCGCGCTCGATGCAGCGATGCTTCGGGCGGCCTGGGATTCCGCCGACACGCGCCTCCAGACATCCGGCTGGCAGGTCTGCTACCAGACGGGCGCGGTGACCATCCCGAGCCAGTTCACCACCTTCGCCGACGCGATGGAGGAGGGGATCGTCCATCCGTCCACCGGGCCGGTGAACGGCGACTTCTCCATCAGCGACCCCGCGGCCGCGAACTTCGGCTGGACCCAGGTCGGCAACGCCGCGGTGCAGGGCGGCGAGGGCCGTCTGACGGAGGGCACACGGCTGACGAGCGACTTCCTGCAGACCTTCCGCATGCCCGCCGGACCCGCCGTTCTGCGCTTCACCCTGCGCGAGTGGGCCTTCGCCGCGAATCCCGACCTTCCGCCCGATGCCTTCGAAGCGGCGCTGCTGAACACCGACACGTGTGCTTCGGTGATCGGTGCCGTGCCGGGCCTCTCGGGCACCGACGCCTTCCTCAATGTCCAGGCCGACGGCGCCGTCCGCTACGCCGCCGGCGTGTCGATGACGGGCGTGGCGAGCTCCGGCGATCTCATGCCCGTGTCCGGGCCGGTGACCGTCACCGTCGACCTGCAGAATGTCGCCGAAGGCACGGTGATCACGCTATTCCTTGACCTCGTCCGTTTCGGCGGGGACGGGAGCCGCGTGGTTGTGGACAACGTCGAGCTGGTCGTGCCGGCGCTCAGCTTCGTTCTCGATCCGGCCACCGATTCGGGCGTCGTCGGCGACCACATCACCCGCTTCGATCGCGTGGGGCTCATCGGATCGAGCGATCCCGGCCGCACGATCGACCTCGACGTCGACGGCGATGGATTCGACGACGGGACAGTCACGGCGGCCCCGGACGGATTCTTCGCCTTCACGGACGTGCCGCTGGCCGCCGGCCCGAACGCCATCCGGTTGCGCACGACGGGCGAAGGCGTGCCGGTGATCGTCTCGCGCACCATCACGCTCGACAACGTGGCCCCGCTGGCCACGCTGGTCGCGCCCGCCGCCGGTGGAACCGTCATGACCGACCCCGGCTTTGTGGAGGTCCTGTGGACCGACGCCGGCGGGGCGGGACTCGACGCGGCCAGTTTCGACACGGGCGATGTTGCGGTGAGCGGCGTGACCGTGGACCGGGTCGAGCTGCTGGGCGGCGGGCTGGTGCGGTATTGGTACGGGGAGGATGGCGACACGCTGACGCCCGGGGCGGTGAGCGTGAGCTTCGTCGTCGGCGCCGTGGCGGATCTCGCCGACAACCGCAATGCGGCGGCCGCGGAGAGCTTCACCTTCCAGACCCCGCAGCCCGACCTCGCCGTGGAACTCAACGGCGCACCGATCGATGACGGCACGGCGGTCCCGGTGAACATCGGGCAGACCACGGTCGGCGGACCCGCGCCCGAGCGGACGTTCACGCTCCGCAACACGGGCGCGCTGACCCTGCACCTCGGCGCGGTCGGGCTCCCGGCCGGCTTCGAGGTCGTGGGGCCGGCTGTCCTCGACCTGGCGCCCGGCGCCTCGACGACCATGGTCGTTCGCCTGACCGCCGCCGGGGCGGGGCTCTACGAGGGCGAGCTGACGATCGCGTCGGACGATCCGGACGAGAATCCCTACAACTTCGCCATCACCGGCGCCGTCGGATTCGTCAATCATCCGCCCGTGGCCGCGCCGCAGGACGCGGCCACCGATGAGGACACGCCGATCGACCTTGCGCTGGGCGCGACGGACGTCGATCTGCCGGACGAGGAGCTGTTCTTCACGATCGTCACCGGCCCCGCCCACGGCACGCTGGCCCCGCTCTCCGGCACGACGTGGCGGTACACGCCGGCCGCGGACTTCCACGGGGCCGATTCGCTCCTGTTCCGCGTCACCGACCGACTGGGCGAATGGAGCGAGGCCTCCGTCAACCTGACCGTCCGTCCGGTCAACGATGTGCCCGCCGCCGTGCCGCAGTCGATTGCGACGGCCGAAGACACGGCGCAGGTGGTCGTGCTCTCGGGCGTCGATGCGGATGGCGACGCGCTGACCTATGCGATTGTGTCCGGTCCGGCGCACGGCCTCCTGGAAGGTGACGGGCGTATCTGGAACTACACACCGGCGGCTGACTACTTCGGGCCGGATGCCTTGCGCTTCCGGGTCACCGATCCGTCCGGCGCGTCCGGCGAGGCGGAGATCGCCATCACGGTCACGCCGGTGAACGACGCGCCGACAGTGACGGCGCAGGCGGTGAACCTCGACGAGGATACGACGGCGGTGATCGTGATCGACGCCAGCGACGCCGACGGGGATGCGCTGTTCCTTGACGTCACGCGTCCTCCCGCCCACGGCGTGCTGGAGGGGACCGGCCTGAACCTGACGTACCGGCCGGGCGCCGACTTCAATGGCGCGGACGATTTCGAGCTCCGCATCACCGACGGCCAGGGCGGCGTGGCGATCGCGACCTTCACCTTCGTCATCCGGCCCGTCAACGACGCCCCCGTGATCCGCACGTTGCCGGCGGTGCAGGCCGAGGCGCAGCGGCCATATGCGAGCCGGGTGACGGCGACGGATGTGGATGCCGGTGATGTTTTGCAGTACCGCCTGCTCCAGTCGCCCACGTGGCTGCAGATCGACGCGGCGACCGGCGCGCTCTCGGGTGTGCCCGGGGTCGCGGACGTGGGCACGGCGGACGTGCGGATCGAGGCGGTCGACCCGGCGGGCGCGGCGGCGCAGCACGCGTTCCGTCTCCAGGTGGCGCTGCCCGTCGTCCCGGCTGCGGCGGCGCGACGCCGGATCGTGCCGCCCGCGGCGACGCCCGCGCCCGCGTGGGGCGGCTATGGCTACTTCATCCGCGAATATCACTTTGACGGCCTGGGCTGGATCGGGAGTCCCTTTGCCGGAACGCTGGGGGCGGCGGAACCGGTCGCAGCGCCTGTGTCGGTGTACGGGACCGGCGCCGCGGCGGCGCCATCCGGGACCGCGGCCGGGGCGTACGTCGTCTCCTCCGGCGAGTCCTGTGAGATGCCCTACCTGCCGGACGGGGAAGGGGGCCTGCTCCAAGGCATCCGGGTCTACCGGGCCGGACCGGACGGCCTGCTCGGGACGGCGGATGACGAACTCATCGCCGACGTCGCGGTCAGGGCGACCTACTGCGATGGGGTCCTGACCATCGAGTTCACCCCCGCCCTGCCTCCCGGTCTCTACCGGGTCGACCTGCCCGACGGGACCATGTGGATCGTGCGCGTGGAACCGGCGGATCAAAGGTGGTCGGACGTAGTCTGGGGTCTTTCAGGATCGGAACTCCGTCGATCATCAACAGTCATATCGATAGATGTGTGCTGAACGGAAGGAGCCCGGCGGTGAGAAGATGCAATAGTGCGATGTTCGTCGTGGTTGGGGTGTCTCTTGTGGTGCCGGGGGAAGACGTATTCTCTCAGAACATCACGAAGTTCGAGAACGGCTATCTGACCTTCACAAATGAAAATTCTGCGTTGTACTACCGGGTCGAGTTCAAGCCAAACTTGAACGATCCCGCGAATTGGGACGGGGCCTATAAGGGGATGCGGAATATTCAGTCTCCTAATCCTGAGGTGACCGTGCCCGTTGGCGTGTTCTATCGTGTAGTCGGCAGCGACGTGCCTTTTGTGGGCGGCACCGCCTCGGCGGCAGAGATTCTCAGCGGTAAGACTGCCTATGTGAATGACGAGGAAGTGACCGGCACGATGACAAACGTCGGCAAGCAGGACGTCACACCGGGAACCTCGCCGCACGCCATTGCCCACGGATATCACGACGGCACAGGCACCGTGGCCGGCGACGCAGATTTACTGGCTGCCAACATCGTTTCGGGCAAGACCATATTCACTGTGGCGGGCTCCGCGCTGGAGGCCGCCGGTGATGCGGTCGCCGCGGACGTGCTGGTCGGCAAGACCTTCTCACGCGACGGCGCGGCATCCGTGGCCGGATTGATGCCTGACCGGGGCAGCCCGACCTGGACGCCGTCCACATCCGATCAGACGCTTGATGTTGGGTATTACAGCGGCGGCACGGTGGTGGGCGATTTGGCACTAGTGCCCGGAAACATCCGCGGCGGGGTGGCGATTTTTGGCGTCGCGGGCAAGACGAAGGTCTTGGACACCGAGGGCGCGACAGCAACCGACGGGGACATCCTCTCTGGCAAGACAGCCTATGCCGATGGCGCCCTTCGCACAGGAACCATCGAGACAAAGACGCTGGCGGGTACGACCACCGTGGTTCAGGCTGGCTACTATGCGGCGACTAACCTGGTCGAGGTCGCTGCGGGCCTTGTGGCGGAGAACATCAGAGCCGGTTCTGCGATCTTCGGGATTGGCGGCACGTATTGGGGTGCAAGTGTGCCAAAGACCGGGCAGACGAACACCTATCACCCAAACGACGATGGCGCCAGTCAAATGGGCGTGCCATGGCCCAACCCGCGCTTTACGGTGCAGGCTGACACCAACTGCGTCTTAGACAATTTGACGGGGCTGATGTGGGCTAGAAACGCGAATGTCTTTGGGCAGATGAACTGGACCAGCGCCTTAGAGAATTGCAGTGGCTTGGATTACGGCGGCCATACTGACTGGCGGTTGCCCACCGTGCGCGAGATGCAAAGCCTGATTGACTACGGGCGTTCCAACTCCGCCCTGCCTCCCGGGCACCCGTTCACAGGAGTCGTGAACAGTTCCTATTGGTCATCTACTACGGACAATAACGTGAAAGCCCAAGCTTGGGTAGTGTGGGTGAATGTTGGATATGTGCAACCCGGAAACAAAGTGAACCCCGGCTACGTGTGGCCCGTGCGCGGGGGGCCATAGGGGTGTCCGACAACCCGCGAACCGGCCGCAGCGCTACGATGGCAGGGGCGGTTTCGCATATACCGGCAGGGTTCATTCCTCCGTAAGCTCCTTCATCGCCTGGTGGAAGGTCCCTCCTTCGCTCGGCGGTGCATTGCGGTGCATTGGGGTCAGTCCTGAATGGCACTTAGTTAAGCCCTAAAACTCGCTTTGTCAATGGCTTGCGACGGTGGGTATCGGGCAAGGTGCGGAAGATCACGAGGCGCGATATCTGTTCCATGCGGGCGAGGGTCTGCCGAGCCTTGCGCCAGTTTCCGATCGCTTCGTGCATCGCCTGGAATTGCTCCTTGGACAGGGCCACCGAAACGGTCTTCTTCCGTTCCTTGCGGGTCCACTGGTAGCAGGGACCGCCGGCGCCGGGACCGCGATTCTGGACGTACCCGTGGCTGATCCATCCGATCGCGGCCAACTGTTCCTGCAGTCTGCGATACTCGGCGCGCAAGGTCGGCACATTCGGTTTCATGCGGGAAAGAGTAGCATGCGTGTCAATAGGGCGGTATATATACCGCTCTATGAACACCCCTTACTTCCCTGCTTGGCGTCGGAAACTGGCGGCGGTCGGGCGGCAGACGGCCCGCCGTCGTCAGCAGTCCCCTGTGGAGATTGAAACGCAGTGCCGTGGCTTCCTGTCCCACAGCGCACTGCAACCGCCCGCCGGCGACAAACGCCGTCGCCGGCGCGTCTTCTTCCTCGAGCGGGTCTTCTGGTGTTTCATCTGGCAGGTTCTGCAACCGCGGACCTCCTGCCGTGCGGTGGTCCGGCAGGTCCAAGCGTTCTGCGAAACCGAACGGTCCACATTCGACGAAAGCACCAGTGCGTATTGTCAAGGGCGGGGACGTCTGCCTCTGGTCTGCCTACAGCAGGCCCTGACCCATCTTCTACAGTTTCAAGATTCGGGCTGTTCATAAGCAACGAGTTGT
>CAZSUU010000022.1:0-75330 GCA_964610105.1 uncultured Verrucomicrobiota bacterium | reverse complement strand
CCTCCCGCCCCTCGCGCCCCATTTGTGCCCGCGCCTCCTTAGGCGAGGATTTGGGGGCAGGCTGGGCATCTTGACAAGTTGTCCAGATGGTGCGACTCTGTTCAGAAAGGCGCGGACATGAAAAGCATGACGGTCGGGAAGTTGAAGGGTGAGTTCTCAGAGGTTCTCAAGCAGGTCCAGGCGGGCGAACCCGTGGCCGTCGAGTTGGGCCGCAAACACACGCGCGTGGCCGTGATCGTGCCCTATGCACAATATCGGCAGGGCGAATCGCGGGTCCTCGGTGTGCTTGAAGGGGAGGCAACCTACAGGGTCCGGGCGGATTGGGACATCCCGGACGAGGAGATGGTGACCCCGTGACAGTCCTGCTGGACAGCCATGTCCTCCTTTGGGCGGCCATGGACACGGTTCGCCTCAGCAAGCGCATCCGAGCCGTGCTGGTCCATCCGGCCAATGAGGTTTTCGTCAGCGCGGTGACCTTCTGGGAGCTCTCCCTGAAAGCGGGCCTCGGCAAGCTGCGGCTGGAGGGCGTCAGTCCCGCCCAACTGCCCTCGGTGGCCGAGCGCATGGGATTTCGCGTGCTCCCGCTCGATGCCGATCTCGCCGCGTCGTTCCACGAGCTTCCGGCCGTGGAGACCCACCGCGATCCCTTCGATCGCATGTTGATCTGGACCGCGATCCGCCGGGGCTGGACGCTGGTCAGCCGCGATGACCGCCTCGCGCCGTACGAACGGCATGGATTGAGATGGATCTGGCGATGACCCATCGGTCGCGCGCAGGATTGCGCGGTACGATCCTGCCCGCGCATCGTGTGGGAGGAAGATGAATACCACGATCGGCTCCCCGCTTGATGCCCGCCGATTCCGCGGGATTCAGGACTCGGGACCGGCGTGACCGGCGGCGGGGAGGGGCTGGGGGATCTCGAACTGGAACTCCGCCCATTGTCCGGGGTCGCTGCTCGCCCGGATGCGGCCGCCGTGCTGCTGGATGATCTGCCAGACGGTGTAGAGTCCGACCCCTGACCCCTTGGCGACCTGGGCGGAGGAGGGGAGGCGGGAGAACTTCCTGAAGAGCAGGCTGTGCTCTTCCCGCGCGAAGCCGGGCCCCTCGTTCCAGACCGCGGCGCTGAACCGGTCGGGCTCGCGGCGGAGGGTCACGCGGACCTCGCCCCCCTCGCGTCCGTACTTGATGCCGTTGCCGACGAGGTTCATGAAGACGATCTGCAGGAGGTCGGGATCGCACTCCGCCGCCGCGTCGGGGGGCGCGTCGAGCGTGACGCGCATCTGCTTCGCCCGCGCCTGGGGTTCGAGCAGGAGCAGCACCGGATCGAGCACCTGCGCCCGCACGGGCACATCGGGCTTGAACGCGGGGACCAGGCGGCCCTCCTCGATGCGCACGAGGTCGAGGTACTTGCGGATGAGATCGAGCAGCACCCCGGCCTTCTGCTTGAGCCGGACGACGTGATCGCGCTGCTTGGACGAGAGCTCCCCGATATACCCGCCGGCAAGCACCTCGGTCTCCATGATCATCGACGCGAGGGGATTCTTCAGCTCGTGGCTGACGAATCCCAGCATCTCCAGGTAGGCGCGGTTGGCCGCGGCCAGGCGGTCGAGCCTCCATGCCTTCTCCACCGCCTGCCCCAGCCGCTCGGCCATGGCGCCGTGCAGCAGCGCCTCGCGGGCGCTGTACACGCGCGGCCTGCGGGAGCTGCGGAAGAGCCAGCCGACCACGCGGCCTTCCACGCGGAGCGGGCAGGTCATGCTCGACCGCACGCCCTCGCGCAGGATCAGCCGGGTGGCGCCGCTGCGCGGGTGGTCGCGCAGGTAGCGTTCGAGGTCGTGAATGAGGCGGATGCGGCCGGTCTCCATGACGCGCAACAGCGTGCTGCCGGCCGTGTCCTCGGTGAAGCCCGGCCGGAGCAGCACCGGCTCGTAGTCCGCCCGGCCCCAGCGCGCCACCGCCCGCCGCCCCTTCTCCTCCATGAAGGCGAGACCGATGCGGTCGCAGGGGAAGATGTCGTGCGTGGTCTCGAACAGGAAATCCATCACCTGCTCGAGCGTCTCGCCGGCGGCCACCTTGCGGTTGATCCGTTCCAGCACCTCGTGCTCGGGCGGCGTGAGCGTGGCCCGCAGAGGGATCAGCCCCTCCGGATCCAGGAACTCCACGTTGCCGTCGTCCTCGATCAGCAGGCGGTCTTCGGCGCTCACATGATGTACTTCCCGCGGGGCGTGTAGTGCGTGTGCAGCAGCTCGTGGCTCAGGTGGCTGCACGGCCCCTCGGTCAGGAACTCCGTGTAGAGTCTCACGATGGCCGGATTCTCGTGCGATTTGCGGATCTGGTACGAGGCATCCTCGGAGTAGATGGCCTTCGCGCGGGCCGCCCGGATGGCGGGGCTCGTCGGGATCGGCTGGCCGCCGCCGCCGAGGCAGCCGCCAGGGCAGGCCATGAACTCGATGAAATGGCATTCGCTGAACTTGCCGCCGGCCTTAATGTCCTCCAGCACCCGGTGGGCGTTGGCCGTACCGTGGCAGACGCCGACCTTCAGCGTGGCGTCCTTCAGCCACTTGAAGTCCTTGAACAGCCGCTTGAGCAGCGGGGGCACGGGGCCGATCTCCGGCAATTTCAGCTCGGCGTAGCGCACCCCTTCGAAGCCGCGCACGGGGATCACGTCGGCATGCTCGAAGAGCTGCTCGACGCGGAGGCCGCACACGAGCTCGATCACCGAGCGGATCGCCGCCTCCATCACCCCGCCGGTGGCGCCGAAGATCACGCCCGATCCCGTGGCCGTGCCGAACGGGTCGTCGAAGTCGGACTTCGGAAGGCTCGGCAGGTCGATGCCAGCCTCCTTGATCATCTGCGCCATCTCGCGCGTGGTGAGCCCGTAGTCCACGTCCTTGTACCCGCTGGAGACCATCTCCGGCCGGTTGCACTCGAACTTCTTGGCGGCGCACGGCATCAGCGCGACGGTGACGATGCTGGCCGGATCGATCTTGCGCAGCTTCGCGTAGTAGGTCTTGATCACCGCGCCGAACATCTGCTGCGGGCTCTTGGCCGAGGACAGGTGGGGGAGCATCTCGGGGTAGAAATGCTCGATATATTTCACCCATCCGGGCGAGCAGCTCGTGAACTGCGGGAGGACCGCGGCGGGGTCCTTGTCGACCAGCGCGCGGTGGAGCCGGAGGAGCAGCTCCGTCGCCTCCTCGATGATGGTCAGGTCCGCGGAGAAGTTCGTATCGAAGACCTTGTCGAACCCGCAGAGCCGCAGGGCGCTGTTGAGCTCGAAGGTCAGGGCCCGGCCGGGTTCGAGGCCGAAGCACTCGCCGATGGCCGCGCGGGGGCTGGGGGCCGTCTGCATCACGACGTGCTTGGTCGGGTCGTCGATCGCCGCCCAGACCTCGTCGGTGGGATCGTTGGCCCGGAGCGCGCCGGTGGGGCAGCGGTTGATGCACTGGCCGCAGTTGATGCAGACCACCTGGCCCAGCGGCTTGTCGAGGAACGTGACGATCTTCGTGCGATCCCCGCGGCCCGCCGCCTCCAGCACGCCGACCTCCTGCAGGTCGATGCACGTGCGCACGCAGCGGCGGCAGAGGATGCACTTGCTCATGTCGCGGATGACCGCGTAGCTCGACCGGTCCACCGGGTATGGCGGCTCGGCGGCGCGGCGGAAGCGGAAGAAGTCCACCCCGTACTCCTTCGCCAGCGCCTGCAGCTCGCAGTTGTTGTTGCGGAAGCAGGTGTAGCACTCGCCGTGGTGCTTCGCGAGCATGAGGTCCAGCGTCAGCCGCCGCGCCTGGCGCACGGCGGCCGTATGGGTATGGACCTTGATCGGCTGGGTGATGGGGTAGGTGCAGGCCGCCTGGAGGGTGCGCTGTCCCTCGACCTCGACGACGCAGATGCGGCAGACGCCGGCGACGCAGAGGTCCTCGTGGTAGCAGAGGGTCGGCAGGCGGATTCCGAGCCGCCGGGCGGTCTCCAGGATCGTTGTGCCCAGGGGCACGCGGATCTCGTGGCCGTCGATCGTGGCCTTGATCTCGGCGCCGATCGTGCCCGGCTTCCCCGGCGGGGGAGGGGTGACGGTCATGCGCTGACTGATGGGGGCGCGGGGGGCGGTGTCGGCCGATGCGGTTTTTTTCTTTGCGGGCATGGACGGAGGCTCCTTCAGGGGTGCGCGGCCGGCGTGCGGCCCATCAGTTCATCGCGGAAATGCTGCACGATCGACAGGAAGGCGTTGGGGCTCGACTGGCCGAGCCCGCACTTCGACGCCACCTGCATGGCGCGGCCGAGCCTGCAGAGCTCCTCGAGGTACGGCATGGAACAGCGGCCCTGCTCCAGCATCTCGATCCCCTCCAGCAGCCTCGGGTTCCCCTCGCGGCACGGCGTGCACTGGCCGCAGGACTCGTCGGTGAAGAACTCGGCGAAGTTCCGCGCCACCTGCAGCATGTCCCGCTCCGGGCCGAAGACGATCACCGAGCCGCCGGTGGGCACGTCCTCGTACGCGATCGTGCGGTCGAATTCCGAGGCGGGGACGCAGCGGCCGGAGGCGCCGCCGATCTGAACGGCCTTGGCGCGCGCGCCTCCCACCTCCTTGAGGAGATGGGCGACGGTGATGCCCATCGGGAACTCGTAGATGCCGGGGCGCTCGCAGTCCCCGGTGATGCTGAAGAGCTTCGGCCCGGTCGATTTCTCCGTGCCGATCTTGCGGAACCAGGCGGCGCCCTTGGCGAAGATGCAGGCCACCCAGGCGAGGGTCTCCACGTTGTTGACGATGGTCGGCTGGTCCTGGAAGCCGGTGTCCACCGGGAACGGCGGCCGGTTGCGCGGCTCGCCGCGCTGGCCTTCGAGCGATTCGATCAGCGCCGTCTCCTCGCCGCAGATGTACGCGCCGGAGCCGAGCCGGATCTCGATGTCGAAATCGAACCCCTTCATGCCGGCCACGTCGCGTCCCAGCAGCTTCCTGCGGCGTCGTTCGGCCAGCACCTGCTGCAGGGGAGCGAGGAGGTAGGTGTACTCGCCGCGCAGGTACATCAGCCCCTTCCTGGCGCCGACGACGTAGCCCCCGATGGTCATCCCCTCGAACACCAGGTCGGCGAACCGGGTGAGCACCAGCCGGTCCTTGAACGTGCCCGGCTCGCCTTCGTCGGCGTTGCAGACCACGTATTTCCTCTTCCCGATGGCGGCGGCGGCCAGGTTCCATTTCGTCGCGGTCGGGAAGCCGGCGCCTCCGCGGCCCTTGAGACCGGAGTCGCGCAGCACGGCGATCACCTCGGCGCGATGCACGGCCAGGGCGGCCTTGAGCCCGTCGCCGGGGGTCACCGTGGAGAAGGTCAGTTTGTTGCGAGCCTCGGTGATCATATCAGGACGCTCTCCGTGTGGGTGGTGGCGTGCGAAGAGAACCGGCGCTGACACTCGGCCAGGATGTCGTGCACCTTCTCCGGCGTCACGCCGGTGTACACCTGGTCGTTGACCAGCAGGGCGGGCCCCTGGTCGCACATGCCGAGGCAGTTGGCCCACTCCAGGGTGAACTTGCCGTCCGGGGTGGTCTCGCCGAAGCGGATGCCCAGGTCGTTCTCGAGCTGGCGCGCGACCCGGTCCTTGCCGGCCATGTCGCAGGACACCGTGCGGCAGAGCCGGATGACGAAGCGGCCCTGCGAGGCGGTCTTGAGGAACGCGTAGAACGACATCACGCCGTAGACCTCGACCGGGTGGATCTGGAGGGCGTCCGCGATCTGCTGCATCGCGAAGTCGGAGATGTGCGAGTACTTCCGCTGCACCTCCTGGAGGACGGGGATCAGCGCGCTGCGGCCCGACCCGTACCGGGCGACCCAGGCCCGGATCTCATCCCTGAGCAGTTCGTGCTCGGTGATCAACATGGCTAGCGGCCTCCTTTCCGCCCCAGGAGGTTCTTCACCATCTGCAGGAGCGCCTTGGGATCGGCCGGCTTCTCCAGGAAGGCATCCACCGGCACCAGCTCGTCGTCCTTGTTGTAGTTCATCCGCGTCACCCGGCTGATCGCCGTCAGCATCAGGATCGGGAGCTGGCAGCCGTCGCGCCGCAGCTCCTGGGCCATGACCATGCCGTCGTCGGGCTCCTCCATCATGACGTCGAGGATGATCAGGTCGGGTTTCTTGTGCATCGCCTTCATGCCGTCGCGGCGGTTCAGGGCGGTGAGGACTTCATGGCCCTCGGCCTCCAGGAAAAGGCGGGTGGATTCGACAATGTCCGGATCGTCGTCAACGACCAGTATGCGCGCCATAGCCAGCTCCTCAATGCTCCGTTCCCCTCCGGGCCGATGCCGTCGGCCCGGCACAACGTATCCCGTTCCCATTACGGGCGGGGGCGGGGCGTGGCAAGAAGGAAAAAGACGTGCCGCGTTTTTTTTGTTTTGCCATCGGGCGAAACGCATGACAGACTACCAAACGTGAAATTATTCACAATGTGAATAGTATCACGCGGCCGGGGTCCGGCCGGGGCGGTGAACGGTTGACGGCATGACTCCAGAACGCACAGTGACGCGGCTGATCCTGTATCGGCGCCTGCTCAACCGCATGCTCGGCGAGGGCGCGCGGTGGGTGCATTCGCAGGAACTGGCGCGGATGGCCGGCGGCACGGCCGCCCAGGTCCGGCGCGACCTCATGGGCGTCGGCTGCACGGGCACGCCCATCCACGGGTACAGCGTCTCGGAGCTCGTCCGCGCCCTGGGCCGCTACCTCGACGCCCCCGACGGACGCAGCGCCGCCCTGATCGGCATCGGGCGCCTGGGCAGCGCCATCCTCGCCTACTTCCACCACCGGCTGCTCCGGTTCGAGATCCGCGCCGCCTTCGACCAGGACGCCCGCAAGACCGGGCGGACGCTCCACGGCTGCCCCTGCCATCCCGTGGACCAGCTCGCCCGCGTCCTGGAGACCGAACACATCCGCGTCGCCATCCTCACCGTCCCCGGCGGCGCCGCGCAGGACGTCGCCGACCGGCTGGTGGCCGCCGGCATCCGGGGGATCGTCAATTTCACCCCCGTGCCCGTGCACGTGCGGCCGGACGTCTTCGTGGAGAGCATCGACATCACCACCACCCTCGAGAAGGTCGCGTTCTTCGCGGCCGACGGCCGCATGGCCGAGGTTTCAGCCAGGAGAAGTCCATGATCAGTGAACCCAAACCCTGCGCCTGCAACGGCGGCGCGGACGTGCCGGCGGAGGAACTCTACCGCCGCCTCGACGAAGTGCTGCGGGAATACCGCGAGAAACCCGGCGGCCTCATCCCCGTGCTCCAGATCGCCCAGGGCCTGTTCGGCTACCTGCCCGAGGAGGTCCTGCGCCACATCAGCCGCGGGATGAACCGGCCCTACAGCGAGGTCGCCGGCGTGGTGAGCTTCTACTCCTTCTTCTCCACCCGCCCGCGCGGCAAACACGTGGTCCGCGTCTGCCTAGGCACCGCCTGCTACGTGCGCGGGGGCAAACAAGTGCTCGACGCCTTCAAGAAGGAACTGGCCATCGATGTCGGAGAGACCACCGCCGACCGGGGATTCTCCCTCGACGTCGCGCGCTGCTTCGGCGCCTGCGGCCTGGCCCCCGCAATCACGGTCGATGACGAGGTCTTCCAGCGCGTGAAACCCGCCCGGATCCGCGAGATCCTGGCGAAGTACCGCGAACCCGCCGCCCCCGCGGCGAAGGAGGTCTGACATGGCCCGCAAGCTGAAGAATGCCGCAGAGCTTACCGAGGCGCGCCACCGTCTGCGCGCCGCGATCGGCCCCGCCCGCACCGGCGAAGAAGCCGCCGGCGATACCCGCCACGTGCTGGTGTGCGTCGGCGGCGGCTGCCTCGCCTCGGGGTCCGCCGAGATCGCCCGGGCCTTCCGCGAGAACCTCTCGAAACATGGGCTCGCGAAGAAAGTCCAGGTCGTCGAGACCGGCTGCATGGGGCCGTGCGCCGCCGGACCGGTCGCCCGCGTCATGCCCGACGACGTGTTCTACCAAGGCCTCAAGCCCTCCGACGTCGCGGAGGTGGTCGAACAGCACCTCCTCGCCGGCACGGTGGTGGAACGTCTGGTGCGCCGGGATCCCGACAGCGGGAAGGCGCTGCCGCATCCCAAGGATATCGAGTACTTCAAGCGCCAGAAGAAGATCGCCCTCCGCAACTGCGGGAGGGTCGACCCGCTGCGGATCGAGGACTACATCGCCTTCGACGGCTACCAGGCCCTCGCACGCGCCTTGGCCATGAAGCCGGAGGACGTGGTGGACAGCATCACGCGCTCCGGCCTGCGCGGGCGCGGCGGCGGCGGATTCCCGACCGGCATGAAGTGGAACCTCTGCCGCAAGGCGGCGGGGGAGCGAAAGAACGTGGTGTGCAACGCCGACGAGGGCGACCCCGGCGCCTTCATGGACCGCAGCGTGCTGGAGGGTGATCCCCACAGCGTGATCGAGGGCATGGCCGTCGCCGCCTTCGCCATCGGGGCGCAGAACGGCTACGTCTACGTCCGCGCGGAGTACCCCCTCGCCGTCGAGCGCCTCAACCGCGCCATCGCCGAGGCCCGCGAATGGGGCCTGCTGGGCAAGGACATCCTCGGGACCCCGTTCGCCTTCGATCTCGAGATCCGCATGGGCTCCGGCGCGTTCGTCTGCGGCGAGGAGACCGCCCTGATGACCTCGATCGAGGGGAAACGCGGCGAACCCCGCCCGCGGCCCCCCTTCCCGGCGGTCAAGGGCCTCTTCGGCATGCCGACCCTGCTCAACAACGTGGAGACGTTCGCCAGCGTTCCGCCGATCCTGACGAACGGGGCGGAGTGGTATGCCGCCCTCGGCACCGAAAGGAGCAAGGGGACCAAGGTCTTCGCCCTGGCGGGCGCCGTGAACAACACCGGCCTCGTCGAGGTGCCGATCGGCCTCTCGCTGGGCGAGCTGATCTACGACATCGGCGGCGGCATCCGCAACGGCCGCCCGTTCAAAGCCGCGCAGATCGGCGGCCCGTCCGGCGGCTGCATCCCGCGCGCGCACCTCAATGTCCCGCTCGACTACGAGTCGCTGAACGAGCTGGGGGCCATCATGGGCTCGGGCGGCCTGATCGTCATGGACGACGAGGCGTGCATGGTGGACGTCGCCCGCTTCTTCCTCGAGTTCGTGCAGGAGGAATCCTGCGGCAAGTGCCCGCCCTGCCGGGTCGGCACCAAGCGCCTGCTCGAGATCGTCACGCGCATCTGCGAAGGCAAGGGGCAGGAGGGCGACATCGAGCGCCTGATCGAGCTCGGCACCCGCATCCGCGAGACCGCCCTCTGCGGCCTGGGCAAGACGGCCGCCAACCCGGTGCTCTCGACCATCCGGCACTTCCGGGATGAGTACGTGGCCCACATCCGCGACAAGAAATGCCCGGCCGGCGTGTGCGGCGCCCTTGTGCGCGCCCCGTGCCAGAGCGCCTGCCCGGCCGGCGTCGACGTGCCCGGCTTCGTGTCGCTGGTCAGCGAGAAGCGGTTTGCCGAGGCGCTCCGACTGCACCGTGAACGCAATCCGTTCGCCGCCGCCTGCGCCCGCGTGTGTTTCCACACCTGCGAAGACCACTGCCGACGCGCCTCACTGGACGAGGCGGTGTCGATCCGCGGCGTCAAGCGGTTCATGGTCGATCAGGAGGTCACGGTTCAGATCCCCGAGGTGCGGGAGAACGAGAAGAACGCCAAGCGCAGGATCGCCGTGGTCGGCGCCGGGCCGGCCGGCCTGTCCTGCGCCTACTTCCTCGCCCGCATGGGCTACCAGCCGGTGGTCTTCGAGGCCGAGCCGCGGCCGGGGGGCATGATGGTGCAGACCATCCCGTCCTACCGCCTGCCGCGCGAGGTGCTCGCCCGCGAGGTGCGTATGATCGAGCGCATGGGCGTGAAGATCGAGACGGGACACAAGCTCGGCCGGGACTTCACCCTGCCGGAGCTGAAAAAGAAGGGCTACGAGGCCGTGTTCCTCGCGGTCGGCGCGCCCGACGGGACCCGCCTGGGCATCCCCGGCGAGAACGCCGAGGGCGTGACCGAGGCCATCCGGTTCCTGCGCCATTACAACATCCGCGGCTCGGTGCCCGTGGGGCAGAAGGTCGTCGTCATCGGCGGCGGCAACGCGGCCGTCGACGCCGCCCGCACGGCGCTGCGGCTCGGCGCGAAGGAGGTCACCATCGTCTACCGGCGCACGCGGGAGGAGATGCCCGCCTACGCCGAGGAGATCGAGGAGGCCGAGGCCGAAGGCACCCGGCTCCTGCTGCTCACCGCGCCGGTCGAGGTGGTCGCGCCCGAAGGCCGGGTGGCGGGTCTCAAGTGCCGGCACATGAAACTGGGCGCGTTCGACCAGTCCGGGCGGCGCCGCCCGGAGGCGGATCCGGAAGGCGACATCGTCATCGAGTGCGATCAGATCATCGCCGCCATCGGGCAGACCCTCGACGCGCGGAAGCTGGTCGACGGCACCGACGTCAAGGTCCGCCGCGAGCAATATCTGGACGCCCACGCCGTCAACCAGCAGACCGTCGTCCCGTGGATCTTCGCCGGGGGCGACGCGGTCAGCGGCCCGTCCTCGGTCGTCGAGGCCGTGGCGGCCGGCGAGCGCGCGGCGGTGGGCATCGACGAGTACCTGACCGGCGGGAAGCACGCCTTCTGGCGCCGGGAACAGGAGAACACCACGACGTTCGATCCCGACGCCGACCCCGTGCCCTTCACCCGCGAGAAGCTCCCGCTCATCCCGGTGGAACGGCGGCGCGAGAACTTCGACGAGGTCGAGCAGCCGTGGGTGGAATCCGTGGCCATCCGGCAGTCGAAGCGGTGCCTCCGGTGCGACTACGGCAAGAAAGTGGCGACGTGGTGATGTGCGCGTATGGATTGAGGAAGAGGAGCCCGACATGCTCAATGTAACCATCAACGGTATCCCGACCGAAGTGACCGAGGGGATGACCATCCTGCAGGCCGCCCGGGCCGCCGGGGTGAACATCCCGACGCTCTGCTACCTGGAGAAGGTCCAGGCCATCGGCGCCTGCCGCGTGTGCCTCGTGGAAATCGAGGGCGCGCGCGATCTCGCCGCCTCCTGCGTCATGCCCGTCGCCGAGGGCATGAAGATCCGCACGAACACCGGGCGCGTCCGCGAGGCGCGCAGGACGGTGGTCGAACTCCTGCTCTCCGAGCACGAGGGCGACTGCCAGACGTGCGAGCGGAACGACGATTGCGAGCTCCAGGCGCTGGCGCGGGAGCTGGGCATCCGCGGGATCCGCTACGCCGGCGAGAAGGCGAAACGGAAACCCGACACCAGCACGGCCGGCCTCGAGCGCGACCCGGCCAAGTGCGTGCTGTGCCGCCGGTGCGTGACGGTGTGCAACGAGGTCCAGGGGGTCGGCGCCCTGCAGCCGCAGGGGCGCGGCTTCAAGACGGTCGTCGGACCGGCTTTTTCCCACGATCTGGCCGATGTCACCTGCGTCCAGTGCGGCCAGTGCAGCGCCGTCTGCCCCGTCGGGGCGATCGTCGAGAAGGACCACATCGCCGACGTGTGGAAGGCCCTCGAGGATCCCGCCCGGCACGTCGTGGTGCAGACCGCCCCCGCCATCCGGGCCGCGCTCGGCGAGTGTTTCGGGTATCCGCCCGGCACCCGCGTGACCGGCAAGATGGTCAGCGCCCTCCGTCAGCTCGGGTTCGACGGGGTCTTCGACACCAACTTCACCGCGGATCTCACGATCATGGAGGAAGGCACCGAGCTGCTCACGCGGCTGAAGAAGGCGCTGGTGGAAAAGAAGGACGCCGCGCTCCCGATGTTCACGAGCTGCTCGCCGGGGTGGATCAAGTTCGCCGAACACTTCTATCCCGACCTGCTCCCGAACCTCTCCACCTGCAAGTCGCCCCAGCAGATGATGGGCGCCCTGCTGAAGACCTACTACGCGCAGAAGGTCGGCAGAAAGCCCGAGGACATCGTGGTCGTGTCGGTGATGCCGTGCACGGCGAAGAAGTTCGAGGCGGCGCGGCCGGAGATGACGGCGAGCGGCGTGGCGGATGTCGACTACGTGCTCACCACGCGCGAGCTGGGCCGGATGATCAAGCAGGCCGGCATCGACTTCAAGCGTCTGCCCGATGGGCACATGGATTCGCCGCTCGGCCTTTCCTCCGGCGCGGCGGATATCTTCGCCAACACCGGCGGCGTGATGGAGGCGGCGCTCCGCACCGCCTACGAGATCGTCACCGGCCGCCCGGTGCCGTTCAGCAACCTTCACGTGGCGCCGGTGGTGGGGCTGCAAGGCGTGAAGGAAGCCTCCGTCCTGATCGAGGACACGAAACCCGAGTGGAAATTCCTCGACGGCGCGACTCTCCGCGTCGCCGTCGCTCACGGCCTCGGCAACGCGCGCCGACTCATCGAACACATCCGCGCGGGACAGGCCACGTACCACTTCGTCGAGGTGATGACCTGCCCCGGCGGCTGCGTCGGCGGGGGCGGCCAGCCGCGCATGACCGACGACACCGTGCGCCTGCGCCGCATCGAGGCGATCTACGCGGAGGACGAGGGCAAGCAGATCCGCAAGTCGCACGACAACCCGGGAATCCGCAAGGTCTACGACGAGTTCCTCGGCCATCCGCTCGGCCACAAGTCGCACGAGCTGCTGCACACCAGGTACGCCGCGCGGGAACGGATCTGAGGCGGGCGGCGCCGCATGGCCGTGGCCCGCATCCGATATGCAGTCGCGTCCGTCTGCGCGATCGGACTGAGCCTCGGTCTCGCGGCCGCCTTCTGGCTGGGCGTCTACGACAACTACCACCCGGTGGTGGAGGGCGAGCTCTACCGCTCCGGCCAGCTGTCGCCGGCGAGTCTCCGTCGACACGTGACCGCCGACGGGATCGCCACGGTCATCAACCTGCGGCCGGAGACCAATGGCACATGGTGGGTGGGGGAAACGCGCCTCTGTCGGGAGATGGGCGTCGCTCACATCGATGTCCCCTTGGCGGGCGACTCATCGCCGACCGAGGCCCAGGTCGAGGCGCTCGTGAGCGCGATGCAATCCGCCGCGAAACCGGCGCTCGTCCACTGCGAGCACGGCGCCGACCGCACCTCCTTCGCCGCGGCCGTGTATCTGCTGGCCGTCAAGGGCGCACCGTACGAAACCGCCCGCCGCGCCTTCTCCCCGCGCTACGGTCACCTACCGTGGCTTTTCAAATCGGTTGCGTGCTTCGACGCCGCGTTCCGGGAGGTCCGCAAGGCACGCTGGAGTCACGGAGGTGGCACAGGTTGACTGTCCCCAATTGACGCGCTTCGCTTGGAAGCTACACAGCGCGAGACGCCGACAGATCGCAGGACGGGTCGAAGATCAAGGGAGGGGCGGCGCGCGGTGGGAGGGCCGGCGGCCCCGCCGGCCGGGAGAGACACACGGCGCGCAGAACACGAGCGGTACACGGTGCACAGTGGGGCCGCGGTGCCCTCACCGCGGTCTTCGCGCGCTGGACCTTCTGGGTCAGGCTTGGCAGACCGAGGGCAGCGCGGCCCCATGCTTGGTTGGGAACGCGCTCTCCTGACCGCGTGTCGGCGGCGCGCAGTGCTCACCCGCCCGCGGCACGGTGTGAGAACAGGAGACTCGGCTATTCGCTCTCTTTGCTGTCTTCTGCTTACGATGGAACGATTTGACCACCCCTCCCTCATTGAACCGCGCGGAGGGGAACGGGATTCCCTCTTCCGCATTCGCAGGAAAAGGGCCCAATCCGCCACAAATGGATCGCCAAATATCAAAACAATTACGTTGCAAAACACACTTGTTGTAATATATTGTCATCGCCAAATGGAGAGCTGGCGTGAACTGCTTTGATCGTGATCTAGATTGTGCGCGCCTCTGGCGTCGTTTCGAGAGTGGGAAGAACGTGCTCATGCTGGCCCCGCGCCGTGTCGGAAAGACGGTTCTGCTGAACAGGCTCAAGGGCGAGAGCGAGGCGCATGGGTTTCATGCCGTCATTCTGGACGTGGAAGGGTTCCGCGACGAGAAGGCCTTCTTCCGGCAGATGTGCGCTGCGATTCAGGAGGAGATAGGCTTCGGCCAAGCCGTCGTTGGTGCTTTCACCGACCGACTGAAGCGTGCCGTCCAGGGTGCGGAGAACCAGGGCGACTGGCGCAACATCCTGTTGAACGTCGATTGGACGGTCTTTGCCGATCATCTGCTGGGTCAACTGGAAGCAGGCAAGGATGGCAAGCGTTGGCTGTTCCTGGTGGATGAGATCCCGGTCTTCGTACGAGCATTGCTGGAAAAGGAGGGCGCGCCGAGAGTCCATGACTTCCTGTACACGCTCCGCAAACTATGTCGGCAGCACCCGAAAGTGCTTTGGCTCTACACCGGTTCAATCGGTCTGGATTCTGTCGCCCGGCGCAACGGCCTTGAAGGCTCATTGGTGGATATGGAGATCCAGCCGCTTGAACCCTTCGAACGGGATTGTGCGGCCGACTTCGTTCGCCACATCGTGAAGAAGAACGGACGCGACATCCGCCCGGAAGCCGTGGAGGCGATTCTCGTGCGCCTCGGCTGGTTGTCCCCTTACTACTTGGAGAAGATCGCCGAGGCCGCTTGTGATCGGGTGGTTGCCGGTCAGCCGATCGATGTCGAGGTGGCCGAACGAGCGGCGAACTCGCTGCTCGATCTCGCCTATCGAACGTACTGGGCCACTTGGCGGGAGCATCTGGACAAGAATTTCCAGGAACCGCAACGAACTTGTCTCTTCACCATCCTGGCGGAGATCGCCCATTCCTCGACAGGAGCGGAGATATCCACTCTTCTGATCGCCCTCAACAGTGGAGGAAGGGAACCGATGGCAGAGGAGGCGTTGCGGGATCATCTGGATACCTTGGAGGCCGACGGCTACCTGAGCGCCGACGCGAGCCAGAATCGCTTCCGCTTTCGGATGAACCTCCTTCGCGAATGGTGGCGGCGCTACGTCGCCCCCAAACCAACACCGGAGTCAAACCATGGGTAAGTTGCTCGATCTCACCTTCTACAATCCGGCCCAACTCAGCGACGAAGACTTTCTGAAAGGGTTTGTGGCGCGGCGGGAACTGGCTGACAAGATCCTCGCCCGCTTGAGTGAGGTGAAAGCCACCGGTCTCGCCCAACACCGCCTCATCATCGGTCAACGCGGGATGGGCAAGACCAGCCTGCTGCGGCGTATCGCGTTGGGCGTGCGCGACACGCCCGCCCTGGCCGCCACGATGCTGCCTTTGAGGTTCCGCGAGGAACAGTACAACGTCCACAATCTCCACGTGTTGTGGTGCAACAGCCTCGATGCCCTCGGGGATTGGTACGAGGCCACCGGTCAGCCACAGAAGGCGCAGCAAGTGGACCGGGACGTGGCCGCTCTCGACAGCCGTGCCGACGACGATGAAGGCAGCATCGCTTTCGAACTCTTCAGCGAGTGGATGAAGCGTGAAGGGAAACGCCCCCTCTTGCTGCTGGACAATCTCGACCTCATATTCTGTGGATTGAAGGAGAAACAATGGAGCCTGCGACGTTTCCTCCAGAAGCCGGGCGGAATCGTGGTGGTGGGTGCGTCCAGCGGTCTTCTGGAGGCCACGGCCCATCCGGAAGCCCCGTTCCATGACTTCTTCCAGGTGGATGTCCTGGAGAAGCTGAGCCACGCCGAACTGCTCTCCTGTCTGCGTCAGTTGGCGGCCCAGCGTGGCGAGGCGGGAAAGAAAGTGCTCCAGGTTCTTGACCGCGATCCCGGTCGCATCCACGTGCTGTACGACCTCACGGGCGGCAATCCGCGCACCCTGGCGATGCTGTACCTCATGCTGGAAGTGAGCGATGACGACGACCTGATGCGCGACCTGGAGCGGCTGCTCGATCTTGCGACTCCCCTGTACAAGGCGCGGGTGGAGGAATTCGCTCCGCAAGCCCGAGTGGTCTTTGATGCCGTTGCCCTGGCGTGGAATCCGATTATCGCGGCCGATGTGGCGTCCGTGACCGGCCTGGAAACCGGCGCGGCCTCCAGTCAGCTTGACCGCCTTCACAAGGACGGGATCTTGGAAAAGGCCACCTTGTCGACCAGTGTCCGCACCGGCTTTCAGGTTGCGGAGCGGTTCTTCAATATCTGGTATCTGATGCGATGCGCCGCCCGCCGCCAGCGCAGTCGGTTGCGCTGGCTCACCGAATTCCTACGCTGTTTCTATACGCCACAGCAACTGACGGAGGTGGCGGCCGGGCTCATCAGACGATTGGCAAGCGACCACCTCGGCAAAGGCGCGTATTGCATGGCCCTGAGCGATGCGGTGGACGAGCCCTATCTGAGAGATGTGCTTCGCTACGAGGCCGGTCGGGAAATGGAACGCTACGCGGCGGAGTCGGGGGTCTCCGTGGAGACTCTTGTGGATTCCTCAGAGGTTCACTCTCCGAGAAGCGCTGGCGAATGGTCGAGATATGGCTTTGCATTGGACGTGACGGTGGGCGCACACGAGAAAGCGGAGGCCGCCTACCGCAATGCTGTCAAACTGGATCCGACAGATGATCGACCATGGAACAGCCTGGGCAATCTACTGGGGCAGCACCTCTGCCGATACGACGAGGCAGAGGGTGCCTATCGCAAGGCTATCGAACTCAATCCGGAATGCTCCGGCTACTGGAATAACGTGGGCAACCTGTTGACGGAGCACCTTGGGCGATACGACGAGGCGGAGGCCGCCTATCGCAAGGCGATGGAACTCGACCCGAAGAACGCTGCGCCGCGGAACGGCTTGGGCAACCTCTTGATGGACCACCTAGGGCGGTACAAAGAAGCGGAGGCCGCGTACCGCAGAACCATCGAACTCGACCCGAAGAACGCTGCGCCGCGGAACGGGCTGGGCAACCTGCTGACGGTGTACCTCGGGCGATACGATGAGGCGGCGGCCGCCTATCGCAAGGCGATCGAACTCGACCCGAAATGCGCTGCGCCGTGGAACAACCTGGGCAGCCTATTGACGGAGCACCTTGGGCGGTACGGGGAGGCGGAGGCCGCCTATCGCAAGGCGATCGAACTCGACCCGAAAGACGCTTCGCCGTGGAACAACCTGGGCATCTTGTTGAAGAAGCACCTTGGCCGGTACGACGAGGCGGAGGCCGCCTATCGCAAGGCGATCGAACTCGACCCGAAAGACGCTTCGCCGTGGAACAACCTGGGCATCTTGTTGAAGAAGCACCTTGGCCGGTACGACGAGGCGGAGGCCGCCTATCGCAAGGCGATCGAACTCGACCCGAAATACGCTGCGCCGTGGAACGGGCTGGGCAACCTTCTGACGGTGTGCCTTGGGCGATACGAGGAGGCGGAGGCGGCCTATCGCAAGGCGATCGAACTCGATCCGAGGAACGCCGCGCCTTGGAACGGCCTAGGCAACCTGCTGACGGTGCACGTCGGGCGATACGACGAGGCGGAGGCGGCGTATCGCAAGGCGATGGAACTCGACCCGAAATGCGCTTGGCCCTGGATCGGCCTGGGCTACCTGTTGACGGAGTACCTCGGGCGGTACGGGGAGGCGGAGGTCGCCTACCGCAAGGCGATCGAGCTCGACCCGAAATACGCTTGGCCCTGGAACGGCCTGGGCGTCCTGTTGACGAAGCACCTTGGTCGGTACGATGAGGCGGAGGCGGCGTATCGCAAGGCGATCGAACTCGACCCGAAATACGCTTGGCCTTGGAACAACCTGGGCGTCCTGTTGACGGACCACCTTGGGCGACACGAGGAGGCGGAGGCCGCCTACCGTAAAGCCATGGAACTGGATCCAAGAGACGCTATACCGGCAGCCAATCTGGCGTACTTGCTCCTGGACCATGAAATGCGGAAAGAAGAGGCGGACAAGTACTACCAGCTTGCCATCGCCGGCCTTTCGCCCGAGGGCGCCGGCCTGCTGCGAGCCTACCGCGCTCTGGCGGAAAACAACTTCGGCGCGGCCACCGCTGAACTCGCGACGGTCCTGGAGAAGAAAGCGCCGGGACTCTTCAGCAGCTTCCTTGATGACATACTGCGCGTCTTGCGGCTTGCGACGCTTCGGGGTTACGGAGAGAAGCTGTTGAATTGGTTCGAGGAATCAGGTCTGAAGGACCGGTTCTGGCCGCTTTGCGCCGCCTTCGACGCGTATTTGCATGGCGATGGTAGACTGCAGGACGTGAATCCGGAGGTGCGGGGCGCGGCACGGCACATCCTC
Source organism: uncultured Verrucomicrobiota bacterium (assembly GCA_964610105.1). GTDB lineage: Bacteria > Verrucomicrobiota > Kiritimatiellia > PWTM01 > PWTM01 > CAZSUU01. The sequence goes on along the minus strand of CAZSUU010000022.1, from coordinate 57,199 downwards.
TCCATGCTCAAGCGCGGGCAGACACGGCAATCCGCAGTTGCCTCGCGGGCGGCGGGGGCGATACCTTCGATGGCAAAGAGGCGTTTATGAAACGGATGATAGTGTGGGCGTTGGCGTTCCTGGCATGGATCTCGGCCGCGCTGGCGGGGATGGTGACGTGCCCGGACTGCAAGAAGGAGGTGTCCGATCGCGCGCTCCTGTGCCCCCACTGCGGCTGCCCGGGCGATATCATCCGCGCGGCGGCCAAGGCGGCGCCTCCGGGTTCGGACCTGCCGCCGATCTCGCGCAGCCTGCTCCACGTCATCACCGAGCGCGGGACAGGCGTGGGGGTGTGCGTGGAATCGGCCGAGGGGGTCCGTGTCGCGACCAGCCAGGACCTGCTGGCCGGCGCGCGTTCGATCACGCTCGGCCTCGCCGCCGTCGGCGCGCCCGTGGCATGGTCGGCCATCGAGCTGGCCGACGACCGCAATCTCGCCCGCCTCGTCATCGCGCCCACCAGCGCCCACGCGATGGCGATCTCCGCCGGCCCCGTCCCCACCAACGGCCCCGCCGGACCCTTCCGCCTGGTCCTGTCGTCGACGGGCAAGGCCTGCGTGCTCATGCCGGCCGAGGAGAAACCCGGTGCCGGAGTGCCGCTCGGCACACCCTACTTCGACCCGGCCACCAACGCGATCGCCCTGCTCGCCGACCGGACTCCGACCGGCGCCGTGTCGCTCGTCGGCGTGCCGAAATGGATCGCGGTCGAGCCCGCGGTCTACCGCAAGCAGTCCGGACTGCTGCGCGAATTCGTCGAATTCGGGGCCGGCTCCACGGCCGCCAGTGCGTCTCTTCGTGAGGAGCTCGACAAGACCAAATGGCCCACGACCTACCTGCGCGCCCGCGCCGACGCCGCCATCCAGCGCCTCAAGAAGGCAGGCCGGGCGCCGTGAGGTTCCCCGACAAGGTCCACCCCGACGCCAAGGGCGCGGAGGGCATGGCCTACCTCATCCACAACGCGATCACGGCACCGGCGGGGAGCAGGAATACGGCGACCGTTCCGGCGGTCAACCCGGGGCCGGCGCTCTGGGGCGGCTATGACTGGCTCGCGCGGCACCAGGCCGACTGTGAACTCGCGAAGCGCGGCGAGGCACAGTTGATCTGCATCGGCGATTCGATCACGCACGGGTTCGGCGGCGAGCCGCACCTGGACCAGGGGGCCGGCGAGCCGGTATGGCGGGAGAGACTGGAACGGTGGAAGCCGATCAACATGGGCTTCAGCGGCGACAAGACGGAGCACGTGCTGTGGCGTCTGGCCCACGGCGCGGTGGATGGCGCGAAGCCCAAGGCGGTGATGGTGATGATCGGCACCAACAACCTCCAGTCCAACACGCCGGACGAGATCGTCGAGGGGGTACGCGCGATCCTCCGGGCTCTGCGCGAGAAGCTTCCGGACGCACGCGTCCTGCTGCTCGCCATCTTCCCTCGGGCCAGGGACCGAATGATCTGTTGCGTATCAAGGCCGGCGAGGTCAATCGCCGCCTGGCACGGCTCGGCGACGGCCGCCAGGTGGTCTTCAAGGACATCGGTCCCGTCTTCCTTGAACGATCCGGCGTGCTGTCGCGCGAGGTCATGCCCGACTTCCTGCACCCGAATGAAAGAGGTTACCGCCTGTGGGCGGATGCGGTCGTGCCGGTGCTGGCGGAGATGATCGATCGGTCGGCCCAACCGCGTTGAGGCCAACGCGGTCCACCTGCGCCCGGCCGTATCGGGCTGCGAATGGGTCACCACCGATCGTAACTTCGCCCGCGTTTCGGGTTTGCGGTGGAGACATCCCTTGCAGGGGGACTGACCGCGCGGCTCGCGCCTGCGGGCTTGACCGGGGGGCGCGTTGGGCCTATGCAGACGGGGTGCAGCGGCTCCCGAAGATTCACGAAGGGCGTAGCTGCGGGGAGGAGATCGTCATGAGCATCAGGATTGCCGCGGCGTTGTTGTACGGTTGGGCGGTGGCGGGGATGGTGGCGGTGTCGGCCGGGCCGACGGGTCCGTGGAAGGTGACGGCGCCGGGAGGCCGGTTGGCGGTCGAGGTGCAGTCGGCCTCCAAGGGCGCGCTGACCTACACGGTCCTGCTCGAGGACGAGCCAGTCCTCCTTCCTTCGCCCCTGGGCCTTGTTCGCGACGACCAGCGGTTCGACGAAAGACTGTCGTTCGTCGCCGAACGCCGGACGGACATCCGCGAGGAGTACACCATGCCGCACGGCAAGCGGCGTCAGTGCCGCGCGGAGGCGGCGGAGCTGACGCTGGCCTTCCGCGGGGTCGGCGGCGCGCAGATGGAGCTGGTCGTGCGCGCGTACGACGACGGCGCGGCGTTCCGGTACCGGTTCCCGGGCGGCGACGGCAAGCCGCGCACGATCAAGGAGGAACTCACCGGCTTCCAGCTCCCCGTCGGCGCCACGGCCTGCCTCCAGCCGTACGATCCGCCGAGCAAGTGGACGCCGGCCTACGAGCGCTTCTTCGAGAACAACCTGCCCGCGGGCGCCCTGACCACCAACAAGAACGGCTGGTGCTTCCCGGCGCTCTTCCGGGTCCGCGAGGGCGGGCCCTGGCTCCTCGTGACGGAGGCCCTGCTGGACGGCTCGTACTGCGGCGGCCGGCTGGCGTCCGAGGCCACCGGCGGCCTGTACCGCATCCGCTTCCCCGATCCGGGCGAAGGACTCGGAACCGGCGAGGTCCACCCGTCCGCCACCGCGCCGTGGGCGACGCCGTGGCGGGTGATCATCGCCGGCCCGACCCTGGCCCCCCTGGTCGAATCGTCGCTGGTCAACCACCTCAATCCGCCGAGCACGGTCGCCGACACGAGCTGGATCAAACCGGGGCGCGTGGCCTGGAGCTGGTGGTCCGAGCAGGACAGCCCGCGCAAGCCGGAACGGATGAAGGCGTTCATCGACCTGGCGGCCGACATGGGGTGGGAATACTTCCTGGTCGACGCCAATTGGAACTACGTCGAAGAGCAGGCCATGCTCGACCTGATCGAGCACGCCAGGAACCGGAATGTCGGCATCCTCCTGTGGTACAACTCCGGCGGGCCGCACAACGAGGTCACCGAGGCGCCGCGCGACCGGATGATGCCGCAGGCGGTGCGGCGGCGGGAGTTCGAGTGGCTGAAGAAGCTCGGCGTGAAGGGCGTGAAGGTCGACTTCTTCCAGAGCGACAAGCAGAACGTGATCCGGCACTACATCGACATCCTCCAGGACGCCGCCGCCGCGCAGATGATGGTCAATTTCCACGGCTGCACGATGCAGCGCGGGTGGGCGCGCACGTACCCGCACCTGTTGACGATGGAGGGCGTGCGCGGCGCCGAGTGCTACATCTTCGACCCGAAGTTCCCGGAACGCGCGCCCTCGCACAACACCATCCTCGCCTTCACGCGCAACGTGTGCGGCTCGATGGACTACACGCCGGTGACCTTCTCGGACAACCGGAATCCGCACAAGACCACCATGGCCCACGAGCTGGCGCTCTCGGTGGTCTTCGAATCGGGCTGGCAGCACCTGGCCGACAGTGTCGCGGCCTACCGCGCGGTCCCGGATTTCGTGAAGGCCTTCCTTCGCGAGGTGCCGGCCGCGTGGGAGGACATCAAGTTCATCTCGGGCGCGCCGGGTCATTCCGTCGTCCTCGCCCGCCGGAGCGGCGACCAGTGGTTCGTCGGCGGCATCAACGCGGAACCGACGCCGCTGCCCGTGAAGATGGCGCTCGATTTCCTGCCCGCGGGCGACTACGCCGCCGTTCGCATCGAAGACGGCGAGGGCCCCCGCGAGTTCGCGCAGCGGGCGCAGACCCTCAAGTCCGGCGCCCGGCTTGACTTCACGATGAAGCCCTTCGGCGGCTTCGTGGTGCAACTGAAGAAGCAGTAGTGTCTCGGCGTGGATCGAAGTTCCCGCGGGCGGTTGCCGATGGCGGGGGAGCGTGATATCTTGCGGGTGCGTTCGGGTCGGGAAGTGCACATGATGACGCGCAGCGCATTATTCGTGGGAGTGTTCCTGGCCGCGGGGTCCGGCCTCGCGCAGGTCGCCTCCATGAAGGTCGGCGAGGAGATCCGACACCCCACCCAGTACCAGACCCAGCAGGTGGGGGATTACGTCTCCACCGGCCGCGCGGATCCCCGCCAGGTTCGCCCGCCTGTTCCTTCCAGTTTCCAGACCCGCGAAACCGGCGCGCGGATGACGGTGTCGGACATGCCCGTGGCCACGGCAGTCCGTTACGTGTTGCCGCCCGGCAAGTTGGCCTGCACCGTCCGCTTCTCCGATGGGGTCGTGGCGCAATTCGTCAACGGGTGGATCACCCACAAGGACGGCGTGCCCTACCGCGGAATCCGACTGGTCAACGGGCGCTACTACGCGCGGAATCTGCGGACGGGTGAAGTTGTGGCCTTCGGGCCCCGCAAGTGAACCGCCGAAAGCCCGGAGCGCGAAGGTCGGAGCCCGGAGCGGCCGTTCGGATCCGAGACTCGGAACACGCGAGGGAGAGCGCATGAACACCTGCGGATGTGCCGTCCGGCTGGCCGTACTGGCGCTGGCGGCCGGCGTGGCGCGGGCGTCCGCGGCGGTCACGCCGAACGGCATGTTCACCGACGGGGCGGTGCTGCAGCAGGCGGTGACGGTCCCGGTGTGGGGCGCCGCGGAGCCCGGCGAGGAGGTGACCGTCGAGTTTGCCGGTCAGAAGAGAACCGCGAAGGCCGACGCCGAGGGGAAATGGATGGTTCGGCTTGATCCCCTGTCGGCCTCAACCGAGCCCCGCTCCATGATCATCCGCGGCACAATCGGCAATCGCCAATCGGAAATCGTCAATGTCCTCGTGGGCGAAGTCTGGATCTGCAGCGGACAGTCCAACATGGGCATGATGCTCGGCCGTTGCGAGGACGGCACCAACACCGCCCGGAAGGCCGCCGATCCCCTGCTGCGCTTCTACCGGGTCCCCGCCGTGAAGTCGGACGCGCCTCTGCGCGACGTGCGCGGACAGTGGTCCGAGTGCAAACCGGAAACGGCCGTCTCGTTCTCGGGCGTGGCCTTCCACTTCGGGCAGGCGCTGCGCCTGGCCCGCCCCACGGTGCCGGTGGGGCTCGTGTGGACCGCCTGGGGAGGAACGCCGGCCGAGGCATGGACGCCGCGCGAGGCTCTGGAAGGCGCCCCCGCCCTGAAGGCCATCCTTGAAACGCACGCGAAGGCCGTGCAGGCCTACGACCCGGTGCGGGCGGACACGGCGCATCGCAGGCGGCTGGCCGCCTGGAGCAACGCGGCCGCCAAGGCGCGCGAAGGCGGACAGCCGATCCCGCGCAAGCCCCAGGCGCCGCAGCCTCCGGCCGAGCGTCCGCAGCGCCCGTCCGCGCTGTACAACGCCATGATCGCGCCGCTGGCGCCGTATGCCCTGCGCGGGGCGATCTGGTACCAGGGCGAGGCGAATGCCGGCCGGGCGAAGCAGTACGAAACGCTCTTTCCGACGATGATCGCCAGTTGGCGCAAGGCGTGGGGCGGTGGTGCTTTCCCGTTCCTCTTCGTCCAGATCGCGCCGCACGCGAACATGGGCCCCGAGATCCGCGAGGCGCAGCTCGTCTCGTGGCAGAAGACGCCGAAGACGGCGATGACCGTAATCACCGACGTCGGCGAGCAGATGGACATCCACCCCAAGAAAAAGGCGCCCGTCGGCGCCCGTCTCGCGCTGGCGGCCCGCGCGCTCGCGTATGGCGAGGACGTGGTCTACTCCGGCCCCGTCTTCAAGGGCATGCGGACGGAGGCGGGCAAGGCGATCCTCGAGTTCGACCATGCCGGCGGCGGATTGGTCGCGGCCGAGGGTGGGCTGAAGGACTTCGTCATCGCCGGCGCCGACGGGAAGTTCGTCGCGGCGCAGGCCGCGATCGACGGCGCCCGCGTGGTCGTGTCGAGCCCCGAGGTCGCGGAACCGAAGGCCGTGCGCTACGGATGGTTGAACTACTTCGTCGGCTCGCTCTTCAACCGGGAAGGCCTGCCCGCCACGCCCTTCCGCACCGACCGGCCGCAGTAGCGCCTTTCAGGCGATCCAGCCGCCAGCGACTGGCAAGCTGGACCAGAGGAGATCATGGAGCCACGACACCCCGTCCGGGGTGGACGGAGTGTCAGGGTGCGCTCAGGATAGCATGCCGCACCTGGAGTCTTCTTCTCGGCTCGGAGGAGGGGAAAGACCACGGAGGCGCGGGCACAGGGACACCCGAGCATGGCCTGGCGTGCGCGCGCAGGGCGGTCTGCTCAGCCGTCCCGGTGTTGCTGGGCTTGACGAATGCCGTGCCCCGGTCTGATATTGCAGCCATGGAGCCACGAGGGATAACGACCCGCAACCACGTGCGGCAGCCTGCCCTGAACCTGTCCGCTGGCCGCGCTGGGCCTGTACCAGTTCGCGTGATCGGAGGCTTCAACGACCACGGTTACTGAGAGTCGTATGGGGAAGGTCGCCGGAAAGCCGGACTGGGGAAGACCCGCCGTACGGTTTGATGAGGGGACCGGAGGGAACGCGTTGCACGTGGGCATCGCCCCAGATGCTTAATGAACCAGGGGAACCCGGCCGAACCGGCAATTCGCCCGACGACAACGCGCGCACAGAGGTTCTACTCGACTCATGCAATGAGAAGTGCTGAAACAGGATCCGGCCTCGTGAGACGGGATGTTCTGGTTTTCGTTGTGGGGATGCTCTGCGCGAGCTTCACGGTCACGATGAACTTCCTCAATGGCTACACGGGGTTCTTCCTCTTCCCCATTCAACCGTTCTTGTCGATCGCGGCCAGTATCCTCTTCATCCCCTGCGCAATCGCGCCCCTACTCAGGGCAATCCTGTTTCGCAACTCGCAGAGAAAACTAATCGCTCTGCGAGTCGCTATGGCCACGGGTCTTCTGATCTGTGGCTTCACGCTGTGGACGATCGATCCTTGGCCCCCAGAGCCGTTTCTCAATGGACTCCTCTCGCGTATGCGTCACGCGGTTTCGGGCGACCAGTTTCAACGCCTTTGCGTTCAACTCCTCAACGATGGTGGCGTTGGAGATGGCTTCGCGAATTTCGTGGATGAGTTCGGCGAAACGAATCGCATGCCCAGGATCGCCAGCCACATGTGGGTAGAGAGTCCACGCTTTGCTGAGATAGTGCCCCAGAGCGGTGACATTCCTCGCCACGTGCTTCTCGAATGGGGCGGGCATTTCGTCGGCTATTGGGGCGTGAGTGCAGGAGATGAGCATTTCGTTCTTCCGGAGAACCCCGATCTGCCCAGAGTTGAATGGGTGCGGGGTGTGTACGTGTGGTGCCGCGGCGAATTTGCCAGATACCCATGAGCGGGCGAACCAACCGCCCCAGGGTACGGCTCGCAAGCCCGCCGCCCCTGAGCGCCGTGTTGGGCCTAAGAAGAAACAATGCTCGAGCGGATGACAGACGAACCACCCATCCTTGACAGGGTCCGCAACGAATTACGCGCCCGTCGCTATGCCTATAGAACCGAGACCATCTACGTCAGCCGGATCACGCGATTCTTAGCGTTTCACAGCACGCGTACCCCTGAAATACTGCACGCACAAGACGCCGTCGCTTTCCTTACACACCCTGCCAGCCATGCGCAAGGTTCAGGCGCCACACAAAACCAGGCCCGCAGCGCCGTGGAATTTCTGTACACCTGTGTACTGAAGCGCGGGATCGCACCTTGGACACCCGTTCCGAATGAGAAGAAGCCGGCCGATCACCGCAGTTCCTCAGTCCAGATGAAGTGGGTCTCATTCTCAGTCGGATGCATGGCACCTCTAGACTCATGGCCACCCTCGCCCACATCACTGGAATGCGGATGGCAGAGGTCACGCGCCTTCGCATCACCGACATCGACATCAGTCGCGAGTGCATCATTGTGCGCAATGCGCGCACTCGCAAATCCAGACTCGTTCCACTGCCCCAGGGCGGCGCCGCCGGCGTCTCGATCGCACGGGCGTATGAACGGAGGCTCTCTTGATCGCGAAGGGGCGACGGTGAAGGCTGGATTCGCCTCGGTGATCCGGCTATTCTTCCGGCCATCAGCCGGAGGGTTGAACCATGAGGATGACCGTTCAGTCCTTTCGGGGAGGTCGTGCACGGGGGATGGGGCCGGTGGTGTGGCTCGCATGCGCGGTCTGCATCGGCGCCTCTCCCCGGGGGGTCGGAGCCGCCATCGGTTTCAATTTCTGCGGCAATCGCACGGACAACCGGACGGCGCCGATCGATCCCGGCGAGATGAATCCCCTGGCGCCGGCCGACGTGGCGGGCGCCCCCGGCTACCGGTACAGCCACTGGAACAACCTGGCCTCCGACCGCAACGGCGTGGCGGGCGCCGTGCCGAGCCCGCTGGTCGATCACCTCGGGCAGGCGGTGACCGGACTTTCCGTCATGTACGACTCGCCCAACACCTGGGACACCGCGAGCACGCCGGCCACCCCGGACGGCTGGATGATGCGCAACTACCTCGACAGCACGACCACCATAGGGGGCCAGCCCTTCTTCCGAGTCGACGGTATTCCCTATCACAAGTACTCCGTGGTCATCTACGTCGATGGCGACGGCACCGACGGCCGGGTCGCCGAGTACTGGATCACCGACTATGCGGGCCGGGAGCTGACCCCGCACCGGTTTCTCAACGACAACGCGAATTTCGGCGGGACCTTCATCCGCGTCTCCAACAACGCCACCAACGCGGCCGGCGCGATCGCGGGCAACTACCTCGTGTTCGACGGTCTCACCAACTCCACCATCCGCATCCGGGCGGAGGAGGTGTCGGGGCCGCTCCTCCGCGCTCCGCTCAACGTGGTGCAGATCGTTCCCATGGAGGACGCGCCGGAGAACGGCGCCCTCGTTCTGACGCCGGTGTCGGGCTACGACACGCTGACCCTCACCATCCGTGCGCAGGGGACGATCCAGGCGGACCTGGGCTTCGGCACCGTCAGCATCCCCATCAACACTTCCGACTCGGAAGTCGCCCAACTCGGGGGGACCCAACCGTTCCACCTCGAGGCCGTCTTCAATCCGCTCACCCACCAGTGCACACCGGCCGGACTGGAGTTCATGGAAGGGGACATCGACGTGGTGAACACGCTGAACTTCAATCTCGATTTGGGGAGTTACCTTTTCTTCGACCTGGGCAATGTCGTAGCCACCGCTTCGGGTATCGGCGGAAGGCTGGACACGCCCCGGCCGCTCAGCCGCGTCAGCGGGGGGAGTTTCCCGCTCGCGGATCACGAACTGGTGCTCAACCAGGGGACCCTTTCCGGCTATGGCACCGGCCTGGCGGCGAATTTCCTGGATCCGTTCAGCATCGATCTCGCCGCCGACCCCGTGCAGGGATCCCTGGGCGCGGGGAACGGCACGGTGACGGTGTCGAGTCCCACGGTGGTCGGCACGGTGGCCACGTACACCGTCACCGTCGAAATCCCGGTGAACTTCTCCGATCTGGTCATGGACGACGATCCCGTGGACGTGACCATCACGGCAACGGGCACGACGCGCTGGCGGGGCACGCTGACGCGCCAACTGCCGGACTGGGACGGCGACGGGATCATCGATGCGCTCGATCCCGACGACGACAACGACCAGCTTCCCGACACGTGGGAGACGGCCTACGCCATGAACCCGTGGTACAACCTGGAGGCGCCTCTCGATCCCGACGTCGATCGCTTCACCACCCTGCAGGAATACATCGCCGATACGCATCCCAGGGACCACACGTCCTACCTGTGGCTGCGGATCGAATCCACCGCGGATCCGGCGGTGCGCACGCTGTCGTTCCCCTCGTCCTCATCCCGCCGGTACCGGATCGAATCCACCGGCACCCTCGCCGCCGGGGACTGGGGCACGGAGAACGGCAATTTGCCGGGGGTGGGGGGGGTCATGTTCATGAACCGGACCAACGCCGGCGCCCGTGCATTCTACCGGGTCGGCGCGAGTCTGCCGTGAACTCGGAATGGGAGTTTGTAGTTTGAGACTTGTGTCATTCGACAGCCGTTTGGTGGCGGCTCGCCACGCTAGATTGTTCCGCCAAGACGTAATGCGCAAATGCGTATGATGTTTTCCGTGAGGCTCCTCCGTTGGAGACGGTGGCGGAACAATCTCAGAAGGCGGCGCGGTTGCACGGAGGAACGGACGGATTGGAGTGAGAGCATTGAGCGGCTAGGACCGTTGGGTTGCGGCTCGCCGCCTTAGGAGACCATGTTCATGTCCACCCACACCCCTGTCCGGCCGGCGCCCTCCGCGGCCCGGCCCACCGTCCTTCCGTTGCGCAGGCAATCGGAGGCGATCGAGAACCTGCTGAGGATCCGGCTGGACCGGCTGCTGCCACGGTTGATGAAGGAGACCGGTTTCGACATGTGGCTGATCATCTGCCACGAGGACAATCACGATCCGGTCTTCAACACGCTCATCCCGTTCGACACCTGGGCGCCCATCCTGCAGATGCTCGTCTTCTCGCTCAGGCCCGACGGTTCGGTGGAGCGGATGAACATCTCCATGACGGACTTCCGCGGCCTGTACGAGGACCGCTGGAAGCGGACGGATCCCGAAGATCAGTGGACGCGCCTGAAGAGGATCGTGAGGGAGCGCGATCCCGGGAAGATCGGGATCAACGAGGCCGGGATCATCTGGGCCGCCGACGGTCTGACCTCGACCCTCAAGCGGCGGCTGGTCAAGGCGCTGGGCGCCCGGTATGCCGGCCGGCTGGCCTCCGCGGAGAGTCTGTGCGTCCGCTGGCTCGAATCGTTTGTCGAAGAAGAGCTCGCCGTCTACGAGCGGACCGTCGCGCTCGCCCACGACGTGATCGCCGCGACCTACACGTCCGCGGTCATCACGCCCGGTGTGACGACCACGGATGACCTGAGGTGGCATTACTGGGAGGGGGTGAACAGCCTGGGGTTGGCCTGCTCGTTCACGCCGTTCTTCGGCTTCCAGCGCAGCGAGGAGATGAAGAAACGCTTCGGGCCGGAAGACCGTGTCATCCGTCACGGCGACCTGCTGCATTGCGACGTGGGCCTGGCGTACCTGCGCCTGATCTCGGACCACCAGGAGATGGCCTACGTGCTGCGTCCGGGCGAATCCGACGCGCCGCGGGGGCTGAAGGACGGCCTGAGGATGGCCAACTGCCTTCAGGACATCCTGATGGGCGAGATGAAGGCGGGACGGAGCGGGAACGAGATCCTGAACCGCGCGTTGCGAAAGGCGAACCGGAAGAAACTGGCGAATCCGAAGATCTACACCCATTCCATCGGGCATTTTCTGCACGAACCCGGCCCGTTGATCGGCCTGCCGTGGGAGCAGAAAGACTGCGGCGGCCGGGGGGAAGTCGTCCTGCATCACGACACCTGCTTCTCCATCGAGTTGGGCGTTCGATGCCCCGTCCCGGAGTGGAACGGCCAGGCCGTGGGCTTCTCGATCGAGCAAGAGGCCGCGTTCACGGCCGAGGGCGCGCAGTTCATCGACGGCCGCCAGACCGCCTTCCATCTGATCGGCTGAACAGCGAGGCTGAAACCGCGCTGAGGGCAGAACTGCCACAGGAAACGCAAGAAGTCGCAAAGAAATCCGGCGCCGAAGGCAAGGACCGCAAGAAACTCAAAAAGACGCAAAAAGTGCAGAACGGAACCGATACCCATTCGTCTTGAAAGCCAAGGCATGTTTCTTGCGTTTTCTTGCGTTCTTTGCGGCGATTGTCCCCATGCCCGATCGGCGAGATCACCGACGACACGGCCGAACGGCCAGCAGCCCCACGACCTTCTGCGCAAGCGACTTCCAAGCCTCGGACCATCTGCCCCGTTCAATGTCCGACGTCCGGATCTCACCGTGGAATCCCGCTACGTGCGACTTCACGTCGACCACGAGCCATTTGATATTCAACGAGACCTGAGCCCAGACGGCTACACCGTAACCGCACCGTCCCGAAAACGGCGGGTCCGGAGGCCCTGCCCTACCTTGCGAATCGAGACGACGACGGGTGGGGCGCGGCATCCTGACGCGCCGTCGGACTGATCGCGCGCAGGATTGCGCGCGGTACGCCCAGGACCCGTACCGCGGGCAATCCTGCCCGCGCAGTCTGCCGTCGATGCGACTGGGGACAGATACTTGCCGTCCCGTTCCGCCCCGATCGCCTCGCGCAAAGCCGCGAAGTCCGCCAAGAGAAGTGCGGGCGCTGCTCTCTGTTCGGCCGGCGCCTTGGCGCGAGGCAAGAGGTCGTGTGGCACGCCACGCAGTGCCTGTCGCCGTCCCATCTCCAAGTCAAACCCGGAGAGTTATTCGGCCCGGGCGTCAAGCTCGTGCACTGCACCGACCCGGACGGATCCTTCACTCTCCTGGCTCGTCGCCCCCAGACTGCTATCGAATCGAGGCCTCACAGCTCAGAACGGAAACTTCAACGCACACAAAACGGGAAGTTTGAATGCACTACGACACGGGGGCAGAGGCGACTTGCTTTTGCGACGCTTAGGAGGAAGAGTAGGGGACCATGGCAGTTGCGAAACGGTTCCACCGTCCCGGAACGGAGTCCGGCAAGCCTGAGGTGGGAAGGCCGGGGCGACGGGATGTGCTCCGCCTGGGCGGCCGGCTTCTTCTTGCGGCCGGGCTGGGGGCGATCGCCGGCAAGGCATGGCGGGACAGGGATCGCGGGCCGCGGCGGTGTCCGCCCGGTTGCGAGGGGTGCGCGTTGCGGGAGTCCTGCGAAGCGGCCGGGAGGACGAGCGGGCGGCGGCGCTGCGACCCCGGCGCGGACGGAGGCTACGATGCCGGGTGACGCGAGCCGGTCGGATCGCCGGGAGTTCCTCAGACGGGGACTGGCCGGGGCGGTGGGGGTGTGCGCCGCCGGACTGTCCGTGCGGGCCGTGCGCTCTTCCGCCCGCGAGGGCACGGTATGGCAGATCGATCCCGCCAAGTGTGTTCAGTGCGGCCAGTGCATGACCCATTGCGTGCTGAATCCCTCGGCGGTGAAGTGCGTTCACGCGTTCGAGATGTGCGGCTACTGCAAGCTGTGCTTCGGCTATTTCCTGCCGGCCGCCGGCGCCCTGCACTCGGGGGCGGAGAATCAGATGTGCCCCACGGGGGCCATCCGCCGCCGCTTCGTCGAGGAACCCTACTTCGAGTACACGATCGACCGGGGACTCTGCACGGGGTGCGGCAAGTGCGTGCTGGGCTGCAACACCTTCGGCAACGGCTCGCTGCATCTGCAGATCCTGCACGACCGCTGTGTGGACTGCAACGAGTGCGCCATCGCGCGGGATTGCCCGGCCCAGGCGATCCGGCGCGTTCCGCGCGTCCGGCCGTACTTGCTGAAGACTCCGGCGGGCGGCATCGTGCCGGCCGCCAGCCCTCCTGATGCCGACGCGCATGGCTGACTCGCCTATCCAGCGGTCCGCTTCCGCGGCCGGTTGCATCCGTCGCGCGCGCGGCCGGTGCCTGGCCGGAATGCTGGGGATGGTCGCGTTGACCCGGGTGGCGGGGGTCGCCGCATCGGAGGCGCGCTTTCCCCGACCGGATCTTCGGTCGGGGTACACCATGCCGGTCGACCAGGTCCCGGCCCCGCGCCTTCCCTGGCGGGAAGCGGCCGACGCGGGGGTGCTGACCGCCGCCCTCGGCGTGGCCGCATGGCTGGTCGTGCGCAGGCGTTCGCGGCGGGGGATCTTCCTGCTGGCGGTTTTCGGCGTCGCCTATTTCGGTTTCTACCGCAAGGGATGTGTCTGCCCGGTGGGCTCCGTGCAGAACGTCGTGCAGGGCCTTGCCGATCCCTCCCAGGGCATGGCGCCGGTGGTCGCGGTCTTCTTCGTGCTTCCCCTGGTCGCCGCGCTGCTGTTCGGCCGCGTCTTCTGCGCGGGGGTTTGTCCGCTGGGCGCGATTCAGGAGCTCTTCATCGTGCGCCCCGTGCGCCTTCCGAGGTGGCTGGACCGCGCCCTGGGGCTGCTCCCCCATGTCTACCTCGCCCTCGCGGTCCTGTTTGCCGCCACGGGCGCAGGCTACTGGATATGCCGCTACGATCCCTTCGTGGGGCTGTACCGGTTGAGCGGCTCGACGCTCATGATCGCCATCGGCGGAGCGCTGCTCCTGCTGGGGTTGTTCGTGGCGCGACCCTACTGCCGCTTCCTCTGTCCCTATGGCGTGCTGCTGAACTGGTGCTCCCGCCTTTCGTGGCGTCACCTGACGATCACGCCCGACGACTGCATCCAGTGCCGGCTGTGCGAGGACGTCTGCCCGTGCGACGCCATCCGCGCGCCGTCTCCGCCGCCGGTCTCGCCCACGGACGCCCGCCGCCGGGTCCTCCGGCTCCTGGTGACCGCCCCCCTGCTGCTCCTGGCCGGGGCGGGCGCGGGGCGCATCGCCGGTCCCGCGCTGGCTCGCGCGCATCCCGCCGTCATCCTGGCCGGACTCATTCGGGCCGAGGAGGCCAGCGGAATCCGCGAGACCGAATGGCGCACCCGGACCTTCCGGGCCGGCGGCCAGTCCATGGCATCGCTCTGGCAGGAGGAGCGCGACGCGGTGCGCGTCATGACGACGGGCGCCACGTGGGCCGGCCTGTTCCTGGCGGCGGTGGTCGTCGGTCGCCTCGCCGGACTGCACCGCCGACCGCCGGGCGCCGACTACGTGCCGGATCGCGGCGAATGCGTGAGCTGCGGTCGCTGCTTCATCTCGTGCCCCCGTGAGCATGCGCGCCGGGGATGGCTCGATGGCCCCGTGGGAAGCCCCTGATCGGAACCGACGATGTCGACCACCGCCGCCAAGCAGAAACCGGAACCCAGCGGATGGGTCGGCGTCTTCAGGACCGTGGGCCTGTTGGCCGGGCTGTTTGCGGCGGTGACGGGCGCCCTGCTCGCGCTGAACCATCGGCAGACCGTGGCGGCCGACCCGCTGAATTCCCCGGTTCTGCTCGCACTGGTCAAACAGGCCCAGGCGAATCCGGCCGACACCAACCTGGCCGCGCAGGTTCGCGCCATGGACCTGCTGGCCCGGCAGGCCTTCTTCTCGTCGCAGGCGTTCGTGAGGCGCGGCGCCGTGCTGCTGGCGATCGGCGTGGCGCTGCTGCTCATCGCGATCAAGGGCGCCGGCTGGCTCCAACCGCGCGCCGGTCTTCCCGGCGCGCCCGCCACGCCCGAGACCGCGGAGGCCCGGGCCCGTGCGGCCCGGCGCGCCGTGGCGGCGTTCGGGCTCGCCCTCACCGGCGGCGGTCTGGTGCTCGGCGTCTGGCTTGGGCGGGATCCCTCTCCGCCCGGCGCATCCGTCCCGGCGGAACCCGCGGCCGCCGGGGACCCGCATGTCCAATGGCCGGGGTTCCGCGGGCATCGCGGCGCGGCGCGCCCGGCGGACGGCAGCTATCCCGCGCGATGGAATGGCAATACGGGCGAGGGCGTGGCGTGGAAGACGCCCGTTCCTCTCCCCGGTCCAAACTCGCCGGTGGTGTGGGGAAACCGGGTCTTCCTCACCGGGGCGGATGCGCAGGCGCGCGAGGTTTACGGTTTCGACGCCGGGTCGGGCGCGCCGCTGTGGCGCCACGCCGCCCGGGATATCCCCGGCTCGCCCGCCCAACCCCCCAAGGTGGCCGAGGACACCGGCCTGTGCGCGTCCACCGCCGCCACCGACGGGCAGCGGGTGTTCGCCATCTTTGCGACCGGCGACCTGATCGCGTGCGATCTCGAAGGCCGTCGGCTCTGGGCCCGCAACCTCGGCCCGCCCGACAATCCCTACGGATACGCGTCCTCGCTCCTCGCCCACGGCGGCCGCCTCTTCGTGCAGTACGATCAGAACGACCGCCAGGAGCTGCTGGCGCTGGATCCGGCCACGGGGCGCGACCTCTGGCGCGTCGGCCGGCCGAACATGAAACCCGCGTGGTCCTCGCCCGTTCTGGCCGGCGACGGGCCGTCCGAACGGCTTCTCGTCATGGGAAATCCGGCCTTGATCGCCTACGATCCGGCCTCCGGCAAGGAGCGCTGGAGAGTGGAGGGCTTCGAGGCCGAGATCGCCGTGTCCCCCACCGCCGCGGACGGCCGCGTCATTGCGGGGGCCGAGTACGCCCGGATGGTGGGCGTCGACCTGGCCACCGGCAGGGAGCTCTGGGAAGTCGAAGAGGACCTGCCCGAGGTCGCGTGTCCGGTGGTCGTGGATGACCTCCTCTTCACCCCCACCAGCGGGGGCATCGTCACTTGCCGCGATGCGGCGACGGGCGGGAAAGTCTGGGACCACGAGTTCGACGAGGGCTTCTACGCCTCGCTTGTGGCGGCCGGCGGCCGGGTGTATGCGACGGATTTCAAGGGGGTCACCCACGTCTTCAAGGCGGCGCGGACCTACGAATCGGTCGCGGAGAATCCCCTGGGCGAGGCGTGCATGGCGACCCCGGCCCTGGCCGGAGGCCGGATCTACCTGCGCGGCGCCGGACACCTCTGGGCGATCGGAGAACCGCATGACGCGCGATAAAACACGCGGCGGGACCGGCGAGCCGGATCCGGGGGAGATCGATCGCATCATCGAGCGCGTGGGCCGCACGCCCGACCGCCTTCTGCCCCTGCTGCAGGCGGTGCAGGAGCGCTTCCGATACCTTCCCGAATCCGCCCTGCGCCGCATTTGCGCCACGACGGAGATCCCGGCCGCGTCGGTGCGGGGCGTGGCCACCTTCTACCCGCAGTTCCGGCTGCGGCCGATGGGGCGGCATTCGCTCTGCGTCTGCGTCGGCACCGCCTGCCATGTGAAGGGCGCCGACCGCGTGCGCGACGCGATCCGGAGGGAGCTCGGAATCCCCGCGGAGGAGGATACTGATGCGGCGGGCGAGTTCACCCTGCAGGACGTCTCCTGCCTGGGCTGCTGTACGCTCGCGCCCGTCGTGCAGATCGACCGGGTGACCTACGGCCACCGGGCCGTGGACAACCTCGACACGATGCTGCGCGACTTCCGTTCGCGCGGCGGCGCGCCGGCCGGCGACCCGATCCGGCCGCCGGAGACCGGATCGGATGCGACGGGGGAGATCCGCGTCGGCCTCGGCTCCTGTTGCATCGGCGCGGGCAGCGCCGAGGTGGAAAGCGCCCTGCGCCGGGCCGTGGCCTCGGCGGGCAGGCCGGTGCGGATCAAGCACGTCGGGTGCGTCGGCATGTGCCACCAGACCCCGATGGTCGAGGTCGTGATGCCCGGCGGCGAGGCGATCCGCTATGCGCGCGTCACGCCGGCGGAGGCGGGCCGCATCGTCAGCCGGCATTTCCCCATGCGGCCGTTGCGGCGGATGCGGGCGGACCTGGAGGCGCGGATCGGCGAATGGATCGGCCGTGGGGCCGCCGCCGCGGAGCCCTGCCGCCGACTGGACCCGCGGGAGGAGCCGGTGCAGGCCTTCCTCTGCCACCAGCGGCACCTGGCCACGGAGTTCTGCGGGGCGATCCACCCGACGGATCTGGATGACTACAGGCGGAACGGCGGTTTCACCGCGCTGGAAAAGGCCCTGCGGACCCTGACCCCGGAGCGGATCATCGACGAGATCGAGCGCAGCGGCCTCCGCGGCCGGGGGGGAGCGGGCTATCCGTCCGGCTGGAAATGGCGCGTCGTCCACGGCGCGGCCGGCACGGCCAAGTACGCCATCTGCAACGGGGACGAGGGCGACCCGGGCGCCTTCATGGACCGCATGCTGATGGAGTCCTACCCGTACCGCGTGCTGGAAGGGCTCATCATCGCCGCGTTCGCCGTCGGCGTGGCCGAGGGCATCCTGTACATTCGCGCCGAGTATCCCCTGGCCGTGCGCCGCATGGGCGAGGCGATCGACCGATGCCGGGCCGCGGGCCTCCTGGGGTCCGACATCCTGGGTTGCGGCTTCTCGCTGGACGTGCGCATCGCCCTGGGCGCCGGCGCCTTCGTGTGCGGGGAGGAGACCGCCCTGATCGCCTCCCTGGAAGGCCGGCGGGGCATGCCGGCGCTCAGACCGCCCTATCCGAACACCCGGGGCTACCGCGGATGTCCTACCCTGGTGAGCAACTGCGAGACCTTCGCCCTGGTGCCCTGGATTCTCCGGAACGGCGCCGACGCCTTCGGCGCCATCGGCACCGCGCACAGCAAGGGGACCAAGGTCTTCGCCCTCGCCGGCAAGGTCGCCCGCGGCGGCCTGATCGAGATCCCGATGGGCATGACCCTGCGCGAGGTGATCGAGGGCATCGGGGGCGGCGCGGCCAACGGGCGCCCCTGGAAGGCCGTGCAGGTGGGCGGTCCGTCGGGCGGCTGCGTGCCCCGGCGGTTGGGCGACACGCCGGTGGACTACGAGGCGCTGCACAAGGTCGGCGCCATGATGGGCTCGGGCGGGCTGGTGGTGCTGGACGACACCGACTGCATGGTGGACGTGGCGCGGTACTTCCTCGCGTTCACCCAGCGCGAATCCTGCGGCAAATGCGCCCCCTGCCGGGTGGGCACCAAGCGCATGCTCGAGATCCTGGACCGCCTCTGCGAGGGTCGCGCCGAGCCCGACGACCTTCGGCGCCTCGACCGCCTGGCCGAGATCACCCGCCGGCAGAGCCTCTGCGGACTGGGCAAGACCGCCGCGAATCCCGTCCTCACGACGCTGCGGTACTTCCGCGAGGAGTACGAGGCGCATCTCGCGGGCCGATGTCCGACCGGCCGATGCGCGAAGATCGTGGAATACGAGATCGGCGAGGAATGCATCGGGTGCACCAGGTGTGCCCAGGGGTGTCCCACGCAGGCCATCGCGCCCGACCCGTACCGGCGCCACCGCATCGACGCGCAGCGGTGCGTGAGGTGCGACCACTGCCGGCAGGTCTGCCCGACCGGCGCCGTGCGTCTGGTCAGCGGCGGACGGGTGGTTCGCGCGGGCGATGCGACCCCCCCTTCGCGTTCATCGGCCGGCGCGCCGGAGCAGACCGTCCCTTCGTCATCATGTTGAGGAATCGCGCATGCCCCGTCTGACCATCGATGGCAGGGAAGTGGAGGCGCCGGAAGGCGCCACCGTGCTGGAGGCCGCCGCGCGGCTGGGCGTGGAGATCCCCACCCTCTGCCACGGCTCCGGACTGCCCCACCACACCTCCTGCATGGTCTGTCTCGTTCGGAACAGGGTGACGGGGGCCTTCCTGCCGGCCTGCTCGCACCCGGCGCTGGAGGGCATGGATATCGAGACCGCCGGCGAGGATGTCCGACAAGCACGACGGGGCAGCCTCGCCCTCCTGTTGAGCGAGCACGTCGGCGACTGCGAAGCACCGTGCCGGCGCATCTGCCCGGCCGGCATGGACATCCCGTTTCTGCTGCGGCTGGCCTCGGCCGGCCGCTGGGACGAAGCGTACGCGATCGCCCGCCGCGACCTCGTCATGCCGGGAGTCCTCGGGCGCGTCTGCCCCGCTCCGTGTGAGAAGGGATGCCGGCGCGGAGCCCACGATGCCCCCGTCGCCATTGCCGCGATGCACCACGCGGCCGCCCGGCGTGCGCTCGCCTCCGGGCCGTCGGCGCCCCCCGTCCTCCCCCCCTTGAACGGCCGGCGCGTAACGGTGGTCGGCGCGGGACCCGCCGGGCTGTCGGCCGCGTGGTTCCTCCGTCGCTCGGGTTTCGCATGCAGCGTCATCGAGGCGCGCGAGGCGGCCGGCGGCGCCTTGCGACACGCGATCTCCGACGAACGCCTTCCCCGGGCGCTGCTCGACGCCGAGATCGCCGTCCTGGCCATTCCGGATGTGGAGTTCCGGTTCGGGCAGCGCATCGACGATGCCCGGGCGCTGCTGGAACTGCGACGGGCGGCCGATGCCGTGGTGCTGGCCCTGGGCTCCGTTTCAGACCCCATGCTGGCCGCCCTGGAGCTGCCGCGCGGCCCGCGCGGGGTGCAGGCCGATTCGGATACCCTGCAAACGCCCGCGGAGGGCGTCTTCGTCGCGGGGGCGATGGTCCACGGCACGCGCATGGCTGTGCGCGCCGTGGCCGATGGCCGTGCCGTGGCCCGCTCCGTGCAGCAGTGGATCAGCGGGATCCCACTCCGGCGTCCCGCGCGCCGGTTCAATTCCCGTATCGGACGCTTGAAGGAGGGGGAGATGGCCGTCTTCCTGGGTCAGGCCGACCCCCGTGGCCGGTTGGCGGATCCCCGCGCGGCTGAGGTCGAGGCCCTTGAAGGAGAAGCCCGTCGCTGCCTGGGATGCGACTGCCGCAAGGCACACACCTGTCGATTGCGGCGCTATGCGGACGAGTATGAGGCGAACGCCAGCGAATTCCGCGCCGCGGACCGGCGGGCGGTGGAATTCGTGACCGACCACCCCGATCTGGTGTACGAGCCGGGCAAGTGCATCAAGTGCGGCCTCTGCATCCGTATCACTTCTCAGGCCAGGGTGCCTGTCGGAATGGCCTTCCATTCGCGCGGGTACGACGTTCGGGTGGCCCCGTCCTTTGACGACGGAATGGCCGCGGCGCTTGGCGGGGTCGCGGCGGCCTGCGTGGAGGCCTGTCCCACCGCGGCCCTCTCGTGGCGAGCCTGGGACAGCGAAGGCGAATCCGGCGAGTGACGGTGCCTCCTTGACGAGTGATAGCCCGTTCCGCCAAGACGGCCATCGGCCTTCGGCGGGAGAGACTGTCGCGGGTAGGGCGAGGTCTCCGACCGAGCCGAGGCGCCCGTCGAGGAGGAGATCGATACCGACCCCGATGGCGATTTCGGTTCGGAGACGATCTCGCTGTTCTCTCCGTTGCCTCTCGTTCAATCCGAACCGGGCTGCGGCTCGCCGCCTCAGGGTGTCTTCGGCTCGAAAACGCGGATCTGCCGGCGGCCGGCGTCGAGGACCATCACCCGTCCCTTCGGATCCGCCGCGACATCCAGCCCGTTGGCGTTCGCATCGAAATCCGCCGGGCCGGCGACCACGCTGGTCAACCGGCCGTCCGGGTCGTGGACCTTCACCCGCGGCAGCCCCTTCTCGCTGGTCACAAAGGCGCCGCCGGGCAGACGGGTGAAGTCGGTGGGATTGCAGCAGCCGCAGAACCGGTCGATTTCGAAGCCGGCCGCGCCCCACGTGCGAAGCGGCGCGCCGTCCGCGGAGAACCGCTCGAGACGGAGGTTTCCGGGATTCGTCACCCACACCGTTCCGTCATCGTCCGCCCAGACATCCAGGTGGGGGCTGGGGACGACGAGTCCCTCGACGCCTCGGGCGGGGTCGCGATCGCCCACGCGGCGGAGCAGGCGTCCCGTGCGGTCGAACACCCATACGATGCGCTGTCCGGCGTCCGCCGCAAACAGGTGGTTGGAGGTGACCGCCACGGACGTGAGGATCGCTTTCTCGCCCAACTCGCTGGTCTCGGTTTTCAGGCGCCCGTCGGATCCGTATACGGCGAGGCGGGTGGCGAAGCCGACGGCCAGATCTCCGTCGCGCGCCGCGGCGACGCAACGGCCGGGTTCCTCGAGTTCGATCTCGCGCCGGGCGCGGCCGTCGGGTTCGAGCACGACCAGCCGGCGGGCGGCGACGACGGCGACCGCGCCGTCCGGAAGGGCCGCGAGCCCGGCCGGGTTCGCGAGATCGAGTCTGATCGGAGCCCGCTCGATCCACGTGAGCCATTTCGGTTCGACCCTGCGCAGGGCCGTCATGTCCAGGGTGAACGCGGGCCCGGGATCGGCGGCGATGGCAGGGAGGACCGCCGCCAGCAGGGCGGCGCCGCCGCGGCACAGTGTCCGGATCATCATGGTTTCCTCATGTCGAGACACACCATCCGTTTCGAATCGCGGGCCAGCAGGCGGCCCTGAACCATGGCCATGGGCGCCCAGGCCTCGCGGCCTCTCAGTATACGCGCCTCCGCCATGATCTCGAAGTCCGTCCGGGCGGTGTGCGCCATCGTCAGCACGCCGTCCTCGCTCAGCACCAGGATCCGGTCGCCCGCGATCAGCAGCGGTCCCAGGCCGAACCGATGGTTCTTCCCGCTGGTCCAGAGCATCCGCCCGGCGGGATCGTAGCACGCCAGCTGGCGTTTCAGCTCGCCGGCATCGTTCGCCATGACCGTGTACAGGCGGCCGTTTCGGTAGATCGGCGTATGCTGCTCGCTGCTGAACTCGGTCTTGTCGATGGCCCGGATCGCCTGGGCGGAGAACTCGCCGCCGGTCTCGGCGAGCTGAAGCAGGAGACTGCCCGCGCCATAGCCGGCGGTGAGGAGGATGCGGCCGCCGTCGAGCGGCACGGGGGAGGGGGCGGTGATGGCGTTGTTCCAGTTCGTCGAACTCCAGAGCAGGGCGCCGCGGTCGGATCCGTCCGCGGCGACGCCGGCGATTCCGCCGCGCGCGCAGTACACGTACATGCGACGGCCGCCGAAGGTCATGGGCATGACCGAGGAGTGCGACATCTCCCACTTCCGCGGGTTTGGCGTCTGCCATGCGACCTGCCCGTCCGCGAGGCGGACGCCCATCATCAGGGCCTTGCCGCAGGGCGCGAGCACGACCGTGTCGCCGTCGATGAGCGGACACTGGGCGGTGTACCAGAGCGGTTCCCTGGCGCCCCAGTCCCGGACGAGATCGATGCCCCACTTGAAGTCCCCGGTCCGCGCGTCGGCGCACAGGACGTGACATCGGGGGCCGATGCTGACGACCGCATCCTCGCCCACGGCCGGGGTCGTGCGGGACATCCCGTGGTTGCGCTTGATCGGGATCCGATAGGAACGGCGCCAGATCTCCCGCCCGTCATCGAGCGAGAAGCACCGGAGGGCGTCCGACTGGGCGGATTCGTCGTAGTCGAGCAGGTATACACACCCGTGACGCACGGCCGGGCCCGCATAGCCCTCTCCCAGGTCCACCGCCCAGAGCACCGGCGGCCCGTCCGCCGGCCATGTCTCGACGAGGGGGACGGGTTCCTTCACCACGTTGTCCGAGTCGGCGCCCCGGAAACGCGGCCAGGAGTTCGTGAGGGCGGACGGCTGGCCGTCGAACCCGCGGAATTCGCCGCGAAGATCCACCACGGGGGCCGCGAGGGATGACGCGGCCGTATCGTCTTCCCCCGCAAGGGGGACGCGCGGCGCGAGCGTGACGTCCAGCCCGCTGGAAAGCCAGTTCAGAATGGCGACCGCGCCGGCGGCGACGAGGATCGCCCCGACAGCGACAGCCCACATGGTATGACGCGGCACACGATCCATCGGCGCCCATCTGGCTAAGGGGCGCCAGTATGCCTGCGATGTGCGGCGATGACAAGCCGGGCGGGGCCGAGCACTGGGTGCGGCACCTGCGGGAGCGGCCGAAGGACAAGCCGTTCTTCTGCTGGTTCGCCTCGCACGATGCGCAGATGCGTATGATGTTGGCCGTGAGGTTCCTCCGAGACCCCGGCGTGTGCCTGTCCCCGAGATCCCTCTCGCACGCTATCGGGCGGCGGTGACGGCCTTGGAACGGCAGGCTCTGCCCGGCATCGCCCAGTAGCGGCGGAGCGGTTTTGGAGGCACGGACGGAACGGAGGGGCTTGGGCGCGGTCTGCTCCGGCGGACGGATCGCCGGCACGGGTTGTGCGGCGCGTCAGGCACAGCGCCGGACTTGAACGCCGCCCCGCTCCGAGCGTAGGATGCGACGCAAACGAACGGCATGCGTCCAGACCAAGACGGGAGGACTCAGTGGACTGCCGCGAAGCGGCTTGGTTCAATCGCCTCCACCGTACGGCTCACCCGCGGCGGGTTCGCCGTCCGGTGAGGCGTGACGTTCTGCCATAGGGAGAGATGACGAAAGGATGGATAACCGGATGCCAAATTGGATGCCTGACTGCTGTCGGGCTCGCCGTGGTCCTCTTCGGCGGTTGCATCCTCCTCGGTCGCTACGGAGAGGTGTCAACGCACTTCGCCAAGATCCGACCCGGCATGACGCACGCAGAAGTCGTCGGACTGATCCCGAAGGCGATGATCAGAGAAGCCAAGCGGCCGTGCACCTTCCTGACCTCCGGAATCTACTTGGTCGGCTCCAACGCTCTTGTCGCGTCAGAACTGACCTGCTCGGAACTCCTCTTCCCGATCAACAGCGCGGCGCACGGAGATGTGTACTTCGACCGCCACGACAAGGTTGTTGGTGTGCGGCACTCCTCAAGTGGCAGTCCGTGGAAACCGAAATGGGGAGTCAGGGTTGACGTCTACTGCGCGGACCCCGGCAGGAATATAGACCGGGCAGAACAGGGTGGTGGGTATTCGCCGCCCGCTGCGCGGCCGTCGAAACCCACACCCTGAACGTTCGACGAGAGACGAGATGCTACGTCGACGACATGTCTTGTGGATTCTACTTCTGGTGCCGACTGCGGCCTTTGCCGACGGGGTATCTCCCATACTGAACTTCTTCCACAAGGACACATGGCTGCCCGCCTCTATCGTGACGCTGGTGATCATCGTCGTGGAAGGCGGGCTGCTTCGCTGGCGGATCAAGCAGGTCCCGTTCATAACTGCCCTATGGCGCAGCGCCGTGCTTAATGCCGCGTCGAGTGCAGCCGGATCAGTCCTCCTGTTGGCGTTCGGCCGCGATTCGTTCTTCATGTGGGACACGATGTCGATGGTGCTCCCGCTCTTCGCGATCACTGCCGCGTCGGAAATACCGCTGCTTCGGCTCCTTTACAGGCAGGTGCGGCTCAGTTGGGGGCGTGCGTGCGTTTTGAGCACCGGCGTCAATGTCGCCAGCTATGCCTGCGTGTTCGCGCTGGAAATCGGACTTCTCCTCGGCTGGCTCTCTTACGCGGGCCATCTCGACACGAAGGAGCAGTCCGAATGGCAGAGCCCCCAATTGCTCGATCGGGTCACGGGCCGCATCTATGCGACGGTGACCTCTGGGCCGACCCACGGGCTGCGGGTCCTCGACCCGCAGACGGGAACCTGGGCGAAACTCACCAACTGCCCATCGCTCGACCCGAACACATGGGACATCAGAAGGGACGTCTGCGCCTTCGTCCCCTGGAACATGGGAGAATCGAAAGACAGGCACCTTGTCATCGCGAAGTTGCCGGGATTCGTGGTGCTGCAGGACATGCGAGTCACGAGGTTCATGGATGCCGCGTCAGGGGATAGCGGCGGTTGGCAGGGTGTCAAAGCACTTTCGCTGTCGCCCGACGCGAGATCTTTGGCGATCCTGTTCAGGTATGCCGACGCCGTCGCGTACAAGGACGGATCCAGTCACTACTCACTCGGGGGCAAATGTCGCGTCATTGTGCTGGATGTCGATTCTGGACGCGAGATTGCCCGGGCGCCACGATGGGCGTCCGAGCATGGAGTATGCTGGTTGCCGGACGCTACGACTGTGCTTTTCTCATCCTTTGAGGACGAGAAGCTGTACCAAACGTCCAGAAGCGAGGTCAGGGGGAACACGAGTTACGGAGTCGACGATTCAAAGGGCGGCAAGTTCGCCAGAAGCATCTATGCATGCCGATTGGGCGCGGGCGACGTCGCCCGGTTCTCGGATGGCACCGATCCTGCGCTGGTCTCGCAACGGAACTTGGTGCTAATACGTGACAGGACCTCGTTGAGACTTCTCGATCCGTCGGGACACGAGGAAGCACGCCTTGACATATCACGCCTCGGTTACAGTGGCGTGGTCATATCACCCGACGGAGCGCTACTCCTCGCTGAAATACAACGACATTTCCCTTTCTACCCTGGCGGCCTGCCCGTGCTAATTGATACCACGGCACCGAGCGTACGGCATGCGATCGACGGAGACTTCTCGTACAAGTATGTCTGGGTAGACAGCATAGACGCAACACCGGACCAAGCGTCCGACGTTACGGCTCGCAAGCTCGCCGAACCTGAGCGCTGATGTGTATGAGGAAGCGCACCAGTTCCCCAGCGGCAGCGAGTGCGGGAGGTCGTCGGGAGACGGTACGACACCAGCCTGGAAGACATGATCGGGGACAGTGATCCCGAAAGTTGGCGTGGCGAGGTGCGTGGGGAATGGGGAAGGAGGCGGGTAGGGGGCGCGATTCAGGATCGGGGAGCTGAACCTTGTTCTGCGGGGTTGGCACCGGTATCATGCGGCGGTGGCGTCGAACCGGCGGCGGTTCCTGCGGCTGCGGCATTTCGTGGAGAATCGGCTGCGGATCTTCTTGAGGCGGAAGTACAACGATGCGGCGCGAGGGCAGAGAAGAGTCCGCGGCCATCGGTTGGCCGCGCTGGGCCTGTACCAGTTCGCGTGATCGGAGGCTTCAACGACCACGGTTGCTGAGAGTCGTACGGGGAAGGTCGTCGGAAAGCCGTACTGGGGAAAACCCGCCGTACGATTTGATGAGGGGACCGGAGGAAACGCGTTGCACGTGGGCACCGCCCCAGATGCTTAATGGACCATGGGAGACCGGCCGAACCGGCAATTCGCCAGAAGACAACGCGCGCACAAATGTTCTACTCTACTCGCCCGCACGACGGACCTTGACAGATAGCCAGCATATGGCTATATTGGCGCCATCATGAAGTTCGTGATCACCGTCACGCCAGAGGCGCGGGAAGACTACGGCGCCTTGACCGCTCGGGAGCGAGCCGAGGTGCGCGATGCGATCAATGCCCGCCTGACATCCCGACCTTTGCAGGAGCGCAAGAGCAGGATCAAGCGACTTCGCGACCTGAACCATCCGCAATGCCGCTTGCGCGTGGGCGACATTCGAGTCTTCTACGATGTGATCGGCAGCGAAGTCGTGATCCTCGGCATTATCGAGAAAAGCGCGACAGGCGAATGGCTGAAGAAATGGAGCACATGACATGAAAACGGCATCCCTGGCGGAAGTGAAGGATCAGCTCTCCAAGTTTCTCGACGAGGCCGCACACGAACAGGTTGTCATCACCCGTCATGGAAAACCTTCGGGAGTGCTGATCGGGTTTGAAACGGAAGATGACTGGTTCGAGTACAGGCTTATGAACGACCCGCGCTTCCTGCGTCGTATTCAGCAGGCGCGGGACAGTTTCCGTGCTGGGCGCGGCATCCCGTGGGAGGAAGTTCAGAAGGATGATTCGGCGAACAACGCCTCGCACCGTACGGCTCAGCCGCGGCGGGTTCGCCGCCGGTGAAGGCCGGCGTTGGACAGAGGAGCCGAGGAACGAGCTGAAATCGACGGACGTATTGGCCGATCCCGAGATTCAACGTCATACCGAGCGGATTCTGGCGTTGCAGGAAGAGGAACGGTGAACGCGGGCAAAGCTGGGCGGCATCATCGCCGCGATCGGCGCCGAACTGATCGCCGTCAAAGAGGTGCTCGACCGGACCCCGGCGAAGACCGCCTGGCTGCGGTGGCTGAAAACCCACGTGCATTACTCGGCCAGGACGGCTCAGCATTACATGAGCGTGGCGAGGTTCGCGAAAAAAACGAAAGCGCTTTCGTTTTTTCTGGCGCTCGATCCCACCGTTCTGTATCGCGTGGCCGCCTTGCCCGACGAGACCGCCGCCGCGCTCACGCCCGATACGCGGCTGAGCGATCCGCGGACCGGACGACCCACGCCGCTGACGGACATGAGCACCCGTGAATGGGATCGCGCCCTGGACGCGCTGGAGGGCAAGACGCCCCCGGACAAGCCGAAACCGCCGTCGGTGGACGTGACGTTCCGCGGCGCGACGCGCGAGGAGTATGCCGCCGAGGTCCGGAAGGCGATGGACCTGCTGGCCGGCCGACTGGCGGATATTCGGGGACGCAAGGGACGGTTGACTGGCGACTCGAAGCAGAACGTGTTGGCGGCGATCGAGCGGGTGCGCCGCACCGTGCTGAAATGGCCGGCCTGGGCTACGCCTGCCACCAAGAAATCCACGCAATGAGAAGATGAAGGGGGCCAGATACTCCCGCGCCTTCCGCACGGCGTCGTGCGCGCCCCGTCCGTGCGCGAGTCCGCTACCGGGGATCGCGTGGAGGCGCGGTCGCCGATGCCTTGTCCGGGGATGCCTCATTCCCGGCGGCTCGGCGGCGGACGGCGGCTCGGCGGCGCCGCGGGTAGAACACGCGCCAGAGGAAGAGGCCCTGCGGGGGGGCGGTGGGGACGCGGGCGGTGCGCAGGCGGGACCCCAGGATCTCGCGGGCGCTGTCGGGGGGCAGCTCGCCGCGGCCCACGCGGATCAGGAATCCGGCGAGGCTTCGCACCATGCGGTAGAGGAATCCGTCGCCGCGGGCGCGGATGACCACCTCGCGGCCGCGGCGGGCGACCCCGAGTGCCTGCAGGTGCCGGATCGTGCCATCGATCTCGCGGTTGGGATTCGCGGTGAACGAGGCAAAGTCATGGCGCCCGACGAGCAGGGCGGCGGCGCGCCGCATGGCGTCCACGTCGAGCGGTCTGCGTTCGAGCGTTCGATAGCGCGCGAGAAACGGCGGCAGCACCTCGTCGTTCCAGAGGAAGTACCGGTACTCCTTGCCCGCCGCGTCGTAGCGCGCGTGGAATTCCGGCGCGGCCTCGGCCAGGGCGAGCACGCGGATGTCCGCGGGGAGCACGGCATTCAGGCCGCGGCGCAGCTTCGTCGCGTCGAAGGCGGAGGGCAGATCGAAATGCGCCACCTGGCCGCGGGCATGGACGCCGGTGTCGGTCCGTCCGCTCGAGTGCACCCGCGGCCGATGCCCGCTGAGCTGCGCCAGCGCCGCCTCCAATCGCTCCTGCACCGAGGGATGCGCGGGCTGCACCTGCCATCCGGCGTACGCGCTGCCGTCGTAGGCGACGGTCATGCGGTAGCGGCGGGGACGGTCGTCGTCGGCTCGCAGGTAGATCCGTTCGGTCTTCTTGCGCGCATCCTTCCTGCCTTGGAGTTGGCAGCATGAAACTTGGGAGTTGGAGCTCGAGTTGGAGAGCAAACCCGATTTCGATCGGGATCTCGATGGCGAGTGCGATGGGGATGGCGATGGAGACCGGGAGCGCGATTCGATGAGTCGGCATGCCTCTGTGGGCTGGTTCCTCACGGCGCAAAGTCCTCCGGGTTGTCGGGAGAGGGAGGCGCCGCCCGGCTGTCGAGATAGCTCTGCAGCATGATCTGCGCGGCGATCTTGTCGATGATCTCGCGCCGCCGCTCCCGGCGCGCGCCCGCTTCGATGAGCGATCGCTCGGCGGTGACCGTGGTGAAGCGCTCGTCCCACAGGGTGACCGGCCGGCCCAGGGCCGCGCGAAGATCCTCGGCGAAGGCGCGGGCCGCCGCCGCGGAGGGGCCCTCGGTCCCGTCGGTTCTGCGCGGCAGGCCCACGACGATCGTCCCGACCTCCTGGCGGTCGCACACGCGGCGCAATTCCGCGATCACGGCGCGAGAACCCGTATTCGGGACCACCGCGTGGGGGGTGGCGATGGTCTCCGTCGGATCGGACAGCGCGAGGCCGATGCGCCGTTCGCCATGATCTATGCCGAGTATGCGGGACATGGCGTTGAGATTCCGCGGGCGCCCGGATCCGCCGGATCAGAGCAGGGTGTCATAGCGTCCGGCGGCCTTGACCTGTTCCACCAGTTTCTTGACATCCTGGGCGCGCGACCGGGGACACACCAGCGTCACGCCCTCGGCCTGCACGATCACCAGGTCCTTCACGCCGAGCAGGGCGGTGAGCCGCCCCTGCGAGAACACGATGTTCCCTCCCGCCTCCACGGCCGCCACGTCGCCCACGACGGTGTTGGCGGCGCCGTCGGCCGGCAGGTGGGCGGCCACGGCGGTCCATGAACCGACATCGTCCCACGGGAACGTCCCCTCGGCCATCACGATGTCCGACGACTTCTCCATCAGGGCGTAGTCGATGGAGATCTTCGGCAGGGCGGGGTATTCCCGGCCCAGGGCGGAGGCGAATTCCGCGGTCCCGACCACGGGCTGCAACCGTTCGAGCAGGGCGTGGAGGTGGGGGCAGTGACGCTGCAGCGCCCGGACGAGCGTGGGGACGGACCAGATGAACATGCCCGCGTTCCAGAAGAAACGCCCGGACGCGACGTATTCCTTCGCGCGGGTCTCGTCCGGCTTCTCCACGAAGCGGCGCGCCTTGCGGAAGGTGATGCCGCCACGTTCGGCGTGAACGGTCTCCGCCTCGATGTAGCCGAAGGAAGTCAGGGGCGCCGTGGGGCGCATGCCGATCGTGATCAGCGCGTCCTCTTCGGCGGCCAGGCGCAGGGAGTGCTCGAGGGTGGCGCGGTAGCGGGGCAGGTCGCCCATGATCTGATCGGCGGTGAGGATGCAGAACACCCCGTCGGGGCGGCGGGCGCGCACCAGGGCGCACGCCAGGGCCACGGCGGCCGCGGTGTCGCGCCCGATGGGCTCGCCCATGACATTGCCGGCGGGGAGGGCGGGCGCGGCGCGGCGCGACTCATCGACGAGGGCCGCACTGGTGATGACGAGGACCCGTTCGGGGGGGATCAGCCCCTCCAGCCGGTCCACGGCCTGCGCGAGCAGGGTCTTGTCGCCGAGGAGCGCCAGCAGCTGCTTGGGGCGGCGCGCCGTGCTGAGCGGCCAGAATCGTTCGCCCCTGCCGCCCGCCAGAATGACCGCGTAGAACCTGTCGTCCATGGGGCCTCCCTCCCGCCTTCTCAAACGCCCGCCCGTCGCCGCGCCTTCGTCGCGCGGGCCATGCGGGTGACCCACCGCAGCACCGACTCCTGACGCGACGGGTCCTTTCCGGCCTCGTACACGCGCCGGACGAGGGCGCTGCCGACCACGACGGCGTCCGCCAGCACGGCCGCCTGGCGCACCTGTTGCACGGTGGAGATGCCGAAGCCGAGGGCCAGCGGCAGCGGGGTGTGCCGTCGCACGCGGGCGAGCACCGCCGCGGCGTCGGCGGAGATCTCGCGGCGCGCCCCCGTCACGCCGGTGCGGGAAATGCAGTAGACGAAACCGCGGGCGTGGCGGACGATGCGCCGGATGCGTTGGTCCGTGCTGGTGGGGGTGACCAGGCAGATCGGGTCGATCCCGGCGCGGTGGAGGACGGCGTACTCCTCGCCCGCTTCCTCCGGCGTCAGGTCGAGCATCAGCACGCCGTCGACGCCGGCGGCCGCCATGCGGCGGACGGTGGGCTCGAATCCGCGGGCGAGGAGCGGATTGAGGTAGGTGTAGAGCACCAGCGGAACGGGCGTCTCGCACCGAATTGCGCGCACGGCATCGAGCACCCGTGCGAGGGTGGCGCCGGCCTTCAGGGCTCGCTCCGCCGACGCCGCGTTGACCCGCCCATCCGCGAGGGGATCGGAAAACGGCACCCCCAGCTCCACGATGTCCACGCCGGAGACCGCCAACCGGACTACGATGTTGACCGTGTCCTCGATCGACGGATCTCCCGCGGTCAGGTAGGCGATGAACGCCCGCCCCCCGTCGGCCCGCAGCCGCGCGAATGTATCGGCAATCCTGCTCATGCGTACCCCATCGGAATGCGCCATTATGCGGGGCGCGTTCGCGCGACACAATCGAATCTTGATCCCGCAATGAATCGCCGCGCCCGACGGAATCGGCTACTCTGCCGACCATGCAAGCCGAATCCGTGCCGGAATCCTCGCCGGTCGAAGGGCGGCTGGCGGCGCTCGAGGCGGCGCTCCCGCGGCGGGGGCACGTGATGATCTTCGCGCACGACTACCCCGACCCGGATGCCCTGGCGTCGGCGGCGGCCCTGCATCTCCTCCTCGCCGAGCGTTTCAAGCGGCACAGCCGGATCCTTTTCACCGGCCAGGCCGCCCGGGCGGAGAATCGGGAACTGATGCGGCATTTCCGCTACCGATGGACCCTCACCGAGCACGCGCGGCTCCCGCGCCGCCGGATGGCCCCCGCCGTGTTCGTGGATGCCCAGCCCGGGTCCGGCAACATCACCCTCCCGTGCAGCGTACGGCCGGTGGCGGTGTTCGATCACCATCCGATGCCGGCGCAGCATTCGGCGGAGGGGGTGTGCCTGGATGTCCGGCCGGCGCTCGGCGCCACGGCGAGCATGATGTACGAATACCTGGCGGCCGCCGGGATCGCCGTCCCGCCCTGGCTGGCGACCTGCCTGTGCTACGCCATCCTCACGGAGACGGGGGAGTTCACCCGCGGCTTCATGCCGCTCGATCGGCTGGCCTACCTCGCTCTGCTGGAGCGGGCGAACCTCCGCATGCTGGGTTCCATCCGCAACGCGCCCCTGCCGCAGCGGTACTTCGCCAAGGTGCAGGAAGGGATCGGCCGCGCGAAGGTCTTCGGACACGTGGCGTGGAGCCACATCCCCGATGTGCCGCACCCGGAGATCGTGCCCGAGGTGGCCGACCGTCTCGCCCGGCTGGAACGGATCACGTGGAGTTTCTGCACCGGCGTGAACGAGGGCCACCTGCTGGTTTCGCTCCGCAGCAGCCGGCGGGACGCGCGGTGCGGGGCGATCCTCCGCTCGGTCCTCCGGGGCGAGGGCTCCGCCGGCGGCCATGACCGCATGGCGGCGGGCAGCCTCAGCGTCGAGGGGTTGAACCCGGCCCAGCAATGGGACAGGGGGGAGGAGATCGCCCTGCGGCTGCTGCGCCGCCTCGACCGGCGGCACGCCGAGCGCGAAGACGCCGCCGACATCCAGGCGCGTCGGCTCACGGACCCGCCGCCCGGCCCGTAGCGGCGGCTTCCTGCTCGCCGATGGGTGCGCCGCGTCGCACGAATCCTCGATCAATCCCCCCGACCCATGCCCGCCCCATCCCCGGCGGCCGCGGACGGGTCCGATTTCCGTCAGCGTCCTCGCGCTCCCGCCGGCCGCGGAAGGTAGGCGCCGCAGGACTCCCGAACCACCAACCGGGCGGACAGCGAGTGGCTGTGAGGAGGCAGCGCGGGATCGGCGATGCGGGCCAGCATCGTCTGCAGGGCGGCGGCCGCGATGTCGCGACAGGGCTGGTGCATGGTCGTCAAAGGCACGCTGAGGAGCGTGGCATATTTCACGTCGTCGAAACCGGCCACCCGCACGTCCCACGGCACCCTCCGGCCCGCCCCTTCGATCGACCGCATCAGCACCGCGGCAGTGAAATCGTTGGCGCAGATCAGGGCGTCCGGTTTTCCGGCAAGCAGCGTGCGGACAAAGACGGCCTCGGCCGGATCCCCCGCGTCGTATCCGCCCGTAGGGACCGGCAGGCCGCTCCGCAACATCGCCTCCCTGCAGCCGGCGAACCGGGCATCGACCGTGGACGCCGACAGCGGGCGGGCCACGAACCGGATGCGCCGGCAGCCCAGCTTGATCAGATGCCCGGCCAGGGCATACCCGGCGGCAAAGTTGTCGAGCCCGACGAGATCGAAGTCGCTGCGGCGCGGGAAGGGATGCAGGTCACGGTCGAGCAAGACCACGGGGATGCCGGCCTGCCGCAGCGACTCGGCGAGCTTGCCGTTCGCTTGCTCGAACCGCGGCGTCAGCTCGAAGGGGGCGAAGAACACCCCCTGCACGCGCTGCTCGATGAACTGGCGGCACGACTCCTCCGCGTGCCGCAACCCGGCCCCGGAGTCTTGGCGGAGGTGGGAGGAGCCGGCCCAGATCAGGCTGTATTCATGTGCCCGCGCCAGGCCCGCCAACTCGCCGCCGATCACCTCGAAGATCTCGGTGGTGCCGAGGCCGGGGATCAGCAACCCGAGCAGCCGCGTGTCACTGCTTGCGGCGGCCGTGCGCCTCACGTAGGTGCCCGACCCGGCCCGTCGCTCGATCAGGCCCTCGGTTTGCAGATCCCGGAGCGCGCGGGCGACCGTCGGCCGCGACACGGCGAAACGCCGCACCAATTGCGCCTCGCTCGGCATCCGCTCCCCCGGCTTGTACCGGCCCATGGCCAGGTCGTTGCGCAGATCGCGCGAAAGGGCGCGATGCCTGGGGCTTGCGTTCATGTCATGACAGGCTCCGGATCTGTCATTACAGCAATCATGTCCGTCTGGCAAAACTGTTCTTACCTCCGGGGGGCCGAGCCGGTAGCCTGTGATCGGTCGAACCGGCCATCCGGCCAAGGAAGACGGAGACAGACGCATGAGCACGAGAGTGAACGGGCCGTTGATGGGCAGCACGGTGATCGCCGCGCTGGGGGGGCTGCTGTTCGGCTTCGATACCGCGGTCATCTCCGGGACCACCGACGCGCTGAAGGCGGTCTTCACCCTGACCAGCGGACAGCTCGGTTTCACGGTGGCGAGCGCGCTGATCGGGACGATCATCGGGGCGATGATCGCCGGGCGGCCGGCGGATCGATTCGGCCGGCGGCTCGTGCTGTTCGCGATCGCCGTGCTCTACTTCGTCTCCGCGGTCGGCAGCGCCTTCCCGTGGGACTGGTACTCCTTCCTCTTCTTCCGCTTCATCGGCGGCATCGGCGTCGGCGCCGCGTCGGTGGTTTCGCCCATGTACATCGCCGAGATCTCCCCCGCCGACCTGCGCGGGCGGCTGGTGGCGGTGACCCAGTTCAACATCGTGCTGGGCATCCTGCTGGCCTATCTCTCCAACTACATCATCGCGGGATTCGACCTCGGGGCGACGGAGTGGCGCTGGATGTTCGGCGTGGAGGCCGTCCCGGCCGCGGCGTTCTTCTTCCTGCTCTTCCTGACGCCGGAAAGCCCTCGCTGGCTGGTGGCCCAGCGTCGGACGGAGGAGGCGTGCGGCATCCTCGGCCGGCTGGGTTCCACGCCCCAGGACGCGGAGAACCAGCTCGCCGAGATCCAGGCCTCGTTGAACCTCGACCGCCACACCCTGGAGGAACCGTTCTTCCGGCGCGCCTACCTGCGGCCCATCCTGCTGGCCGTCGCGATCGCCGCGTTCAACCAGCTCTCCGGCATCAACGCGCTCATCTACTACACGGCGCACATCTTCAAGATGGGCGGCGCGGGCGCCCAGTCGGCGCTGCTGCAATCGGTGATCATCGGCCTGGTGAACCTCGTCTTTACGATGGCCGCGCTGGCCGTCATTGACCGGTTTGGACGGAGGAAGCTGATGCTCGTGGGGTCGATCGGCTACATCCTGAGCCTGGGCGTTGTCGCCTACTCCTTCTACACCGGCATGGGCGGCAGGCTGCTGCTCGCCGGTTTCGTCGTGTTCATCGCTTCGCACGCCTTCGGGCAGGGAGCGGTGATCTGGGTCTTCATCAGCGAGATCTTTCCGAACCGGGTGCGCGCGCGCGGGCAGGCCCTGGGCAGTTTCACGCACTGGATCATGGCCGCGGCCATATCGTGGACCTTCCCCATGATCGCGGAGAAGTCCGGGGGGCACACCTTCGCCTTCTACGCGCTGTGCTGCGTGGGGCAGTTGATCTGGGTCCTGTGCGGGATGCCGGAGACCAAGGGGGTCTCGCTGGAGCAGATACAGAAACGGCTGGGTATCGAATGAAGAGCTGGTCATTCGGCGAAGTGCTCTGGGACCTCATCGACGGACGCGAGTACATCGGGGGCGCGCCGTTCAACGTGGCCGCCCACCTGGCGCGGCTGGGCGACCTGGGATCGATCCTCACGCGGATCGGGGTCGACCCCCGCGGGACGGCGGCGCTGGAGGAGATGCGGCGGATGGGGGTGGACGCGTCGAGCGTCCAGATCGATCCGATGCATCCGACCGGCTGGGCCCGGGTGGAGCTGGATGCCGCCGGGGCGCCGTCGTTCCGGTTCGCCGAGGAGCCGGCCTACGACTTCATCGCGTACGACGATGCGTGGGGCGTCGCCGGCGCCGCCGCGGACGCGGTGTGTTTCGGGACCCTGGTCCAGCGGGGAGAGGGGTCGCGGGAGTCGCTGCACCGTCTGCTCGCCGCCGTCTCCTTCCGGCACGTGTTCTTCGACGTGAACATCCGTCGGGACTTCTGTCCCGAGGAGGTGCTCCGGCGGTCGCTGGCCGCGGCCACGATCGTGAAGCTCAATGCCGGCGAGGTGGGGCGGATCGCGGCGGCGCTCTACGGCGGCGCGATGGGCGAGGCGGAACTCGCCGCGCGTATCGCCGGGGACTTCGGCGCGGCGACGGTCTGTATCACCAAGGGCGGGGAGGGGTGCACCATCCACGGACACGGCGCCCCGCGCGATGTCCCGGCGGAGCGCGTGGAGGTCGTCGACACCGTGGGCGCGGGGGACGCCTTCAGCGCGGCGTTCCTCCACCACTTCGTCCGAACCGGCGATCCGTTTGAGAGCGCGCGCCGCGGCAACCTGCTCGGGGCCTACGTCGCCTCGCGCGCGGGGGCCGTTCCCGACTACACGGAAGAGATCCGCCGGGCGCTGGCGGATTGAGCACACCCGCCTCCGATGGTCGCGCGTTCGTGCACAGGGATGTAACACACGTTGTAAAGTGTGTGCAGGGGGACGAGGCGGAGACCGCAAAGGGAGTCCGGCAGACAGTACGTCGGCTGTGATCGGCGAAGTGGTCAGCAGAGAGGAAGAGGGTCCCATGATGACCGAGAGGATGCGGGTTGGTTGCACCACCGCATTGGCGGGCTGGGCGGCGGTCCAGGCAATGGGGGCCGACATCCTGCTCGCCGATTTCGAGGGGGATGACTATGCCGGATGGACCGCCGCCGGCGAGGCGTTCGGAACCGGCCCGGCCCGGGGGACGCTGCCGGGACAGATGGAGGTCACCGGCTTCGAGGGCAAGGGGCTGGTGAACTCCTTCCGGAACGGCGACGCAGCGACCGGGACGCTGACCTCGGCCGAGTTCACGGTCGAGCGGCCCTACCTCCGCTTTCTCATCGGCGGCGGCGGGTATGCGGGAAAGACGTGCATGAACCTGCTCGTCGGCGGCCGGGTCGTGCGCACCACGACCGGCCCCAACACCGTCCCCGGCGGGAGCGAAGCCCTGACCCCCGCTTCGTGGGACGTCCGCGAGTTCGCGGGCCGGAAGGCCCGGATCGAGATCGTCGACGCCGCGACGGGTGGGTGGGGCCACATCAACGTGGACCACATCGTCCAGGCCAACCGTCGCCCGCCCGCCCTGCTCACGGATGCGGCCCGCGAGATCCGCGCGGCGGCGCGGTACCTGCACTTCCCCGTGAAGACCGCAGCGCCGAAACGCAAGATCACGGTGTTCGTGGATGGGCAGCAGGAGCGCTTCTTTGATATCGAGCTGGCCGACGGGGATCCCGACTGGTGGGCCTTCCTCGACATCGGCGCATGGAAGGGCCGGATGCTCAAGGTGCAAGTCGATCGGCTCTCCGAAGACTCTCAGGCCCTGGCGTCCCTCGCGCAGGCGGACACGATACGCGGAGCAGAGCCGCTTTACCGCGAATCCCTGCGACCCCAAGTGCACTTCTCGCCGCGCCGCGGCTGGAACAACGACCCGAACGGCCTGGTCTTCTTCAAGGGCGAGTATCACCTCTTCTACCAGCACAATCCCTACGGCTGGAACTGGGGCAACATGCACTGGGGCCACGCGACCAGCCGCGATCTCGTGCACTGGCACGAGCATGGCGACGTGCTGGCGCCCGACGCGATGGGCCCCATGTACAGTGGTTCGGGCGTCGTGGACTGGAAGAACACCAGCGGGCTGGGACGCGACGGTCAACCACCCCTGGTCCTGGCCTATACCGCGGCGGGCAGTCCGACCGTCCAATGCCTTGCCCACAGCACGGACGGGCGGTCGTTCGCCAAGTTCGAAGGCAATCCGGTCGTGAAACAGATCACGGGCGGCAATCGCGATCCCAAGATCGTCTGGCATGAACCGACAGGGAAATGGGTGATGACGCTCTACGTCGGGCTTCCGGACAAGGCCGGCCGCGTGGACAAGAAGGGAAGACCCGTCGGAGAGCACACGATTCACTTCCTCACTTCGCCTGACCTCAGAACCTGGACCGTCACGGGTATCATCGGCGGGTTCTTCGAGTGCCCGGACTTCTTCGAGCTCCCCGTTTCGGGAGACGCGGGCAAGACGGCGTGGGTCCTCACGGCCGCGAACAGCGACTACATGCTGGGATCGTTCGACGGCGCGGAGTTCAAGCCGGAGACGGAGATGCTGAAAGGCCACCGGGGCAAGGGTTTCTACGCCGCCCAGACCTTCAGCGACATTCCGGCGAGCGACGGACGCCGCATCCAGATCGGCTGGCTGCAGGCGCCATCGCCGGGCATGCCGTTCAACCAGGCGATGTCGCTGCCCCTGGAACTGAAACTGCGGGTCATGGCCGAAGGGCCGCGCCTGGCGTGGATGCCCGTCAGGGAACTTGAGTCATTACGGGTGAACACTCACCGCGCGGGAGCATTCGCGTTGAAGGAAGGCGACGCCAATCCGCTGGCGCCGGTGTCGGCGGAGCTGGTCGAGCTCCGCGCCGAGTTCGAACCGGGCGATGCCACACGGGTGACATTCAATCTGCGGGGCCTCGCCGTCGTCTACGAAGCCTCGAAAGGCGAACTGGTGGTCAACGGTCATCGCGCACCCGCGCCGCTGATCGACGGGAAGCTGCGGCTGGCGGTCTACGTCGACCGCACAGCCTCGGAGGTCTTTGCCGGCGACGGGCTCACCTATGTCCCGATGCCCTTCATCCCGCGCGCCGAAGACCGTTCGCTGTCGGTCGCCGTCACGGGCGGTCCCGTGCGCTTCACCCAACTGAATGCCCACGAATTGGGATCCATCTGGCGTTGACGAGCCAGCGCGGTCTCCGACGTTCGGGGAGTCCCGTATCGGAGGGCGAGGTCCAGTGAAACTCGCTCAGCATCACCGGTCGCCCGCCGCTCCAGCGATGGATGTTGGCGGGGAAGCAGCCGATCAGCAAGGGGTTCCGCGCACGGGCGGGCAACGGCGCGGCCGGGCTGGACGCGGCAAGAAGAAGGACGGCGGCCGGGACACCCGGCCGCGAGCCGCGAGGTCTCATGCGTGATGTGCTTGATTGCCTCATGCCGCTCCGGTAACCATAAGGGTCACGGGATGGATCGCCGAGAGCGGAAACTGTGTCAGGAGGAGTGCGCCATGAGCGAGAGATGGAGGCGGGGTTCGATGTTCGTCGCGGTTGTGCTGGCCGCGGTCAGTCTGTGCGCGAAGCCGGCCGAAGGCGCGGATGCGGCGGCGCTCGCGCGCGAGGCCAACACCGCGCTTCGCACGGCGCAGGGCGCCATGTTCAACGGCAAGCTGGACGAGGCCGCCGCCACGCTGGAGAAGGCGGAGGGCCTTGTCCGCGAACTCAAGGCGGCGGATCCGGCCCATGCGCAGGCCGCGTCGCTCGAGCAGCGGTGCGCGAAGTTGAAGAAGGACATCGAGAGCCGGCAGGCGAGGGCGGCGGGTGCGGCGGCCCCGTCATCCCCGGCCGCCGCTCCCTCCGCCCCTGCTGCCGCTCCAGCCGCGGCGACTCCGGTGGCCGCCCCCGCGGGCGCCGCCGCGACGGGCAAACTGCCCGCGGGAGCGTCGTACCGGCTCAGGGAGGCGGGGCGCTCGTTGACCGAGGCGGAACGGGCGGTGGGCAGCCCCACCGCTTCCGCCGACTGGCGCACGCAGTCGGCGAAGGCCGGCATCAAGGCGGCGCAGGAGAAGCTGCAGGAGATCCGCGAGCAGTTCGGGGACCAGGCGCCGGCCGATCACCCCGACATCCGCGCGGTGGAGGAGCGCATCGCCGCCATCGAGAAACAGATCGCGGGAGTGGCCGCGGGCGCGGCCGCGGCGCAGCAGGCTGGTGAAGCGGCGAAGACGGAATCCGCCCGGTGGGAGGCCCGTCTCAGTCCCTACGTCCTGGGGCCGGGCCGGCAGGGCCATGACAAGGAGAAGTGGATGCCGGCATCCGCCCCGCGCAACCTGGAGGACCTGGCGCGGGCGATCAACCTGCAACGCGAGGCCGGCGGAGTGCTGGCGGAGTATGAGAAGGCGGGCTTGAAATCGCCCGGCGATATGCTCGCCGAGCATGCCCGCCAGCTTCAATACGCCCTCAAGTCGTTCGCCGAATCGCACCAGGCCTTCGTGGAGGAGAGCGTGAAGGCGGCGGAGGAACAGCTCGCGCAGCAGGATCGGTTCGTGAAGACGCAGGAATCCAAGACGGCCGGAGGGGCGGAACCCCCGTTGACGCTGCAGAAGGACCAGCTGGGCGACAGCCATGCGAAGATCGACCTCGCCGCGGCGCTGGTCGCCGCGGATGACGCGCGGATCAAGGCCCTGCGCGCGCGGCTCGCCGACATCGAGCGGCGCGACGCGGCGATACGCAAGGCCCGCGTGGCCCACACCCGCCTGACGCCGGACCGTTATTCCGGCCGTGACCTCAAGGAGCTCAAGGGGAAGGCCGAGGGCATCGTCGAGGAGGCGATCAAGGGGGCCAAGGTGCTTCGCGCGACGATCATCAGCCAGGACTGGAAAGAGGAGAGCGTCATCGAGCCGACGGACACGACGCATACGGCCCTGCGATTTCGCACCACGCGCAGCGTGACGGCGCAGGTGGCGGCCAAGGCCGGGGGCGAGGTCAAGCTGTACACGCTCGACATCAGCAAGGATCGCCGGTCAGATGGATCATGGGGCGCGCTCTACGGGCACATCATGTTCACCGATCCGATACTCGAGGAGAACGTGAACAAGTAGCGCGAGCGATCCGGCGGCCAGCCGCGCTCGTGTTGCCGACTTTCTCGCATTGCCGGACGCCACCGGACCGTGGGCAGCCCGCCTTCGGGATTCCTTCGTGTTTCGGATTTGAATCTTGAGATTTCGGCCTGGCGGCCTCATCCGCATCGCGCCGCGGGTTGCGGGGCACGCGTTCGAATACGAGAACGACCAAGGACGATGCCGCGTGAAAACAACGGCGCGCCGCTTAACGTCGCCTTAATCAACGATCTTCTAGCATTCCGGCATGAACTACACGCCATCGAAACGGGGGAGCGCGCCTCTGGCCGTCGTGGCCGCGCTGCACGGGATCGGTTCCGCCGCGGCCGCTCCGGTGATCAACGAGATCATGTATCGACCGGGCTCGACCTATCCGGAGAACACCGCTCTGGAGTTCGTCGAGATCCACAATCCCGCCGCCGCCGCGGTGGATCTCTCCGGGTGGGCCATCACCGCGGGGCCCGATTACACCTTCCCCACCGGAACGGTGATCGCGGCGGGGGGCTATCTCGTCGTGGCCGCCGACACGAACGCGCTCGCCGCCGCCACCGGGCTCGGCGGCATCCTCGGTCCCTGGACCGCCGGCGCGGTGCTCGCCGACCGTGGCGAGAAGATCGCGCTGTCCATGCCCGATGGGGAAGGGGGCTGGACCACCGTGGACAGGATCTCGTACGCCGACGAGGGCGACTGGGCCGTGCGCACGCGCGATTCGCTCGGCGGCTGGTCCTGGATCACCCAGGCGAACGGCGGCGGATGCTCGGTCGAGCGCCGCAACCCGGCCCTGCGCGTCAACAGCGGCCAGAACTGGGCCGTCTCCGCCGCGGTCGGCGGCACGCCCGGCGCGGTCAACGGCGCCGTCACCGCGAACATCGCGCCCGTCCTCTCGGACGTCCAACACAGTCCCGCCGTTCCGACCAGCAGCGACGTGGTCACCATCTCCTGCCGGCTCGCCGACGAATCCGCCGTCTCCGCGCTGTCCGCCACGCTGTACTGGCGCGATGCCACCAGCGCCTCGCCCGGCGCGTTCAACACGCTGACGATGACCGGCGACGGGACCGGCCATTTCGCTGCCACCCTGGATGCCAAGGCGAACAAGACCATCATTGAGTTCTACGTCTCCGCCACCGACGGCACGCTCAGCCGCACGTGGCCCGCGCCCACCTCGGAAGGGCAGAACGCGAACTGCACCTACCAGGTGGACAACGAGGTCATCAGCGGCACGGCGCCCTGCTACCGCCTGGTGCTGACGGCGGCGGAGAACGCGGCGTTCATGTCGCTGGCGTCGAGCAATCCCCAGAGCGATCGGACGTTCAGCCTGACGCTGGTCGTCACCCGCGGCGACGACGCCACCATCCGCTATCGCACCAGCATGCGCCTCCGCGGCAACAGCAGCCGCCAGTACTCGATCAAGTCGCTGAGGATCTCCATGCCGAGCGACGACCGATGGGACGGCGTCAGCGATTTCATGATCAACGCGCGCGGCGCTCCGGGACAGCACCTGGCCCACCGCATTCAGCGCGCCGCGGGGCTGGTGGCGGCCGACACCACCGGCATCGAGCTGCGGCGACAGGGCGTCGAGTACACCTCCTCCACCCTCCCCGAAGGCGACTTCGGCCAGCTCGTGCGCGTCGAGGAGATCAACGGCGACTACATCGACAACCACTGGCCCGACGCCGTTTCCGGCCAGATCTACCGCAAGACGAGCGTGTCGTCCTGGTCGAGCAACGGCGCGGCGCCGGACACCCCGGACGGCACCTGGAACGGGTGGGACAAGCAGAGCCGCCATGCCGTCAACGACTGGAGCGACGTCATGGCCTTCTGCTCCAATTGGCAAAGCGTCGCCTACCCGCATTTCACCGGAGCGACGGTCGGCAACGTCGCCGCGGGCACATGGAACAAGGTGGCCTTCACCGATGCGGCAACGGCCACCCTGGAGACGGTTGCCGACCTGGACTACCTGGCTCGCTGGCTGGCGGTGATGACCATCATGCCCAACAACGAGCCCAGCCTGTCCACCGGCGAGGACGACGATTACGCCGGCGCGTTCATATCGAGCGGCACGGCCGCGCGGTTCTACCCGGTGCCCCACGACATGGACAGCACGTTCGGCCTCGGCGAGATGACCTACGCCTACAACATCAGCGGCCTGTACGACATCACCGAAACGGACACCACGGCCCAGCG
This sequence comes from uncultured Verrucomicrobiota bacterium, assembly GCA_964610105.1. Classification (GTDB taxonomy): domain Bacteria; phylum Verrucomicrobiota; class Kiritimatiellia; order PWTM01; family PWTM01; genus CAZSUU01. The sequence goes on along the minus strand of CAZSUU010000022.1, from coordinate 14,732 downwards.
AAACAGCCGGCCGGGCGCCGGCGGGGTCACGTTGATGGAGCCTCTGCTTCCGCTGCTGGGCGACAGCACGACCGCGGGCAACGCCGCCTTCCGCGCCAGGTATCTTCTGGCGATCCGCGAGCTCTTCGGGTCCGTCTTCGATGCCGACACGTCGACCAACGCGTACCCGCCGTTCTACCAGTTCGTGGACAACCATATCGGCTGGGTGCCCGCCGCCACCCGCACGACGATCAAGACGTTCATGACGAATCGCCAGAACTACCTCCTCGGCCTGATCGGCGCGGGGAAGATCGCGCCGGCGGCCGGAACCAACGATGGCGGCACCTACACCAACGCCCCGAGCGGAGCGCTGCGGATCAACGAGGTTCTCGCGCTCAACACCAACACCCACGCGGTCGGATCCCTGTATCCCGACCTCGTCGAGCTCTACAACGCGGGGAGTTCCGCCGTCGACCTGTCGGGCTACACCCTCGCGGACGACGAGGGGCACACCTACACCTTCCCGGTCGGCTCCGTGCTGGCCTCCAACGCCTTCCTGCTGCTCACCTCCCTGACGCTCGATTTCGGCCTCGATACCGACGGCGACTCCGTGATCCTGGCCGATGCCTCGGGCCGGATTCTCGACTCCGTCACCTACGGCTCCCAGCTTGCCGACCGTTCCCTCTCGCGTCTTTCGACGGACGCCGACGTCTGGGGGCTGACGCTGCCCACGCCGGCCGGCACGAACGGGGCGGCCCTTTCCCTGGGCTCGCCGGCGGCGCTCAGACTCAACGAATGGGCGGGCAATATCGACTTCCGGCTTCCCGAGGATTTCGTGGAGGTCTGCAACCCCACCGCCTCCATCGTCACGCTCGGCGGCCTGGTCATCACCGACGACCTTCTCACCTATCCCACGCGCTTCACCTTCCCCGCCCTGAGTTTCATCGGCGCCAGCGGCTTCGCGGCCGTATGGACCGAGAAGCTCGGCTTCTCCCTCGACGGGCAGTTCGAGCACGTCTGGCTGCTGGGCGCCAACGGCGCGGTGATGGATCAGGCGGACATCGTCTCCCAATACGCCGATCACTCCACCGGCCGTCTGCCCGACGGGAGCACGACGGCCGCCTGGTCGGATTTCGCCTTGCCCACGCCGGGGCTGTCCAATGCCACGTCGACCGGCAGCTACTCCAATCTCCTGTCGTATCTGCGCATCACCGAGGTGATGTATGCGCCCACGGGAGGGAATACCTACGAGTATATCGAGATGCAGAACATCAGCGGCACCGTGACCCTCGATCTCTCCGGCGTTCGCTTCACGCAGGGTGTGGATTACGTGTTTCCCGCCGGCGCCACGCTCGCGCCCGGCGCCTTCATCGTGGTCTGCAAGAACCGCAGCGCCTACCTCTCCCGCTACACCACCCCCGCCGCGATCAACGCGCTGGCGGCCGGCAACTACACCGGATCGCTCGACGATAGCGGCGAGACCATCGCGCTCACGCTGCCGTTTCCGTGGCTGATCAACATCCACACCTTCGACTACGATTCCGACTGGTACCCCCTCACCGCCACGTCCGGGTATTCCCTGTCGACCCGTTCTCAGGCCACGACCGCGGCGCGGCTCTGGGGCGAAAGCACCACCTGGTCCGCCTCTTCCGCCCCGAACGGCAGCCCCGGCACCGACGAGCCGCCGGTCATCACCAGCGGCGCGACGGCCAGCGGCGTGGTGGGCTCCGCGTTCTCCTATCTTATCGCCGCGACCAAGACGCCCACCGGCTTCGACGCCGTCGGCTTGCCCGACGGGCTCTCCGTGAGCGGGTCCAGCGGCCTGATCAGCGGCACACCCACCGCGGCGGGCACGTACGACGTCACCCTCACGGCGTCGAACGGAGCGGCCACCGCCAGCGCGACGCTGACGCTCACCATCGCCGCGTTCGGCGCGCTGGACCACTTCACGTGGGACTACGTGCCCGCCTCCGTCATCGCCGGACAGGCGTTCGCGGTGCTGTTGACCGCCCGCGACGCGGGAGGGCGCGTGGTGGAGAGCTGCTCCGGCCCGGCCGCGATGGCGGCCAGCACGGCGAGCGGCTCGGCCGGCTCGCCCATCCTGATCACCGAACTCACCGACGAGATGGAAGACCAGTTCGAGCTCCAGAACGTCACCTCCGAGGCCGTGGACACCACCGGCTGGTTCGTCATCATCGGCGACAGCACGGCCAGTGTGTCCGCGCGGAATGCGGTCACGTTCACGCTGTCGTCGTCCATGGGCGCGGGCGCGCTGCTGCGGGTTTCGGAGTCCAGCGCCCAGGGCCGGGTGTACTTCGGAAGCGCGATCAACTGGAGCAGCAGCGGCACGAGCAAGGGCTGGATCATGCTGTTCGACTCCACCTCCACCCTCAGGGATTTCGTTGCCTTCGGCTGGACGGCCGCCGAGCTCGCGAACCTCAGCCTGGCGGTCAACACGAAGACGATCGCCCCGATCGCGCTCGGCCAGTGGACGGGCAACGGTCTCGCCGTCGGCACGCGGGGCGGGACGCAGACGGACTCCTGGCGGCGCACCGGCGCCAGCGACGCCGACAGCCTCGCGGACTGGGCATGGTCGCAGAACACGGCGTCCTTCGGCACGTCCAACCCCGGTCTGAGTCTGCCCTGGGTCACGACCGTCGCGCTGACCGTCACGCCGGTCAGCAGCGCCCTGGCCACCGGCCAGTTCCTCGGCTACGTCTCCGTCGCGGAAGCGGCCTCCAACGCCACGCTGTCGGTGAGCGACGGCAGCGGCCACACGGGCGTCTCCTCGGGCCTGACGATTCTCTCCGGCGCCGACACCGATGGCGACGGCATGCCGGACGTGTGGGAGGACGGGTGCGACCTGGCGCCGGGCGTCGACGACGCGGATCTCGACGGGGACGGCGACGGCATGAGCAACCTGGAGGAGTATTGGGCCGGCACGCTTCCCAACTCCCCGGCGTCGAAACTCGCGATCGCCGAGGCCGCGATCGTTCCCTCCGGTCGATTCACGGTCGTGTGGACCGGCGTGGCCGGGCGACTCTACCGCCTCCGGTGCACCGACGCCTTGGGCGGATGGCCGTTGACGGGCGGACTGGTCCTCGCCACCACGAGCGGCCTGCAAACGACCGCCATCGACATCGGCGATGCGATGACGCTGTTCGTACGCGTGGAAATCGAGGCGGCGCCATAGCGTCGCTTCGATCGCCCCGGCTCCAACCGCTCGCGTTTAAGCCGGAGAAACCGGATACGCTAATCCATGAAGGCGATCGTGTCTCCCATGTACGAGGCTCCCTCGTCGTCGGCGACGAGTGTCTCTGTTGCTTCTTTGCCACAAATTCAGCGAGTAATTGACACCGTCAAGATAGTATCTAGAATTCTTCTTTTTGTATTGATACTCAAAGAGTGGGCGCGTACTCTCTAGTCAGAATCTGGAAACCGGAGACGGACATGAGCTTCTCTGATATTCTGCGGCCTCGCAAGGACGTACTCAGCGGCGATGGCGTCGAAGGCATCGTTGACCTCGAAAACCTCCGCGACTCGGCCGGCAAGCACCTTGAAGCCCAGCCTCGGGAATTCCTCAACCTCACTTACCCGACCGGCGACATTCGCTTCGTCCTCGACAATCTCCACCAGCGTTTTGGCAATAGCGCGCGCAGCGCTGGCCTTTATCCGGTCCCCACACACGTAACCAGTGTTCGCGGCGCGTTGAATCGGCCGAAGGGTCCGTCGGCCAACAAAGTGTATCGTCACGGCGGCTTATCCCTCATGGAAATGCTGACGCCGTGGATCTTTTTCGAGAGGTAGAAGGCAGAAGGAAGAAGGGAGAATGGCCACGAAAAGGCACAGGAAGCACAAAGCAGTCCGGTTCTGTGTCTTCTGTGCTTCTTCGTGGCCAATAATCTTATGAAAAGAAAGATCGGAACGGTCATGGAAGCCGACGTCCTGGTCGAAGCCAAGGAGCGCGCCGCGCGTGAAGGACGGGCGCTGGCGGATATCATCCAGGACGCGCTGATCAACTACCTCCACAAAGAGGTCGCCCGCGGCGATGCCCTGCGCGCCTGCGACAAGTTCTGCTCGCATGGCAGTGCTCTCGGTCGCCACGAAATCGACGAGCTTCTTCAGGAGGACATGCTGGCGTAATGAAAGGGAAAAGGGAGAATGGCCACGAGAAGGCACAAAAAAACACAAAGCGGTCGGATTCTAAGCATTTTGTGACTCTTTGTGGCTAATAACCGTATGAATCTTTCAGAAATACGCGCGGGCGAATGGGTTGTCATAGACACGAATATCCTGGTCTATGCCAACCAGCAGAAATCGGTGGAGGCCGTCCAGCTTCTGCGCCGCTGTGCTTCGCGCGAAGTTCTCGGCATTGTGCCCATGCCGATGGTCGCGGAACTGGTTCACACGCTGATGCTCATCGAAGCCCGCGAAAACGGCTGGATCGAGAAATCGAACCCGGCCCGCGCCCTTTCCGAGCGCCCCGAACTGATCCGCCGCCTGTTGCGGTACGAAGTCCAGGTCCGCGAATTCCTCGGCATCGGCCTGCGCATCGAATCGACCACCACCGTTGATATCATCGAAGCCATGAATATCCAGCGCGAGTTCGGCCTGCTGACGAATGACGCGCTCCTGCTGGCGGTCGCGCGGCGACTGAACTGCTCAGCCCTGGCTTCGGCCGATCAGGTGTTCGGAGCGGTCAAAGGAGTCTTGGTCTACCGGCCAAGCGATTTGGAATAGGAAGGGGGATGAACATGAACAAGAATAGCATGGGGCTGCTTATGGCAATGATCCGTTGTCGCCGATGGATCGGAACATGGTGCTAATCGGTAAATGCTTGGAACTCTACAGCGAGCACTACGGCAAGATCGTCGATCACGAAGGCCAGCCGGTGCCGTTGCATGCGGCGCTGGAAGAAATCAAGATGATGGTGGATCAGTTAACCACCGCAGAATCTGCTGTGCCGCCGGAGTTGGAGGACATCGACGCGCCGTCGTACGTCTATCTGACCTGCCTCTGCGACCGGAAGGAGATCAAGAGTGACGAGGTCCACAAGGCGACGCGCGGGATCACGGAGCCTTCGACGCTGATGGAGCGCGAGCTGATGATCAAGGGCCGGGCCCAGCGCGGGCGGTCTTATGAGGTCAAATCCCCGCTTGAACGGCTGGACCTGCTCAAGAAGAAATTCGGGGCTGGCTCGACCAGCCGGCAAGCCACGCTGTTCGACGAGGACCTGACGCAAGTCGTGACGCCCGGCGTTGTCTTCATAGACTACGTGCATTTCCTGATCGGCTTGGCGGAGAACGGAGAGAGCGTAATGGAATGGCTGGAGAAGTTTCGGGGTAAGCGGCCGCAGATCCGCGCGGCTCTGGACTACCTCGCCCGTCGCAACCGCAACTTCGCCGAGCCGGTCCGGAAGATACTGGGGTTGATGGATGAGCGGACGCTTTTCAGCGGAAAGGAAGAAGGATGAAGGCAGAAGGCAGAAGCGAAATCGTCATCTTCAGGGCGAAAGACGGTCGTGAACAGGTAGATGTGCGGCTGGAGCACGACACTCTTTGGATGGACGCCCATCAGATGGGCCGGATCTTTGAACGTGACCGCTCGGTGATCGTCCGGCACATTCGCAACATCTACGCCACAAAGGAGTTAACGGCGGATTCAACCTGTGCAAAAAGTGCACAGGTTGCCGCTGATGGCAAAGTCCGCCAGATGGACGTGTACAATCTCGACATGATCATTGCGGTTGGCTACCGCGTCAACTCGAGGCGCGGCACGCAGTTCCGTATCTGGGCGACGCAGATTCTGCGTGACCATATCCTGAAGGGTTTCACGGTCAACGAGAAGCGTCTTCATGAACAGGTTTCGCGGCTGAAGGAGTTGCAGGAGACAGTGGACCTGCTCGGCCGGGTCATGCAAGGACGGCGGTTGACTGGCGGTGAGGCCGAGGGGCTTCTCAGAGTCATCACCGACTACTCCCTCGCCCTTTCGCTGCTTGACCAGTATGACCACCAGCAACTGGCGATCCGGGACACGACTTCGCCGACGCCGTTTGAACTGACCTACGACGTCGCCAAGGCCGCGATCGCGAAGATGGCCGAGCAGACCGGGTTGGGTGGTGGTCTGTTCGGGCGGGAGAAGGACGAGTCGTTCAAGAGCTCGATAGGCGCGATCTATCAGACGTTCGGCGGGCGTGAGTTGTATCCCAGCATCGAGGAGAAGGCGGCGCATCTGCTTTACTTCGTGATCAAGAACCATTCTTTCGTGGACGGCAACAAGCGGATCGCCGCGTTCCTGTTTGTTTGGTTTCTGGACGCCAACCGTATTTTGTACCGGCAGGATGGATCGAAACGGATTGCGGACAACGCGCTGGTGGCGTTGACGCTCATGATCGCGGAGAGCAAGCCCCGCGATAAGGACATCATTACCAAGGTGATTGTGAATTTGATCAACCGGGGCAATGTATAGCGAGGTAGACTATGGCCCAATACTACATTATCGAAGAGCACAGCCTATCAGCCCTCCCCTGGGCCGAGAAGGCCCAGCGCATGGGCTTCCTGGACTTTCTGCGCGCCGTTCAAAACGATCCGCCCGCGTTGCCGCGAGATGCGGCTGTGCGAGTGGACGGAATCGAGGACGTTCTTTTGGCTTCCCGTCCGAAGATGGAGGACATGGCCCGCGAGATTCACCGGACCTTGGCCAAGGCGGCGAAGAAGCTGCAAAGGTTGAACACCCATGTCGCGATCGTGATTCACACGAGACTTGTCCCCGGAGATCAGCTTTGGGTCGAACATCCAACGGCCAGAATCCCGATCTACCTGGTGTTTGGCTCACCCGCCGGTGGGCAACCTTTCTGCCCCGTGAGCTTCAATCTTAGTTCAGGAATGTGAACGATGTCTGAAGAACCTATAGAGTTCAAAGTGCGGACCGGCAATCGGGTCACCATCAAAGGCCGGAGAGACCTCGGTGTCGGCGAGGTCCTGCGGGTGGCCGAGAACTACGGCGCTTACGTTGCCGACGTGGTTTTCGACGCGGAGAGCGGGCGGCGTCTGGAAACTTTGCCGATCGAGCGGCTGGAACTCGTCCCCGACATCTGGGATCGCGCAAAACGGGGTGATTGGGACAACCCGGAAGACTTTCTGCTGAAACAACTGGCCTTCCAGTTTCCCCTGCATAACACGGGCGGCCAGCTTTCCAACAGCCGTACTGATCTTTTGCCCCATCAGATTCTGCTGACCCGCGACGTGGTCCGGGCCGAGCGGCGGCGGTTCCTGATCGCCGACGAAGTGGGCCTCGGCAAGACCATCGAAGCTGGCATGATCATCCGGGAGCTGGTCGCGCTCAACGAAGCCCAGCGCATTCTGATCATCTGCCCGGCAGGCCTGATCAAGAACTGGCAGAATGAACTCCGGGATGCCTTCCGCCTTCCCTTTGAAGTGCTCGGGCTGGATTTCATGGACTACGGCGCCGCGTCCTGGGAGATGCACAACCGCGTTATCGCTTCGATTGACGCGCTCAAACGTCCTATCCGCATGGATCGCCTTCTTTCCGCTCCTCGCTGGGACATGATCGTGTTCGATGAAGCGCACCACCTCAGCCGGACGCGGTACGGCACCAAGATTCAGGCGACGCAGAACTACAAGCTGGCGGATGCGCTCCGAACGCATACCCGCGACTACCTCTTTCTCAGCGCCACGCCGCATCAGGGTGATACGTTCCAATTCTGGTCGTTGGTCTCTCTGCTGGACGAACACCTCTTTGCCTCACCCGAATCCGTCGAGGAGCATCGCGGCCTGCTAAATCGGATCATGTTCCGCCGCACAAAGAGGGAAGTGACCAATTCACGCGGGGAACCAATCTTCATGCGACGGCAGGTTCAGTCGCAGATATTCGATCAGGCCGCGCGTGAGCGTTTGTTCTACGACCGGCTGACAGAATATCTGCGGGAAGGCTACAACGCGGCGGGAATTGGCGAGAAGCGGACGACATCCAAGCAACGCGCCATCGGTTTTGTGATGGCAACGTTTCAGAAGATCATGTCCTCCAGTCCGCGCGCCATCAAACAGGCGTTGCGGCGCAGGCTCATGGTTGTGCTCATGCGCCACATGCTGGAGCTCGAACAGAAGCGCAAGAAAGGCTCAACCGGAGCCCTGGCCGAAAAGATCCTGAATCTTCAGGACGAGATTCGCGCGCTCGCGGAACAGATCGTTGAAATGCGGCGTGATCTCGGGGAAAGCACGGATGCTGACTTACTGGTGAACGCGATTCGCCAGCGCGTCACACGCAGCATGATGGAAGAGACGTCGTGGGCTCTGGACGGCGACGAGGAAGGCGACGAGGGTGTCTTTGCCGATGCAGACATCCCGGACGAAGCCGAGAAGGTGCGGGGCCTAATCAAGCTCGTCCCGGATGGTGCCGACCGGAAGTTTGTGACGCTGACCCGCGCGATAGATGAACTGCGCAGGGAGAGCAAAGACGAACGTTTTGTGATCTTCACGCAGTATCTTGAAACCCTGGCTTTCCTTCGTGAGGAACTCGCCAAGACCTACGGCGCCGAGAAGATCGCCGTTATCCGGGGTGGCCCGCTCGATGAGAAGATCGCGGCTGTTGAGCGCTTCTGGTCTGCGGATGGGGCAAGGTTCCTGATCAGCACGTCGGCGGGCGGCGAAGGCATAAACCTCCAAGTCGGTCGCATTCTCTTCAACTACGACCTGCCATGGAACCCGATGGCCGTTGAACAGCGCATCGGTCGCATTCACCGCTACGGCCAGCAGGATACGTGTCAGGTGTACAACCTGGTGGCGCGCGACACCGTGGAAGAGCGGATTTACGGCATGCTGGATCAGAAGCTCGGTGAGATCGCGCGGACGATCGGCAAGATCGACCCCGCAACAGGTCAGCCGCTCGAAGATTTCCGCTCGGACATCCTGGGCTTTCTCGGTTCTTCGCCGAACTACCAGGCGCTCTACATGAAGGCGCTAGTGGACAAGGACTTCAAGCGCACCGAGCGCGAGATCGAGGAGGCGCTCAAGAACGCCAGGGAAGCCTGCGAGGCCGTGAATTCGCTGACGCAGGACCTGAGCACGTTCAATCTGCAAGACTACTTGCAGATCGAGGGTCGGGTCACGCTGGGCGACCTGAGAGAATGGGCTGAGCACGGCATCCTGAGACTGGGCGGAACCGTGCTTCCGCGCGATGAGGCGTTCAAGGTGGAGGTGCCGTCGGAACTGCAGAATATCCGGGGCGTCTCGGCCCGGTATGAGATGGTGACCTTCGACCGTCAGACAGCGATGCGTAAACGGAGAGTCGAGTTGATGGGCATCGGTCATCCGCTCGTTGACGCTCTTCTGTCGTTCCATCAAAGCTCCGGCTTCCGCGGTGAAGTGACTTGTCTGCATGCCAGCGACAGCACCCAGCCTGTGCTTGTATTACGAGCGCTTCTCACGATCGAGGCTGAGGCTAAGCACACACACCGCGAAGTCAAAGTTGTTCAGATCGATCAACAGGGCCAGGTCAGAGTCCTGTCCGATGAATGGGATTTGGAACTCCTTCGCTCAGCCCACTTCAAAACAGCACGTGCGCCAGCCGCCCCGGCGGACCTTCCCTGGGAGCTATGGAAACAGACCTACGACGGCACAATCGGGGCGTTGTTAGCACAGACTCGCCTGAAGGTTGATAATCCGCTCTCGGCGCGGGTGCAACTGCTCGGCCTGTCACTGGCCTGAACGGAGACTCACCCGCGCATATGCCCCTTCTCCTCGCCGGACGCTTGCGAGCGCATCCGCGCGGCACCCCCCAACGATGTAGGCGTCACACCGGAACCACCCGAGCTGGACAGGCGGTCAAACCGCCGGCTCCCATCCCGGCCGGTACTCGCGGCGCCACAGGGCCGCGGCCTGCTGGTCGCCTATGATCGCGCCGGTCCGGGGATCGACGTTGACGGTGTGGCCGGTACGCCAGGCGATGTTGCCGTAGTGGCAGAGCATGGTAGCCTTCTGGCCTTCGGCGATGTCGGCATTGAGCGGTTGGCCGTCGCGGATGGCCGCGCAGAAGTTGGCGAAATGCTCCTCCGCCTCGCTGCCCGCGCCCTTGCCCGCGTCGACCTCGGTCGCGGCCTTGTTGCCGCCGGTCTCTTTGCCCTTCTCGTCGAAGATCCGATAGGCACTGTCCCCCAGCATCAGCATCCCGCCCTCGCCGTAGAAATACACGAGGCCCTGTTTCTCGGCGGCGCGGCCGTGGCTGCTGCTCTGCTCCCATGTGATGAACCGGTCGCCGAAGTCGAATCCGGCCACTCCAGTGTCCGGCGACTCCTGGTCGTCCTGGACCAGGTAGCGCCCGCCGGCGTAGGTGACCCTGCGGGGTCGGTCGACGCCGAGGCCCCATCGCGCGAGGTCGAGCGTGTGCACGCCGTTGTTGCCCATCTCGCCGTTACCCCAATGCCAGAACCAGTGCCAGTTGTAGTGCAGGATGTTGTCCTTGTAGGGCCGGTCGGGCGCGGGTCCCTGCCAGAGGGTGTAGTCCAGCCATTCCGGGACCGGCACCGCCTTGCCGCGGCCGATGGTCGGGCGGAACCGGGTGTACCAGCACCGCGCGGTCAAAAGCCGGCCGATGACGCCCGCCTGGAGTTTCGCGATGCCTTCGACGATCATCGGCATGCTGCGCCGCTGGTTCCCCATCTGCACCACGCGTTGGTGCTTGCGGGCGGCGGCGATGATGAGCTCCGATTCGTGCGGATTGTGGCTGCCCGGCTTCTCGACGTACACATGCTTGCCCGCCGCGCAGGCCAGGATGGCGGCCGGGGCGTGCCAGTGATTCGGCGCCGCGATGGTGAGGGCGTCGACGTCCTTATCCTCGATCACCCGTCGAAAGTCCTTCACGCCCTTCGGTTCCTTGCCCTGCTTCGCCTGGGCGGCCTTGATGCCCTTGGCGATCGCGCGGTCGTCGACGTCGCACACGTAGCCGATCTCGACGTTCGGCACGGAGAGCAAACCACCGATGTGCGCGAGCCCGCGGCTGGTGGTGCCCATCACCGCGATGACCAGCTTCTTCGCGGGCGACTGGGCGTCGGCGGATCGCGAGAAGGATGAGACGGTGGCCAGGCCGGCGCCGGCGGCGGAGGCCTTCAAAAACACCCGACGGGAGATTGAAGCGTTCATGGGTCGGAATGTATCATCGGCGCAAAACCATGAAAACCTCGATCCCTCCTGCTCTGGCTGTGTATCTCGCCGCCACAACCGTCACGGGCGCCGCCGATCTGAGGATCGGCATGATCGGGCTCGACACCTCGCACGTTACGGCGTTCACCAAGGTGCTCAACAACACGAACGACCCGGCGCATGTCGCGGGCGCGCGCGTGGTTGCCGCGTTCAAGGGTGGCAGTCCCGACATTGCGTCCAGCCGCGACCGCGTCGAGGGGTTCACGAAGGACCTGCGGGAGAAGTACGGCGTCGAGATCGTGGATTCCATCGAGGAGCTTTGCCGCCGGGTGGATGTCGTGATGCTGGAGAGCGTGGACGGCCGCCCCCACCTGGAACAGGCGCGGCCGGTGATCGCGGCCCGCAAGCCGCTGTACATCGACAAGCCGATGGCCGCTTCGCTCCGGGATGCGCGCGAGATCTTCCGGCTGGCGAAGACGAACAACGTCCCGCTGTTCAGCGCCTCGTCGCTGCGTTTCGGCAAGGCGACCCAGGCGGTGCGCGGCGGCTCGATCGGCAAGGTGCTGAGCGCCGAGACCTTCTGCCCTGTCAATGTCGAGCCGCATCACCCGGAGCTCTTCTGGTACGGTATCCACGGCGTCGAGTCGCTGTTCACGGTGATGGGCGAGGGGTGCGAGACGGTCCGCCACGGCACGAATGCCCAGGGACGGATCGAGGTGACCGGCACGTGGAAGGACGGCCGCACCGGCGTGTTCCGCCAGGCGCCCGACAACAAGGGCTATGGCGGCGTGGCCCGGGGGGAGAAGGGGGAGGCGCCGGTCGGCGCGTACGACGGCTATGCCCCGATGCTGGTCGAGGTCATCAAGTTCTTCCAGACGGGGGTGTCGCCGGTCCCGGAGCGCGAGACGATTGAGATCCTCGCCTTCATGGAGGCGGCGGAAGAGAGCAAGCGTCTCGGCGGCCAGCCGGTTCGCCTCGACGACCTGCTCGCGAAGGCCGGTGCCCGCTGATGCCGGATGCGACGGTGCTGGCTCCGTCTGGCGTCCTGCCGCGTGGCTCCTGCGTCAACTCGAGTACTCTGACATGGGATCGATAGCGACCGTGGTGGCCGGAGGACAGACGATCAAGGAAATGAACACTTTCTTGCGAAACCTCTGCCGCGTCGGGCTGCTTCTTGCCTGTGTCCCGCTCGCTGCGGCGGATCCGCCCGCCCCGGAAACGGCTGGCGGCTGGAAGAAATACGAGGGCAACCCCGTGATGGGCGCACAGTACGGGACCTGCTTTGACGTCTCCGTCCTGCGCGATGGCGACCGGTACCGCATGTGGTTGTCGTGGCGCCCGCGGAAAAGCGTCGCACTCGTCGAAAGCAAGGACGGCATTCACTGGAGCGAGCCGCCGCGGATCGTGCTGGGGCCGCGGGAGGAGACCGGTTGGGAGAATGACATCAATCGGCCGTACGTCCTGAAGCGCCAGGATGGTTACCACATGTGGTACACCGGCCAGACCCGGGACCATTCGTGGATCGGCTACGCCACCAGCTCCAACGGCGTGACTTGGAAGCGCATGAGCGACAAGCCCGTCCTGTCTTGCGATCAGCCGTGGGAGAAGGGCATCGCCGTCATGTGCCCAACGGTGATCTGGGACGAAGCGGCGCGACAGTTCCGGATGTGGTACTCCGGCGGCGAGCAGAATGAGCCGAACGCGATCGGGTACGCCACCAGCGCCGACGGGGTGCGCTGGAAGAAGCTCGAAGGCAATCCCGTCTTCAGCGCGCCGGCCGGAAACCGATGGGAGAGGCACAAGGTGACCGCGTGCCAGATCGAGAAACGCGGCGACTGGCACGTGATGTTTTACATAGGCTTTCAGGACGAGGGTACGGCGCGGATCGGCCTGGCGCGCAGCAGGGACGGCATTGCCCATTGGCAACGACACCCCGCCAATCCGATCGTCTTTCCAGGAAAGAACCAATGGGACCATGACGCGTGCTACAAGCCGTTCGCCATTTTCGATGGCGCGAGATGGCTGCTCTGGTATAACGGCCGCCGCGGCCGCCTCGAACAGATCGGGGTTGTTGTGCACGAGGGCGAGGACTTGGGATTCGATCTCGTGCCGTTCCTTTGACGGGGTGGCGGTGTGAATCAGTTCGGTGTCTGTCTTGTCCTCACAGCGATGATCGCGGCGGCGACCGGCGGTGTTCCGCCGGCGGACTGGAAGATCGCCAGCCCGGCCCCGCTGCTGACCCGCTGGGCCCGGGAGGTGTCGCCAACGAACGCGCTGCCGGCCTATCCGCGTCCGCACATGAAGCGTGAGGCGTGGCAGAGTCTCAACGGTGTGTGGGAGTACGCCGTCACCCCCAGGACGGACGAGAGGACCCCCGCGGCGTTTGCAGGCGGCATCCTCCGCCGCGCGGCGCGCGGAGGACCGATCGACGGGAATCCCATCGACTTCTCCTATCCGTACCACGACGGGACCGGTGAGAAGCGGATCACGGAACTGCGGGATCCGGCGATCATCCGCGAGGGCGACACCTACTATCTCACGTTCACCGTCTTCCCGTTCACCCACAGCGACAGCCGCAGGGCGGACAAGCCGGACTCCAACTCGCCGCCGGGGATCATGCTGTACTCGTCGCCCGACCTGAAGAACTGGAAGTTCGAGAAGTGGCTCGTGAAGTCGTCCGAGCTGCCCGAAGACTGTCCCTACAAGCACCGGTTCTGGGCGCCGGAGATCCACAAGATCAACGGTCGGTTCTACCTGGTTTTCACCGCCGACAACTGGCTCAAGGACGAATACAACAAGGGCGGCAGAATCGGCGCGTATGTCGCCTTCGTGGGCGTCTCCGACAAGATCACTGGCCCCTACGAGCACATCACTTGGCTCCAGGGCGCGGGCTGCGACACCACGCTTTTCGGCGACGAGGACGGCAAGACCTATGCCATCATGCCGTTCGGCGACGAGTTCATCCAGGAAGTGGACCTGCGGGGCATCGATCGAGGCGACATCAAGCTCATTGGCGAACGCAGGCGCATCGTCGCGCGGGACAACAGCGATGTCGGCAAGAAGACGAGTCCCGAATACATGGAAGGTCCCTGGATGATCAAGCGGCATGAGAAGTACGTCCTGTTCACGGCCTCTCCGTATCGGGGAAGCGATGGGGGCAAGGATCGGCCGCGTGATCTGGCGACCGGCTACTGGGTGGGCACGGCCGTGGCGGACCACATCCGGGGGCCGTACACGAAGAACCCGCAGGTCTTCCTGGGCGGGCATATCGCCGTCTTCACGGGGCCGGACGGCGCGGAATGGCTCTCCTATCGGGGGGAGTCGGGCGGTGCGGCGCAGGGCCGCTTGTGCGTCGATCCGATCCCGTTCGGGGAGGACGGTTCGGTCCGCCCCTTCCGCCCGTCGGTGGCTCCGGCGCGGGCGCAAGAGGACGATCGGTGAACGACGTCCGACAACAAGGGTGTGGCGGCGTGGCCCCCGGCGGGGGGCGACGGTCCGCGGGCACTCCTGCCCGCGAGGGACGGGGATGCGTGGCCGTGGAAACGCGCACAGGATTGTGCGCGGTACGGAGTAGGTGCGGAGCGTGGGGAGGGAACG
>CAZSUU010000021.1:0-78584 GCA_964610105.1 uncultured Verrucomicrobiota bacterium | reverse complement strand
GAATCCGCTGGACAGCTTGGACCGAAACGGGTGGACAGCTTGACCGAAATAGGCAATTGCGATCTGCCCGAAATGATTCTGCGCGTTGACCGCCTCCGCGGGCGCAGACATCTGCCCATCGTCACCGTGACGCGCGCGGCGTAGATCGCGACCCCATGTCTGCGCTCGGCTATACCGCACCTTGGTACAGTCTGCCCGCGCGCCGTCGTTTCAGGCTTCCGGCGCCCGACCGCCTTCATTCCAGCCCGCCCATTCGTCCGAGAACCCGCCAACATCGTCCCTTCGACCGCACAACGCCCGCCGAAACGCTCCGCGAAATGCCCCACCGAAACTCGCTGGACTGCTACACTATTTCCTTTCGTGCGCGAGAATGCCCCCCGGGCGTCTTGCCCTTTCAATCCACAGTTTGATCTTCCGGCTGAGGTCGCGAGCTTCCTGAGTGTCGGTATCCTCCAAGCGCTTCGTGAAAGCGTCCAGAAACCACAGGCCTTCCGGTGCCATTGATGCGATCGCGCACATGTTCGGGTCGAATTCCGTTCCCTCGAGCAGCGCCGAAGAGACCAGAAACGGAAGCGTCAAGAGCGCTTCCCGGGGTCGTTTTTGTATCTCAAACCGCACCATCTGACGTACTTCCGCGTGGCGGTGCTGCAAAAGGGAGGCCAGAGCAGGCCAAGCCATATCGCCCCCCACGTCGGCAATCACCGACACCCCTTGACTCGTTACTTCGGTAGAGGACTCGTTCTTGATGAACTCGACACAGTTGGCAATGAATCTACCACTACGTTCCCTGTCACCCTTCACCGCTCTCGCCATTGCCGATAACAGGCTCATTTTGACATTCTTGTCGCGAAGCGCGTAGAGGCTATGGAAGCTCGCTTCTGGAAGCAGTTGGCCCCCGGAGGGCGACACTGCTGTGAATTGACCGCCCTTGTCTTCCGACAATCCCACGCTTGCCACGAGAATCGTCCCGACGAGCAAATGCACTACACCGTACAATCGCATTGCGGCATCCTCCTAGATTGGTGGCACCGGCGACCAGGGCAACCACTCTGGCACATTGATCTTCCTTTCATATACACCGTTCGTGCGCACAGTAGTGGTGACACGATAAACGGTGGTTCGTCTGTATGTAACCGTCCCCTCGGGTACACAGTCCCATTTCCAGCCTGCGGAGCCTTCTCTCGAGATTGAAAGACTGTCAACCGTACAGCGGCATGTGCATGATTCTCGCTGACATGTCTTGATCTCGGCCCGTTCCTCTATATGCATTAACTGAAGGGTTCTACTGTCGATCCAATTCCTTGACATATCCGAGAACTCAGGGATTGCACCAGGCGCGCCACCCCACGTCGAGCACAAGTACTCAAAGTCTTCGTCACCTGAAGTCGCTTCTGAACATGATCGGCCTTGTTGACTCGTATCATTCGGGTTTCGTGGCTCCCCGTTCTCATTTGAAGTTGACAATAGTGTACGCTCTTCCTCTATCCGAGGGGGACCATGTGTGATATCCCAAATGAGTTGCATGAGGACTTCCCAGGGGTCCGGTCTGCCTGGCGGTTCAATTGCCATCCCCGCAAGCCCAAGTAGATCCCACGAGCTCAGTGGACAATTCCCGGCAAAAGCAAGGCTATTAGGCCCTCCTCTGATACCCACGCGGTCTTTGACGAGCCACCGTCCCAATTGCGGGCTGAAATATCTGTAGCCGTAGTAGTAGAGCCCTGTCTCGCCATCGAGGTATTTACTGCTGAACCGGTGCGGGAGCTCGCCCGCGCTGGCGCCGGAGGAGGCGGTGGTGTTGCCGAAGGGATCGTATTCGTAGTGGGCGGCCACCGTGCCGTCGGAGGCGACGTACTCGCCGATGTTTCCGTTGGCGTCGTAACAGGCGGTCAGGAGACTGGAATCGGAAGTCAGGGTTCCGAGCAACCCTCCGACTCCACCAGCGCCTTGGAGGGTCTGCGAGAGATCCAATCCCCACACGTGGCTCCGGATGGCTGCGTTGCCGTTCATGGCATCCAATTCCCGAATCATGTTCCACCCATCGTACACGAACGCGATCGACGACTGAAGCTCATACTGGGAGGCGGCCGTGTAGACGTAGACCTTCTTCGAGTACCGGCGGGACATGTAGTCGTAGGAGAAGGTGAGTTTCTTGGAGTCGGTTTGAACGGGAGTCTGTACCGCTTCGATCAGCCGGTTCTCGGCGTCCCACTGGCAAGTCCAATCGCCCTGGTTCAGCCCTCCTTCGCCAAGGCTTCGGAGGGCAAGCATGTTTCCGTCGTCGTCATAGGTCGGATCGGGCTGGCCCGAGATCGCGGTGTACTGATTCAGTTGGTTGGCCGTGTAGGTCGTGGCGGCTTGGTTCTTCGTGTAGGAGGTGCGGTTGCCGATCGGGTCGTACGCATAGCCGTACTGGTCCGCGCCCATCGTGGCGCCCATCACTTGCGAGCGCACGTCGTAGTCGAAATCGTTCGGTACGGGGTTCGCACCGAACACAGTTCCACTGTCGGTGCGGTCGGTCCGCCGGCCGAGGACATCGTTCACGTAGTCGTATTTCGAGATGACGGTCTCGCCGTGCTTGTTCTCGACGTAGTCCACCAGGTCGCGCTGGGTTTCGTATGCCTTCGTCGCGACCACGCCGTTCGGATGCGTCACCGTCTCGATCAGGTCGCTGCCAGGCAGATAGCCGTACTGGAAGACCTTGGCATTCGCGCCCCGTCCGTTCGTCACGCTGGCGAAACGGCCGTTGCCCGCGTCGTAGCCGTAGGCGACCTCGTAATCCGGATTCGCCTCCGCCCCGAGGAAGAAGCCCGCGGACCGGCCCTTCGCATCATACGTGCGCGTCAGCGTCACCCCGCCCGCCGGCTGCGTTTCGGCGAGGAGCGCCAGGGTGTCCTCATCGTAGCTGATCGTCCGCGTGCCCGAGCCGTCCGCGATGGTCACCGGCCGGCCGAGACGGTCGCGCGTGTAAACGACATCCGGCGTAGGGTCCGAGTAGTCGATGCCCAGCAGCTCCCCGGCCAGGTTGTAGCTGTAGGTGGTCGTCAGCGGATTCCCGCCCGCCGTGCGCGCCCATGTCCGGGTCATGAGCTTTCCGTCCGGGTAGTACGCGTAGGTCGGCCCCTTGCCGTCGGCGTAGGTCTTGCCCACGAGCAGGCCGGTGGCGAGATCGTAGGTCCATGTCGTCGTATCCCCCGCCTCGCCCTCCTGCCGGTACGTCTTCATCGACGTCATTCGGCCCCAGTCGTCATAGCCGTAGCTGACCGGATACGTCGCGCCGCTGACGTGGGTGACGCTGCCGCGCGCGTCGTACTGCGTCACCGTCACCTGGTTGAGCGCGTCCTTCACTTCCGTCCGCCGGCCGGTCACGGCATCGTAGGTGAACCACGTCTTGTTCCCGGCGGCATCGCTGGTCCAGTCCACCTGCCCCTTGTCGTTGTAGTGGGTGACGGTCTTGACGCAGCGCGCACCGCCGTCGCTGGTGGAGGACTGTTCGATCTGTCGGCCCAAGTCGTCATATTTGAAATCCACCTGCACGCCGGTCCGGGACTTCTGGTATTGGACGAGGCCGTTGACCGAAACGACCTCCTCGGGCGTCGCGCTGTCGGGATACAGCACTTCCTGTATCTCGCGCTTGAACCCCGCCTGGTAGTACCGCTGCAATTTCGTCACGTTGCCATGAATATCGACGCTCTCCGTCTTCGCCCCGTCGCAGGCGCAGCCCGGACCGCCCACGGCCACACGTGTCACGCGCGTAATGACGGCCTGGTCGTTGTTGTCGAACGGAAAAGCGATCGACCGGCTTTCCTTCCACCATTCGGTGCCGACCAGCACATAACCCCAGTCGTTGGAAACGACCCGGTCCATGAGAGACGGATCCAGATAGTTATTGCTGTCCATGTCCAGTCCGCTCATGCCCGCCTCGCCCCACGCGTCGTAAACGATCAGGGTCGGCGCCTGTCCGGGCGAGGTCGTCTTCTCCAACTGGCCGCGGGCGTTGTAGAAGTACTCCGTAGCCGCCACCCCGACGCCGCCGGGGCCTGGCCGCTCGACACGAACGGTGCGGCCGAGCAGATCGGTCGTGGTCTTCTCCCACATGGGCGACTTCTGCCCGTCGGATCCGGGCCCCGTGAAGACCTCCATCCACTGGGTGCCGTCGGCGTTGACGCCGTACTCATAGGCGCGCGCCACCACGCCGACCCCGGTCACCGATTTCACGCGTCCGTCGACATACCGCTCGGTGATCTCAACCGCATCGCCCGGCCAATCGACGGTGGACGACCGACCGTCGGCCGCGTAGGTGTACAAGGTGGTGATCCCGGCCGGATCCACCTTCGCGGTCCGCCGGCCCAGCCCGTCGTATTGATAGGTCGTGACGAGGCTCAAGGCGCCGCCCGTGAGCGTCTCCGTCAGGACGTTACCCATGACATCGAGCGTGCGGGAGGTCTTGAGATCGACCTGGGCGGGATAGAACCCCTCGCCCATCCCCTTCCGGGTTCGCGCGATTTCGCGGTCCAGGTCGTCGTACGCATACTGCTCGACGATGCCGGCGCGACTGGTTTCGCTCACCCGACGGGGGCCGTCATAGCTGTAGGTCTCGGTCGTATTGTCGTTGTGATGGGAGGCGACACGCCGGCCGAAGAGATCGTAGTCGTGGAGCGTGGAGGCCACCTGGACGAACTCCCCCGCGTTCCAGAGGCGTGTTTCTTCCACCCGCTGGAGCCCGCGTTCGTCGGTGATCGTCACTTTCTGCTGTTGTCTCGTCCGGTCGTCGGGGGCCAGGGCAGAGGCGTGGGTGACGATCGTCCGATGGGCATCGCCCAAAGCGTCGGCGCTGAAGACGCCGGCGGCGTCCAGGGTGCCGCGATCGTAGGCGTAGGTTTCCTTGCGGCCATCGGGATATGCCTTCGACGCGATCTGTCCCGCCTGCCAGGAAGGTTCACCGGACGCAGAGGTGTAGGTGGTGACCGTTCGCAGGTTGGACTCCGCATTGTAGGCGGCAGCGGGCACGGTGCATTCCACTTTCGTTGCGACCAGAACGCCGTCCAGCTTCTCGTAAGAGTGGTAGGTGCGCTTCACTTCCACTCCGCAGTTCGCCACGATCACCTGGCGGGGGCGCCGATCCATCTCCCCGACCGTGTCGTGTTCGGTGTTGGCGACATAGCCGTAGGAAATCACCTGGCACTTGGAGGGTTCGGTGGTCGGTGGCTCGTCGAGCCAGGAGCGCATTTCGGTCGCCACACGGCCTTCGGCATCGTAGGTGTACTGCACCCAGGAACCATCGGGGCGCTGGACGGATTTCACGCGGCCGTAGGATTTCTGGGACGGATCGTCGGAGTACCACGTGGTGGCGGTGGTTCGCGCCAGTCCGTCGAAGTCCTCTACCCTCTGAACGGTCTCGACCCCCCATCCGAACCGCTGCCGCACCTCCTTGGTCTTGCGAATGTCCTGTGCGATCCCCACTTCCCAGAATTTGTTGTAGGTGGACCCCACGCCATTGTCATCGGTATAGACCTTACTCAGCTTGTTGCCAGAGTCAGACTTCTGAAGAAGGGACCATCCTCCTCCGTTGGATTCGTAGTCATAGAACGTTTCCCGCACCTGTGTGTCCCATGTGTCGCGAATGATCAGATGAGCGAGTGGCGTGCCTGACGGCGATCCGCCCTCTGGCGGTATTCCTCCATCCGCGAATGTGAAGGTGCGAAGGGGGAGGCCGCTGGGTTGATACAGGCCGTCGGCGCCCTTGACGCCGATCTGGCTGGAGGCAAAGAACCGAATCTCGAACAACGCCCCGGAAACATCGGTCACCACATCCGCCAATCCTTCGGGGGCGCGAAACTGGCGGATGGAACCGTCGCCGGGGTTCAGAATGATCTCGATGCCATCGTCCGCGAGGGTTCTCTCCGTCGCCTCAAACCGGACCTTGCTGAGATAGGAGACCGGATGCGTGGGGGACACCGATTCGAGAAAGACATCCGTATGGGGTCCGGCGGTCGATTCCCCGAACCTGCCGGTCACGATCTCGTATCCGCCTCCCGGCGGGCAGACGAGACGCAGCGGACGTGCGACGTTTTTCCCCGTGGGTATGCCATTCTTGAATATGGTGACCATGCCGTCGCGATCCGCGTAGTGCACCGTTCGCACCTTCTCCCCGCCCGCCATTTCGATTTCTTCATCGCTGAGGATTCGCGGCAGGGCCGAGGCATAGAGGCATTTCGGCGTCGAGAGATCCATCGTCGGGGCCTCCGCCCGAATGCACAGGCGGCCGGGACACAAGGCGCCGGGATACAGGGGGCGGCCCATGGACAGCCTGAAATCCAGGCTCGAAAGACCCATGTAGGGGTCCGTGAAATGGGCCCCGCCTCCGGAATCCGTGTCGGGCGAATCATGCGCAATGCACGTCCCGCAGACATACGCGGCACAGGTCGGTTCTTCGATGGGGGGGTTCAGGGGATCGTCCGCTCGCAGGGACGACGACCCGACGAGGACCGACAGTACAAGGGCGCGGACCAGGTTGTTCATTTCATGGGCTCCGAGTTTGCGCTTCATGATCTTCTTCCTTCAAGTCGTCTGAGTGCGGCCGCGGCCGCGGTCCGGACGCGCGTATCGCTTTCGGCGGCGCATTCGGCCAGCAGCGCCCGATCGTCCGGTCCGCCCAACGTCCCCAACGCGGCCAGGGCCGACATTCGCAGATTCACCGGCCCCGAGCGGGCCCATTCGCGGGCCAGTGGCAATCCGCCCTGCTCCCCCATGAGGGCCGCGACCTGCAGGGCCGTGGCCTTGGCGGCCGATCGAACCTGCGAACGGCAGACCTCCAGTGCGCGCCGGCCGATTTCGCTCCTCGAAAAACCTTCCGTGTCGGCGTTGCGGCTCAGGGCGATGAGCGCGGTGCCCGCCGTGGCTTCTTGCGTATCGGAGGTCGCCTGCCAGAGCGTCGCGCGGATGCGCGCGCGGGTCGCCGCGTCGGCGGTATGCGCGCACAGGCTGCCCAGGAACTGGATGCAGTAGTCGCGCCAGACGGGATCGAGCGACGTGTCGTCGTAGATGGCGGCGAGTTCGTCCGTGAAATCCGACAGCGGCGGGTCGAGTCGCGACAAGGCGCCCGCGACCTCGTTTTTCAGCGCGTTGAGGGTGGGAGGGGGCAATTTGCCGGGATCGGCATTCGCCGCCAGCCAGTCGTAGAGCGCCCTGCGATCGGATCGGATCACGTCCGGGTCGAGCGCCCGCACGGCGAGGACGCGGGCGCCATAGTCGCCGTTTCCCGTACGTCCGACGACGAACGCCACGGCCGCCGAAGCCGGTGCGGCCGGCGCGGCATCGCGCAGCCGGCGCACGGCAGCCACGGGGGATGGCGGCGGCGGCTTTGTCGGCGTCACCCCGCGGCTTTCCGTCCTGAGCGTGGCCTCCGCCCCCGTGGGCGGGCGGTTTTCGCCCGCCCGGTAGAGGAGCCAGCCCGCGGCCCCGGCCACGGCGAGCGAACCGGCGGCGAAGGTCATGACGAGGCCGGATTTCACTTCATGGTTCCGATCACGACCCCTCCCGAATACAGGGTGCCGTAGTGACACACCGAGACGGTGATGTTGGCATCGCGGATCAGGTAGTAGACGTATTCGCCGTTCGCGTCGAAATCGGCCGCGGTGACCGTCCGCGTAATGGTGCCATCGTCGAACCGAACTCCGCCGACATACATGGCGATATCGAGACGCAGATCGGGGGGCACTTCGTTCAGACGCAGCCGGATCTGCACCAGCGAGGACCCATCGTCGAACTGCTGAACGACCTGCAACCGGCGAAAGGCGGTGGAATCCATTTCCACGCCGTGAATGCGGACGGCGTCGAGTACCGGCCCCTCTTCGCCCAGGCGGGCCAGCACGCCGTAGGGTCCCGCGTCGGGGGCGATCAGGTGGAAATCCAGTCCGCCGCCGGCCCGCGGGGTGGAGACGAGCTCGATGGCCGGATCCTGCTCGATCGCCGCCTCGGGCGGCAGTGCGGCGCACGACCATGTCCGGGCCACGGCGACCCTGCAGTAGGCGTCGCCCCCGAAGGAGGCTTCGACCACATGGACGGTGGCGGTGGCCACGAGGGTTTCTTCGCCTTGAACGTAACGCCCGACGACCTCGTAGGCGCCGGCCGATTCGAAGGCGACGGGGAGGGGTTCCAGGGTTTCGCTGAAGAGGTTGGTGACGCCGGGGACGTCGATCTCCATGACGCCGCCGCTGGCGGCCGCCGGCCGAGCCAGGAGCCGAAGGGCGTCGCCGCGGCGGATCTGAAGGGCGTTGGTCGGGGCCTCGAACAGGTTCCAGGAGATCCACTCGATGTTCAGGCTGCGGGAGACCCATCCGCCGTCTGCGTAGATCGCCACGGCAGTCGACGAGGTCGCCGAAAGGGATACATCGGCATACCAGTTGTTCCCGATGGCGGGCCGGACGGGTTGCTCGTCCGCCCCGTTGAAGATGCGGACGCCTTCCGGGCGGGCCGAGGCGCCTTCGATGCAGACCGGCGAGACGGGACTGGAGGCGATATCGCAAGCGACGAGGAGGGCGCAGGCGCGGGCATCCTGCCAGTCCGGCCGGCCATTGCCATCCAGATCGGGTCCGCCCAGTTCCATCACCCGAAGTTGACGGACTTCCAGCAGGGCGTTGTCGACCAGGTAATTCCTCCATTCCAGTCTCAGCGTGTGTGCCCCGGCGGTCAGCGGAGGCAGGATGAAGAACGCCGTGCCCGGAGCCGTGGAAGGCAAGGGCGTGAGGAAACTGCCGCAGGGGATGCCATCGCACGTCAGGACCAGGTGCACCGTGGCCGGATCAGTCGAGGCGCGCTGCAGGCTGACATCCACCTCCAACGCGAAGAGGCCGTCGCGCGGCAGGGCGAGCGGGAACATCGCGGCACCGCGTCCGGAGACGCAACGCAGGTACGAGCCCATCGCTTCCCAACGGCCGATGTCGTTCGTACCGGACGAGGCCGGAATGCCCGTGACGAGGGTCTGGACGCCGTCGAATTCCACAACAGTGGGACTGGACAACAACGTGTGGACCTCCATGCCATCGCTGAATCCGTCCCCGTCGGTGTCGGACGCCAGCGGATCGGAGAACCACACGTTGATTTCGTCGCCGTCGTTCAACCCGTCCTGATCGGTGTCCATCGACAGCAGATTCAGACCCCTGCCGACTTCGTCGCCGTCCGACAGGAAGTCGCCGTCGGTGTCCGCCTTCAACGGATCGGAGGCATACTGCAGCACTTCGGCGCCGTCGCACAGACCGTCGCCATCGGTGTCGACCGCCAACGGATCCGTGCCGTAGCGGAGGATCTCCTGCCCGTCGTCGAGCCCGTCCTGGTCGGTGTCGGCAACGAGCGGATCGGTCTGATAGAAGCACGCCTCGTCGCCGTCGGTCAGCAGGTCGCCATCGGTGTCCACGAGAGTGGGGTCGGCGCCGAGGACGGCCTCTTCGGCGTCGGTCAGGCCATCGCCGTCGGTGTCGCCCACGGGTGCGGTGTAGGATTCGAAGGCCGTGGACGGGATGATCTCGCGGATCCCGGTGTCCGGGCGCCGCCAGGCGACGGAGCAGTAGTCGTAGCCGGGCCCTTCCTTGTAGAGCACTTCGAAGTAGTAGCGCTGACCCGCTTCCAGCCGGACCGGGCCCGAGTACTGGCCGGTCTCATGGTCCCAGTCTTCGACGGCCGAGAGGTCATCCTTCGCGAGGCAGCGGCGGTTCCAGGGGGTATCGTCGGTGGAAAGCCAGAGCTGACCCTCGTCGTCGGAGGCGATCCAGAACTCGTAGTCGCCGGTGGCGGGCGCCGTCAGCCAGCCGCGGACCCGCGCGCCGTAGTTGTCGCCGACGTTGCGGGGGAAGTCGGCGGAGGCGAGGAAGTCCGTTTCGTCGGCCGGGCCGAGGAAATTCGCGGCAAGCCGCAGCTCGGATACGCGCATGCCGTCGATGCCGTGCCACCGTTCGTAGCGTAGCGCGCCGGGAGTGGTTTCGGGGACCGAGGGCGAGCGGTCGAGCAGGTACTCGCGATAGGTGGCCACGCCGTCGTGGTCCGGATCGGCGAAGGCATCGCGGCGATCGGCGGGATCCAGGCCGTGGGCGGTCTCCCAGGCGTCGGGCACAGCGTCGTCGTCGAGGTCATCGGCCGGGCGCGCGTAGCTGGACAGGTTCGCGGAGGGGAGGGCCGCAGACTCCGCCGCGCCGGGTACGAGCCAGACGACCTCGGCCTGATCGAGCCCGTCGTGTTCCTTGAACACCGCTTCCAGGTAGTACCGGCACCCGACTTCGAGGGTGACGGGGAGAGAAATCTGCCCCTGTTCCTTGGTGAAATCGCCGTGCGGACACCAGTCGGCGACGCGGGCAATGAGACGTCGGCTGGCGGCGCGGTCGTCCGTGCCGAGCCACAGTTCGCCGTGGTCGTCGCTGGAGAAGCCGAAGACGTACTCGCCGCTGACCGGCGGTTCGATCCAGCATCGCATGCGGGCGCCGTAGAAGTCGGTCACATCGCGGGGGGCGTCGAGGCCGGACAGCAGGTGGACCGCGGCGGGCGGCGCCGCGAACTCCTGGCTCCGGATCAGGTCGCGCACGCGGGTTCCGCCGAGGTTCTGCCAGCGCTCGTAGAGCACGGCGCCGGGGGTGGACTCGGCGACCTGGGGCAGGCGGCCGGCGAGGAATTCGTCGCCATTGCACAGTCCGTCGAGGTCGCCGTCGCCCAGCAGATCGCCTTCGTCCGTCGGATCCAGGCCTTGAGCGACTTCCCACGCGTCGTCCATGCCGTCCCCGTCGCTGTCTTCGGCGCTGCGGGCATAGGAGATGAAGTGAACCCCGGGGACGACCTCCGCCTCGGTCCGGTCGGGGCGCAGCCAGGCGGCTTCGGCGTGATCGCCGCCCCAGCCTTCTTTGAAACGCAGCTCGAAGTAGTAGATCCCGCCGCCTTCGAGGACGATGGGGGCGGAGGCCTGACTGGTCTGGGCGCCGAAGTTTCCGGGATCGGTCCAGCCGGTGAACCAGGCGATCAAGCGGCGACTGGCAGGTGATTCGGCGGCGCCGAGCCAGAGCTCGCTGTCGTTGTCGCTGGCCACCCAGAAGTGATAGATGCCGCTGACGGGGGCGCACAGGTATCCGCGCAAGCGGGCGCCGTAGTAGTCGGCCACGTCCGAGGGGGCGCTGGCCTGGTCCAGCAGCATCCACACGTCGGCCGGGTCGTAGAATCGGGCGCTCTGGGTGAAGTCGCTGACCATGTCGCCGGGGATGCCTGCCCACCGTTCATAGAGCAGCGTGCCGGGGGTGGATTCGGGAGGCACGCCGGGCGAGTAGCCGAGGTAGTATTCGCGCCAGTTGGGAAGGCCGTCGCCATCGGGGTCTTCGAGCGCGTCGCGGGGATGGTCGGGGTTGAAGCCGTTGGCGGTTTCCCAGTCGTCGGGCATGCCGTCGTCGTCGCGGTCGTCCGCGGGATGCGCGTAGCTGACGAGATTCGCGGACGGGGGCGCGGCGAAATCCGGCGCGTCCGGGGTGCTCCATTGGACCTCGACGTGATCGCCACCCCAACCTTCCTTGAAGAGCACTTCGAGGTAGTAGCGGTGGCCGCCCTCGAGCGCCAGGGGCGCGGAGGTCTGTCCCGGTTCGCGGGTGAAATCGCCGTACGGGCACCAATCGGTCACGCGGGCGATGCAGCGTCGGCTGGCGGCGCGGTCGTTCTCGCCAAGCCACAGCTCGCTGTTGTCGTCGCTGGAAATGCGGAGCACGTAGAGGCCGGAGACCGACGGCTCGATCCAGCACCGCAGGCGCGCGCCGTAGTCGTCGGCCTGGTCGCGGGGGGCATCGATGCCGGGCAGCAGCTGCACGATGTCGGGGCTTGCCGGGTAGCGATCGCACGCAAGCAGCTCGCCCACGCCGCGCCCGCCGAGATTGCTCCAGCGTTCGTAGAGCACGGCGCCCGGGGTGGATTCGGCGACGAGAGGCGACCGGCCGAGCAGGTACTCGTTCAGATTGGAGACGCCGTCGCGATCGGGATCGGCGATGGCATCGGAGGGATCGGTGGGGTTCAAGCCTTGGGCGACTTCCCAGGCATCCGGCATCCCGTCGCCATCGGTGTCGGTGCTGTTGGGGTTCGTGCCGAGGCTCAACGCTTCCCGGCCGTCGGCCAGACCGTCGTTGTCCGTGTCGGCGACCAGCGGATTGGTGTGATAGAAGCGCGCCTCGTCGCCGTCGGGCAGGAGGTCGCCGTCGGTATCCACACAGGCCGGGTCGGTGCCGAGGACCGCCTCTTCGGCGTCGGTCAGGCCGTCGCCATCGGTGTCGCCGGCGCAGGGAATGTAGGACGCCAGGGCGCTGGCCGGGATGAACTCGCGGACTCCGGTGTCGGGACGCCGCCAGGCGACGGAGCAGTAGTCGCTGACTGGACCTTCCTTGAACAGCACTTCGAGGTAGCAACGCTGGCCCGCTTCCAGATGGATCGGACCTGAGTATTGCATCGCCTCGTCATCCCAATCTTCCGGATTCGACAGGAGGTCTTTCGCGAGACAGCGGCGGTTCCAGGGCGTGTCGTCGGTGGAAAGCCAGAGCTGACCCTCGTCGTCGGAGGCGATCCAAAACTCATAGTCGCCGGTGGCCGGCGCCGTCAGCCAGCCGCGCAGACGGGCGCCGTAGTTATCGCCGACGTTGCGGGGGAAGTCCGCGGTATCCGTCAGAGACCAGGCATCGGCGCGTCCGAGGAACTTGGGGGCGGTCTGGAGATCGACTACGCGCATGCCGTCGATGTCGTTCCATCGTTCATAGAACAGCTTGCCGCTGGTGGATTCGGCGACCCGGGGAGAGCGGCCAAGGTAGTACTCGTGGTAGTTGGGCTGGCCATCGTAGTCGGGATCTTCGAATGCGTCGCGCGGCTCGGAGGTGTCGAAGCCTTGGTCGGTCTCCCAAGGGTCGGGCATGCCGTCGTCGTCGAGATCGTCGGAGGGGTGCACGTAACTGGCAAGGTGGGCGGAGGGGATGGCGCAGAAGTCCGTCGATCCAGGGGCGCTCCATTGGACCTCGGCGTGATCGCCACCTGAACCTTCCTTGAACAGAACTTCGAGGTAGTAGCGGTGACCGCCCTCGAGCACCAGCGGCGCGGAGGTCTGTCCCGGCTCGCGGGTGAAATCGCCGTACGGGCACCAGTCCGCCACGCAGGCGATGCGGCGGCGACTGGCGGCGCGGTCGTCTTCACCGAGCCACAGCTCGCTGTTGTCGTCGCTGGAGATGCGGAGCACGTAGAGGCCGGAGACCGACGGCTCGATCCAGCAGCGCATGCGGGCGCCGTAGTCGTCGGCCTGGTCGCGGGGGGCGTCAATACCGGGCAACAACTGGAGGAGGTCGGGGCTGGCGGGGTAGCGGGCGCACGCGAGCAGGTCGGCCACACTGCGGCCGGCGAAGTCGCTCCAGCGTTCGTAGAGCACGGCGCCGGGGGTGGATTCGGCGACGTGGGGCGAACGACCGAGCAGGTACTCGTTCAGATTGGAGACACCGTCGCGATCGGCATCGGCCGAGGCGTCGGAAAGATCTTTGGGATCGAGGTCGTTGGCGAATTCCCATCCGTCCGGCATCCCATCGCCATCGGTGTCGGCATTGGTGGGATCGGTGCCGAGGCTGTCTTCCTGCTTGTCGGTGAGGCCGTCGAGGTCGGTGTCGGGTAGAAGCGGATTGGTGTGCGTGCGGAGGACTTCGTCGCTGTCTGTCAGCAGATCGCCGTCGGTGTCCGGGTTGAGCGGGTCGGTATGGCTGATGTTCACCTCGTCGCCGTCGGAGAGGCCGTCGCCATCGGTGTCCGTATTCCAGGGGTCGGTGTGCCAGGTGTTCAGTTCGAGGCCGTCGTGGAGGCCATCCCCATCGCTGTCGGCCACCGCCGGATCGGTCCCGAGACTGAGTTCCTCGCCGTCCGAGAGACCGTCGCCATCCGAGTCCGCTGCGTAATCGGAGGTGCCGAGCTGGGCTTCCTGGGCGGCGTCGAGCTCGTCGCCGTCTTCGTCGATGTAGAGGACGCTGGTGTAGACGAGGATGTAGCCCGTGCCGCGGCGGAGGCGGATGGAGGCGGCGCTGGGGTACGAGGCGAGGGGGCAGTTGACGCGGAGGCTGACGTTGGTGCCGCTGCCGCAGAGGAGGTTGCCGGCGAAGTTGGTCAGAACCGGCTGGCCGGCGGCGTCGAGGAGGTCGGCGTAGAGCTGGGCGTCGGCGGTATCGAGGAGATCGACGCGGAGGGCGAGGTTGTTGGTCGGGAGCAGCGTGCGGTTGAGGTCGAGGTGGAGTTTCCCCTGCCCTTCCTGCTTGGAGGCGAGGACCTTGAGGCCGTGGGGCGGGTCGCCGGGTTCGGGGGTGGGATCGAGCCACACGCCGGCCTCTTTCCACGCATTGGTCCACCACGCGGGGCCGGGGTACCAGTAGCCGTCGTCGAGGAGGAACGGGCGGAGGCCCCAGTAGACGACGGCGCGGCTCAGGGGCGCGGCATCGGCGGGATCCGCCCAGCCGTCGAGGTCGGTGTCGGGCCGGGTGGGATCGGTGCCGGCGGTGGCCTCCTGGACGTTGAGCCACGCATCGGAGTCGCCGTTGAGGGCGGCGTCGGCGGGGTTCTGGTCGTCGAGCCCGAAGATGGCTTCCCACGCGTCGTCCATGCCGTCGCTGTCGTTGTCGTTGGGCGCCTGGGCGACGGCGAAGCGGAAGAGAAACACCGCGCCGAGGATCAGGGCGAGCGCGGCGAGGGCCCGCCACGTTGAAAAGGCAGAATCCATGCGTCCGCGCGCGATAGTCATCGGCGAGCCTCCCACGACAGATAACCCCGTCCACCCAATTCGAGAAACCTCCCAAGTCTCGCCGCCGTCCTTCCTTCGGTCTCGACAGCGTTCCCTGGTTGCCGGAGAAAATGCCGGATCGCCCGGCAGGGCTGCACGTGAAAAAACGAGAAGAATATTTGCGACGCGGTTTCGAGGGGCGCGTCTGGCTCGCCAGCGGCTCGCCCTCCAGGCCGCGGGCCGGTCGGCATTCGCATGCGCGGGCGGGCGGCGCTGCCTGCCGCGCCGGAAGACGCGTCCATCACGGTCCGGCCACCGGCCGTCGCTTGCCACGGGACAGGCGACCGTGTACTTTGGAGCGGATTCTGAACACGACCATGCGAGGACTGCTCATCCATGCGGCGGCGGCCGCTATCCTGGTGATGTCCGCGCCCCGCGGAACGGCGGGCAAGCTTCCGGTCGCGGCCACGACCACGATCGTCGGCGATTTCGTGCGCGCGATCGGCGGCGAGACGGTCGACGTGTTCGTGCTGCTGCCCTGCGAGGCGGATCCGCATACGTTCCAGCCGCGGCCGGTCGATGTGGCGCGTCTGACGAGGGGCCGGGTCGTCTTCGTCAACGGGCTGGGCCTGGAAGAGGGATTACGCGCCATACTGGATGCGCCGGAGCTCCGGCCGCGCGTGGTCTGCGTGTCGGACGGGATCGAGGCCCGGCGTCTGCCGGACGAGAAGGCGCACGCCCACGGCGGGGAATCCGGCGGAAAGGGGCATGAGCATGGGGCGGTCGATCCGCACGTGTGGTTCGACCCGGTGCGCGTCGCGCAGTGGACGGTGAACATCGAGCGGGCCCTGTCGCGGGCGGATCCGGCGCACGCCGCCGGTTATGCCGCCCGGGCGGAGCAGATGCGCCGCCGGCTCGGGGCGCTGGACGCCTGGATCCGCGGGCAGATTGCGCGCCTGCCCCCCGATCGCCGCCGGCTGGTGACCGATCACGCCTCGTTCGGCTACCTGGCCGACCGGTACGGCCTGTCGGAGGAGGGCTCGCTGCTGCCGGGTTTCAGCACCCTCGCCCAGCCGTCCGCCCGCGAGATGGCGCGACTGCAGGAGATCCTCCGCCGCCACCGGATCCGCGTGATCTTCACCGGCTCCGCGGCGCGCAGCCCGCTGCTCGACCGCGTGGCGCGGGATACCGGGGTCACGGTCGTCCGCCTCCACACCGGCGCGCTCACCGCGGCCGGCGGGGCGGCGCCGGACTACTTCAGCCTCATGCGATACAACGTCAGCCTCCTCGTGAAGTCCCTGCTGTGAGCCGCCACGCCCGTCATGATCCCTCCGCCCCGATCCTGGAGGTCGCCGGCCTCACGGTGCGGTACGAGCGCGTGACGGCCCTGGAGCGGGTGTCCTTCCGTCTGGACCGCGGCTGCCGCGCGGCGGTCGTGGGGCCGAACGGCGCCGGCAAGAGCACGCTGTTCAAGGCCATCGCCGGCGTGCTGCCGGTCACGGAGGGCGAGGTGCGCATCTACGGTTCCGATCCGGCGCGGCACCTGTGCATTGCCTACGTGTCGCAGCGGCCGGAGGTGGACTGGCAGTTCCCGGTGAGCGTGCTGGATGCGGTGCTGATGGGACGCACGGGCGACCTGGGCCTGTTCCGCCGGCCGGGCGAGGCGGACCTGGAGTTCGTGCGCGCGTGCCTGGACACCGTCGGGCTGCTCGGCCTCGCGCGGCGGCAGATCGGCGAGCTCTCGGGCGGCCAGCAGCAGCGGATGTTCATCGCCCGCGCCCTGGCGCAGAAGGCCGAGCTGATGCTCATGGACGAGCCGGCGGGCGGACTGGACGTCGCCTCCCAGCGCGATTTCCACCGCGTGCTCGACGAGCTGCGGCGGCGGGGGGTGACGGTGCTGGTCTCGACGCACGACCTGGACCTGGCCGCGCGGCAGTTCGAGCGGGTGCTGCTCCTGAACACCCGGTTGATCGGGTTCGGCCCGCCCGCGGACGCCCTGTCGGCCGGACGCCTGACCCAGGCGTACGGCGGACACCTGCGCGTCGTGAACACGCCGAACGGCCCGGAGGCCGTGCACGACGACCACTGCGGGGAGGGCCGGCCATGAGCGACGTGCTGGCCTTTCTCGCGGAGCCGCTGCACCACGCGTTCCTCGTCCGGGGGCTCGCGGCCGGCATGGTCGTGGGCGTCGTGTGCGCGATCGTCGGCACGTTCGTGGTATTGCGGGGCATGGCGTTCCTCGGCGACGCCATGGCGCACACGATCCTCCCCGGCGTCGCCCTCGGCTACCTGGCCGGGGGCGGCGCGCGCGGACCCGTTTTCTGGGGCGGTCTCGGCGCGGCCCTGTGCGCGGCGATGGCGATTGGATTCATCAGCCGGCGGGCGCGGATGCGGGAGGACGCCGCGATCGGCGTCATCTTCGCGGGCATGTTCGCCCTCGGCGTCGCGCTGATCTCCTCCACGGGCAGCTACGCGGTGGACCTCTCGCATTTCCTCTTCGGGGACGTGCTGGGCGTGTCGAACGACGACCTGGTGCGCACGGTCATCGTGGGGGCGGTCGTGATCCTCGTGGTCGCCGGACTGTACAAGGAACTGCTCGTCGTCACCTTCGACCCGGTCTTTGCCGCGACCCTCCGCATCCCGGCCGGATTCCTGTACTACCTCCTGCTCGTTCTCGTCGCCGCCGTCATCGTGATCTCCCTCCAGACCGTGGGCGTGGCGATGATGGTGGCGATGCTCGTCACGCCGCCGGCCGCCGCCCGGCTCCTGGTGCGCCGGGTGCCGGCGATGATGGCCCTCGCCGGGGCGATCGGGTGCTTCTCCACCGTGTTCGGTCTCTACGTCTCCTACTACGCCGGGCTGGCCTCGGGCGCGGCCATTGTGCTCACCGCCACCCTCTGCTTCCTCCTCGCCCTCGCCGGCACGGGCGTCCGCGAATTCCTCCGCCGGCGCGCAGAACGTCGGGGCGGCTGATCCATGATCCCCCGGCGCGACGCGCAGTTCTTCAACGGGGCTTCTTCCCTGGTCCACGGGGGCGGACAAGTTGGGGGCTTCGCCTTCCAGGCGCACGTGGGCGGCCTCGCCGCGGGCACGGGGTGCGCACGGCGGTGGCTGGCCCGGAGGGGGCGATGACGCCCGCGGGGGGGCGCGCGCCCCTGCCCGCCGTCGCCGCCGGCCTGCCGTTCCGGCTGGGCACGACCTCGTATGTCTATCCCGCCAATATCGTCCCGAACGTCGAGGCGCTGGCCGGCAGGGTCCGCGACGTGGAACTGGTGCTGTTCGAGTCGCACGGCGGCAATCTGCCCGGCCCGCGGGTCGTGCGGCGGCTGGCCGGGCTGGCGGCGGAACACGATCTGACCTACACGGTTCATTTCCCGATCGACCGCCGGATCGGCCACCGCGATCCCGATCACCGCGCGGCGATGGCGGAGACGATACGGCGCATCGTGTCGCTGACGCTCCCGCTGCGGCCGTTCGGCTACGTCCTGCACCTCGACGGCCTCGATGACGCCGACCCGGCCGCCGATGTGACGCGCTGGCAGCGCGACGTGGTCGAGGCATTGGGGCGCGCGCTGGACGGCCCCGCGCCGGCCGGCTTGTTCGGCGTCGAGAACCTCGGGTATCCCTTCGAGTGGTGCGAACCGATCGTGGACCGATTCGGCCTGAGCGTCTGCGTGGATGTCGGTCATCTGTGGCGCTACGGAGTCGACGCCGCCGGCCACCTCCGGCGCCACCTGCCGCGCACGCGCATCGTCCACCTCCACGGCGAACGCGGGGGGCGGGATCACCGGTCCCTGGACGCGGTGGAACCCGCGCGCCTCCATCCGATACTCGATGCGCTTCGCGATTATCACGGGGTGGTCACCCTGGAAGTCTTCGACTATGATGCCGCGCGAACCTCCATCGAAAGGATCGCGGAGTGGCACGTCGGCGTCAAAGACGGATCACGTTAATCCTCGGCGGCGCGCGCAGCGGCAAGAGCCGGCATGCGCAGCGGCTGGCCGAGGCGCGCTGGCATCGCCCGGTCTGCCTGGCGACGGCCGAGGCGAAGGATCGGGAGATGCGCGCGCGAATCCGGCGCCACCGCGAGGCCCGCCCGAACCACTGGCGGACGATCGAGGAGCCGCTGGAGATCGCCCGCGTCCTGGCCCGCCCGCCCGCGGACAGCGACGGCATCCTGGTCGACTGCGTGACCCTGTGGCTCTCCAATGTCCTGCTGGAAGAAGGCCCGCGCGCGATCGCCGGCCGGTCCGACGAGCTGCTCCGTGCGCTCGAGCGCGCGCCGTGCGACGTGATCCTCGTCAGCAACGAGGTCGGGCTGGGGATTGTGCCGGAACACCGCCTCGGTCGCGTCTTCCGCGACGAGGCCGGGCGCCTGAACCAGCGCCTGGCCGCGGCGGCGGACGACGTGGTCTTCATCACCGCCGGCCTCCCCCTGACGCTCAAGGGCGCCAACCGCCAGGGCGGGCGGGCGCCCCGCAGCGCGGTGTCCGTTCAACGAAAAGCAGCGAAGAGCGCCAGGAATTGACCCGCTTGTCCCCCGGCGCGAAGGGTTACAGAACGAAACGCTCGATGCCATCCTTCGTGTCCCTTCGTGCGCTTCGCGGCGGAGACCGTCCGGCGCCTCCCCGTGCGAACGGAGCAACGGACGGACTGGAGCGGAAGCGTTGAGCGGCCCGAACCGTTGGGTTGCGGCTCGCCGCCCTGGGAAGCGCTATTCCAGCACGTGGATGTTCTTCCGCCTGCAGATCGACTTGAGGACCTCCGGCCACACGGTGGTGCTTACCTCGCCGATGTGGGCGGTCCTCAGCAGATACATGAACGTGCGGGACTGACCGATCCCGCCGCCGATGCTCAGCGGGATCTTGTCGTGGAGGATCGCCTGGTGGTAGGGCAACTGCAGGAAGTGCTCCTGCCGGGCTTCCTTGAGCTGCTGGACCATGCTCTCCTTGGTCACGCGGATGCCCATGGAGGTCAGCTCGTGCCGACGCCGGGTCACCGGATTCCAGACCAGGATGTCGCCGTTGAGCCCGTGGTATGGCTTTCCGTGCCTCTTGATCGTCGGCGTGATCCAGTCG
Organism: uncultured Verrucomicrobiota bacterium; assembly: GCA_964610105.1. Classification (GTDB taxonomy): domain Bacteria; phylum Verrucomicrobiota; class Kiritimatiellia; order PWTM01; family PWTM01; genus CAZSUU01. The sequence goes on along the minus strand of CAZSUU010000021.1, from coordinate 58,763 downwards.
TCGTAGTCCGCCGCCCGCATTTCGTGGGGATAGCCGTCTTCCAGGACATAACCGATGCCGATGATGAAGATCGCCGGATGCACTTCCTCAACCATCTTGGTCTCGCGCTGTTTGCGCGTGAGGTCGGGATAGCGTTCCAGGATCTCCTCCGCGTGGAAAAACTTCAGCTCCCTGGGGATGTCGGGATACTTGTCGGTGTTGAGCCGGGGGAAGTCCTTCCTGACCATCCGGCCCGCCTCATAGATGACCGACCAGATCTTCGTCACGATGTCGCGCAGGAAATCCAGGTTCCGCATGTCCCTGGTGATGACCCGCTCCCAGTCCCACTGGTCCACGTACGCGCTGTGGTCGTGATCCAGGAAGTAGTCCTTCCTGACCGCCCGCATGTCGGTGCAGATGCCCTCGCCCACCTCACAGCCGAACTGTTTCAGGGCCATGCGTTTCCATTTGGTGGCCGCCTGCACCACCTGGGCGTCGATCCTCTTTTCGAGTCCGAGCCCGCAGGAGAACTCGATCGGTGTGCGCGAACCGTCCCGGTCCAGGTAGTCGTTGACCCCGCTCTCCCTGGTCACGATCAGGGGGACCTGAACCATGAAGAGGTTGAGCTCCTTGCACAGGTTCTCTTCGATGAAGTTCTTTATCTTGTAGACGGCCTTCATCCTCTCCTTGGGACCCAGCAACGCCTCGTAGTCGTGGGGGAGGATCTTGTCCACCTCTTCATAGGTGCTGATGCCCGGCCCTGCCAGATCCGCTTTCTTGTCAGCCATCATCGGCCTCCTTCGGCGAGAGATATCGTGTATCCCGGCATAATTGTGCGGCAGTCTTTCCTTCCGTACCTTCGGCTGTCAAGGCGTTATTCGGAAGCCGTCTCCTGCCCTGCCGGGCGCATCTTCGAGTTGGTGCCTATGCCCTCACGGGCACGCTACAAACCGCTTCCGCCGCCGACACCGCATGTTCGCAGCGGCGCCGTGAGGCGCTATCCGCATCGCAGCGCGCAAACCCGCAGGGCGGCGAGCCGCAACCATCGCGGATTTGGAGTTTGAGGCTTGTCGTCTGAAATTTGAAACCTGTGCCTTCGCCCCTTCCTGTCCGCTCACCGCGGCAGCGTCTGCATCCGTTCGAGCAGCTCGCCCGGATGCGTCCACGCCGTGGCCCCCGCCGCGACGAGGGCGCGCAGGGCCGCGGTGGCGGAGCGGTCGGGAGTGAAGTCCCGCCCGTCGGCGCCGCGCAGGCACAGGAAGACCGGACGCCGCCGGCGACAGGCGTCCGCGGCGACGTCGAGATTGCGCACGTTGCCGCTCCCGAACGGCACCTCGCAGACCACGACGGCGTCCGCCGCGGCCGCCATCTCGGCCGCCCGGCGCAGCGCCGCTTCGCCGAGCGGCGAGAACGGTCTCTCCAGCGCCGCCTCGATGCCCAGGGCCGCGGCCGCGCGCGCGTCCGAATCGCCCTCGTTGAGCGCGCCGCAGGTCACCGTCCAGCCCGCCAGCGACAGGCGCCGCATGATCTCCACGCCGGCGCCGCCGCCCCCGATGACGTGCGCCGTGCGCGCCGCGCCCGGCGCGGCCGCCGGGATCGTGCGCGCCGGCCGGACCATCGTCCCGCCGGCCGGATCGGCCTGAACGGAGAGCGCGCAGTGATACACCTCCGCAAGGCGTCGTTCCTCCAGCACCTCCGACGGCGTTCCGGAGGCGACGATCCGCCCGTGGTCGAGCAGCACGAGCCGCGGGAAGAAATCGGCCGCGAGGTTGAGGTCGTGGCTGCTCATGATCACCGTCAGCCCCCGCTCCCGGTTCAGCCGCTCGATGAGCTGCAGCACATCCAGCCGGTGGTTGATGTCGAGGTGCGCGGTGGGTTCGTCGAGCAGCAGCAGCGCGGGCTCGCGCGACAGCGCCATCGCGATGGCGCTGCGCTGGCGTTCGCCTCCGCTCAGCTCGTTGTAGGGCCGGTCGCGCAGGTCCAGCACGTCGGTGAGCGCCATCGCCCGTTCCATGGCGCGCCGGTCCCCGGCGGTCACCCCGGCCCAGGGAGGCTTCGCCGCCGTGCGGCCCAGCGCCACCAGATCGGCGACGGTGTAGGCCAGCGGCGTCTCCAGCGTCTGCGGCACCACGGCCACCCGGCGCGCCCGCTCGGCGGGCGGCAGACGGCGGACGTCGTCGCCGAACAGCCGCACGACGCCGGCGGCGGGCCGGTGAAAGCCGGTCAGCACGTGGAGGAGCGTGGTCTTGCCGGCGCCGTTGGGCCCGAGCAGCGCCACGCGTTCGCCCTCGGCGACGCCCATGGAGAGGTCGGCCAGCACGGGCGCGGAACCGTAGGCCGCCGTCACCGCACGGCACTCGACGGCGGTTCTCATTCCACCCACCCCCGGCCGCGCCGGCGCAGCAATACGAGGAAGAACGGCCCGCCCACCACGGCGGTGACCACGCCGACGGGGATCTCGCGCGGCGCCAGCGCCGTCCGACCGACCGTGTCACAGACCACCAGGAACAGGCCGCCGAGCAGCGCCGCAACCCACGGAAGCCGGCGATGATCGGGACCAGCCAGCGCCCGGGCGCCATGCGGGACGATGAGACCGACGAATCCGACGATGCCGGCCATCGCCACCGCCGTCGCGGTCAGAAGCGTGGCCACGCACAGGCCGGCCGCCACGGTGACGCCCGGACGGATGCCCAGATGGTACGCGGCGTGGCGGCCGAGCCCCAGGGCGTCGAAGGACCGGCCGAGGGCGGCCAGCGCGAGCAGGCCGGCCGCCAGGACGACCGCGCCCGCGCGGAGGAGCGGTTCGGGGGTCATCTGCAGGCTGCCGAGCATCCACCACAACACCCCGTGCATGCCCTCCACGGGCGCGAGCGACACCGCCAGCATGAGGAGGCTGGAACCGGTCGCGCTGACGATCACGCCGCTGAGCAGCAGACCGTACAGCGACACCGAGCCACGCCCGCCCCCGGCCGCGAGGAAGACCACCGCCAGCGTGGCCAGCCCCATCGCGAACGCCGCGGCGGGCAGCGCGTAGACGCTCGCGGCTCCCCAGCCGACGAGGATCGCCAGCGCCGCCCCCAGACCCGCGCCGCTGCTCACGCCGAGCACGTACGGATCGGCCAGCGGATTGCGGAATACCACCTGGAGCACGACGCCCGACGCGGCCAGGGCGGCGCCGACCAGGAAGCCGTCCATCACGCGGTTCAGTCGCAGGCCAAGGAGGGCGCGGCCGGCCTCCGACGCGGTATCGGGCCAGCCGGCGCCCGCCGGCCCCAGGAGGAGGGCCGCGGCGAACACGACCGGCGCGGCGAGCACCAAGCCGCCCAGCGGGAAGCGGCGCGCGCCGCGCCCGGACTCCAGGACCGCCGGACCGGAATCGCTCACGACGCCTCCGGATGCAGCAGACGGCGAAGGGCCCGGACGGCTTCGGCCACGCGCGGCCCCGGACGCTGAACGAGATCGGCGTCGAACCCCCCGTACACCCGACCCTCCCGCACCGCGCGCAGGCCGGCCCACCCGGGGCGGCCCTCCGCGCGCCGCAGGGCCGACGCGTTGTCGCGGGCGTCGAACATCAGGATGACGCCGGGATCCCGGGCGACCACGGCCTCGGGAGAGATCTGGAAGTAGTCGTTCTCCGTGTCGTCCGCGACATTGCGCCCGCCGGCCAGCCCGACCAGCTCGGACAAGAACGACGGCCGGCCGGCCGTAATCAGCGGATCGCCCCAGATTTCGACGAATACGAGGGGGTGCGGTTCCCGCGGCACCGAGCGGCTCAGCTCGTCCAGCTGCGCGCGGACCTCCGCCGCCGCGCGCCGTGCGGGCTCCTCGCGCCGGAGGAGACCGCCGACGACCTCCATCGCGCGGGGGATCTCGTCGAGCGTCCGGCAGGGTATGAGCCGGCAGCGCAGACCCAGGCGTTCGATGGCCGCCGTCATCTGCCGGTCGTCGAACGCCACCGCGATCACCCAGTCCGGGCGAAGCTGGGCGAGCGCCTCCAGCGTCGGTACGCCGAAGTCGCCCGCCACCGGGATCCTCCGCACCACATCGGGCGGCTGCGTGCAGGCGCTCGTCCGACCGACCAGGCAGTCCGCGCCGCCCACCGCGCACACGATCTCGGTCAGGCTGGGCGCGAGCGAGACCACCCGCACCGTGTCGCCGGCCGGGGGGGCCGGCGCCGGCGCCGGCGGCGAACAGCCGGCCGCCAGCGCCGTGATCATCACGAGCACGGCGCCCGCCATTCCGGCGCTCCCGCGTTTCTGCATGTCTACCTCTGCGGGGTCAGTACGAACCCGGCTGTCCATCCCTGAACCGCCGGATCCACCGCCACTGCGAGGACGAGGAACATCGCCGTCTCCGCGATCTCGCTCGCCCAGCCGAGGGCGTCGCCGGTGACGCCGCCGAGCCGCCGTTTCAGCCGGCGCCCGAGCAGCGCGCCGAGGCCGACGGAGGCGATCATCGCCGCCAGGCCGGCGGCGCCGGCGAGAAGACCGGACAGGACGGCTGTCAGACCGGCGGCGGCGGCGTAATGGACCGGCCTCGCATCCTGCACGAAGGCCCGGGCGGTCCCGCCGCCGGTCCGCGCATAGGTCAGCGTGGCCATCAACTGGACCTGCACGAGGCGGGCGAGGATCACCGGCACGGGGATGAGACGCCACGCATCGAATCCGGCCAGCCGCGCCAGCGCCACGGCCTTGAGCATCAGCACGAGCGCGACGGTCGCGACGCCCATGGCGCCGACGCGCGGGTCCTTCATGATCTCGAGCGAGCGGTCCGGCGTGCGCCCGCCGCCGAGTCCGTCGGCCGTGTCGGCGAGCCCGTCGAGATGCAGCCCGCCCGTCAGCAGCGCCAGCAGCGACACGGCGAGGACCCCCGCGGCCGCGCTCCACTTCAGGCAGCCGCCGATCAGCCACGCGAGGCCGGCCGCCGCGGAGCCGAGCGCGAGACCGACGAGCGGAAACCACGGCAGCGTGGAGGCGAACCGCTCCGCCTCCGCGCCCGGCCAGGGCAGGATGGTGAGCGTGCGCACCGCGGTGCCGAGCGCGGAGCCGCTCGGTGATTGCGGATGGCGGATTGCGGATTGCGGATTGGAGTTCATGCTCCGGGAATGATCCCAATCTCCGCGAATGTGGCCATCTCGTTGTGGACGGCGACGGCGTCTTCAATGATCTGCATCGCGATCGCCGCGCCCGTGCCTTCGCCGAGCCGCAGGTCGAGGCTGACGAGCGGTCGGAGTCCCTCGCTTTCGAAGAACCGCGCGTGGCCGGGCTCGGCGCTCCGGTGGGCGAAGAACAGGTGATCCTTCACCGCCGGGCACAGCCGCATGGCCGCGAGCGCGCCGGCGCCGGAGATGAACCCGTCGACGACCGCCGGGATGCCGTGGGCGGCGGCGCCGAGGCAGAGCCCGCAGATCGCCGCGATCTCGAGGCCCCCGAGGGCGGCCAGGGTCTCGACCGGCCCCGTGCACCGGGCGCGATGGACCTCGATCGCGCGATCGACGACGGCCGTCTTACGCGCGAGGCCCGCCGCGTCCAGCCCCGTGCCCGGTCCGACCGCCTCGCGCGCGGGAAGGCCGAGCCAGACCGCGAAGAGCGCGGCGGCCGGGGTGGTGTTGCCGATGCCCATCTCGCCGGTGGCCAGCAACGTCACCCCGGCGGCGGCCGCGGCCGCCGCCCGGGCGAGGCCGAGGGCGATGGCCTGCTCCGCCTCGCCGACGGTCATCGCCGGCTCGCGGGCGATATTGCCCGCCCCCCGCCGCACGTTGCCGCGCAGGAGGCCGGGCAGATCGCCGACGTCCTCCGCCATGCCCGCGTCGATCACCTCGACCTCCGCTCCCGCGCGGCGCGCGAGCACATTGATCGCCGCCCCCCCGGCGAGGAAATTGCGGACCATGAGCGTCGTGACCGACGCCGGATAGGCGCTCACCCCCTCGGCGGTCACCCCGTGGTCGCCCGCGAATACGCAGATCCGCCTGCGGCCGACGCGCGGGCGGCCCCCCCCGCGGAGGGCGATGTAGCGCGCGGCGATTTCCTCCAGGTAGCCGAGGCTTCTCCGCGGCTTCGTCAGGCTGTCGAGGCGCTCCCAGGCGGCGGCCAGTGCGGCGGGTTCGACCCGGCGGATGCGCGCAAGGACTTCGGCCATGGCGTCGGACGGCATGGGATCACTCCTCACCGGTCAGCTTGAACCTGAGCCGCACCTCCGCGCTGGCGGCCACCGGCTGTCCATCCGTGCCGGCGGGTCGGAAGCGGGCGCGTCGCACGGCCTGCAGGGCGGCGGAGTCGAGCGAGGCGAATCCGCTCGATTCCATCACCTCGGCGCGGTCGGTCCGGCCGGACACGTCGACCCAGACCGACACCACGACGAGTCCCTCCTCGCCGCGCCGGCGCGCCCCGTACGGGTAGAAAGGCCTGATCTGCGTCAGCGCGACCGGCGTCGCGCGGATCTCCGTCTCTCCCGAAACCGACTCCGCGGCCGCATGCTCGCGAACAGGCGCCGGTGGTGGAAGGTCCCGCGGCGGCGCCACGGCGGAGGTCGGCGAAGGCGGGCGGCACGGAGGGGGCGGCGGCGCCGGGACGACCGCCGGCGCGGAGGGCTCCGGCGGCGGCGCCGTCTCCGCGACCGGAACCGGCGGATCGGGGACGGCCGGTGGCGGCTCGACGGGATCGCGGATGGGGGGGGGCGGATGGGGGATTGGAGGTGGCCGCTCGAGGTCCGGCTCGTCCGCTCGTGGCTCCGGCTGGACGGGCATCGGCTCCGCGGGCCGGACCGGCTCGCAGACGACATGGAACTCCACGATCGACTCCACCGCGCCGACCGCCGCCGATGCGCGGCGGTCCGCCTGCCAGGAGCAGAACAGGCCGGCCCCCGCGACGGCATGCACCGCGAGCGCGGCGGCGAATCCCGTCCGCCAGTGATTCAGGGCGCGTTTCATCGTTCGGAGTTCAGCGTTCGGCGTTCGGCGTTCGGTGTTCGGTGTTCCGTGTTCAGAAGGTCCACGACACCCCCGCCTTCCATGTCCGTTCCGGCGAGGGATAGTAGCCGACCACGTCGAGCCCCTCGTAGGCCACGGACGCGTATTCCTCGCCGAAGAGGTTGTCCACGCCGGCGAACACCGACAACCCCGTCGGCCTGACGGCATCGAAGCGGAGCAGCGCGTCGACCACGGTGTACGCCTCCAGCCGCTCCGCGCTGTTGTCGTAGTCGCCGCCCGGCCGCTGTTCGCCGACGTAGCTCGCCGCCGCGCGCGCCGTCAGATGCCACGGAAGGCGAATCTCGCCGGCGAGGTTCGCCTTGTGGGCGGGCACCAGCGGCAGTTCGCGGCCGTCATGGGGCCCGGCGTCGAACTGGGCGTCGGTGTACGTGTAGCCGGCGTCGAGGCGGAACCAGGGACACGGGATCCACGCGAGCGTCGTCTCCACGCCCTCGTGCCGCGTGTCGGCGAGGTTCTCGTTCTGCATGGTCACGCCGTTGTAGGCAATCTGGTCGTGCATGTTCAGGCGGAACAGCGTGACGCCCAGGGTCACGTCTTTCGCCGGCGCGATCTCCGCCCCGATTTCGTAGTTCTCGCCGGTTTCCAAGTCGAGGTTCTGGTAGATCCGGTCGCTTCCGAATCCGTAGTAGCTGACCTGCTCGTCGATGAACGGGAAGCGGTACACCTGGCCGGCCCGCGCGAACAGCCGCGCCGCCTCGCCGGCCCGGAACCCCAGGCCGCCCTCGATGACGTCGGCCCGATGGGTCGTCTCGTCATCCACCACGCGCGCGCCCGTTCCGTCCTTCACCTCCGCCGTGTACGTCGCCTCCTCCGTGCGCCCCCCGAGTTCGAGGGACCAGCGGTCGGTGAGCTGCAGCCGGTCGCTGGCGTAGAAACCCAGCGTTTCTTTCAAGATCTCCGCGTCGGTGCTGCGCGCGGTGCGATCGAGGTCGCCGTAGCGGTCGACGCCCATCGACTCGTATCGCCAGTCCACCCCGGCCAGCAGCCGGTTGGGGCGGCCGGCCGCCGGACGCTCCAGGACATAGCGCGGCGCCACGCCGAACGCGTCCAGGAGCGTGTCCGCGAAGCTCGACCAGCTCGGCACGTCGCTCTCCATGTCCCGCCGCAGCCAGGTCAGGTCGGCCTCGACGCGGCCGTCGCGGCCGGCCGCGGCGCCGAGCCGCAGGGCGGCGGTCCAGTACTCGTTCTCCGACTCGTCGGCGGGGTTGGCGCTCTGCCGGGGATCGGCCCGCATCTGCGCGCGGGTCAGGTAGCCCGGCAGCTCGAAATCGAGCAGGCTGTAGCCGAGCCGGAGGGTGGCGGTGGCCGTCTCGCCGAGATCGCCTCCGAGCGAGAGGCCCGCGTTCCACGATTCGTAGCCCGAGCGCTCGCGGTAGCCGTCGGCGGCGTCGCGCTGCACGTCGGCGGAATAGAGCAGCGGACCGGCGGCGCCGCGGGTCCGCGCGCTCCCGGAGTAGAGGCCGTGGCTGCCGCCCAGCGCCTCCAGGCGCGTCTCGGGCGTCGAAGAGGCGGGGCGGGTGACGAGGTTGACGACGCCGCCGACGGCGTGGTCGCCGTACAGGGCCGAACGGCCGCCGTGCAGCACCTCGATGCGCTCGATCTGCGAGAGCGGGATCTGGAGCCAGTCGACGCCGGCCTGGTCCGGGCGGTTCAGCGGCTGGCCGTCGAGCAGGACGAGCACGCGTCCGTGCGAGTTCTCGCCGAAGCCGCGCATGTCGATCTCCGCCTGCGCGGGGTTGCCGGAGGTGGAGCGCAGGTGGATGCCGGCCACGCGGTCGAGGATCTCGACGACGCTGGCCGCCCCGGACTCCGCGATCCGCTCGCGCGGCACGACGGTCAACCGCCCGGGCAGCTCCGACGCCGGCCGCGCGTCGCGGCTGGCCGTGACGACGATCTCCCGGGGGGACGGGGCCACCGCCGGCGGGGCGGCCAGGGCGGGGACGGCGAGGCTGATCAACCCGGCCAGCACACGATGACTCATACGGACCTTTCCGCTCCTTGCGCGGGAGCTGCGAGTCGGCCGGATCCCTGCGCGCGGGCGGAAATGAGAAAGCCCCCGTCCCTTCCATCGGAGACGGAGGCCGCCGCACCCCTCGTGCCGCTGCCGCCCTCCCGTACGCGAAGGAGATCGTGCCGACAGGCGGAGGGACTCGTCTTCTGGCTCACGGCACCCTACTCTCCCGCCTTCCCATCCGCGCCCGCCGGATCGGGGGATCCGACGTCGCGCGGCAGTGGCTTGTGGGATTTCGCAACCGTTCACAGCGGCGCGACCGCGTCCGATTCGCACGGACTTCCGTTAGCCCATCCGCCAGTTCCCAAAGAACCGGCGCCAGTGTAAGGCCGCGGCGGCGGGCGTCAATCGCGGAATCGGACATTCGGTTTCCGGATGTCCGCCGCATGGCGGTCCCGGTGCTCGGTGGCCTTCGTTGTCTCTTACTCAAGTGGAACGGGGCGGCGGCTCGCCCCGCCGGTCGCGGGTCGGCGTGTCGCGGGCAGGGCGAGGTCTCCGACCGACCCGGGGCGACGCTCGAGAATTGAATCGACAGAGACCCGGACACGGGCGTAAAGAATCCTCCGGACCCGAGGTCAGCCATGAACAGCCCCGCCAATGCACGGCTCATGGATCTTGTCGTGGGCCTGTCGCGCGCCGTGGATCTGGTAAGCCCCCGCGTGGCCGATCATCACCGACGCGTGGCGATCGTGGCGGACCGCCTCAGCGGCGCCGCCGAGATCTCGCCCTCCCTGCGGCGGACGATCGTACTCGCCGCCTCCCTGCACGACGTGGGGGCGCTTTCGCTGCGGGAGCGCATCGAGTCGCTGGACTTCGAGACGACGCATCCGCACGAGCACGCGGAGATCGGAGCGCGGCTGCTGGAGGGCTTCGCGCCGCTGGTCGCCGCCGGCGGGCTCGTGCGATACCACCACGTGCGATGGGACGGCCGCGATTGCCCGTGCGACGGGCCGGCCGCTCCCCCCGGCAGCCAGATCCTGCATCTCGCCGACCGCATCGCCGTGCTCATCGATCCGCGGCGGGAGCCGCTCGAGCAGGCGGACCCGATCCGCCGGCACGTGGCCGCCGAGCAGGGCCGGATGTTCGCCCCGCGGTGGACGGACGTGTTCCTGTCGCTGGCCGACCACGAGGACTTCTGGTTCGACTGCGTGGCGGCGCGCGAGACGGCGCCCGGCGGCGATCTCGGCGACGAGCCGTTCGCGATCGGCACGGCGGTGCTCGCCGGGGTGGCGGACCTTTTCCGCCGGATCGTCGACTTCCGCAGCCGCTTCACCGCGACGCACTCCGCGGCCGTCGCCGAGGTCGCCGCCCATCTCGCCCGGCGCAGCGGGTTCGGTGACGAGGCGGTGCAATCGATGCGCGTGGCCGGTCACCTCCACGACCTCGGCAAGCTGGCCATACCGGCCGAGACCCTCGAGAAGCCGGCGCCCCTGGACGAGGCCGAGCAGCGGCTCATGCGCGCGCACCCCTATCACACCGACCGCACCCTCGCCGCGGTGCCCGCCCTGCAGACGCTGCGCCGGTGGAGCGCCCAGCACCACGAGCGCCCCGACGGCGGAGGCTACCCGTTCCACCTCCACGGACCCGACCTGTCGGTGGGCGCGCGGATCATGGCGGTCGCGGACGTCTTCGCCGCCCTGCGCGAGGACCGCCCGTACCGTCGCGCCCTCGGCGCCGGAGAGACGCGCGGTTTGATGGGCCGCCTCGCGGCGGACCGGGTGCTGGATGCGGAGGTCCTCGCGCTGATGCTGGAGGATTTCGACGCGATCGACGGGATCCGCGCGTCCGCCCAGGCCCGCGCGCGGCACGAATACGCGGCGCTTCGCGCCTCGTGAGGCGGCGGGCCGCCGGCGTTCGATCCGGCCGAGCGGGTTCGGCGGGATTCTTCGGCTCCGCGAAACGACTCCGGTCGCGCCGCGCGAAAAAAAATCGCGGCTACTCTGCTCTTTTTCGTTTACGTGCGTCCTTCCTTGCCCCCTAATCTCTCCCCATTGTTTGTCTTCCGGTGCGCCAACAAAGGTGAGCCCATGAGCGATACCAGTCCGGCCCCCGAGAAAGGGGCCCCCGAGGTCGAACAGGCCGAACGTCTTCGCGCCGCGTACCAGCAGATCTCCGCCGAGCTCGGCCGGCTGATCGTCGGACAGGAGGAGGTGATCGAACAGCTCCTGATCGCCATCCTGGCGCGCGGCCACTGCCTGCTCGAAGGCGTGCCGGGGCTGGCCAAGACGGCCATGATCCGCGGCCTGTCGCAGGTGATGGACCTCACGTTCCGCCGCATCCAGTTCACGCCCGATCTCATGCCCGCCGACATCACCGGGACCGAGATCATCCAGGAGGACCCGGTCACCGGCCGCCGCCGGCTGGTCTTCCAGCCGGGGCCGATCTTCGCCCAGATGATCCTGGCCGACGAGATCAACCGCACGCCGCCCAAGACGCAGGCGGCGCTGCTGGAGGCGATGCAGGAGCACTCGGTCAGCGTGGGCAACCAGACGCACACGCTGCAGGAGCCGTTCTTCGTCCTCGCCACGCAGAATCCGATCGAGCAGGAAGGCACTTATCCGCTGCCCGAGGCCCAGCGGGACCGCTTCATGTTCCACGTCTTCGTGGACTATCCGACCCGCGAGCAGGAGCGCGAGATCCTCGCCCGCACCACCGGCTCCCTGGAGGTCGCGCTCAAGGCGCTGATCACCGGCCCCGACATCATCGCCTGCCAGCAGATCGTCCGGCGCGTGCCCGTGCCGGACCACGTGACGGACTTCATCCTCGACCTCGTCCGCCGGTGCCGGCCGGAGGAGCCGGGGGCGCCCGAGTTCATCCGCGACCTCGTGGAATGGGGCCCCGGGCCCCGCGCCTGCCAGATGCTCACGCTCGGCGGCAAGGTCCGCGCCCTGCTGCGGGGCCGGCACCACGTGATCGTCGACGACGTCGAGGCGCTCGCGCGGCCGGTGATGCGACACCGCATCGTGCCGACCTTCAACGCCGAGGCCGAGGGGCTCACGACCTCGGAGATCATCGACCGCGCGCTCAAGGCCGTCCCGCGGCCCGCCGCGCCCAGCGTGCTGTAGCCGGAGCCCGTCCCCGCGCATGGCCACGGTCTCCCAGTTCCTCACGCCCGGCGACGTCCGGAAGATCGCCAACCTGCAGGTGCTGGCGCGGCTCGTGGTGGAAGGATTCTGCTCCGGGCTGCACCGTTCGCCCCACAAGGGGTTCAGCGTCGAGTACCGCGAGCACCGGCCCTACGTGCCCGGCGACGAGATCCGCCACCTGGACTGGAAGGTGTTCGGCAAGACCGACCGGTTCTACATCCGCGAGTACGAGGAGGAGACGAACGTCCGCGCGACGATCCTGCTGGACGTCAGCGGTTCGATGGCCTACGGCAGCGGCGAGGTGACCAAGCATCACTACGCCGTGCGTCTGGCGATGTGTCTCGCCTACCTCATGCTCCAGCAGGCCGACGGCGTGGGCCTGGTGGTGTTCGACCGGGCCGTCCGGCGCTACATCCCCCCCCGCGCGCGCGCGGGCCACCTCCGGATCCTCGCGGACGCCCTCGCGGGGGCGGAGCCCGGCGGGGAGACGGAGCTGGCCGGGGTGTTCCACGATCTGGTGCCGAAGATCCACCGGCGCGGCCTGTTGATCGTCCTCTCCGACTGCTTCGGCCAGGTCAATCCGCTGTTGTCCGCGCTGGCCCATTTCCGCCATGCCCATCACGAGCTGATCCTCTTCCAGATTTGGGACCGGGCGGAGCTGGAGTTCCCGTTCGAGCGCTGGACGCAGTTCGAGTCGCTCGAGCTGGCCGAGCACAAGCGGTTCGTGGATCCCGAGCAGCTGCGCACCGCCTACCTCGCCGAGGTGCGGCGGTTCCGCGACGATCTAAAGCGGGGCTGCAGCCGGCACCGCATCGACCTCGTCCCCCTCGTGACCGACCGCCCGTACGCCGACGCGCTGGCCAGCTACCTCACCATCCGGAGGCGCCGAGCATGAGGGAGAGACCCGAAATCCGAAGGTCGAAATCCGAGGGAAACCGGAAACGGAGAATGGGGAGACATCCGGAACGACGACCGAGCCGTTTCCCCCGTGGCGGGTCCGGGCTCCGGCCTTCCTTCGGATTTCGGATTTCGGATTTCGGATTTGAAGAACCGGTCGTGGCTGTTCCGTGACCTTTTTAAACGCCATCCTGCTTTTCGGCGCCGGGGCGACGGCGATCCCGCTGATCATCCATCTCCTGAACCGCCGCCGCTTCCGCGTGGTGCGATGGGGGGCGATGCAGTTCCTCGACGCGGCGCTGCAGACGAACCGGCGGCGCATCCAGTGGCAGCAGATCGCGCTGCTGGCGCTCCGCATGGCGATCCCCGTCTTCCTCGCCGTCGCCATGGCCCGGCCCGTCCTCCTCGGCGCCCACGCCATGATCCGCCGCGCGATGTCCTCGATCGTGATCCTCCTCGACAACAGCTACTCGATGGAAGCCTCCAACGGCCTGCAATCCACCTTTGCCGCCGGCCGCGACGCCGCCGCCGCGCTGGTGGCGCCGCTCCCGCGCGGCTCGCAGGTGGCCGTCGTCGGCCTCGCGGGGCCGCTGGAGGAGGGCCTGGAGACCCCCTCCTACGACCTCGGCCATCTCGGCGCCCGCCTCGACAAGGCCGCGGGCGGCTACGGCATGGCCGACGTGCCCGGCCGCCTCGAGACCGCGGCCGGCCTCTTCGCCTCGCGCATGAACCACGCCGATCGCACCCTCGTCGTGATCAGCGACTTTCAACGCGTGAGCTGGTCCAAGGCCGACGCCCCGGCGCGGGCCCGCGCCCTCGAGCTGCTGGCGTCGCAGCCGATCCCGCCCCGGCTGGTGCTCCTGCCGACCGGCCGCGACGTGCGGGAGAACGTCGCCGTGGAGTCGGTGGAATCCTCCAAGCCGCTGCCGGGCGTCGGGCAGAAGATCTCGGTCCGCGCCAACCTGCGCAACCACGGCACGCAGCCCGTGAAGGATCTGCGCGTCTATTTCCGCGCCGACGGGGTCGAGCGCAGCGCCAGCCAGATCACCCTCGCTCCGGGAGAGGCGGGACAGCTCCTCTTCTCCTTCGCCTTCGACCAGCCCGGCTCGCACGTGCTGGAGGTCGCCGCCGACAGCGACCCGCTCAAGGCCGACAACGTCGGCCGCCTCAGCCTGCCGGTGGTGGACCGCCTGCCGGTGCTCGTGGTCAGCGGCGACCGCCGTCCCGGCCTGCAGGGCGAGACCACGTTCCTCGAGTTCGCGTTGCGCCCCTTCGGCGCCGCGCGCCAGCAGGCGGCGGATCTCATCGAGCCGCGGCCGGCGGGCGAAGACGGCCTCTCCGCCGAGACGCTGAACGGCGTGCGCGTGGTCATCCTCGCCAACGTGCGGCAGCTCGACGACCGGGCCCTGGCCGCGCTGCAGGAGTTCGTCCGCGGCGGGGGCGGGCTGCTGATCTTCCCCGGCGACCGCGCGAACGTGCCCTGGTACAACGAGCGCCTCGGCGGCGCCACGGGGCTGTTGCCGGCGCGCGTGGGCGCCCTGTCGGGCGATCCGACCGGCGCGACCACGCCCGCGGCCCTGGTGGCGCAGCATTTCTCGCACCCGGCGATGGGCGTGTTCAACGATCCGCGCAAGGGCTCGCTGCAGGGCGCGCAGATCCGGCTGTGGCACCGGCTGGAGCTGCCGGCCGCGGCCGCCCCGGGCTCGGCGCCCGCCGCCCTCGCCCGCATGGACAACGGCGACCCCTTCCTGGTCGAGAAGCCGTTCGGCCAGGGCCGCGTGATCCTCTGCAACACGGCGTGCGATGCCGACTGGAGCAACCTGCCTCTTCGTCCGTTCTACCTGCCGCTGGTGCAGGAGCTGACCGTTCACCTCGCCTCGCAGGTCTACCCGCCCCGCAACGTCCGCGCGGGGGAGCGCCTCGCCGCCCTGCTGCCGGCCGACGCGGGCGGACGCCCGGCGGTGTTCACCGATCCCGACGGCCAGACCCACGAAGCGGCGATGAAGCCGGGAGGGCCCCGAGGCCTGGCGGAGTTCGACGGCACGGCGCGCCCCGGCCTCTACCTGCTTCGCCTGCCCGGCGGCGAGACGATTCATTACGTCGTGCGCACCCCGCCGGAGGAGTCGCAGCTCGAGCGGCTGGGCGAGGCCGAGCTGGCCGCGCTCGCGCGCGAGATGAACGCCACCGTGGTCCGCTCCGCCGCGGAGTACCGCGCGCTGGAACAACAGCGCCGGTGGGGCCGCGAGATCTGGACCTGGCTGCTCGCCGTCGTCCTGGCCCTGCTGTTCGGCGAGCTGCTCCTCGTGCCGTGGTTCCTCCGCCTCAACGCCGGATCCGTGGCGCGCGCGGCCGCGCCCCGCGCCGGGAGGAGGGCCCCGGCATGACCGTGCTGCGCTTCACGGGCGACTGGCACGTCGCCGCCGGCCTCGCCGCGGCCGGCGCCGCCGCGGCGCTCGCGTTCTGGCTGTACCGCCGCCAGCTCGCCGGGCGGAGCGGCCCCGGCCTGCGGGCGCTGCCCTGGCTGCGCGCGGGGGCGGTGTTTCTCGCGGTCATGATGCTCACCGGTCCCGTGCTGCACCACCGCCGCCTCATCGGCGAGCTCATGCGCCTCAAGGTCGTCGTCGACGCCTCGCAGAGCATGGCGCGGACCGATCCCACGATGGAGCCGGCCCGGAGGCTGCGGATCGCCCAGCGCCTGACCTGGCTGGGCGGCGACGCGTTCGACGCCACCGCGGTCGAGGCCGCCGACGATCTCCGCCGCGCCGCCGACGCGGCCGCCCGCGCCGAGGCCGGAGGAAGCGGCGCGGATCCCGCGGCCGCCGTGGCGGAGTTCAAGGCGGCCGTCGCCTCGGCGGCCGAACGCATGGCGAAACTGCCCGACGATGCCCTGCGCGGCGCCATCCGCCCCGGCGCGGTCCGGTGCGAGATCTGGAAGAACGTCCCCGGCACGACCGTGGAGTCGCTCACCCGCCACGCCTCCTACGCCGGTCCACCCGCCGAAACGGTACTGCTCAGCTCCTTCGCCTCGATCGGCCGCAACGACGAGAACGTCGGCATGCGCGTGCGCGGATTCGTCGCGCCGCCGCAGTCGGGCGACTACACGTTCTGGATCGCGAGCGACGACGAGTCGGAGCTGTGGCTGAGCCGGGGCGAGACCGCGGCCGAACGCCGGAAGATCGCGTCCGTGAGCAACTACGTCCCTCCGAACCAGTGGGAGGCGCAGCCGAACCAGAAGTCCGCGCCCGTCCGCCTCGAGGCGGGCCGGCGCTACTTCGTCGAGGTCTTCTTCAAGGAAGGGAACGGCGACGATTACCTGTCGGTCGGCTGGCAGCGGCCGGACGGGAAGATCGAGCGGCCGATTCCGGGCGAGTTCCTCGCCTCCGTGACCGAGGGCGCCGGCGGCGGGGAGGGATGGCGTCCGGACTTTGGAAAGTCCCTGGCCGCTCCCGTCCAATCCCTGGACGCCGCCGCGCTGGCGAAGGACCGCTCCGCCCTGGCCCGGCAGATGGCGGACTTCAGCCGGCGCGCGGCGACCTGGGAAGGGCTCGTGCGCGAGCACGCGGACCGCGGGGCGGAAGAGGCGATCGCGCGGGACGCCTCGGCCCGCGCGGCGGCGGAGCGGGTGGGCCAGACGCCGCGCTGGCAACGCCTCCAGATGCTCCTGCTCGAGGGCTCCCCGGCGCCCCTGCGGGCCCTCGCGTCCCGCCACGACGTGGAGCTGATGCTCCTGCGCGAAGGGAAGATGGAGACCTTCTGGCATGCGCGCGCCGGGCGGCGCGACGACGCCGGCGAACCGCCGGCCGCCATCGCTGCGCCGCCGGTCGGGCGGGTGACGGACCTCGCCCTGCCCTCCGCCGATGCGCGCCCGGCGGCGGACGGGGGCGCGGCGGACGGCGGGCCCCGCACGGCCGCCGTGCTTCTCAGCGACGGCGCACACAACGCCGGCGAGTCGCCCCTCCACACCGCCAAGGTCCTCGGCGCCCGCGGCATCCCCGTCTTCACCGTCGGATTCGGCTCCGGTCAATTCCCCGCGGACCTCGCGGTCTCCGAGGTCGACATCCCGCGCACGCTGTTTCACAAGGACCGGCTGAACGGCCGGGTGACCCTCAAGGACGACATGCCGGCCGGCAAGCCGTTCACGCTCGCCATCCGCGCCGGCGGCGAAACGCTGTGGTCCAAGGACCTGGTCACCGCGGGCGAACACCGCCGCGTGATCCCGGTGGACTTCCCGATCGAGACGCTCGTCAGCAACCTGGCCGCCCGCGCCGGCGGCCGTCTCGAGCGCAACGGGCTGGCCGTCGAGTTCGAGGCGGCCGTCACGCCGGTCGAAGGCGATCTGGAGGCCCTGAACGACCGGCGACCGTTCCAGGTCTTTGCGACCCTGCGCCGCAACCGCCTTCTCCTGCTCGAGGGCCGTCCGCGCTGGGAGTGGCGCTACCTGCGCAACCTCTTCGACCGCGACGAGCAGTGGGAGGTCAACAGCGTCCTCGCCTTCGACCGCCCGCCCGATCGCGGCGACCGGGCGGGCCAGCTGCCGCCCTCGCGGGAGGCGCTCTTCTCCTACGACCTGGTGATCCTCGGCGAACTCCCCGCGACCCTGCTGAAACCGGCCGAGCTCGAGTGGCTCCGCGACTTCGCCGGGGATCGCGGCGGCGGCGTGATCTTCATCGACGGCCAGCGCGGCGTCCTGCGCGGCTACGCCGGCGGTCCGCTCCGCCCGCTTCTGCCGGTGGAATGGACCGATGCCGGCGCGGGGTTCCGCCCGACGCAGCTCCAGCTCACGACGGAAGGACGCGCCCAGACCGCGCTCGACCTCGGCGTGGCCGAAACGCCCGAGGCGCCGCGCTGGACCGCCCTGCCCCCGCCGCACTGGATCGCGCCGGTGCGGGCGCTGGACGGCACGGAGACCCTGGTCGAGGCGGTGGCGGGCGAGACGCGCATGCCCGCGGTCGTCCTGCGCCGGTTCGGGGCGGGGCGCGCGATGTACCTGGCGACCGACGAGACCTGGCGATGGCGCCGCGAGGTCGCCGACCGCGATCACCGGCGTTTCTGGAACCAGGTCGCGCTGTCGCTCATGGAGGCGCCGTACACCGTCAGCGACGGCCGCGCCTCGGTGGATGCGGGCGCGGTGAGCTACCGGCCGGGCGAGCGGGCGCAGATCCGCGTCCGCCTCCGCGACGAGCAGGGCCGCGCCGTCTCCAGGGCGCGCGCCTACGCGGCCCTGTGGCGCGACGGCGTCCGCG
Organism: uncultured Verrucomicrobiota bacterium; assembly: GCA_964610105.1. GTDB lineage: Bacteria > Verrucomicrobiota > Kiritimatiellia > PWTM01 > PWTM01 > CAZSUU01. The sequence goes on along the minus strand of CAZSUU010000021.1, from coordinate 40,559 downwards.
TGGCGACGATCCCCCTGGAGCCCGACGAGCGCGGCGGCGGCCTCTACCAGGCCCGGACCGCGCCGCTGGAGGAAGGCCGCTATGAGGTGAAGATCGCCGCCGACGCCCTGCCCGGCGGCGAGGCGCGCGCCTCGGCCACCTTCGCCGTCACCTACGGCCCGACGCCCGAGCTGGCCGATTTCTCGGCGCGGGAGGACCTGCTGCGCGACGTCGCCCACCACGCGGGCGGCCGCTTCGTGCGCGAGGAGAACCTGCCGGAGCTTGTCGCGGCGCTCGAACCGCTGGCGCGCGGACGGATTGTGGAGAGCGACACGGTTTTGTGGCAGAGTTATGCGTGGCTGACCGTCTTGCTGGCCCTGTTGGCGACCGAGTGGATTCTGCGCAAACGACGGGGGCTGTTGTGAACGAGGATGCCGTACGCGCGCCGGTCTCGGTGGACCCGGAGATCGTGCGCTACATCCGCGCCTTCGCGGCGCGGCGCCGCCGGTTGATCCGCCTGCGCGGCGCCTGCCTGCTGGCCATGGTCCTGATCGGCGCCCTCACCCTCGCGGCCTTCGCCGACCGGTGGTTCGTGCTCGAGGACGCGGGCCGCGCGATGCTGAGCGCGGCGGCCTATCTGCTCGCGGGCGTCGTCGTCTGGCGCATGTGGGTGCGGCGGCTCCGCATCGGCGCCGACGAGCGCCAGATGGCCCGCCTGTGCGAGACCGTGCGGCCCGACCTCCGAGAGGATCTGCTCTCCGCCATCGAGCTCACCGACGCGGCCGGCCGCCACGAATGGGAGTCCGTCGCCTTCCGCCGCCTCCTCCAGCAGGACGTCGCCCGGCGTCTTCTCCAGCGCCCGGTAGACGAGCTGCTGCCCCGCCGGCTCATCGTCGCCTGGATTCGCGGCGCCGTCGCCGCCTTCGTCGCCGTCGGCGCGCTGCTGCTGGCGCCGGGCCTCCAGTTCCACCGCCTGCTGCTCCGCGTCGCCCTTCCCATGGCCAACATCGACCGCGTGTCGCACACGCGGATCCGCGTGGTCGAACCGTCGCCCGCCAGCGCGATCGTGCCCCGGGGCGAGCCGGTCCGCGTCACCGCCGAGCTGTCCGGCCGGCCGGCCGAGGACGTGTGGCTCGAGGCCACCCGCAGCGGCGAGGCGCGCGAGCGCCTGCGCATGCGGCCCAGCGGGCCGTCGCGGTTCAGTGTCGACCTCGACGCCGCGGCCGACGAGATCGTCTACCGCGTCCGCGCCGGCGACGGTCTGACGCGGCACTTTCGGCTCACCGCCGTCTCCCCGCCGCGCGTCGTGCAGTTCCACAAGACCTACGCGCATCCGGCCTACACGGGCCTGCCCACCAACACGGTGGCCGAGCTCCACGGCGACATCGAGGCGATCGAGGGCACCGACGTGACCCTCGCCCTCGAGCTCGACCAGCCGGTCAGGGAAGGCGAGCTGAGGGTCGAGGTCGGGCATGCGACCAACGCCGTGCCGCTGAAAAGCGGACGCGGCGGCCGTGCCAGCGCCACGCTCGCGATGCGCGAATCGGGCACCTACCGCGTCCACCTCGTCGCCCGCCGGACGGGTTTCGCCAATCGTTTCAGCCCGCAGTACGAGATCCGCGTGCAGCCGGACCTGGTGCCGTCCGTGACCATCGAGAGCCCCGAGAGCGACCTGGCCGTGCGCCCCGACGAGATCGTCGACCTGAACGCGCGGGTCCGCGACGACCTCGGCCTGACGGGGATCGTGCAGATGTTCCGCGTGAACCAGGGGCCCTGGGTGACCACGAACGAGGCGGCGCTCGGGCGCGAGCGCGAGACCGCCCTCCGCCGGCGATGGGATCTCGTGGCGCTCGGTCTGCGGCCCGGCGATCAGCTTTTCACGAAGTTCGTCGCGACGGATCTCAAGGGCAGCCGCGGCGAGTCCACGGTCCTGCGGCTGATGATCACCGCCCCCGGATTCGATCCCGAGCGCCTGAAGGCCGTCGCCGCCCGCCGTCAGGTCGCGGCCACGGCGGATCGGCTGCGCAGGCAGGCGGAGGAGATGGAGAAGACGGTCGATGCCGCCCGATCCGAGATCGAGCGCAATCCGGGCGATCGCGAGGCGGTCCGGCAGGCCGCGTTGCGCGCCGCCGAGGCGGGCCGCAGCTTCCGGGAATCCATCGAGCAGGCGCGGGAGGAGGTGGCCGAGGCCCTGCGCCGGATGCCGCGGGGGCAGGCCTCCGAGGAGATGGTCCTCGCCGGCCGCGCCCTGAGCCGGACGCAGCGGGAGCGGCTCGAACGCGCCGCGAAGACGCTGCCCTCGGTGGCACAGGCGGAGGCCCCCGACGCCGTCCGCAAGCGCGCGCAGGAGGCGACGGATCTCCTTAAACAGGCCGTATGGGACACCCAGCATCTCGACCGGGCTCTGGAACGCATGACCGCGGCCGCCGCCGCGCAGGTCGCCCAGGCCGACGTCGAGGAGCTCGCCCGCGAGCAGCGCCGCATCCACGCGGCCAGCCAGGCCGGCGGGGCCGATCCCGTCGCGCGCGCCCAGGCCGCCCGCCGCGAGGCGGCCGCCGCCGCCCAGACCGAGGGGGTGTCGGCCATGATGAAGGACATCGCCGACGACCTCCGCAACCAGGGCGCCGCCCGCCGCGCGGAGGAGATCGGCGAGCGGGCGAAGAAGTTCAGCGAGGAGGCCAGGCTGGCGTCGGCCGAGGCCCAGGACGCCGCCGCCAACAAACCGCTGCCGTCCGACCGCCTGCTCGCCGGGACCGAGGACCTGCGCAACCAGCTCCAGCCGTTCGCCGAGGAGCTCCAGCGGGAGGCCGTCAAGGCGCGCAAGGAGCTGGCGCGCAATCTGGGCGATGCCGCGCAATCGTTCTGGCGGCTGGCCGAGGCGGAAGCCCGCGCGACCGATCTGGCGAAGCAGGGGGCCAACCCCGCCGAGCGGGAAACCGCGCAGGCCTCGGCGGACGCCGCGCGCGACGCCGCCGCGGGACTGCTCCGCGACCGGGCGGCGCTCGAGGAACGGCGCCCCGACACCGATGCCCAGTTCGTGCACGACCTCAACACGGCCGCCGAGGTTGCGGAGCACCGGCCCCCGACGCCCGCCGCCGGAGAGAAGGCCGCGGCCGAGCGCGCGCGCGAAGCGGGCGGCGCCATGCGCAAGCTCGAGGCGGCGCACGATCTGACCGCCGCGGCCCAGGCGACCGGCGATCTGGCGGCCGGCGAGCGCTGGCAGAATCAGCCCACCCCCGCCCGCGACCGCGCGCGCGAATGGGACCGCATCGAGGACACCCTGCCCGGGATCGAACGGGACCTGCGCGAGTCGGGGCTTCCGCGCGAGGCCATCGCCGCGGTGAGCAAGGCCCGGCAGCAGCCGGCCGCCGAGGAGGTCCGGCGGGAGATGAACGCGCGCCGCGATCCGAATCGTCCCGCCGCCTCGGCCGCGCAGCCGCTCGACCAGGTCGGCGGCACGCTGAAGGAAGGGCTGACCGCGGCCAGGCCGGCCATCGAGGAGGCCCGTACCCGGCTTGCCGCGATGGCGCCCACGCTGCCGGAGCGGATGGAGTCGCTGGCCCGGGAGGCCCGCGGCCTGGAGCAGCAGACGGCGCAGCGCGCCGAGGAGGCCCGCCAGGGGCCGGCCGAAGCCGCGGACCTGCTCGCCTCGCAGGAGGGCCTGAACGAGAAGCTCGATCACCTTCGCGAGAGCCTGCGGCGCGACGCGGGGGTCCAGGACCTCGCGTCGCCCGAGGGACGCGAGCGGGCCCGCGATGCCGATGACGCCCTGGCGATGCTGCGTCAGCCGCCGCCGCGCGCCGAGGATCTGCTCCGCCAGGCGGCCGCCGCCGCGCCGGCGAACCGCGCCATGCCGCTCGCACAGGCGAACGAGCCGCAGGATCAGACCGCCGATGCGCTGGAGCAGCTGGCCCAGCACTACCAGAACGTCGCCAGCGGCCAGCCCGAACCCACGCGCAGCGCCCTGCGGCAGATGGAATCGGACCTCGGCCTCAAGGGTCTGATGCAGGGCGAGTACGAGCGGGCCGCGGAGCTGTCCGAAATGGCCGGGGCGTCGCCCGACCAGCTCATGGCGGCGCTCGAGGACGAGCTGCGCGGCAACGAGGCCATGCGCCGCGAGCTGGATCGCATCGCCGACGACACGCTCAACCGGGCCGCGAGGCAGCTCGGGGAGACCGCCGAACGGCAGGCCCAGGTGGCCAGCCAGGTTGGAGAGACCGCGCAGCAGCGCGATCAGGCCGGACCTTCGCTCCGCGAGCAGGCCCAGGCGGCGGCGCAGGGCGCGCGCGAAATCGCCCAGCACGACGCACCCCAGGCGGCCGCGAAGGCCAGGCCCAACGCCGCCGGCGCCGCCCAGAAGGCGGAACACGCGGCGAGCCTGGCGGGCGAGACCGCCGCGCAGATCCCGCAGGACCTGCCGGCCGGCGACCTCGCGGCGGCCGCGCGCAAGACGGAACAGCTGGCCCAGATGATGCGACAGGCGCAGGGCGACCTGCAGGCCGCCGCGGGCGAAGCCCAGGGGCCCGCCCCGGACGCCGCCGGCCAGGCCAATGCCGCGGCCGGGAAGGCCGGTACCGTGGCGCAGCAGTTGTCGAACCTCGCCGGCCAGCTCAAGCAGGCCGCGGAACGCGAGGCGGGTGTCCTGTCCGCCGCCGCCTCGCGGCAGGCGCCCCTGCCTCCCAGCGCCGGCGAGGCGGGATCGGACATCGCGCGCGCCGGCCGACACGAGGAGCGGTTGGGCCAGCCGGCGGGCGAGGCGCTTCAGCAGGTCGGCGAACGCACCCAGGGCACCGCGGCCGGGGAGATGAGCCAGGCGGCGCAGGCGATGAGCGCCGCGCCGGCGCTGGCGCCGGTGGCGGCCCCGGCCGCCAGCCAGGCCAGCGCGGAGATCCAGAAGCGCGTGGGCGAGCTGCAGGAGGCGATGGCGGCCGCCGCCGCCGCGCCGGCCTCATCGGCGCAGGGCGACATGTCCGATCCGGCCGCCGCCTGGCTCGCGCGCGCCCTCGACCAGCTCGATCAGTCGCAGCACCCGGGCGCGCCCGCGCCGTCGGCGCCCTCCCCCTCCGACATGCCGGCCTCCATGGCCCAGGCGGCGCGCGCGCAGGCGGCGGGCATGCAGCAGGCGCGGGTGCAGGGCGCGGTGCCCGGCGAGACGCTGGCCGACGGCGCGCCCGTGCGGGTGGCGCCGCGCCTGGACAGCGGCGAGGCCGCCGCGCTGCCGGATGCGGTGGCCCTGAAGGACTGGGGCCGGCTGCCGACGCGCATGGCGCGCGATCTCATGGATGCGCAGCACGAGACGGTGCCGGAGGGGTACCGCGAGATGGTCGATGCCTACTTCCGCATCGTGGCGGAGGAGGCGAGAAAGGCGAATCCCTAGCCGCGTGGCGGACTTGCCCAGTCCGCCACGCGGCTAGAAAGCGAAACCGCGCATGTACGGCGAAACACACAGAGGCGGAAGGAACGACGGGCTTCCTTGTGAGCCGGGGCGGGACCGTGGCGCGTGGCGGCGGTCCTGGTGGCGGCCCTCATCCGCACGGCTCTGTGCGCTGATGCTGGTCGCGGTCTCCCCGGCCGCATCGGGAGCACAGGAGGGCTCAGAAGTGGAGGCCGCCGCGATCGCCGACGCCCGCGTGGACGAGGCGATCCGCAAGGCGGTGGCCTTCCTGGTCTCCAGGCAACGGCCCGACGGGGCCATCGCCATGGCCGATCACAATCGGACCGCCATGACCGCCATCTCGATCATGGCCCTTTCGGCGGTCGGGCACTCCATGACCGATCCGACGCCCGAGGGCGAGGCGCTGCGCAAGGCGCTCGATCACGTGCTGAATCCCGAGCGGCAGGAGAAGAATGGCTACTTCGGCGCCCGCGACGGCTCGCGGATGTACGGCCACGGGATGATCTCGCTCATGCTGGCGGAGATGATCGGCATGGCGCCGAGCGAGGAGCTCGACCGGCGCATCCGCGACCGGCTCGATCCGGCCCTGCAGCTCATCCTCCGGGCCCAGAACGCCAAGCGGCCGGACAACGTGGACCACTTCGGCGGATGGCGGTACGGCCACGACGCCGGCGACTCGGATCTGTCGGTGACCATCTGGCAGCTCATGACCCTGCGGGCGGCCAAGAACGCCGGCCTGGACGTGCCGTCGAGCGCCATCGAGCACGCGGTGGGATATCTCAAGCGGTGCTTCAAGAAGCCGGGGCAGGGCGGGAGGCGGAAGAAGGGCAGCGAGGAAGACGGCGCCTGTTCCTACCAGCCCGGACACCGGCCCTCCTACGCCTCGGCGGCGGCGGGGCTGATGGCCCTGCAGCTGTGCGGGCAGTACGATTCGCTCGAGGTCACGGAGTCCGCGGAGTGGTTGCGCGATTACAACGCCGACTACGGGCGGGAGTACTTCTTCTACGGCACCTACTACTTCGCGCAGGGCATGTACCAGCGCGGCGGCGACCTGGCGCTCGAGGCGCGCCGGCGGGTGGAGAACCTTCTCCTGCCCAAGCAGAACCCCGAGGGATGGTGGGAGGCGCAGAGCGGCCAGGAGCGCGAGGCGGGCAAGGTCTACGCCACCGCCATGGCCATCCTCAGCCTCGCCGTCCGCTACCACTACCTGCCGATCTACCAGCGGTAGCCGGCGGCCCGGCCTGAACGGCCCACCTGCATCCGGCCGCTGCGTCCCGACCATCGCGCGGAGAGCGTTGGTCGGTATGCCTCCACGGCTTCTTGAACGCGTTGAGGCCAAGGCGGTTCACCTTCGTTGAAGGACGATGCTCCTCCACCGTTCCGGGAAACACACTCGACGAACGCGCACCACCCGTGGAATCTGCCCCTCGCCCCGCTCCGCCACGTCACGGCAGACGGACGCTGGTCCGATAGAAGCGCAGTGGCGCGTTGTTCGTTACCGAAAGAACCAGCGGGCCTCCAGTGCCCAGACGGTTCAGGCCGCAGGGCGTCCATGGCTCGGCCTCCGACATCAGGTTGGTCTTCCAGAGCAGGTCATACAAACGATCGGGCGAGCTCGGCGAAACCACGATCGAAATCACATTCGACGTCGTCTCGCTTGTGGCGATGTGGAAGAACACCGCCGGATTGGTCGGGCTGGTATTCGCAACGTACTCCTCGAAGTCCGTGTACGGATCGTGATCGATGTTGCTGGCCGGGGCGTTGGAGACGGCAGGGTTCAGGCCGTTCGCGCCTTCCCACTCGTCGGGTATGCCGTCGCCGTCCGCGTCGGGAAGGACTTCGCGATACTCGTACGCGCCGAGATCAACGGCGGCGTCGGATAGACGTGGAGCAGCGTCGAGATCGAATGCCGCGGCCATCCATGCCTCATAGGCACCCGCATCGCGGCAGGGCGAGCCCGACTGCAGGCGATAGTTCGACGCCGACCGGTCGACGAACAGCGGCGCGGAGTCCATGTTGCTGTTGCCCGGCTGGACCAGGGGGGAAATGCAGGAAGAGCGGAATGTGGCACTTCCGGCATGGTTGGGGCCATTCGATGTGCTGGTATTGTACATCACGATCGAATTACGGACCTCAGCCCCGGCGGGCAGGAAGATCCCGCCGCCTTCGGCCGTACCTGATGCCGCTCGATTCGTGTTTGGATAATAGAGACCTCCCAACCCTCCCCGCGCAATATTATCGCAAATCGTAGAGTTCAGGACCACGACCGTACCCGATTGAGCATGGATTCCAGCGCCATATCCTGCCCCTCCCGGTGCTGGAGTTGGCGGGCCGTCCAAGACACCTCCGTCTCCGCCCATCCCGCCAACAACTTCGTTGCTGAACACGAGCGAACTTTCCATAACAGAGTTGCTTCCCAGCCAGACTCCGCCTCCCTCAGCAGTCCCTCCCGCAGTTGCAGGTTCTTTTATCCATATCATTGTCCATGGGTCCCACATGCCCCATCCATCCGCGCCACGCGCTCCCAATGCCAGGTTGTCCCGGATGATGCATTGACGAATCCTGACACCAGCGGGCGCGTAAATCCCGGCGCCACCAACCGGCGATCCAAAGGCTGCAGTAACCCGTCCTCTAACGACGGAGAAACCTTCCACGGTGGCTGCAGAGTTCGATACTACAATGCACCGGTTCGAGTTCTGCCCATCAAGAATAGTTGCGGAAGCGCCCCCAAACGACTTGAACAGTATGCCATTGTTGATCGTCAGCGTCTTCGATAGCAGGTATCTGCCATTAATCACCAGGACTGTCGAGCCGCTCGACGCGTAGTCAAGGGCCTCCTGGATGTTGGTCGCGGCGTCGAGCCAGGAGGCGAAGGGATACACGTGCGATCCGGACGGACTGACATGGAACGTCGCCCCGTTGGTCGGGATCACGCGGACTCGCACAGTGACCTGCGTCGGCGAGTCGATGGCGTTGGGCGCCGCGATGTCGAGATGGCCCACGTAATCGCCGCCCGGTAGCCCCGCCGTGTTGCACAGAATGCCCACGGTGTTGGTAGCTGCGTCCACCGCCCCAGTTGGAGCGGATGCCGACAACCAGCCCGCATCGCTACTTATCGTGTATGACACGGTGCCCGTGCCCGCATTCCAAACGCGGAAAGTCAAGCCGGTGACGTTGTTCCCGGCGAGAACGGCGTTTGTGAATCCGGCCGGCTGTCTGCGCAACGTGGGACCCTGCCGAACATAGGTCACCTGATCCACCCACGCCGCATCGAGCCCGGAGGTCGCGGTGGAGAAACTCTTGTCATAGGTCCATCCTATCGTGTGGGCCCCCTCGGGAACGCGGGAGGTGACGAACTGCCACCCCGATTCGCCGGACATCGAGGCGATAGGGCTGCCGTAGCTGTCCAGCCAAAACCGGACTTTGTGGGCATTGGTGGCCGAGGACACGCTCCACCAGAATGACAGATCCCCCGGGCCGATCACGGGAGCGGTGAGGCTCGTCGATTGCCAGGTGCCGATCACGCCACTGCAAGCGGAATCCTGTCCGTCCTTCGACACCTCGATCTGCCCGAACCACGGCGTCGAGCTGCTGGATGCCCAGATGAGTTGATCGTTATCCAGCGCTTCCGCCAGATTGACCGAGACCGTCGCCACAAAGGTGATTTCCTTGGGCGAGCGCTCCGCCTCCGGTGCGATCACGGAGAGTTTCCCCGTACTTACACCGAGGCTCATTCCGGTGGGATCCAGCAAGGCGAAGACGGTGTCGGTCTCGCCGGTCGACGATCCCGAATCGGGTGTGGCAGAGAGCCATGGTACGTTGGATGTCACGGAATACGCCATCGTTCCCGCGCCCCAATTCGCGATGGCCAGGGCCTGCGTGACGACGCTGCCTTCCAGGAAAAGGGAGAACCGGGAGACCACCTCCGGTGTGACATGCAGACGAGGGGCCGTCGGATAGCTGATCTCAAGCTGATCGAGGTCCATGGTCTGGAGGTAAGGAGATGGGTCCATCCACCAGTAGAGTGATTGGATTCCCGGTCCCACCTCGTAGGTCACCCTCGCCCACGAGCTCGAAGATGCAAGGTACCCGCCTACCGAATCTGCACTGAACCTGCAGATGGAGTCGTAGCCGATCCAATACCAGAAACTCACATCCGCCGGGCCGAGTATTCTCGTACGAAGGTATCCGTAATTCGGCCCAAGTACAGAACCCGGCCATATGTTGAGTCTAGCGAAGTCTCCCCCATCGTGTCCCCCTCCGGGGCTTATCTCCCAGTATCCCCATCCCCCGGGCATCACGTCTATGTACTGCTCCCATGTCAGCCCCGGTTGATCAAGCGCCTCTCCGAGTTGCTGTTCGAGCGTCTGGGCTTCGCCCCGCTCCACCCAGCCGAGAAGAACCACCCCCCCGATGGCCAACATTCTGTGCCGTTCTTTCATACCTGACCTCCGCGGGACGAGGGCAACGCCTGTCCGCTTCTCAAAACTTATACGCTTGTAGTCAGAGTTGGCAAGGGCGATCTCTCCCGCGTCTGCAGAGATGCGCGTGCGCTTGACGGCGGCGACTGCATTCGGCCGGCCTCACGGGCGAACGACCGGTCCCGCGAAAACACCTTGTATCCGCATCTTGATCTTTCTATGCTTCAGGCGGAGGCGGCGAGACCATGAAGGCAGCGTGGAGATGGGCGGCGTGGCTGGCGATCGCGGGCGGCATGCAGGGCGCAGCGGCGGCGACGGTCTACCAGGAGGAGTGGAATGCCGCGGGGTCGGGCGCCCACTTCTGGAACTACTGGACCACGACGGACGTCACGATGGCGTGGCACGCATCGGGCGGGCGGGCGGACTCCGGATACGTCAGCGCCCCTCTCGCCGCCTGCTCCAACTGGCTCGGCAACAGCCGCTGGCCGGCCTACACGTTCACCGACCGCGATCCGACCCAGAGCATCGACCTGGTCTCGGGCAGCGTCGTGAGCGTGTTTGCGCGCATGACGGATCCCGGCGCCCTCAACGGCGGGACGCTGCATTTCTTCGTGGGCGAGTGGCTGTCGGAGAGCAACTACGTGTTCTACCGACGCAATGCGACCGTGGCGGTCGGCACGAACGACTGGAATGCGCCCTCCGTCTTCGTGGCGGGCGCCGACGCGGATTGGACGCTGGTGGATCGGACCGGCAACACCAAGAATCCCACGGACCTCTACTCCAATCCGCAGCAGTACGGCTTCGTCGTCAGCGGGAGTTCGAGTCAGCCTTCCGGGGACTTGGCGTTCGATTCCTTCGCCGTCGTTCCGGAGCCCGGTTCCCTCGCCCTGGCCGCCGGCGGCGCGATCCTCTTCGCCGCGTGGCGCCGCAGAGCGCGAGTCGCCTGACGGGAGAGAGTGAACAAGACGCAACGAAGGAAGCGGCGAGCACCACCTATCGGTCCGCAGGCGTCTCTGCTTTCTTCTGTTGGGTCCCGGTTGCGGCGTCTCGCGTGCGCTCGATCTGCCGCATCATTTCTTCCGCCCGGAACTCCACGTGCTCGATGGAATCCGCCTTGACGGCTCTCTCCCGCGTGTATCCGATGTACTCGAGCCATCCCCTCGATCGGAAGTCGCCACGGCGGCGGACGAGCGCGTACAGGGGGTCGGCCTTGACGGCGGCCGCGCGTGCTTCGGGATCGCCGATGTCCTTTTCCACACCGATCCCCCGCAGGAACAGCCGCGCCATCAGCATGTGACCCGTCGCGTCGGGGTGAATGCCGTCGCCGCTGAACCGGAAGTCGGGTGTCCCCTGCCGCCGGCGGCTCACGTAGTCCGTCATCGGTTCGTTGAGGTCGATCACGCGCTGCGTCGGGCTTCGCAAGGTGAGCAGCCAGCGGCTGTACTCGCGCATCACGGCGTCGTAGCGGGCGAACGGCCGCCGGAAGCTGTAGCCGTCCTCCGGGGCGCCCTCGGCGAGGAGTTTGTCCCGCACCGGCTCGGGGTCGAACGGAGGCGGCGTCAACAGCACCGTCTCCGCGCCCGCCGCTTTCACCGCCTCGATGAGCCGGCGGATGCCGCCCTGGTAGGCCTTCAGGCGGTCCGGCGACGGCGGGTGGTAGATGCCGTCGTTCATGCCGTAGCAGGCGACGACGACGGAGGGCTTGACCAGGCTCAGCGCGCGGGCGAGCCGCTCGTGCACGCAGGGCCGCGGAAAGGGATGGTCCTTCTCCGACAGTCCCGACACCGTTTCGCTGCTGAGACCGGCGGAGATAAAGTCGACGCGATGGCCGGGGAACCGGCGAATGAGCTCGTACTCGACGAAGCGCACATAGGTGCCGTTGTGCGTGATGCTGTCGCCGAGAAACAGCACCCGTTTCCCCGCGAGATCCAGGGGCGCGCCGCCGCTCTCCTCCGCCGCCGGTCCGACGCCGAGGGCCAACGCCGCGAAGGCCAGCACGCCGGCCCCAACCGCAGTCCGTCGCATGATGATCCTCCCGGAGTGAACATCCCGCCTGCAACGACCGCGCATGATGACACAATCCACGCGCTTCCGCCACCGCGCGGAACGTCTCTCCGCCGGCCATTTCCGCACACGCCCCATGTGCCACACTTTGTAAAGTGTGGTACAGGGGGGCGCCTCCTGATCGCGGTATGAAGCCGCTCCCACGGAGTTCGACGCAACGAAGGTCGTTTGCGCCCGCTCGCCCGCGATTGCGAGTGGGAGCGGCGGTGCGACTCGTATAGAATCGTCGGCATGCCCCGTCTGCGCGCCATGTGGTCCGAGCGATGGGCCGCCGATGCCGCCGTCTTCGGCCTGGGCTTCTTCACCCTCGCCGCGCAGGCCCTGCTGTTCCGCCGCTTCTTCGAGGTGTTCGAGGGGCACGAGATCGGCGTGGCCGCCTTCTTCACCTCCTGGCTGGTCTGGGTCGCGGTCGGCGCCTGGATCGGCCGTCTGCTTCCCGCCCGCTGCGCCCCCGCGTTCGACCTGGGCGCGCTGCTCTATGCGCCCGCGTGCGTGTTGCAGACCTGGCTTCTCTCGCGGGCCCGCTCCTGGGCGGGAGTCGAGCCGTACGAGCTGTTTCCCTTCGTGGCCATGCTGCCGGCCGCCGGTCTGGCCGCGGCGCCGGTGAGTCTTCTGACGGGACTGCTTTTCACCCTCGCCTGCCGCGCCGAGGCGCACACGGAGGGGCCGCCCGGCGGTTCCGTCTCCCGCGTCTACGCCCTCGAGGCCGCCGGGGGATTCGCGGGCGGCGCCGGCGTCACCGCCGCGCTGGCCGCGGGCCTGGCGGAGGAGACGGTATTCCTGGCCGTCTGCGCCGTTCTCGGACTGCTCCTCGCCGCCCGCGGCGCGGTCCGGGCGCGGCCCGCCCCGGCGGTGGTGCTCCTTCTCCTCTGCCTGGGCGCCCTGGGCAGCGGCCTCGACCGCCGATGGACATCGGCCGCGGATCGGTCGGCATGGCGCCGGCTCCTGCCCGAGGCTTCCTTCGAGGGCCGGTTCACCACGCCGCAGGCGGTGTACCGTCATGGCCGCTACGGCGGCGCCACCGTGGTGCTCGCCCGCGAGTCGGTCGAGGAGACCGTCCCCGACGACGCGCACGCCGCGGACGTGGTCGCTCTTCATCTCGCCGCCGCGCCCCAGACGCGCCGCGCGCTGGTGATCGGGCCGGGCGCCTTCGCCGTCGCCCGCAAGTTCCTCGACGCCCCCTCCATTCGCGAGGTGTGCTGGCTGCATCCCGACCCCGCCTACCCCGCCCGCCTGATCGCATGCCTGCCCCCCGACGAGCGCCCCGATCCGGCGCGGTTCCGGACGCCGCCCGACGATGCGCTGCGGTTCCTGGAGGCCACGGACGATCGGTTCGATCTCGTCGTGCTCCACCTGCCCGACGCCACGACGCTCGCGATGAACCGATACTTCACCCGGGAATTCTACCAGGCGGTCCAGGCGCGGCTGGGTCCGGGGGGGGTCGCCGGCGTCCGCCTCTCGGGCGGCGAGAACTACCTCGGAGGCGTCGCCGGCCGGTTGGGCGCGTCGGTGCTCGCGACGCTGGGCGCGGTCTTTCCGCATGTGCTCCTGAAGCCGGGCGACGAGACCTGGCTGCTGGCCTCGGCCGACCCCGTCGACGAGCTCTCGCCCGCCCAGCTTCGGCGGCGATTCGAACGGGGGGAGGGTTCGACGAAGATCGCCCCTCCCGCCGCGGTCACGGCCCAGTTTCCCCCGGGCCGGGCGGAGAAGCAGCTCGCGCTCTACCGCAGCGGGATCGCGCGCGACCCGGCCGGTCTGCTGCTCAACACCGCCACCCGTCCCCGCGCGCCCCTGCACGGCCTGATGCTCGCGCTGGCACGGGGGGGGCATCCGCGGGTTGCCGAGTGGTTCGCGGTCGCGGCGGCGCCGCTCGGGCTCTCGGTCCTCTTCGCCCTCGGGCTCTATGCCGCCCTCCGTCTGCTGATCCGCTCGCGCTCGCGTTCCGCCTCCCCCGGCGGCACCTGGGAGGCCACGGCCGCCGTGTTCGGGGCCGGCGCGGGCGGCATGGTCGCATCGCTCTTCCTGATGTTCCGATACCAGTCGCAGTTCGGCGAGCTCTTCCTTCACGCCGGCCTGGTCGCCGCCCTGTTCATGCTCGGCCTCTTCGCCGGCGCGCGCGCGGGAACGCGGTTCGCCGGCGCCCGCGCAACCGTCCCCGCCGCGATCGCCGGCAACCTGCTCCTCGCGTTCGCGCTCAGCCGGACCGATCTGCCCGGCGGACGCCCCTTCCTGATCGCCCTCTTCGCCGCCGCCGGCTTCCTGGCCGGGATCTTCGTGCCGGTGGCGGTGCGCAGGATGCGGGAGGCCGGCCTCGACGCCGGCGCGACGGCCGTGCGCGTCGAGGCCGCCGACCACCTCGCCGGCGCCACCGGCGGATTGCTCGCGGGGGCATTCGTTCTGCCGGCGCTCGGGATCGCGTTCGCGCCCGGACTGCTCGCGGCCATGACGCTGGTGGCGCTTCCGCTGGCGTTTCAGCCGCGGGCGGCCGCATCCAGGAGGGAGGATCGACCCGCCGGGTGGCTGAGACGAGCGGGGTATGTCCTCGCCTTCTGCACGCTCGCCTTCGCCTTCGCGTCGGTCGCCCTGCGCACGGAGATGGCCCGCCTGCGGCCGGATCCTCTCCTGCCGGTCGCACGCGCCATGGCGCCGGACCGCCCATGGGCGGCCGGGGAGGCGGGTGCCGTGCGCCACGTGAAGTCCGAGGGCGAACCGGTCGAATACGTGTTCAGCACGACGGGACCCGGCGACGAGATCATCGGGTTCGCCGGTCCCATCACCCTGGCCGTTCGCGTCGACGCGAAGGGCGCGATCCTCGATGTGCGCGTCCTTCGCTCGTGGGAGACGCCCTCCTATTTCTCCCGCCTGAACCGGTGGTGGAGGAAGCTGAACGGCCTGCCGGTGAGCGATCCCCAGGCGCTGATGCGCGTGGACACAGTCACGGGGGCCACCTACTCGTCCCGGACCGTCCTGCAGGTGCTGGCCAGGGTCGGCCCGCTGTTCGCGCGGGATGTGCTGCGGATCGAGGCGGGCGGGGCGGAGGCCGTGCCGCGGGCGCGCGTGGAGCGCAACGCCCTGTCCCTGGCCGTCCTGCTGGCCGTCGCCCTCGCGGCGCGCTTCGCGCCGTCGCGATGGCGGCGGCGCATCTGGCTGGCGGCCGTGGTGGCCGCGGCGGGTGTCTGGCTCAATCTGCAGTACTCGCTCTTCAACGCGCAGGCCCTCTTCGTCTGGCCCTGGCCGCCGCCGTCGATGACGGCGGCCTTCGCGCTGTCGCTCGGTCTGCCGCTCGCCGTGCTGCTGCTGGGGAACGTCTACTGCGGACACGCGTGTCCATTCGGCGCGCTGCAGGAGCTGCTTGGCGACCTGGCCTCCGCGCGCATGGGGCTGGATCCGCCTCCATGGGCGATGCGGATCGGACGGGCGGTGAAGTATGTCCTCCTCTTTGCCTTCCTCGCCCTCTGTGCCGTCGGACCCCGCATCGGCTGGTCGGATGCGGACCCGCTCACCACGGTCTTCGCCGACGTGCGGGAGTACCGGGTTCCCCTCTTCGCCGCCCTGCTGCTCGGCGTCTCGCTGTTCTACCGCCGGTTCTGGTGCCGCGCGCTCTGCCCGGCCGGCGCGCTGCTCGCGCTGCTCAACACGGTTCAGCCGCTGCGCCGACTGTTCCCGAGGGTGGCGCCAGGGAAATGCGACCTGGGCGTCGAGCGGCAGGGGGAGGCGGACTGCCTGCTGTGCGACCGGTGCCGGATGCCGCGCACCGATGGAGCGCGCCGGGCGGAGGGTCCGGACCGTCGGGCCCGGCGCGCCGCGGCCGGCGCGTGGAAGGGCGCCGCGTACCTGGCCCTCGTCTTCGGCGCCGCGGCCTGGCTGGGCGCCGGCGCCGTCCGGATCGCGCGCACGGCCGCGGCGGAGGCGGTCGCAGAAGGGGCGCCCCCGGCGACGGCCGCGGGGGGCCGGCGACCGGCGATCCAAGGGGACGAGCAGACCGCGAGACGGGTCCGGCAGCTCCAGCAGCAGGGACGGCTGTCGGACCACGAAGCGAGGTACTACCGGCGACGGCGGCGCGGAGACCGTGACGAATGAACCGCCGGCGGTGGCTGGCGCTGTGCGCGGCGGCGGTGGCCGTCGGCGGAAGCGTTGTCTGGGCGACCCGGCATGTGATCGGCGTCTGGAGGAGGCACATGAACGGCGGAGCGACGGTGTCGGATCGGCTGGCGCAGTATGGGGGGATCGTGCGCGAGCGACTGGCGCCCGACTTCGCCCGCGCGCGATGCGCATGGCCTCCTTCGTCGCTCACGCTGCTTGGCCTCAAGCGCGAGCGGCGGCTGGAGGTGTACGCGCCGGACAGCGGCGGCCGGTGGCGGCTCGTGCGCGCCTATCCGATCCTCGCCGCCAGCGGGGGGGCGGGACCGAAGCTTCGCGAGGGGGACCGGCAGGTGCCGGAGGGCGTGTACGGCGTCGAGTCGCTCAATCCCAACAGCCGCTTCCACCTGTCGGTGCGGATCGACTACCCGAACGACGCCGACCGGGTCCAGGCCGTCCGCGACGGGCGGACCGATCTCGGCGGAGACATCATGATCCACGGAAACCGGGTGTCGATCGGCTGCCTCGCGATCGGCGACCGGGCGGCCGAGGACCTCTTCGTGCTCGTGGCGCTGG
This sequence comes from uncultured Verrucomicrobiota bacterium, assembly GCA_964610105.1. Taxonomy (GTDB): domain Bacteria; phylum Verrucomicrobiota; class Kiritimatiellia; order PWTM01; family PWTM01; genus CAZSUU01. The sequence goes on along the minus strand of CAZSUU010000021.1, from coordinate 24,044 downwards.
CGGGACGGGAGAACGTCCGCGTCCTGCTCGCGCCATGCGATCTGCGGCATGTCGCGGTCGACGCCGCCGCAGCCGGCCATCCGGAGTGGGTTCAAGAGCGCTACCGGCAGATCCGGAGGGCCATGGCCGACCTGCCGCCGCCCACAGGCGCCCGACCGGATTGAATCCGCTGTCGTGGTGCGATCAGACTTTCCGCACTGTGCGATGAACTTTGCGCGCGTGCGTTGAAGTTTCCGTTTTGCGCACATAGCGCACATAGGGCGGCACATAGGGGACGGGCAATCTGTGTCGCTGTGGCGGCAAGCGAAGGGATGGCGCGTGTTGGCTATGTCACGGGGAGATTGTAGCCGTGTTCAGGGAGCGAAACCGCTGGCGGAACGATCTACTTCTTCGCTTCGCCCCTGTCGCCGCGCTTCCCGGCGCCCTTGCCGTGTTCGCCGCGGGGACCGAGGGCCTTGATCTCATCGGCATCCAACGCGCCGTCGCCGTTCTTGTCCTTCTTCAGCAGCTTCTCCTTGACCTTGGCCTCGGCCTTGCCAAGTTCGTCGGCATCGAGCTTGCCGTCGCCGTTGAGATCGAGCTTCTTGACGAGGGCCGCCAGACCGCCGGCCCTGCCCTTCTCCACGCCCTTGTTCTTGCCGCCGCCCGCCGCCCCGGCCGCATCCTCGCCGGCCATCGCCACGCCGGCCGTGAGGGCCAGCGCAAACACACACGCCATCAGTTTCTTCATGTCGTCAGCCGCCTTCGTTGCTCCGTACCGCCCCACGCGGATCACGGTCGCCCTATCTAACGGCGCCCGCGGTCCTTTATTGTCCCGCCCCGCAGGCCGCGATCCCCGTTCCCGGCGCGTCAAGGATGCCACGCTCTACCCGCCGTCGGTTCGATCCGCGAGGACAGGGCGGGGCCTCCGGACCCGCCGCGCGCATGGCACATGGTGAGGGCACCGCGTCCCCAGGAGCGGTGTGTGGACGGCGCTGACCTCGGCCGAACGCGAGCAGGCGGACCGGATCCCCGGATCAGTAGAGGGCCCGCCACTGCTTGATTTCGACGTTGCTGCTTCGGAACCGCTCCAGCAGCGCGGTGTCGATGTACACGTTGCCTCCCGGCTGAAGCGTGGTGGTGTCTCCCCAGAACACCCCGTGCAGCTCCAGGCTGGGCTGCAACTGGAGGTTGGCCCCGGGGGCGTAGACAAATCCGCTGAAATCGCCCTGGGGTTGAATCCGCAAGTCCTCCGCCGAGTTGGAGAAGATGTAGAAGTTGGTCGGCTTGCCGCCCGTCGCGGCGGGGTTGATGACCTGCTGCGGCTGGATCCACATGCCGCCGGCCAGGTAGATGACCACCGGGTTCTGGGGCGTGGCATTGGAGAGGACCAGCGTCGTCTGGACGCCCATGTCGAATTGGGTCAGGTAATAGGTCCCCCCCTGAAGCGTAACGACATCGTCTTGGGCGGCGTTGATCTTCGTTCCGGACATGGTAGTCGTGGTTACCGTTTTGCCTTTTGTCGAGGAAATGGTTATCCCCGTCGCATTCTGGTTGTGTGTCGAGAAGTACGTGAACGCCCGCCCCATCAGCCCCGTGCTGGAAAGCGCGCCCAGGGGATCGGGTTCGATCCGGCCGGCGTAGGTGACGTCGTAGCCCTCGGGGGTGGCGGGGACGGTGCCCATCTCGCTGGCGCCCGCCACGAACATGCCGTCGAGGGTCAGTCCGGGCTGGATGTCGAAGTCCTCGTTCGATCCGACGCAGGCCTCGCCGGTGGAGTCCGCCGGGGTGGGATTCGACACCACCGCCGAGTTGTAGCTGTACACCGACATGTTCGGCTGCAGGTTGATCTGCAGATCGCCGAAGAGGCCGAGGCGTCCCGTGAGCTCCTTCCGCCCGACGGTCACCTCCATGATGCACCGGGCGTTGAACGCATGGCCGGTGACCATGAACAGGAAATCCTCGCTGGGCAGGCGGATCAGCTCCCTGACCGTGTCGAAATTGTAGTTGCTGATGCAGCTGTAATGGACGCTCTCCACCGGATCCGCGAGGGTAATAGTCTGCGCCGCGAAGTCCTGGCTGATGCGGCTGACCACATAGTGCGCCCCGGCCTCGGCCTGGTAGAACGCCTCGCGCTCGCGCCGCTGGTAAACGGAGGAGATCAGCTCGGGCCGCTGGGTCCGGTAGAGCGAGAGGGCGAACAGCGAGAGCATGCCCAGCAGCAGCAGGCAGGTCACCAGCACCACGCCGCGCTTCCCGTTCGCCGCTTCGGTCGCCCCCTTGAATCCCGCAGGTTCGTTCATGATTGCGCCTCACAGATTACGCAGGGACACTGCGTTGGTCACGGTCACGCGCCGCAGGGGGTCCGCCCCGTCGGTCACCGTTTCGTCCGGACGGTTCGCCACGCCCCGTATCACCATCTGCACCGTGTCGTTCACGCGCTGCAGCTGCAGGTTCTCGATGCCCTCCGTGATCATCTCCTGCTGTATCGTGGCGTTCGAAGTGCCGAGATTCTCCCGGCGCAGAAACGCCGGATGCCCGTCGGTGGCCGGCTGGACGCTGTAGCGGTAGGCGCACACCATTTCGACCGGCGCGCCGCTGGGGTACGAACGCCGGAGCCCCCGCAGGGTCGTGGGCGCGATGCTGACGTTGAGCGTATCGCCGTTGACCGCGGTCACGCGCGCGAGCTCGCTCCGCCCCACGTAGATCACCCGGCGCCGCGCATCGCTGAACTTCGCGCCGTCGCCGCTGGCCACCGTGATCGAGGTCGCCCCGGCGCCGACGGCCGCGCCCAGGCGCGAGCTGCGCTCGTAGGCGGCGGCGAGGATGACCGAATCCGACGCGCCCTGGGCGATCAGCGGATTCGCCGTGAAGCCCGGCACCCATGTGAGCCAGGAGTTCAGCTGATTGAAGGGGATGGCGGTGAGGCCGTAGCCGGCCATGGCCAGGTCGCGCGACAGGTACGTCGAGGCGAATCGTACGTTCTGATACATATCCGCCAGGATCTGCTGGCTCACGATCCTCCGCCGCATGTTGACGTAGGTGCTCAGGATGGCGGCGATCACGACCGTGGCGACCGCCGAGGCGATCAGCAGCTCCGTCAGCGTGAACCCGCGCCGGTTCCCGGGGCGAGGATGGAGCAGGCGGCGCATCAGAACATGTCCCCCTGCGGGAAGTCCATGAACGAGAGCCCGTCGGTGGAGGGCTTGGGATTGGACATCATCGAGCTCAGCACCACCGCGTTCGTCTTGCCGGCGGGGTAGGTCCAGACGACCCGCACCTCCACCGACCTGCGGCCGTCCGACACGGGCGAGACCGTCCAGGCCCGCCGGTAGAAGCCGACCGTATCGGACCCGCTGGTCGCGGAGTCGAAGCCCTGCCCCACCAGGCTCTCCATGCACTCCTGGGCGATCTGGGTCGCGGAGGTCGTGCGGGTGCTCCAGTGCGTCGACCGCATCAGGTGGTGCACGAGGTTGAACAGGGCGAAGAGCCCGGCCACCATGATGAAGGCGGCCACGACCACCTCCGCCAGGGTGAACCCCGCTTCGCGACGAAGCCTGTTCCGATGGTCGTTCATGATTAGGGCACGGTGCCGGCCGATATGACCATCCGGGTCGGTTCCACGCGGCCCGAGGGCCAGACGCGGATGCCGCGCCGGCTGGTCGCGCCGGAGGCTTCCATGTTGATGAGAAGAGTGGGTTGGCCCGAGCTCCCGCTGATGAACTCGCCCGACGCGGTGAACGTGCCGTGGACCGGCGAGACCGAGACGTTCACGCGCTGATTGGGCGCCATCTGGAAGTTCTGGCTCTCTCCGCCGTCGACAGCGTGGTTGTTGTTCGTGTCCGCCCAGACGGTGAACTGGCCGCCGGACGTATCGAACGAAACCCGCACCGGGGCCGAATCGGCCATGGCGGTCATGCGGGCGGCCCGCAGTTGGGCCACCAGGTGGTCCTGCGTGTCATTGAGGAAGTAGTCCGGCAGGCGCGACACCACGGCGGGCGTCACCATCACCGCCAGCAACCCCATGATCAGGACTGCGATCAGGAGCTCGGCCAGCGAGAAACCGGCGCGCGCCGTTTCACGGCACAGGCCCTCTCTTCTCCCCACGGCTAGAGACTTCGCATTCATGGATTCCTCTCTGTCCCACCGTAGCGTTTTCCGGGCCGTCATGGCAGAACCCACCACCGAAACAGCCGCTGAAACTGGTGTAAAAAGACCTCTTACACAACGGGCAGTTGTTTCACCTACCCGTGTTCGGCGCGCGACCGCAGGATCTGGGCCTCGCTCTCCCATCCCGGTTCGGCGGGGATGCGCGTGCGACGGGCGCGGAGCGTCTTGAGGCTGAGAAAGGAGCGAAGCCCGGGGCGGCCATCGCCCTCGATCCCGCCGCCTTCCGAGATGGGTCCGCCACCCTGTCCACGGCGGAACCTCACGGAAAACACCATACGCATCCGCGCATCGCGTCTGGGCGGACCGATCGAGAACTTCGACTTCTCCCCGCAGGCTTGATTCGACGCGGCGCCCGCGGCTATCCTCCGCGCGTGGGAGTGGAAGGCACCGCATGAAAGCTGTGATATTGGCCGGGGGGTTCGGCACGCGCCTGAGCGAGGAGACGGGCGTGCGCCCGAAGCCGATGATCGAGATCGGGGGCCGGCCGATCCTCTGGCACATCATGAAGATCTACTCGGCCCACGGCATTGATGAGTTCGTCCTCTGCTGCGGGTACAAGGGCCAGATGATCAAGGAGTACTTCGCCAACTACTTCCTGCACACGGCCGACGTCACCTTCGACATCCGGCAGAACCGCATGGAGGTGCACGGCCACGTGGCGGAGCCGTGGAAGGTGACGCTGATCGACACGGGCGAGAAGACCGGCACCGGCGGCCGTCTCAAGCGCGTCGCTTCGCACCTGGGCGCCGAGACGTTCTGCTTCACCTACGGCGACGGGGTCGGCGACGTGAACATCCGTGCGCTCGTGGAGTTCCATCGCGCGCAGAAGACCCTCGCCACGATGACCGCGGTCCAGCCGCCCGGCCGCTTCGGCTCGTTCACCCTCGCCGACGACCAGACGCGCATCTCGGCCTTCCGGGAGAAGCCGCGCGGCGACAGCGCGTGGGTCAACGGCGGGTTCTTCGTGCTGGAGCCCGGGGCGCTGGAGTACATCCGCGACGACGCGACCTTCTGGGAGGCCGAGCCGATGGAACGTCTCGCGAAGGACGGCCAGCTCGCGGCCTACCGCCACGCGGGATTCTGGCAGTGCATGGACCATCTCCGGGACAAGCTGATCCTCGAGGATCTGTGGGCCTCGGGGCACCCGCCATGGAAGGTGTGGGCATGAGCGGCTTCTGGCGCGGACGGCGGGTGCTGCTGACCGGGCACACGGGCTTCAAGGGCAGCTGGATGGCCCTGTGGCTCCAGCGCGCGGGGGCGGAGCTGACCGGGTACGCCCTGCCGCCCCCCACCCGCCCCAGCCTGTTCGAAGAGGCGGCGGTGGCGCGGGGGATGGTCGCGGTCGAGGGGGACATCCGCGACCCCGGGGCCGTCGCCGCGGTGTTCGCGCGCGCGCGGCCGGAGGTGGTGATTCACATGGCCGCGCAGGCCCTCGTGCGCGCCTCGTACGCCGATCCGGCCGGCACCTTCGACACCAACGTCATGGGCACGGTGCGCGTGCTCGAGGCGGCGCGCGCCAGCGCTGAGGTGCGGGCCGTGGTCGTCGTCACCAGCGACAAGTGCTACGAGAACCGCGAGTGGATCTGGGGCTACCGCGAGGGAGAGGCGCTGGGCGGCCGCGATCCCTACTCGGCCAGCAAGGCGGGCGCGGAGATCGCGACCGCGGCGTGGCGCCGTTCATTCTTCGCCGACGGCCCCGCCCGCCTGGCCACCGCGCGCGCGGGCAACGTGATCGGAGGCGGCGACTGGGCGGAGGACCGGCTGATCCCCGACCTCGTCCGCTCCTTCGAAAAGGGCGTCCTGGCGCCCATCCGAAACCCGCTGGCCGTCCGCCCCTGGCAGCACGTGCTCGATCCCCTGCGCGGCTATCTCCGGCTGGCCGAGGCGCTGGCGGCGGGCCGGCCGGGGGCCGACGAGGCGTGGAATTTCGGCCCCGGACCGGAGGCCAACCGGTCCGTGCGCGAGGTGGCCGACGGCGTCTGCCGCCGCTGGGGGGCCGGCGGCGCCTGGGTCCAGGACCCGGGGGCGCATCCGCGCGAGGCGCAGCTCCTGCGGCTCGACGCGACCCGGGCCCGGCTCCTGCTCGGATGGACGCCGGCGCTGGGCTTCGAGGAGGCGTTGGACTGGACGGTCGAATGGCACCGCGCCCGCGCGCGGGGCGGCGATCCGCGCGCGCTGTCGGCGGACCAGATCTCGCGCTACGAGGAGAAGGCCGCATGGGCGCCCTGATCCACCCGCCCTGCCGGTTCTGCGGCGCTCCGCTCGAGCGCGTGTTCGTCGACCTGGGCATGTCGCCGCTCTCGAACGCCTATCTGCGCGCCGACCAGCTCCTCGGCGTGGAGCCCTTCTTCCCGCTGCGCGTGTTCGTGTGCGAGAAATGCCTGCTGGTCCAGCTCCCGGCCTTCGAGAAGCCGGAGAACATCTTCGCCGACTATGCCTATTTCTCCTCCTTCTCCGACTCGTGGCTCGAGCACTGCCGGCGGTACGCGGCGGAGATGATCGCCCGGCACCGCCTGGGGCGGGGGCACCTTGTGGTGGAGGTGGCGAGCAACGACGGCTACCTTCTGCAGTTCTTCCGCCGGGCCGGCGTCCCGGTGCTGGGCGTCGAGCCGGCGGGCAACGTGGCGGATGCCGCGGTGAAGGCCGGCATCCCGACCGTCGTGGAGTTCTTCGGCGTCCGGACGGCAGAGGCCCTGCGCGCGGAGGGACGCACCGCCGACCTGCTCATCGGGAACAACGTCCTCGCGCATGTGCCCGACATCAACGACTTCGTCGAAGGCCTGCGGATCCTGCTCAAGCCGGGCGGCACGATCACCATCGAGTTTCCGCACCTGCTGCGGCTGATCGAGGGCCGTCAGTTCGACACGATCTACCACGAGCACTTCTCCTACCTGTCGCTCGGCGCGGTGGACCGCATCTTCGCCGCGCACGACCTCCAGGTTCATGGCGTCCGGGAGCTGCCGACGCACGGCGGATCGCTGCGGATCTACGCGCGTCACCGCGGCGCCGATCCGGCGGAGCCGGCGGTGACGGCCCTGCTCGCGCGCGAGCGGGCCGCCGGATTCGAGTCGCCCGACGGCTACGCCGGCTTCAAGGCGAAGGTCGAGTCGGTGAAGCAGGCGCTGCTGGAGTTCCTGATCGGGGCGAAGCGCGCCGGCCAGTCGGTCGCCGGCTACGGGGCGGCGGCCAAGGGGAACACCCTGCTCAACTACTGCGGCATCCGGTCGGATTTCCTCGACTACGTCGTCGACCGCAGCCCGTACAAGCAGGGGCGGTTCCTGCCCGGCACGCACCTGCCGATCCACGCCCCGGAGAAGCTGCGCGAGACGCGCCCGGACTACGTGCTGATCCTCCCCTGGAATCTGCGCGACGAGATCGCGGAGCAGATGGCGCACATCCGCGAGTGGGGCGGCCGGTTCGTCGTCCCGATCCCGACGCTGGAGATCCTGCCGTGATCCTCCAGCCGACGTCCCTGCCGGGATTGCTCGTCCTCGATCCCGAGCTGAAGGCGGACGAGCGCGGCTGGTTCGCCCGCACGTGGTGCCGGCGCGAGTTCGAGGAGCGCGGCATCGGGTTCGCCCCCGTCCAGTGCAGCGCGTCGTTCAACGCCCGTCGCGGCACGCTCCGCGGGCTTCACTACCAGGCGCCCCCCCACGCCGAGGCGAAGATCGTCCGGTGCACCCGCGGGCGGGTGTTCGACGTGGCGGTGGATCTCCGGCCCGACTCGCCCTGCTTCCGCCGCTGGCATGCCGAGGAGCTGGCCGCCGACACGGCCCGGGCCCTCTTCATCCCCGCCGGTTTCGCCCACGGATTCCTCACGCTGGAGGACGCGTCGGAGGTGTTCTACATGATCGACACGCCGTATCGCCCGGCGTCGGCGCGCGGCGTCCGGTGGAACGACCCGGCCTTCGGCATCCCATGGCCCGGGACGCCGGCGGTCATCTGCGAACGCGACCGGAACTGGACGGATTTCGAGGGCTGAAGCCCCGGGAGTCCGCCCGGGCCCGGGGTCCGGATCCCTCGCCCCTGTTCAGCCTTCGCGGCGGCCGCCCGCCCGGCGATCACCGCCGCATCTCGTCAACGGCCGCGGAGAATTCGTCCGGTTCGGCGTGCGGCAGAAGCAGGGCGTCGACATACCGCCCTTCGAACCCGGGCTGCAGATTGAGTTCCACGGCCTCGGCCCGCCGCAGGATACGCTCGAATCCCTCGACGGCGCCGCGATCGAGGAGGGCGAGACACGCGCCGGCCAGCGAGCCGTTGCCGATCACCTCGATGCGCCCCGGCGGCAGGTCCGGCAGCAGCCCCATCCAGGCCGCGTGCCGCAGGCGGATGTGCCGCGCGAATCCGCCCGCGAGCAGCAGCCGGTCGAGATCGGCCCACGCGTGTCCGGACACGGCCAGCAGCGTCTGCATCCCCGCGTAGATCGCCGCCTTGGCCTTGAGCGCCTCGGCGACATCCCGCTCGGTGACGACCAGCGGCGCGCCGGTCGCGGACTCCGCGGGGGGCACGACGACGCACGCGTGCGACCGCCCGCGCCGCCCGTCGATCTCCGTGTGGCAGCCGGCCCGCCGCAGCCGGTCGAGGTCGAACCGTCCGGTCGGCCCGAGCAGCCCCCCGCGAAAGGCCTGCGCGAGGAAATCGATGATCGCCGAACCGCAGAAACCCGTCGCGGGCGCCTTCCCGATCACGGAAAACCGGAAGCGGCCCTCGTCCAACCATTGGACGTGGTCCACCGCCCCCTCCGCCGCGCGGCAGCCGCACTTGATGCCCGCGCCCTCGAACGCCGGCCCCGCCGCCGTAGCCGTGGCGAGGAGGCGGTCGCCATTCCACAACAGGATCTCGCCGTTCGTACCGATGTCGACGAGCATGGTCAGCCCCGGGCGGTCGAGCAGGCCCGCGGCATGGGCGTCGGAGGTCAGGTCGCCGCCCACGTGCCCGCTCAGGCCCGGCACGATGTCGAGCACCGCCCGCGGATGAAGACGCAGGCCCACGTCGCGCGCGCGGGATTCGGGATAGCGGCGCATCACCGGCTGGAAGGGGATCACGCCGATCCCGTCGGGAGGAAGCCCGAGCAGCAGGTGCATCATGACCGTGTTGCCGGAGACGGCGATCCGCGGGATCGCCGCCGGAACGATGTCCTCGTCGCGGGCGAGCTGCGCGATGAGCGGATTCAGGGTCTCCTCGACCACCAGCCGCTGCAGCTCGGCCCGCTCCGCCGCGCCCCGGGCATGCGAGATGCGGGCGTTCACGTCGTCGGCCCGCCGGATCTGCGCGTTGTAGGCCGAGGCGCGCGCGAGTTCGACCCCCCGATCGAGATCGAGCAGGACGGCGACGACGGTGGTCGTCCCGACGTCGGCGGCCACGGCCAGGTTGTGCAGGGGGGCGGAACCGGGCGCGAGCGCGGTCAGATCGGTCCCGCCGCGGTACGGACCGCACGCCACACTCACCCGCCCGCCGTCCGCGCGCAGGACCGCGGGCAGGTCCCGCGCGGCGGCGAGGTCCACCCGCACATCGGTCAGACCGGCCCGGGCGAGGGCCGAAACGAGCCGCTCGGCATCGGGCGCCTGCGACTCCAGCGTGCCCGGCGCGACCTCGACCGCGAGCACCCGCTGGCGGGGGCTGCGCTCGTAGGCGGGCATCATGAAATCGGCGTCGATCTGCCCGCGGGTTTCGATGAGCGAGGTGGGCGGCACTTCCACGGTCGCCCCGGTTCCCGCCACGTGCGTCCGGCAGGCCAGCGCCCGCCGCGGCCGATCCTCCGCCACCTCGAACGCGCCCTCCCGGCCCGCGAAGCGCCCTTTTCGCAGGATCACCGCGCACCGGCCGCACGCCCCCTGCCCGCCGCAGGCGGTCTGGAGGGGAAGCCCCGCCGCGCAGGCCAGCTCGGAGAGGAGGGCCGACGGATCGGAGGGGATGTCGATCGTCCTGCCCTTCGCGATGAACCGCACGGTCATGGCGCCACTATCGGGCGGAATGGAGGCCCCGTCAATGTCCGGCTGGGACACGCGAAAGGCCGCTCCCCTTCTGCGGTGGAGCGGCCCCACGCCGGGCGGGTGGCCCGGAATCTATGCGACGATGCCGATGCACTTCTCGACGACGCGCACCGCCTCGCCGGCGTTGTCCGCGTAGCCGGCGGCGCCGATCTCGTCGGCGTACTGCTGGGTCACGGGCGCGCCGCCCACGATGACCTTCACCGACTTGTCGGCGAAGTGCTGCACCACCGTCTTCATGTACGGCATCGTGGTGGTCAGCAGCGCGCTGAGCAGGACGGCCTGCGCGCCTTCGCTGACCGCCTGGTCGAACTTGGTCACATCGCAGTCGACCCCCAGATCCATCACCGCAAACCCGGCCCCCTTGAGCATCATGGCGACCAGGTTCTTGCCGATGTCGTGCAGGTCCCCCTTGACCGTGCCGATGCAGATCCTGCCCACGGGCTTGTGGCCGCGGTTGGCCATGAGGGGTTCGAGGATGTTGAGCCCGGTCTGCATCGCCCGCGCTGCGATGAGCATCTCCGGGACGTAGACCTCGTTGCGCGCGAATCGGTCGCCCATGTCGCGCATGGCCGGAATCATCGATTCCATCAGCAGGGAGACCGGATCCGTCCCCTTGGCCAGCTCGGCCTGTACGATTTCTTCGACCGTCTTCCGCTGCCCCTTGCTGACGGCGGTGAACAACGCTTCGACTTTCGCCATGGTCTGTCTCCCGTCTGCCCCCGCCGGCCGGACGGTGTTCAGGTGCCCGACCGATCGTCGGGCATATCCTGAAGGAGGTCGGTCATCCGGTCAAGCGCGGCTTGAATGAGCGCCATTTCCTCGCGAACGCGCTCAAAGCGGAGGGCGTGGTCGATGCGGAGCTTCTCCAGGTAGCGCTTCCGCACCTGGACCTCTTCCATCGTCACCTGCAGCCGGTGCACCCGTTCCTGGAGGACCTCCTCCCGCACGTCGGTGGCCACGGCCTCCCGGTAGTCCGCGGTCGACGTCACCCCCGGCTCGGCGGGCTCCAGGCCGAGATGGTCCGGAACGGGCACCTGCATGCGGTTTCCGCACTGCGGGCAGGGCACGACCAACCCGGCACCCTGCTCATCGATGCCGAGGCTCTTGCCGCAGTAGGGGCACTCGAAAAGAATGTCCCGCTCCGTGAACCCCCGGGGCATGTCAACGGTCTCGTCAGGCATACCATGTCCTCCGCTACTCGTACGGTAGTCTAGTCCCGCCGCGCCGCGCCTTCAAGGGGGAAGCAGCGGACGGTGCGGAGGCCGGGCAGCGCCGCCTCGAGATGTGGGATGGAGGACTCCTCGTACAGGAGCTTCAGGTTCGGCCCGGCGTCCATGGTGAACCACACCGGCAGGCCGCGGTCGCGGAGGGCGGCGACATGCGCCATGGCCGCGATCGTCTCCGGCCGCCAGTAGCAGACCGCGGGCCGCGCGGCGATCATGGTGGCATGCATCGCCAGGGCGTTGGCCTCCGCCGTGCGGCCGAGCGCCGCGAGATCGCGCGTCGAAACGGCGGCGCGGATCGCGTCGAGGTCCGCGGCCACCGCGGCGGGCCACGCGGGGTAGAGCGGCGAGGTCGCCACGGTGCGGGCCATGGCGTCCCGCGACGCGACCGGCTTGCCCCCCGTCTCGACCAGCAGCAGCCCGACACACAGACCCGGCCAGGTCGTGTCAAGCGGCCGGGCGACGCTGTCCAGCCCGTCCGCCCGTTCACCCGCATGCCACTCGACGAATCCGGGAAACACCGACCGGCAGGCGCTGCCGCTGCCCAGGCGGGCGAGGATCGACAGCGCGCGACGCGGCAACCCCCAGCCGAAGAGGCGGTCGAGCGCCGTCACCAGCGCGGCGAACCCGGAGGCCGACGAAGCCAGCCCCGCGGCGGTAGGGACCGTGTTGTGCGTGCGGACGAGGAAACCGGGGCCGTCCGGACGGCGGAAGAGGTCGAGGAACGCGCGGATCCGGACGGCCCGCGGATCGTCGGGGGCGAGGGCTTCGCCGTTGAATTCGACCCGGTCGGCGGGGGCCGTCTCCACCTCCGTGTGCGTGCCGAGGTCCGGCAGGGCGACCGAGAGGCTGCCGGTGACGGGGAGGTTGAGCTCCGCATCGCGCTTGCCCCAGTACTTCACCAGCGCGATGTTCACCGGCGCGAAGGCCGAGCCCGCCGCGCCGGGGCGGCGGGGGCGGCCTTCGAGCACGGCGCGCACCGTGTCATGCCTGTTCAAAGCGCAACCCCTCTTCCGACATCCCGACCTGCCACGCTTCGTACGCCGGCTCCTGCCAGTCGGTTCGCCCGAGGCCCAGCGCACAGTCGCCCAGCCCTGACCCGGAGATCTTCGCGCCGAGGATGCCCGGCCGGCCCTGGAGCGCCCGTACGATCAGGCCCAGCGGCCGGTTGCACACGCCCAGCGACTCCATGAGTCCCTGCCCCACGTTCATCAGCTCACCCACCCGCGCGAAGTCGCCGGCCCTCCAGGACGTCTCCGCCGAACCGCTGACCCGGTCGATGGCGTCGTAGAGCGCCTCGAACACCTCGGGATGCCGCGCCCGCCGCTCCTCGACGATGCGGATGACCTCGGGGGTCGGCGTCTTGGTGCCCGAGTAGACCACCGTCAGCGGATGCGTGCCGGGAAGGCGTTCGACGCGCAGCGGGTCGGCGCGGTAGGCCGCCACGCCTCCGAACACGCTGGCCGCCGCGTCGGCGCCGGAGCCGACGCCCTGGACTTCGCGGATGACCTCGCGGGCGTCGAGGAAGATGCGCAGGGGTTCGGGACGCGCTCCGATCAGCGCGCGCAGGGCGGCGAGCGCACAGACCGTGACCGCCGCGGACGAGCCGAAGCCGACGGTCGGCGGGAATTCCGATTCGATCTCGATGTCCGCGCCGTGCGGCATGTCCGCGCGCACATGTCGCAGCACCGCCGCCACGAAACGGAAGGCGTGCGGCAGTTCCGGGCGCTCCAGCGACGCCTCCGCGCGCCCGAGAGAGGAGGCGACCGAAACGCGGCCTTCCGGCCGGGCCCGCGCCCGCACCCGGAGGCGACGGTTGACCGCGCACGCCAGCGCGCGCCGTCCGTGCAACACGGCGTGCTCGCCGAACAGCATCAGGCTGCCGGGGGCCGACACGCTGACCGTCGCGCTCACGGGCCTCATGCTACACCGGCGCGCGGGCCGACCGAAAGCGCGAACCGCGCCCCGCGACGGCGGGCGAATCGTGCGAGCGCTTGCGCGGGGGGCGGGGATGGTGTTATACGGCTGCGCCGACGATGGCCGGGCCGGAATGGCCGGGGAGGGTTACATTGTTCCGCCGAAAGACGACACGCAGATGCGTATGATGTTTTCCGTGAGGTTCCTCCGTGGAAAGGGCGGCGGAACAATCTCGGAAGGCGGCGCGGTTGCACGGAGGAACGGACGGATTGGAGTGAGAGCATTGAGTGGCAGGACCGTTGGGTTGCGGCTCGCCGCCTTGGGGGTGGGCGACGTTTGGAGCCGATGGCTCTCCCCCGTGAACACGAAGGCCGCTCGGGCGTCAGGCAGGAGGGAGAGGGGCATCCATGCGGACGGGAAACGGAACGGGGTGGGCGGCGGGGGTGGCCTGCCTGTTGGCGGCGCAGGCCGCCCGCGCGGCATTTCAGACCACGATCGAGCCGCTCGGGTCGAACGACTTCGACACGGCGGTTCTGGACCCCCAGGGGCGGAAGGCCCTCGACGCCCCGGAATTCAAGTGGAAGCACTCCCAGACCAAGCACTTCGTCCTGCACTACGAGCATGCGATCTTCATGCAGAAGGTCGGCCGCATGGCGGAGTTCTTCTATGAGTACATCTCGACCGATCTCCGGCTGACCAACGATCTCCTCGGCGCGAAACGTTCCCACATCTTCATCTTCGACAACAAGAAGGACTGGGAGACCTTCCGCAAGGCATACACGAAGGTCGATTCCTGGGCGGTGTCGTTCGTTCACGGCCCCCAGATGTATCTTCAGAAAACGGGCGTGGGTTCCGAGGCGGGCGAGACGCTCGGGCACGAAATGACCCATCTCGTGGTGAACCGCTTTCTGAAGGGCGATCCTCCCCTCGCGGTCAACGAGGGCGTGGCCGAGTGGTATGGCGAGTTCGCCTACGCGGCGTTCAAGGGCGTGGGCAAGAGCCGGAAGCTGGCGTTCGGCCGCATGAAGGAGTTCACCCGGTTGAACGAACTTCTCCGGATGGAGGCTTACCCCCGCGACCCCGCCGAAGTCAGGGTCTTCTACCAGACGGCGAAGAACCTGGTTGGATTCCTGCTCCTCAAGAAGCCGCCGGAGAAGTTCGCGGCGTTCCTCCGCGACTGTGCGGATACCCCGGCCGCGGTGAGCGACCTGCTGCTTCGCCACTACCAGGCGCCGGATCTCCCCAGCCTGGAAGACGAGTTCCGCAAGTTCGTGAGGTGAGCCGCGCGGCGCGCCTCCTTCCCTGGAGGGGGATGGAGATCTCCCCACGCAGACTCGCGCACGGGCACTGGAGGAGAAGACGGAGGCGCACACACTTCACAAAGTGTGGGACATCGGTTCGCCGCCCGTTTCTACCCCCACCGCCGCCTCAGGCGGGCACGGATGTCCGGGGCGCCGTCAGACGGGGAGGACGGGCATTCCGCGTCAGGCGGTCCCCGTCCGCCGCCGGCCGTGACGGGCTGCATCGTTGCGCGCACCTCCGGAGTTAGGAACCGGCTCAAGGGCGCGTAGGTGTGGCGGTCGCGAAGCGGGGCGCCGCGCGGCGCGTAGTATCGCTGGGGCCAGCAGACGTACAGGAAGTCGCGCGCCCGCGTCATGGCGACGTACAGAAGCCGCCGTTCCTCGTCGATCTCCTCCGGCGTCTCCGTCGAGAGGTCCGTCGGGATGCAGCCGTCCGCCGCGTGAAGGATGAACACCACGTCCCACTCCCCGCCCTTCGCGGAGTGGATCGTCGAGAGCACGAGCCAGTCCTCATCCCGCGACGGCGCCGCCGCCAGGTCGCCGGTCGCCGCGGGCGGATCCAGGACGAGGTCGGAGAGGAAATCGCGCCGCGCGCGGTATCCCTCGGCAATGCGCCCCAGGTTCTCGATGTCGCGCCGCCGCATTTCGGGATTCTCGTACCGCCGGTCGCACAGCGGATCGTAGAACGCGCGCAGGCGTTCGACCTGCGCCGAGGGCGTGTCCTGTCCGAAGGCCGCCAGATCCTCCAGCACCGAGGCGAGCGCGGCGATCCCCTCCCGCGCGGCGGCCGGCGCGGGGAAGCCCCGGAGCGCGCCGGCGCCGTGGCCGTGCGCGGCCAGGTGCGCCACCGCGGCCGCGGCCGAGGCCGGCCCCACCCCGTCGAGCATCTGCAGCACGCGAAACCACGCGATGTCGTCCCGCGGATTCTCCGCCAGCCGCAGCAGGGCCACCACGTCCTTCACGTGCGCCGCCTCGAGGAACCGCAGCCCGCCGTACTTCCGGAACGGCAGGTTGCGCCGCGCGAGCTCGATCTCCAGGTGGTCCGAGTGGTCCGCCGCCCGGAAGAGGACCGCCATACGGCGCAGCGGAACGCCCTCCTCGCGGTGCCGGAGGATCGCCTCTGCCACGAACCGGCTCTGCGCGGGCTCGTCGCGGCAGGTGACCAGCTCCGGACGCGCCCCCGCGCGCCGGGCGGACCACAGGTTCTTGGCGAAGCGGTGCGGGGTGCCGGCCATGAGGCGGTTGGCGGTGTCGAGGACGGGCTGCACGGACCGGTAGTTCTGCTCGAGCGTCACGATCGTCGCGCCCGGGTACTGCGCCGGGAAGTCGAGCATGTTGCGCACGTCGGCGGCGCGGAAGCGGTAGATACTCTGCGCGTCGTCGCCCACGACGGTGAGATGGGGACCGAACCGCCGCATGCCGCGCAGGATCTCCGCCTGCACCGCGTTGGTGTCCTGGTACTCGTCCACCAGGATGTGATCGAACCGGCCGCCGATGCGCCGCGCGAGGTCCTCGTCGGCGACCATCTCGCGCCAGTACAGCAGGAGGTCGTCGAAGTCGAGGACGTGGCGCGCCTGCTTGCGCTCGACGTAGGCGCCGAACAGTCCCTGCAGCTCCGCCCGCCATTCCGCGCACCAGGGGAATTGCGCCCGCAGGACGGCGTCGAGCGCCTCGCCGCTGTTCGCGCAGCGCGAGTAGATGGCGAGGCAGGCGCCCTTGCGCGGGAACCGCCGCTCGCGGGCGGAGAGGCCCCGTTCGTGCCGCACGACATCGAGCAGGTCCGCCGCGTCGGAGGCGTCCATCACGGTGAAATCCGGATCCAGCCCGGCGGCCTTCGCGAAGATCCGCAACAGCCGGTTTCCCGTCGCGTGGAAGGTGCCGCCCCAGACGCGGCCGGTCGCTTCCCCCCCCCGGCGGAGGACCGCCCCCGCCCGATCGAGCATCTCCGCCGCGGCGCGGCGCGTGAAGGTGAGCAGGAGAATCCGCTCGGGGTCCGCGCCCTCCGCGATGAGCCACGCCACGCGGCAGGCCAGCGTGCGGGTCTTGCCCGTGCCGGCGCCGGCGACGATGAGCAGCGGTCCGCCGCTGTGCGTCACCGCCGTCCGCTGCGCGGGATTCAGCTCGTCCAGCCAGGCCGGGGGGGACATGTCACGTCTCGGATTTGGAGTTTGAAGCTTGAGCCTTGTGTCTTTCGGCCCCCTCCGCCCCGCCCCGCCGGACGCATGACGCGCGCCGGACGACGGACGCGCGCGGGCGATGCTACGCAGACGGCGTCACACGATCCGCACGCCGAGCGGTTCGCCGCGGACCGATTCGAGGGTGAAGCCGTACTTCGCGCACAGGTCGCGCGGGGGGCGGTCGGCGACGACCATCATCATCCCCGCCGTGTTCCCCTCCGCGGCGCCCGCGCCGCAGATCTTGGCCGCTCCGCCCGCCCGCTCGATCTCGTCGATGAACAGGCGCACCTTCTCCGGCACCACGCCGATCACCGAGAGCAGCCGCTGGTTGTCGCGCACCGCCTGCTGCAGCGCCTCGCGGTCGTTGCGCCGCACGGCCTCTTCCATGCGGCGGGTCACTTCCTCGAAATCGTCCCAGACGCCGCTGTGCTCGAAGCGGCGGCGAACGGCGGCCACCGACTCGCCGGTCGTGCACGTCGGGGTGCCCGTGTTGACCAGGGTGAACGGCCCGCGCGGCAGCGGCAGGCGCTCGGCCCGGCCGCCCTGGAAGCGCGCACAGCCGCCGTGGATCGAGATGTACGAATCGACGCCGCTCGGGAATCCGTGCTGCAGTCGTTCGGCCTCCAGGCTGTACTCGTAGTACCAGTCGGGCCGGAAATCGACCCGGAAGTAGTGACCGATCGCCCGCAGCACGCTGAGAATGGAGGCCGCCGACGAACCGAGTCCGCAGCCGATGGGGATGTTCGACTCCAGCCGGATGTTCAGTTTCTGCTCGAGCTTCAGGTGGAGGCCGTCGAGGAGCATGATGAACGCGTACTCGAAGAGGTCGATGGGCTTGCGCAGCACCTGCCGGATGCCCAGCTCGCCGTTCAGGAACATCTCGTAGTTGCGCTGGATCCGCTGCCGGAAATCGCGGAGCGCCCGGATGGTGAACCGCTCTTGTTGTTCCAGATCATGGAGGTCGAAGGCGACCTCGCCCTCGGCCATCGTGCCCTCGGGGGTGAGGACGGCCACGGCGCTGCGGTCGATGGCCATGGCGAGCGCCGGCCGGCCGTACACCGCCGCGTGCTCGCCGCTCAGGATCAGCTTGCCCGGTGCAATGGCTTTCATCCGATCGTCTCGTAGATCCGCTTGTGCTGGCTGATGCCGCTCAGGCGATACGGTCCGGTTCGATACTGCGCGAACGTGTGTTCGCCGCCGTCTTTGGGCAGCGCAAGCTGGAATATATCTTCGTACTGCTGGTATTCCAACTCAATACGGCTGTCGAGCATCTGGCGGTGTCGGTCGGCCAGAAGCCGGTCGCGATAGCCCGGCTGGACCACCCCGCTGAAGAACTCCGCCATGCATCCGGAGCCGTAGCTGAAAAGGCCGATGCGCCCGCCGGCCAGATCGGCGGGGTCGCCGTCCAGCAGCGACGTGAGCCCCTGATACAGCGAAGCCGTGTAGGTGTTGCCGGTCAGCCGGTTGTAGCGCAGGGAGGCGCCGAGGATCCGGTTCAGTTCCTCCGGCCCCGGATCCGGCCGCCCCGTGGCCCGCATGAGCCGGGCCTGCGCCTTCTCGGCCATGCGGGTGAACGGGAGATGATAGCACTGGCGTACGAAGGCATCGAGGCCCCGACCCGACCCGTCGCGGTACCGCGCCCACGCCTCCAGCAGGGTCGAGAGGTACACCCGGGTCGAGTACTGGCCGTCCACCAGCGCCTCCTCCCGGTAGTTCGGCCGCCAGAAGTCCATCACGTCCTCGGCGTGGTAGCCGCACTCGGGATCGAGGGCGAGGATGCGGGGATCGGCGGTGATCAGCAGGGCCACGGCCCCCGCCCCCTGCGTCGGCTCGCCCGGGCTGCGCAGGTCGTAACGCGCCACGTCGGCGCAGATGATCAGCGCCCGCTTCCCCGGATGGGTCGCCACCCACGCCGCCGCGAGGTGCAGGGCCGCCGTCCCCGCGTAGCACGCCTCCTTCACCTCCACCGCGCGGCAGGCCGCCGGCAGTTCCAGCAGTCCGTGCACGAACAGCGACGCCGCCTTCGACTGGTCCACGCCCGACTCGGTGGCGAAGAGCAGCAGGTCCAGTCCCTCCGTCCCGTCGCGCTCGACCAGCGGTCGCGCCGCGCTGGCGCCCATGGTCACGATGTCCTCGTCCGGCGGCGGCAGCGCCATGCGCTCCTGGCCCAGGCCGAGGTAGTACTTGTCCTTGTCCACGCCGCGCACCTCCGCCAGCGTCTTGAGGTCCAGGAAGTACCCCGGCGCGTAGAAGCTCAATCCGTCAATCCCTGTATTCATATTCACCCTCACCATGCCGACCCTGCGCCGAAGGGCGGACGGACCCGGAGGAAATTCGTCCGCTTCTCCGGCGGCAGAGAAAGCCCGTGGCGGATCTGCTCGCGTTGTGCGAGAGCGGATTCCCCTCGAAGCGCGGCCGCGGCATTGCCGATGAGCACAGCCTCCAGGCCATGCTGATCCAACGCCCTGGCCATCGCCGTCAGATGGTTCTCCGCATTCACCCGTCATCCCCCGCGCCGGCGCCCCCCGGCTCCACCAACAGGTCGCTCCGCCCGATCATCCGGTCCGCCCGGCCGGCGCCGAGCAGGAACATCGCCGTCACGAATTCCCGCCTCAGCCGCTCGATCACTTCGACCACGCGCGCGGCGGACACCATCGCGGGTTCGAGGAACGGGCGGGCCAGCCCCACCAGCGACGCCCCGAGCACCATCGCCTTTGCCATGTCCAATCCCGTCCGGACACCGCCGGATGCGATCAGCGTCACCCCGCGCGAGCGCAACGGTTCCAGCGCCCGGAGGGCCGCCGGGGTCGGGATCCCCCAGTCCTGGAAGACCAGCCCGAGATCGGCGCGAAGGTCGGCCGGGTGACGGTGATTCTCGATCCGGCTCCACGACGTGCCGCCGGCGCCGGCGACGTCGATGAAGCGAACCCCGTGATCCGCCGCGAGCGTGGCATCCTCCAGGGAGATCCCCGCGCCCACTTCCTTTAAGACCACGGGGACGCCGAGATGTTCGACGATGCCGCCGATCTTGTCGGCCAACCCGGAGAAATCGGTGTCGCCCTCCGGCTGCACCGCTTCCTGCAGCGGATTCAAGTGCAGGACGAGTCCGTCGGCGGCCGGCACCCGCACCGCCTCGCGGCACTCCTCGAGGCCGAAGCCGTGGTTGAGCTGCACGGCGCCCAGATTGGCGAGCAGCAGGGCGTTGGGCGCGAAGCGTCGAAGCTCGAAGCTGTCCCGCGATTCCGGGTGCGTGAACATCACGCGTTGCGACCCGACCCCCATCGCCACCCCGCACGTCTCCGCCGCCTGGGCCAGGTGGCGGTTGATCGTCCGCAGGCGGTCGTGCGCGCCCCCCGTCATGGACGATATCAGCAGCGGGAAGGAAAGGCGTTTCCCCATGAAGACAATGGAGGGATCCACGGCGGCCCGATTGAGCTCGGGCAGCGCCCGGTGCTTCAGATGGATGCCGTCGAAGTGACGGCGTTGCCGGTCGACCTCGGGATCGGACCGGATGATGTCGATCACTTCGGACTTCCGGCTGTTCGTCGTGTCCATGGGAATCCGCGCATGGCACCGCCTGTGCCGACGGGACAAGGCTAAACCAGAACCCGCCCGCAGGCGAGCCCGGATGCAGCGGCCAGCGGGCGCCAGAAGAGAAAGGACTACAGCCCAACCATGATGCCCGGAAGACCGCCCTGCTGAATAGAACCCGCTCGCCCGCGTCTGTTGATTGGGCCGCGGAGAGATGACACGCGGATGCGTATGATGTTTTCCGTGAGGTTTCTCGGTGGAAAGGGCGGCGGATCCATCTCAGAAGGCGGCGCGGTTGCACGGAGGAACGGACGGATGGGAGTGAGCGCATTGAGCGGCCAAGACCGTTGGGTTGCGGCTCGCCGCCACGGGAACAACGGGGGAGGCATGCGATGAGAACAACGCGAAGTCACTGGCGGGCCTGGCGGACGGCGGTGCGGGTCGCGGGGGGGGTCGCGCTGGGCCTCATGCCGGCCGCCTGCGACCACCACCACCATCACCGGGAGGTCGAGGTGGTCGAGTACGGCGTCGCGGGCGACTATGGCCCGTACGATGAGGTCGGTCCGCGGGAAGACTACTGGGTCGACGTGCAGGTCACCACGGCCGCCGGCGCGCCCATCATGGGGGCGCCCGTGCTGCTGATCGTGTCCGACAGGCCCGAACAGCGCGCCTCCGCCCGCACCGATCCCCATGGGACGGCGAGCTTCGTGATCCACACCTATCCCGGCATCGCCGTCACCGCCTACGCGGAGGCGCCCGGGTTCTCGGACGATTTCGTCACCGCCTACACCGCCGCCGGTTCAACCGGTCTGGGGTTGAACCTCGTGCTGCATTGACGGCCGGCGCGGGACGCGGAACCACGGGTTCAGAAGCGACGACGGCGCACCGCGTTCCCGTTCGCGCGATGGATCGGCATCCTGACGCGCAGATGCGTATGGTGTTTTCCCGTGAGGTTCCTCCGTGGAAAGGGTGACAGAACCATCTCAGGGTCAGACATGGCGGCGGGACCATCTACCGCTCAAGCCGCCTGTGGGCACGCATCAACTCGCCCGGATTCGTGAGCGCCGCCATGAGCGAGAGCTCGCCGCAGAGGACGGCCGCCGCCGCGATCGCCGCCAGCCGCCGCGCGTTGGCGCCGGGCGGCCTCGTTTCGAGACATCCGAGGGCGCGCAGGTTCTCCCGCACGAACGGCAGGTCCTTGCCGCGGCCCACGGTGCCCACGACGATGTTCGGAAGGGTGACGGAGAAATACAGGTCCTCGCCGCGGGCTTCGGCGTGCGTGAGACCCTGGGAGCCCTCGACGATGTTGGCGGCGTCCTGGCCGGTGGCGAGGTAGAAGGCCAGGAGCATGTTGGCGAAATGCGCGTTGGCGGTGCGCACGCCGCCGGCAAGCGTGGTGCCGATGAGGTTCTTCTTCACGTTCAACTCGGCCACGCGGGCGGCGGTGGTCTTCAGCACCGAGGCGCAGACGGGGCCCGGCACGAGCCCGTCGGCCACGACGTACTTGCCGCGGCCGAGGATGCCGTTCACCGCCGAGACCTTCTTGTCGGTGCAGTAGTTGCCCGACACCGAGAGCGGCCGCAGCGCGGGATACTCGCGCGCCGCCCACTCGAGCACGTGCTGGGCGGCCTGGGTGACCATGTTGTGCCCCGCGGCGTCGCCCGTGGCGATCTCGATGCGCAGGAAGACCAGGGGACCGACCACCTGGGCATGCAGCTCGAGGAACCGCGCGAACCGGCTGTCCTGCGCAACGAGGGCGGCCATCTCGCCCCGCCGCGTCTCGATCGCCGCGACCGCCTGCACGGCGGCCGCCGCGTCGGGCGCTTCGAGCAGGACGGACCGCGCCATGCGGTCGTCCCGCACCGCGACCCGGATGCCTCCGGCCTGGCGCATCGCGCGGGCGCCGCGGGCGACGGAGGGCCACAGGGGCGTTTCGTACGTGGCCAGGGGCACCTCGAATTCGCCCTCGACCTCCGGCCCGGCCAGCTTGACCGGCCCGACCCGCCGCATGGGGACGGATGCTGTAAGACCTGCGTTCATGACATCATGGATCGAATCGATGTTTCGCCGTGACGGCGGGGCTCAGATGACCCCGCCCAGACATGACACGCAGATGCGCATGATGTCTTCCGTGAGGTTTCTTCATGGAAAGGGTGTCGGAACAATCTAGAACTGCACCTTCGGCGCTGCCGCGGCGTCTTTGACCGCGTCGAACGATTTGCGCGGCTGGAACCCGAACACGCCGGCCCAGAGACCGTTCGGCAGCTTGCGGATCGCGACGTTGTACTCCCGGACCGCCTCGTTGAAACGCCGGCGCTCCACGGAAATACGGTTCTCCGTGCCCGCAAGCTCGTCCTGCAGGGCGAGGAAGTTCTGGTTGGATTTCAGGTCCGGGTACCGCTCGACGATGAGCAGCAGCCGGCCGAGGGCATTCTCCAGCTGGCCGGCCGTCTCCGCCCTCTCGGCGGGCGTATGCGTTTCGCCCCACCGGCTGCGCAGGCGCGTCACCTCCTCCAGGATCTCCTTCTCCTGCGCGGCGAAGCCCTTGACCGTATTCACCAGGTTCGGGATGAGGTCGTAACGGCGTTGCAGAACGGCCTCCACGTCCGCCCACGCCTTGTTCACTCCTTCCTCCTGGATGACGAAGTGGTTCTTCGCCATAAAGGCGCCGCAGCCGCCGACGAGCACGAGGATCAGGAGCAGGACCAGAACGATCGTCGCCTTGTTCATCGGTGTTCTCCCTTCGCCGTCCGAGACTCTAACCCGAAGCGGCGGATGGGCAAGCGGAAACGCCGACGGGGCCTTGACAAATACCCGCGTCCGCCTACGATACCGCGCGCGTCTCCGATGGGCGCTTAGCTTAGCGGGAGAGCGCCTGCTTCACACGCAGGAGGTCACAGGTTCAAATCCTGTAGCGCCCACCACTCCCGACACGAAAGTCTTCATCATCGCAAGTGGCTTGGGGCTGAGTATTTGCTGGTGTTTTTCGTCGTTTCCGCCGCTCCATTTTCCGGCCCCTCTTGTCGGCAAGAAGGGCCCGTGATACGAGTTGTGACACGAGTTCGATACGTTTTGCCTTGGCGTTCGACACCGGCACACGGACGCTGACCTCGGCGAGCGGTCGGACCGGAGGACGCGGTCATGGCCCAGACAATCCGCCGCGGCAACTCGCCCTACGGGTACACCGCCCATGGGTCGGAGCGCTGGCGGACCGAGTCCGCGCGCTGGAGACGGAATCCAAGGCCGATCCGGTCGCCACCGCACATCTGGCCGAGAACCACCGGCACTGGGCGCGCACCCTTCTGGACGCGCAGAACAACGTGATCGCCCTCGACGGCGCATGGACTGCCTGGCTCAAGGCTCCCCGGCGACGCACGGCAGGCGAGGTGACCCTGCAGGGCTCCTGCGCCAACACACCATACCCGTGCACGTGGACAAGGAAGTCTGCGATGCGCTCCCGAAAAACCAGTTTCGGCGGGGTCTTTCCCCTGGGCATAGTCAGCTCTTCTGGCCGGGTTCTGGTTTGACGGGCGGCAGCCTTGACAACTTGATGCGTGGATAGGCCCCGCGTTTCTGGTCTTCCGGTTGCGGCTCCCGGCCCCGTGGTCCGTCGTGGCCATTGTCGGCAGCGTCGCGCCGAGCGACCGGTAACTCCATCATGAAATATGGCCAGAACGTCCAACGATGTTGGACATACTGGATTAGTGCCTTAGCGGTCCGTAGCGTGCATAAGAAGCAAGAAGATTCATGCGG
>CAZSUU010000020.1:0-79546 GCA_964610105.1 uncultured Verrucomicrobiota bacterium | reverse complement strand
AGTTTTCTAGGAAACTCGCGCATTCGCTCCGGCAAACTGTAGAAGATGGGCTTGAATGCCGCCCGTTTCGGTGGATGAAACAAAGGCCGCCGCAGTGTAGTGACGTTCCAGCACGAGTTTGCGGCAGAAGAGTTCGTACCGACGCATGTACGATGCGCCCACGAAATCGGGAAAGACCTTGAAATGGGGCTCCTTGACCTTGACAGGGTGGTTGGACGACGGGCAGTCCTCCAGCATGAAGAAGTAGCCGAGAAACGGCTGCGGGCTGTCAAGGTATGCGCGTTCCCGATAGGCAGTCCACAGGTCCAGGGCACTTCCCATGGCCTCTTCGGTTCGGTTGTTGAAGTTGTTCCCGAACGATGGGCCGACCTGAGATTTGGCCTCGATGGCAACCAGTAGGGTCTTCTCTCGTACGACAAGGAGGTCCCATTCCTTGGTCGGGCGGAAGAAGCCGGGCAATTCCACGGCCTTCTTGCGGAAGACAGAACGCTCGGGAATACCAGCGGCTACAATCAGTTCCGTGAATAGGTCAATGAAGCCGTCCATCTGCGCGCCGCCAGTTGCGGCGCTGCGAAGTCCCTGGTCAGTCCTGCCCGTCTTGAACTGGCGGTCTCGCTGACCGGTTCTGGTCTGCCAGTAGTGCGCAACGGCCTGACCGGTGCGGCGGGGCAAGTCATCGATTATGCAATCCAGATCCATGGGCATGGTGTATCAGGTTCCCTTCGTCTCCTCAACAGGCGAACGTCGCACCTAACCGGCGCTGGAAGGACGCCGTCCTCGGCGGCCTTTCAGCGTACGCGTCCAGGTGTTGGCTCGGAATTCTCTTTCATTCTCTTGTCATGGGCCATCATGAACGGGTGGAAGAACGTGTCGTTGGTCCATCCGATTGCGTGAGGACACGGAAGAGAGTGCCGGTCCCCACGGGCCCCGCACCAACTGATCCGTCGGATCGGTCGAAGCCGCACACGCGCGCTTGTGGCTCACGGATGGAAGAGTCTCTCCTGGACCACGGGGTGCTCCGGCCAGGCGGGATTGATCACGGCGACCGGTTCGGACACCAGCGCTTCGGCCAGCGATTCGGCTTCGACCTCGCCGGCGAGGTCGCGCCGCCACGCCAGGTCGAACTGAAACTCCATCACCCCCGGTTCGTCGCCGAGGAAATTGGTGTACCAGAAATTGTTGTAGATCATCGCCAGCAGCCGGCCGGTTCGCGGCGGCGGTGCGTCGCGGCGGGCGAGCGGCGCGGGATGGTCGAACGTGAGCAGCGGCGCGTCGCGGCTGACCCAGAGCCAGTGCCCGTCCGGCGTGGCGTAGTCGGCCCAGCCGTCCACGGCGAAGTAGTCGCGGCACGAATCCCCCAATTGCCCGGTGAATGGCGTGAACGGCAGGCCGCCGCAGGTCAGGCGCGGCAGCGTGCCGTCGCACGGCAGCGGCGTCGCGATGTAGAGGATCTCCGGGCGGAACGATGAGAGCCGGTTGATTCGCACCGTGAGCCGCGCGCGCGGCTCGCGCTTCCAGACCTCCAGCCGGCGCGTGGCCCAGGCGAGGCGCGGATGCTCCAGCGGCTGCGTGTAGCGGACGGTGTGCGGCGTCTCCTCGACGGTCGCGTCGCCGCACGGTCTCGCCGGGGTCTCCTTCAAGGTCTCGCGCCGCCGCCGCTCGCGTTCGGCCGGATCGCCGGCATTCCAGATGTCCGCCAACGCCCAGCGCGGCGCGAAGGTCTCGATGCCGACCGCGATGAAGTCGCCCACGCCGGCCGTGAACAGCGGTTTCGCCATGCCGGTCCATTGGGCGGACACCGGCCAGCCGTCACCGTCCACCGCCACCACCGGCGCGACCGCCGCCGCCGGCGTGTCGTCCACCTCCTCCGGAGAGAGCTGGAATCGACGGACGGCCCCGGGGTCGAGGCGCTCCACCCAGAAGCGCGCGTGGCGGTCGGGCGAACGGTCAGGGAACACGCCGGACACATCCTCGCGGCTGAAGTCCTCCGGACGCTGCGGGCGGCCCCACTGAACCCCCGGATAGAACTCCAGCCGGGCGCGAGCGCCGGTTGCCGGATCGGTCACCGAGCGGGCCTCGTCGCGCAGGCAAGTCGCGATCATGGTCACCCAGCCGCTGAACGGTCCGCGCGCGGGATTCGCCAGCCAGAGCCCCGGCCCCTCCCCGGCCAGGCGGGTGCGGGCGCGCTGCGACAACAGCCATTCGGCCAGCGCCATCGGGCGCCATGCCAGCCGGCTCTTCTCGTTCCATTGCCCCTGCGCGTCCAGGCCGTAGGGCAGCGCCACGCTCATGCCGGAGCCCCACGTGTGCTCGTCGAAGAGGCATAGCTCCTTCGTCAAATCCTCCACCGTCCGCCGGGCCGCCGTCGGCATCGGGCCCCACAGCGGCGCCTGCGCGGCCGCCAACAGGCGCTTGGCGGCGCGGCTCGCCGCGACCTCGCGCGGGGCCGAGGCGGCGCCGTTCGCCCACCAATCGGTCCATTCGCCCTCGTACTCCGGCGCCGTCGCGCCGGCGACCTTCTCCAACTCGGCCATCGCCTCGCTGACATTGGCGAGCCGGAGCCGCGGCTGCAGACCGAGCCGGTTCCACGCCGCCGCGAAGTCGCCCAGCGGCGGGAACGGCGGATCGTTGTCGTAACGCCACATGCTGGTGATGGACACGGGCAGGACACGATGCCGGTAGCCGTCGCGCTCGAATTGCCGCAGCCGCTCCACGCAGTGACGGTGCGCGGCGCGGACGGAGGCCTCGTCGGGCCTGAGGATGTCGCCGGGGCGCGGCGGGCGATACCGCGCGTCCGCGGCCGGCGGCACCGGACCGCGACGCCACTCGACCGGATCGAAGAGGAAGAAGCCGTCGCCGTACGACAGGCTCAGCCATACGAACAGCCGCCGTCCGTCCGGCTGCTTCCACCAGAAGGCGGTCAGGCGCGGCATCGGCGGCCCCCCGCTGTCGCTGTTGATCCCGGAGAACAGGTAGCGCACCCCCCGGTCGAGCAGCTCCTTCGCGCCGGCGCGCGGAAAGCCGTTGACGTCGTTCTGCACGGCGGTGCGCGGCGCGAGGTCCCGCCACAGCTCGTCCGGCAGCCACCGCGTCATCATCCGCCATTGCGCGCGGTCGAGGAACGGCGTGTTGTTGAACGGCAGGGCGGTCACCTCGATCCGCCCTGCGCGCACGGCCTGGAGGAACTCGGCGCGGCGCGCGGCTTCGGCCGTCCGCCACCAGTCGTCCACCGCGACGGTGGTCTCGGCGGTCCATTTGAATCGCGCCCCCTCCGGCGCGTTCGTGGAGGCGCGGACGGCGTCGAGCGCCACGTCCAGGTAGCGCCGCTGCATGTCGCGGCACACGGCCGGATGATCGGTGAACCCGAAGTCCGTGTGGGAGAAATGGATCAGGTCCACCTGCCGTATGAACTGGAGCGCGGCGGGCGGATCGTTGGCGGAGGCGACCGTGGCCAGGCCGGCCAGGCAGAGGAAGGCGGCGAGGGAAGTCTTCATGACGTGCGATCCTGTCACGGCGGCCCGGAACGATGAAGCACATTCTCTGCTTCACATTCCCCGCTTGATCCGTCGCGGGGACGGGTGTAGGAAGCGGTCAAGAGGAACGGGAGTCCTACCCATGCATAGCAAGGTGACATGCGCACCGGTCGTTGCGGTGTCCGCGTCGCGGGCGTGGCGCTGGCTGGCCCTCCTTCCGATCATGGTCGCGTCGGCGCCGGCGCAGACGATCGAGATCACACCCACGTTCAACAACCTCGGAATCCAGGTTGCGCTGGTCACGCCGGCCGCTCCGACCGCGACGGTGGCCCTGGCCTGGCGGAGGACGGGCGGGGGCCCGTACCTGCCGGCCCAGCCGCTGTGCCGGCTCTCGCCCACCTTCTACGCGGGCAGCCTGGTCGGTTTGGACGCCGGCGCCTCCTACGACGTGCGGCTGACCTCCACGGTCTTCCCGGGCGACCGTTTCGCGACGGCCGTGACTCGCTCGGACCAGTTCCCGGCGGCCACGGGCACCACCTATCACCTTGCCGTCGGGGGCAGCGACGCGCGGGACGGCCTGACGCCGGGCACGGCGTTCGCGACGCTCGCCCACGCGCTGGACGTCGCCTCCGCCGGCGACCGCATTCTCGTGCACGACGGCCGGTACTACCAGGGCGACGTCGAGGTCTACCAGCATTCCGGCGCGGCGGGGGCGCCGATCGTGATCGAAAACGCGCCGGCGGCCCGGCCAGTGTTCGACGGCACCGACCCCAACTTCGCGCCGGTCTGGGTGGTCCATGATGCCGCGCGCGGTCTTTACCGCACCCCATGCGCCGCGCGGCCGGTGAACGCCTACCTGAACGGGCAGCATCTCTATCGCTACGGTCTTTACGAAGACCTGCGGACGAACCGCTGGGGGCAGACCGTCGGCTACCACGCGGACGGGGCTCACCTGTTCGTCCGCTTTCCCGGCGGCGGCACGCCGGGCACGAATCTCGTGACCATTCCCGCCCGCACCACGGCGCTCACCCTGGACGAGTCGGACGGCTACCAGATCCGCGGGATCGAGTTCTGCTATTACGGGCGGGAGGTCGACCACCGGGGCATCTATCTGCACAACGCCAGCTCGAACCTCATCGAGGATTGCCGTTTCCACCACACCGGCGCCAGCGTCGCGCTCAAACGGGCGTCCCATCACAACCTCATCCAACGCTGCCGGTTCTCGGAGTCGCCATGCCGGCCGTGGAGTTGGACGGCGGTCAAGGAGGGCGATACCGACTACGAAAGCGGCGGCGTCTACGTGTACGGCAGCGACATCTCGAACGAAGGCAATGCGATCCGGTTCTGCCGGTTCGAGGACATGTTCGATGGCGCGCATCTCTATGTCGACGCCGACCCCGCGATGCCGCCGATCGCGACATGGAACATGGACTTCCACGACAACGTGGCGTTCAACTGCGCCGACGACGGGCTGGAGACCGACGGCATCGGCGTGAACGTGCGCATCTACCGCAACCGCTTCGACGGCTTCCTGAGCGGCATTTCCATCGCGCCGGGCGGCCACGGCCCGACGTACGTGTTCCGCAACGTCCTCGCCGGGTGGCACACCGTCGACGAGTACGAGGGCTATCCCTTCAAGTTCAACCATGGCTACGACGTCGACACCGACCATGTCTTCCTCTATCACAACACCTGCCACACCTCGGTCCCGGGCCAGGACGGTTTTCTCTTCAAGGAATACTGCCGTTGGACGAACATGATCTCGCGGAACAACATCTACGCGGGCACCGACCACGCGCTGGAGAACTGGGACACGCCCAATCCGGTGGATTTCGATTACGACGACGTCTACACGACGAACGCCCAGGTGTTCATCGAATGGGGGAGCGGCAGTTACGCGACGCTGCCGGCCTTCAGCGCGGCCACGGGCCAGGAATCGCACGGGCGCGCGCTTCCGCCGGGATTCGTCGATGCGGGGGCCGGCGATTTCCGCCTGCAGTCCTCCAGCGGGCTGATCGACAGGGGGTGTCCGCTGCCGGGTTTCAACGACGACTATGCGGGCGCGGCGCCGGACATCGGCGCGATTGAATTCCAGCCCGTGGCTCGCGCGATCGGGTGGAGCGGGAGTGTGCTTCGAAGCGCATGGGACGTGCCGCCGGGCGCCCTGTGCCGCATCCAGTTCACGCCCGATCTCGTCGGAACCGCGTGGTCCAACACCGGCGCGGAGTTCACGGCGACGGCCTCAACAGTGATCATCACCCACTCCGTCTCCAACGCCCCCCGCGCCTTCTACCGCGCGATACAGTCGCGGCCGTGAAGCGCGCAGGGCCGTCCGCCTCGGAAGCCGCGGCTACGCGGCGGCCCGGGTGGCGATCCGTCTTACCGCGCGGCATCCGCCTGTCGCCAGCGCCGCGACCGCGGCCCATTGGACGATTCCGGCCAGCAGCACCGCACCGATTCCGGCGTCGCCCCCCAGCGACCGAAGCAGCCAGACCGAGGGAAAGTTCAGGTAGTAGAACAAGACGGCTACGGCGAAGCTGGCATCCTGGTCGTCGATCCCGTGAACGGCCACGATCACCATCAGAATCACACCGAGAAGCAGATGCGCGCCAACGAGTATGCCGGTCAGTCTCAGCAGGGTCTTCATGGGTACTCTCCGGTTGCGGATGCGTATCGCAGGCAAGAAAGGGTGTCCGGCAAGTCCGCCCGTTCGATCGGGGCGAGGGATCTGGTCGTGTCGACCTTGAAGTGAGTCCGGCCCTTGAGCGCGGCCAACACCTGCCGGTGGTCCAGCCACGCGCGAAGAAGCAGGACCGACGCGAGATCCTGCCCCTTCGGTCCGCGCTCGACGATGGCCGCGATCGAGGGAGCCGCCGCCTCGCCGATGCTGCAGACGCATTCGCCATTGGACGAGAGGGTCAACTGGAGGGGTGTCGATTGCGTCCGCGGCGAACGCACGAAGACGTTCAGCGCGTCGTAGCCGATCCCGCCGCCATGAGCGCGCATCGGCTTCGCCTCGATCACAGCGCACGACAACGGCATGGGACAGATTCGTCTGTGCGCCGACTGCTCCGCCCGCGCCACCGGCTGCCCCTGATCCCGGCTGCGGTTCGGTTTCCTTCTGCACTCGATCCCAGGTCCAGACGAATCCCTGTGCCTTGTCAGGCGAGTAATCCACCTGGAAAGAGTCGTCGTCCACCCGCGTGATCTCCCATCGTGTCTCACGATCAGCGCCTGCTCCGGCGTGAAGCGCCCCCCCCGTAGAGCCTGCCGCAGGTTCACGCCATCCACGAACTCCATCAACAGGTAGAAAAAGCCTCCAGCCTGTCCGAAATCGTGGATCGTCACGATGTTCGGGTGGCTCAGGGCGGCCAGCGCCTGGGCCTCGCGGGCGAACCGCGCGGCAAACGCGGGATCGAGGGAGAGGGTCTCGGGGAGGATCTTGAGCGCGACGAAGCGGTTGAGTTTCGGCTGGCGCGCCTTGAACACGCAACCCATGCCGCCCTGGCCGATCAGTTCGTGAATCTCCAACTGCGGGAAGGCGGCGGCCACCGCCTCTCGGGAGGGCAAGGGGGGAGGGGGGGAGGGTCGGGAAGCGCCGGTTTCCGTGGGCTTGGATGCATCAAGAAACAGGCACTTCGGGCAGAGTCCGCCCGGCGCGTTGGGCGGAAGCTCCGCGCCGCAGGTCGGACACCGGCCGGCGGGTGACGATTCGTTCATACACCTGCTTCCTACCGCATTCGGAAGCGAATGTTACAGGAATCCACGGGCGGCTGTTTCTGGCGCATCCGGGGCTGGCGGTCAAGCCCTTCAAAGGAGATGCGGTGCGGGAGACCCCGTTGCGGTCCGGGCCGTGCGGATTGACATATGTAGTCTCATATGGAACATTATAGCTATCTGAATCCATATAGATTCGATCGGACATCATGAAGACGATACAGATGACCCTGGACGAAGAGCTGGTGACGACGGTCGATCGCGTGGTGAAATCCCTTCATACGACTCGATCCGCGTTCACGCGAGATGCCCTGCGCCTGGCGATCCGGAATGTCCACATCGCGGCACTCGAAGAGCGACACCGCCGCGGATATCTGAACAAGCCGGTTGTTCTCAAGGAATTCGATGCTTGGACCACCGGGCAGAAATGGGGCGATGAATGAGACGGGGAGAAATTCGATTCTACCAGTTTCAGCATCCCGAGAAGAGCCGCCCCGTGCTTATTCTCACGCGGGACTCCATCATCGAGTACCTCGGAGAGGTGACCGTCGCCCCCATCACTTCGACCATTCGGGACATACCGAGTGAGGTAGTCCTGACCCGCCAGGACGGGATGGCCAGGGACTGCGCGGTCAATTGCGACCATCTCCAGACGGTCTCGAAGGCCAAGATCGGTGCGCTTGTCACCACCCTCTCCAGCGCGAAGATGTCGCAGGTTCGCGAGGCGGTTGTATTTGCACTCAACCTTATGGCATAGATGAGTCAGAAGACGGAGGGACGCATGCGAAGGAAAGAAATCGTGACAGTGGCGGGCCTCATGGCCTGGGCGGGAGTGGCGGGGACGGTGGCCGCGGCGGATTGGAAGCCGGTCGAAGGCCGGATCATGACCCGGTGGGCGGCGAAGGTGAATCCCTCCCATCCGCTCCCCGAATACCCGCGGCCGCAGATGGTGCGGCCCCAGTGGACCAATCTGAACGGCCTGTGGGAGTACGCGATCGTACCGGCCGAGTTCCCCGAGGGCGGCGATCCGAAGGCGGCGATCCGCGTTCCGAACGTGACTTCGCCGCCCACGCAGTGGGACGGGAAGATCCTTGTGCCGTTCCCCCTCGAATCGGCGCTCTCCGGCGTGCGCAAGCCGCTGAAGCCTGACCAGGTGCTCTGGTATCGCCGTACGTTCAAGGCGCCCGCTCTCCGCGGCGGGCAGCGCCTGCTCCTGCACTTCGGCGCCGTCGACTGGGCGTCCGAAGTCTTCGTCAACGGCACGTCCGTCGGCGCCCACCGCGGCGGCTATGACAGTTTCAGCTTCGACATCACCGACGCCGTGAAGCCCGGGGCGGACAACGAGCTCACGGTGTGGGTCTACGACGCGACGGGCGGCATGCAGCCGCGCGGGAAGCAGAACCTGCCGTCGATGGAAAAGCCCGGCGGGATCATGTACACGCCCTGCTCCGGCATCTGGCAGACGACGTGGCTCGAGACCGTGCCGGCGGCGTACATCTCGAGGCTCATCGTCACGCCCGATGTCGACGCGCGGATGGCGGTCGTGCGCGCCGAGGTTCAGTGCCCCGCGTCTCCCGACCGGCGGGTGGCGGTCGACGTCCAGGCGTTGGACGGCTCGCGCACGGTCGCGTCCGGGTCCGGGAAGGCCGGCGAGGCGATCATCCTCAAGCTGTCGAACCCGAAGCTCTGGTCGCCGGAGACGCCGTTCCTCTACGGTCTCAAGGTCAAGGCCGGCGACGACGCGGTGACCAGCTATTTCGGCCTGCGCAAGATCGCGCTGGGCAAGGACGAGAAGGGCATCCTGCGCCCGATGCTCAACGGGACGTTCGTCTTCCAGAGCGGCCCGCTCGACCAGGGGTTCTGGCCCGACGGCATCTACACGGCGCCGACCGACGACGCCCTGCGCTATGACATCGAGATCACGAAGAAGCTCGGCTTCAACATGGCGCGCAAACACGTGAAGATCGAGCCGGCGCGCTGGTACTACTGGTGCGACAAGCTCGGACTGCTCGTGTGGCAGGACATGCCCTCCGGCCGCGCGGGCAAGGGAGAGAGCCGGCGGGGGGCCGACGGCGTGCGCGTCTCCGACGACGCCAACGCGCAGTTCGAGGCCGAGCTCCGCGCGATGGTCGAGCAGCACCGGCATCATCCCTCCATCGTCATGTGGGTGGTGTTCAACGAGGGTTGGGGCCAGTACGACACGGTGCGGCTGACGGAGTGGGTCAAGGAGCTCGATCCGACCCGCCTGGTCAACAACGCCAGCGGGTGGGTGGATCACCCCTGCGGCGACGTGATCGACATGCACAACTACCCCGGCCCGGGGTCGCCCAAACCGGAAGAGAGCCGGGCCGCGGTGCTGGGAGAGTTCGGCGGACTCGGGTTGCACATCCCCGGCCACGCGTGGACGGAGGAAGGGTGGGGCTACCGGGGCGTCGCCGACCGCGCCGCCCTGACGCGCAAGTACCTGGACCTCTGGCGGAAGGTCGTGCAGCTGCGCGACGACCCGGGCCTGTGTGCGGCGGTCTACACGCAGACCACCGATGTCGAGAACGAGTGCAACGGGCTGCTCACGTATGACCGCGCCATCGTGAAACCCGACCTCGCCAAGGCCGCCGCGGCCGCGCAGCTCAGCCTCCCGCCGCCGCCCGAGCAGAAGGTGGTGGTCCCGACCGGGGCGGCGCAGGAGGCGGAGTGGACATACACGACCGATAAACCCGCCGAAGGCTGGTTCAAGGCGGACTTCGACGCGGCGGGCTGGAGATCCGGCCCGGCCGGCTTCGGCCGCGGCGCGCCCAACTCCGCTCCGCGCACCGCGTGGAGCACGTCGGACATCTGGCTGCGGCGTGAGATCGAGCTGCCCGGGCGGAAGCTCGCGGCGCCGGCGTTGCTCATCTACCACGACGAGGACGTGGAGATCTACATCAACGGCGTGCTTGCGGCGAAGGCGGCGGGTTACACGACGGACTATGAACCGCTCGAACTCGCGGCCGAAGGCGCCGCGGCGCTGAAGCCGGGGAAGAACCTCTTCGCGGTGCACTGCCGCCAGACGGGTGGCGGGCAGTTCATCGACCTGGGCGTCGTGGAGATGGTCGAGAAATAGCCGTTGGCATAGGAGCGCGGGGATTGTCCGACGGAGCTCTTTCGTCAACATGGAGCGGAATCTGGGCGAACAGCCTGTTGCGCGGGTCCTGGCGGATCGGGGTGTGAAGGCGAACGATCTGGACGCCTCGTACCGCTTCCCAAGCGGCAGCCTTTCTGTTACCGTGCCAGCCGGTTTTTGCCTGTCCCAGCGTGTTCCGCCGGAAGATGACACGCAAATGCGCAGGATGCTCTCCGCGAGGTCCCTGCGCTGGAGACGGCGGCGGAGCAACCTCCGAAGGCAGCGAGCCGAAGTTTGCAGATTGAGGCCTGTAATGTCTCGAGTGCGATCGGGAGTGACATGTGGGCAGCCCGGACATCTGAGTTGGAGCTTGAGCTGGAGCAATCCTGACACCTGCATCCCGACACCTGACACCTGAGGTGGAGTGGGAGCATGGAGCGGCCAGGGCCGTTGGGTCGCGACTCGCCGCCGTGGGATCATCATAATGAGCGATGTGTTCTCGATCCTCGTGAAAGTGCTGGGTGGTCTCGGCATCTTCCTGCTGGGCATGCAGCACCTCTCCGACGGTCTGCAGGCCGTCTCCGGCAACCGCCTCCGCAAGATGGTCGCCGCCGCCACCACCAACCGCTTCGCCGGCGTCGCCACGGGGATCACGGCGACCATGGTGGTCCAGTCGAGCTCCATCATCACCGTCATCGTCGTCGGCCTCGTCAGTACGAGCCTCATGACCCTGACGCAGGCCATCAATGTCATCATCGGCTCCAACATCGGCACCACCGCCACCGCCTGGATCATCGCCCTCGTCCCCCGCGTCGGACACATGGGCCTCGGCATCATCGCCGTATCCACGGCCTTCTATCTCTTCTCCTCGAAGGAGAAGGTCCGCAGCATCGGCCTCGCCTGTCTTGGGTTCGGCCTCATCTTCTTCGGGCTGGGCCTGATGCAGGAGGGCATGGAGCCCGTGGCCCGGAACGAGGAGATCAAGCGGTGGTTCGCCACGCTTCACGCGGACAATCTGCGCGGCCTCCTCAAGTGTACCATCGCCAGTGGCCTGCTCACGGCCGTGATCCAGTCCTCCGCGGCGACGACCGCCATCGCCATGACGCTCGCCCAGCAGGGCATCATCTCCTTCGAGACCGCGGCGGCGTCCGTGCTCGGCATGAAC
Organism: uncultured Verrucomicrobiota bacterium; assembly: GCA_964610105.1. Lineage (GTDB taxonomy): Bacteria > Verrucomicrobiota > Kiritimatiellia > PWTM01 > PWTM01 > CAZSUU01. The sequence goes on along the minus strand of CAZSUU010000020.1, from coordinate 68,091 downwards.
ATCGGCACCACCGCCACGGCCTGGCTCGCGGCGCTGAACGCCACCACCGAGGCCCGGCGTGCCGCGCTGGCGCATACGCTGTTCAACCTGATCGGGGTCATGATCTTCACCCCGTTCTTCCTGCCGTTCATCGTCCCGCAGATCAAGGCCATCTTCCCGCACGTCACCGAACCTGCCGTTGTGAACGGGGTCACCTGCTATCCCCACGTCATGGCCCCCATGGCCTATATCCATACCGGCTTCAACGTCATCAACACCTGCTTCTTCCTTCCCTTCGTGACGTACTTCGCGCGCCTCGTCGGCTTCCTGATTCCATCCAAACCCGGCAAGGAGGTGCCGCGGCTCACCGTGCTCAACCCCCGCATGATCAGCAGCCCCGTGATCGCGGTGGAACAGGCGTCCCGCGAAGTGCTCTTCATGGCCGACAGCGACCTGGATCTGCTCTCCGGCGTCCGGCGTCTGCTCGCCGGCGAAGAGGACATGGAGCTCGAGGAACACATCCGCCACCGCGAGGACATCCTCGACACCGTGCAGCGCGAGATCACCGATTTTCTGGGCCAGGTGATGACGGTCCGCCTCCCGCAGGAGGTCGCGCACCGCGCCCGCACCCTGCTGCGCGTCACCGACGAGTATGAGTCCATCAGCGACGAGGCGGTCTCGCTGCTGAAGATGGTGCGCCGTCTTCGACAGAACAGGCTCGCGCTGTCCGAGCAGGACCGGCAGGAGCTGCTGCAGATCCACGACCTCATGACCCAGTTCGGCGTTTATGTCACCCAGGCCTTCAGGGCCGATCAGTCCACCGTCGCCAGTCTGCTGACCCATCTGAACGCCGACCTGGCCAACATCAAGGCCGCGATCCGCCAGGTCCGGAATTCCCACCTCTCGCGCCTCGAAGGGGAAGCGGCGAATCCGCTCAAGGCCATCGTCTGCATGGATATGCTCAGCGCCTACACCCGGATCAAGGAGTACTACGCCAACATCGGCGAGACCTTGACGGGGGAGAAATAGGTCCGCATGCGCTCCGGACCGGCGTCCGACGGCCGGCCGCTCAGCGAGGACTTCTACCTGTGCGACGGTGCATCGCGGAGAGCATCTGGATTGCGCCGGGTGCCACGAGCCGACCCACCGCGTGCCCGCCCCCGGCAATAAGAGCGCTTTACCTTTTCGCGGCGCTGTCGCATCTTCTCCGCGCACGTTGGATGATGCGAAAGGGAGAACCACGCATGAATGCGCAGCGACTTGGATGGGCCCTGGTCCTGTCCGCCACGGGAACGGTCGTGCCGGGATGCCCGGCCGCGCTCGCCGCGGCCGCCGACCCGCCGACGCGATACGGAGCGAACTGGGAGTCTCTCGACCAGCGACCGGTGCCGCCGTGGTATCTCGACGCCAAGTTCGGCATCTTCATTCACTGGGGCCTGTACTCGGTGCCCGCATGGGGGCCGGTGGGCGAGTACGCCGAATGGTACTGGAACCACGTCGGCAACAAACCGGCCGCCGAGCGGAACGAGAAGGACGAGAAGAACAAGTGGTGGGTTCACCACCGGGACACCTGGGGCAGGGATTTCACCTACGACCGGTTCGCGCCGATGTTCAAGGCGGAGAAGTTCAATGCCGCCGAGTGGGCGAAGCTGTTCGCGGAGGCCGGCGCCCGCTACATCGTGCCCACCAGCAAGCACCACGAAGGCTTCTGCCTCTGGCCGAGCCGCGAGGCCAGCGCCACGTGGGGCCGGCCGTGGAATGCCGTCGAAACCGGGCCGAAGCGCGACCTCATGGGCGAGCTCGCGGCGGCGACGCGGGCGGCGGGACTGAAGTTCGGCTTCTACTACTCCTACTACGAATGGTTCAACCCGCTCTGGCTGAGCGACCGCAAGGCCTACGTCGACCGGCACATGATCCCGCAGTTCAAGGACGTCGTGACGCGGTACAAGCCGGCGCTGATCTTCCTCGACGGCGAATGGGACATGCCGCCGGAGGACTGGAAGAGCGCCGAGATCGCCGCCTGGCTCTACAATGAATCGCCGAGCCGCGACGAGCTGATCGTCAACGACCGCTTCGGCAAGGGCAGCCGCCACAAGCACGGCGGCTACTTCACCACCGAGTACGGGGCCGGGCTGCCCAACGCGGACCATCCGTGGGAGGAGAGCCGCGGGATTGCCTACTCCTACGGCTACAACCAGGCGGAACAGGAGAGCGACTACAAGACCTCGCGCGAGCTGGTGCTCATGCTCGCGGACATCGTCAGCCGCGGCGGCAACTTCCTGCTCGACATCGGACCCGCGGCGGACGGCACGATTCCGCAGGTCATGCAGGACCGGCTGCTCGGCATGGGGCGATGGCTGAAGGTCAACGGCGAGGCGATCTACGGGACGCGCACGTTCCGGCGCACTTGCCAGTGGACCGCGGGGCAGGTGCCGGAGCAGAAGTACGGCGAGTACAAGGTCAAGTACGACCTGATGAACATGATCGGCTTCGATCCGAAGGACGGCCAGGCGGTGAAGATGGCGTTCCTCACCACGAAGGGCGATGCGCTGTACGCCATCCTGCCCGGATGGCCGCCGCGGAAGCAGGTGGTGCTGACCGATCTCCAGGCCGTGCCCGACACGCGCGTGACCCTCCTGGGGGGAGGCGGGGTGAAGTTCACGGCGAAGGACCGGGCGGTGACGGTCGAGATGCCCGATGCCCCGCCAGCCGGTATCGATCCCGCGTACCCCTGCACGTTGAAGCTGACGAACGTGCGGTGACGACCCATGGGAATCGGCAACGCGGTGGGGGGGAACACGAGAGGCTTGCATGGCTCGCGAGGCCGCTCGCCCTCCAGTCCGCGAGACCGCTCGCCCTCCAGTCCGCGAGGCCGCTCGCCCTCCAGTCCGCGGGGCCGCTTGCCCTCGAGTCCGCGAGGCCGCTCGCCCTCGACTTATGGGCTGCGGCGCGACAGGCTCGCCGTGCTGTTGCTGACGGCGGCGGCCGCCGTGGGCGCCCGTACGCCCCTGATCCCCGAACACCCCGCCGTCCTGCGCACGGAGGCCGCCGGCGCGTGGCGCTTCGACCGGCCCGAGGAGGCCTGGCCGGTGCTCGCGAATGCCAGGGCCGCCGTCACCGCCGGCGTGCTCCGGGTCGAGAGCGGCAGCAACGATCCCATGCTGAGGATCCCCGTGCCGCCGGTCGAAGGTCCGCTGTGCCTGCGCTGGCGGATGCGCGGCGCCGTGCAGGGGCCGGCGGAGCTGTTCTGGGCGTCGGAGGCGCATCCCGGCCTGAGCGCGGACCGCAGCGCCCGCGCGGCCACCACGGGCGATGGCGAATGGCACGAGTATCGGATCGAGCTGCCGATCCCGGAGCGATACACCCTGCTGCGCTTCGATCCGGCGACGTCGGCGGGAACGGTGGAGATCGATGACGTATCCGTCGAACGCACGGTCCGCCATCCGCTTCAGTTTGAGCGGCTCGACGTCTCGCCGGATCTCGTGCGCGGCCTCGTCCGCAACACAACCTCCAACCTCATGGCCTTCACCATGGGGGGCGGGCGATACGAAGCGCCTCCCGGCGGCGCGGTCGAATGCTCGCTGGCGCTCACGGGCCGCGCGCCGTTCGAGGCGGTGACGGTTCGGGCCGAATCCGCGGATCTGTCGCCGCTGGAGCGCGTCGTATACGCGCACCGGCCGGGGGCGGATGCCGACTGGATCACGATGCGGAGCGGCGATGCCGAAGTGCGGGTCGCCCGCGACGGCGCCGGGGCGCGCCTGCTGTGGAAGGGACGGGCGGTCGCTGTCGCGTGCCCGCTGGCCCAGCGGAACGGTGTCGGTGTGCCATGGCGGCGGGTCCAGGCGGACGCGAAGGGTGCGGTGCTGGCGGGCGGGGTCGTGGAGTCGATGGCCATCCGCCTCGACGGTTCCGAGGTCGTCTTCGAGGTGCGCGCGCGCGAGTCGGTCACCGGCCCCTCTCTCCGCGCGCTCGGCGCGATCGAACAAGGTCTCCTGTGCGGAGTCGAGCATCTGGGCGCGGGCGAGGTGTCGTCGTCGAAACTCGACGTCGAGCGCTCGGAACATCTGCGCTACGAGCCCGACCCCATGCTCGTCACCATGCCGCTGGCCTCGTTCGTCACCGACCTCGGATCGGTCGCGATGGTGTGGGACGATCCGCTGCTTCGTCCCGTGTTCTCCACCCCCAACCGCTACGACAGCACCCCCGACCATCTGATGGCGGTGAAGGGCGACCGGATGGTCGTGCGCGTGCGCCTGGGTGACGGATGGACGGAAGGGGGGCGGCTGGAGGACGCGATTCTGTGGGCGGCGCGGAGGCGAGGATTGCCCGCGCCGCCGCCCGCGCCGCGAACACCGGAGCCGCAGCGGGCGCTCAACACGCGGGCGCTCACGACCACGATGCGCGATGCGAACGGGTGGTTTCACGCGAAGTGGGCGGATTCGAAGTCCGCCTTCTTCGTCGACCAGGCCTCGACGTTCTGGCGGCTGACCGGCGCGCTACCGGCCGTCCCGCGTCTCGTGCCCAACGGGGCGCATGTGCATAACGACGCCGCGTACCTGGTCACCGGCCGCGCCGCTGAGTGGATCGCGAAGGTGCGGGGCGCGGCGGAGAACGCGCGACGCGAGCAGAAGCCGGACGGGTCGTTCCGGTACGACGGGAAGTACCGTCGCGGGCATTTCGAGGACACGGCGAGCGGTCTCTGCGCCTTGAAGGCGCTGCCGATGCTGGACTCGGCGTACTACCTCGGCGACGCCGCCGCCCTCGTCGACGGCGTGAAGACGCTGGAGTACATGAAACGTTTCCGCGTGCCGCGCGGAGCGCAGACGTGGGAGATGCCGCTGCACACGCCGGACGTCTTCGGCGCCGGGTTGCTGGTGCGGGCCTACGTGCGCGGGTTCGAGCTGACCGGCAACCGCGAGTATCTCGACCGGGCGCGCCGCTGGGCCCTGAGCGGCCTGCCCTTCGTGTACCAGTGGGATTGCCGGCCCGTGATGCGCTACGCGACGATCGGCGTGCTCGGCGCGACCGACTGGACCGGCGTGGTATGGATCGGACTGCCGGTGCAGTGGTGCGGCACCGTCTACGCCTACGCCCTCACGGAGCTCGCTCCACACGACGACACGCTCGACTGGCGGCGGGTGGCGGAGGGCATCCTGGTGTGCTCTGAGCAGATGCAGTACCCGGACGGAGAATACGCGGGCGCGCTGCCGGATTCGTTCAGCCTCGCCGACCAGCGGCGCAATCCGGCGGCGGTGAATCCCTGCGTGCTGGTCGCCCTCCGCCTGCGGTTGGCCGGGGAGCTGGACGCGCTGGCGGTGGCGGCCGCGGGCCGTCACCGGGTGGTCGCGCCGTTTCCCGTCACGATCCAGGATGGCCACGCGGTGGTGAACGGCAGGGCGGGCGTCGCGTACGAAGCGGTGGTCGACGGGGTGCGCGTGGTGAAGGTCATGTCGCAGGGGGAAGACCGGATTGACCTCGATCCCCCACGTGGGAGGTAGGCATGCTCCGTGGCTGTGCGGCGATCGCAGGGGCGGGCCTGATGTGGGTGCACGCGCACGCCGCACCGCCGACCTCGAACGACTGGATCTTCCTCGACAACGGCCATGTCCGGCTGGGGGTGATCCGCTCGTCGGGCGCGGGCATCGCGTGGTTCAGCCCGAGCGGCAGCACGAATAACGCCATCAACTACTTCGACCGCGGCCGGCTGATCCAGCAGTCGTACTACGGCCGCACGGACGGGACCTTCTGGGCGAAGAAGCCGTGGCGCTGGAATCCGGTCCAGGGCGGCGTACGTGGATGAAAACGGCCGCGGTCTCGGCGTGTATGTTCCTGTCGCCGACCAGCTCACCTGCTACCGGCGGGACGAAACAGATGCACACCCGCGCTCAGGCTGCTCGTACTTCGCGCCGCTCGTGAAGATCGCGATCACGCCCGGTTTGACGTTTGAGTACGACGTATGACTGGCCGTCGGGGCGGTCGATGCCATGCGCGCCGCTTTTCAGGCCCTCCACGCGGCGGCATCCACCAGCGGGGGACGATGAGGCTGCCCTGCTGGTAGTCGAAACCTTCGAGGCACTTCGCTGCTCCCATGGCCGGCGGCGCGCGACGACGGCGCGGAGGCCGATCCGGACGTCGACCGGTTCACGAACGGGCAGGAGCACATGGCCGACACCGATCCGTTGAACGGCCTGTCCTGCCTGCGGATCGGCAATGTCATTCCGCGTCCGGACGGCCGGAGTTTCGAATTCTGGTCCTCTGGCATTCGCATCTACGAAGTGCAGACCGCTCCCACGCCCGCCGCCGAGTGGCTGCCACTGGCGCCAGAGTTCTACGGTCTCAACGGAGCGACGCTCATCAACGACACCAACCGCGACACGCGTGTGTACCGGGTGAGGGTGCGCAAGCCGAAGCGGGACACATCGGTTTCTTGCGTCCATGCCCTCGCGGGCACGCCACAAACCAATTCCGCGCCACGAGCCTCCGTTTGTAGTGGCGCCGTAAGGCGCGATCGACAGCTCGGTGCGCACAAGCATAGCGGCGCCCGATCAGCCGTCAAAGACCCGCTATCGGGTGACGCCTTGGCCGGCTGCCTCCGTCCGGGCCCGCGGCTTGGGCTCCGCGAGCGGCCAGTTCGGATCGTCGACCCGTGCCTCCCTCATCAGCTTCTCCGCTTGCGCGACCATCTCGGGATGGCCGGCGGCGAGATTGGTGGTCTCACCCGAGTCGTTCTTCAGATCGTAGAGCTCGATCGCCGCTGCCGGTCCGTTGCGCACCGCCTTCCAGTCGCCGAATCGTACCGCCTGCAACGGGCGTCCCTCGTGCAGCTCCCAGTAGAAGGACTCCCGCTTCGGCGCCGGTCCGCCCTTGAGCATCGCGACGAGCGAGAGGCCGTCGGTCTTCATACCCTCCGGCATCCGGGCGCCGGCCAGATCGACCGCGGTCGGAAGAAAATCCCAGAACGCCCACGGCTCGTCGCACACGCGCCCGGCCGGCACCTGCCCCGGCCAGCGGACCATGGCGGCCTGGCGCAGCCCGCCCTCGTAAAGCGTCCGCTTGAAGCCCCGCAGCTTGCCGCCCATGGTCTGGTCGAAGAGGCGTCCCATTTCGGATTTCGGCTCGAAGGACGAGCCGTTGTCGCCCGAGAAGAAGACGAGGGTGCGTTCGTCGAGGCCGAGTTCCTTCAGCAGGGCGAGCAGCCGGCCGACGTCGCGGTCGAGGCGGGTGACCATGGCTGCGTAGTTCTTCTGCGTCGGTGTCCAGTCGGTCTTTGCGTACTCGCCCACGTCGTCGATCTCATAGCGGCCGTGGGGGAGAGTGACGGAGTGAAACAGGAAGAACGGCCGGTCCTTGTGTTTCCGGACCCAGTCGAGCATGTCGTCGGCGATCAGGTTCTGCGCGTACGTGCGGCCGACGCCCTTGCCGTCGTTGCCGGGCAGGTCGAAGCGCTGGTCGTCGCGGTACAGGTACGTCGGGAAGTAGCTGTGCGCGTGGCGCTGGCAGTTGTAGCCGAAGAAGTGGTCGAAACCGACCTTCAGCGGGCTGCCGGCGGTGTCGAACAGGCCCATCCCCCACTTGCCGATGCAGGCGGTGGCGTAGCCGGCGTCCTTGAGTAGCCGCGCGACGGTGAGCGTGCCGGCCGGCAGCGGCATCTGGCCCTCCGGCTGGATCTCGCGGTTGGCGCGGATTGGCGAGTGCCCCATGTGCAGGCCGATCATGAGCGAAGTGCGCGACGGCGCGCACACGCTGGTCCCGCAGTAGGCCTGCGTAAAGCGCGTCCCCTCCGCCGCCATGCGGTCGAGGTGGGGCGTCTTGATCAGCTTCTGTCCATAGCAGCCCAGGTCCCCCTGCGCGATGTCGTCGGAAAGGACGAAGATGATGTTGGGTTTCGGTGCGTCGGAGGCCGTGACGGAGAGCGTGATGGGGAGGCTCATCGCCACCGCGCCCGCGATAGAGACGTATCGGTTCATAGCGGGTACCGGACCTTCCTGCCGGGCCGCGGCCCGCCGCCCCGTCGTCCGTTCGGCGGTCAGGACACCGCGGCCCCTGCCGGACGAGGCTACCGGATTGCCGCCGACGGCTCAAGAACGGTGAAGCGGCCTTTCCGCTCTGCCGGCCGATCCCGCGCCCCACGTCCGCGGACCCCTCGCCCGTCTCCGCAGCCAAGGCCGCCATCCGCCTCCACTTATTTCAAACTGTGATACGATCGTATCAAACTTAGAAATAGAATGGTCACCCCGCATCCTCCGTCGCGCCACGCCCGCCCGCGCTCCCAGATTTCTGTCGGTCTCCGATTATTTCTAACTCTGACACGATCGTATCAGAGTTAGAAATGGGAAGGCCGACTCCGATTCGCGGGATGTCCTCCAGGGCGGGCGCTACCGGGACGCCCGCACATCGTAGCAGTACAGCGTCTCGTGGTAGCGCAGGTAGAGGCGGGCGTCGAGGAGGACGGGGTGGGGCCAGGCGTCGCTGACCTTCTTGGGCACGAGCCGGAACCGGCCGGCGAACCTGAAGCCATCCGCGCCCGGCTCCATCAGTACCGCCTCGCCGTCCTGGGCGAGGCAATACAGGCGTCCGTCGGCCCAGATCGAGGCGCCCATCGCCAACTCATGCGTTTCGTAACGGATCCCGCCGGTCGGCAGGTCGATGCAGACCCACCGGCGGTTGTCCCGGTAGAAGGGTCCGAACAGCCGGTCGCCCACCACCACGACACCGTGCTGGCAGGTGTCGATCGGCGCCGTCCACAGACGTTCGAGGGTCACGGCGGCGCCGGTGTCGCGGACGCGGAAGAGCTGCCCGCCTTCGCTGTCCGGGGCGGTGACGAACACGGCGTCCCGCCACAGCACCGGCGTGGTCGCGATCACCCGGTAGCGCGTGGACATCGGCCGCGTCCAGAGCAGACGCCCCGTATCGGCGTCGACACCGAACGCATGCTGGTTCGCGAGGCCCGCGATGTGCCGCCGGCCGCCCAGCCGGAACAGGATCGGCGACGCATAGGCCGGCGAATCCGCCACCCCCGCCGGCTCCGCCACCCGCTCGTGGGCCGGATCGGTCGACGGCCCCAGGAGGAGCGGTTCGCTGCTCCACACCGTGCGCCCCGTCGCCGCGTCCAGCGCCGCCATGACCGCCTTCGCGCCGCCGGCGGTGACGATGACGTTCGTGCCGTCGACGAGCAGGCACTCGCTCAGCGCCCAGATGATGTTGGTCCCCTGGAAGCGCTCCAGTACGTTCGCCGACCACAGCGGCTTGCCCGTGGCGGCCTCGAAGGCGCCGACCTGCCCGTGGGCGTTCATGTGGAAGAGGCGTCCGTCGCGCACCGCCGCGCTCGCCCGTGCGCCGGGCCAGGAGCCCTTCCACGCCGCCCCGTTGGTCGCCTGCCATACCGGCCGGCCCTGGAGATCCAGCGTGAAGAGGATCAGATCATCACCCACGTCGCCCGCCAGATGGATGCGACCCCCGGTGACAACGGGCGCGGAATAGCCGCGGCCCAGCCCCGTTGCCTTCCAGAGCAGCGGCGGGCCCTCCGCCGGCCATTGCGGCAGCAGACCTTTCTCGTCGCTGACGCCATCACGACGCGGGCCGCGCCACTGCGGCCACCCGGGTTCCGGCGAGGCGATGAGCACTCCGGCCATGGCGTCAGACCCCGCGGCCGGCTCCGCCGCACGCGCGATCCCCAGCATCGCCGCGGCCACCAGTCCGCAGGAGGCGAACTCCCATCGCCCGCAAACCCAAGTCGATACGCTCAAAACAGTCCCCTCTCGCAGCGGGCCCGGCCCGCGAAGCGATCCGCGCACTTACCTGCATCCGTATCCCAGTCGCCGCCGTCTCCGCAAGTCCGGAGTCCGGGTCCGGCGCCGAGATCGCTGGCCGGCTCCGCCGCAGAAGGGAAGTGACATGTAGAATCCAAAGCGACGATCGTCACTTTGGATTACATCTGACTGAAGGGACAGGGCCCTGCTCCCGTCGGTCAACGGTCTGTCCGTTGGGACCTTGCCCGGCGGATCGCCGGGGCTGAAGCACCGTCCCGTCCCGTGTGACGCTGGTTTGGGTTGCGCTGGTCGGGCGATCTCCCTACTCTCCACCCATGCACCGCTCGGTACTGTTCTCTTCCGGCCTGATCCTGCTTCTCTTCGCTTCGTTGTCCGTCTTCCCCCTGGCGGCACCGGCAGCGGCGCCCTCGTCCGGCTTGGCGGCTGTGCTCCAGCCCTTCGTGGACGGCGGCACGCTCGCGGGCGCGGTGGTGCTGGTGGCCGACAAGGAGAAAGCCCTCGCGCTCGAAGCGGTCGGCTGGATGGATCTTGCGGCGCGGAAGGAGATGCGTTCCGACTGTCTCTTCTGGATCGCGTCGCAGTCGAAACCCATCACGGCCGCTGCCCTGATGATCCTCGTCGACGAGGGCAAGGTGGGTCTGGACGACCCGGTCGAGAAGTACCTTCCCGAATTCAAAAACCAGTGGCTGACGGTGGAGCAGGACGGGGAACACGCGCTCCTGCGGAAACCGAAGCGCCCGGTCACCGTGCGCACCCTCCTCAGTCACACGAGCGGAATGCCGTTCAAGTCCGCCATGGAGGAGCCGACGCTCGACCGCTGGCCGCTGGAGGCGAGGGTGCAGAGCTACGCCATGACTCCGCTCCAGTCCGAGCCGGGCACGAAGTACCAGTACTCGAACGCCGGCATCAACACGGCGGGCCGCATCATCGAAGTCGTCAGCGGGACGCCGTGCGAGACGTTCCTCGAGGAACGCCTGTTCAAGCCGCTCGGCATGCGGGACACGACGTTCCGGCCCAGTGCGCGCCAGCTCCGGCGGCTGGCGAAGGCCTACCGACCCGGCGCGGCCGGCCTCGAGGAGTGCGCCATCGAGCAGCTCCGATACCCGCTGGACGGTCCGGGCCGGGAGCCCATGCCGGCCGGCGGCCTGTTCTCGACGGCACGAGACGTGTCGCTCTTCTACCGCATGATCGCGAACGGCGGTGTGCTGGAGGGCCGGCGCGTTCTCTCCGAGGACGCGGTGAAGCAGATGACCTCAAAGCAGACCGGCCACCTGCCGGCGTCGTACGGTCTCGGACTCAGCGTCGACGGCGGGCGTGTCGGCCACGGCGGTGCGTACGGCACCCATTCCGGCTACGATGCCCAACGCGGGCTCATCACCGTCTTCCTGATCCAGCATGCCCGCTGGACCGGCAACGGCGACCGGATTCTGCCTGCGTTTCAGAAGGCCGCGGTGGAGACCTTCGGGGGCGACCGCCGAGGGAGCGCAGATCATCTGGAGCCGGCGCCGCGATGAAACGCGTTGGCGTTATGGCATGGTGGCTGGCCGGCGCGGTTCTTCTGCCGACCCGGGCGGAGGAGGCCGCGAGTCCGTCGGAGCGGCCCCCCGACGCACGTTCGAGACCGGAGGTCTGGATCTCGCCGCCGGCCGCGTCGTCCGGAGCGTGCTTCCGCGCCCTCTTCGAGAAGCCCGAGCAATGGTCGGAGACCCGATCGCTGATTGACGGGCTCTTCTACACGGACCTCAATCTGAAGCGGCAGTTCACCGACGACGAGCTGCGCGTATGGTTCAGCCAACTGCGACAGTGGAAGCTCAAGTTCGCGATGGAGGTCGGCGCTATCAAGCCCTGGGGCGAAACCGGCGGGAAGACCTTCGGTCTCGAGCGCCCGAACTGGGACCGCCTCCAGCGGCTGGGGGCCGAAATCCACGCTCTCGCGATGGATGAACCGCTCTGCTGCGCCCGCAAGGATCTCAAGAAGCCCGACGCGTATGCCGTACAGGAGACGGCCAGCTACATCGCACTGGTTCGGCAACACTACCCGGATGTCCTCCTCGGCGACATCGAACCGTATCCTTTCCTCCTGCGCGACGAACTGATCGCCTTCGTTGACGCCCTCCAGGCCCGGCTGAAGGAGATGAACGTGCGCGGGCTCGATTTCTTCCGGCTCGACGTGGACTGGAATCACTTCACCATCGGCAACGCGGTCCACCCGGGCAACTGGCCCGACGTGCGGAAGATCGAGGAGGCGTGCCGCCGGCGGAAGTTGCCCTTCAGTCTCATCTACTGGGCGGCGGATCAACCGAGGATGGAACGCCTCACGTACCCGGGCGACCAGACCTGGTACATCGGCATCATGCGGCAGGGCAATGACTATGCCTTTGTGGACGGCAGGCCGGACGAGATCGTGATTGAAAGCTGGGTCGGCGTCCCCTCGCGGTCGGTGCCGGAGACGGAGGAGTGGACGTTCACGCGGTCCGTGCGGGATTTCTGCCGGCGTTTCGTTCCGGCACGAGAGGGAGAATGACATGAGCGCGAAGTCGGTCCGTTGGTGTCGCATGGGGTTCGGCGCGGTGCTTGTTGGAGCGCTCCTCCCGGCGCCCGGCGCGCAGGCCGGTCCCGCCGCCGAACCCGCCGAGATGCGGCAGAAGGCCGCCTGGTGGCAGGCCCATCTTCTCAAGGCGAGCTTCGGCCCGCCGCGCGCGGACCCGGCGGCCGCCCGGACGGCCGCGCCGGAGCCGGGCCTGGACGTACTGGCCAACAACGATCCGGTCATCCCCAACGTGCGAGGAGGACATCCGCTGAAGATCGGCGACACGACCTATGCGCGGGGGCTCTACTGCCATGCCGTGAGCAAGGTGGTGGTGCGCCTGCCGGGGCCGGGCCGGAGCTTCTCGGCCGTGGTCGGCCTGGACCACAACGACGACACCGCAAGGGGGAAGGGGAGCGTCGTGTTCTCCGTGCAGGTCGGCGACACGACCGCCTTCAGGTCGGAGGTCATGCGGTTCGGCACTCCGGCGCGGGACGTCAACGTGGACTTGGGCGGCGCCGATTCGTTCGTGCTGGAGGTCGGCGACGCGGGCGACGGGATCGGCTGGGACCAGTGCGACTGGGCGGAGGCGAAGGTGGTGTTGAACGACGATCGCGTGCTCTGGCTGGGCGACATGCCGCTCCGCGACCGGCGGACATCGTCCACCCTGGTTCCCGTCCCCCGGAACAGCTCCCTGCCGTTCTCGTTCATTTTCGGAGGCCGCGAATCGGACGACCTGCTCGCCGCCTGGCCGGTTAAGACGGAGGAGCGCGCGCTCGAACGCGGACGGAAGCAGCGTGTGCACACATGGAGCGATCCGAAGACGGGCCTGGAGGTGCGGTGCGTGGCGGTGGACTACTCCGACTTCCCCGCGGCCGAGTGGACGGTCTACTTCAAGAATGCCGGCCAGGAGAACACTCCGATTCTGGAGAACATCGCCGGCCTGGACCTGCCGCAGACCCGCGAGCCGTCCGGGGAGTTCACGCTGCATCACTGGAAAGGCGACACCTGCGCCCCCGATCTCTACCAGCCCCTCGATCAGGTCCTCGCGCCCGCCAGCACTTTCCGGTTCGCGCCGGCGGGCGGGCGCGGCAGCAACGGCGCCTTCCCGTACTACAACCTGCAGAGGCCGGGCGGGGGGTTGATGTTGGCGATCGGCTGGCCGGGGCAGTGGGCCAGCGCGTTCATCCGCGACAGCGAACACGGCCTGCGCCTTCTCGCGGGCCAGGGCTACACCCATCTGTCCCTGAAACCCGGCGAGGAGATCCGCGCGCCCCTGATCGCGCTGCTCTTCTGGCAGGGAGAGGATCTGCGGAGGGCGCACAACCTGTGGCGCCGCTGGATGTTCGCCCACAACGTGCCCCGAACGGCCGACGGCAAGCTGCCGCCGCCGATCCTCTTCGGCAACACCTCGCTCGAATTCAACGAGATGATCGACGCCAACGAGGAGAACCAGAAGTACTTCATCGACCGCTATGTCGAGGAGCGCGTGGGGATCGACTACTGGTGGATGGACGCGGGGTGGTACCCGTGCGGCGGCCAGTGGCCGAACACGGGGACCTGGGAGCCTGACACGAACCGTTTCCCCCGGGGCCTGCGCGCGATTTCCGACCACGGCCTGCGGAACGGCGTCAAGACGCTGGTCTGGTTCGAGCCCGAGCGCGTCGCCGGCGGCACCTGGATCGCGCGGAATCACCCCGAGTGGCTGCTGGGGCCGCTGCTGAACCTCGGCCTTCCCGCGGCGCGGCAGTGGCTGACCGATCACGTCGACCGCGTGCTCCGCGAACAGGGCATTCACCTGTACCGGCAGGATTTCAACATGGATCCGCTCGGCTGCTGGCGCGGGAACGACGCCCCCGACCGGCAGGGGATTTCCGAGAATCTGCACGTGCAGGGCTACCTCGCCTACTGGGACGAGCTGCGGCGGCGGCACCCGCAGCTGATCATCGACAGCTGCGCCTCCGGCGGACGGCGCAACGACCTGGAGACGATGCGCCGCGCGATCGCGCTGCATCCGACGGACTACAACTACGGGCACCTGGCGGTGAAGCAGGCGTTTCATCACAGCCTGTTCCACTGGCTTCCCGATTTCGGCTCCAACACCATCCCCATCGACCAGGCCGATCCCTATGCCTTCCGCAGCGGCCATGCCATGAACGTCGTCCTCGGCTACGACCTGCGGCGGAAGGATCTCGACGGCGCGCTGCTCCGGAAGATGGCCGGGGAATGGCGGGCGATCGCGCCGTGTTACTACGGCGACTACTACGCCCTGACTCCGTACAGCATCGATGAGACCCGGTGGCTCGCCTGGCAGTTCAACCGGCCGGAAGAGAAGGACGGGATCGTCGAGGCCTTCCGGCGCGGTCAGTGCGAGGAGGCGACCGCGACCTTCCGCCTCGCCGGGCTGGATCCGGACAGCCGGTACGACGTGAGCGATCCCGACTCGGGGACCTCCACGAACCTGGCCGGGAAGGTCCTGATGGAGCAGGGGCTGACGGTCGGAGTTGCGGGCAAGGCGCGGGCCGCATTGAGGAAGTACCGGGCGCTCAACTAGCGCCTTGTCGGACGCCGTGCGCATCGGAGGCCTGCGGCTTGCCCGCGGCACGAAAACCAGTCATCGCCTTCGCCCTCGGGAGAACGCGAATCGAGGCGCGCAAATCACGGCGGGTTCCACGACGGCGGAGGGGCCATGACCATCGTGGTGTCGGGCACGAGGCGCGGTCGCATGACAAGGCCCGGCGGGGGCGGGATGACGCGACGGTGGGCGGCGAGCCGCGCGCGAACTTCCGAGGCCTGGACGGCGAGGACGGCGCGGCGTCCAGGGTTTGGAACCGGCGGCGCCACCCCACGGCGCGGGAGCTGTACGCAGAGGATGGCCACAAGAGCGGCCAGGACCGCCGCACCCGTCCAGGCCAGCACGGCGTGACGATGCGATGGATGTTCCGCGCGCAGGGCTGCCGCCCGGCAGCGGAACGCGAGTGAGGAAGGTTCGGTTGCCGCCATGCGACCCGCCTCGCGCTGCAACGCGCGCCGGAGTCGCTCTTCGAGGGCAGCCATCTCCGGCCCATTTGGACTTCGACCGCTCACTTTCCGTCCTCCCGCCATATCCGTTCGGCTGTGCGCAGGGCCAGGTGAATCCGTGATTTCACGGTCCCTTCCGGTATACGCAGCGCCCGTGCAATCTCCGGCACCGAACAATCTTCGACGTACCGCAGCACCAACACCCCGCGAAGACGCGGCGAGAGCCGCCGAAGCAGTCCGCGCACCGCGCGTCCGTCATCCGCGGCCGCTGCGTCCGCGTCGGGGCCCCGATGGGGATCGGGCATGCCATCCGCCTCGTCGGCCGCGACGGTTCGTCCGCCGTGAAACACCCTCCACCAGCGTCGGCGCCGCCGGCGGGCGCACACCCGGATCAGAATGCGGTAGAGCCAGGTGAACGGCGACGAGCGGCCCTCGAACCGCGCCCATCCGCGCCACGCTTCGATGAACACCTGCTGCGTGGCGTCCTGGGCCTCGGCTTCGTTGCCCAGAAGCAGGCATGCCGCACGGTAGATCCGGGAACGGCACGCCTCCGCCATCGCATCGAACGTGCTCTCGTCCGGCTCGTTCACCGGGGCTGCGCCCGAAGGACCACCGCGTTCTCGCCGTACTCGACCTGGAGCCCCGTCATCGCGGCCACAAGACGAAGGACGTCATACAGGGACATTCTCTGCACATTCAGGCTGACGAGACTCGCCGCAGGTGGGGAGGTGAGCAGGCCGGGAGTCGGGGACGGGTCGATCAGCACCACGTTCACGCCCTCCTTGGCAGGGTCGTGTTCCCGTGCCTCGTCGCGCAGAAACCCCAGCACATCGGCGAGGCCGGCCTTAAGCAACTCGATTTTCGGGAGGATGATTTGACGGGCGCGCGTCTCCAGTGCAGAGGGTTGGTACGAGGCTTTCAGCGTCGCCACCAGTACCCGCTGGGCATTCCCCTCTGCGGGCGCCTCGCCCAATCCGCCCAGCAGGGCCGTCTCGCCGCTGCGCAGGTGCAGGGCGGTCGAGATGGACCGCGTGGAGAAGATCGGCATGCGGAGCTTCACAGGAGCAGTGGCCCCTATCACCGGCACCTCCCGCTCCGGCCACTCCTTCTGATCCGTCACGGCCAGATCGACGGTGACGATCATCTGTTGGGGGTCGTTGCCCACCGGGGTGACCAGGCACGTTACACTGACGCCGCATTCCTTCGTCTCGGTGACGGGAGTCAGCTCGCCGGTCTTCTCATCCCGCGCATAGCCGGTAGTGTATGGACAGTCGTTCCCCACCCGGATTTGTGCCGTCTGGCCAAAGCGCGTCGTGACGCGCGGGGCGGTCAGGACCTCCGTGTCGGGATGCGCGAGGAGTCTCTGCACCGTTTCGTCCGCGACCACCGCCCCCAGATCGAGTTTCGTCAAAGCCCCCGCGGGCAACTCGATAAGACGGCATTCGACAACGGCCTGCCCCGGCAGATTCGTCGCCGACACGTCCGGCGTCGGTGCGCCTTCCTGACTCGGAACCTGCATCTCCACCGCCCCACCGGGCGCGTTGGTGGCCGCCGGCTCCGCCGCCGATGTCGTTCCGCAAACCGCCGCACACACCGCCGTCCGAAGCATCCATTCCCTTGCCGTTCTCATCTCTGCCTCTCTTTCCGAGGTCGCCCTCTCGACCACGTTAGTGGCCGTGCGGCGGCGAATCGTTCGGTGCGTTGGCGCACGGCATGCGCCGATCATCCTCCGGCGGACGCGCGCGCGCAACAACAGTCCGGCCCCGGCGGGTTGGCCCGGAGCTGCCCTTCCGAGGGTGCGGTGGCGCAATTGCGGCTGGACAGCCGACACGGGAGGTCTTTACATCGCCGCATGTCCGCGGCCGATTCACAGGTCCGAGAGGAGCTGCCATGAGACGCATGATGTTCCCTCTCCTGCTCCCCGTGCTGTGTGCGGGCGCATCGGGAACGACCGCCGCCGAGCCGTCGCGCGCCGACTGGATCGAGTACCGCCATCGCGCGCCGCGGGCTGCTGCGCCGCCCTCGCCGCCGCCCGTCTCGGCGCCCGCACCGCCCTCATTCAGAACCGCCCCGTGCTCGGCGGCAACGCGAGCGCGGAGGCCGGCGTATCGGTCAACGGCGCCGGCACCCACCAGCGCAACGCCCGCGAGAGCGGGATCATCGAGGAGGCCGGCCGGCTGTACGCGCGGCTCGAGGGCGGCTGGAGCGCGGCCTTCGACCGGCTGACGGCCGAAGAGACGAACCTGACCGTGTTCCTGAACCGCCACGTTTCGGTCGCCGTGATGAGCGACTCGAACACCTTGGCCGGGGTGCGTTCGATCGACACCCTCACGCACGCGGTGCACGAGTACCGCGGGCGGCTGTTCATCGACTGCACCGGTGACGGCTGGCTGGGCTACCACGCGGGCGCTATCTTCCGGTTCGGCCGGGAGTCGCGCGAGGAGTTCGGCGAGGATCTGGCCCCGCCGGCGGCCGACCGGATCACCATGAGCGGCTGCATCATGGGCGGGCGCGCCGTCTCGTTCCGCGCCGAGGAGCGCGACGCCCCGATGACCTACACCCCGCCCCCGTGGGCTCCGAAGTTCTCCCCGGACCCCGAGTTCGGCCGCACAATCCGGCGCGTGGAGACCGGGGAGTGGTGGATCGAGCATCCGGGCGCGATCGACGACCTTTGGGACGCCGAGGCCGCCCGCGACGAACTGATCCGCATCTCCTTCGGGTACTGGGATCTCGTCAAGAATGCCTGGTCCGGCCGTGCGCGGGCGGCGAAGCATGCGCTCACATGGGTGCCGCTGTACGACGCGAAACGCGAGACGCGGCGGCTGGTCGGCGACCACATCCTGACCCAGCAGGACGTGCAGACCGCCCGGCTCTTCGCCGACCGCATCGCGCACGGCGGGTGGAACATCGACGTCCATCACCCCGGAGGCATCTTCTCCGGCCGGGAGGGCCCATTCGACTGCGATCCGCGCGTGCCGCTCTACTCGATCCCCTTCCGCTGCCTCTATTCCACGAACATCGTCAACCTGCTCATGGCGGGCCGGCACGTGAGCATGACGCACGTGGCGCTCGGCACCGTGCGGGTGCAGGGGACGCTGGCGGCGCTCGGCCAGGCGGCGGGCACGGCGGCGGCCCTGTGCCTCCGGCACGGCACGCATCCGCGCGGCCTGTACGAGCGGCACCTCGGGGAACTGCAGCAGACCCTGCTGCGGCACGATCAGTACATCCCCGGCCTCGCGAACGCCGATCCCGCCGACCTGGCGCGGCGGGCGCGCCTCTCGGCGTCCAGCACGGCCCGGTCCACGGCCGTCCGTCTCCCCTCGCCATCGCGGATGGATCTGCACCCGCTGAACATGCCGCGGGCCCTGATGTTCGCCCGCGGGAACCTCACGGAACTTGCGACGGTCTCCCTTGTGTTCGCCTCGTCCAATGCGGGGCCGGCGGAGGTGACCGCGCGCCTACGGAGGCCGGGAGGGCGCATGGACCCTCGTGCCGAACCAGACGTACGACTTCAAGACCGATCCGCCGCTCCTCATCCCGACGGGATACGCCCTCTCGGCGCTCACCTCCGGCGTGGGACGGGCCACCGGGCGCGCGCCGAACCAGTGGGCATCCGATCCGGCGCAACCGATGCCCCAATGGGTCGAGCTTGCCTTCGACGTCCCCGTCCGCGCTGGGATGGCCTGTCTGACCTTCGACACGGACATGAACACGCCGCACCACCAGGGGGCGGGGGTGACGCGGTGCGTGAAGGACTATGACGTGGCCCTTCACGACGGGCAGGGCTGGACGACCGTGGCGAAGGCGAAGGACAACTTCCAGCGCTTCCGCGTGCACCGTTTCGCGCCGCGCCTCCTCACCCGTCTCCGCGTCACCGTCCACGCGACGCACGGCGACCCCTCGGCGCGGATCTATGGCCTCCGGCTGTACGACGAGTGAACCGTCACCGATGGCGGCCGGCGAAATCGGCGACCGTGGGCTTCACGATCCGCTCGTAGTCGTCGTAGGTGAGCTTGATCAGTTCCGTGTGGGTTCCCGCGTTGAATGCGATCTCGCGGTCCGCCGCGAGGGTCTTGTCGACGAACACCTCCATGTCGTACAGGTTGCCGAAAGGCGGCATGGCCCCAAGCTCGCATTTCGGGAACCGGGTGGCGAATTCCTGCTCCGACGCCAGCACGGCCGACTCCGCGCCCGCCACCTTGGCGAGGCGGGTCAGGTTCACCGTCCATGACGCCGGCAACACGGCCATCGCCAGGCGGCTGTCGAGTTTCACGATGACCGTCTTGGCCAGCTCGTTGCCGGAGACGGCCGCCCGCGCCGCGATCTCCTGGGCGGTGTAGGCGGTGGAATGGGTGAGGGTGACATACTTGATCCCATTCCGATCGAGGAACTGCTTCAGTTTTGCGACGGGCATGGATGCCTCCTTCTGCCTGCCGGGAGCCGTGCTCGCCGCTCCCTGCCTCATCATAAGCCCGTCGCCGCCGCAGGCAAGAGGCATGGTGATGATTTTTGGCGAAGGCGCTCCATCCGCGGCCGCCGCCTGCCGGCCGCAATCTACCGATTCAATGATACGATCGTATCATCGAATGGGTAGAAATCCGGGCGCGGCGATTCGGCGCTGGACAAGCCTTACGGCCTGCGGGTTTGATGGGGATGAAGATGACGGCATCGGATTCCAGCGTTCGCATTGCGGTGGAGAACGTCCTCGATCCGCTCCCGCTGTGCACGCATTTCCGCGATCCCGGGCGGCCGCTGGAGGTGGACATGGGCTGCGGGAAGGGCCGGTTCCTGCTCGCGCGCGCCCGCGCGTGCCCGGAGGTAAACTTCCTCGGCGTGGACCGTCTCCTCGGGCGCATCCGCAAGATCGACCGCAAGGCCGGCCGGCTCGGGCTCGACAACGTGCGGTTGCTGCGCATGGACGCCTACTACGCGACGACGTTCCTGATCCCGCCGGAGAGCGTGCGCACCTACTACCTCTTCTTCCCCGACCCCTGGCCGAAGGCGCGCCACCAGCGCCACCGCCTGTTCAACCCGGCGTACATGGAGGCCCTTCATCGAACGCTCTTGCCGGGTGGCACGGTGCACATGGCGACCGACCATCTGCCGTATTTTGCGGCCGTTGTGGACATTGTGAGGGACGACCGTCGATTCATATTCGCCCCGGTCTACCTGCCGGCGGATCCCGAGCGGACGGACTTCGAGCTGCTCTTCCGGGGCGAGTGCCCGATTGGCCGGTGTTCGTTCGCCAAGCGGCCGCGGATCGACGCGCGCACCGGATGAACGCACGATGTGCCGGCCTTTGTTCGCGGCGCGCGCGGGAGGGCGCGCGGTATGATCCCGTTCGCGCATGTGGTTCTCCGGACCGTTGTTTGCGCGCAGGCGTGTCAGATTCCGGGATGCGCTCCGGCCACCTCTGTGGCGGCCCTTTTTCCTTTGACGATTGGCCCTGCATGTGGTTACTTAATTATTGTTTTCGGGGGATAACGCTATGGCCGAGGAAAAAAAGAACGGCAATGGAAACGGGAACGGCGAAGCCCCGCCCAAGATCCGGCTGAGTTTCAAGCCGGGGCCCGGCGCGACGCCTCCGGTGGCGCCCCTGGCCAAGCCCAAGGGCGACACGTCGCGCGTGGACCTTGCGGCAGCCGAGCCCTCGTCGGTCGACGTGCCCACGTCGGCCGAACCGTTGAGCATCCGCGAGGTCATCAGGGCGGCCGCTCCGGCTGCCGACGTCAAGGCCGCCACCTCCCGCGTGAGTCTCTCCGACTCGCAGAAACTCGCGCCGGGCGATCAGGTGCCGGTGGCGAAGAGTTCGACTTCGCGCATACGTCTGGATGACGCCCGCCCGCTCGAGTCGCTGGCGGAAGCGAAGGCGATCACGTCCCGCATCAAGCTGCAGGACTCGCAGCGCGTCCTGCTGCCGGGAGCCAAGGACGGCACCACGCGCATCCGTCTGGAACCGGTGGCGGCCACCCCCGTCGTGCCGGCCCCTCCGGCGCCTCCGATGCCGGTGACCCCCGCCACGCCGCCGAAGTCGCTGAAGGACACCACCTCGCGCATCAAGCTGCAGGAGACGCAGGCGGTGGCAGGCGAGGCGCCGAAGGATGGCACCACCCGCGTCCGGCTTCAGGATTCGCAGCCGGTGCCGCCGAAGTCGCTGAAGGACACCACTTCGCGCATCAAGCTCCAGGATTCGCAGGTGGTGCCCGTGGAGGCGTACAAGGATGGCACGACGCATATCAGCCTGGATGGTATGCGCCGGTTGAGTCCGGAGGAGGAGGCGGAGCTGGCCAAGAACGCCACGATCCGCGTGGACCTCACCGGCTTGGTGAGCCCCGACCAACGGGTGCCCGGTTCGCCGTACGTGGCCACCGCGGCCGAGGCGATCGGCGATGCGAACAAGAACCGCACGGCGCGCATCGCGATCGAAGGTCCGATGGAGGTGCCCACCGGCGGGTCGCTCGGTCAGACCGCTCCGATTCCCACCGTCGCTCCGACGCCCAGCGCCGGGGTTCCGCCTCCGAAGACCGTCCGCCTGCAGCGCCCCGCCGCGGCGCCGAAGACCGTGGTTCTCAAGCGGCCCGAAGCTCCGGCGGAAGGGGTGGCGCCGAAGACGGTCGTGCTGAAACGGCCGGAGGCGCCGGGCGAACCCGCGGCGCCGAAGACCGTGGTCCTCAAGAAACCGGGCGAGGAACAGGCGGAGGGCAAGGGAACCACGGCCCGCATCTCGGTACCGGAAGCCGCGCTGGAGGCCGCGCCGCCGACACAGCGCAAGACCATCCGCATCAAGCGCGTGGAGGGAGGCCCGCCGTCGTCGGCCGCGAGACTCCAGATCGCGCGCGCGGCCCCGAAGGTCGAAGCCAAGGTGGCCCCGGAGGCCCCGCCGGCCGAGGCGGCCGCGAAGGAGCAGATCTACGAAGCGCTGGGCGTGAAGGAGAAGGTCGCCTCGGACGAGCCGGGCGCCTTCTTCGGCATAATGGCCATCGCCGCCGCGCTCATTCTCGGCGCGCTGATCTACGTGCTCGCCGCCCAGACCATCGCGCCGACGCTGAGTTTCCCGGGCAAGATCATGTGAGCGAAGCCCGCGGACAGGTGAAGGGCACCCGCGCGCGGGTGCCTTTTGCTTTCGGGCGATGCGACTTCCGCGAGCGCCCCCTTCCGTGACCTCCCATCCGCCATCCGCCCTCATCGCCCATCCGCCCTCGTCGTCCGCCCCTCCGGGCGAGCCCGATCGCAGTCTTCGCCTTTCCATCTGGGAGGGCGCAGGGTCGCGCCTGCACGAGTCGTGCGTCGGCGGCGCCATCGTCACGGCCTTCGCCCTCATGCTCCACGCCTCCGACTTCCACCTCGCCCTGCTCTCCGCCCTCGCCCTGGTCGCCACGGTCGGCACCGTGGTCAGCGCGCGCGTGGTGGGCCATCTGGGCGAGCGAAAGCGGCTGGTCTTCCACACCGCCGCGGCCAGCCGTCTGCTGTGGCTCATACCCTGCGTTCTGCCCTTCGTCGCTCCCTCGGACGCCGTCGCCCTGGCGGTGCTCCTGGCGACGGTGTTCATCCTCAACCTCGCCATCAATGTCAGCGGCAACGCCTGGCTGTCGTGGATGACGGATCTCGTCCCCGCCGAACGGCGCGGACGCTACTTCAGCATCCGGAACTCCATCATCGGCGCGGTGGGCATGGCCACCGGCCCCCTGGCCGGAAAGGCCTTCGACGTGCTCAAGGCGCACGGCGTGCGGGAGCCGTGGCTGTTCATCCCCTTCTTCGCCGCGGCCGCCGTCATCGGCGTCGCCGCCGCCACCCTGTACCGGCGGCAGTGGGAGCCTCCCCTGCGGGGCGAGGTGCCTCTGCCCGTGGCCCGCATCTTCCGTCTGCCCTTTGCCCATCCCGATTTCCACCGCCTTCTCCGGTTCACCGCGCTGTGGGGCATGCTGGCGTACGTGGCCGCGCCTTTCTTCGTGCCGCACATGATGTGTCACGACGAGGCGGGACGGCCCCCGGGCCTGGACATGCCGATGTCGGTCATCGCCCTCTACGGCGTCTTCTCCGGCGCCGGGGTCCTGCTGATGCAGCCCCTGTGGGGCCGCATCGTGGACCGGGTCGGCAACCGGCCCGTGCTGGTGTTCAACCTAATCGGCGTCGGTATCCTCCCCTGGCTGTGGCTGCCGGCCACGAAGGGCTTCTGGTTGCCCGTCTGGATCGACGCGGTGCTCAGCGGCATCTTCTGGCCGGGCTTCACGCTGGCCCTCTTCAACCTGGTGCTTCATACCGCCCCGCAGGAAAACCGGACGAGCTACCTGGCCATGCACACCCTGGTCACCGGCTTCGCGCAGTGCGCCGCCGCGCTGATCGGCGGCGTCATCGCCCACGCCCTACACGATTTCAAGGTCACCGCAGGCGGGCTGACCTTCACGCACTACCACGTCCTCTTCTTCCTCGCCGGCGCGGGGCGCTTCGTCCTGCTTCCCCTGGCGCTGCGGCTGCGCGAGGATGGAGCGGGATCGGTCGGGTTGTTCGTCGGCCTCTGCCGCGACAAGGCCGTGCAGGTCGTCGCCGAGGGATGGGAGACCGGCATGACCATGTTGCGCCGGTTGGCAAAGGGGCAGGATGAACGGTCCCCGCGTCCGCCGGCGGGAACGCAGGACGAGTAGCGCCTACTCTGTCGTCTCCGTCACCTCCGCGGAGGCGTACACAACGTTCGAAAAACGGCTATCGGACGTTCATCCCCCGCCGCTCTCCCACCTCACGAGGGCCTGCTTGCGGGCGGCGCCCCAGCGGTATCCACCCAGGCTTCCCGTCTTGCGGATGACGCGATGGCAGGGGATCAGGCAGGCCACCGGGTTTCGCGCCACGGCCGCGCCGACGGCGCGAGCCGCCGACGGCTGGCCCAGCGAGGCGGCGAGCTGCCCGTAGCTGACCAGCGTCCCGCGCTCGACCCGGAGCAGCGCCTGCCAGACACGGAGCTGAAAGGCGGTGCCGCGGAGGAACACCCGCGGCGGGGCGCGGCGGCCTTTCCCGCCCGCGGGCGCGAAGACCCGCTTCGCCAGGCGGCGCGCGGCCGCGTCCGATCTCCGCGGGTTCGCCTCCGGCCATTCGCTGCCCAGGGCGGACCACGCGGCCGCGTCGGCGCCCCTGTCGACGAACGAGAGATGGCAGATGCCGCGGCGACACGCGGCGATGAGGATCCGCCCGAACGGGCTGCGGGCGAAGCCGGCCGTGAGGGTCGTGCCCGCGCCTCCGGATCCGAGGCCGCCCGGGCGAGGGGCTGACCGGGAGGGCGGCGGAATCGGGCCGTGAGAAGAACGCCTCGCCATCAGTAGTGATGCCCGTGCACCCTGGACGTGCGATAGCCGTAGATCGCGATGACGAGGAAGCAGATCAGGGGGAGCGCGAACGAGGCCCGCACGCTCGACAGGGTCATGAATCCGAGGTTGAACGCCGGCATGTCCAGGATCGCGCCCTGCATCGGAGGCATGAGGCAGCCGCCGCCGATGGCCGCGATGAGACCCGCGGCGCCGAGCTTCGCATCGTCGCCGAGGCCCTTCAACGCGATGCCGTAGATCGTCGGGAACATCAGCGACATGCAGGCGGAGATGCCGACCAGGCAGTAGAGCCCGGTCATCCCCTTGATGAAGATCGTCCCCAACGTCAGCGCCAGGCCGCTGACCGCCAGCGACATCAGCAGGCCGCCGGGGCTGAAGTACTTGAGCAGGTAGGTGCAGATGAACCGGCTGGAGACGAAGATGGTCATCGCGATCATGTTGTAGAACTGCCCCTGCGCCTTGGGCATGCCGAGCTCCAGCTCCGCGTACTGGATGATGAACGTCCAGCACATGATCTGCGCGCCGACGTAGAACGCCTGGGCCACGACGCCCTCAATGTACTTGCCGTTCTTCACGAGCCGCCTGAAGGTGCCGGCGAGGTCGAGGGTCTTGTGGTCCTCGTGCTGGCTCCGCGGGAGCTTGGCCAGGGCGAAGACGACCATGACCGCCAGGACGACCAGGCCGAGGATCGCATAGGGCCCGATAATGACGTCCAGATCGTGGTCCGCGAGCGCGCGGAACTTCTCGGGATCCGCGGCCAGCAGCTCGCGCCGCGCGCTTTCGCTCATCGGGTCGAGCTTCTGGAGAATGAAGTTCTTGGCCACGAGCATGCCCATCAGCGAGCCGAGCGGGTTGAACGCCTGCGCGAAATTCAGGCGGCGCGTCGCGGTCTCCTCGGGCCCCATCGAGAGCACGTAGGGATTGGCGCTGGTCTCCAGGAACGACAGGCCGCAGGTCATGACGAAGTAGGAGAGGAGGAAGGCCCAGAAGGCCATCATCCACCCCGAGGGGATGAACATCAGGCATCCGGAGGCGTAGAGAACGAGGCCGAGGATGATGCCCGCCTTGTAGGTGAATCGCTTGATGAAGATCGCCGCCGGGATGGCCATGACGCAGTAGCCGCCGTAGAAGGCGAACTGCACGAGCGAGCTCTGGAAGTTGTTGATGAGGAGGATATTCTTGAACGCCGCGACCATGGGGTTCGTGATGTCGTTCGCGAAGCCCCACAGCGAGAACAACGAGGTCACGAGGATGAAAGGCAGTACGATGCCGGGCGGGAGAACCCGGGCGTTGCCGGACTTCGCTTCGGTCTCAGTAGAGGAGTTCATGGATTTGCTGGGTGAGTCGCCGCTCGGGCCGCAGGGGCACATCCTCCCACGTGGACACCCGGAGGTCGTTTCATGGCGCGCATGATGGCGGAAGGGGCCGTCCAAGGCAAGACCGGACATGCCTACGGCCGCCACAGGTACATCAGGCGCGGTCCCTGCGCGGCGGGCACGAGCGATCGGAGGGTCGGCGCGCGTACGGCCAGGAGCTTGTCGAGGAATGTCCCGGCGCTCTCGTACCGGACCACCTTGATCTCCTCCACGCCCAGCAGCCGGGCCGTCTCCTCGACCGCGGCCTCCCAGTAGCCGATCGCGTCGATCAGTCCTTCCTCGCGCGCGCGGCTCGCCGGGAACACGCGGCCGTCGGCGATCGCCGCCGCCTTCTCCGCGGCGAATCCGCGGCTCTTCGCCACGAGGTCCCTGAACCGCGCGTAGGCGTCGTCCACGAGCGCCTGCAGGATCTGCACGTGCTCGGGGTTGACCGGCTCGAAGGGGTTCAGAAGGTCCTTGTTCCGGCCGGACTTGATCGTGGTGGCGTCGACCCCGATCTTGTCGGTGAGGGTGTTCCAGTTCAGCGCCTCCATGATCACCCCGATCGAGCCGACCAGCGCCGTCGGCTCGGAGACGATGCGGTCGGCGGCGGCGGCGACGTAGTAGCCGCCCGACGCCGCGAGGTCGCGCACGAACGCCAGCACGCGGCGGTCCGCGCGGCTCTCGCGGAAGGCCCGCAGCGCGGCGTGGATCTCGTCCGACGGCGTGACCGCTCCGCCCGGCGAGTTGACCTCCAGGATGATCGCGCGGACCTCCTCATCCTGCGAGGCCGCCTGGACCTGCCGGAGGACGTGCTCGACCTTGTCCGGGCCCATGAAGAAGAACCCGCCGTCGGCCTCCCGCATGATGATTCCATCGAGGGCGATGCGGACGACCTTGGTCTCGCCGCCGCCGAACGACCAGGTCTCGGTGAACCTCGGAAACTCGTCCTTGCCGCCGGTCTCCGCCGCCCGCAGGCGGTTCAGCGCCCGCCCGACGGAAAGGCCGAGGTGCGCCACGAGGCTCATCCCGAGGCCCAGGGCGAGCAGGATGATGACGATCCAGTATCCGGTGTGCCGGCAGCGCCGGGGCGCGAGGGGCGGGGGCGCGGAGGACGGCGCGGGGAGGGCGGGCGGCAGCGCGGGCGGCGCCGCCGGCGGGGCGGCCACGGACGGACTCTCGTTCATGACGTCATCTCCAGTGCGGATTGATCGGGCGATCCATAGTACCCGGTCGCCCGCGCGGATTCCAATCGTTTCACTTGCCATCCGGCGGGACCGCGGGCATAAATACGCGCTTGTTCAAGATGAAAAAGAACACGGCTGACGGGCAGGAAGAAGAGAAACAGGCGGCGCCGGAAGGCCCATCGTCCCCGCAGGGCGAGCTGGGCGAGGCCCTTGCGTTTCTGAAGGCGTGGGGCCGTCCGATCGGACTGGGCCTCCTCCTGGGGACGCTGGTTTTCGTCGGACTGACCGTCCGCCGCTCCAACAGGGTCCGGGCGGCCGAGGATGCCGACCGCATGCTGGCGAGCGGCAAACCGGAGCAGCTGCAGGCGGTCGTGGCGCAATTGCCCGATACGCCCGGCGCGCCCACCGCCCTGCTGACTCTCGCGCGCACCGATTACGTGGAAAGTCGGTACGAGGACGCCAAGAAGAAGTACGCCGACTTCATGGCCCGCTACCCCGAACACCCCCTGCGGGTCGCGTCGGAGTTGAATGCCGTCCTCTGCGACGAGGCGCTCGGGCGCACCCGCGAGGCGCGTGCCGGCTACGAAGCCTTTGCCGGCAAGTACAAAGACCACTATCTCACGCCCCAGGCCATCTTCGGCAAGGCGCGCAGCTTCGAGCAGGAAGGCAAGTACGACGATGCGCGCACGGTGTACGAGGATTTCATCGCGGCCGACACGAACAGCATCTGGCGGACCGCGGCCGAGACGTCGATCAAGGCGCTGAACATGAAGAAGCGCCGCGCCCAGTCGGCGGCGAACGCCCCGGCGGAGGCCCCCGTGCTGATCGCCCCGCCGCCCGCCGTGCCCGTGGCGCCGGCGATCCTCTCGCCGGCCGTGCCGGCCACCAATATGCCGGCCGTGCCGGCCACCGACACGCCGGCCGTGCCTGAGGCGGCCGGGACCGGTGCGCCGATCCCCGCTCCCGCGCCGGCGAAGTAGCGCCTTTCCCCGCGCACCGTTCTCCCTCGCGGGCAGGGACGTGCCCTCGCCCCTGTCGCGGTCGGGGCGCCCCTGGCGTGGGAGCGTGGGACGACCCGTGTGGTTTGGCGGCGGCTCGCCGTCCTACGACAACACCAGCTCGCGGGCGCTGATGCGGGGTCCGGGAAAGAGCTCCGTCAGGCGCTCCGCCCGCTCCCCCTCGAACATCTCGCCCAGTCCGCGATACGCCTCGCGGCTGTAGTGCAGCACGTTCTCCAGCCGGCGGCTCTCCAGATCCTGCACCACGAAACAGAGGTACTCGGCCGTGGAATCCTGAGCGTTGAACAGAAGGCGCTTGCGGGCGGGGTCCACCGCGGGGCGGTTGTTACTGTAGATGAGGTACTTCACGTATTCCACCAGCCGCTCGTCGAGTCCGGCCTCCAGCAGGAAGACGCGTTCAACCAGCTCCACGCGGTCCTGCACCACGTGGACGGCCGGCGGGGGGCGTCCCGAATGGGTCCCGGCGTCCTGCGAGAGCCGCTCGTGGATGCGGGCGAGATCGTCCCGCGTGGGCTCGGCACCGGCTGCGTCGGGCGGCTGCAGCCACACCAGGAAGGCGCGCGCGGGGTCCAGGTAGAGCAACGGCTTGTCCACGCGGAATTCGAAGCGGCAGGCGTGGCACTGAACGCGGTTCAGGCGGTTGGACAGCAGCTCGTCGCGCAGGCCCGGATCCTCGCCCACATTCACCAGCTCGTACAGCTCCGTCGCTCCGGATTCCCCGCACCGGGGACAGCGCAGGGTATAGGTGTGCCTCTGTGACATGGCGGGCGGACGTCGACGGGGGGATCACTCCAGGTGAGTGAAGACATCGAAGCGGTTGTACTCGTAACTCCCGGCGTCCACTTCCACCACGGTCAGCCGGCCCTCGATGATGTCGAGATCGCTCGCGTAGTACCGGTCGCCTCCCGATTCGTCGAGCACCAGCCGGTAGATGCCCGGCCGCAGGTCAAACGCCTCTTCGTCGTAGTCATCCACGCGGCCCAGGTACTCGCCGTCCACGTACACCCTCACATCGTTGACGTTCTCGTTGTCGACATACAGGGCGCCGAACCCCTCGGGGGGGTCGTGATCGTAGTCGTCGTCGCTCTCGCAGCCCGCCAAGGTTGTGGCCAGCGCCGCGGCGGCTGCCCATCGCAGCAACGGCCGGCCCCACGCGAAGAATCCACGCACTGAGATCATGGCCGGTTCTCCTGCCCCAACCATAGCATCTTGCCCCCCGGTCGGCAATGCGGCGTCAGTTTGCCTTCATGAACCGGACGGCGTTCTCGAATATCCGCAAGCCGAGCCCGCGTTCGGGGAGGCGTCCCTCGATGCGTTGCCGGACGGCCTGGGGGTGGTTCTCGGGGTAGAGGTAGGCCTCCGGGTGCGGCATCAGTCCGAACAGGCGGCCGGTGGGATCGCACAAGCCCGCGATGGAGCGGAGAGAGCCGTTCGGATTGTCGGGGTGTTTCGTCGCCGGCGCGCCGGTGGCGGCATCGGCGTAGCGGCAGGCCACGCCCCCCGTCGCCTCGATGCGGTCGAGCAGCGCCTCGTCGAGCGTGAAGACCTTCCCCTCGCCGTGGCGCACCGGCAGGGCCAGGAGGTCGAGTCCGCGCGTGAACACGCAGGGCGATCGGGGTTCGAAGCGCAGCGTGACCCAGTGGTTCTGGAAGGCCCCGCAGTCATTCTGCATCAGCGCCAGACGCTGCGTGAAGTAGTCGCCGTCCAGGCCCGGAACGAGGCCCAGTTTGACCATGATCTGGAATCCGTTGCACACGCCCAGCACCAGGTGTCCGGCGGCGATGAACTGCGCAAGCGGTTCCTGCAGGCAGTGGCGAAGGCGGGTCGCGAAGACGTGGCCCGACCCCATGTGATCTCCGAACGAGAATCCGCCGATGAACATCAGCGCCCGAAAGGCCCGAAGGCGCGAAGGATCGGCCAGTAGATCGTTGAGATGCAGCCGTGCCGGCGCCGCGCCGGCCAGCTCCCAGGCGTGGTGCGATTCGGCCTCGCAGTTGAGGCCGTAGCCGGTGATGATCAACACGGGCGGTTTGATGTTCATGGCTCCAGACCCGCCGGCTCGGGCGGGAACGGCTGATTGTGGCCAAAACCCCCGCCGCGTCAATCCGCAAGCGCGGACCCGCGGGCGTGGCGCGGAATCGGCCGCCCCGTCTCCAGGTCGGGCTCGCCCCCCCCGCAACCCCAGTCCGATTGACCACACGCAACGAATCGAGCGAGCAACAGCGCGTCGGTTTTTTCCGCCATGACGCGGGCCGCCCGCGGCGGGCGGGCCCACGGCGATGCGGATCAGAATCCGAAACATGAATGGCGAAATCCGAAGGGGATCGCAATGGCGAATGAAGAGAGACGCGGACCCAGGACGGCTTCCTTTCGGAAGGGCCGATTCGAGCCTCCGCACTCCTTCGGATTTCATGCGTCCGAGGTGGAGTTCGAGGTCTGGACTTGCAGTGCTGGGCCCCGTCCGCCCCGCCCCGCGCGCTGCAGAGCAGGCGCGCGGCAACGGGCGCGAGCGCGAACGTTCCACGCAGACTCGTGTCGGCCGTCGGAGAAGACGTCCTCTCACACCTCATGAGGTGTGAGAGTGAAAGTCAGATTCAATTTTCAGTCCTAAGATAGTGTAGGACAAGGTGTTGAGGCTGGCTAGGAGGAGCTATATCCTCTCACACCTCATGAGGTGTGAAAGGTGCCACCGAAGGCATCTGGGTACGGGGCAGAGCCTTTCCGTCTCGAGGGCCGCCGTCGGCCGCAGTGCCGGAAGGCGCCGTTCGCGACCGGATCGGCGCCGGGGCGGATGCGGGGGATCGAAGGCGCGAGCTCCATGCGGGCCTTGACGACGCCGCGAAATGTGAAACACTGGCGGCACCATGGACGGTTCGGGCACGGAACTGAAGAAACGGAGACTGTGGGCGCGGTTCACGCCTCAGGAGCTGGCGCTGGCCGGCGCGGTGCTGGCGATCTTCCTGATCGGACTCGCCGCCCGGTGGTGGCATCTGCGGCACGAGCGGCCGGAGACCTACCGGCCGGCCGGCATCGAGACGGTGGAATAGCGTTCGCTTCCTCCGTTGGAGACGGCGGCGGAACCATCTCAGAAGGCAGCGCGGTTGCACCGAGCAACGGAAAGAACGCAGTCGGCGCATTGCGCGGCCAGGACTACCGGATGGCGGCTCGCCGCCTTGGGGTCTGTGTTGTATCTTGCGCGCGACATCCTGTATAGTCCGGCCCGGTTTCATGAAACGGAGAACGCCGCATGACTGAGCATTGCGTGTTCTGCAAGATCGTCGAGGGCACGATTCCCTCGACGCGTCTGTTTGAGAACAGCGACGTGCTGGCGTTCATGGACATAGGGCCGATCATCAAGGGACACGTGCTCGTCATCCCCAAGGCCCACCATGAACGCCTGCCCGAGGTGCCCGCCGCCCTCCTCGGCCGGGTGATGGAGGCCGTCCAGCGGGTGGCGGTCGCACAGGTCAAGGCGCTCGGGGCCGACGGGGTCAACGTGCACCAGTCCAACGGCGCCGCCGCGGGCCAGGTGGTGCCGCATGTCCATTTCCACGTCATTCCGCGGTTCGACGGCGACGGGCACCGCTGGAACTGGGCTTCGAAGACGTACGACAATTCCGAGGAGTTGAAGCAGGTGGCCGACAAGATCCGGAGCGCCCTTTTGTGACCCGGTCTGGCGGTGGCCCCGCATGTACCCAGTGAATCCATCCGGAAGAAGGAAGTGCCTCATGAAAAGACGCAGTCTCCACCATGCCATCACGCTGCCCGTTCTCCTCCTGTGCGCCGCCACGGCATCCGTGGCCGCCGACGGTTCGGTGAAGGGGGAGTGGACGACGATCTTCAACGGCCGGAACCTCGAAGGCTGGACGCCGAAGATCGCCGGTTACGACCTGGGCGTGAACTACGCGGACACGTTCCGCGTCGAAGACGGCCTGCTCAAGGTCCGTTTCGACAAGTATGACGGGAGCTTCTCCAACCGTTTCGGGCACCTCTTTTACAAGACGCCGTATTCCAACTACAACCTGCGCGTCGAGTACCGCTTCGTCGGCGAGCAGTGTCCCGGCGGCCCCGGGTGGGCTCTGCGCAACAGCGGGGTGATGATCCACGGCCAGCCTCCCGAGACGATGTCGAAGGGTCAGAGCTTCCCCGCGTCCATCGAGGTCCAGATCCTCGGCGGCGACGGCAAGAACGAACGCACCACGGGCAACCTGTGCTCTCCCGGGACCCACGTGGTGATCGACGGCAAGCTGGTCACGCAGCACGGCGTGAACTCGCGGTCGAAGACCTTTCACGGTGACCAGTGGGTCACGCTGGAGATTGAGGCCCGGGGGAACACATCGATCACCCACAGGATCAACGGGGAGACGGTGCTGACGTACGAGAAGCCCCAACTGGATCCCGGCGACGGCGACGCGAAGAAGCTCATCAAGGACGGCGCCGTCATGCTCTACGGCGGCTCGATCTCCCTGCAGTCGGAAAGCCACCCCATCGACTTCCGCAAGGTGGAGATTCAGGTCTTGGACTGACCCCTGTCCAACTCCAAGTGAGCGTCACGGGTTCCAACACCCGGAAGGTGACGTCTCATTCGACCATCATCTGTTCTTCTTCACTCCGCTCGGGGGATGTTCCTTTCCAAAGTCTCCAGCGACCGGAGCCCCTTCATCGCCTCTGCCCATGCGCCCACATGGGGCCCCTCTCCGGCCAGAGCCATTTGGTTGCGGCTCGCCGCCTGATAGCAGCAGCCGCGAACTTGACTCCCCCGGCTCTCATTGTCATGCTTCCAAATGAGAACGCTCATTCAGGCCGGCCTCGACGGGTGCGTGTCCGTACCAGCCAAGAAGCGATCTCCTGCCAGGATCAGGTCAGGTCGTGCGGTATTCACACGCGTTTCATTATGGAGTGCGGCCCCCACAACATCGCCACCTGGAAAGCAACGAATCCGATGAACAACAACCTACTTCCACGCACCGTTGCGGCATGCGCGGCCCTCGTGCTCACCACCGGTCCAGCCAACGCGGAAATCACCGTCACGAGCGAGAGACGTGGAGCCAATTATCCGACGGACGGAACATTTGTCTTCAATACGGTGCCTTCCAACTCATCCGCCGACCTTGCGAACGGCAAGATGTTCGCCGTGTTGGCCGGAACCCCGAATACGCCGGCATCAGTCACCAATCTGACCGACGGGCCGGCCCAGACCAACCAAGACTCGGTTCCCGAGAGCTTTTTCGCCCAAGGGACGGGGAACATCCGCGTCCAGATCGATCTGGGGGCGACGTTTTCGATCGAGGAGATCAACTCCTACAGTTGGCACGCAAACTCCCGCGCACCGCAAATCTACAAGGTCTATGGCGCCGTTTCACCAACCAACAGTGCGCCCGATTTCACGGACGCGGAGTTTCAAAACGACGATGCGCTTGGGGCGTTGGGATACACCTTGATCGGAACGGTGAGCACGCCGATGGTGAGCGGCGGCCAGGTTGGCGTGAGCATTGCCGGCGCGATCGGCACCTACCGGTATATCTTGTTTGACATGGCCCCGCCGGTCTGGGGAGTCGGCCCGCGGCCGACATTCTTCGGGGAGATCGACATCCTCGGGGTGCCCCCCGCCGCCCCCTTCCGGCTGACCATCACCCCGGCCGCCGCGCCGGGCGCCGGCCATGTGCTGGAATGGGAAAGCCAAGCCGGCAAGCTTTACAACCTGCGCGCCAGCATGGACCTGGGCGAGCCGTTTTTCACCTGGGAACTGGTGGAGGGCGACATCGAGGCCACCCCGCCCGCCAACACCTATCCCATCGATCCTGCCGGACCGCGCCGGTTCTACGCGGTCGAGCAGTCTGACGCTCCGCCCCCGCCGCTGCTGATCGGCGCGGACGTCGAGGGTGACGACGGCGGTTTCACGGTGCTCACCCCGTAGAACACTGCCTGGCCACAGGGCACTCCCGATCCCGCCGGTTCCAGCGGCGGGACCGAGGCCCCCATGGGCTCGCGAGCAGCCGATCACCGAGAAGACAACAGGCCTCATTCCCGCGGGACCGCGCTGCGCCCGCCGTCCGCGGCCCGGCGCTCCCCGCTTGACAAATCCATGGCCGGGATTGATCATTTGATTAGATCATATGTTCAACTCGGAACCATCGGGTGCCCGACGGCGGACGGCGGCGGCGCGGGCGAAGATCCTGAATGCCGCGATCCGGCTTTTCGCGGAGCGCGGGGCGGACGGCGCGACCATCCGCGATGTCGCGCGCGTCTCAGGGCTGAACAGCGGGTTGATCTACTACTACTTCGCCGATAAGGAACACCTCTTCCGCGAGGCGGTGGCGCAGGTGATGGACGACTTCATGGAGCGACTCCAGCGCCGGCCGCCGTCCTTCGCGTCAGGGCGCGACCGCCTGCGGCACATCGTGGAAACGGGTTTCTCGTACTATGGCGATCATCCGGAGCGGCTCCGGCTGATCACCGTGGTCATTACCCTGCACCGCGAGGTCTTTGCCGCCGGCGTCCGCCGGCTGGTCCGGCGGAATGGATTCACCCCTCTCACGCTCGTCCGGGAGGCGCTGGACGGCGAGGAGTGGCGGACCGTGGACCCGGTGCAGGCCTGGTGGTGCATCGTGGGCGCCTGCCTGATCACCCTGCACATGCGCGGCATCCTGGAGGACGCGGCACCGCGAGGGAAGCCGCCTGCCTTTCCGCCGGCAGACGCATCACGATTGGTCGACATCCTTTTCGAGGGGCTGCGTCCGATCCGCCGTCCGCGGATCCGTCGCGGCACGAGGAGAAGAAGCGAATGAACCGATGTCTTTGTGCGATTGGCGCCGCGGGCCTGCTGGTGGCGGCCTGCGCCCCGCCACCGGATGGCCCCGACGGCTCGGGCACCATCGAGGCGACCGAAGTCCGCGTGGCCATGGAGGTCGCGGGGCGCCTGGAGGAGGTGGCGATCGACGAGGGGCGCCTGGTGACCAACGGCGCGCGGCTCGCCCGGATCGCCCCGGCGGGCTACGAGATGAAGGCGCGCGAGGCGCGCGCCGCCCGCGACCTGGCCCGGGCCCAGCTTGACCTGCTGCTGGCGGGCAGCCGGGAGGAGGACATCCGGCGCGCACGGGCCCAGGCGGAGGAGGCGCGGGCCGCGGCGTGGGCGGCGGGCCGCCAGCACGATCGGGTGCGGAAGGTCTTTGAGGAGGGCAATGCCACCGCGCAGCAGGCGGACGACGCCAAGGCGATGTCCGACCGGGCCGCCGCCGCGCAGGCGGCCGCCGAAGAGCAGTTGGCCCGCGTCGAAAAGGGAAGCCGCGAGGAGGAGATCCGCGCCGCGCGGGCGGCCCTGGCGCAGGCCGATGCGCGGCTGGCCCTGGCGGAAAAGGCGCTCCGCGACACGGAGGTCCGCTCGCCGCTGGACGGCGTGGTGCTCATCCGCTCCGCCGAGCCCGGCGAGGTCGTCGCGCCGGGGACCCCGCTCGGCGTGCTGGCGCGGCTGGACGAGGTCTGGCTTTCCGCGTACGTGTCCGAGCCGCGTCTGGCCGGCGTGAAGGTCGGCCAGCCGGTACGGGTGCGCGTGGACGGCCGGGCGAACGATTTCACCGGCACCGTGGCCTTCGTGTCCCCACAGGCGGAATTCACGCCGCGCAATGTGCAGACGGCCGAGGAACGGACCAAGCTGGTCTTTCGGGTCAAGATCACACTCGCCAATCCGGAAGGAGTCTTCAAACCCGGCCTGCCGGCCGACGTATGGCTTCACTGACATGGATGAAGGTGCGGATATCGCGCTCGACGCGCAGGGTCTGGGGCTCCGGTTGGGCGCCTTCGCACTGGAGGACCTGTGCCTCCGGGTGCGGCGGGGCGAGATGATGGGACTCGTCGGACCGGACGGTTCGGGCAAGACGACGGCCGTCCGTCTCTGTTGCGGCCTTCTGCGGCCGGAACGGGGCCGCGTCACTGTCGCCGGCCGCGACCTCGCGCGCGAGCCGGCCGCCATCAAGCGTCGGCTCGGCTATCTCGCCCAGGAGTTCACGCTCTACGGCGATCTCACCGTGGACGAGAACATGGATTTCTTCGCGCGGCTGCACGGCGTTCGGCATTTCGCGCCCCGTCGCCGCGACCTGCTTGAAATGACCGGACTGGCCCCCTTCGGCCGGCGCCTGGCGCAACAGCTCTCGGGCGGCATGAAGAAGAAACTGGCCCTGGCCTGCGCCCTGGTGCATCAGCCGGACCTGCTTCTGCTGGACGAGCCGAGCACGGGCGTGGATCCCGTCTCGCGCGGCGAGTTCTGGGTGCTGTTGGGCCGCATGGCCGATGAAGGCGTGGGGATCCTCGTGACGACCCCCTATCTGGACGAGGCCGAGCGCTGCCACCGCGTCTGCCTGCTCCATCAAGGGCGCCGCCTGGCGGAAGGGACGCCGGAGGAACTCCGGAGACGATTTTCGGGGGCGATGGTGCAGGTCGAGACCCCTGACGCCAGCCGCGCCCATGCCGCGCTGCGCCGTCACTGGGGCGCCGATCGTGTCGTGCTGTACGGCGGACGCCTGCGCCTCCGCGTGGAGGGCGACACCGAGGCAGAGCGGGCCGTCCGTGTCCTCGAGTCCGACGGCTGCGGACCCTCGCACTGCACGCCCGCGGATCCGACGTTGGAGGATGTCGTCGTCGCGCTCGTGGCCCGCGCGGAGACGGCGGAGGCGAAGCGATGAAAACGTGCCCGTTCGGACTCGCGTTCCTCTGGCTGGTTCTGGATCCGGCCGTCGGGCTGCGCACGGCGGACGCCGTTTTGGCCCCCGAAGCGTCGCGCCTGGTGACGGCGGAGGAGGTGGTCCGCTCCGCCCTCGCGTACAGCCTGCGGCGCCAGGCGGCGCAGTTCGAGGTCGGCGCCGCGCGCGCCCGGGTCGCGGGCGCGGCCGCCGAGGCCGGCGTGTCCCTGGCCATCGACGCACAGGCCGCGCGGTACGACGGACTGGTGGATGCGTCCCTGGCGCCTGGCGTCACGATTCCGGGGATCGAGGAACGGTACGCGGCGGGGGTGAGCGCGAATCAGCCGCTGTGGACGGGCGGCCGCGTGCCGCGCGCAAAGGAGTCTGCCGAGTCCGCCGCCTCCGCGGCCCTGCACACGCTGGGCGCCACCGAGAACGACGTTCGCGGGGAGGCCCTGCAGGCCTACTGGTCATGGGCGAAGAGCTGCCATGTCTTCGGCAGCCTGCAGAAGTCGATCGAGCGACTGGAGGCCCACGTGCGGGACATCCGCAGCCGGGCGGCGACCGGACTCGCCACCGATCGGGACGTGCTGGCCACCGAGGTCCAACTGGATCGTACCCGGCTGCGACTGGAGGATGCGCGAAGGGCCGACGAGATCAGCCGCGCGGTTCTCGGTCGGCTGACCGGCCGCATGCCCGGCGCGGAGGACTGCCCGGAGCCGCCCGGCGACCTGTCCTCCGCGGCTCCCCTGTCCGAGGAACAGGCCCTGGCCCTGGCCCTGGACCGCCGCCCCGAGCGGGCGGCGGCCCGCGCCTCCGTTCATGCGGCAGAGCAACAGGTCGAGGTTCACCGCTCCGCCCGGCGGCCCCGGCTCGGCCTGGTGGCGCGGTGGGAGAGCGGCCATCCCAATTCCCTGTTCTTCCCGCCGGAGGAGGAATGGAACTCGGACGTCTCGGTCGGGGTGGGCGTCTCGTGGGAGTTGTGGGATGCCGGTCGCACGCAGGCCCGCGTGGCGGAGGCGGCGGCGCGCGCGATGCAGGCGCGGCTGCGCGCGGCGCAGGTGGAGGACGATATCCGTCTCGAGGTGCGGCAGGCGCTGATCCAGTCCCGAAACGCCGCCGCGCGGGCGGAGGTGGCGGCCCGCGCGCGCGCGAGCGCCCGGCGCAATCTGGAGGCGGCGGAGAGCCAGTGGCGCGCCGGCCTTCTGCCCCATTCGGACCGCCTCGACGCCGAGGCCGATCTGACCGCCGCCGACTACGAGATCACCTCCGCGCAGGCGGATGTGCGCATCGCGCAAGCCGCCCTGGCTCGGGCCATCGGACGCGCGCCGCCGGAGGAAGAAGGTCCGTCCCGCGGCCAAGCGGCGGAGAGCGGGGAGGAGACGAAATGAGCGCCGCCGCCGTCGAGGCGCGGGAGATCACCCGTGCCTTCGGCCGGTTCACGGCGGTCGACCGGGTGTCGTTCTCGGTCGCCCGCGGCGAGGTGTTCGGTCTGCTCGGCCCGAATGGCGCCGGCAAATCCACGATCATCCGCATGCTGTGCGGCCTGCTACGGTCGACCGCGGGCACCGCGGTGGTCGACGGCTGCGACATCAACCGCGATCCGGAGGGGGTCCGGCAGCGCATCGGGTACATGTCGCAGAAGTTCAGCCTCTACCGTGACCTCACGCCCGCCGAGAACCTGGCCCTCTATGCCGGCCTGTACGGGGTCCCCGCTGACCGGCAGAAACGGGAGGTCCGGGAGGCCCTTGCCGCCGCCGGTCTTGACGCGGAAGCGGAGGAGCTGACCGGCCGGCTGTCGGGCGCCGTCCGCCAGCGCGTGGCGATGGCCTGCGCCCTCCTGCACAAGCCGCGGGTGGTGTTCCTCGATGAACCGACGAGCGGGGTCGACCCGTACACGCGGCGCGGCTTCTGGGACCGCATCCGCGCCCTGGTGCGCGAAGGGGTGTCGGTGCTGGTGACCACGCATTTCCTCGACGAGGCCGAGTTCTGCAGCCGGATCGGCCTCATCGCCTCCGGCCGCCTGATCGCGCTCGGCACGCCCGCGGAGATCAAGCGCCAGGGCGTGGTAGAAGACGTGTTCGAGGTCGCCGTGCCCGATCCGGTGAGGGCCCAGGCGGCCGTGCGCGGCCTCCCGGGAGTCCGTGACGCCTCCTGCTTCGGCTCGCGCCTCCGCGTGTTCGGCGCGCCCAGGCACTTCGCAGGCGCCGACGGTCTGGCCGCCGCACTGCGCGAACGCGGGGTCGAGGTCGGGGCGGCCACGGCGGCGCCGCCGACCATGGAAGATGCGTTTCTGCGGCTGGTGCGCGCCGCCGGGGAGGCCGCGCCGTGAGCCGCTTCCTCGCCGTGCTGGTGAAGGAATTCCGGCAGATCCGGCGCGACCCGCTCTCGCTCGGCATCCTCGTCTTCGTGCCCGTGCTTCTGCTCGCCCTGTACGGTTACGTGCTGAGTTTCGACATCCGGCACATCCCCGTCGGCATCGTGGACGACGACGGCACCCCGCAGAGCCGGCAGTTGGTCGACCGGTTGGTTCACAACGAGTACTTCGATCAACGGCTGCGCCTGGCCGGGCCGTCGGAGGCCGACGTGCGGCTGGCGCGCGGCAGGGTGCGCGCCGTGCTCCGCATCCCCGCGGGATTCGCCGCCGCCCTGGTCCGCGGGGAGGCCGCCGCCGTCCAGGCCCTGGTCGATGCGGCCGACGCGAACACGGCCTCGGTGACGATCGGCTACCTCGAGGCGATGGCCGACCGTGCCACGGCGGAGATCCGCGCGCAGGCGGGCGCGGCCTTCCGCGCGCCGCCGGTGGTCCTCGAACCGCGGATCTGGTTCAATCCCAGCCTCGAGAGCAGCCGCTTCCTCGTACCCGGCCTCATGGGGATGCTCCTCATGCTCTCGGCCGTCATCGCGACCTCGCTTTCGATTGTCCGCGAGAAGGAACGTCGCACGATCGAGCAACTGGCCGTCTCGCCCATCGGACCCGAGACGCTGCTGCTCGGCAAGATCCTGCCCTATCTCGGCATCGGCCTGCTCACCTCGGCGCTCGTGCTGGGCGCCGCGCGTCTGCTGTTCGGGGTGACCGTGACCGGCTCCTACGGCCTCCTCCTTCTGACCACGCTCGTGTTCCTGTTCTCCGCCCTCGGCATGGGCCTGCTCATCTCGGCCGGCACGGACTCGCAGGCCGTGGCCTTCCAGGCGGCGGTGATCACCTCGCTGCTGCCCTCGATCCTCCTCTCGGGGATGATCTTCCCGATCGAGAACATGGCGGCGCCGGTCCGCTGGCTTTCCGCTCTCGTGCCCCCGCGCTACTTCGTGGCGGCCCTTCGCGGGGTCATCCTGAAGGGGGCGACGCTGCCGGTGGTCGCGCCCCAGCTCGCCGCCATGGCGGGCCTCGGCCTCATGTTCCACCTGCTTGCGGCGCGCAAACTCCGGAGACTGCTGTGAGGCGGCCATGATCCACCTGACCCGCATACGCGCCCTGGTGCGCAAGGAGTTGATCCAGGTCCGCCGCGACCGCCGGCTCCTCGGCGTCCTGATCATCGCGCCGGTGTTCCAGCTGGTCGTGCTCGGCTTCGCCGCCTCCACCGATGTCCGCGACGTCCGCCTGCGGGTGCGCGATGACGACCGCACCCCGGCCAGCCGCGAGTACATCCGCACGCTCGGCGCATCGGGATTCCTGCGGGCGCAGGCCGCCGAAGGCTCCGTGGCCGAAGACCCGCGGACGCTGGTCGCCGGCCGCGTGGGCCTCGTCCTGCACATCCCGCCGGGATTCGGCCGGCGCCTGGCCGAAGGACGCCCGGTTGCGGTGCAGGCGCTGGTCGATGGCGCCGACAGCAACTATGCGGTCCAGGGCCTCAACCACATGCAGAAGGCCACGCGCCTTTTCGCGCGCCGCGCGGCCGGCCCGGCCGCGGCCGGACCGTCGGTCGAGATGGAGGCGCGCGCCTGGTACAATCCGGATCTGCTCTCGCGCCGCTACATGCTCCCCGGCATCATGGGCGTGCTCCTGCTCGTGACCACACTGCTGGTGACCGCCATGGCGTTCGTCAAGGAGAGGGAGGACGGAACGTTTGAGCAGTTGGCGCTCGCGCCGCTGCGGCCGATGGAGATCATCGCGGGCAAACTGCTGCCCTACGGATTGATCGGCCTGGTCGAGATGTCGCTGGTGCTGCCGGTGATCGCGCTCGTCTTCGGCGTACCGGTGCGGGGCAGCATCGCGCTGCTGTACCTTTTTGCCCTGCTTTTCCTGATGTCCACGCTCGGCCTCGGCCTGTGGATCTCCCTCCGGGTGCAGTCGCAGCAGCAGGCGATGCTGGTGTCGGCGTTCGCGGTGATGATGCCCTTCACCATGCTGTCCGGCTTCATCTTCCCGGTCGCCAACATGCCGGAGATCGTCCGCCCGCTGGTGCAACTGATCCCCCTGACGCATTTCATGACGGCGGTGCGCGGGATCGTGCTGAAGGGGATCGGTCTCCGCGACCTGGCCTTCGAGGCCGCGGCGTTGTTGGCCCTGGGCGTCCTTTTCCTCTCCGCCGCTGTCCTGGGCTTTCACAAGCAGGCGAAATAGCCCGTTTTCGAACGTAATGCATGGTCCTGCGTGGTATGTGCCTGCGCGTTCCTCGTGCTCGAATGCCTGCTCGGCAACCGACGGTGCGATGCGGCTTGTGTTGCCGCCCATTGTCACCACACGGTCGCATGAGTCGTGGCGGGGGTGAACCATTCCGGGTCTCCTTGCACCGCGGGGCGGGCCGGGCTTATATTGCAGCCGAAGACCATGCGCAAGATCAGCTTTGAAGAGGCGATTGCCCGTATCGTGGCCCGGGACGACCGGTTCGATCCGGAGGCGTATCGCTTTCTGCGCAGGGCCTTGGATTTCACCGTCGAGTTCTACGAGAAGCCCGCGACGGGCAAGGCCCGGCACGTCAGCGGGGCGGAACTGCTGGACGGCGTGCGGCGCATGGCGCTCAAAGAGTTCGGTCCGATGGCGTTGCGCGTGCTGCGAACGTGGGGCGTGACGCGAACCGAAGACATTGGGGCCATGGTGTTCTACCTGGTGGAATCCGGAGTGCTGGGCAAGACCGACCGCGATCGGATCGAGGATTTCGCCAACGGCTACAGTTTCGAGGATGCCTATGCCACGCCCTTCCGTCCGCGCCGGGCGCGGAGGTCGGGCGAAGTGGCGCCATCGGCGATTCAGACTCCCCCGGAGGCAACGAGACATGACTGACGACGGCCGCGAACAAGGTGTGGATGCCGCCTTCCAGCAGTTGACGATCATGCTGGCCAGCGCGGCAATGCAGCAGCTCGGCAAGGTGGTGAATCCGGCGACGGGCAAGGCCGAGACGGACCTGGAAGGCGCCCAGGCCGCGATCGACCTGCTGGAAATGGTCGAGCGGAAGACGCGCGGCAATCTGACGCGCGACGAGAGCCGCATGCTGGGCGACACCCTCATGATGCTCAGGCTGAACTTCGTCGAAACCGCGCAATCCGGTGGGGCCGAGGCCGCCGCGGCGGAGCAGAAACCGGCCGAGCCCGCTGCCCAGGCGGAGGCCGGAGGCCCGCGGATCGAGGTGCCCCCCTCTTCGTCGAAGCCGCCTGATGAGGGCGGACCCCGGTTTCACAAGACCTACGGCTGAGCTTCAGGGTGCGATGCACGCGGAGCTTGAACGAGACCCCCCCGCGCGCCGTACCTCCCCGACGGAGAATCCGGGTCCCCGCAGCGCGCTGCGTCGGCGGGTTCGGGAACCCGATCCGTCAGGCCTGCGCGGGCTTGGCGCGCGGCTTCTCGCAGTACTGCCGGATGGCCGAGAGCACATCCTCGGCATAGAAGGGTTTTCGAAGCAGCTTCTTCACATTCCCGAAC
The DNA here is from genome assembly GCA_964610105.1 of uncultured Verrucomicrobiota bacterium. Lineage (GTDB taxonomy): Bacteria > Verrucomicrobiota > Kiritimatiellia > PWTM01 > PWTM01 > CAZSUU01. Next base: position 25,384 of record CAZSUU010000020.1, on the reverse strand, counting down.
TGCTTCATCTCCTCCTCTTCGAACTTCGGATCGGCCGTCATCAGCAGGACCGGTGTCTGCACCCCTTCGGCCGCCATGAGCAGGAGCAGCTCGGCGCCGTTGATGTGAGGCATGTGGAAATCCAGGAGCATCCCCTTGCAGTCCGGGTCCTTCAGGTGCCGGTACGCCGAGGCCCCATCGTCCGCCAGGCGCACCTCGTACCCCTCTCCCTCCAGCAGTTCCTGCAGGAGTTCCCGTAGGGCGGCATCGTCATCGACAACGAGAATCATGACACAAACCCTCTCCGGCGGCCCTTCACGCGGGCTCGCGCGGAACTCAAGCCTGCGCGGGAGGCGCTTCGGTCGCGGCCGGGGCGGCGGGGGCCGGAGCGGCGGCCGCGGCCGCCTTGCGGGCGGATCGGGAGGTCTTCGCCTTCCGGGCGCGTTCCTTGAGCCGCTTCAATCGACGGTGGCGTGCTGCACGTTTCACACGAACTCTGAGTTGCTGTCCCATGGGATCACTTCTAGCCGACCCACCCCCCGCCTGTCAAACGCAAAGGCCGCGGCCCGGCCCTCCGTGCTCGCGATGACCGCACGCAAGGGAGGGGCGGGTCGCCACGAGCCCGCCGGTGCCGACCGGCGCTGGCCCGGCCGCAGCGCGGTCCTTCAATCGAGGCCGGAAGGGGAGGGCCGACGCCCATCCGCCTCGCGCCAGGCGACCGCCGTCGGCGGCAAATATACCATTTCCATGATACGATCGTATCATCAGAACGGTAGATTCGCCGGCGGGACGGCGGCCGTCGGTTGCGGGAGGTCGCTTCAGGGGCCAGGAGCCTCCACGTTCACGAAGTGCTGCGCCCTCCGGCGCGAGGCCAGCTCCTGTGCGCGGATGGTCCAGGTCCCGCGGCGATCGTTGGCCGCGAGGTCAAGGCGGATCGTCAGCCGGCCGTCCTTCGCCCCGTAGTACCCGCTGAACTCCGCCGGCGCGCCGTCGGGGTCATATATGTCCACCCGCACCGGCACCACCGCATCAAGGGGGTTCCCGTCGGGATCGACGACTTCCACGGCAACGTCGATGATCTGGCCCAGCTTGGCGTCGCGCGGCGCCTTGATCTTCACCGCCGCAATCGGTCGGTCGGTGATCATGAAGACGCGGCCTTCACAGGGACCGAGGTCATGAGCGAAGCTGATGACAGCGCCTGGTGCATCCATGCCGGCGGCGGCGTCGACCGGGCATCCTTCGACGAGGTCATAAGCGTTGCCGCCGGTGCTCCGCACGGTGAAGCGGACTAGAAACGGACATCCCTGTTCCATCACCAGGCCGTGCTGCCCGACATAGTCGCCGAAATCCCGGGCGTCGTTGATCGCGAAAAGGTAGTCGGTCGTTCCATACCGGCGAAGACGGGTTACAGCCCCAGCCCGGCAGGTGGTCGCGCGCGGAACGTAGCGTGCACCCAAGTCCCTCTGCAGATGCTCGCCGAGAGTCTCGAGCGCTTCCCGGTCCGCATCGGCCTTGCCCGTGCGCGTGTAGCAGCCGACCACCACATCCGGCTTGATCGACGGCACGAGGCGCTCGTCGCCCACGATGATCCCGCCCCGCTTCTGGAATTCCGCGATCCGCCTTGCGACGCTCTCCGTCAGAACGTCACAGTCCATCAGCATGAGCACCTTGTATTGACCCAGTCCGCGCCGCACCACGGTCTCGTCGTAGATGATCTCCGGCTGCAGTCCGGCGTACCGCGCGACGTGCCAGGCGTCGCCGCCCCATCCGCGCCCCCAGCCGTAGGTCCCGCGGCCGGCGAAGACCTGCGCGGCGAAGCTCTCGAGGAAGGCCACGTCCGCCGGCGCGTCGGGCACCTGCAGCAGCGTGGGTCCGAGCGGCTCGACCACCTCCTTCACCAGCCGCCGCAGCTCGTGCTGCGTCTGCGGATGGGTGTAGCGGTAACTCGCGGTGCCGTCGGTGGACACGAGCGACTGCCAGCCGTGGTACATAATGCCCTGCACCGGCCGGGCGATCTTGCACCAGAAGGCTTCGCGCAGGTGCATCGGCGCGATGGTGATGAACGCCGCGTCGGGATCGGTGTCCTCCCACGGCGACGGCGCGCGCGTCGCGGCGCCGGTCGAGGCGGGCGCGGTCTGCGAACGGTACCAGATGATCTGCGTCATCTTCATCACGCGCTGCGGCTGCGACGCCCCCGCCGCCATGGCGAGCAGTTCGTCCGTCGCCAGCCCGATGCGGATCGGATCGGGGTAGCTGTAGGTCCATTGCGAGATCGCATCCACCCCGCCGCCGCTTCCGTAGACCGACGCCACCCGCACCGCCGGATCGTGAAACGTCCACAGGTCCGCGCGCCCCGTCGACTTGAGCCCGCGGTGCACCGCGGTGTTGAGTCCGTTCCAGCCGTCGCCTTCCTTCCAGTACCATTTCAGGTATGTGTAGATCGGGTGATCGTCCGGGACGATGCGGCTCTCGGGAAAACCCTTGATCTTCTCGAATCGCGAGCCGCTCTTGCCGTCCACGCCCTCGGGCATCTCGCGTCCCGTCGCCGCCCGGTATGCCGCGCGGTCGTGCTCGTGGTAACAGAGGCAGGCCGCGTCCCTGACCTCCGTGTGGATCAGCGCCGCCTCGAACGCGGGGAAGGCGCCGTAGGCCTGCGCCACCGAGGCGCCGACGTTGTAGCAGAAGTTGCTCAGCCCCGGCGTCAGCCCACACACGTTCGGCCGCTCGGTGCGCGGCGTGCCGTCCCGGCCCACGCGCAGCAGCTCCTTGCGGTCCTTCATCGCCCCGCCGGGCGAGAGGCTGGCGATGATGCCCAGGTCATTCGCGAGCGCGGTGTCGAGCATGCGCCGCGCGAGGGCCACCTTGTCCTCGCGCCCGGGCGGCACCGGCTTGCCCGCCTCCCAGATCGTCCCGTAATCCGCACCGAGACCCAGGCAGTGCGTGAACCCCAGGTCCCTGAGCCGCGGCAGTTCCTCCAGGACTCCTTCCGGGCTGTACACGCCCCACATCACCACCGGCATGCGGTGGGGCAGGGGGCGGGCGACGATCGTGACGGGAAACGCCTCCTCGCTCGCGTACGGCGCGGCGCCGGAGAGTTCGACGCGCGCGCGCAGCCGGTACTCGCCGGGCCGCAGACTGAAGTCGAACGGATACTCCGCATCGGTCGACGCGGCCGCTTCGAGATTCGGGAGTTCGACGATGCGTTCGACGCCGCCCTCCACCGTCAGTCTCAGCCGGCCGCCGGCCATCGGCCCGCCCGTGCGGTTGGAGACGCGGATCTTCAGCGGTTGCGCCGGCTCCATGCGGCGGAACACCGTGCGTGCGGAGGCCCAGTCCAGCGTGATCGGCCGGAATTCCAGGACGCCGCGGCAGATGCGGACCTGGGCGATGTGGCCGGGGAATCCATGGTAGTAGCTGCCTGTGCGGTCGCCGATCGTCAGCCCGAGCGGACCGGGCGACACCGGTCCGCGGCCCGCATGGTGGCCTCCGCCCAGCGACACGCCGTCGCGGAAGAACCGCCCGGCGCCGGCGCCGTCGTACGTGAAGGCGACATGGCGCCACGCGCCGGTCTCGTAGCGGGCCGGGTCGGAGGTGAAGGTCGCCGAGTCCTCGCCGAATCCGAGCCGCGCGATCAGGCGCCGCTGACCGGCCTTGTCGGCGGCGCCGAGCGTGAGCTGGTAGTCGGTGTGACCGGCGTACTTCTTGTCGAACAGGAACGCCTCTCCGTATCCCTCGAGGTCCGGCTTCGCGCGTATCCACAGCTCGAGCGTGAACGCGCCGGAGGGCGACAGGGAAGGCGCGTTCGCGGCGACCGCGGCGTGTTTCCGGTCTTCGGACGGGAAGCCCCGGAAGGATTCCAGGCATCGGCCGAAGAGGCCGTTCGTGCTGATCACGGCGCCCTGCAGCTTGAGGTCGTGGCCGTTCGGCGAGGCGTCCTTGAGCTCCGATCCGGCGCTGAAGGTCCAGAGGGCCATGACGTGCGCGCCGGTCGCATGTGCGCCGGTGTAGGGCTCACGCCAGGGCTCGCACATTGGATCGCCCGCCCACGCGGCGGCTGCCGCAGCTGCGCCCATGGCCCACCGCCACGCGTTCATTTCGCCTGTCATCTCCTTTCGCCACCGTCGCCGTGCGTACCCGTCGAGCCGAAACCGCCGGTTCCGCGCGGGGTGTCGGACAGCTCCGCGGTCTCCTCGACCTGCACGCGGCACACGCGCTGCACGACCATCTGTGCGATCTTCATCCCCGCATGGACCTCGAACGGCGCGCGGCCGTGGTTGATCAGGATCACGCCCACCTCGCCGCGGTAACCTTCGTCGATGGTGCCCGGCGTGTTGAGCACGGTGATCCCGTGTTTGACGGCGAGCCCGCTGCGGGGTCGGACCTGTCCCTCCGTGCCGGGCGGCAGGGCAATGACGATCCCGGTTCTCACGAGACGCGCTTCCCCGGGCTGAACCGTGGCGGCCTCCGCGGCGCAGAGATCGAGGCCCGCGTCGCCCGGGTGGGCATAGGCGGGAAGGGTGGCGCCGTCGCTGATGCGGCGTACGTGGAGAACCGGTTGGGAATCGCTCATGCGCGCGAGTCTCGCCGGAACGGCCGGCGGAATCAATCCCAAGGCGGCGAGACGCAACCCAATCTCGCTCTGAACAGAAGGCCACGAAGAGAGCGAAGATCCAAGTGTCTTGTCGTCCCGCCACGCTGCGGCTGAACACCGCGCACCGCCGATGCGCGCCGGGGGCCGCGCGGCCCCACCGGCAGGAACGGCGAGGATGGGAGGGACCGCACGGTAGGGCAGGGCCTCCGGCTCCGCCGCCCTTCCGCGTCGTCGCGTGGAGGGAACGAGGTGGGATTGTGTCTATGCCCTCACGGGCACACTACAAACCAGGGGTACTGTTCACGAGCGTGTTTGTGGGGGCGCCGTGAGGCGCTATCGATAACCACGCGCAGGGAGCTCGTTGGGCGGCAAGGGAGTGCGTTTCTCGAAGAGCGGCACTCCGGCCATCGAGGAGCTGTGGGCGACGCATTTCGTGCGCCCGAAGGACTTGGGCGCCCTGGCAGGGTCGGATCCAACGCCGCCGACCGCCGACCGACGCGACCTGCAGGAGCGGCTTCATGCCGCGATGGGAGGCGTCAGCGCGCGACCGGCCGGCGGACGAGGCCGAAGACGACCGGCACGGGGCGGGGATGGCCGTCGGAGGGTCGGTTCATGATCCGCGGGCCCGCGCCGTCCGGGTTGTAGAGCAGGATGGAACTCCCGCCGCCGTCGAGATTGACCGCGTCCCAGGCGCCGAGTTCCTTCATCAGGCCGCCCAATTCCACCTCCGTCATGCCTTCGCTGTACCCCTGCCGGCGCCCGTCAACCACGACCAGCCAGATCCGGCGCCCCGTGCGGTCGACCCCCGCGGCGGTGCGGGGATGAAGGGCGGTGGCGCGCGTGCCGGAGAGCGGCGGCACTTCGCCGTCTCGCAGGATGACTCCGAAGCCCGCGACGGCCGCCGATGCGCGGGCGGAGGCGGTGGAGGGGCCGCTGTGGGCGTGGCCCTTGGTGTCGATCGAGAACACGGCATGGGCGTCATCGGAGGCGCTCCGTTGACGTCCTTCGACCACGGCCCATCCCGAGATATCGACAGGCATGCGATTGGTCCACCCGCGGTGCGTGGTGTTGGTGCCGGTGAGAATCGCGCGGAACGGGTTCGCATTCACGGCCACGATCCAGTTCGAGCCATGCGCCAGTTGAAGCGGCGAAGTCAAGGCCGCCTCGGCCGGTCCGTCGCCATCGGGATCGTCCGCCACGCGGACGGTGAACGCCAGCCCCTTCGCGGAGAGATCGGCCTCCACCACGTGGATGTGCAGGGGGCGCGGATCGGCGCGAACGAGATGCTCGTAACGCACGCCGCCGGCGGCTGACACTGCTGTTCCGCTCACGCACGCGGAGAGGGCGATCACCCCCCCTGCCAGGAGCACCCGCCCCAGGCCGCGAGCCGCGGCCGCATCATTCCGATCCTTCGAAGCCATCGCTCGAGTCCACACACTCATCTCTGCCGCAACTCCGCGTTCCGCACCCTCGGAAGCTGTCCACTACACCCGCACCGCCGTGCGGCGCAGGCACCGCCCCCCGCGCGGCGACTGATCCCCGCGGAGCTTTGTCGCGCAGCAGGAAGCCGCCCGGCCGCCGCGGGTCGCGCAGAAACGGGCGCGCGGCTGCAGATCATACACGAGACCGCGCGCGTTGTTCGAGAAGGTGTGTTCGAAAAGAAGGGAGTGGCGCATCGACCCGAGAAGATCTGTTCTCGGCGGACGCGCGGTAGCCCGTCCCTTCATTACGGAACACGCGCGTCATGTGGGCCGCGCGGGGCAGATCGCGAGGCGGATTCCCGGACGGGCGCTAAGGCCTCGCACCCGGCAGGACGCTCAGGAGGAACTCGCCCGCCCCGGTCACGTCCTCGCCGATCCGCTGTATCTCCTCGTGCAGGGGGCTTGCGGCGATGCCGACGGTCAAGCCGGCGAGGCGGTCCGCATGTCCCTCCGCGTCGCCCAACTGCGCAAGCATGGCCTGCACGGCTTCGCGATCCTCCGCGCGCACGCGCTCGGTGCGCGGGATGAACAGCGCTCCCGCCGCCAGCGCCAGCAGCACGAAGGCGGCGGCCGGAGCCAGCCAGGGGTGGCGAACATGGACCGGCGCCGGGGCCGGCATCGGTTCGCGCCCGACGGCGTCCATGATACGGCCATGCAGGCCCGCGGGCACGGGAGGAGCGTCAGGACGGCGCAGCACGTCCCAGCCGCCGGTCCATCCGCGGGAGGGGGGGATTCGATTCATGGCATACCTCTCCTTTCCGAGGCGCCAACGGGGACCGGCCGCAGGGCCGGCAGGCCGTGTCCGTCGGCGGATTCAGTCAGGATCCGTTGGAGGGCCCGGCGCGCCCGATGCAGGAGCACCTTCACGTGGGTCGGGAAGAGCCCGGTGGAACGGGCGACGTCCGCCACCGGCAGGTCCTCGGCGTAGTGGAGCCACAGCACCGAGTACTGCCGCTCCGTCAGCAGGCGCCGGGCGAGCGCCCAGAGGTTCTCCGCGTCCTCCCGCGAGGCGAGGGCCGCGTCGGGAGTCCGCGGATCCACCGGCTCCGCGATCACTTCCGTGGTCTCAAGGAGCGTCGCCGCATGGCGGTAATGGCTGATGGTCAGGCGGCGCGCGATCGTGAACAGCCAGGCGGTGAAAGGATATACGGGGCTGTAGCGGTGAAGGCGGCGGTAGGCGGTGACGAACGTCTGCTGCGTCAGATCCTCGGCGTCGGACACGGTGTTCACGCGGCGGAGGATGAATCCGTAGATCCGCCCTTCATGCCTTCGCACGAGTTCGTCGAAGGCCGCGAGGGAGCCCGCCTGCGCATCGCGGGCGAGCTCCCGGTCATCCCTTTCCACCGCCTCGGGCATCTACTTCCCCTCGGCCGCCGCGGCCGCGGCGTTCCCGGCTTCTTTCTTCGCCTGCTCCTTCATCTTCTGCTGTTTCTCGGCGTTCTTCAACATCTCGATCGCGTCGGGCACCGGCAGGTCGAGGCGGATGCTGACGCCGGTGTCGGCGGGCTCGACCTTCAGACCGCGCGCCAGCTTGGCCGCGCCCGGGTCCTCCGCGGCGCCGAGCTGCACGAGCGCCACCAGGCCCTGCATCATCTGCTGCACCTGCGCGGCCGTGTTGGTGTCGGCACAGGAGAGACGCATGCTGCCTTCCAGGCGTCCGCCCTTCTCCGTGAGCATGAGCCCGCCCTGGCTCACCTGCTGGAGCAGTTTTGACTTGGGCTGCCTCCCTTCGCTCCGCTTCAGATCGGCCGCGCCCCAGAGGATGACGCCGCTGTCGGCGGCGGGGGCCGCGCGGACAAGGTCTTCGTTCGGCGTTCCGCCGTCCGCCAGGTGATCGAGCATCTTCTGCATCGCCTTGACGGAGCCCGCGAAGATCACCATGCCCGGCTGCGGCGAGCACATGAACGAACGCTTCCCGTCGGCCGGCGCCGCATCCTCCTGGGGATCCCGTTTCTTCCTGTCGATCGTGCTGTGCACGGTCTGGCCGCGATAGCCGATCTCCTCGTGGGTGGGGTCGGCGCGGATATAGACCGCCAGCCGTTCTGTATCGATGCGTCCCCGCACGACCACGCCCGATTCCTCCTGGCGGGCGCTTCCGCCCATCAGGGTCAGGCTGGTCAGATCCGTGCGGATGTCGAAGTTCAGCAGCGCGGCCAGGGCCGCGAACTGGTCCTTTTCCCTGCCCTCGTTCATACGCTGGAGGATGTACCTGCCCAGGTCACCCGCGCGCAGGGCCTCCAGGTCCACGTGCGCCAACCATGCGGCTTCGGCGGGGACGTCCGCCTTCTTCAGCGGTCCCCCGAAGGCCGATCCGGCGACTCCCACCGCCACCGCCGCGATTACCAGACTCCGTTTCATGTTCCTACTCCAGGTTCCCGGGCGCTTCCACGATTCGTCCGCGGCCGCCCGATGTGTTCGCCGGGTATTACGCGGCCCGGCCGGCGGGGGTTACACCCGTCGCGGCGAATCCGGTGGGCCTCTTTCGAGCATGGCGGCGGTGGGGCGTTGGAGCCGCGCTGCCCTCAGCGCGGTGGGTAGCCGCGCCCCCACCGGACGCTGCATGCTCAACGAGGGCGCTGGCGCCGTGCCGCCCTCCGTGTCTCGTCCTGCATCGCTTCCGAGCGATGAAGAAAGCCCCCGCGCAGGAGGCCCGGCCGCGGTCTTCGGATCGGTGGGGCGGCCTTGACTTCGCGGGGTCCAGTCACTATGGGATCGGGGCGATGCCGATTCGTGAGGACTTGACACAGGCGATGACCACGCAGACGGGCGCCTACTCGGTGCTTACGTTGGAGGCGGCGCGGGCGGACGGCGAGTCGCTGGCGGACTGGGCGCGCGGGGCCTTCGGCATCGAACCGGTGCGGCTCGAGAAGCCGGGCGAAACGCGCACGTGGCTCGACCTCTACTTCGAGGACGATGTCCGCGCTCTGCTCGCGGCACGGGTGGCCGCCCGTCGCCCGGAGGTGCGCGGCTACGCGCTGCGGCTCTGCCGGCCGCGCGACTGGCAGCGGTTCTGGCAGCGCCATTTCCCGGTCACCCGCATCAGCCGCCGCCTGCGGATCGTGCCGGTGTGGAAGCGGGGGAGGGTCCGTTTCCTGTGCGGCGTGCGCGATCTCCTCATCAATCCGGGCCTGAGCTTCGGCACGGGAACGCATTTCACCACGCGCTTCTGCCTGGAGCGCATCGATGTCCTGTGCAGAGGACGGCGGCCGGCTTCTCTTCTCGACATCGGCGCCGGCAGCGGGATCCTCGCGATTGCCGCGGCGAAGCTTGGCGTGCAGCGGGTGGCGGCCATCGATCACGACGCGCAGGCGCTGGAACAGGCCCGCGAGAACCTGCACCTCAACCGCGTGGCGCGCCGCGTGCGGCTCGCGGTCGCCGACATCGCCTGCGAGCCGCCGCCGGGCCGCTTCGAAGTGATCGTGGCGAATCTCTATGGCGGCCTGCTGCTGCAATGCGCGCCCGCCATCGCGGCGGCCTGCAGACGGCATCTCGTGCTCAGCGGTATTCGCGAAGTCGAAGCCGACGCCGTGGCCGAGGGTTTCGAGGCCCAGGGATTCGAGGAGACTCTGCGCGACGGCGACGGCGAATGGTGCGGCATGGAGTTGCGCCGAACGCAAAATGACGGCCCCGCGCGTTCCTCATGAGGATGCGGTGCCCTCACCGCGTTCCCGTTCTCGTTCGCGTACCCGCACACGGAATTCCCTTCACGCGCTTGGCTTCCGCGCTTGATCATCCGCGCGAGCCTCGTCACGATCCGCAATACCATAGAGCAGCTTGACTCGACAGCGAAGGTCTGTGTTGGATGCCCTCTCCCCGCCGCCTTCCGCCGCGCAAGGATCATTCCTCAGGGCGGTCCTCGGCCGCGTCGGCGAACTCCCCCCGGAACTCAAGCCAGTCGATGACCAGCCAGTCGGCGCCCGTGTTGTCCAGCGTGAGGCGGTGCGGGCCGGCCGGAATCGGCACGGCAATGTCCCGCTCGTATTCCGCCGCGTCCGTGTCGTTCTTCCCGTCGCGATCGGGCAGATCGGTCTCGCTTACGGACTGGCCATCGACGAGGGCCACGAGCCGGGCCCCCGTGGCGGCGACGGCGCGGACGCGAACCGCGAGCGTCGCGGCGCCGCGGGCGTTGACCACGAAGGTCGGCGGATTGCGCAGATGCGTGTGCAGCCGGCCCTGGAGGATGCCGTTGAGGTCGGCACTGTGTCCGATCGAGCCGTCCGCACGCACATGAAACGTGTTCACCAGGGGCTGCTCCCAGCGCGGGAGCGGTGCGGTGCGGACGGGATCGGTCAGCCGCGCGAGGTCCACGGCCCGACCGAAACGCAGTTCCACCACGGCGTAGGCGTCGAGTTCGTCCAGCATCACCCTCAACCGGTCGCCCTGCGCCTCCGTCCGGACCGGCCGTGCCCCGTCCCAATCCGGCGAGACGGCCGACGCGCCGCCGTCCGGCGCGCGGCTGATCGGCACGTCGACATGGACGTTGCTTCGCGGCTGGACGCGCCCGTCCTGCGCCGCGCGGTTGACGACGTGCAGCCGCACGACGCCCGGGGCGTCGCCGGCCCACACGGCGAGGCTGAGCCGTTCGGTGTTCGTGCGCAGCGCATCGCTGCCCAGGAACCGCCCGCGCAGGTAGACGTCGCGATGGGCGCGGTAGAAGGCGGTCTGGCGTGCGATCGCCGGCAGCGTGCCGTCGCGCCCCGCATGGCAGCCGAACGGCCCCAGCACCGGGAACGCGAAGAAGGCCCCCGCCGCATGAATCTCGGCGGCGCGCGTCCGCATCCAGAGCTCGCGTTGCGCGGGCGGCACCGCCAGCCACGGGAACGGCGGATCGCCCATGCCCCAGTCGTGAAACAGCACCACCGGCACCCGCCGGCCGGCGAGTTCGTGCCCCTGCGTCACCAGGCCGCGCCACTGGGGCAACTGGCTCTCCGAGAGGTCGATCTGTCCGTCCTTTACCCTCCACCGGCCCCAGACGCCCAGCACCTGCAGGTCGACCAGCGGCGCCAGTCCGTTCGCGCTGATCCACACGCGGCGGCTCTGCGCGCGGGCGTAGGCGCGGATCCGGTCGGTCAACTCCTTCCACGCGCGCGCGTCGCGCCACGCGCGGAACTGCCGCCACGCGGGGGCGAGGGGATTGCCCGGAGCGCCCGGATCGGCGAGTGCGTTGCGCGCGCGAAGGAAGGCGCGGTAGTCGAATGTGGACATATCGCCGCCGGGGCAGATCCGCGCGTCGGCCGGATCGATCTGGAATCGCGAGCGCCAGCAGGGATCGTTGCGCGTCCACCCCTTGGCTTCCGGCCAGCGCTCGAGCAGATACCGGCGGAAGTCGGCGAGCGAATGGTCGTCGTAACCCTCGGGCGGCTGGAGCGCGGCCGTGTGCTCATCCATGAACAGGTAGTCCACGCCCGCGTCGATCTGCTCGCGGCACCACCGGAAGAGGTAGTCGAGGTAGGCGGGGCTGGAGAGGGAGCCGTGGCGGATGCCGGGCCGGCCCCAGGCGTCCACGAGCCGCCCATCGGGGCCGCGGGTCGCCATGTCGAGCCCCTGCTCCCGCGTCAGGCCGTTCTCGCCGTCGTAGAGCGCGCTGCACGTGATGCCGCCGCCGAAGAGCATGCCCGCGCGATGCGCCTTCTCGGGGATGCCGCGCCAGCGGTCCACCGGCGGGGCTTGGTTCCACTTGAACCAGCTGCGGATCAGCATCTCGGAGCCCGCCTGCTGCGCGAGTTCCAGCGCCTCGTCCGACGCGGTGGTCTCGGCCATCGTGTAGACCATGACCGCGCCGAAGTCGCGCGCAGAGTCGGCGCCGGAATCCGGTTTCCGGCGCCGGGCCTCGACGGCCTTGTGGGCGGCCTCGCGGAGGAATCGGGCATAGGAGGCGTCAAGCCCTTTGGGCACAAATGCATTGGCGACGGCGGATGTCTTGAAAAGGACCTCGTAGAAGACACATGCGGCCAGGTACTCGCCCGCGAGGCCGGCGTGATGCCCGTCCATGGCCAACCGGCGCGTGCCGTTCGTCTGCGTCTTCCACTGCCAGCCGACGTGAGGCGAATGGGTCTGGTCGGGCAACGCAGGATCTCGGGCGTGAGCGAAATCGAAGGCGGTATCCGGCCTGTAGCCCCACACCGCGTCGGTGTCGGCGAGACGAAACGCATCTCCGACCGGGATGATCCGTGCGCCCAGTTCCGCGGCGATGGCCTCGTACGCGGCGGTCAGGCCCGTGTACATGGCCTCCTGGGTCGCCGGCTCGCCGGATGCCCCGGACGGTTTCGTGAACCGCGGGTCATCGCGGCGGTACGCCCATGTTTGGTGCACCAGTACCTCGGCCTTCGGCGCCAGCTTCCGAATGTAGTCGCGCAGCCGGATCGCGTAGGGCCGGTAGCTGGGAAGTTCGTGGCTGCGCATGCTGGCCTGCTGGAGGGTCACATAGTCCCAGGGTCCGGATGTCAGTTCTTCGCGCAAGCCGCGTCTCGTCGAGTAAAGGCCGCGCGGATCGGCGGGGTCCCGCTCATGGAACTCCACCTTGGCCCAGTGCTGCGACATCGTAGCGCCGCCCATCGATGCCGCGCGGTGCACGAGCACGTTCCCGTCCGCGGCCGCGAGATCGCCCAGGTAGCGCGTGGCGTTCTGCGAGAAACTGTTACCCACCGTGAGCAACCGAACGGTGCGGACACCTCGTCCGGATGCCTTCTCGGTCAGCCCCTCTGCGGGCTGAAGGAATCCGAGTGCCGACAGGAACGATTCCGCTTTCCGCAGGGTCTCGTCGAACCGTGCGCGGTCGCGCATCAGGTAACCGTGGACGCCGCCCTCGTGCGCGACGAGCTCACACCGGTTGCCGGAGGCGACCATGGCGTCGTGAAACGCCTTCGCTCCCTTGAACGGCGTGGTCGTGTCGGCCGTGCCATGGAATATGATCGTGGGTGGCACGTCGGGCCGGACGCGATGCAAGGGCGAGATCTCACGCCACCGGTCGCCGAGCCGGGCGTTGCCGTACCCCTCTTTGGACGTGTCGATCACGGGGAACAGCAGCACAAGCGCGTCGGGCACACAGGAAACGGTCGTATCTTCGCCCGCCTCATCCCAGCCATCAAACAGCGCCGTCCCCGCCGCGAGGTGTCCGCCGGCCGATCCGCCGTTGGCCACGAGCCGCCTCGGATCCACGCCCAGTTCCGCCGCATGCGCACGCACGTAGCGCACGGCGGAGCGGGCGTCCTCTACGCATTCGTACGGCGTGATACGGGTGACGGCGCCGGCCACGTTGGTGACCGGCACGGCGAGCCGGTATTCGACGCTGATCCCGACCATGCCGTTCCGTGCGAAATGTGCCGCAAACGGATACATGCGCCGGGGGGTCATCCCGGACCAGCCGCCGCCGTGAATCGTGACGAAGCATGACCGGCGGTCCGAAGATCGGAAGCCTTCGGGCTCGAATATGAACAGCCGAAGCTCGCGGCCGTCCACGCGCTTGTAGACGATCGTGCGCGTGGGTTCGAGGTTGGCGGCGAGGGCGTTGACGGGATCGGGATCTCCCACCCGCTCCGATGTCGCCGCCTTCACCGGCGCGGGGGCCGCGGATGGAGCCACGGGCGCGGCGACGCAGAAAGCGCTGCCGACCAGCAGGACGACAAGCATGGTCTTCATGGCCCCTCCTCGATCAGCGTCAACCAGAGCAAGTCGGCGTAGTTGTCGGACTCGACCGACACGCATCCGCCGCTCGCGTCGGCGCCGATGTCGACGTCAGTCTCGACCGGCGGGCTCTTCTTGGTCACCTCGAACGTCCGCTCGCCGCCCGTGGGGCCGGTGACGGTCACGATGACCTTCTCGACCACCGGATCAATCCCGATGCGCAGGCGGTGACGGCCGGGGGACGCGCGGAAACGGAACTGGAGGCCCTTGCTCAGCCGGCAGCCGTCGCGGTCGAGGATGTCGCGGATCCAGGGGCGATCCGTCTGCTGGCCCGCCGCCCGCGGATGGAAGCCCCAGCCGCGGGTGTCGTCGAAAACGTCCTGTGAAAGCACCGGCGTGAAGACGCGTGTCCGGCCGAGATCCATCACGCCGATGTGGTGGGTGGAGCCGAAGTCGAAGAGGCAGGCGTTCACGTGCGCGAGCTTCCCGCGCGCCTGACGCCGGGTCGCCTCCGCGCGCCGTGCCTCCTCGACCAGCGCCGCCACGGGCTTCGACTCGCCGATGCCGCCGATGTACACCGGGAAGATGGTCAGCGGCACGCCGCCGGTCAGGTCCTTCTCCTCACGATGGCCGAAGGCATCCGTCACCGAGCATCGCCCGAGGGCGAGCGTCGCGTGGGCGGCGCCTTCGACGGTCCACGCGACGAGCAGCGGCGCCCCGCCGCGCGTCCACGCGAAGAGGCGCACGTTCGAATCCGGCCAGGGCAGCCGGATGCCGCCGGTGGCGCCGTCGAGTTCGCGGATCAGCGTGGCGTAGCTGAACCAGGCGGGTTTCGGCGAGCCATCGTTGCGGACCAGGCCCGAGGCCGCGTGCTGGCCCGGGGTCGATCCGCTCTCGCGGTAGACCATGACCCTGTCGATGCCGTGGCCGAGCGCCAGCAGGACCACGCGCGGCAGGCGCGCGGCCTGGAGCTCCTCGGAAATGCCGTACGGGCCGGCCGTGTCGTAGCCAGTCTCCGTGAGCCAGATCGGCAGGCCGGGCCTCCACTCGTCGCGCCAGTCGGCGAGACGAACGAGGTCATCCTCGTACGTCCGCGTTCCGCCCGTGGAGGCGCCGGAGCGGACGACGTTCGGATCAACGGTGGCCCGCTCGGGCGGCGTGCGGCCGCTGTAGTAATGCACGTTCAGCGCGTCGGTGAAATCGAGCGGGCGTTTCCCGTCGGCATAGACGTGCGAGCGAAGAGAATCGACGGTCTCCAGATCCATCCCCGCGAAGCCGCCGTGGGTCACGCGCGCCTTCGGGTCGGCCCGTTTCACGGCCTCCGCCGCCGTGCGGAACAGATCGAGATAGGCCGGCAGGGGTCCGACCCACGCCCCCCAATCCGGCGAGTCCAAGTTCGGCTCGTTCCAGATTTCGAAGGCGGGCATCCAGCCCAGGCCCGACTTTCCGTCGGGCGTCTTCAGCGCCTCGCGGGGGTGTCGGGTGGCGCCGTACCGGGCGGCGGTCTGAAAGCAGAACTCGGCGAACTGCGCGGGTTCCTTCGGCGGATGCTGGAGGCGGTTCTTCCGGACCTCGGAAGGCGCGGTGGTCGCGTGTTCCGGGGTCTGGAACAGGAAGGGGAGGATGGACACGCCGGCCGCCGCGTAGGCGCCGAAGATCGCGTCATGGTTCACGTGCCACGGCCCGACCGTGCCGTCGAAGCGAAACGCGCCGGGCTCCGACGACGCCATCGGCCACTTCATGTTCTCGAAGCGCACCCAGCCGACGCCGAGACGGCGGTTCGGCGTGACCAGCGTCGGCTCCGACACGTTGAGGCCGAAACGCGAACCGGGAGATACGGCGCGCATCGGGGCGGGCATCACGAACGCATGGCGGCGGATGCGGTTGGTCTCTCCGCCGGCGCGCGCCGTGGCATCGATCCGGTAGGCGCCGGTCGGCAGCGAACCGCCGCCGATGGAAACACACCCGAACGACCGCGCCGGAATGGTCGCGGAGCGGACGCCGCGATCGGTCACACCCCCGGGCGGGTCGGGCGCGACCTCCCGATCGACACTCGCCGGCGCCGGATCGTGCCGGATCGTGTACTCGATGTCAGCGGGGAGCGGGGCAGGGGAGCGATTGACGATCGTCAGCAGGGCGGGGAGCGGAGTGTCCGGCTCGATCCAGGCCGGACTGCTCATCTCCAGGTGCACGGGGACCGGCGGATTGGCCGCCGGCTCGACGGCCAGGTTCTGTGTCCGCCAGCCGGCCTTCTCCACGCTCGAATCCGGTTCGAACGCCGACAACAGCAATCGTTGCGCCGAAGAATCCGGCCGGACCACCGCGCCATTTGGCGGCGCAACCGGTCCCGCGGCGGATGCCGTGGCGGCGAACGCGAGCAGGAGAACAAAACGGCGTGGTGCGCGGAGGGCTCGTCGTGGGTCGAATGTCATCCGTCCACGATGGCAAAGCCGCGGCCTCCGGTCGAGGAGAGAAGCGGAGCCCGGGGGCTGCGCGCAGGAGGCGTGGCCTGCAGGACGGAGCCGCGGGAGGCGCGGAGGCAGGGAGCGCGGGCGGAGGCGTCGCGCGGTTCCGATCCCTCCGGGCCTCCTGCCCGGAATCCGGCGGGGCGGGGGCACAAGAGACATGCCCACACTTTACAAAGTGTGTTACATGGGTCGGATCCGTCCGCCGCGGAAATGACGCGCACAGGAGACGAGGCGCTGGCCCTCCGAAACCTCGGGCTCGGGAGCGGGGAATCCATGCGCCCTTCGCGGCGCCGGCCGCCGGTCGGCACACGTCGCAGAAGTGGACGCATCGCGCGAGGAATTCGCCCGCGGACGCCTGCGTGGTTGAGTGCCGCGGGGCGATGCGCTAGTCTCGCGGATATCGTCGTGGCGCGCCTGCGCACACGATCGCAATCATGCACGGAATGACGCGAGAAGTCGGTCGTGTGCTGGGCCTGCTCGCCTTGTGTCCTTCGACTCCCGCCGGCCTGGTGGCCCGATGGACGTTCGAGGGGAGGAATCTCAAGGAAGGCGGGAGACCGTCGGCGAAGGCGGCGGTGGCGTGCGGGGAGATTCGATGGAGGAAAGCATGATGAAGAGTGGATCGGGATGCGATCGGCGGGCGTTTCTGCGCCGCACCACGGTCGGCCTGGGGGCCGGCGCGATGCTGTGGGGCACGAATCGCCTGTGGGCCGGGGCGAACAACCGGGTGCGTCTGGCCGTGATTGGAATTCACGGCATGGGCCAGAGCCACATCAAGGCGTTCGGCGACTTGCCCGATGTCGAAGTGGCCGCGCTGTGCGACATCGACGAGAACCTCTTTCCCGAGGTGATCGAGAAACACTTCACCAAGGCAAACCGTCCGAAGCCGAAAACCTATACCGACCTGCGCAAGCTCTATGAAGACAAGGAGATCGACGCCGTCTCCGTTGTGACGCCGAACCACTGGCACTCGCTCGCCGCGATCTGGGCGATCCAGGCCGGCAAGCACGTGACGGTGGAGAAGCCGTGCTGTCACAACCTGTTCGAGGGGCGGCAGCTCGTCGCCGCTTCGAAGAAGTACAAGGTGATTGTGCAGGACGGCGCGGAGCAGCGCAGCAACCCGTGCGCGCAAGGCATGGCGGAGTTCCTCGCGGGCGGGGGGCTGGGCGAGGTCTACCTGGCCAAGGGCCTGTGCTACAAGTGGCGCAAGCCCATCGGGCGCTTCGAGGACGAGCCGGCGCCGAAGGGCGTGCACTACGACCTGTGGCTCGGTCCCGCGCCCGCCCGGCCGTTCAACCGGAACCGGTTCCACTACAACTGGCACTGGAGCTGGGACTATGGCAACGGCGACATCGGCAACCAGGGCGTGCACGAGATGGACATCGCGCGGTGGGGGCTCGGCGTGAAACTGCCGACGAAGATCCATGCCGTGGGCGGGCATTTCATGTTCGGCGACGACCAGCAGACACCGAACACCCTGCTCGCCGCCTACGAGTTTCCGAACCCGGAGGGCGGGGCGGACAAGAAGAAGATCCTGCAGTTCGAGGTGCGCGGCTGGATCACGAACAACGAGGACGGCATGTGGATGGGCAAGGCGGACACGACCGGCTACATGGCCACGAGCGCCGGAAACACCGTCGGCAACCTGTTCTTCGGATCCAAGGGCTACATGGCCAAGAGCGCGGGACAATGGCGCACCTTCATGGGCGAGAAGCGCGAGCCGGGGCCCACCGGCAAGGGCGAGGCGAACCACTACGCCAACTTCGTCAAGGCCATCCGCGAGGGCGATCCGACGACGTTCAATGCCAGTATCGAAGAGGGTTTCTACTCCTGTGCCCTGATCCACCTCGGCAACATCGCCTACCGGCTGGGGCGCAGCCTGGAGTTCGATCCGGCGACCCTGTCCTTCCCGCACGACGCGGAGGCCAACCGGATGATGACGCGCGAATACCGGGCCCCGTATGTCATCGCGGAGAATGTGTAACCCCCCACTCCCACTCTAACTCCAACTCCAGCTCCAACCCCCAAGTCTCCAACTCCAACCCCCCAAACTCCAAACCATGTCGCCACCAGACGGAATCCACGCGGTAACGGGTGCGTTCGGCTACTCGGGGCGCTACATCGCGCAGCGGCTGCTCGCCGCCGGCCGCACCGTCATCACCCTGACCGACTCGCCGAACCGCCCCAATCCGTTCGCCGGCCGCATCCGGCCCGTGCCGTTCAACTTCGACCAGCCGGACAAGCTGGTGGAGTCACTGCGCGGCGTGTCGGTCCTCTACAACACCTACTGGGTGCGTTTCAAGCACCGCGCTTTCGCGCATGCCGATGCCGTCCGGAACACCCGGATCCTGTTCGAAGCGGCCCGGACGGCCGGCGTCGGGCGCGTCGTACACGTCAGCATCACGAATCCGTCGGAGGACTCGCCGCTGGAGTACTTCCGCGGGAAGGCGATCCTCGAGCGCGCCCTGAAGGAAAGCGGGCTTTCGTACGCGATCCTCCGCCCGGCTGTTCTCTTCGGCCGCGAGGACATCCTGATCAACAACATCGCCTGGGTACTGAGACGGTTCCCGGTGGTCGGCGTGTTCGGCGACGGGCGGTACCAGCTCCAGCCGATCTACGTGGACGATCTGGCGGAGCTGGCGGTGGAACACGGGCTGGGCACAACCCACACGGTTGTCAACGCCATCGGGCCCGAGACGTTCATATACCGGGACCTGCTCCGGACGATCGGCGAGATCATCGGCCGGCGGCGTCCGCTCGTCTCCATCCCTCCGGCGGTCGGGTATCTCGTCGGCCGGATCGTGGGGGCGCTGATGGACGATGTGGTCATGACGCGGGAAGAGCTGCGCGGGCTGATGGCCGGCCTGCTGCACGTGGACGCGCCGCCGGCCGGGCGCACGTGGCTCACGGACTGGGCGATGCGGCACGCCGCGACCCTCGGGCTGCGCTACACGAGCGAGCTCGCCCGCAGACGCGATCGGCAGTCGGAATACCGTGGCAACTGAGCCCACATTTCCGGCTTGCGAACCGCGCGGGAAACCTGCATCGAGGAGGGGGCGTCGGGCCGTCGAAGGCGATGGCGCGGTCATTACGAAGAGTGGGGTACATGATGAGAGCCCTTGAACTCGCGGCGGGATGGGTCGGCCTGGTCTCGGTCGTGTGGGCGGCGGATCTGCCCGAACCTGCGCAGGTGAATCCACGCATCGCCGCCGCCGCATCGCACCCGCGCCTGTTCTGGCCGGCGGGCGGCGAAGCGGCCGTGCGGGGGAAGATCGAGCGCGATCCGCGCTGGAAACAGGCGTACGAGGCGGTTCGCCTCTGCGCGGATCACATGCTCGGCGAGCGGCCGGTCCAGTACCGCAAGCAGGGGCGCCGACTCCTCGGCCGTTCGCGCGAGGCGCTGGCGCGCGTCACGCATCTCTCCTTCGTGTACCGGATGACCGGCGACGCGCGCTACCTGGAGCGGGCGGCCGCCGAGATGAAGGCGGCCGCGGCCATGCCCGACTGGAATCCGTCGCACTTCCTGGACACCGCGGAGATGACGCTGGCGCTCGCGATCGGCTACGACTGGCTGTACGCGAAGCTGCCGGCGGACGTTCGCGCGACCGTTCGCGAGGCCATCGAGCAGAAGGGACTCGCGCCGTACCTCGAGGCCAGGACCCGCCCCGGCTGGGAGCGCGGCGGCAACAACTGGAACCAGGTCTGCCACGCCGGCATGACGGCCGGTGCGCTGGCGCTGCTGGAGGACGACCCGAAACGCGCGGCGGAGGTCGTGTCGCGCGCCCTCGCCGGCGTGCCGCACGCGATGAAGGTCTACATCCCCGACGGCACCTATCCGGAGGGGCCGTCGTACTGGAGCTACGGCACCACCTTCAACGTCCTGCTGATCGCCATGCTGGAATCGGCGCTGGACACGAGCTTCGGCTTGGCGCAGGCGGAGGGCTTCCTGAAGACGGGCGAGTTCATGGTCCACACCAAAGGACCCTCCATGGACTGGTTCGACTTCAGCGACTGCGGTCCCGGCGGCGGCTTCGCGCCCGCCATGCTGTGGTTCGCGGCGCGCACGAAACGCCCTGAGTTCCTGTGGTTCGAAGGGCCGCTGCTCGATCGCGAGACGGCCGCGATTCGCGGCAGTGGAGGGGCGGAGCCCGCCGACCGTTTCTTCCCGCTCGCGCTGGTCTGGGGTGAGGCGGGGGTCGAACGCCGGCCGCCGGCGGAGTTGAACTGGTATGGCCGCGGGCCGAACCCGCTCGCCGTCTTCCGGACGTCATGGACGGAGCCCAACGCGGTGTACCTCGCGGTCAAGGCCGGCTCCCCCGGCGCCAGCCACGGGCACATGGACATCGGTTCGTTCGTGCTGGAGGCCGACGGCGTGCGGTGGTCCCAGGATCTCGGCTCGCAGAGCTACCACGCGATGGAGGCGCGCGGGCTCGACATCTGGAACAACCGGCCGGGGTCCGATCGCTGGCACATCTTCCGCTACCACAACCGGTCGCACAGCACGCTGATGGTCGACGGCCAGGAGCAGGTCGTCCGAAGCCAGGCGCCCATCCGCTCATTCTCCGGCGACCCGCGCCAGGCGGTGGCGGAAGTGGACATGACCGACACGTACCGCGGTCAGCTCGGCGGCGCCGTCCGGCGGTTTACCCTGTTGCCCGAGCGCCGGATCGTCGTCGAGGATTCCCTGACCGGCGGAGAACGCGCCTGCACGGTGCGCTGGGCGATGATGACCCCCGGCGTTCCGAAAGCGGACGGCGCGGGCGCCGCGTGGCTGGAGAAGGACGGCCGGCGGTTGCGATTCGAGGTCACCGAGCCGAAGGGCACGGCGATTCGCACCTACCCGGCCGATCCTCCGCCGAACGAGTTCGACGAACCGAATCCCGGCCTGCGGCTGGTAGGGTTCGAAGCGGCGGTGCCCGCGGGGAAGCAGGTGGTGCTTCGGGTGAACCTCACACCTGGGAGCGCACGGGGACCGTAGAAGCGGCTCCCGCCAACTCCCGGGGACAGTGTCGTAGCGGCTTCGCTCGCCGGCGTCACTATCTCGCGCCGCCGAGTCATGAATGGCCGTCTTCACCTGTCTTCGCCTGTCGGCTTCGTGCTGCGCGAGGACCGCTGCGCAGGACAGGTCGCCGCGCCGCGGCGGCGTAGCTACAAGAGCTTGGATTGCGGTTCGCCGCCTTAGGCACCGGGAAGCCGCCGCACTGGGACAGGCGCCGGTCGTTTCGTCGGCGCCGGTGGGGATCTTCGCGGCCCGGCGGTGCGGGCCGCCCACGGCCGTGGCTCCATCCGTGGGCGGGCTGTGCCACGGCCCGCGGTTCAGTCGAGGTCACTGGGACGAGGTCACTGGGGTCAAGGTCACTGGGGTCAGGCAATTCGTTCGACGGGACTTCGATTGCGATTGCGATTGCGATTGGGATTGCGATTGGGATTGGGATTGGGAGGGGGGAGGGGCTGACGCTGTCCCATTGGTTCGTCACCGCCCGCGACCGAACACCAGGCGCACGGGTCCGACCAGTCCGGACGGCCACAACGGATCTTCCGATCCGAATCCCTGATAGACCTTCACCGTCCGCTTGCCGGACTGCAGGGTGACATTGGTCTTCGTCACGCGCCTCTCCGGCGGCAGGGCCGCGTCGCCGATGAGGCGGTTCACCCAGAGGTTGATCACGTCGATCTCGACCTCGTTGCGGCCCTCCTTGAGCGCCTCACTCGCGTCGACCTCCCAGGGCGCTGTCCACACGATGCCGAGGTCCTTTCCGTTCACGCGCGCCTGCGCGATGCAATGCACCTCGCCCAGCTCGAGGCGCGCCGGAACACGCGCCTGTGCGGCCGTCAGCTCCAGGGAGCATCGATAGGTCGCCTTGCCGGAGAAATGCCGGATACCCGGGTCGGCGTGCTGGTCCCACGCCGCGAGCGTATCGAACACGGCCGATTCCGGCGCGCCGCGCCCCCGCTCGAATCGCACGATCCACGGGCCGGTGAGGTTGATGGGCGCCCCCGCGGCGGTCGCGCCGGACGCCGGGGTCGCATCCACCGGCGAAGGACTCACACCGCGTGGAGGCCCACGCGGTCTGCCCGCGGGCTTTCGGAAGACGACGAACGCCGATCCGTTGGTTGGAAGCGACAGCGGCACCACCGTCCGACCATCGGACGTCGCGCGCCAGTCCGCGGCGTCGGCCATGCTCCCGGTCGCCGCGTCCCAGATCTCGGGCGCGCGGCCGCGCATGCGGAACGTACAATCCGCGTTACCCGAACCGGCCACGAAGTACGCGTCGACGCCGTCTGCCGCGCGGTGGATCCAGCTCCACGGCCCGTCGAAATCCGGGGGGATGCCCGCTTCGCGCAGCACGTCGTCGACGGCGGCGCCGGTGATGACCGCTCCTCGACCGACCGTCCGCGTGCCCGGCGCCGCGCCGGGATCGCCCCACAGCTGCGAGGCCAGACGCCGGACCTCATCGTCGCAGTGCGGATAGCCCGCCCGCCCCGCCGCACGATCCGGCCGGCGCTTCCCGAGGACGACCGTGGCGCCGGAGTCCGCGACGGCCGCGATCTTCCGCAGCGCGGCCACGGGCATCGTTTCCTCATCGGGGTCCACCACGAGCACGCGATAGCGCATGCCGACGCCGATCCCCTTCGCGTCGCCCCCCGCGGCCGGCAGCACGAGCTCGCCCTTGTGAACCGCCAGCCGCTCGCACAACACCTCGGTGGTCAGCAGATCGTAGGTGCGGCCCTTGCCGGGACTCAGCGTCGCCCGCCCGCTCCAATTCGTGCCGCGGCCCCAGTGCTGGTACGGCCGGTCGCCGGTGTAACAGCAGATGTCGGCGACGAACCGTCCCTGCCGGAGCATGAACTGACAGCGGGCGAGATAGTCCACGAACGGCCGCGCCATCGGCCACCACGTGACGTTGGGGTTGAAATGTGTGCCGGCGAAGTACTCCGAGCCCGGCTTGCCCAGTTCCGGTGGCGAGGCCGTGAACGTATGCCAGATCAGATGGTTCGCGCCATCGCAGAACGCGGCGTCGGCATCCGGTTTGAGCGCGGCCGGATACGCGGACCAGTGCTGAAGCATGTGCGTGAACGACTCAGTGGCCGCGAGCCGCCTGCCATAGATGTGCGCCGCCATCGCCGCCGGCCGGTTCATCGCGCGTCCCCGGAACCAGAACTCGCCCTGCGGCATGTCGTTCCGGCCGAGGAACGCGAGCTGGTCCGCGTGCTCGAAGGCGGCGAGGCGGCGGTTCCACGGCCCACCGGACTCCGAGTGCCAGCGCAGGCCGGCCTTCCGGCACAGGTCGTGCAGCGTGCCGTAGAAGTGGTCCCTGAAGCAGTCGCCGAGGGTCCTGAAGTAGTCGCGCCGGAAGCGCGCGGACTCGTCCGCGGAGTGGACCGCGAAGCCCGCCAGCACCGGCAGCCACGGCCGGAGGGCATAGCCGCGGCGGGCGGCGAATTCTTTCTCGAACGCCGCGGTCCACGTCGGCGCGGCGCCCTCCCAGCTCATGCTGTAAAAGTGGGTCAGCGTCCTGCCGGCGAGCGCCCCGGCGTCCCGCAGGATCGTGCTCCCCATGCGTTCGAAGTGACCGGCAACGGCGTTCGGGTCCAGGACGTCGACGTCGTACTCGTGTCCCTCCATCATGGTGAAGGCGAAGCGGAGCACGGTCCATCGTCCCGCCGGCGCGTCCCATGCGAGCCGTCCGTCGGGAGCGACCTTGTCCGAAAGGTCCACGATCTCCGCCGCGACCGCTCCGGCCGCGCCGTCAGCCGCGACTTCGCGCCAGTCGTCGGACAGGGCCGCTGGAGCCGGGATGGCCGCGGGCGCGGACGCGGATCCCCCCCGTCGGACAGCCAGCAGGGCCACGCGCGTCGGCGCCGCGCCGGGGGCAACGCCGGTCCCGGCGTCCGCCCCCCCGCACTCCACCCGTCCCGGTCCCGACACCTCCGTCGCGCTCCAGACCAGCCGCTTCGGCGCGTCGGCCCCGACCTCCCACGGCCCCTTGAGCGCGCCGGCGCAGCTGCTCAGATTGACGCTGACCTCAAGTCCCAGCCGGTCCGCTTCGGCGAGGGCGAACCGGAGCATCCTCCGCCACTCCGGGCTCATGAACTTCATCCGGCTCGGCGGGGGAACGACGTGGTCCTCGTGGTAGCCGCGGGCGTCGAACATGAGCAACCCGCCGATTCCGTTTCGCTTCATCGCCTCCAGGTCGCTCGTGATGGACGCTTCCGACACGTTGCCCTTCAGCCACCACCAGTACACCCACGGTCGCTCCGAACTCGGGACATCGCGAAACCCGGTTTCGAGTTCGGCCGCGTCGCGCGTGTTGTCGACGGCCTCTGCGGCGGTGGCGGCTGCGGTGACGGCCAGCCAGGTGCCGGCCGCGAAGGCGGCGGCGCGCGACAGGAGTCCGCCGCATTGACGAAGCGGCGCCCATGTTGATGTCATTTCATGTCTCCCAATGCGGCGCGCGCGTCGCATAGTGACGCGGCCACAGATACTACGCACAAACATGCCTGACGCTCGCAACGGCGCCAAGACTACTTCGTCGGCCCATCCGACGAAAGATCCGCGAACACCACACTCATGGCTGCTTCACACCGGGGAGGCCTCCGGCCCCGGTCTCCAAACCGAGGCGCCACATCCGATTCCGTTTCAAACGGAACGCGTCGACACCTCGACAGACAGAGGCAGGCGTGACGCAAGCGAAGGCTTCTTCCTCCCTCTTCAGTCGCCTCTATCCTACAGAAATGATTCTCTCCGACATCGGTTTGAGACACCGAAAAAAATGCCCGACAGTGAAACGTTAGGGCTGCATTACGACCTCCTGGCTGCCGCAATGACAATTGCGGAAGATGTTGCAAAACAATATGTTACTATAAATTGAATGGACACACATGACATGGCAAAACGTCACCGCTGCTGTCGGGCATGAAAAACTCATTCACACGTGCGAAATAATCGTTGACACACAGGATGCGATGGTTCACACTGACGCGCATTGAAATTGGGCCGGGGAGACCCGGAGGTTTGGGACAGCTCGAATGAGCGTGGGGAATCCGCCACAAGCGTATCGGATCAAGGCGGACGTGATCTGACCAAGGGATCTGCGTCGCGGAGTGTCTGTGTCAGATGCTTCTCCCGCCAGTCGTGGAGAAGGCAGGTTGCGATGGCTGGAACAGGGAGGTTTCAAACAGGAGAGGTTTAGTGCCTTAGCGGTCCGTAGCGTGCATAAGAAGCAAGAAGATTCATGCGG
>CAZSUU010000019.1:0-81275 GCA_964610105.1 uncultured Verrucomicrobiota bacterium | reverse complement strand
GCAACACCTCCAACTGTTCCACAACGCCGCTTGAGCAGAAATCCGTCATGCACCCCCGATCGCAATATCTTGTGGTATTCGGTTGACAGCACCACATTACTTGGATTCAAATCTCCCACGTCTTTCTAACGTTCAGAACGGCCGGATGCGAGGCGCGACAAAGGTGGAAATGTCCAGCAAATCGGCGCAATTCGATGGATTTCGCAAGCGCGACGGAACGGTCGTTCCGTTCCGCGCGGAGAAGATCGAGGGAGCGGTGCGGATGGCCGCGGAGGCGGTGGTGCGGCGCGACGGCGCCGTTCTGAATCCGGGGCTGCCGGGCCGGATCGCGGAGCGGGTGGCGGCGCAGCTCAACGACCCGCGCAGCGAGTACTACGTATGGCCGGACGACCAGGGCCGGCGCATCCCGGAGATCGAGGACGTGCAGGACCTGGTTGAGATCGTGCTGGCGGAGCAGGGCTGCACCTCGGTGGTCGCCGCCTACAAGCGCTACCGCAAGCAGCGCGACATCGCCCGCCGCAACATCCGGGTGCGCGGGGCGGCGGGCGGGACGCGCGACGTGACCGACGCGAGCCTGCTGCTCGTGCAGTCGACGTCGGACACGGTGTCCGTGCCCTGGGACCGGCGGCGGATCGTGCGGCAGCTGGTGGACCGGGTGGGCCTGTCGCCCGAGGTGGCCGGCGCGACGGCCAAGGTGGTCGAGAATCACGTGATCGCGGGGGGGCTCAAGGCGATCAGCACGACGCTGATCCGCGAGCTGGTGAACAACGAGCTGGCGGAACGCGGATACCGCGCGCAACTGCGCGACCTGTCCGTCTACGGCGTCCCGCGCGACTACGTCGAGAGCCTGATGTTCACCAAGTCGGTCGAGAACAGCAACATCGTCAACAACAACCCCGAGGCGGTGAACCTCGGGATCGCCGAGCTGGTGCTGAAGCAGTGGGCCCTGGACGCGATCTTCTCCGCGGAGGTGAGGCGGGCGCACGACACGGGGGCCATCCATCTGCACGATCTGGGCTATCCGCACCGCGTGTACTGCTCGTCCCATTCGGTGGAGTACGTCAAGAAGTACGGCCTGCGCAACCTGGTCAACCTCAACAGCGAGTCGCGGCCCGCGCGCAGCGCCTCGGTGCTGACCGGGCATCTCAACACGTTTCTCGCTTCGATGCAGGCCAACTACGCGGGCGCGCTGGGGCTGGGGTACATCAACATCTTCTACGCGCCGCTGCTGACCGGCATGGGGCCCGGCGAGTTGAAGCAGGTGGCGCAGGAGCTGATCTTCAACGGCGCGCAGAACGCGTTCTCGCGCGGCGGGCAGACGCTGTTCCTGGATTTCAACGTGCACTCCGGCGTGCCGCGGTATCTGGCCGCGGTCCCCGCCATCGGTCCCGGCGGACGGTACATGCTGCGCCGCGCCGACGGCTCCGCCACGACCCTGGAGGAGGACCAACGGGTCGAATGCGATGCGACCGGCCACCGGCTGATGGAGCTGTGGGTGCGCGAGTCCGGAGGGGGGCGCCGCTGTGTCCTGCGCGAACAGCCCGACCGCGAGAAGGGGATCGTGCGGGATCCGTCGGTCGAGGAGGACCTGCGCGCGCGGGGCGAGGCGATCGCGACCTACGGCGACTACCGCCGCGAGGCGCAGGAGTTCGCGAAGGCGCTGCTGGAGGTCTGGGGGGAGGGCGACCGCAACGGGCGCGTGTTCGAGTTCCCGAAGTGCGACTTCCACGTGAGCGACGAGACCTTCGAGGATCCCGCGCAGCATGCGATCTTCCTCAAGGCGTGCGAGCTCGCCAGCCGCAACGGGTCGACGTACTTCATCTTCGACCGCGACGAGGTGACGCTCTCGGCGTGCTGCCGCCTGCGCACGACCATCACCGACCAGTACATGCTGCAGCATCCCGAGTCGATGCGGTTCTGCGGGTTCCAGAACGTGACCATCAACATCCCGCAGGCCGCCTTCCGGGCGGCGCGCGGCGGGCGCCGCACGCTGGAGGGGCTGCTCGACGAGATCGACCGCACGATGGAGATCGCCGTGCAGGCGCACGTGCAGAAGAAGCAGAAGGTCGCGGAGATGATGAGCGGCCCCGGCCGCCCCCTGCACCAGATCGGGCGGCCGGCCTGCGACGGGCGGCCGTACGTGGAACTCGAGGCGTGCACCTACATCCTGGGGCTGATCGGCGTGAACGATGCCGTGAAGTTCCTGTCGGGCGAGGAGCTGCACGAGAGCGACCGCGCCCTGGATCTCGGTCTGCGGATCGTCGCCCACATGAACCTGCGCGCCCGGCGGCTGTCGAAGAAGCACGGCCTCAAGCTCACCCTGGAGGAGTCGCCCGCGGAGAGCGCGGCGCGCCGGCTGGCCAAGACGGACCTGCTCTACTTCCGCGAGGAGGCGAAGGAGGTGGTGAAAGGCGGCGACGAGGACTTCGCCTTCTACACCAACTCCGTGCATCTCGCCGCCGACGCCCCGGCCACCCTGGTCGAGCGCATCCGGCTTCAGTCGATGTTCCATCCGATGATCGAGTCGGGCGCGATCATCCATGCCTTCGTGGGCGAGGAGCAGCCGTCGGCCGGCGCGCTCGCGGAGCTGATGACCGAGACCTTCCACCGGACCCAGGCCGCCCAGGTGACCGTCTCGCCGGAGTTCAGCTACTGCTGCGATTGTCACGAGATCGTGCGCGGCCTGGCGGAGCGCTGCGCGCGCTGCGGCTCGGACCGCATGGAGCAGGAGACGCGCGTCGTCGGCTACTTCAGCAAGATCCACAACTGGAACAAGTCCAAGCGCGAGGGCGAACTCCCGGCCCGCCACCGCGGCGACTACGCCGTGGGGGCGCGGGCCCCGGGCGGGGAGGCGGAGGAGGAGGGGGATGCGGGTTCGGCCGGCGCCGACGGGCAGGGCGCGCCGGCCGACGACGTGAGTACGAGGGCTTCATCCTGAGCGACAGGACGAGGGGGAATCAGAATCATGGGCAGGCCATTTCGCGTGGTGGTGTTCGGCAAGGCCGAATGCGACAAGTGCGCGGTGCTTCAGAAACGCCTCGGGATCCTGCTGGCCGCACCCGAATGGGGCGATTTCGAGCAGGCGTACCTCGACGTGGAGACCGAGGAGGGTCTTGTGGCCTTCTGCCGGATCGAGGGCCTCAATCCCCAGCGGATCCCGGCGTTTGTCGTGATGCAGCAGGACGCGCCGGATGAGCCGTATCGCGCGGTTCCTGCCGTCAGGGCGGGGCCGGATGATCCGGCGCGGCGGGTTCGCCTGCGGCACGTCCTGGGGCTTCAGACCGACTACTCGGAAACGGGCCGGGGAGTGATCACGCCGAAGATGGTCGCCGCCGTGCTCGCCGATGCGCGGCGCGTGCCAGTCTCCGTGGCCGCGGGGTGAGGACCGGGGCCGCCGGACTCCTCCGGACGGCCCGGCATCAGGGTCGCGCCGAATCATGCACGCCGATGCGCCATCGCCCGTGACAGGCTGCCACCCGCAGATCTCGCTCGTGGACTACCCGGGGTGCTGCGCGATGGTGCTCTTCGTGGCCGGGTGCAACTTCCACTGCGGCTACTGCCATAACGCCTCCCTGCTCGGCCCCCGGCGTCCCGGCATGACATGGCGACGGCTCGATGCCTGGTGCCGGCGATTCCGCGCCCAGTGGGCGCGGGCGGCCGTGATCAGCGGGGGGGAACCCACGCTGCACGAGGGGCTGCCCGAGCTGGTGGGCCGGCTGCGACGGCACGGTTTCCGCATCAAGCTCGACACCAACGGATCGCGTCCGGACATGCTCAGGGCCGTGCTTCCGGACCTCGACTACGTGGCCATGGACGTCAAGGCGCCCCTCGCCCAGTACACCTCGTTCACCGGCTTCGGATCGCCCGAGTGCATCGCCGCCTCGCTGGACCTCATCCGCCGACAGGCGGCCGACTACGAGTTCCGTACGACCGTGATCGACGGGGTGCACGACGAGGACTGCATGCGGGCGATCGCCAGGATGGTGCGCGGGGCGCGCCGGTACGTGCTCCAGCCGTACATCCCGCGCAGGGAGGTGGCCAGGGCGGAACTGCGCCAGCGCCCCCGCACCGCCCCCTCGCGCCTGCGCGAGCTCGCCCGCCAGATGGAAGGCGCCGCCGACGAAATCCTCATCCGCGGAGCGTGAACCCGTGGCCTTACCTTGTTCCGCCAGGACATGATACGCAGATGCGTATGATGCCTTCCGTGAGGTTTCTCGCGGAAAGGGTGGCGGGACCATCTCTGAAGGCGGCGCGGTTGCACGGAGGAACGGACGGATTAGAGCGGGGGCGTTGAGCGGCCAGGGCCGTTGGGTTGCGGCCCGCCGCCCTGGAGGAGCGACGGAGTTTTTGGACAAGAGAGGATGTGGCACAGATCGTGCTTTATCCTCCACAACAGTAGTCGCGGCGGAGGCCCGGCAGAGAGGCATCCGTGTGGCGGCTTGCGGAGGCAGGAATGAGGACAAGGCAGGTATGGGGAAGGATTCCGCTGCAACTGACGCTCGATGACCTTCGCGGTATGTTGGGACCGGAGGGCGTTCGCATGAAGGTCAGAGAGCTCCAGCGGATGCATAAGAGGATGGTGGCGAGGGCCGAACAGACGATCGAAGACGCGATTGCCGGTGCGGCTTCCACGCACGACGTGTCCGTCCCGGGCGCGTAGGAGAGGGATGCCCGGCAGGGCAGGGGGAGGATCCGCCGGGCATCTCTGAGAATCCCGCCGACGTCTGAAGGCCGTTCATCAAGGCGGCGTAGATCTCAATTGTGCGACAAGGGACCGCCACTCTGGTCGCCGGGCGGCAGGCCTTCGTCGGTGTCTTTCGTTCCGGCCGCGGGGGGCGGGGGCGAGAGCAGGGCGATAAACTTCTTGATCTGGAGGTGCGTTCCCAGGACCAGAACCTCGTCGCCCGCGGCCAGGCGATCCTCGCCGCTGGGCGCGAGATTCCGTTCCAGGCCTCGGCGTATGGCGCCGATCTGTACGCCGGCTTCGCGGATGAGATGGAGGGTCGAGAGGGGCTTTTCTGCAAGCGGACTGTCGGTCGGGACGGTCACGCTCTCCATGGTCAGCTCGTCGAAGCCGGCCGAGGCGTCGGACATGACCGACGCGCCTGTCAGTTCGCGCGCCGCGTGCGCCAGCTGTTCAGGCGTGCCGAGCAGGAGCAGCTTGTCGCGGGGGTAGAGCGGGGTGTCGGCGCCGGGCGTGGCGATGGCGAACCCCTGGCGGTCGATACCGATCAGGGAACACCCGAATCGACGACGGAACTCGAGGTGCCCCACCGTGTGACCGGCATGGGCGGAGTCGCTCGGCAGGGTCACCTCGTCGATGTCGAGATTCCAGTCCGCCGACTGCCGGGGTAGCGCATGCGACCAGCCCGATGCCGAAGCCGCGTGGCTGGCCCGCCGCAATTGTCCGGCGAGTTCGATCTCCAGACGGCTGTGCAGGTGTACAAACCGGCGCCAGAAGAGGACGCCGACCATGGCCAAGAGCAGCACGACGCCCCATCCGGATCCGAACCGCACCCATCCTGGCGGCAGCAGGGCCAGCAGCCACGCCGCGAGTATGATCAGGGCCACGCCGCGCAACGCCGATTCCAGGATCGGACGCAGGCGCTGCTGACGCGGTGTGCCGATCGTGGCGCTCTCGGCGAGAATCATGGCGAGGGCCGAAACGTGGCGCCACAGGGCGATGAGCGGGGCGAGCAACACGAGGCCGAAGGCGCCCCAGAAGATGAAGGCGCTTCCGCGCGGAAACAGCCAGGTCTGCGCCGCCATGCCCCGGACCCTCTCGAAGATCGGATTCGCGAACAGAATCAGCGCCGAGACAAGCGCGACCAGCAGGGCCGCCTGGAGAAGACGCCCTTTGGTGAGCCGCCAGAGGAGACTCGTCGATCCGACGTTGCGGAGACGCGTGAGCCAGTCATGGTAGAAACCGATCCATTCGCGCACCCGACGCGGCTCCAGGCGGACGATGCGGGCGCTCAGCGTCTCCGCGTGCCGGCTCAGCAGCGGCGCCGCCAGAGAGGTCAGCAACGAGGCGCCCACCGCCACGGGATAGAACGACGGCGGCAGGGCGCCGGTGTCCACGCCGAGCTGCGCAATGATGAACGAGAACTCGCCCATCGGTGTCAGGATCAACCCCGCCTGGATGGCCTCGCGGCTCGTGTTTCCCACGGCAACCAGGCCGAGCGAACAGGCGATGGGGCGGAGCAGGAGGGCCAGGGCGGTCACGGCGAGCACCATCGGCCAGGCCGACAGGAAGAGATGGAAGTCCACCTGCATGCCGACGGCGACGAAGAACACGGCGCCGAAGATCTGCTGAAGTCCCTCGAAGGCCTGCTGAAGGTCGCCTCGATACCGCGTGCTGCCGACCGAAGCGCCGAATACGAAGGCGCCGAGGGCCAGCGAGTACCCCGCGCGCACGGCCAGCCAGGCGAGGGAGAGCAGCAGGCCAGCGACCACAAGGGTGCGGATCTCCGGGGGGGCGGTGCGGCTCAGGCGCGCAAGCAGCCGCGGCGCGACCAACGTGAGGGCAATCGCCAGAAGCAACACAAACGCGCCCATGGCGCCCAGCGTCGGAAGCAGGGCCGGCGCGCGCGAACCGCCGAACTGCAGCAGCGAGGACAGCAGCGTCAGCATGAAGACGGCGATGACGTCCTCCAGCACCGTGATGCCGAGAGCCATCTGTCCCGGCCGCTCGTGAATCTGGTTCAGCTCGTCCAGCACCTTCCCTATGATCGCGGAACTGGACACCATGAGCATGGCGGCCAGGAACAGACCCGCGAGGGTGTTCCACCCCAGCGCCCACCCGAGCAACCGGCACCCGTTCAGCATCAGGATGGCGCCGATGATCGTGGCGACGATCACGGAGAGACCGAGACGGCGCAGACGGCTGAGGCTCAGGTTCAGCCCGATGGAGAAGATCAGGAAGACCAGCCCGATCTGGGCCAGCGTCTGCACGCGGTCCAGGTCGGTCACCAGCGCGAAAGGCGGCGTGAACGGACCCACGATCGCCCCGGCCGCCAGGTACCCTACGACGACGGACAATCCCACCCGCCGGCAGAGCCATGCGACGCCGCCCGCGATGGCCAGGACGATCGCCAGATCCCGGATAAACAAGACGCCGGTCATCGCTTCATGCTAACCGCGACCCGTGCGGTCCGCCAAGCCAATGCTGCGCTCGAGGTGTCCGGGTAGAGCGACAGCCCCGACCGGGCCGCATGCGTGTCATGCATACCCCGCCCGCCGCCGTGAATCCGGCACCTCGCGCGCAGACCTGTGTGCCGGTTCCGGCAGTCGAAAAAAGACAGCCGAAGAAAGAGGTTGTGATTCAGCGAATCCGTCGTATACTGCCCGCCAAGCAGTTAGAAGATAGTCGCAGTGAATCTAGCAGATTGTCAGCAAGCCTCAGTGCTCAGTGACAGTCCATAGCCCGAATGAGTCGGGAGCAGTCACTGGGTTCTCCTACCGCCCAAGAAAGAAGAGAAAGATATGGCAACGAAACTGTTCGTCGGAAACCTGTCGTTCAACACGGCTGAGAGCGAGCTGGCGGAGATGTTCAAACAGGCGGGCACCGTGGTCAGCTGCGAGATCGTGATGGACAAGTTCACCGGCAAGTCCCGCGGCTTCGGCTTCGTGCAGATGTCGACGCAGGAAGAGGCCAACAAGGCCGTGGAGCAGTTCCACGGGCAGAACCTGGACGGCCGGGCCCTGACGGTCAACGAGGCCCGCCCCCGCGAGGAGCGTCCGCGCGGCGGTGGCTTCGGTGGTGGCGGCCGGCGCGATTTCGATCGCGGCAATCGCCGCTTCTAGTCCTTCCGACCGGCAGGTCCATTCACCCTTGAAAAGGCGCCCCGGGGAGTCCCCGGGGCGCTTCTTCTTTCGAGACGGTCTCGGAGCGACTGCCTGTTCGCGCGGAGGGGCCGGCGCCTTCGTTTGGCGCCTCTCGGCTCTCGGCCCCGCGCTTGCGCTACTTCTGCTGCACCTGTATCCGGCCGAAGAACTGGAACGGATCGAGAATGGCGATCCACCATCGTCGGTTCGGAGGCATCCCCGTCGTATCGGAGGCGGGGGCGACAGGCCAACTCCAGTCGCCGGACAGCAGGTTGGTGGTTCCCTGGAGCAGGACCTCCGCTCCGCCGAACGTCAGTTCGTCTTGGGCCGGGATGTCAATCACGGGATACCCGTTGACCAGCCGCACCTGCATCAGCAGCGCGTTCGAAGGGAAGTTGTCGCCGAAGGCGTAGAGCAGACCGTAAGGATACCCGCGCTGCGGGTCGATCTGCGTGAAGCCCGTGGCCGGATCCACTCCCGGCGCATGCTGCTGCAGCCAGGCCGCGAAGGACAGGGACGCCACCTGCCCCTCGCCGGACACCGCGATGGTGCCGTCGCCGGAGGCCGCGTCGGAGATGACGGTGATCGTGCCGACATAGGTTGTC
Source organism: uncultured Verrucomicrobiota bacterium (assembly GCA_964610105.1). GTDB lineage: Bacteria > Verrucomicrobiota > Kiritimatiellia > PWTM01 > PWTM01 > CAZSUU01. The sequence continues at coordinate 72,843 of CAZSUU010000019.1, read as the reverse complement.
ACGGCGGAGGGCGCGAAAGTGACGCTCACGGGGCTGCTGCCGCCGGCCGGCACGCCGAAACTCTGCGGTTCGGCGGTGAATCCGTCGGGGCAGGTGACGGCGCTGACGGCCAGCGCGGCGGTCCCGTCGTTGTGGACGGTCAGTGTGCGTACGGCCGTGGTGTTGGTGCCCACGCCGCCGAAGGCCAGATCGCCGCTCAGCCGAATGATCGGCACCGGCTCGGGATCGTCGTCCGCGATGTACACCGAACCACTCGAGGGCGAGCCCATCGAGGCGCCGGCGGCATTGGACAGCAGGAGGGTGAACCGCTCCAGGGTTTCGTAGACCGCATCGTCGACGATGGGCACGACCACCGGCTTGGCCTCCGCGTCCCCATCGGCCCAGGAGAGCACGCCGGTGACGGCGAGGAAGTCGGTGCCGATCTTCGCGGAGTTGGCCGCGGTCGAATACTCGACACTCGCCGGCAGATCGTAGCCGCCGGTACGCTCGACCCAGCCGGTGACGCTGCCGGCGTCCTCCGCGATATTGATCGAGGAGGCGGTCAGCCGCACGAGGCCGGGGGTGGGTGTGCGGATGTCCAGCGTCGTCGCGGCGGACCACAACGAAAGGGCGTTGGTGTCCGTGGCGCAGCGCGCCTGGGCCTTGACCGGGAAGATGCCCGGGGCGGCCCAGGCGTGCGTGTCCTGTCCGGGCCCCCAGTCGCTCATGTCTCCATCGCCCCAGTCGAAGCGGTACTCGACCACGTGGCCGGCCTCGCTGACGGATCCCGTCGTGGAGAACGCCAGCACCTGCCCCGCATATCCATCCGCCGGGCCGGAGGGGGCGTCGGGAGGCGAGATCTCCTCTTCGTTGACCGCCGGGTTGGCATAGAGGCAAGCGACCTCGGCGGCGGCAAGGGCGCGGCGGTAGATCTTCACATCGTCGATCAGACCCTTGTACTCGCGTTGATAGGGACCGCCCACCGACCTGCCGTCACAGTTCACGCCGATGTACAGCACCTGCCCGTCATAAGCCATCGGGGCGAGGGCGTTGGTGGTCACCGCGGCCAGTTGGCCGTCCTTGTAGAGATGCATCACCGCCTGGTTGTTCGACCATGCCGTGACGAAGGTCAGCAGGTGCCAGTCGTTCGTGTCGCCCGCGGAGAACGCATACGGGTTTCCGGCCTGAACGTCGACTGCAATGGAATGGACGCCGTCGCGGTACCCTCCTCTAAAGCCGGAATTGCCGAGCGCAAGCTGGCCGCCCCCATCGGCCACGGAGGGGGTCATGTGGTCGACCACGCACATGTAATCATCGAACCCGGTCGGTATTCGAGCCGGCTTGACCCACGCGCAGAAGGAGAAGTTGGTGAACGCGAAGTCCGGCGAGCCCGGCACGCGCACATAGTCGTTGGACCCATCCAGCCACAAGGCGCCGTCATAGCGTCCGTCGGGGCTGATGGAAGCCCCATTGGTCATCGTGCCGTCGTGGCCGTGGCCGGTGACGTCCATCGCCCCGAAGTTGAAGGAGTAGTGAGCCACAAGATCCTCGGACAAGCCCGGCACATCTGCGGACGACCAGACCACAACCGTCGCAGGCGCGGACCACGCAGACATGAGGTTGGTGTGGATCGCGCACCGCGCCTGGGCCTTGACCCCGAAAGCGCCGGCCGCGGCGAATGCGTGCGTGCCCGTCCGCCCGCCCCAGGCGGAGGTCGTGCCGTCGCCCCAGTCGAAGCGGTACTTCACGTCGTGCCCCGCGCTGTTGGTCGCCCCGCCGGTGGTGAAGGTCAGCATGGCGCCGGTCTCGCCCGTCCCCGGGCCGGCCGGCTGCAGGGGCGCCGAAACGGTTTCGGTATAGGTATATGCGTTGCTACTGACCGTCGTTCCACAACTTGCGGAATACACCACCACGTCACCCGTAGTCGGATCGGTTGCCGCCCCTGCGGTGACCACGATCTGGGTCGGACTGCTATCCGATACAATGGTCGCAACGACCCCACACAGGGTGATGTTGGTCACATCGCCATTGCCGAGATTGCTGCCGCTGATGGTGACTACGGTGCCGCCGGCCGAGGAGCCGGAGGAGGGCACGACACCGGACGAGAAACTGCCTTCGAAGACGGTGGACTGGTAACTGGAGCCATCACTGCCCCCGATGGCATAGAGGGTGCCGTTTGCGCTTGCTGCTGCCAAGTGACCGCGCGCCGCCGGCAGATTGCTCACACTCACCCACCCCCGGGCAGGTTCAAGGGGATCGTACACAAATACCGTCGACTGGTAGCTGCTGCCATCGAATCCACCGATGGCGTAGATCTTGCCGTTGACGCTCGCCCCTGCCAGGTAGGTGCGAGGCGCCGGCAAGTTGCTCACGCTCAGCCACCCCTGCGTAGGCTGCAGGGGATCGTACACATACACGGTGGACTGGTAGTCGCCGTTGTCCCCCCCGATGGCGTAGAGCTTGCCGTTCATGCTTGCGGCCGCCAGACTGGACCGCGCCGCCGGCAGGTTGCTCACACTCAGCCACCCCAGCGCCGGCTGCGCAGGATCGTACACATATGCCGTCGAATGGTAGGTGCCATTGAATCCGCCGAGGGCGCAGATCTTATCATTCACTGTCGCTGCCGCCAGGTAGCCGCGCGTGGCCGGCAGGTTGCTCACGTTCGACCATCCCTGCGCCGGTTGCAGGGGATCGTATACGTACACCGTGGAGTAGTAACTCCCGGCGTCCCGGCCAGCGATGGCGTAGAGCTTGCCATCCGCGCTGGCCGCCGCCAGCAAGTGGCGCACCGCCGGCAAGTTGCTTACGCTGACCCAGCCTTGGCTCGGTTGCACGGGATCGTACGCATAGACCGAGGCGTATTCGACGCTGCCGTCATATCCCCCGATGGCGTAGAGCTTGCCGTTCACGCTCGCCGCGGCCAGATAGCCACGGGCGGTCGGCAGGTTGCTCACACTCGACCAACCCGCGAACGGTCCGTGAATGGAGCCGGACGCATCGGCCGGCAGCGCTGTCGACACCAGCGCAAGAAACACCCCCCCCGCCACCGCTCCACGGATCGAAACGGCCGAACCCTGCTCCCTGCTCATGACTTCTCCCTTCCTGACGACCGACCTTTCGGTCATTCGGTATCGACCAGCCTCCGTCCCCTTGCCCCGCCGGACTCCCGACACCACGAGGGTGATGCGGGTGAGATAACCTCGAAACAGCGCACACATAGCCTAGGAAACCAATCGATGCGAGACAAGAGGAAAGCATGGCCATTCCGCAGAGGACCGGCGACCGCCGGGAACGGTTCAAGCTGTTTGGGCCGTCCGCCTGTCTTTCAGGTCGAGGGCCCTGTGGTTGCCCGCCGGCTCAGCTGTCGAGGCGCGACCGTTGCCGGCTGCCGGAGTCGTCCCCCGGCCGGCGGACGGCCGCGCTCTTGACACGGGTCGCGGATGTCTGTTTCCCTGTCACCGACGTGCTGGGCAATGCGCCCGGGGGGGCGGCCACGAAAGGAAGAGGAAAGCGGCATGAAGGGCGACGCACAAGTCATCAAGAGGCTGAACGCGCGGTTGGCGGATGAACTCACCGCGATCAACCAGTATATCGTGCATTCGGAGATGTGCGCGAACTGGGGCTACGAGAAGCTGCATGCGGCGATCGAGAAGCGCGCGATCGACGAGATGAAGCATGCGGAGAAACTGATCGCGCGCATCCTGTTCCTGGAAGGACGGCCGGTGGTGGACGCGTTGAACAAGATCAACATCGGCGCCGAGGTCCCCGCGCAGCATGAAAACGACCACCGCGCGGAGAAGGAGGCCATCGCCGCCTACAACGAGAACATCGAGTTCGCGGTGGAGGCCGGCGACCACGGCACCCGCCAGCTGCTGGAATCCATCCTGCGCGATGAGGAGAACCACATCGACTGGATCGAGGCCCAGCTCGACCAGATCCGCCAGATGGGACTGCCGACGTACCTCGTGGAACAGCTTCACTGAGCGCCCTGCCCGGACCGTTTCCCGCGGGATCCGTCTGCCCGTCAGCCTTGGGCGTACCGCGCGGTCTCAGCGCGGACCGCCGGCGGCAGACTCCGAGTCCTTCACATCGGTCCACATGGTCGCGCCGTGCGCCTCGATGGCGAGGACGAGCGCCTCGATCCAGTGACAATCTCCGATGCCCGTGGGATGGCTGCGCATCCACCGGCGGAGGGTCGGCGCGTCGCCGCCAAGGACCCATCGTTCCACCGGCACGAACATGCCGAAGACCTCCGGCGACAGACCGACGCTCTCGTCGCCCGTCCAGCGACAGAAGTATGGTGCGGCGGCGATCCACCACAGGGGATAGCGGCGCAGCCCTTCCTCGTGACGCCGGCGGACTTCGCCCCCTGCGGTCTCGCGCAGCCAACGGCCAATTTCCGGACAGAGATCGAGGAAAATCCATCCGTCCACCACCTGTCCCTGTTTCCGGGGAGCGTACATATCGGCGTACCAGGGGGTCCGTGCGATGTCCTCCGCCGCGGACAGATTGCGGGCCGTGAGGAGTCCGCCCGCGAGGGCTTCCCGTGCGCGCGCCGCGGTGGCCGGGTCATCGAACCGCTCGGCCATGCGGGCGATGGCGATGTGCGCGCCCAGCACTCCGTACGGCATGCCTCTCTCCGCGTGCTCTGCATGGAAGGTGCGGAGTGCCGGCCACCGCGTGCGCAGAGGCGCCCAGTCCCGGGATCGGTGGCCGTAGAGCCAGAGCCCGTACAGGATACCCGTGACCGGGCGACGGGGCGGGCGCGTGGAGCCCTCGTCCCACCGGCGGTCTTTCGGATGGATCTCGCGTTGGGCGGGCACAGCCATCGCGGTCGCCGGGCCGTCGAAGGCGAGGCTCAGCTCCTGTCGCACCCGCTCCCGAACCCGGGCCTGCCGGCCCGTGTCAAGGTGCGGGTAGGCCCACGCCAGCGTCGTGACGATCCGGGCAGGTTCCCCATAGAGGAACTGAAAGTCGGTGCGGACGTCGCCGTAGGCCAGGCGCAGCGGCGCGAGCGGTCCGGCCTCCAGGATGCGATCGGTCTCGTCCCGCAGCCGCTCCCGCAGATCGTCGGCCCCGCGAATCCCGCTGACCTCGGGGTGGTCCCGGATGCATCGCGCCGCGTCCACGCCGTGGGCGCCGGCCGCGGCGAGGGGCGCGGGGGCGACGGCGCCCGGGACCGGCGTCTTGCGAGGTGTTCGGAGGGGGTCCGGCCGCGGCGTTGGGCCGGCCGGATCCGTCGGCCCCGCGTGCTCGATACAGACGATGCCGTACGCCTCGGCGAGGTACACGCGGCCGCCGGTGATGGCCGGCGCCGCGCGACCCGACGCGGGCCGCTGTGCGGGCAGGGGCAGCCGGTCGTCGGTCTCGGCATAGACGACGTCGGCGCCGAAGACGCCGCCGTCCCTCCGCCGCACCTCGGCCTGGACGAAGCGGTGGGCGCTGGTGCAAAGGTCGAGGGTCTGCGTGCCCCGGAACCGCTGCCGGAGCCACAGGGTCTCGCCGGCGACGCTCATCGCATAGCAGTTATCCGTCTCGGGCCCCGGCCACATGCCCGACAGACGTCCGTTGTCGATGGCCACCCGTCGGCCGGTGGCGGCATCGACGGACGAGATGTCGGTGGAGTACTTCGTTCCGAACGACCCGATCTTCGTGAGAAACGGATGCCGCGTCGGCCACCAGGCCAGCACGCGGCCGGCGCCGTCGACGCACACGGATTCGGGCGGAATCCCGCAGCCGCCGACAGGGCCGCACGCGATGCGGAACGGCTCGGCCAGGTCGGCGGTGTTCAAGGCGAAGAGATGCCGCCAGTCCGGCGAGGCCTCGGGCCACCGGCCGGCGCGGTCGTCGCCGTCCAGCCACCGGCCGACATTCCGCTCCTCGTCCTCGGGCGTCGGCGAGTCCGCGAACACCTGCTCCAGGGTGTACTCGCTTCCGATGCAGGGCACGGGGGTCGTCTGGCACCATACCCGCCCCCCGGAGACGACCGGGTGGTTGAAGCGCGCCGACTGGCCGCGGACGCGGCGCGCGGCCAGCCGGCGTCCATCGCCCAGGCGCACGCGGTGAACCCGCAGGTCTTCGCTGACGGCGTACACCGCTTCCGCGTCCGCCGCCAGGCCGCCGTCCACCGGCGCGCCGAGCGCGCAGGCCCACGCCGCTCTTCCGCTGTCCGGCTCGAAGGCGCGCATCACCCCGCCGTGGTCGACGACGAGGAGGCGCCCGCCGGCGAGGCAGGGCGCGGCCGTGATGGTCCGCCCGCCTTCGTGGCGCCAGAGGACTCGACCCGTCCGCGCCTCCAGTGCCGCGGTGGATCCGCCGGTCGTCACGAACGCCACGCGGTCGTCCATGGACGCGGCCGTGGCCAGCACGGCGTCGCCCAGGTCCGTGATCCAGCACGTCGCGCCGGTAGCGGCATCAAGGGCGAAGGCGAAGCCCTCCTGCGTCGCGGCGAACACGCGGCCGCCGGCGAGGATCGGCTGCACGGATTCCGCCAGGGTGACAGACGACGTCGCCGGAAGGGGCAACGAGTACCCGCCGCGCGAACGGAGGTCGTCCGGCCAATTCGTGACGCTGTCCCGGTTGCGCGCGATGGATTCGGGGCCGCACCAGATCCACCGGGCGCGATACGGCGGGGCCACCGTCTCGGCCGTGTAGCCCGCGCGGGCTGCATCCCGCTGCAGTTGAGGCCAGTCGGCGGCGGGCAGGAGACCGTGCGTGACGGCGAAAAGGATCAATCCCGGCGCGAGACGTCGCGGAGGCCCTGTCATCCGCGCCCTGCCGCGCGGTCGGAGGCGAGGACACCCTCCCGCCGCCTGGCCTGCCTGATGCAGGCGGTGCACGCCTCCCGCGGAGGATCCGTTCACCTTCGTCTCCCCGGCGGCGGCGAACCGCCATCGGTCGGCTTCGACCGCTACTCCATGTCGGTCTGTATCTGGCTGAAGGCCTTGAACAGGGCGATGCCGCCGGCGATCGCCAGAAGGGTGGCCACCGTGCCGCCGAGCGCGTTGCCGCGCAGCCAGAAACCCAGGCCGAACAAGGCGCCGTAGACCGTGACGCAGCCCAGGAAGATGCACAGCACCGACACGGCGAACTTCTCGCGAACCGGCTGTCCACCCTCCTTCACCACCAGCGCGTCGATTTCGCGCCAGCCCGCGCCGCCGGGCCGGGTGAGACGGTAGAACTTCTTGAGGACCGCCGTGTCGACCGGCGGGGTGAGCAGGGTCACGGCCAGCCAGCCGACCGTCGTGATGCCGACGCCGACGATGAGCTTCCAGTGCGACGCGAGAAGCCAGTGCCCCTCCGGCAGCCCCATCTGCGGCAGACCGAACTGGAAGAAGAGCGCGACCGCGAACGAGATGACCATGCCCGCGATCTCGGTCCACACGTTGATGCGCCACCAGAACCAGCGCAGGATGTAGATCAGGCCCGTCCCCGCGCCGATCTGCAGCAGGATGTCGAACGCGCCTTTGGCGTTCTGCAGGATCAGGGCGACTCCGCCCGCCAGGGCCATCAGCAGGACCATGCTGATCCGGCCGACCCAGACGAGTTCACGGTCCGGGGCCGTGGGCCGCAGGAAACGGCGGTAGAAATCGTTGACCATGTAGGAGGAGCCCCACGTCAGGTGCGTGGCGATGGTCGACATGTAGGCGGCGACCAGCGAGGCGACCATCATCCCGAGGATACCCTTCGGCAGGCAGAACATCATGGCCGGGTAGGCGATGTCATGACGGAGGTACTGATCCGCGATGTTTGGATACCGGGCCTTGATCGCGGCCAGATCGGGGAAGACGATCAGCGAGGCGAGCGCGACGAGGATCCACGGCCACGGCCGCATGGCGTAGTGGAGAATGTTGAACAGGAGGGTTCCGCCGATCGCATGCCGCTCGTTCTTCGCGGTCAGCATCCGCTGGGCGACGTATCCGCCGCCGCCCGGCTCGGCGCCCGGATACCACGTGGACCACCATTGGATCGCCAGCGGGAGCACGAGCAACTCGATCACGACCGCGTGGTTGCCCAGATCGGGGAAGAAGCCGATCTTCCCGCTCACCGCGGGATTCGCGAGCAGGCCGTGGAGCCCTCCGACCTCGGGGAGTCTGAGGGCGTAGACCGCCGCGAGGATCGCGCCGGCCATGGCCCAGGAGTACTGGAAGAAATCCGCCCAGATGCAGCCGGTGATGCCACCCAGCGTCGCGTAAACCACGACGCCGATGGACGAGTAGACGATCGCCTGGAGCGGGCTCAGCCCGAACATGACCTGCCCGATCTTGATGGCCGCCAGCGTCACCGTGCCCATGATCATGCAGTTGAAGAACACGCCGAGATACAGGGCGCGAAAGCCGCGCAGCAGGGCGGCGGGTTTCCCGCCGTAGCGGATCTCGTAGATCTCCAGGTCGGTCATCACGCGCGAGCGGCGCCAGAGTTTGGCGTAGACGAAGACCGTCAGCATGCCGGTCAGGAGGAAGGCCCACCACACCCAGTTGCCGGCGACGCCGCGGTTGCGGACGATGTCGGTGACCAGGTTGGGCGTGTCGCACGAAAACGTGCACGCCACGATCGAGACGCCGAGCAGCCACCAGGGCATGCTCCGGCCCGAGAGGAAAAAATCCTCCGTGCTTTTGCTGGCGCGCCGCACGGCGGAGGCGCCGATGGCGACGACCAGCAGGAAGAACACGACAATCACCGCGAGATCCACGAGGCTCATGTTCATGCGCGCATCTCCCGTCGTCCGGTCGGTCGGTCTGGCCGGCCGCCCCTCAGCCCTCTGCCGTTCGCCGCACGACCCGCTCCATCTCTTCCGACCGCCGCTCGAACGATTCCAGCATCTTGAACTGCACGCGGCACCGGTCGAGGTTGTGACCCGGCCGGCGCGTCTTGAAGTACACGTCGCCCTGGAGATAGTCGGTCAGAAAGCGGAGGCCGATCTCGAAGGTGATGAGACCGGCGGAGAAGGCCAGGTGGTCGCGTTCCGCGGGCGCCAGGAAGCGGCCCGCCGCGCCGAGATATCCCTCCACCAGGGCCTCGAACATGTCCATCCGCATCTCGACCTTCGACAGATCGCGTTCGTCCTCCGGGGTGGGGCGGGTCGCGGTGCGGCACATGTCGCCGAAATCGTACAGCGCGAGGCCGGGCATGACCGTGTCGAGGTCGATCACGCAGACGCCCTCGCCGGTGGCGTCGTCGAGCATGACGTTGTTCAGCTTCGTATCGTTGTGCGTCACGCGCTCCGGAATGAGCCCGCGGGCCTGCCCGTTCAGCAACACATCCACCATCGCTTCACGGCCGAGGGCGAACGCGATCTCGGCTTTCACCTCGGACGCGCGGTTGCACGAGTCGGCCTCGATCGCGCCGCGGAGGGCGTCGAACCGGCGGCGGGTGTGATGGAAGCCGGGGATGGTGTCGATCAGTCGCGGGGGCGGCAGGTCGGCGAGCAGGCCCTGGAACTCGCCGAAGGCCCGCGCGGCGGCGCGCGCCTGCGCCGGGGTCTGGATCTGGTCATAGGTGGTCGCCTTCTCGATGAACAGGTAGCAGCGCCAGTGGTTGCCCTCCGGGTCCACGTGCCAGTTCGGCCCGCTGCAGGCGGGGACCAGGGTGAGGGCGCGGCGGGTGACATCGGGGGCCTGGCGGGCGGCGAGCGAGGCCCGCAGATGGGCCGTGACCCGTTCGATGTTGCGCATGACGCCCGCCGGATCCTTGAAGATCGCGTGGTTGATGCGCTGGAGGATGTAGCGGACCCCGACACCCGCCTGGTCGAACGCGACGGCGTACGTGTCGTTGATGTGGCCGCTGCCGTACGGGCCGGCGGAGCGGAAATCGCCCGCGATGCGGAACTGCCCGGCCACGGCCCGCACGTCATGCCTCATCGTCTGCGTCTCCACGGCCGGCCCCTCGCCTCATCCCCACAGGTTCGCGGGGTAGCGTCCCTCGCGCACCAGTCTGCGGACGCTCTCGACCACGCGGGGCTTGTCCTCGCGGTAGGTCACGCCGAACCACTCGCTCGGGGTGGGCAGGACGCGGCACGAGCCGCGACCCCTGGCGATGATGCCCGTCATCGCCGTCGGAATGTAGAACTCCGCCTTCGCGTTCGTCCTGTTGCCCTTGAGGAACTCGGTGAACTCCTCCCTGAGCGCCTCGAAGAAGACCGGGCGGAACCCCCACATGTTCATGGAGACCGGCTCGTCGCCCGTGAGGGGGCGGAAACGGCCGTCGGGTTCGCGGTTGCGGGCGCGGCCGTCGGGCATCCGTTCGATCGCGGTGAGCTCCTCGGCCAGGACGAGGTTCCCGCCGGCATCGGTCTGGCACACGCCGCGCGCGACGGTCCCATGCTCCGAGAGCGTGTTGCGCAGGGTGAACCCGACCACGGAGTACTCGGTGGGCCGCGCCCCGGGCGCCTGCAGGAACTCCGCGAGGACCCGGTAGGAGGCCTCGCCGTAAAAGTCGTCGGCATTGATCACCGCGAACGGCTCCCGCATCGCCCCGGCGGCGCATAGGACCGCATGCGCGGTGCCCCAGGGTTTCTTGCGCTCCGGCGGCACGGCGAAACCGGCCGGCAGCATGTCCATTTCCTGGTAGACCAGCTCCGCGTCCACCCGCCCCTGGTAGCGCGAGAGGATCACCTCGCGGAACGGCTGTTCGATGTCGTGGCGGATGATGAACACCACGCGGCCGAACCCCGCGCGGAGGGCGTCGTACACCGAGTAGTCGAGGACCACCTCGCCGGACGGGCCGACCGGGTCGATCTGCTTCAATCCACCGTAGCGGCTTCCGATGCCGGCCGCGAGCACGAGCAGGGCAGGTTTCATAGGGCTGAACATGTTCTCCGGAAACGACGCTTCATGCCTTCGGGGCGATCTCCGGCAGGCTTGCCGCCGCGATCGCCTGACCGTGACGCTTATCTTTTTCGTCCGGCATCTGCAATCGGATTCGTTCCGCGTGTTCCGGGAACTCGGTGCGAAGCACCTCGCGCGCCTTCTCGATGATCACCGCCCCTCCCTCGCCGCTGGTCACCCGGCCGAGGATGAGCAGGTTGCGGATGTCGTAGAAATCCGCGAAGTGGGCGATGGCATAGCCGAAGCAGACGCCGATGGTGTCGTAGATCGCGCGCGCCTGCGGATCGCCGGCGGCCAGGGCGCGCTGCACCTGCACGAGCCGCTCGGCAAACGGCATCTCCTTCGGGAAATCCATGCCCGCCTTCGGGGCCAGGCGGGCCACGCCCTGCTGGCAGAAGTACTGCACCGCGCATCCGAGGTCGCCCGACCATTCATCGGCCGGCGCGTCGGGCCGGTAGTCCACCGGCACGAAGGCGAGCTCGTTGAGCCAGACGGTGATGTGCCCCTTCGGATCGCAGTAGCCGGCCGCCACGCTGGTGCCCATGGAAACGCCGAGCACCGCGTGGTCGTTCAGCGACATCGAGCCCGCGAGGGCGGTCACCTCGCCATCGTTAGCCACCTCGAACGGTATGCCGTGCCACTCGGCCTGCAGCGTGTGGAACAGCCCCCGGATATGCCGGTCGAAATCCTCCGGCGAAATGCCCCGGAAGAGCGAGGCGACGCGCGGTTCGTTGTTCACGTACACGCCGGCCGCGCTGCCGCCAATGGCGTCGACACGGGGCAGATGCGCCGCCGCCCGCCGGAGCGTGTCGCGGATCCCGTCGATGTGATACCGGGGATCTTTCTGGAAGTAGGGATCCCACGCGACCTCCTCGGAATGCACCACCTTCCCGTCAATCAGCGCCGCACACTTGCGGTCGCTGCCGCCCAGGTCGAACCCGATCCGGCACCCGTCGAGGTGGCGTCCGAGCGAAATCGCCGGTTCCCGTGCCGGGGGCAGCCCCCCCGGCTCGCACGCCTTCACCGCCATGCGATCCAGGAACATCCGCCCCCCCACAATGTCATGGTCGAAGGCCCGCGCGCCGCCGGGCGCATACATCGCCGCCAGCGCGGCCGTGACCTCGGGGCACCCGCTGATCAGCACCTGTGAACCGCCTTTTTGCCACAGAAGAAACTTGATCAGCCGTTCGAGATACTTGAGGTTCAGGGATCCGACGGCTTCCTCCGCCGGCAGGAGGCGCGTGGAGTGCCGGAAACAGATCCCGTCGGGCCGCAGGATCGCGATGTGCACGTCCCTTCCAGAACCTTTTGTGGATAAGAGCTTTGCATACTCCCTGTTCCACAGTGCGGCCGGAACATATTCCGGATCCAACGTTGGTACACATCGTACGCGTGGACTCAATTGCGTCACAGGCACACCTCGTTCTTTTCGTTAGTAGGAATAAGCACATAATAGGATGATGTCAATCCGTTTGTCGAGTTCGGTTGACATCGGCAATCCCGATCTCCATCATGCGCGGACTTGTGGACAGATTGTTCGGCCAAGACATGACACGCGAATGCGCATGGTGTTTTCCGTCAGGTTTCTCCGTGGAAAGGGTGGCGGGACAATCTCAGAAGGCGGCGCGGTTGCACGGAGGAACGGACGGATTGAACGGGAAGCGTTGAGCGGCTAGGACCGCCGGAGTGCGGCTCGCCGCCTTGGGCATGCCATGCTGAATCACGTGGTCGACTGGATCGTGGGGATCGTCGGGCAGTGGGGATATCCGGGCATCGTGATCATGATGTTCCTGGAGAGTTCCTGCTTTCCATTCCCGAGCGAGGTCGTGATGATCCCGGCGGGGTACCTGTCGTCTCCGGCCTATCTCCGGTCCGCGGACTACATCGCGGGCCACGAGATGAACGTTTGGGTCGCGGTGTTCATGGGCGTGATCGGCAGCTGGCTGGGCGCGTTGTTCAACTACTGCCTGGCCCTCTGGCTCGGGCGTCCCCTGCTGCTCAAGTGGGGCAAGTACTTCTTCATTTCCGAAAAGAACTTCGAGAAGGGCGAGCGGTTCTTCCAGCGCCACGGAGAGGTCAGCACGTTCACCGCCCGCCTGATCCCGGTGGTCCGGCAGTACATCTCTCTCCCGGCCGGGCTCGTCCGGATGAACCTGGCCCGGTTCCTCTTCTATACCGGCCTGGGCGCGGGGATCTGGGTTGCCGTGCTGGCCTGGATCGGCTACGTCGCCGGCCAGAACCGGGCGCTGATCGAGAAGTACTCCCACGAGGCCACATTCGCGGCGATCGCATTCTGCGTCGCCGTCATCGCCGCCTACGTCTGGATCCACCGGCGGCGCAAGGCCGCCCGGACATCCCCGTAGCCCTTTTTCGGGCGTTCGGCACGCTTCCGCACAGCGTCTTCTTGCGTGTTTCTGGTCGTTCGCGCACTCGAAGGCGTTCTCTGCAACCCGCGGTGCGATGCGGATGGGGCCGGACGGATCGGAGCGGAAGCGTCGGACAGTCAGGGCCGTCGATTGCGGCGCGCCGCCTCAGGGGCTCCGCCCGCCGGGGCGCGCGCCGCGGCGGCCAGGAAGAAGTTGGATCGGATCTCTTCCGCGAGCGTCGACGCCTCGCCGTGGCCGGGACGGACGGTCGTGCGATCGGGCAGGCACACCAGTCTCTTGAGCGACTCCGCCAGCGCACGGCTGTCGCCCCCGGGAAGGTCCGTGCGGCCCACCGTGCCCCGGAAGAGCGTATCGCCGGTGAACAGCTCTCCCCCCGTCTCGAAGTGGAAGCATACGCCGCCCGGCGAGTGACCCGGGGTGGCGATGACGCGGATGGAGAATCCGCCCGCTTCCAAGGTCTGGCCATCGCGCACATCGACGATTCCTGCCTTCGGAAAGCGGGGCGGCCCGTAATACGGCGGATACCGGTTGGCGGGGGAGAAGGCCCACGCGCCGTCGGCGGGATGGAGGTATACGGGCGCCGGGAATGCGCCGGCCACATCCGCCGTCGCACTCACGTGGTCGATGTGCCCGTGCGTCAGAAGATACGCGGCGGGCGTCAGGTCCAGCCGGCGGACCGCTTCCACGATTCGGTCCGCATCGCAGCCCGGATCGATGACCAGTCCGGCCGGCGATGCGCCGCGAACGAGGTAGCAGTTCGATTCGAAGGGGCCGACGGCGAGGCGGACAACGTTCACGACGGCTCGTTTCCCCCGTCGGCGGCGAAGAGGTCGCCGGGAGACGGGCGGGCCGACGGGGCGGGCGGCCGGCGGCCGAGCATGCCGAGGAAGGTCGCCTCGTCCACCACGCGGATCCCGTAGTCCGCGGCGGCCTTCATCTTGCTGTCGCCGGGATCGGCGCCGGCGACGACGAGATCGGTCTTGCGGCTGACCGAACCGGTCACGCCGCCCCCGCGGGCGCGGATCTCCGAGGCGGCCTCGTCCCGTGTCATCGAGCCCAGGGCGCCGGTGAGCACCACGGTCTTGTCCGCGAAGGCGGAGTCGCCCGCGGGCGCCGCCTCCGGGCCGCCCCGCGGGTCGATCCCGAGCCCTTCCATCCGCTTCAGGGTGGCGCGGCCGCGCGCCGATTCGAAGTACGCGATGACGCTTCTCGCGACCACGGGGCCGACCTCCGGAAGCGAAGCCGCGGCGATCTGGCGATCGAGTCGGGCGATCGCTTCGCGCAGTTCCGCGAATTCACGGGTCCGACGGGCGCGCTCGTGCTCGTCGGCCGGCGGGTTGATTCGGGAGCGCGGATTGACGCGCGTGGCGGCTTCCTGTTTCTCCTGGCGGAGGACGACGGCCCTCAGAAGGGTGGAGCGGGCGACCTCCCGCATGGTCGCGTGGGCGCGGGCGATCTGGAAGGCGATCGTCTCGCCGACCTCGGGGATGGCCAGGGCGAAGAGCCAGCGGCTGAGGGGGAGACCGCGACTTCTCTCCAGGGCGGCGAGCACGCGCGCCGCGTTCTTCTTCCCGAACACCCTGGGCTCCCCCGGCGTGCCGAGGTTGAGCGCCGCGAGCCTTTCGAGTTTCACATCAAACAGGTCAAAGGGATCCTCCACCAGTCCGCTCTCGACCAGCCGGTCGGCCACGATTCCGCCGAGGCCCTCGATATCCAGCGCGCTCCGCTGGGCGAAGTACTCGACCCGTCGCGTCTTCTGGGCGGGGCACTGCAGATTCTCGCACCGCAGGGCCACCTCCGGGCCCGCCCCGGAGGCCGCCTGCTTCCGCACGACCGGGCCGCCACACGAGGGGCAGCGAACGGGCATGGCGAAGGGCTGTTCGCGGCCGGTGCGCCTCTCGGGCAGCGCGCGGACCACGGCCGGGATGACCATGCCGGCCTTCTCGATGACGACGGCGTCGCCGATGCGTATGTCCTTCCGCCGGATCTCGTCGGCGTTGTGCAGGGTCGCCCGGCTGATGGTCGAGCCGTCGAGGAAGACCGGTTCGAGCTCCGCCACGGGGGTGAGGGCGCCGGTGCGACCCACCTGCACGGTGATCGCGAGGAGGCGGGTCTCGGTCTGCTCCAGCCATTCCTTCGGCTTGTAGGCGATCGCGTACGCGGGGTGGCGCGACTTGAGGCCCAGCCTCCGCCACTGATCGAGACGGTTGACCTTGATCACGACGCCGTCGATGTTGTACGGGAGCTCGCTCTCGCGCGCCTTCATCTCCTCGGCGCGACCCAGCGCTTCGGCCATGGAAGAGCAGACCCAGATCAACTGGGGCGTGGGCAGGCCCCACGCCCGCAGATGCCGGAGGGCGTCCGCATGCCGCTCGAACGTCACGCCGTCGGCGAGCCCCACCGCGTAGAAGACGGCGCGGACGGGGCGGCGGGCGACGATCCGGGGATCGAGCTGCTTCAACGTGCCGGCCGTCGCATTTCGGGGGTTCGGGAACGGCTCCTCGCCGGCGGCGGCTGCCTGCTCGTTCAGACGCGCGAACCCCTCGTGGTCCATGAAGGCCTCGCCGCGGACTTCCACCAGCGCCGGCGGCTCATCGGTTTCGAGCCGGGTGGGGATGCTCCGCACCGTGCGAAGGTTGGCGGTGATGTCGTCGCCCGTCGCCCCGTCGCCGCGCGTGGCGCCCAGGGCGAGGCGGCCGCGCCGGTAGTGAACGGCAATCGAGACGCCGTCGATCTTGGGCTCGACCGCGTACTCCACCGGCTCGCCGCCGAGCTCCTTGCGCACGCGGGCCTCGAAGAGCTCCAGCTCGCGGGGCGTCCGCGCCTTTTCGAGGGAGAGCATCGGCACGGCGTGCCGCACGTGCTCGAAGTGCGCGAGGGGAGCGCCCCCGACGCGCTGGGTTGGCGAATCGGGGGCGACCAGGTCGGGAAACTCGGCCTCCAGCGAGGTCAGCTCGTCGAACAGGCGATCGTAGGCCGCATCGCTGATTTCCGGACGGGCTTCGACGTAGTACAGCCGATCGTGTCGCGCAATCTCCCGGCGAAGATGCGCGACACGCCGGACTGCCTCGTCCGGATTCATTCTGCCCGGGCGGTCGTCACGGCCGTCGTGGTGACGTTGGTCGCCGCGCCGGGCGCCGGACGGCGCCGGTTGCGCAGTTCGATCTCGCCCTTTTCGTTCTGGTACTTCTCGTAGATCAGGGCGCCGTGCGAGGGAACGCCCGTCAGGGATGACATCTTCTCGGGCTGGGTGAGGCCGACGGTCACGAAGATGATCGTCTCGTCCTGCTCCTTCTCCGTATGCGTGTGGGAGAACAGGTACTTGCCGATGACGGGGATGTCGCCCAGGAACGGAATCTTCTTCACCACTTCCCCTTCCGTCGTGGTGGTGAGGCCACCGATGGCCACGGTCTGCCCGCTCTGCAGCACGAACTCGCTCTTGATGCGGCGCGTGACCAGTATGGGGAAGGTCAGGCCGGGGGTCGGTTCGATGACGCCCACCTGGCGGTCCAACTGCGGCTCGATCTTGACGGTGATATTGCTCTCGGTGTTGACGACGGGCGTCACGTTGACCAGCGCGCCGATCTCGATCCACGGCGGAACACCGAATTCGTACGTGACCTCGGCGGTCCCCGCCTGGGTGGAGTTCGTCTTGCGGACGACGTTGGGGCGCTTCTCGCCCACGTGTATGTTGGCCATCTCGCCGCTGGACACGACGACCTTCGGGTTGGTGACGATCTCGGCGCCCGAGTTCTGTTTCAGGGCGCTCAGGGTGAGGGCGAAATCCTCGGTACTGAGAATGGCGGACAGAGCGGTGGTGCGCGTCACGTCGAGCGGCGGTACGGTTTCGATGGTGCCTTCTTCGAGATCAAGTTCCTCGAAATTCATGCCGCCGACGGTGATCCCGCCGACCAGATCGCTCAGGGAGGTGTTTCGGTTCCGCGTGATGAGCGCCTCGGAGTTCCCCTTGTCGTCCTTGGCGCTGTAGGAGTCCGTGCTGCGGTAGTCGCTGTCGTTGCGCGTCGTGTAGTTGGCATACGCATCCTGGTGCAGGCCCCTCTTCTGCTTGGTGTACTGCATGTCCATGGCCGGCTTGTTGAGCGTCACATCGAAGGCTTCCAGGGCGGTCCAGTTGATGCCCAGATCCTTGATGGCCTGATCGTTGAGCTCGACGAACTTGGCCTCGATGGCCACCTGCGCGATCATGCGGTCGAGCTTCTCCAGCAGGTTCTTGATGTCCTCGGCCTGCTTGGTCGTGGCGAGCACCGAGATGTTCTTCCCGCTCGCATGGATCAGGCTGCCATTGGGCATGAGCAGCTTGGTGAGTCCGCTGGTGATCGACGCGGCCTGGATGTACTTGAGCTCGAAGCTCTCCGGGAACACGGGCTGCTGCTGCGCCGGCTTCGGGGGGGCGATGTTATAAACGCCGGAGCCCGGTTGCGACTCGCTGAGGGTCAGCCCGGACTGCTGCAGGATCTCGTCGAGGGCGATCTTCCAGTCGACGTCCTTCAGGTTCGCGGTCACGCGGCCCGTGAGCGACGTGGGATTGGCGACGATGTTCGCCCCCGAGATGCGGATGAACATGCTCACCACATCCGACAGCGGAACGTCGTTGAGCGAGATCGTGATCAGGTCGCCCGTCTTCGAGATGTCATGGCCGTTCCCGCCCACCGGGACGCGGTCGACCGCCGCCGCGCCTTCCTTGGCCGGTTCGCCGGCCGGCGCGGGAGCGGGTGCGGGCGCCACCGGGGCGGCGGGCGGCGCGGGCGCGGTCACCACGGCCTCGGGCGCCGGTGCGGGAGGGGTCTGTGCCGGCGCCATCGCGGGCAACGAAAAGCCCGCGGCAACAAGCAACCAACCGACTGTGCTGGTCTTCATCGTGCTACCCTTTCCTTGTGGAGTTCTCTCCCGATTCACTTCTTCATGCTCTCCAAAGGCTTCTCGTCCAATCTCGCCAGATCCACCCCGTTCTCGTCAATCGCTTTTACCGTCCAGCGGTACACTCGTCCATTATAATTGATGCTGACAAACTCGCCCACCTGGTGAACCCGGCTGTTGATCAGGGCCACCGACTCCCCGGTGGACGTGCGACTCACGCCCTCGATGCGCAGCCACTTCCGCGCCTCCCCCCAGTCTTCCTCCGTCGCCGGTTTCGGCGGAGGCGGGGGAGTGGGCGTGTGGGACAGACTCTCCTGGATCGTCCGTTCAAGGGCGCGCGCCTTGGCGGCCGGATCGAAACCGACCGGCCAGAACGGATTGCGTTCCGGCCGCCCGATCGCCGGCGCCGATGTCTCTGCGTTCGTCTCCACGGCCCTCGAATGGGTTGCACACACCATCAGGCAGATAAGAGCAAGAGCCGCGCCAACATGCCGCATCTTCATGGCTTTGCACTCCCGGTTTTCACCAGATGGGCCAAGGTGGGATCAAACGGACCGACATGGCGGGGCCATTCAAGGACGATCTGGACGCTCTGGTCCACGGGGTTGTTCTGGGGGGCCATCACCGTCAGGGACCGCACGTTGCAGAACGGATTCTCCGCCTCCAGCTTCGCGAGGAGGCGGACCACGTCGCGGAAGTCGCCCTCGATCGAGAGCGACACCTGATAGGGTCCGAACCGCCGAAACCGGGTCTCCTTGGCGGCCGCCGGCGCCGTCGGCCCGCCGCCCCCCTCCGTGGAGGCGGTCTCCGCCGCTCGCGGCGCGGGCTTCGCCGAGTCCGGGGGCCGGATCCACTCCGGCACGGTCAAGGCGACCGGACTCTGATTCTTGGGCGTCAGCCCGAACTCCGCCGCAGTTTTCTCGACGTGCCGCGAGGCCCACATGAAGGGATTCTCCTCCGGAGGAAGACCGACGGTCAGGTGCCGCCGAAGCGTCTCCAGCGCGTGGCCGGTGAGCGCTTCGATCCGGCGCTCCCTCTGCAACAGACGCTCCGCCTGCCCGATCCGGGTTTCCAGTTCCGCCAGCGCCTTCCGCTGTCGAGCCCTGCGGTCCATCAGGGGCCTCACCCCGAAAACCACGGCCACGGCCACGGTCACCAGGCCCGCGAGGATCTTGAGGATCAGCACGTCCCGCTGGGCCTTCGGCATGTCCGCCCACTTCATTTCACGGCCCTCGGTTCCCCGCGGGCGACGATCTCGAACTCGTACACCGGCGCCGCGCGGCCGGCGTCGGATCCTCCGGCTCCGTCCACTTCGACGCTCTGCACGGACTGCAGCTCCACGTTGTGGAGGAGCGCGCTGCTGGAGCCCTCCGGCCGCAGATCCTTGAGTCGGGAGATCAGGCCCTCGATCTGCCCGCGGGCATCGGGCTCGTGCGCCCGCCCGGCGATCCGTATCTTCAGGGAGCGCGCGAGATCGGGTCCGGCGGGCTTGGCGGCCGCGGTGCGCGAGGGCGCCTCGAGGTCGTCGCGGTATTCCACCCGCACCAACTGGATGTTCGCCGGAATGAGCCGCTCGACCTTGTCCATCATGCGCCCGACGGAAAGGCGGGCCCGCTGCCATCCCTCGATCTCGCCGACGCAGTTGGTGAGGAGCGTCAGGGCCGCGTTCGATCGCTGGACCGCCTCGTGCCGCGGCTTGATCCGCGCCCAGTTGGCCTCCGCGGCGCGCAGGTCGCGCCCGATCACGTACGCCCGATAGCCCGAGTTGAGGAGCATCATCCCGACCGCCACGGCCAGGGTCACGCCCCCCGCCCGGATGATGAACGGAACGCTCACCGGTCCCTGGTAGCGCCGTTCCTCATCGACCATCAAGTCCAGGCGGGGAATCATAACGTCGAGAACACCCCCAGTCCGGCGCCCAGGGCGGCGGCGAACCGCCCTTCGTGGCCGGCGATCTCGGGCGGCGCGGCGCCGCCGTGAACGGCGTCGAACGGATTCCAGAGCATCGGCGTCAATCCGACGATCCCGCCGACCACCCGCTGCCAGAAAGGATTGCCGCTCAGTCCGCCGGTCAGGTAGATCCGCGACAGCCGCGAGCTCTCCTCCCGCTCGACAAAGTCGCGCGACAGGGCGAGCTGCCGGAGGACGAACTCCATCGACGACTGCAGCACGGGCGCGATGTCGATCGACTGGCCGGATATGATCGTCTCGGCGGTGGGGGCGTCGACCTCGAAGGCGTCCTGAATCCGGACCGCCAGCGGTTCCGTTCCCACGTCGCACTTGCGGAAGACGATCAGGTGGTCCTGGTGCAGAAAGGAGAGGTATGTGCTGCGCATGCCCGTGTCCAGGAGGCAGACGGTCTCCCCCGAGACATCGCGGCCCGCCGTCGTCAGGAACGCCGTCAACGCGCTGAGGCCCGCCACCTCCAGCGAGCAGGGCGCCGGGGCGCCGCCCGCCATGAGGCTCAACACGGCCTTCACCTCCGCCTCGGGCGCCATCGCGGCCAGCACCCGGCGGGTGTTCTTCGAGGACGTGCTCAGGCTCTGAAAGGCCATGCGGTTGCCCTCGATCAACCCGAATTGCGATCGCACATAGGTGTCGATCGCGGCGGGATTCTCCGCCTGCGGCGGGACCGTGAGAAGCCGGACGGCGGCCTTGGGGCAGCTCCATGCGCAGGCCGCGTAGTTGGCCCGAAGAGGCACGGGGAGGTTCAGGACCGCCTTCTCGCCCTCCGCCCCGGCCCGCGGAATGACGGGCGGAAGCACCGCGGCGCCGACGGCCTCGATGTGCCCCT
This sequence comes from uncultured Verrucomicrobiota bacterium, assembly GCA_964610105.1. Lineage (GTDB taxonomy): Bacteria > Verrucomicrobiota > Kiritimatiellia > PWTM01 > PWTM01 > CAZSUU01. The sequence goes on along the minus strand of CAZSUU010000019.1, from coordinate 51,979 downwards.
TGCGATGCCGCAGCCGGATCGCCTTCAGCGACGAGCTGCCGAAATCGAGACACAGCAGGTCCGAGTAGTCCTTCTTCGCCAGTCCGCCCTTGATGTTCAGGCCCATAGCCTTTGCGGGTCGTTCAGACCGAACACCCTTCTCCAGGACGTATGATAGTCAAGATGACTCATCCGTGTAAAGAGCCTTTAGCATAACGTATTCCATGTCGGCAGAGAAGCCGCGAGATGCGGGGACCGCGCTTCCTCTGTATTCAGACCGCCCCGGGCGCCCCGCGCACGGGGGAATGAGCCGCACGGTTCTCATTATTGACGATAACCTTTCCGTTTCTCGCTCAGTCCCGATTCGCGCGGGGGCATGGACGCTCCCACGGCGGACATCCTATCTGATTCGGGAGAAGACGGATAGTGGATACCCGGATCCCCTTCGGGCAAACGGACGCGGAAAGTTTTTGCGTATGGCATTTCTTGTGCTACCATAAGAGTTAGTCCTACAGACATGAACAGGAAAGGATTCACTCTGGCCGAGGTGCTGATTGTGATGGGGCTCTTCGCCCTGGTCGCGACCGGGATGATCCGCGGCCTTCTGACGGTGAATCAGCTCAACTACCGGAGCGCCCAGCGAGTGGCCGCTTTCGGCATCTGCCGCGAGCGGTTCGAGCGCATGAAATCGCTGGAGTTCGACCAGCTCACGGTGACGAACGAGTTGTTCGCCACGTCGGACGTACGCCTCACGCATCTGGGGGGGCGCACCGGGGTGGCCATGACCGGCACCTGCAGCGCGGTGCTGGTCGATCTTCCGGATCCCGTGCGGAAGCGCGTCACGATCTCCGTGACCTGGCGCTTCCAGGGCCGGGACTCGACCGAATCGGTCACCGGCGTCATCTTCGACAAGGAATCATGATGGTCTCCGTCCATCCGAATGCGCGCCGGCGCGGCGGCTTCACCCTGGTGGAGGTGATGACGGCCCTGATGATCGTCGCCATGATGATGGGCGGGATCCTGGCCGTGATCTCCATGTCGGTGCGCCAGTCCCTCGCGGGCAGCTCTCAGCTGCGGTTTCTCGGGCAGGCCCGCAAGGCGGAGCAACGGATCACCCGGTATATCCAGTTGCACAAGTACTTTGAGATTGCCGACACCAACACCGCCCATCTCTACGCTCCGGACCACCGGCTCTCCCTGCTGCAGTTTGTCGACGGCGACAACGACCTCACAACCGTTGAGGACAATCGCCTGGTCTATACGACGGTGGACGGAGAGGCGATAACCGTATGTCAGGCGGTCACGCCGCTCCTGGACGGAACGCCCATCTTCCGGCGGCTCGCGCAGTCGCCCGACGCCATCCAGGTGAGTTTTCACGTCGGCGACCGGATGGGGCTGAACCAACCGGAGAATGTGTTCGGAACGGGACCCGGCTATCAGGGGGTGGAGGTCCGCTTCGCGGTGACGCCACGCAACAAACAGAAGTGGTACACGAGATGATATGACTACGTCGCGAAATGGCACGAAGTCGCGCAGCAAGGGCAGCGTGGTGCTGACGATGCTGCTGCTCACCATGGTCACCCTGGCCGTGGTCGGATCGTACATGGAGTATGCGACGGCCGACGTGCGCCTGTCGAGGCGGATGATCGACTATCAGAAGGCCCGGATGGCGGCCGAGGTGGGCTTGGAATTCGCGGTGCTGCGGCTCCGAAACCAGATCCTGGAGAACCAGTTCAGCCTGTCGCGAAGCGTGCTCCAGTCGCGGCTCGACACGGATCTCCAGCAGTTCGCGTCGATGAGCAATCCGGTCCCCGGCTACGTGTACACGACCGGCGACGGCGATTCCACCCTGCGGCTGACGGTGGATTCCGACGTGTACGAGGAGCAGATCATTACCCAGGGCTCGCAGTGTCCGGGATTACAGGGCGACTTCCAGTTCTTCACGATCACCTGCGGCGCGCGGAATCCCGACACGGGGGTCGGCGCCGTGTTGCGCATGCGCCTGCAGGCCCTCGGCGTGTTCCTCATCCGCTATGCGATCTTCTACGAGAACGACCTGGAGCTGTTCCCGGGAAGGCCCATGATCATCCGGGGCCGCGTTCACGGCAACGACCGGCTCTACCTCGGCGCGGATAGCGGCGGCAGCCTGAGCATCACGGACCGGGTGACCACGAGCGGCATCCTCATCGCCGGGCTCGGCAAGGACGGACGGAATATGCCCGGGACAACGACCGTGGACGACATCACCGGTTTCGCGGAGCCCTTCAAGCGGAGCGAGTACACGCTCGACGGCCGATACCAGTACTGGATCAGCGAGGCGCTCAACGTGTGGGATGGAAACGTCCTGAGCGGCGCCCATGGCATCCAAGATCTCCGTCCCCCGATCGCCCCGATCGACTCCCCCCGCGAGATCATCGAGAGGCCGGGTTCGACCAACACGGCGGCGTGGGCGGGGATGACTCCGACCGAGCAGCAGTACTTCCTCACCACGGAGAGCGAGAAGTTCGCCAACCGGGCCGAGCTCTACATACACGTCAAGGCCAACGGGACGATCGCGGCCACCAACGGCAACGGCGCCTGCGTCACCTCCGTGTTCACCAACATGGCGGGGATCCGGTACTCCAGCGGCGCGCCCGTGAAGGCCACGACCGGCCCGACCAACGGTCACTACATCGTCACGAACTCCAATCCGAATGCCTGCCTGACCACGACGAACCGGTTCTACGACGACCGCGAGAACAGGGAGGTGGACGCGGTCGACATCTACGTGGACCGTTTCGTCAACACGCTCAACAGCATGGGCAGCAACGGGGGCACGAAGGGCCTCGTCTATGTGACCCGGGACACCAACGTGTCGGGCCGCATCCCCGCGGTCCGCCTGCGAAACGGCAGCACCCTGAACACCCCTCTCTCGATCGCCAGCGACTGTCCGGTCTATGTCGAGGGGAACTACAACCTCCAGCACAACGTGCCCGCCATGGTGGCCGGCGACGCGATCACCATGCTTTCCATCAACTGGCAGGATGCCCGGAGCTGGGGCGACAACGATCTTTCCGACCGCACGCCGAAGGCCACGACCAACAACGTGGTGCTCCTGACCGGCAACACGGAAACCGCGGGCACGGCCTACAACGGCGGGGTGGAGAATGTGCTGCGCTTCCTGGAGAACTGGGCGTCGGGCAGCACGCGATACCTCTACCGCGGTTCGATCATCGACCTGTGGTACAGCCGTTTCGCCACGAACAGCTGGAGCTATGGCAACTACTACACCGCGCCGAACCGCGACTGGGGCTACGACCAGCAGTACCGCACGCGGCATCCGCCCGGCATGACCCGCGTCTTCGGCCTGGAAGAGATCGAGTGGTCCGAGGCCTCCTGGTCCGAGGCGGGCTTCTGAGGTCCGACCGGCGAAGCGCGGGAAGACCCGGTCTCGCGCGCCGGCGCGGGGCGGCGGGGAAGGGGGAAAGGTAGCGGGTGTCATCCGCCCGTGAGGGCTTTCTTTGTTTGCTCGCGCATTGAATGGCGCTATTCTTGCTCTTCAGGCGTGGAGTCGACGAAGTCGGCACACGCCGCAGAAGGCCATGGCGGAAACGGCGATCCAGATCCAGGACCTCACGGTGCGCTTCGCGGGAAGGCGGGGCGCCGGGACGACGACGGCCCTCGACCGGGTGTCGCTCGCGGTTGAAGCGGGTCATGTCCTCGGCTTCATCGGTCCCAACGGCGCGGGCAAGACCACGGCCCTGCAGGTCATCCTGGGATTCCTGCCGCCCACGTCCGGGTCGGTGCGCGTGTACGGCGAGGACGTGCGCCGCTCGATCGCCCGCCAGAGGATCGGCTACATGCCGGAATGGCCGGGATTCCCCTCCTGCCTCTCGGCGCGGGAGCTGCTGATCGCCTTCGGACGCCTCTTCGGCCTGCGGACCGCCGAGCTGGGGGAGCGGGCCGACCGCCTGCTGGAGGAGGTCGGTCTGACCTCGGCCAGCCGCCGCTGGATCGGCACCTACTCCCGCGGCATGCTGCAGCGACTGGGACTGGCGCAGGCCCTGATCAACAACCCCGACCTGGTCATTCTGGACGAACCCACCAGCGGCCTGGACCCCCTGGGCCGCGCCGAGGTGCGAACCCTCATCGAGCGGCTGCGGGCTCGCGGGTGCACGGTGTTCTTCTCGTCGCACGAGCTGTCGGAGGTGGAGCGGGTCTGCGACAGCATCGCGCTCCTGGCCGACGGCCGCATCATCGCGCAGGGTCCGCCCGACGCGCTGAAGGAAGACCCCGGCGAAAGCCTGGAGCAGTTCTTCCTGCGCAAGATCGAGTCCGCGCGGGCGACGCCGGAGGCTTCGCGGCCATGAAGCGGATCGGGGTCATTGCGCGGATGGTCGGCCTGGAGCTGCTGCGCCGCAAGGACGCCTACGTCCTGGTCATCCTGCTCGGCGCCATGCTGGTGGCCCTGCTGACGATGGACGTCTTCGGCCTCGGCGGCACCAGCCGTTACGTCGCGGATATCGGGCTGCTGATGACGTGGGGCTTCTCCTTCGCGATCGCCCTCCCGCTCCTGTGCCGACAGCTGCCCTCCGACGAGGCGCGCGGGGTCGTGTTTGCCGTTCTGGCGAAGCCGATCGGCCGCTTCGAGTACGTGACGGGAAAGTGGCTCGGCGGATGGATGGGATCCCTCGCGGCCACCGCCGCCATGTATGCGGTCACCTGGCTGGTCGTGGCGTCGCGGCAGGGGCATTTCGTTCCGGTGGCGCTCGTCCAGGCCTTCCTGCTCCACGGGATGGCGCTCGCGATGACGGGCGCGCTGGGCATCGCCACGTCGACGCGGCTCTCCACGGGCGCGGCGATCACGGTGACCGCGATCCTCCTGGCCGTCGGCCTGCTCGTGGTGCCGGAGGTGCCCCGGCTGGCCCACGCGGCCACCGACTGGCGCGGCGATGCGCTGATCCTCATCTACCAGGCGGTCCCGCACATGGAGCTGTTCGACATGCGGCAGCGCCTGGTGCATGACTGGGGTCCGGCCCCGTGGGGCCTGGTGGCGGTGTGCATCCTCTACGGCCTCGCCTGGACCGTCTTCTTCCTGTCGCTCGCCTGGCTGGGCTACCGGCGCAGGTACTTCCGACGGGGGCTGCAGTGAGGCCGGGCGCCACGAGTCAAGAGGCGGCGAAGGGCGTGGCCGTCGCCGCGATCTCCTGGCTGAGCGCCTTCGTCATGGCCGGTTTCGTCGAGGCGCCATCGGTGCCGGACGCCGGCGGGGTGGTCGGCAGGATCGTGGGCACGGCGCGCCGGGAGCTCGCGGGGGCGCTGCTCGTGGAGGCCGACAACTACTTCCACCGCGGCGCCCGCCATCAGGCGAAGAGGCTTTTCACCGACTGGTTCCAGCGGGCGCTCGAGGGTTTGAACCCGCAGGCGCATCGCCACGCGGATGGCGCGGAAGTGGCCGAGATCATGCCGTGGCTTCGCGCCGCCACGTTCGTGGATCCTGGGCAGGTCGAGCCCTATCTTGTCGCCGCCTACTGGCTGGAGAAGGGATTGAAGCGTTTCGACGCGGTGGAGCAGGTGTACCGCGACGCGTTCGAGGAGCACTCGGGCGACTACCGCGTGGCCCTCGGGTGGGCGACATGCCGTCTGCGCCAGGGGCGCCTCGACACCGGCACGCCCATGCTCGACAGCGCCCTCCGGAAGTGGCCGGCGCCCCTGCCGGCGGACGATAACGAGGCGATCATCGACCGCCGGTACATGCTTCACCTGCGAGGCATCCTCCACGCCTACGACGGCCATCTGGCCGAGGCGCGCGACTTCTTTCAACAGGCCCTGCGGCTGGCTCCCGGCCACATCGGAATCCGGCGGGACCTTGAGCAACTGGCCTCGGCTCCGGAGTCCATGAAGGGCAACGCGGCTCTCCTGGCGCGGTTCATCCGGCAGCCGGAGCACACCTGCGCGCGGGAGGGCGGCGCGGAACACGGGGAACATGACCACGAGCACAGCCACGCGGATGCGGATGGGCCGGCGCCAACGGACTGAAGGATGACGAGGCGATGTACCTGGAGTTCTTTGGCCTGAACGAGATGCCGTTCAACATCACGCCCGATCCCCGGTTCCTCTTCTTTACGCGGGCGCACCAGGAGGCGATGGACAGCCTTCTGTACGGGATCGAGCAGCGAAAGGGCTTCATTGAACTGATCGGCGAAGTCGGATGCGGCAAAACCACGCTCTGCCGGGCGGCCCTGTCCCGGCTCGCGGACCGCGTGCAGACCGCCCTGATTCTGAATCCGCTCATCTCCGAGACGCAGTTGGTCCAGGCCATTCTGACCGACCTGGGCTGCGGCCCGGCCGGGCGCGGACGGCTGGCCCTGATCGAGCAGTTGAACCACTACCTGCTGGAACGGGCGCGGGAGGGCATGAACGTCGCCGTGATCATCGACGAGGCGCAGAACCTAGCGCCGGGCATGATGGAAATGGTCCGATTGCTCTCGAATCTGGAGACGGATCAGCACAAACTGATGCAGATCGTCCTGGCCGGCCAGCCGGAACTCGAGCGCCGGCTGTCGCAGCCCGATCTGCGGCAGCTCCGTCAGCGCGTGATGGTGCGGGCGGCGCTCAGGCCGCTGGACGAGACGGACACAGGCTACTATGTTGGTCACAGGTTGAAGGTCGCTGGAGCGCCGGCCGATGTGGGCTTCGATGCCAGTGCGATCAGTTTGGTTCATCGGGAAGCCAAGGGCATTCCGAGGGTCATCAACAAGATCTGTGATCGGGCGATGCTGGCCGGGTATGTCGCGGGCAGCCGGTCCGTCGGGAGAGGAGAGGTGCACCGGGCTCTGAAAGAGCTGGAGGGCATGCTATGAGCATCATTCAAGAGGCGTTGCGCCGGAAGGAAGCAGAGCAGGAGGGGATGCCGCCGTCATCGCCGGTCGCCCCGTCGCTTCCGATCCCTCCGCCTTCCGACGCGCGCAGGCCGCCCGCGCCACCGCCGCTGAGTGCCCGCCCCCGTCATCACGCCCGGACCCGTCACCGCGGCGTGGGGGCCATGGTGGTGGTGCTGCTCATCGTCGTGGGCGGGGTCGCGGCCGGCGCCTTCTTCCTCGCCCGCAGGAGCGAGGACAAGGTCCAGGAGCTGATGGGCTCGTCGCCTCCCCCTGCCGTGCCCGGGCCGGAGACGGCCGAGGCGCAGGCGACCGGTCCCCGTTCGGGTTTCGGCCGGGCCGTCGAGGCCGCGAAGAGGGCCGTGGGTCTGGCCGGGCAACGGAACGAGGACATCGAACGACGCGTGGCGGAGCTCCAGCGCCAGGATCCGGGGCTGCCGGCGCCGGTCAGGGCGACGCCCGAGCCTCCGCCTCCTCCCGTCGCGCCGCCCTCTCCCGCGCCGCCGCCGCGCGCCCCGGCGCCCCCCGCGCCCGCCGTGGCGGTCACCCCGGCCCCTGCGGCGGAATCCAAGAGCGCGACGGCCGTCATCGGGGACTTCCTGGCGGGGCTTCGGGGCGGCGGCCCCGAGAAGGAGCCGGAGGCGACGATCCCCTCCAGCGCTTCGGACACGCTGAAATGGCCGAAGTTCAGCGTACGGGGCATCCTGGCCCCCGCGCGGGGCAATCGCGGATCCGTGGTGCTCAACGACCGCATCCTCGGCCTCCACGAGGACCTGGACGGTGTCCAGGTCGTGGAGATCCGCAGCGAGGAGGCGGTGCTGGAGTACAAGGGCGCCCGCCGCACGATGCGGGCGGGACAGAGCAGCCCATAACAGGAAAGCCGCGGCATGGAGGCCGCGGCTTTCCCGAGGGCAGATCGGGGATCACTCCTCGATCTTGATGGCTTCCACGGGGCAGTTGCCGGCCGCCTCGCGGCAGGAATCTTCGGCGTCCGCGGGAACCGCGTCGACCTTCACCTTCGCCAGGTTGTCGGCCATCTCGAAGACCGCGGGACAGGTGTCCACGCACAGCTCGCATCCCGTGCAGGTGTCGGCGTCCACTGAGGCTTTCATCGTTTCGTCCTTTCGATCGTTATGCCGCGACCGTCCGATCGACCCGGATCAGGCGGGCGCGAACTTGCTCTTGTACTCCTCCAGGATCCGGATGTAATTCGCGCGTTCGAAGGCCGCCGGGTTGGCCACGGCCTTCTGGCTCATGGCGCCCTTCATCTCGGCCACCGAGACGTACTCCTTCTCCGCCATCCACGCCTCCAGCTCCTTCTGGATGCGCGAGAGATGGCCGATGCCGTTCTTCAGCAGCGCGGAACACACCATCGCCACGTCCGCCCCGGCGAGGAGATACTTGGCGGCGTCGCGTCCGCTCTGCACACCCGTGGTGCCGGCGAGCGAGGCCTGGACGCGGCCGCAGAGGATGGCGATCCAGCGCAGCGGAAGGCGCATCTCCTGCGAGGAGCTGAGGTTCAGGTCCGAGCGGACCTCCAGCTCGTCGAGATCGAAGTCCGGCTGGTAGAACCGGTTGAACAGCACCAGGCCGTCGGCGCCCGCCTGATCCATGCGCCGCGCCATGTTGGCGATCGAGCTGAAGAAGGGGCTGAGCTTCACCGCCACGGGGATCTTCACGGCCGCCTTCACCGCGCGCACCACGTCGAGGTACATCTTCTCGACGTCCGCTCCGGTCAGGTTCGGGTCGGTCGCGACGTAGTACACGTTGAGCTCGAGGGCCTTCGCGCCCGCCTGCTCGATCTGGCGCGCGTACTCGATCCACCCCTCGTCCGACATGCCGTTGAGGCTCCCGATGATGGGGATCGAGCACTGCTCGCTGGCCTTGCGGATGAGATCGAGGTATGCCTCGGGACCGACCCGGTAGCCGTCCGCCTCCGGGAAATACGAGAGCGCCTCGGCGAAGCTCTCGGTGCCGGCGCTCATGAGGTGATCCAGCGCCTCGGCGTCGTGCTGCAGCTGCTCCTCGAAGATCGAGAACATGACCACGGCGCCCGCGCCGGCGTCCTCGAGTCTCTTGATGTCGGCCATCCGTTGCGACAGCGGCGAGGCCGAGGGGACGAGCGGGCTCTTGAGTTTCAGCCCCAGGTAAGTGGTGCTCAGGTCCATATGCATTCCTTTCGTTTGCCCGTTTCCGATCCGTTCGTGCGGCCCGTCACTCCGCGGCGGCCGCCGGCTGCGCCGCCGAACCCAGCCATTGCTGGTACAGCTTCCATCGCTGATCGACATCGGTCTGCGCCAACTGGATCAGTCGCGCCGCCTCGTCCGGCTTGCTCAACGTGAGCATCTTGAAGCGGGTCTCGGCATAGGCGTACTCCTTCACCGGGATCGACGGCGCCTTGCTGTCGATCGTCAGCGGGTTCTTGCCCTCCGCCGCCAGCGCGGGGTTGTAGCGGTACAGCATCCAGTGGCCGCAATCGACGGCCTTCTTCTGTTGGTCGAAGCCCTTCTGCATGTTGATGCCGTGCGCGATGCAGTGGCAGTAGGCGACGATCAGCGAGGGGCCGTCGTAGGCCTCGGCCTCGAGAAAGGCCCTGAGCGTGTGGCGCATGTTGGCGCCGAGCGAGACCCGCGCGACGTAGATGTTGCCGTAGCACATCGCCATCATGCCGAGGTCCTTCTTCCCCACCGGCTTTCCGCCCGCCGCGAACTTGGCCACCGCGCCCCGCGGGGTCGCCTTCGAGGCCTGGCCGCCCGTGTTGGAGTAGACCTCCGTGTCGAGCACCAGCGCGTTGACGTTGCGGCCGCTGGCGAGCACGTGGTCGAGCCCGCCGTAGCCGATGTCGTACGCCCAGCCGTCGCCGCCCACCACCCACACGCTCTTCTTGACGAGCTGGTTGGCGATCGAGCAGAGGTGCCGGGACTTCCAGTCGCCGCGGCCGGCCAGCTTCTCCTTCAACTTCGCGACCCGGGCGCGCTGGCTGGCGATGTCGCTCTCCGTGGCCTGCGGGGCCTGGATCAGGCTGTCGACCTGCTCGTCGCCGAGGTCGGCGCGGAGCTGGTTGAGGAGCTCCACCGCGTACTCGCGGTGCTTGTCGAAGGTCAGCCGGAAGCCCATGCCGAACTCGGCGTTGTCCTCGAAGAGAGAATTCGACCACGCCGGGCCGCGGCCGTCGCGGTTGTAGGTCCAGGGGGTCGTCGGCAGGTTGCCGCCGTAGATCGAGGAGCAGCCCGTCGCGTTGGCGATCACCGCCCGATCGCCGAAGAGCTGGCTCAGGATCTTCACGTACGGCGTCTCGCCGCAGCCCGCACAGGCCCCGGAGAACTCGAACAGGGGTTCCGCGAACTGCACGTCCTTGATCGACGCGAGCTCCAGCTCGCCGCGGTTGACCTCGGGCAACGAGAGGAAGAAGTCCCAGTTCTTGCGTTCGTCGGCCCAGATCGGCTCCTTGGGCGCCATGTTGATCGCCTTGCGGCCGATCTGCTGCTTGTCCTTCTTCGGGCAGACTTCGACGCAGAGGCCGCAGCCCGTGCAGTCCTCGACCCCCACCTGTACCGTGTAGCGCTTGCCGGGATTCGCCTTGTCCTTCCACTCGGCGCTCTTGAAGGTCCGGGGGGCGTCCGCCACCAGGGCCGCGTCGTAGTACTTCGCGCGGATGCAGGCGTGCGGGCAGACCAGGCTGCAGTTGCCGCACTGGATGCACATCTCCGCCTCCCACACCGGCACGAAGAGCGAGACGTTGCGCTTCTCCCACTTCGTCGTCCCGGTCGGGAACGTGCCGTCGACGGGCATCCGGCTCACCGGGATCTCGTCGCCCAGCCCCGCCATGATCCTGGCGGTGACGTTCTGCACGAATTCCGGCGCCAGGGGGCTCACGGTGGGCGGTACGTCGCGCGTGCTCGACACCGCGGCCGGGACGGGCACCTCGTGGAGGTTCTCCAGCGTCATGTCGACGGCCTTGAAGTTCTTCCGGACGATCTCCTCCCCCTTGCGGCCGTAGGTCTTCTTGATCGCGGACTTGATCTTCTCGATGGCCTCATCCTTCGGCAGCACGCCGGAGATGGCGAAGAAGCAGGTCTGCATGATGGTGTTCACGCGGCTGCCCATGCCGGCGTCGAGGGCGACCTTCGACCCGTCGATCGCGTAGAACTTCAGCTGCTTCGCGATGATCTGCTCCTGCACCCTCCGCGGGAGCCGGTCCCAGACCTCGGCGGGGGCGTACGGGCTGGAGTTGAGCAGGAAGGTCCCGCCCTTCTTCGCGTGCTTCAGCACGTCCACCTGGTCCAGGAAGATGAACTGGTGGCACCCGATGAAGTTCGCGGCCTGGATGAGGTAGGGCGCGTGCATCGGCCCGGGGCCGAAGCGGAGGTGCGACACGGTGCGCGAGCCGGCCTTCTTCGAATCATAGACGAAGTAGCCCTGCGCGTTCATGTCGGTCTCTTCGCCGATGATCTTGATCGAGTTCTTGTTCGCCCCGACCGTCCCGTCGGCGCCGAGGCCGAAGAACATCGCGCGCACCACGCTGTCGGGCTCGATGATGAACTCCCGGTCGAAGTCCAGGCTGGTGTGCCCCACGTCGTCGATGATGCCGACCGTGAAGTGGTTCTTCGGCTGCGGCTTCTCCAGCTCGTCGAAGACCGCCTTGACCATCGCGGGGGTGAACTCCTTGGAGGAAAGCCCGTAGCGGCCGCCGACGACCTTCGGCAGGGCCGGCAGCGGCAGGGTGCCGGCGATCGCGGCCTCGCCCAGGACCGTCAGCACGTCCTGGTAGAGCGGTTCGCCCGCGGCGCCCGGCTCCTTCGTGCGGTCGAGCACGGCGACCGATTTCGTCGACGCGGGCAGCGCGGCGAGGAAAGACGGGCCGCAGAACGGCCGGTACAGGTGCACGCGCAGGAGGCCGACCTTCTCCCCCTGCTTCTGCAGGTGCTCGACGGTTTCCAGGGCCGTCTCGGCGCCCGAGCCCATCAGCACGATCACGCGCTCGGCGTCGGGGGCGCCATGGTAGTCGAACAGGCGGTACCGGCGCCCCGTCAGCTCCGCAAAGCGGTCCATGGCCGCCTGCACGATCGCGGGGGTCGCGGTGTAGAACGGGTTCACGGTCTCGCGGCCCTGGAAGTACACGTCGGGATTCTGGGCGGTGCCGCGAAGCACGGGGCGGTCGGGCGTCAGCGCGCGGTTCCGGTGCGCCACGATCAGGTCGTCGGACAGCATCGCGCGGATCTGTTCGTCGCCGATCATCTCGATCTTGTTCACCTCGTGGGAGGTGCGGAACCCGTCGAAGAAGTGGAGGATAGGCACGCGGGACTCGAGCGTGGCGGCCTGGGCGATCAGCCCCATGTCCAGCACCTCCTGCACCGAGGCGGAGGCGAGCATCGCGAAGCCCGTCGAACGGGTCGCCATGACATCGGAATGGTCGCCGAAGATCGACAGGGCCTGGCAGGCCAGGGAGCGGGCCGAGACGTGGAAGACCGTCGAGGTGAGCTCGCCGGCGATCTTGAACATGTTCGGGATCATCAGCAGCAGGCCCTGCGACGCCGTGAAGGTCGTCGTCAGCGCGCCGGTCTGCAGGGCACCGTGGACCGCCCCCGAGGCCCCGCCTTCGCTCTGGAGCTCCACCACGAGGGGGATCGTGCCCCAGATGTTCTTCCGGCCCTGCGCGGACCACTCGTCCGCCCATTCACCCATGTTGGACGAGGGGGTGATCGGGTAGATGGCACAGACCTCGTTCGTCTTGTGCGCGATGTACGCGGCGGCTTCGTTGCCGTCGATGATGGCGATCGTCTTCTTGTCCATGATCCTGTTGTGTCTCCTGACCTGTCTGCACCCCGGCCCCATGACCGTGAAAAGGGTCCCGTTTTAGTAGTCCGGACGCGAATTGGCAAGGCCGGATTTGGGCGGGAAAGGAGGACCTCGCGCGGTGAAGACATGGAACCCTTTGCGCACGGACAGGTTGGACGCGCGATCCCCCCCCCCCTTCTCCCTCCCTTTCGTCGCCGCGCCGGAGGCGGAGGCGCCGGTTCGCGCTGCGCTTACGTCGCGAGGATGCGCCGGGCCTCGTCGAGGAAGATGCCCTTCAGATTCATGCGCAGCGTTTCCGGATTGCTGGCGTAGCGCATGCCCAACTCTTCGGTGATCTCGCCGCTGCGGATGAGCTCGTAGACCGACTGGTTGAAGGTCTGCATGCCGTCCTCCACCCCGGTCTCGATCCCCGCCGACAGCTTCTCGAGGAGGTTCTTCTCCAGCAGCTTCCGGATGGTCGGCGTGTTGATCATGATCTCCACGGCGGGGCGCACGCCGCCGCGTATGGCCGGCACCAGACGCTGACAGAACACCGCGCGCAGGTTGTCGGCGATCGCCATGCGAAGCTGATCGCGCTCGCTGGCCGGGAAGAGGTCGAGGATGCGGGGCACCGACTGCGCGGCGTTGCCGGTGTGAAGCGTGCTGAGCACGAGGTGGCCCGTCTCCGCCGCCGCCAGCGCCGCCATGAAGCTCTCGGCGTCGCGCATCTCCCCCACCATGATCACGTCCGGATCCTGCCGCATCACGTGCTTGAGCGCCGCGTGGAAGGACTGCGTGTCGATCCCCACCTCGCGCTGGGAAATCACGCACTTGTCGTCCGCGAACACGTACTCGATCGGATCCTCGATCGTGATGACACGGCGCCGCAGGTGCGTGTTGATCTGCTGGATGATCGCGGCCAGCGTGGTCGACTTGCCGCACCCCGTCGTCCCGGTGAGCAGGATGATCCCGCGCGGCGAGAGCGCGATCTGCTTCAGGATCGGCGGCAGGTGCAGCTCCTCGAAGGTCGGGATGCGGGACTTGACGTGTCGGAGCACGACCGTGCAGATGCTGAAACTGCGGAAGACGTTCACCCGGAACCGCCCCACGCCCTCCACGGCGAGCGAGAAGTCCGCCTCGTTCTGGCTCTTGAAGCGGTCGCGGAGGTGGTCGGGCAGGATCTGGCGCACCGTGTCCTCCAGCTCGCCCACGGTCATCGGAGGGCACTCGAGCTCGTGGAGCTGCTGGTGGATGCGGAAGATCGGAACCTTGCCCGCCTTGAGGTGGACGTCCGACGCTCCGGATTCGACGGCTGACGCTAGTAGTTCATGCAGTGCGGGCATTGGGTCCCCGTTTTCTTCGACACCTGCTTCAGCCGCGCCGCCGCGTCCTCCGGCAGGTTGGTGAACATCACCCAGATGCGGTGCATACGGTGCTTCCTGTCGATCTGCGAGTGGACGACGATACCCTCCACCTCAAAGGCGGCTTCCGGACCCACCGAATCCGGCATCTGGAGTCGCAATGCCATCAGCTTGTACAGAGGCAAGGGACACGGGGAGTAGAACTGAAGTCCCAGGGGACAGCAACGAAACATCTGGGGCTGCGCCTGCGCCGTATTGTCACCAAGGAACACCAGCACGTCCGTCAACGAATCCGTGGACACGGTTCTCCCTCTCGATTACATACAAAACTATCACGTCGCCGCCCGGTGTCAAACGGTGTGTCATCGTTCACCTCATGCGGAACGTCAGCAGACCGCCGGCGCCCAGCAGGAGGAGGACCGGGCCCCACCCCCCCACCCAGGGCGTGACCAGTCCGTTCTTGCCGCACCAGATCCCGACCAAAATCATGATCCAGGCGGAGAAGAACAGGGCCAGGCAGAGCATCACGCCGCGGATGGCCCCCTTGCGGCCGGTCTGGTTGCCGAAGGGGATGCCCATGAGGGTCACGACCAGGCAGCACCAGGGCAGCGCGAGGCGGCTGTGGAAGTCGACGCGGTAGCGGTTGGCCTCGTCGGGGGATATGGAGCGGCGCGTCCGCAGGTAGGCCTGCAGGTCGAACGCCGACATGTACTGGGGGTCCTTGACCTCGTTCAGGAACTGGACCGGCGTCTCGGTGAGCTCCGCCATCTCCCGGCTCGACGCCATCTCCGGCGCGCCGCGCGGATTGCCGTAGGCGTCGTAGCGCTGGATCTTCATCTGCTCGAACCACCACCGCCCGTCCAGCCACTCCGCCTTCTCGGCCGTGATCTTGTACAGGTCCATGCCGCCTTCGTCGTGCTGGATCACCTCCACGTTGTCCATCGCGAAGGTCAGGGCGTTGAACCGGCCGACCATCCAGGTCCGCCGGGCCAGCTCGTTCTTGAAGGGCAGGGGGCCGTGCAGGTAGACCTTCAGCTTGTCGGACTGGCTCTGCGACTTGATGAACTGGCGGTTGCGATAGGCGGCGTCGGGCGCCACCGTTTCGTTCAACACGGACACGGCGACCGAGGCCAGCACGCCCACGGCGACGAACGGGGCCATCAACCGCAGCAGGCTCACGCCGCAGGCCCGCATCGCGGTCAATTCGTTGTTCTTGGTCAGCGCCGTCAGGCACCACAGCTCCGCCAGCATCAGCGAGACGGGCACCAGGTAGATCAGGGAGGCGGGGATCAGCAGGAGATAGAACTGCAGCACGGAGAGCAACGAGGCCTTGCCCTTCACGAAGTCGGGCAGATTGTCGAACAGGTCCGCCACGATGAAGACCATCGTGAAGGCCAGGAAGCAGTACATCAGCGGGCCGAACAGCTGCCGCAGCAGGTATCGGTCGATGATCTTCATCAGAGATAGGAGGTCTCCAGGTCCAGCAGGACGTATCGGGGATTCGAACGCAGGAAGCCGCTGAGATCGGCGATGCGCTGCTCCACGATGTCCTTGGTGGCCGCGACGGTGACGAACGCCAGGGTGGCGGACTGCCAGAAGTCCTGGTCGTCCACCTCGGCCACGCTCACGTTCATGCGCCCCAGCACGCGGTCCTTGAGACTGCGGATCACCGACCGCTTGTCCTTCAGGGACCGCGCCTCGGGGAGGCTGAACCGTGCCTGTACCAGACCGATGACCATACGCCCCATCCCGCGCCGGGGGAGAGGCCCGAGCGCCCGCGCGCCGCCCGGCCCGCGTCCCGGCTTGGAATCCGGCCTCCTTGTACGCTAAAGTGGGCCGCATGAAAACACCGCTCTTCGAGGCGCACGTCGCGCTCGGCGCCCGCATGGCCCCGTTCGCCGGATGGGACATGCCGATCCAGTACGCCGGCATCCTCGCCGAGCATCATCACACCCGCACCGCCTGCTCGGTCTTCGACACCTGCCACATGGGCGAGTTCGAGCTGGAGGGGCCCTCGGCACTGTCCGACCTGGAGCGCCTCGTCACATGCTCCATCCGGACCCTCCGCGCGGGGCAGTGCCGCTACGGGTATCTGCTGAAGGACGACGGCGGCGTCCTCGACGACCTGACCTGCTACCGGCTGGCCGAGGACCGGTTCTGGCTGATCGTCAACGCGGGGACGCGGGACGGCGATCGGGAATGGGTGCGCGGACACCTCTCCGCCGGCACGGTCTTCCGGGATCTGTCCGACGAAACGGCCAAGCTCGACGTGCAGGGGCCGCTCGCGCGCGCGGCCATGGAGCGGGCGTTGGGGGGCCCCCCGCCGGACCTCGGCTACTTCCGGTTCGCCCGCGCCACCCTGGCGGGCGTGGATGCCCTCGTGAGCCGCACCGGCTATACCGGCGAGTGGGGATACGAATTGTATTTCCCGGCCTCGGAAGCCGCGCGCCTGTGGAAGCTCCTGCTCTCGGACGCGGCGATCCGCCCCGCCGGCCTGGGCGCGCGCGACACCCTCCGCCTCGAGATGGGTTACCCGCTCTACGGGCACGAGCTCTCGGCCGATCGCACGCCCGTCGGCTGCGCCCGCGGCCAGTTCTTGGACATGACCAAGGACTTCGTGGGCCGCACGGAATGCGCCCGGGAGATCGAGGAGGGCTGCCCGGGCTACCTCGCCGGCCTGCGGCTCGATGCCCGGCGGGCCGCGCGGGCCGGCGACCCGGTGACCTCGAATGGCGGGGTGGTGGGGGAGGTGACCAGCGGCTCGTTCGCGCCCAGCCTCGGCGTGGCGGTGGCGATGGCCTACATCGACGACGCGCTGACCGCGCCCGGCACGCGCCTCGAAGTCGGTCCCGCGTCCCGTTCCCTGCCGGCCGAGGTGGTCCCGCTTCCGTTCTATCGCTCGGGGACCGCGCGCGCGAAGGCCGCCTCGCCCTAGCCCCTTTGCGAGCGCGATGCACGCCTTCTGCGCAGCGTCTGGTTGCCCATCCGGCGCCTGAGCCACCGCGCCCTGCCCAGCGCCCGGTGGGGAGGCGGCGCCCCCTGGCCGCCCTCCTGCCTTGCGGCCTGGGAGGCCCAGCCTGCCCGGTGGGCGAGGAACAGGCCACCTACGGCATTGTTGCCGTCAGGCCCGTGGTCGATCCCGATCCCGACGGCGATTTCGATTTGGAGAGGAGCGCTTCGCTCTCTTCGCTGCCTTCTGTTCGAAGCAGAATCGGTTGCGGTTCGTCGCCAGGACGACGCTCTGAACTCCGGAGTTCAAACTGCAGACGCCATTGTCCCGTCCAGCCTCCCCGCCTTTCCGCTCGTCAATTGGCGGTCTTGAGCGTCGTGGGCTTGCAGACATCGGCCTGCAGGACGCCGTCGTAGAACACGCGGACCCGGTAGCCGTAATAGCGCGTGTTCGACGGACGGCTGCTGGGGTTTGCGGGGACGGTGTAGGTCGCGGTCACCGATCGCGGTTCGTCGGCGCTCCAGTTCCCCGGCGGGAGATGGAAGGGATCCCGCGGCACGAGGGCCCGGCTGGGGAAGGGCTGGCCCGTCTCACCCTCCGCATCGAAGAACCGGACCTCCACCGTTGTGCGCTCCGGGCGGGCCCAGGGCGCGCTGGGCAGCGGGGCTACTTTCACCACCAGGGTGCGCATCTCGTGCGCATCGCTGCTGACGGGGAACCGGCGCTGCTCCACGTCCAGCACCCGGAGCACCGGCGCGGGGCGGGCCGACGCCAGGCCCGCCGGCCGACGGGCGATGGAAGCCACGGCGGCCGTCGCCGACGTCGAGGATCGCGGCACCGGCGTGCGGGCCATCGCCGGGACAGGGACGGCGGACGCGGGTGGCGCAGGGGCGGCGGAAGAGGCCCACGCCGGCGGTCGTGTGGTGAAGGTCACCGCCGGAGACGGACGGGGGGGCGCAGCCGGAGGCGATGCGGGTGCGGCCACGGCGGGCGCGGGCGTCGGCGGGGGCGCGGGCGGGGCGGGGGGAGTGGCCCTCGCGACGATGAGGGGAGGCGCTTCGGGCGGGGTGGTGGCAGCGGCCCCGCCGCCCGGTTTCAGGATGTTGATCCTGGGCGGTTCCGGCGGCGCCTCGGGCGCGCGCACAGTCAGGGTGGGCATCGGAGGAGGCGCCTCTCCGATCTGCTGGGCCGCAATGCGCGAGAGCTCCAGGGCCGCCAGGTCGTAGAACGGGCCGCTCGCGGCCTTCTCGAGGACGAAGGCCCAATGCCGTTCGGCCATGTCCACGCGGCCCCGCTTCTCGAACAGGCGGGCTCGCTCCACGAACACCGGCAGGCAGGCCGGCATCTCCTTCTCCATCGCGGCGAGTCCGGCTTCCGCTTCGTTCAGCCGGCCTTCCTGGATGTCCAGACGGATGGCCTCCAGCCGGTTGTGCAGGGCCACGTCGCCCGCCTCGGTCACGATCGCCGTCTCGGGCGGCAGCCCCGGAACCGGCGGCGCCGCCGTCGGGGACGCCGGCGCCTGCTCCATGTGCTGGGCGAGGCCCTCCATCTGTCGAAGGGCGGGCGGTTCCTGCAGGGAAGGGGCGGGGGCGGGGGGAGACAGGACGGCCGGCGCCGGGGCGGGTTCCTCCTCCATCCCGCCGGTCAGGGGATGCTCGCGGAGGTAGAGGATGCCCGCGGTCGCGAGTCCGGCCCCCGCCGCCAGCATGGCCAGCGCGCGCACCCAGCGCCGCGCCAGGGCGCGGTGTCCGGCGTGGTACTCGACCCGGACGGGGCCGATCTCGATGACGTCGCCGTCGGACACGCGGGCTTCACTGGTCTCAAGGCCGCCCATCCGGACCGGGGCATCAGGCGCCAGCGCCCGCACGAAGATGCCCTCCGCCCGCACTTCAAGCTGGGCATGTCGCGGGGCCACCTGCTCGTCGGAGAGCCAGATCTCGCAGGAAAGATCGCTGCCCAGGGTCACCGTCCGACGCTGGATGTCGCGCCGCGTGCCCTTCAGGCTGCCACTCAGGAAGGCCAGTTGATACATCGCCGCTGTTCCGTGCCGTCCGCCCGATGGCGACACGGCGAACCAGTATGACACAGGCCCGCACGCGCCTTAAGCAGAAACAAGCATTGGCGATCCCCCCCGACGCACGTCACGCCGCGGGAGGCGCGGTGCGGGACGCCCGAGATCGCGCGGGCGCGCGGCGCGCCTGCGGCGCAACGGGGAGCGGATCGTGGCCTGGTCGTCCCCGGAGGGCACGAGGACGGGGTGATCACCCACTCACCTCTCCTGTCCACGACTCTCCAACCGCCAGGTGCCCTTAAGGGAGTGTCGAAACCGCGAACGAACGTTGGTTGCTCTTTCGTCGTCTCAGGCCAGCCCCGCCGCGGCGACGGAGGCCTTCATCTTCGCCAGTCCAGTCCTTGCACATTCGAGGGGCGGGAGCTTCCAGTACTCGGAATTGAACACCTCGATCGAGAGGATCACGTGCGCGCCGGCGGCGGCGAGATGCGACAGGATTTCCTTCAAGGGCGCGATGCCGTCGCCCGGCCACACGCGTTGCGCGTCGGCGATGGTCGCGCGGTCGGGCGTGGCGGGGTAATCGTTCATGTGGAAGCAGGGCAGCGCCCGGCCGCCGATGAGTCTGAGCACCGAGGGCGCGGTCCCGCTCTTGTACATGTGGAAGACGTCGGCCAGGATGCAGGCGTCGGGATCCCCCGTCCGCGCCGCGATGTACAGGGCCTCGGCCAGGTGGCTGAGGTTGGCGGAGGAGCCCCACGTTTCGATCTGGGGGATCACCCCGATGCCGCGGCCGGCTTCGAGGATGACGCGGTACCGCTCGGCGGCGCGGTCCAAGTCGAGCTTCACGCCGGCCTTGTTCACGCCCGCGGGAGGCGCGGCGATGTGGGTGCCGCCGAGCAGGGCGAGATGGTCCATCTCGCGCTTCATCTGCTCCACCCCGGCCGCGCGCTGCCCGTCGTCATCGACGAGCCACGGGGCGAATCCGATGGCGCTGACCACCTTCAGGCCCCTGTCGCGGCAGCGCTGGCCGAGGTCCTTCAGCGAATGGCCCGCGCCGGCGCAGTCGGCGACGTCGCGGGTCCATGGCTCGATGCCCTCGTAGCCGGCCTCGAGGGCGAGGTCGATCTGGGCGGGGAGGTCCAGCTTGTAGCCGCGGATGGTGGCCGTGTTGAGCGCGAAGCCGAACCGGAACGCCGCGCGGGCCGCTGCGGGCGTTTCGGCGGCCCGCGGGCGGAGGGGCACGGCGGCCAGGCCGCCCAGGAGCGCGCCGAGACGAAGGAACTGCCGGCGTGATGACGGTGTGGTCACTGCGAATTCTGCGACTTGGAGGACGTGTCCGCCGTCTCCGAGGGCGCAGCGGCGGAGGGTTGGTGGGGCGCCGCGGCGCCTGCGGCGCCCGCGGACGCCTTCGCGGCGATCGTCGCGTCCGCCGACACCCCCGGGGCCCCGTCGGCGGCGGGGGCCGCCGCGGGCGCCGGCGTGGTCGTGGTGACGGTGGTCGCGTGGGCGCCGCCGTACTCCGTGCGGCCTTCGCGGTGGAACTTCACGGAGACGATCTTCGACACGCCCATCTTCTCCATCGTGACGCCGTAGAGCACGTTCGAGGAGGCGATGGTCTGGCGGTTGTGGGTGATGACGAGGAACTGCGACCGCTCGAGGAAGTTCTTCACCACCGCGATGAACCGGCCGATGTTGGTGTCGTCCAGCGCGGCGTCGAGCTCGTCGAGCAGGCAGAACGGGCTGGGCTTGACCATGTAGAGCGCGAACAGCAGCGCCACCGCGGTCATCGTGCGCTCGCCGCCGGAGAGCAGCGACACCGACTGGAGCTTCTTGCCGGGCGGTCGCGCGATGATCTCGATGCCCGACTCCAGCACGTCCCCCTCGTCCACCATCACCAGCCGCGCCGTGCCGCCGCCGAAGAGCTTGGTGAACATCTCGCGGAAGTTCTCGTTCACCTTCGCGAAGGTCTCGGCGAACATCTGCGTGGTCGTCTGGTTGATCCGGCGGATCATGTCGATGAGCTGCTGCTTCGCCCGCACCAGGTCGTCCTGCTGCTGGGTGAGGAACTCGTGCCGCTTCTCGTGTTCCTGGTACTCCTCGATGGCGACCAGGTTCACGGGGCCCATGGATTCGAGCCGGGCGCGCAGCTCCGCGATCAGCGCCTCGAGCGCGTCGCGATCGGCCGGCCGCCCCGCCTCGCCCCAGTCCGGTTCGGCGGCGGCCGCGATCTGGTCGGGGCTGACGTGGTAATCGGCGGCGGCCCGTTCGACCGTGTTCTGGCGGCGCATCCGCTGCTGGGCCAGCTCGATGTCGACCTCGCCGCGCGCGCGCCGGGTCTCGTCCAGCGCCGCGCGGTGACCGCGCAGCGCCTGATCGATCGCCGCGAGGTCCCGCGCCTGCTCGTCATGCCGGCGGCGCAGGGCGTCCAGCCGGGACTCGTGGAGGTGGATCTCGTCGTCGAGCGGCTGCAGGCTGTCGCGCGCCGCGGCCGTCGACCGCTCGAGTTCCTCGATGCGCGCGAGATAGGTCTGGATGCCCTGCGCGCGCTCGCGGATCAGGGTCGAGAGCTCGCTCAGGCGGCTCTCGTGCGTCTGCCGGCGCCGGCGCAGGTCTTCCACGTCGCGGCGGCGGTCGCCGGCGGCGATGCGGGCCTCGGTGACCTCGTGGAGCAGGGCGGAACGCTGCTGTTCCAGCGTCCGCTGCTCGTCGGTGCGGGTGGCCAGGTGGGCCCGCAGCTCCCCCTGGCGCACGCGGGCCTCGTCCTGCTCGCGCTGGATCTGCACGCGGCGCTCCTGTCCGAGGGCCCCCTGGGAGATCAGCGACTGCAGTTCGAAGCCGACCGTCTCGAGACGTTCGCGCGTCTGCTTGAGATCGCGGGCGAGCGATATCCGCTCGCCCTCCAGGATGCCTTCGGCCTGCCGCGCCTGCTCGAGCGCCAGGCGGGTCTGCTCGATCGCCGCGTCGAGTTCCTTCTCGGTCATCTCCAGGCGGCCGGCCTCCGCCTCGGCGTCGGCGAGGCTCGACTGGAGGGTCCCGATCTCCGCCTCCCAGTCGATGAGGATCTGCCGGCGCGCGACGGGGTTGGCCCCGCGGGACTCGGGCATCCAGAACTCGAAGAAGCCGTCGCCGACCACGTGGCCGGCGCGGGTGACGAATACCACGCCCGCCGGGCGCGGCGCGGGGAGGCGCGAGAGGTCCTCGATCACGGCGACGGTCCCGAGCAGGCGTCGGACGAGGGAGGCGGCGCCGTCCGCGATCCGCACGTGCGCCAGCAGGGGGTCCAGCCCTTCGGGAAGGGCGGGGGGCGGTGCGCCGGAGGAACCGCTGAGGAGGCGGGCGGAACCCGCGCGCTGACGCTCCAACTCGCGGAGAAGATCGAGGGCCGCGGTCTCGCCGCTGACCACGAGGGCGTCGAGCCAGGGCCGCAGCACGGCCTGGAGGCAGTCCTGGTATCCGGCTTCCGCGCGCAGGTGGTGGGCGAGCGAGCCGAGCACGGCGGCGCGGTCGACGCCGAGCGGGGCCGAGGCATCGAGCAGCAGGCGGGCGCCGCCGGGGAATCCTTCCGACTGCGCCTCGCTGCGGTGGAGCATCTCCACCTGGGCGCGGCGGGCGGACAGGCGCGAGCGCAGGTCGGAGAGGCGCGCGCGCACCTCGTTCTCGCGTGCGGTCTCGCCGGCGCGCCGGCGCCGCAGGGCCTCGTACGCCTCCGCCACGCGCGCCGTCTCGGCCTGGCCGGTCTGCGCCTGCGCCGCCATCGCCGCATCGCGGGCCGCGGCCTGTTCGGCGCGCCGCGTCTGCTCCTGTTGCTCGGCGGCGAGCTTCTCGCGCCGGATCTGCGCCCCGCGGTCGCGCGATTCCAGCTCGGTCAGCTCGTGCGTGAGGCCGGCGGAGAGGTTCTCGAGTTCCAGCAGCTCGCTTCGCATGCGGTGAAGGAGCTGGCTCACCGACTCGATCTCGTCCTCGCGCGCCTTGAGCGCGGCGGTGTGGCCGCCGAGCACGCGCTCCGCCTCCGCCTGCGCGGCCGCCGCCCGGTCAAGCTCGTCGGCGAGGGACGTCAGCTCCGCCTGGAGCTCCTCCACGCGCCGCCGGGCGTCGGCCTCCTCGCGGCTGTCGCGCTGGCTGAATCCGCGGTACTCCACGATGCGCTCGCCGTTGGTCCGGATGGTCTCCTGGGCGCGGCCCCACTCCGAGCGCACCTGCGCCGCGGCTTCCCGGGTCTCTTCGATCTCGTGGTCGACCGTCGCCAGGTCCGCGCGGGCGGCATCGAGCCGCTGCTCGTGGCCGGTGACGTCGGCGCCCAGCGCCTCCTCGCGCTCGGCGAGGGCCGCGCGCCGGGCGTCGAGCGTGCCGATCTCGGCATCCAGCACGGCGAGCCGGTCGCGCGTGAAGTAGAGATCGAACGCGCGCAGCCGCTCCTGGAGTTCCTTGTAGCGCCGGGCCTTGCCCGCCTGCCGCTGCAGCGAGATGATCTGCCGCTTGACCTCCCGGATGATGTCCGCGAGGCGGAGCAGGTTCTGCTCGGTGTGCTCGAGCTTCCGCATCGCCTCCTTCTTGTCGGCCTTGAACTTGGTGATGCCGCTGGCCTCCTCGAACACGGCGCGGCGATCCTCGGGGCGCGAGCTGAGCACGCGGTCGATGCGTCCCTGTTCCATCAGGGAATAGGAGTTCGTGCCGATGCCGGTGTCCATGAACAGGCGCTGAATGTCCTTCAGACGGCAGGGGGTCTTGTTGATGAGGTACTGCCCTTCCCCGGAGCGGAACACGCGCCGGGTGACGGTGACCTCGTGATACTCCGTTCCCAGCGAGGCCTCGCAATCGGCCAGCGTGAGGCTCACCTCGGCCATGCCCATCGCCTTGGAGGCGTCCGTGCCGTTGAAAATCACGTCCTCCATCTTCGATCCGCGCAGGGCCTTCGCGCTCTGCTCGCCGAGCACCCAGCGGACGGCATCGGCGATATTGCTCTTGCCACACCCGTTCGGGCCGACGATCGCCATCATCCCGGGTTCGAAATCGAGCCGCGTACGCTCCGCGAAGCTCTTGAACCCCACCATTTCCAGGCGTTTCAGATACAATGCACACTCCCCTTCGTCCGGGTCCCCGGGGATCCGGGCGGTGTTCTTGCAAAAGGCTTTTGCGCACCATATCATGAGGACAACGGGATCGACAACCCCTATATGGTGGTGCACCGCTATTCGCATCATGTCAGCGCGGTGGAACGAAGGAATGGAAGGAATGGAGGAGCAGCATTGAGCGGCCAGGACCATTCGGATGCGGCTCGCCGCGTAAGGCTGTTGATTCTGAATCGCCGCGACGTGGGGCATCCCCTGAGCGGGGGGGCGGAGGTCTACCTGGAGGAGGTGGCCCAGGGATTCCTGAACCGCGGATGGGCGGTGGACTGGTTCGCCTCGGCGGTCGCGGGGGCGCCGGCGGAGGAGGTGCGCCGCGGCATCCGGATCCTGCGCCGGGGCTCCGAGCTGACCACGCACGCCTGGGGCCATCTCT
Source organism: uncultured Verrucomicrobiota bacterium (assembly GCA_964610105.1). GTDB lineage: Bacteria > Verrucomicrobiota > Kiritimatiellia > PWTM01 > PWTM01 > CAZSUU01. The sequence continues at coordinate 27,538 of CAZSUU010000019.1, read as the reverse complement.
TCGCGCGTCGTCGCCGCCACGCCTACCGGATCATCCTCGACGGCTTCAACGGCCTCGGCTATCTGACGGCCGGCTGGCCGAACAGTATCCTGATGATCTTCCAGTTGTACGGCCGGGAGTTCTGGGTGTCGGAACTGGGCGCGGCGGGGCATGTCTTCGCCTGGCTGGAGCGGCGGCTGCTGAGGGCCTACCGGCGCAACGCGGCGATCACCATCTCCGATTCCACCCGTCACGACCTCGAGGGCATGGGGCTGAAGAATGTCGCGGTGTGGAGGGTCGGGCTCGCGCGCCGTCCCGCCGAATCCGTGCCTCCGAAACCCCCGCCTTTCACGCTGGTCTACGTGGGACGGCTGCGGGTGACCAAGAATCCCGAGGAGGCCCTCCGCGCCTTCGGCCTGATCCGCGCGAAGGCGCCGGAGGCGCAGATGATCGTGGTGGGGCGCGGTCCGGACGAGGCGCGGCTGCGTCGCCTGTACGAGGGGGCGGCGGTGCGGTTCACCGGTTATGTCGCGGACGAGGAGAAGTACCGCCTCCTCGGCCGGGCCCATCTCGCGCTCATCCCGAGCATTCGCGAGGGATGGAACATGGTGGTCACCGAGGCCGCCGCGGTGGGCACGCCCTGCATCGCCTACCGCGTGCCGGGCATCGTGGACTCCGTCCGGGACGGACTCACCGGCGTGCTGGTCGAGGCGCACGACGTCGAGGCGCTGGCCGCCGCGGCCCTGGCCGTGCGCGGCGATCCGGAGCGGCACGGCGCGATGTGCCGCGCCTGCCTGGCGTGGGCGGGGGAGTTCTCCTGGGAGAAGACGCGCGACGGATTTGCCCATACGGCGCTGGCCGCCGTATCCTCACCCCGGACGGCCCGGCGATGAAGCTGTCGATCGTCATACCCGCGTACAACGAGGAGCAGCGCCTCGGCCCGATGCTCGATTCGTATCTGCCGTTCTTCCGGGAGCGCTACGGGGATGAGGTCGAGCTGATCGTCGTCGTCAACGGCTCGCGGGATCGCACGGCCGAGGTGGCGCGGACCTATGCGGCGTCCTGGCCCCGCCTGCGGGTGATCGAAGAGCCCCGCTCTGTCGGCAAGGGCGGGGCGGTGATGCTGGGGATGGATGCGGCCAAGGGCGCGCTGGTCGGATTCGTGGATGCCGACGGCGCGACCCCTCCGGAGGCGTTCGACGAGCTGGTGCGCCGGATCGGACGGGCGGGCATCGTCATCGCCAACCGCTGGCATCGGGAGTCCCGCATCACGCCGCAACCCTGGCTGCGGCGGATGGCCTCGCGCGTGTTCAACGCCCTGGTCCGTCTGTTGTTCAAGCTGCACACCACCGACACGCAGTGCGGCGCGAAACTGCTCAGCCGGCCGGCCCTCGACGCGGTCCGGCCCCGCCTCGGCATCACGCAGTGGGCGTTCGATGTCGACCTCCTCTTCCAGGTGCGCCGGGCGGGGTTTCCCATCCTGGAGATCCCCACCGTCTGGAACGACAAACCCGGCTCGCGACTGCGGGTCGGGCGCACCTCGCTCGAGATGTTCGTCGCCATCGTCCGGCTCCGGCTCGTCCATTCGCCCTTCCGCTGGATCGTGACCCTCTACGACCACACGCTCTCGCGGCACATCCACCGCGGCCCGTGAGGCCATGCGGCATGGCGGTGTGCCATCGCACGTCCTGCGAGTGCACGCGCACGCAGGGCTTGTGATGCGGCCGGCCGGTCTTCATACTACGCGCCCGAAGATGAAATCGTTGATGGCCGTGATCGACCGTTGGCCGGTGGTGCACCGCCTCGTGGCCGCCCTGCGCATCCGCGAACGCGCGGGGCGGTGGCTGGCGCGCCACCCGCGCCGCCACAGGCTGGCGGAGAGCGGGGTGGAGTACCTGGTGACGGATCTGGAAAGCCTGTACCTGGCCGACGAGATCTTCCACCGCGAGATCTACCGCGCGGCCTTCGACGGCGTCGAGGTCAGCACGTTCGTCGACGTCGGCGCCAACGTCGGCTTCTTTTCGTGCTACGCCGCCCACCGGACCCGGCGGCGGGATCTGGTCGGGCTCGCGGTCGAGGCGAATCCGAACCTGATCCCGAAGATCGAGGCCCTTCGCGAGCGGAACGGCCTCGCGCGGCTCCGCGTGGCCTGGGGGGCGGCCGGGGCGGTCTCCGGGCCGGGATCGACGGTGGACCTGCACTGCGCCGAGTCGCACCTGGGGTCGTCGCTGCTGGACCGGGAGGATCCCCACCGCCCCGGCCGGGCCCGCGCGCAGACGGTCTCGGTGCCGGCGGTCTCGGTGGGCGCGCTCTGGGAGGAGCATGCGGCCGGCCGTCCCATCGACCTGCTGAAGCTCGACATCGAAGGCGCGGAAGGCGTCTTCCTCGACCAGGAGCGCGCCCTGCTGGAGCGTACGAAGCGGCTGGTGATCGAATGGCACACGTGGCTGGTCGATCGCGAGGCGGGCGAGAAGAAACTGGCCGCGTGCGGCCTCCGCCGCCTGGCGCAGGTCGAGGAAGGCCCCGGCGTGCTGGTGGAGTTGTACGCACGATGAATCCCTCGGATGCCCTTCCACCCAATGCGGCCACGCGTCGGCAGGCTCCTTCGGGGTCGGTATCGCCATCGGTATCGGGATCGAACGGGACCGCGATGCCGATACCGATTCCGCCCCCGACTCCATCGGATGTCCGTGCGTCGAATGCCGGCGCGGAGCAGTGCCAGGTCCGCTTCTTCAACACGATGACGCGCCGGGAGGAGGAGTTCGCGCCGCTGCGGGCGGGCGAGGCGAGGATGTACACCTGCGGCCCCACCGTCCACGATTTCGCGCACATCGGCAATTTCCGCGCCTACGTCTTCGAGGACCTGCTCCGCCGCTTCCTGAAGGCCGCCGGCTACCGGGTGGTCCAGGTGATGAACCTGACGGACGTGGACGACAAGACCATCCGCAAGTCGCGGGCCGCCGGCCTGCCCCTGCGCGAATACACGCGCACGTACATCGACGCCTTCTTCAAGGACCTCGACACCCTCGGCATCGAACGGGCCGAGCACTATCCCGCCGCGACCGATCACGTGCCGGAGATGATCGCGCTCATCGCACGGCTCGAAGAGAAGGGGTTCGCGTATCGCTCCGACGACGGATCGGTGTACTTCAACATCGGCCGCTTCCCCGAGTACGGCAGACTCGCCCATCTCGACAAGTCCGGCCTGCGGGCCGGCGCGCGGGTGGCGCAGGACGAGTACGAGAAGGAGGATCTCGCGGATTTCGCCCTCTGGAAGGCGTGGGACGAGAACGACGGAGAGGTCGCGTGGGACTCGCCGTGGGGGCGCGGCCGTCCCGGCTGGCACATCGAGTGCTCGGCCATGAGCATGAAGTACCTCGGCGAGAGTTTCGATATTCACACCGGCGGCGTGGATAACATATTCCCTCATCACGAGGACGAGATCGCGCAGAGCGAATCGGCGACCGGCCGGCCGTTCGCCCGGTACTGGCTCCACTGCGCGCACCTGATCGTCGACGGAAAGAAGATGTCGAAGTCGCTGGGCAACTTCTTCACCCTCCGCGACCTCGTCGGGAAGGGCTTCAGCGGTCGCGAGGTGCGCTACACGCTGCTGGCGACCCACTACCGGCAATGGCTGAACTTCACGATGGATTCGCTGGAGGCCGCGCGCACGTCGCTGGCGCGGGTGGATGAGTTCCGCGGGCGGCTTTCCGCGCGGGCCGGGGCCGCCGCGCCGGGCGGGCCGCCGGCCTGGGCGGCCGGGGCCGACGCGGCGTTCCGCGGCGCCCTGGCCGGGGACCTGAACATCTCCGCGGCGCTGGCGGTCCTCTTCGACCTGATCCGCGCCGGGCACAAGGCGCTGGACGCCGGGGAGGTAACGCCGTCGGAGGCCGCCGCCGTGCAGGGCCTGCTCGCCGGCTGGGACGCCATCGTCGGGGTGCTGGAATCGCCGCGCGCCGAGGTGCCGGCGGAGATCGAGGACATGGCGCGGGCGCGGCAGGCGGCGCGCGCGGCGAAGAACTGGGCCGAGTCCGACCGCCTCCGCAACGAGATCGCCGCCCGCGGCTGGACCGTCCAGGACTCGCCCCAGGGACCGAGACTGAAACGGAAGTGACCCATGGCGACCGGCCCCCCATCGCGAAGAACCGACCGCTGCCGGATGACGTCGGCGCCCAATATGCAATCCACAATCCGCGATCCGGAATCCGCAATTCCATGACTCCCGGCCGCTTCATCACGTTCGAAGGCCCCGAGGGCGGGGGCAAGACGACGCAGGCGCGCCGTCTCGTGGCACATCTGGAGGCGGCGGGGCACACGGTGCTCTACACCCGCGAACCGGGCGGCACGCCGACCGGCGAGGCGATCCGGGAGATCCTGCAGCACGATCGCGCGGGCGAACCGATCGGCCCGGAGGCCGAGGTTCTTCTGTTCGCCGCCAGCCGCGCGCAGCTGGTGCGCCGGGTGATCCGGCCGGCGCTGGCGCAGGGGATCTGGGTGGTCGCCGACCGCTTCATGGATTCGACCACCGTGTACCAGGGCTATGGGCGGGGGTTCCCGGTCGAGCGCATGATCGAGATCAACGCGTTCGCGGTCGGCGGGACCGTGCCGGACCTGACCCTCCTGCTGGATCTCGACGTGACGGACGGTCTTCGCCGGCTGCGGACCCGGCAGGCGGAAGGGGGACCGGCGCCCGACCGCATGGAGCGAGAGGAACGGACGTTCCACGAGCGCGTGCGCGCCGGCTACCTGGACCTGGCGCGGCGGTGGCCGGAACGCTTCCGGGTCATCGACGCCTCCGCCGCGGAGGCTTCGGTCGCGGAGGCGGTCCGGAACGAGGTGGCCCGTGCCCTCCGGTGACGCCGTCGCGGCGGCGGTGGAGCGCTTCCGGCACGCCCTGGAGACGGACCGGGTGGCCCATGCCTACCTCGTGCTGGGACCGCCGCGCGGCGGCGCGGCGAGGCTGGCCGAGGGCCTGCTGGAGCTGCTCTTCTGCGGGGCGGCCGAGAAGCCCTGCGGCCGGTGCAGGGGTTGCCGGCTGGTGAGGGCGCATGCTCACGAGGACGTGCTCTGGGTGGAGCCGGAGAGCAAGAGCCGGGCGATCACCGTGGACCGCATCCGCGAGGAGGTCCTGCCGCGGATCTTCAACACGGCCTACTCCGGCGGCTGGAAGGCGGCGGTCATCGTCGCCGCCGACCGCATGAACGAGGCGGCGGCCAACGCGTTTCTCAAGTCTCTCGAGGAACCCCCGCCGCGGACGGTGCTCCTGCTGCTCACCGACGCCCCCCAGCAGCTTCTTCCGACCATCGTCTCGCGCTGTCAGATCCTGCGCGCGGAGGGCGGAGGGGGGTCGGCGCACGACGCCTGGCGGGCGCGGACGCTGGACCTCCTCTCCACCGCCGGCGGAGACGGCCTGATCGAGCGCCTGGCGGCCGCCGTGGCGCTCTCGGGGCTGCTCGACGAAATCAAGGAGGCGGTGGCCGCGGAGATCGAGGCCGCGCCGGACGAAGAGGTCAAGGCGGACGTGCGCGATGCCCGGATTAACGCGCGCGTGAACGAGGTGCGGGCGGCGGTGTTGGAAACGCTGCTCGACTGGCAGCGGGATCTGCTGGTGGTGGTGCTGGGGGCCGATGCCGGCGGCCTGCGTTTCCCCGACCGCGCGGAGGCGCTCAGGCGGCAGGCGAGCCGCCTCGAATACGGCGCGGCGCTCGCCCGCATCCGACGGGTCGAGGAGGCGATTCGCCAGCTCGAACGGAACCTGGCCCCGGAGTCCGTCTTCGGCGCGCTGTTCCGGGAGATGGCCTGAGGGGCCGTCCGGGAACCGGCCGGATCGTTCCGTCATCACGCGGATGCGGCGGTGCGGCCCGCCCCCGGAGCAGGAGAGGCTCCGCGGCGGTGGGCGGGCTGCCCGCCGCCCGCGTCGGGAACGAACGGTCAGCTTGCGGCCTTGGACGTCGTCTTCTTCGTCACCTGCAGCCAGACCGTATTCGCCAGCACCATCACCGCCAGGACGAAAAGCACGAGGCTGACTCCGCCGACGAAGGGGCTTCCGGCCTTGCCGCCCGCGAACCAGTGGCTTCCGGTGTGCCGCCAGAAAAGCTGCGCGAGGGCGGTGAGCGTGGTCGCGCACATGAAGAGCATCGGCGCCAGCACAAAGACGGTCCGGCGGCCGGCGTGGCGCAGCCAGGAGTAGACGACGAGCAGCGCGAGGGCGGCCAGCAGCTGGTTCGAGGCGCCGAAGGCCGGCCAGATCGCCTGCCAGGCGGGGACGAGATTCCCGTTGACGTCGCGGATCTGCCGGAACACCACCAGCGCGGGCGGGACCAGCACCGCCAGGGTGGCGAGGAGACGGGGCACGAATCGGTTGCTGAGATGGAAGATCTCCGCCACGATGAACCGCGCGAGGCGGGTGCAGGAGTCCAGGGTGGTGAGCAGGAACGTGCTGACGGCCATCATGGCAAAGGTGGAGGCGAACGCCGGCGACAGCCCGAGCGTCTCCATGAACGAGCCCAGGCCGCGGCCGAAGGTGACGACCGGCGTCTCGCCGGCTGGACGCGCGGCCAGGACCATCACGGTCGCCACCGCGAGCATCGCGAGAATGCCCTCCACCAGCATGCCGCCGTACCCGATCGTGCGCGCCGAGCTCTCGATCCGGAGCTGTTTGGCGGAGGTTCCGGACGACACGATCGCGTGGAAGCCGCTGACCGCCCCGCAGGCGATGGTGACGAACAGGGTCGGGAAGAGGAACTCCTTCGACGCGCTCGTGAAACCGAGAAACGCGGGGTAGGCGATCGCCGCCTTGCCCGCGAACGAGGTCGCCGCGAGGCCGACGCCCCCGCCCAGCAGGCAGGCGTAGAGGAGGAAGGACGAAAGGTAGTCGCGCGGCTGCAGCAGGATCCAGACGGGCAGCATGGCCGCCAGAAGACAGTAGACGATAAGCGCCAGGCACCAGGCGTTCTTGGCCGAGCCCAGGAAGGCCGGAACCAGGTCGGCGGTGATCGGGAAGACGCTGCCGAGCCACAGGGCTCCGAAGACCAGGGGGACGAACACGAGGGTGCCCGCCCAGATGGGCATGCGCAGCCGGTAGATGCTCACCCCGAACAGGAGGGCGAGCGCGATGTAGAAGAGGGAGGCCGTGGCCACCGTGCCGCCCTGCTTCGCGTTGAGCAGCACCTGCTCCGAACCTTCCGCGTGCGCGGCCGCCGCGGCCGGCATGAACGTGCTGGCCGTGAGGTCGAGAAAGACGATGACGACGTAGACGAGCGTGAAGAGGATGAACACGAGGAAGATGTAATAGGCCACCGGGCTGAGGAATCCGCGCGCGATCTGGCCGATCGACCGCCCCTCGTTGCGGATGCTCGCCACCATGATGCAGAAATCGTGCACGCCGCCGATCAGCACGGCGCCGAAGGCAATCCACAGCACCGCCGGCAGCCAGCCGAAGGCCAGGGCGGCGATGACCGGTCCGACGATCGGTCCCGCGCCGGAGATGGTGCTGAAGTGGTGGCCGAAGAGGATCATGTCGTGGGTCGGCATGTAGTCGACCCCGTCCTTCATCGTGTGCGCCGGCGTCGGACGCGCATCGTCCAGGCCGACCTGGCGGCCGATCCAGCCGGCGTAGAATCGGTACGCCAGCGCGTAGAGGACGGCCACTCCCGCTACCAGTCCAATCAACATCATGCACCTCCCGGCGAGGATGCCGGATATGCCCGGTCCCCACGTTCAACCGATGCCCAACGCGTGGAGGCCCACTCGGTCCACCGGACGACACAGACGAAAAGCCCGTCGGCGCACATTCCGTACGCTCAACCTATGGCGATCATTCGCTCCACGGCCCGCCGCGCGCGGACGCGGACGTCCTCGGGGACCTCGATGACATAGCGGTTGAACCGAAGCGCGTCCCGCGTGTCTTCGAGGGTGATCTCGTTCATGTGCGGGCACCGGATGCTGCACATGCGGATCATCTCCTTCTCCGGGTGCGCGGCGGCGATGTTGTCGCCCATCGCGCACTCGGTCAGCACCAGGTAACGCGTTGCGCCGGACCGCTCGATGAACCGGATCATGGCGTTGGTGCTGCCTGAGAAGTCCGAGGCCGCCACGACCTCGGGCGAACACTCCGGGTGCGTGAGCACGACCACGTCGGGGAACTGGCGGCGGGCATTGCGGATGTCGTCCACGGTGAACCGCTCGTGCACCTCACACCGCCCGTGCCAGCCGACGAGCTGGACGTCGAGCAATCCCCCCGACGGGATCGGCGTGCGCGACGGGAACACGATGTGTTTCCCCGTCTCGCGCGCCACGTTGGCGGCGAGATACTGGTCGGGCAGGAAGATGACCGTGTCGGCGTGGAGCGACTCGACCACGGCCTTCGCGTTGCCCGACGTGCAGCAGATGTCCGACTCCGCCTTCACGTCGGCATACGTGTTGACGTAGGTCACGACGGGCACGCCCGGGAACCTCCGGCGCAGCTCGCGCACGTCGTCGGCCGTGATGCTCTCGGCGAGCGAGCACCCCGCCTTCTGGGCCGGCAGGAGAACGGTCTTGTCCGGGCTGAGGATCTTCGCCGTTTCCGCCATGAACCGGACGCCGCAGAAGACGATGACGTCCTTGTCCGTCGTCGCGGCCTTCCGGCTGAGGTCCAGCGAGTCGCCCTGGAAATCCGGCACCGAATAGAACAGCGCGGGCTCCATGTAGTTGTGCGCCAGGATGACGGCATTCCGCCGCCGCTTGAGCTCCAGGATCTCCGCCGCCACGCCGGCCTTCAGACGCAGCTCGACGTCGGGCACGACCCGCGCGAGTCTCGCCTTCATCCGCTCGTACATGTCCTGCACGGCCTGTTCATTCACCGCGGTCATACCCCGACACCATAACGCCTTTTCGAGAGGGATGCACGGTTTTGCAGCCATTCGCATTATGAGGCGATGGTCCCTGCGCCCTAATGAGAATGGCTGTTCCGCCGCCGTCTCCAACGGAGGAAGCGAACGCTATTCCACCGTCTCGATGCCGGCCGGCCGGTAGGTCTCCGGCCGCTCGTGCCGCAGATGCCACCACCGGGCGGCGAGTCCGATCAGGAAGATCGCCAGCACCGCGCCGGCCAGCGCCAGCTCCTGAGGCGTGAACCGCGCCCACAGTCTCCGTTTCTTCAGTTCCGTGCCCGAACCGTCCATGGTGCCGCCAGTGTTTCACATTTCGCGGCGTCGTCAAGGCCCGCATGGAGCTCGCGCCTTCGATCCCCCGCATCCGCCCCGGCGCCGATCCGGTCGCGAACGGCGCCTTCCGGCACTGCGGCCGACGGCGGCCCTCGAGACGGAAAGGCTCTGCCCCGTGCCCAGATGCCTTCGGTGGCACCTTTCACACCTCATGAGGTGTGAGAGGACAAAGCTCCTCCCATCCCGCCTGAATGCCTTGTCCTACGCTATCTTAGGACTGAAAATTGAACCGGACTTTCACTCTCACACCTCATGAGGTGTGAGAGGCCGTCTTCTCCGACGGCCGACACGAATCCGCGTGGAACGTTCGCGCTCGCGCCCGTCGCCGCGCGCCTGCTCTGCAGCGCGCGGGGCGGGGCGGACGGGACCCAGCACTGCAAGTCCAGACCTCGAACTCCACCTCGGACGCACGAAATCCGAAGGAGTGCGGAGGCTCGAATCGGCCCTTCCGAAAAGGAAGCCGTCCTGGGTCCGCGTCTCTCTTCATTCGCCATTGCGATTCCCTTCGGATTTCGCCATTCATGTTTCGGATTCTGATCCGCATCGCCGTGGGCCCGCCCGCCGCGGGCGGCCCGCGTCATGGCGGAAAAAACCGACGCGCTGTTGCTCGCTCGATTCGTTGCGTGTGGTCAATCGGACTGGGGTTGCGGGGGGGGCGAGCCCGACCTGGAGACGGGGCGGCCGATTCCGCGCCACGCCCGCGGGTCTGCCCCTGTTCCTCGCCTGAGGAACGCGGGGAGGCGGGAGGTCATGAAGTCGGCGGCGTCTCTTTGCAGATTTCTCTTGCCATAGTGCTATAGAAGCACTATATGACTATTCATGTCAGCGCGCTTGCCCTTGTTGTCGAAGACCCCTTTCGTGCTGGATCCGCGCCCCTTGACCGAAGCATCCAGCCCCCATGCCGGCCTGCTGGCGACGTCGCGCGCCTTTCGCGCGCTGGGAGGTCCGGGTCTGGTGGAGGCGAATCTCCCGCTGCGCAAACGGAATCGGGGGTTCAGCGAGGCCCAGATGGTCGAGTCCCTCATCCTGCTGCACACGGTGGGGGGCGAGTGCCCGGAGGACATCCGCCTATTGACCGACGACCCCTGCCTAGAGCGAGGCCTGGGGTATGCGGTGCCGAAGGTCACCGCGGTGCGGGAGTTTCTGGAGCGTTTCCACGACCCGGCGCTGGAGGAGTTGCGGCCGGCCCGCGCGGTGCAGAAGAGTTTCATTCTGCCCGGCAGCGAACCGATCCACGCCTTGCAGCAGGTGGGGGCCGGCCTGGTGCGCCACATCGCGCGTCAGTACGCGAACCTAGGGCAAGCCCAGCACACGGCGACCGTGGACCAGGATGCCACGATCATCGAGAGCCACAAGGTGGCCGCGCGGCCGCACTATGACGGGGGCCGGGGTTATCAGCCGATGTTGGCCCTGTGGGCCGAGGCCGATCTGGTGCTGGCCGACGAGTTCCGCGACGGGAATGTGCCGGCCCGCCAGTCGCCGCTGACGTGCGCGCAGCGCGCCTTTGCCGCGCTGCCGGAGGGGATCCGAGCACGGTACTTCCGAGGCGACTCGGCCTGTCATGAGGCGGAGCTGGTGCAGTGGCTCAGCGATCCGAAACGCGCGACGGAGCCTGGCGGAGCCATCGGGTTCGCCATCAGCGCTTTTCCCAGCGCGGCGTTGACGCAGGCGCTGGAGCAGATTCCGGACGCCCAGTGGCAAACGTTCGCCACGGAGCGCGACGGCACGTTGCGGCAGTGGGCGGAAGTCGATTCCGTGCCCGGGGAGCGCTACGAGCACAAAGACAGTCGGCCGCTGCGCTATGTGGGGTTGCGGTTGCTCAAGGCCCCGGGGGTGCTGCTTGCCGATGGCAGCGACCGGCGGCACTACGCGGTGTTGACCAATCTGGACTATCGAGGCGACCGGTTGTTGGACTGGCACCGAGAGAAGGCGGGCACGGTCGAACACCGTCACGATGAACTCAAGAACGCGCTGGGGGCAGGCCACACGCCCAGTCAGCGCTTCAACGTCAACGCCGCCTGGCTCGAGTGCGCCATCCTGGCCTACAACCTGGCCAGCGCAATCAAGGGGTTGTGCTTCGAGCCCGAGGAGCGTGCGGCCCGATTCAAACGCTACCGGCTCCTGCTGGTGCATCTCGCGGGCCGGATGAACCGCAACAACTGCGTGATGGGCCTGCGGCTGTGCGCTTCGACGCAGGCGATCGCCCGGATGCGGAAGGTCTGGCGTGTGTTCGATCTGCCGACCCAAGCGACGGCCTCCAAGCCGGTCGGTCGGTGTCGTCACTGAGGTGCTCGGAAGGAACGGCTCTATATGATGCCGATCCGCGTCTGAAGTGTGTCTTGCCGCACCCACGGCCGACCCCGATGGGGGTCCGATGCCAAAATTGAGCGATTTCGGGTCGTTTTCAGCCCTTGCCCAACTCCTCGTCGCCCTCCCGCGTCCCGCCCTTCGCGCCCCATTCGTGTCCGCGGCTCCGTAGGCGAGGGTTTGGGGCGGCATTCCCCCGTTGCGGGCTGCCGCGGGGGCGTGATACCTTGGCGTGGCACCATCGCACGGAAGAACGAGTGGATTGATAGAACACGTTGGGCGGCCAGGGCCGTCGGGTTGCGGCTCGCCGCCGTAAGGAGTCCGTTCATCATGAGCCCGAGTTCGCCTCGCTCCCGCCGCCGGTTCCTGCGGGAATTCTCGGCCGCCGCGGCCTTCACCATCGCCTCGCGACGCGTCTTCGGAGGCGACGGTCAGCCGTCCGCCAACAACCGCCTCAACATCGCCGCCGTCGGGATCGGCGGCATGGGGTCGGGCGACATCCGGAACGTCCCGACCGAGAACATCGTGGCCGTCTGCGATGTCGACCAGGGCCGCACGGCCTTCGCCCACACCCTTTTCCCGCAGGCCAAGCCGTACAGCGATTTCCGCAGGATGCTGGAGACCGAGAAGGGCATCGACGCCGTGATGGTGGCGACGCCGGACCACAACCACGCCGTCGTGACGATGGCGGCGCTGAAGATGGGGAAGCATGTGTTCTGCCAGAAGCCGCTGACCCACAGCGTGCACGAGGCCCTCGAGATCGCCCGCGTGGCGCGCGAGGCGAAGGTGGCCACCCAGATGGGCAACCAGGGGCAGGCGGACGAGGGCGCGCGGCTGGTGTGCGAACACATCTGGGCGGGATCGATCGGCAAGGTGCGGGAGATCCATTCCTGGTCAAACCGCCGGCCGGACATCTCGCCCCGCGGGATCCGGCGTCCCGCGGACACCCCGCCCGTGCCCGAGGGACTGAACTGGGATCTCTGGCTGGGGCCCGCCCCGGCGCGACCCTATCACCCGTGCTATCACCCCTTCAGCTGGCGCGGCTGGTGGGACTTCGGAACGGGGGTGCTCGGCGACATCGGGTGCCACAACCTCTCCGCCGCCTTCAAGGCGCTCAAGCTGGGATGGCCGACGAGCGTGGAGGCCTGCTCGACGAGCTGGAACCAGCCCCCGGAGGTGCGCAACGAGACCGCGCCGCTCGCCTCGATCGTCACCTACAAGTTCCCCGCCGCCGGCGACCGTCCGGAGATCACGCTGCGCTGGTACGACGGCGGCATGATGCCGCCGCTGCCGGCGGGGGCCGATCCCGGCATGTTCGACAACGACGGCACCCTGATCGTCGGCGACCAGGGGATGCTCCTCAATCACGTGCTGCTCCCGGAGGCCCGCCGCAGGGAGGTCGGCAAGCCGCCGCAGAAACTCGAACGGTCGCCCGGCCACTACCAGGAATGGGTCAACGCCTGCAAGGGAGGCACACCGGCGGGGAGCAACTTCCCCGACCATGCCGGACCCCTGGCCGCCGTCGTGCTGATGGGCAACATCGCGATCCGCACGGAAGAGAAGCTGCTCTGGGACGCCGCCCAGATGCGCTTCAGCAATTCCGACGCCGCAAACAAGCTGCTCAACCCGCCATACCGTGAAGGGTGGACGCTGGGCTGAGGCGGGAGGCCCCGGCGGCGCTCGGGGACAGAGGATCCAGACGACGTCTCGGCCAGGATCGGCTCAGGCGCGTTGATGCGCGTCCTGACGCTTGCCGTGCTTTGCCATGATCTCATCGTCGCTTCCCGATGAGCACATTCGTCGTCGGCATGTGAATCCAGAGTGACGATCGTCACTCTGGATTTACATAGGTCCTCGCCCGCAGGCCGCTATTCTGCCGATTTTTCGGGCGAAACGCGCATTGTGATGTAAAACCAAAATGACGATCGTCACTTTGGTTTGTATGGACCGCATGATGAGGTCCCCCCAAGAAGACGGTGGCGGGACGATCTTTGGAGGTGGCGTCGCTGCGCTGGCATCGACGGAGTGGAGGAGAGGTTGTGATCGGCGAGAGATGATCGGCTGCGGCTCGCCGCCATGGGGAGATGGGTGCCCCGGCATCGTCCTTGTCTCGGTTGCGGTGTTCTGGCATGGTCTGCGCAATGAGAGCGGAGCCACCGTCTGGTTTCGGCGCGCGCGTGCCTGGGCCTCCCACGAGTGATTCCTTGTCAGGTGATCCCACAATGAAGAAGGTTGCCGGTCTCCTTTGTGTCCTTCTGTTGATCGCCGGGAACGGGTTGGCGCAGACCCCCCCGCCGCCCGTCGCGCCCGCCGGATCCGCGCCGTCGAATCCCCCCTGGAACGTGCGCGACCATGTCCCGCTTGCCCGGTTCGTCATACAGAGCCATCGCGGCGCCGGCGAGCTGGCGCCGGAGAACACGATCGAGGCATTTGAGCTGGGCTGGAGCCTGGGCACCTACCCCGAGGCGGACGTCCGCACGACGAAGGACGGGATCATCGTTGCTTTCCATGACGCGGATTTCTCGCGCGTGGTTCGCGACGTCCGTCCGGAGATGAAGAAACTGGGGGTGGCGGACCTCACCTTCGCGGAGCTGAGCCGGCTCGATGTCGGGGCGTGGAAGGGCGCCGAGTTTGCCGGCCGGAAGATCTCGCGGATGAGGGAGGTGTTCGACCGCATGAAGGGCCGGCCCGAGCGGCACCTCTATCTCGACATCAAGAACGTCCAGCTCGCGCACCTGGCGGCGGAGGTCAGGGAGGCTGGGGTGCAGCGGCAGGTGGTGCTGGCCTCGCCCAGGCACGACACCCTCCGCGAATGGAGGCGCCTCGTGCCGGAGTCCGACACCCTGCTCTGGATGGGCGGGACCGAGGAGGCCAAGCGCCGGCAGATCGCCGCCCTGCGCGCGGCGGACTTTGACGCCATCACCCAGATCCAGGTTCACGTGCGTCTTCCCGGCGACGCGAAGGACGTGCAACCCGGCGAGCCGTTCTCGCCGTCGCGCGCATTCCTCGCCGACCTCGGCCGCGAGCTGGCCGCGCGCGATATCCTCTTCCAGACCCTCCCGTACGGCGCCACGAACGCGGCGACCTACTGGCAGCTGCTCGATCTCGGCCTGGCATCCTTTGCCACGGACCACCCGCGCGTGACCCTCCAGGCCGTGCGCGACTACTACGCGAGGCCGCGGCCCTAGGAGCGCCATCCGCCCATGGAATCCACTGGCGCCACTCCCCGCGCACCGTCCCCATGGGCCGGTCTCCGCAGGCTCTTCGCCCCGGCGCCGGCCATCCCCGTCACCCTCGAGGACCCCGCGCAGATCGACGAGGCCTACCGCCGCTGGCGCCGCCACGTGCTGCTCACGACGATCGTCGGCTACGCGCTGTTCTACTTCGTTCGCAAGAACCTCAGCGTGGCCATGCCGGTCATGGGCAGGGATCTCGGCATCGCCAAGGCCGACCTCGGATTATTCCTGACGCTGCACGGGCTGCTGTACGGCGTCGCGCGGTTCGCCAACGGCTTCCTCGCCGACCGCGCCAATGCGCGCACGTTCATGGCTGTGGGGCTGGCGGCGTCGGCGCTGATGAACGTCTTCTTCGGCCTGGGATCGGCCGTCGTGTTTCTCGGTACGGTGTGGATGCTCAACGGCTGGGTGCAGGGCATGGGCTTCCCGCCCATTTCGCATCTCATGACGCACTGGTTCCCGCCGAAGGAGCTGGCGACCAAGCAGTCCATCTGGAACACCTCGCACTCGATCGGGGCCAGTCTGGTGGTCGTGCTGTGCGGATTCCTGGTGACCCTCCACTGGCGGCTCTGCTTTTTCGTTCCGGCGGCGCTCGCCCTGATGGGGGCGGCGCTGCTCTGGCGCGTGCTGCCCGACACGCCGCCTTCGGTCGGACTCCCCGAGGTGCAGGGGACCGAGCACACCGCGACGGGTGCCGAAGACCACGGCGACTTCCGGGCGATGCTGATGGAGAACGTGTTTCGCAACCGGTACGTCTGGCTGATGGCGCTCGCCAATTTCTTCGTCTACGTGGTCCGGTACGCCGTGCTCGATTGGGGGCCGACGCTCCTGAGCGAAGCCAAAGGCGTGAAACTGATGCACGCCAGTTGGATGGTCGCCGCGTTCGAGGTATCCGGTGTCGCCGGCATGCTGCTGGCCGGCTGGTTGACCGACCGGGTCTTCGGCGGCCGCGGGGCGCGCGCGTGCCTGGTCTACATGGCGCTGGCGACCCTCTCCGTGTTCATCTTCTGGAAGCTCCCGGTGCAGTCCAAGACGTTGAGCGCCGTCGTGCTCTGCGCGGCGGGCTTCTTCATCTATGGTCCGCAGGCGCTGATCGGCATCATCGTGGCGAACCTGGCCACCAAGCGCGCCGCGGCGACGGCGGCGGGGTTCACGGGGATCTTCGGCTACGCCAGCACCCTCCTGTCCGGCTGGGGCCTCGGTCTGCTCGTGCAGAAGAGCGGGTGGAACAGCGGCTTCGCGGCGCTGGTGGGCATGGGCGTCATCGCCACGCTGCTCTTCGCCGCGGCGTGGAAGGCGCGGGCCCACGGCTATGCGGAGACCGCGCCCTGACCCAGACCGGAACCGGCCGCGCAGAGGCGGAGCCGCGATTCGGCGCAAGGCGGTCCGCGTCGGCGCACCGTATCGGCGGCGCCGCGCACGCCGGGACTCGACACGCGCGGCAAACCGTGTCAAGAAGGCGAGCAGAACGGACTGGTCCGCCGTAACATGACACGCAGATGCGTAGGATGTTTTCCGTGACGGTTCTCCGTTGCGAAGGGCGGCGGAACCATCTACCTGTAAGGCGGCGCTACGGAACGGAAGAACGGGCGGACAAGAGGTAACGCATCGAGCGGCCAGAGCCGTGGGGTTGCGGCTCGCCGCCTTAGGGAGACGCACATGGTAACGGCATTGGTCCTGTTGAACGTGGAGCGCGACCGCATCGCCCAGGTGGCCGAGGAGCTGGCGGCGATGGACGGGATCTCCGAAGTGTACTCCGTGGCCGGGCAATACGACCTCGCCGCGGTGGTTCGCACCCGGAACAACGAGCAGCTCGCCGACCTCGTCACCGGACGCCTGCTCAAGGTCAACGGCATTCGCACGTCTGAAACGCTCATCGCCTTCCGCGTCTACAGCCGGCACGATCTGGACGCGATGTTCTCCGTGGGCATGGAGCCGGCGTGAGGTCCGGCCACGGGCGGCGCTGGGGCGCGGCGGTCGCGCTGGGGCTGCTGCGGGCGGCGTCGGGCGGGGCGTCCGAGGCGCCGCAGGTGCGCGACGCGATCGACTGGCCTTCCTTCATGGCTCGCCACGATCTCACGTGGGATGAGATCCCGAGGGCGTGGCCCGAGGGGGCCTTCATCGGCAACGGCCTGCTCGGCTCGATGATCTACGCCCTGCCGGGTGAAGCCTTGCGTTTCGATGCGGGCCGTTCCGACGTGTGCGACCGCGGGAACCGTATTCCGATCGGCCGATTCGAACTGGTGCCCACCGGCGCGGTCCAAGGCGGCGACATGCGCCTTGACCTCTGGAACGCCGAGGCCCGGGGCCGGGTGCGGACGGATCGCGGCGAGGTGCTCTGGCGTGCGTTCACGCATGCGGTTGACCTGGTGAACGTGGTCGAACGGCGGGCGCAAGGCGGCGAAGACGCGGCGCGCATGGTGTTCCGCCACGAACCCGCCCTCGACGCGCGCAAGACGTACAAGAAGGAACCGATCCCGGACTCCGAGCGCAACCCGGCCCCACGGACCGGCCGCACCGATCGCGTGGAATGGTGCGTGCAGCCCTTCAAGGCGGGCGGGGGCTACGCCGTGGCGTGGGCGGAGGGACCGGGGGAGGGGGGATCGCGGGTCTTTGCATGGACCGTCGATCACGCGGCGTCGGGCGAGCCGTCGGCGGATGCCGCCACGAAACGGATGGCGGCGGCGCTGGCGCAGGGAGTCCCGGCGCTGGCCGCATCCCACCGGGCTTGGTGGCATGCGTACTGGCCGGAGGGATTCCTGTCGATTCCCGACACGCGGCTGGAGAGTTTCTACTGGATCCAGATGTACAAACTCGCCAGCGCCACGCACGCCGATCGGCCCGCGATCGACCTGATGGGGCCGTGGTTCCGCTCCACCCCCTGGCCGCGCATCTGGTGGAATCTCAACATCCAGCTCACCTACTGGCCGGTCTACACGGCGAACCGGCTGGAGCTGGGCGAATCCCTGACGCGCATGCTGGACGCCGGCACGTCGAACCTCGTCGCCAACGTGCCGGAAGCGATGCGCGCGGATTCCGCCGGCATCGGCCGCACCTCTTCCTATGACTGCCGCGGCGGGGCGGGCTCGGAACTGGGGAATCTCACGTGGGCGATGCACAACTACTGGCTGCAATACCGCCACTCGTGCGACGAGGCGATGCTTCGGGAGCGGCTCTTCCCCCTTCTGAAGCGGTCGGCGATGTTCATGATCCGCAACCTCCAACCCGGCGACGACGGAAGGCTGCACTTCCCGGCCGACACCTCGCCGGAGTATCCCGAGCGCGCGCCGGACACGAACTACAATCTCGGAATCCTGCGCTGGGCATTGCAGACGCTGATCGCGATCGACCGGCGCCTGGGCACCCGTGATCCCGCTGCCGCCGCGTGGCGCGAGACCCTGGAGAAGCTGGCGCCGTTCCCGGTCGATGAGAAGACCGGTCTCATGATCGGACGCGGCGTCCCGCTGGCGGTTTCGCACCGGCACTTCTCGCATCTGCTGCTCTTCTATCCGCTTCACGTGCTCTCGCCCGATGATCCGACGGTTCGTCCGCTGCTGGAGAAATCGCTGGACCATTGGATCGGCTTCGAAGGGGCGCTGCAGGGCTACTCGTTCACGGGTGCCAGTGCGATGTCGTCGTGGCTCGGCCGCAAGGACGCCGCGGTTTCGCTGCTGAACCAGTTCGTCGATCGGTACGTGAAGGCCAACACCATGTATCTGGAGGCCGGGCCCGTAATCGAGACCCCGCTGGCGGGTGCGGCGGCGCTGCACGAGATCCTCCTGCAGAGCAGTCCCGGCGAGCCCTTCGGCGCGGACATCCGCGTGTTTCCGGCGGTCCCCGATACATGGCCGGATGCGGCCATCCGCAACCTGCGGGCTGAAGGGGCGTTCCTGGTCTCCGCGCTGAGGCGGGGCGGACGGACGCGTTGGGTGCAGGTGACCAGCCTGGCCGGCGCGCCGCTGCGGATCGAAACGGGGTTCGCCGATGCGGCGGCGGTCGCGGGCGGCCGGGACCTTCCGGTGGAAGCCGCGGAGGCCGGAAGCCGGCGGTTGGGGACGGTGAAGCTGAAGAAGGGCGAGACAGCCCTGCTTTTCGAGAGGTCGTCGCCTCCGAGCGCGGATGAGCTGGCGCTGAAACCTGTGGCCGCCCAGGCGGAGCGGCAGAACTGGTTCGGCTCGCGCAAGGTGCCGCCGATCAGGGCCGACGCGAGTGGCACGCTGCTGCTGGCCGCGACCAACGCACACATCCGCGGTCAGATGCTGATTGAACGCAAGGCGGCGGGCGGGAATATCGGGCGGTGGATCTCGGAGCACGACTTTCCGTCGTGGAAAGTGGATCTGCCCGGGGCGGGGCGTTACGGCGTTTCGGCATCGTACGCCTCCACCGGCGGCGGGCGAGTTCTCGCGCTCTGCGCGGTGGCCGGGGGGCGCACCAACCGGCTTGAATTCACGACGCGCGCCACCGGAGGCTTTGAGCGTTTCCAACGTCAGGACGCGGGAACGATGGATCTGTCCAATCCCGGGATCTGCGAGTTCACATTGCGGCCGGCCGACGGCAAGGCTCCGGTCATCAACCTGGAGAACCTCCGCCTCCAACCGGTTCCGGCGGGGCCATGATCGGACTTGCCTGACGCGCCCTTTCGGTGAAGGATGCCGCGCATGAAAACGACGCATGCCGGACGATGTGGAATGGCGCTGACGGCGGGCGCGGTTTGCGCGATGGCGGCGGCCGCGGCGGAGGTGACGTTCGAGAAGAAGACGCTGTCCGACCAGTTCGTCGCCGAGGGCGCGTGCTGCGCCGACTTCAACCGCGACGGACGGATGGACGTCGTCGCCGGACCCTGGTGGTTCGAGGGGCCGGATTTCACGAAGCGGCACGAGATCCGCGAGGTGAAGACCTTCGACCCGCTCAACTACTCCGACAACTTCCTCACCTTCTCCGCCGACTTCAACAAGGACGGATGGCCGGACGTGCTGGCCGTTCCGTTCCCGGGCGCGGAGGGATACTGGCACGAGAATCCGGCCGGCCGCGCCGAACCCTGGAAGAAGCACCTGGTGCACCGGACGGTCGACAACGAGTCGCCCATGCTCGCCGACATCCACGGGGACGGCACACCGGAGCTGATCATGAACGCGGAAGGGAAGTTCGGCTACGTGGCGCCCGATCCGGCGCGTCCGACCGAGCCCTGGCCGTTCACCGCCCTGACGCCCACGGGCGGCTACCACAAGTTCACCCACGGGATCGGGGTGGGCGACATCAATGGCGACGGCCGGCCCGACCTGATCGGGGGCGAGGCGTGGTGGGAGCAGCCGGCGGATTGGAAGCCGGGCGTCCTCTTCGTCAAGCACCCCTTCAAGTTCGCCGAGGCGGCGGCTCAGATGCTGGTCACCGACGTCGACGGCGACAAGCTCGCCGACGTCATCACGGCCTGGCACTGCCACCAGTACGGCATGCTGTGGTGGAAGCAGACGCGCGACGACAAGGGGGCCATCAGTTTTGTCCAGCAGGTCATTCTCCCGCCGCAACCGGACATGAATTCCCCGGACCTGCGGATCTCGCAGATGCACGCGCTGAGCCTGGCGGACGTGAACCGCGACGGCCTGCCGGATCTGCTGACCGGCAAACGCTTCTGGGCGCACGGCCCCAAGGGCGACGTCGAGGCGGACAAGCCGGCGGTGCTGTACTGGTTCGAGCTCCAGCGCGGACCGGGCGGCGCGCGCTTCATTCCGCATAGGATCGACGACCAGTCCGGCGTCGGCATGCAGGTGGAGACCGGCGACCTGAACGGCGACGCCCATCCCGATCCGGTGATCTGCAACAAGAAGGGCATCTTCGTGTTCCTCAGCCGGGCGTCCGGGAAGTGAGGGTTCGGGGTTGGACGTCAAGAAACCTGGGACTTGAAACCTGACACCCGAAACCTGAGTCAGAGGCTTGAGAACTGGGGTGTGAACCCTGAACCCTGAACCCTGAACACTGAACACTGAACACTGAACACTGAACCCTGACTCTTGAAGCCAGCCATCTCCTTTGAGGTGCGCTTGTCCTGTGATGAAGGCCGATGATCCAGCGGCGATGCGCCGAGAGGCGGTGGGCATCGTGCGGCGGCTGCACGATGGAGGGCACGTCGCCCTCTGGGCGGGAGGGTGTGTGCGCGACCTCCTGCTCGGGCGGGAGAGCAAGGACATCGACATCGTCACCGATGCGCGTCCGGAGGAGGTGCTGGAGATCTTCCCGGAAGGCAAGCCGATCGGCAAGGCCTTCGGAGTGATCCTGGTCCATCTCGGACACCACGATTACGAAATCGCCACCTTCCGTCGCGACGCCGAATACCGCGACGGGCGTCACCCCGTAGCCGTGGAGTTCGCCACCGCCGCCGAGGATGCCGGCCGCCGCGATTTCACGATCAACGCGATGTTCTACGACCCGCTGGCGGAGAGGGTCATCGACCACGTGGGCGGGCGGGCGGACCTGAAGGCGCGCGTCGTACGGTGCGTCGGCGATCCGGAGCGGCGCTTCGCCGAGGACCACCTCCGGCTCCTGCGCGCGGTCCGGTTCGCGTCGGTGCTGGAGTTCGCGCTCGATCCGGCGACGGCGGAGGCGATCCGGCGCAACGCCGCGTCGCTTCGCCGGATCAGCGCGGAGCGGATCCGGGTGGAAATGAGCCGCCTGCTGGTCGAGTCGTCGAGGGCGGGCCGGGGGGTCCGCCTGCTCCGCGAGGTGGGATTGCTGGGGGTGGCGCTGCCCGAGGTCGACGCGCTGGCGGGGGTGGAGCAGCCGCCGGAGTTCCACCCGGAGGGCGACGTGTTCGAGCACACGTGCCGGATGCTGGATTTCATGGTGAAGCCGGACCTGGTGCTCGCGTGGTCGGCGCTGCTGCATGACGTGGGGAAGCCGGGGACGGCCCGCCTGGCCGCCGGGGGCGACGGGGCGGTGCGATGGCGTTTTCACGGGCACGACAAGGCCGGAGCCGAGGTGGCACGGGCGGTGCTGGAGCGTCTCCGGTTCTCGAAGCGGCAGACCGAGGACATCGTGTATTGCGTCGCGAATCACATGCGCTTCATGCACGTGCGGGACATGCGGCGGCCGACCCTCCGGAGGCTGCTTGCGGCGCCGACTTTCGAGACCGAGCTCGAACTGCACCGTCTGGATTGCCTCTCCTCGAAGGGGGATCTTGCCAACTGGGAATTCCTGCGGCGGGAACGGGAGGTTCTCCGGCATGAGGTGTCACTGCCGAGGGCCCTGATACGGGGGGAGGACGTCATGGCCCTGGGCGTGCCCCAGGGCGCGGCGGTGGGCCGCTGGGTCAAGGCCGCCTACGAGGCGCAGCTTGAGCATGCCGGCTGGGGGCGCGCGGCGCTGCTGGCGTGGCTGAAGAAGGCGATGGGCTGACGCCGTGCGCCGGGCCGGCGTTGCAGATGCCGCGTGCCGATGCCGTGGCGGAAAGGTGGAGTGGCCGACGCGGCCGGACTCCGCATAGCCCGGCTGGCGGTGATCGTCCCGTTTGTGGTATACGCAGCATGGGTTTCGCGGATGAAGCGGCGTGGAGATCGAAACCTGAGTCAGGAGACCGGCGCGCGACACACGATCCCCGACCCGGAACACTGAACCCTGAACACTGAACCCTGAACACCGAACACTGAACACCGGACTCTGACCTCCTCCCCCCGCCCCATGCCCCGTCTTCCCCCAGGACTCCTGAAACCGGCGCAGCAGCCGGAGGTGATCATGATGCTCTGCACGGCGGGGCACGTGGACCACGGCAAGACGCGCCTGGTCAAGATGCTCACCGGTTGCATGACCAGCCGCCTGAAGGAGGAGCTGGAGCGCGGCCTCACCATCGAACTCGGCTTCGCCCCGTGCTTCCTCGGCGGGAACCTCTGCGCGGGGATCGTCGATGTGCCCGGCCACGAGAAGTTCGTCCGCAACATGGTCGCCGGCGTGTCGGGCATCGACCTGGCGATCCTGGTCGTCGCCGCCGACGACGGCGTCATGCCGCAGACGGTCGAGCATGTGCAGATCATGGAGCTGCTCGGCGTCCGGCACGGCCTCGTGGCGCTGACCAAGATCGACCTGGTCGCGCCCGACCGGGTGGAGGCGCGGCGCGGCGAGATCGCCGCCTTCCTGCGCGGCACCTTTCTCGACGGGGCGCCGGTCTGCCCGGTCTCGTCGGAGACCTTCGAGGGATTCCCGGAGTTCTACGACACCCTTGTGGCGCGCATCGGCGAATTGAGGCGCGAGCGCCGGCCGGGGGTGTTTCGCATGCCCGTCGAGCGCGCCTTCACGCGGCCGGGCTTCGGCGCGGTGGTGACCGGCATTCCGGTCGACGGCCGGGTGGGACTCGGCGATCGCGTCGAGCGCGTTCCGGGACACGAGGTCGGCCACGTCCGGGGCATGCAGTGCTTCCTCCGCGAGGCCGCGGAGGGTGGTGCGGGGCAGTGTCTGGCCCTGAACGTGCCGGAGTTCGGCAAGACCCCGCCGGCGCGGGGCGACGTGCTGTCCGTGCCGGGTTATCTCCATGCGGCGCGCATCTTCCACCTCCGGCTGCGGGCCGTGCCGACCCTCGACGCGCCGCTCAAGAACGCGGAGGACGTCAGGTTCCATGCCGGCACCGCCGAGCAGGCGGGCCGGCTGTTCCTGCTGGAGGACAAGCTCCTTGGTTCCGGCGGATCGGCCCTGGCCACCGTCGTCACGGCCGAGCCGATCGTCGCCGCCTCGCGCGATCGCTTCATCCTCAGGCGGCCGTCGCCGGCGATGACCGTGGGCGGCGGGGAGATCCTCCTGGTGTCGGCGGCCGAACAGCGGCCCCGGCGTGCCGAGATCCTCGCCGATCTGCGGGAGTTCGAGGCGCTCTGCGGCGGGGAGGATCCGCGTTCGGACGAGGGGCGCCGGCGGCGGGCGGCGTGGGCGCTGCGGCGGGCGCCGCGGTGGGCGGCGACCGTGGACGAAGTGGCGCGGGCCGCGATGCTGACGTCCGCCGATGCGCGGGACGCCCTGGCCGGACTCGTCGCCGCCGGCAGCGCGGTGGCGTTGGAGGGCGGGGCGTATGTCGAGATCCGGCGCCTGGGCGATTGCGGCGCCCGGCTGGATGCGCGCATCGAGGAGCTCGCGCGGCGGGGCGGCGAACTGAGCGTGCCGCTGAGCGAGCTGCGGCAGGGATTCGACTGGCCGGTCGCGCTGTGGGATCGGCTTTTCCGGGACCGCGAGGCCTCCGGACGCATCCGCGTGGCCGGCGACCGCGTGCTTCTGGCGGCGACCGACGACGCGCTTCCGCCGGCGGACCGGGAGCTGGCGGAGCGGATGAGGGCGCTGTTCGCGCGCACGGCCTACCACTCGCCGCACCCCGATGACCTGTCCGGCGTCCTGGACGTGACCCCGGCGCGGGCGCGGTCCGTCCTGGACTACCTCCTGGCCCGTCGCGATCTTCTCCGGATCGCCGACAACGTGGTCCTGGCCATGTCGCGATTCCGGGAGGCGCAACAGTGGGCGGTGGAGGTCATGGCGCGCGACGGGGTCCTGCACTCGCAGGATTTCCGCGACCGCCTGGCCACGTCGCGGAAGTATGCGATGGCGATTCTCGATTTCATGGATTTACGGCGGATCACGGTTCGGGTACAAAATGACCGCCGGCTGGTGCCGGGCTACGAGAAGCGGCTTCTGTGAGCGCGGGCGAATCCAACTGGGTGAAGGTGGCGGGCGCGGGCGTCGCGGCCGCGGCGGTGGCTCTGATCCTGGCCGGAACGGGCCGCACGCGCACCGTCTACGAGCCGGGGACGGGCGAGTTCGTCTCCGACACCGCGACCAACCTGCCGGACCGGCAACTGGTGGCCGATGCCACCTTCAGCGGGGTCAAGCGCAACGGCGGGCGCCTGGAATCCACCTATGACCGCCACGCCCCGCCCGGCAAACGCGCATGCCCTACCTGACAATAGCCATTCCCTGCGGCCGCCGGGTCGGCGGCCGCACCCACGAGACGAACGGAGCGAACGGAGGGGACAGGCACTTCAGTCCAACGCCGCCTTTCCCAATCCGCCATCCGCCGTCCGCAATCCGCGATTCCTGATGGCTCCATCGCGCCCAGCCTGGAAGCGCTTCGTCCCGACCCAACGCGGGGCGGTGCAGGTGCTGTCGCTGATCGCCCTGAACGCCTCGTGGAGCCCGGCCGCGCAACTGAAGTGGTTCTGCCCGCCGGTCATGAACTGCCACTCGTGCCCGCTGGCGGTCTTCGCCTGCCCGATCGGCGTCCTGGTGCACTACTCGGGATGGCACCTCTTCCCCCTGTTCGCGGCCGGGCTGCTGGTGCTCTTCGGCGGCCTCCTCGGCCGCCTTCTCTGCGGGTGGGTGTGCCCCTTCGGCTTCGTCCAGGAGCTGCTGCACAGGATCCGGTCGCCCAAGTTCTCCCTTCCGCGCTGGATGACGGCCACGAAGTACGTGGTGCTGGTCCTGACGGTCTTCCTCTTCCCGTTCCTGTGGGGGGAGGCGACCCAGGCATCCTTCTGCCGCTGGTGTCCCACCACGGCGTTGCAGGTGACCGTTCCGAGCCTCGTCAGCGGGGCGGTGTCGAACTTCACGACGCCGATGGCGATCAAGCTCGCGCTCCTGGCCGCCGTCCTGGTCGCCTGCGTGTTCTTCAGCCGGTTCTTCTGCCGGGTGCTCTGCCCGGTCGGGGCGCTCATGGCGCCCTTCAACCACATCGCCTTCTGGAAGGTCGGTCCCCTGCGCGAGCGGTGCACGGCCTGCCAGAGATGCGACGACGCCTGTCCCACCGGGGTCCGGCCCTCGGAACGCCTCGACCGGGGCCGGCCGGCCAACCGTGCCCTCGACTGCGTCACCTGCCACGACTGCACGACCGCCTGCCCGGTGGCGCGGAGGCGGGAACGGGCGCAGGGCGGGCTCGCGCCCGAAACCCGATCGGAATGAAACAGGAGGTACCGGAGGCCACAGCGATCAACGGCAATGGAAAAATGTTTGCGGAATCACCTGTGCGGTATATAGTTTCGGGCGAGAGGCGTCGCTACGGGAGCGCCGCCGACCGATAGGGAAGGAGTAGGTCATGCAGAGGCTCGGACGAGTTCTTGCTGTTCTCGCGCTCAGTGCGACCGTGGCGTCGGCCGGCGGCGGGTTCGGCGTGTTTGGCACGTACTGGGACATGGAAGACATGGACGATGCCGGCTACGGCGGCGGCATCCGGCTGCAGGCGGACATCAGCGAAGTCGTCGGCTTCGAAGTGCGGATATCCGGCGTGACCGGGTATGGCGGCGACGATGCCGAGGATTCCTACACGGCGCCGATCGAGGCGGGTCTGACACTCGGAGTACCCCTGGGTGACGCCGCCCGAGCCTACATCGGCGGAGGCGCCGGCTACTACGTCCTGCCCGAGTACGAGAGCGATACGGCCATCGACGAGAGCGAAGAGCCGAACATCGATCCCAAGGACGACTTCGGCTATTTCGGGCTGGTCGGACTCCAGTTCAACTTCAATGAATCCGTGGCCTTGTTCGTCGAAGGCAAATACACCTTCGTCGAGATCGATGAAGTGACGATCGATGACGAGGATATCGACCTGGGCGACGATCCGATGGAGCTGACCGGCTTCGCCGTGAACGCGGGGTTGCTGTTCCGCTTCTGATCGGCTCAAGATCGCGGCGAGTGAATCCCCCGGCCTTGCGAGGCCGGGGGATTTTCGTTGTGTGGACGCCGCACGGGGCGCGGTGCCTGGCCCCTTCGCCCACGAAGCCGAGCGCGTCTGGCGCTGCCGGCTCGACCGACGCTCCGCGCAGCGCGATATGCCGTGGGACCGGTTCGAGACCATCCTGCGGCGGTTGCCGCTGCCTGCGAGGACGAGAAGGAGGGGAAATCAAGGCGTTTGCCGGCAGACCGAGCGGACGGGAGCGAGAATGCATATCAGAAGGCCAGATTGTCCTTGATCTCTCTGTTGCCTCCGTTACCTTCTGTTCAATTCCAATTGGGTTGAGGGCGCACGATCGGCTCACCATGTTCCGCCGCAAGATGGCACGCAGATGCGTATGATGTTCTCCGTGGGGATTCTCCGTGGAGCAGGCGGCGGAGCGATCTCCGAAGGCGGCGCCATGGCACGGAGGAACGGATGCGCTGGAGTGGACGTGTTCAGCGGCCGGGGCCGTTGGGTTGGGGCTCGCCGCCCTAGGCGGCGACCCGAGCCGGAGAAGCCGGGCATCGGACCGTGAGCGAGTTCCTGGTCTTCGAAAACGTATCGAAGCGCTTTGGCGCCGTCCGGGCGGTGGACAGCGTGACGCTGGAAGTCCGCAAGGGGGAGTTCTTTTCGCTGCTCGGCCCCAGCGGCTGCGGCAAGACCACGCTGCTGCGGATCCTCGCCGGCTTCGAGCACCCCGACCAGGGGAAGGTCTGGCTCAACGGCGAGGACATCACCGATCAGCCGCCCCACGTGCGGGCGGTGAACACGATCTTCCAGAACTACGCGCTGTTCCCCCACCTCACCGTCTATGAGAACATCGCCTTCGGCCTGCGCGTCGCGAAGATGGCGTCCGCGGAGATCAAGGCGGAGGTGGGCAAGATGCTTCACCTCATCCAGATGGAGGACCAGGCGCACAAGAAGCCGGACCAGATCTCCGGCGGACAGAAGCAGCGGGTGGCCATCGCGCGGGCGCTGATCCTGAAACCGCAGGTCCTGCTGCTCGACGAGCCGCTCGCGGCGCTGGATCTCAAACTGCGGCAGCGCATGCTGATCGAGCTGGACCAGATCCACGACGACGTCGGCATCACCTTCCTCTACGTCACCCACGACCAGGGCGAGGCGATGAGCCTCAGCGACCG
>CAZSUU010000018.1:0-82104 GCA_964610105.1 uncultured Verrucomicrobiota bacterium | reverse complement strand
CAACAAAAGCCAAAGGGGCTGACACCCGCCCTGCACCGGACAGGCGCCCTTATTTTTGATGTTTCTCGTTCGGGTTCTCCGTTGCGAAGGGCGGCGGAACCATCTCAGAAGGCGGCGCGGTTGCACGGAGAGGAACGGACGGATTGGAGTGAGGGCATTGAGCGGCTAGGACCGTTGAGTTGCGGCTCGCCGCCTTAGGTGCACACTCGCAGATGCGCCCCTCGCCACCGGGCGGCCGCGCTCTCCGCCTCTGCGCGCCGAATCGCTGTTTCACCGGATGCCGGGCAGATCGGGCCGGCCGCCGCGCCGGACCCATTCGTCGAGCAGCGCCGCGCGGTCGCCGGAACGAAGGGTGGAATGCAGTGTCGTCATCTCGTTCAGCACGCCTGCAGCCACGTCGGTGAGTGTCGCGCCGACTCCCTCCATCGCGCACGAAGTGGCGCGATTCTCGATCCCCGAGCCGAGGAAATCCTCCGGGGTGTGCCGCACGTTGACGCCTATGCCGGCGACCACGAACTCGATCTCGCCGCCGGCGATCCGCGGTTCGATCAGCACGCCCGCGATCTTCCGCCCGCCCGCCAGCACGTCATTGGGCGGTTTTACGGTCAGACCGGGCACCCCCAGGCGCTCCAACGTCCGCGCCACCGCCAGGGCGGCCGCGACGGCGTGCCACCCCGCCTCCGCGGCGGGTCCGCCGGGCCGCAGCAGGACCGATACATACAGCCCCTTGCCCGGAGGCGAATGCCAGCGTCGCCCCCGTCGCCCGCGGCCGCGCGTCTGCTCCAGCGCGATCACCACCGTCCCCTCCGGCGCGCCCGCCTGCGCGAGGTCCTTCAGGCGGTCGCTCGTCGAGGTCAGACGCTCGTGGACCCGCAGGGACCATCCCATGCCCGTCGGGGTCAACCGCGGGAGAATCGAGTTTCGCAGGGCGGGGGAGGGCATGGCGTCACTACCAGGACCGCACATCATCTCCACCGCCCTTCTCATCCCATGAACTCCATCGACAGATCCACCGCCGGTGCGGAGTGAGTGAGGGCGCCGACGGAGATGGCATCGACGCCGGTGGCGGCGACGCGGGCGACGGTGTCGAGTGTGATGCCGCCGGAAGCCTCGGTGTGGCAGACGCCGCGGCAGAGGCGGGCGCAGCGGCGGAGGAGGGCGGGGGGCATGTTGTCGAGGAGTACCCAGTCCGGCCGCGCCGCAAGCGCGTCGCGCAGATCCGCCTCGCTCTCGACCTCGATCTCGACGAGCAGCCGCGGGTACTTCGCGCGTGCCGCGCGGACGGCGTCGGCCAGCGGGCGCCGCTCTCCGCCGCCCCAGAAGGCGCGGTGGTTGTCCTTGATCAGCACGCGGTCGAAGAGGCCGAAGCGGTGATTGGCCCCGCCGCCGCACCGCACGGCCTGCTTCTCCAGCGCGCGCAGGCCGGGCGTGGTCTTGCGGGTGTCGAGGATGCGCACGCCGCGGCGGCGCGCTTGGTCGACGAACCGGCGGGTCAGGGTGGCGATGCCGCTCATCCGCTGCATGAAATTGAGCGCCGTCCGTTCAGCCGTCAGCAGGGCGCGGGCGGGGCCGTCGAGGGCGAGGAGCACGTCGCCGGCCCCGGCCGGCGCGCCGTCGCGGATCTTCGCCCTGCACCGGATGCGGGCGTCCGCCTGCCGGAACACCTCGCGGGCGACGGCGATGCCGCACACGACGCACGGATGACGCGCGACGATCACGGCCTTCGCCCTGGCCGCGGCCGGCACGAGCGCCCGCGTCGTCGCATCGCCGCCTCCGACGTCCTCGACCAGGGCCATGCGCACCAGCTGCGCGATCTCCTCTCTGCCCGGTTTCATGCCGGCCCAGCATAGTCCATCGCACCCGCCCCTGCCGATGCGGAAGTGGGCTCAATCGCACGCGGAGGCCACCGCGTCTGGCCGAGGGGGGATGCCGGAAGCGCGCCGGCTCGGTCCCCACCGCCTTGAGCCGAGCTCGCAGCGCTCTTGACGCGCGGCGAGACAATGCCTAGCGTATCGCGTCAATCTCAATCGGACGGAGGGCGGCATGAAGGTTCTGACCACAAGACGGGCATTGTTGGCGGTCATCGCGGTCGCGGTGAGCGGTATCGGATCGGTGGCGGCGGAGAAGCCGTGCGTGGTCGTATGGTCGGAGGGCACGGCGCCGGCGAACGTGTACCCGAACGACATCAACACGGCGATCGCCGACGGCCTGAAGAAGGACCTGCCCGGGTGGGAGATCGTCGTGGCGAATCTCAAGGATGCCGACCAGGGTCTTCCCGACGCGCTTCTGGACCGAGCCCACGTGCTGATCTGGTGGGGGCACAAGAAACACGGCGATGTCAAAGACGAGCTGGTTCAGAAGATCGTCAGACGCGTACGGGAGGGCGGAATGGGCTTCATCTCGCTTCACTCATCCCATTTTGCGAAGCCTAACAAGGCCCTGATGGGCACGCCGTGCTCGTGGGCGGCGTACAAGGGCGATTCGACGGATTTGAAGATCACGGTGAAGACGCCGGATCATCCGATCGCCAAGGGCGTGCCGGCGGAGTTCACGCTGACGCACCACGAGCGCTACAGCGATCCGTATGCCGTGCCGGAGGCCGAGGCCGTTGTCTTTGAGGGTGTCGCCTCGATGAAGGACGGCGGCACCGATCGGTCAAAGCAGGGATTCTGCTGGACGCTTGGCAAGGGGCGCTTCTTCTACTTCCAGGCCGGCCACGAGACGAATCCGATCTTCATGGACGAACACATCCGCCGGATCATGGCCAACGCCGTGCGGTGGGCGGCGGGGAAGTAGCGCAGGGATGTCTGGCAGTGATGCGTACGATCGTGAGCGGCGACGTTAGACCTGCATCCGCCCGGGCGGTTGGTCGCGGGGGCCTGTTGCATCGCCGCGCGTGACCGCTACACGCCCTCAGACCGGCCGATGAGCGAGTAGGGGCCGGTCCAGTCGATCCGGACATCGACCGTGCGGCCGCGGAGGGATCCGGGGGCTGAAAAACAGACCTGGCGGTCGTCCGTCGTCCGCCCACGCCAGCGGTTGCGCTTCTCGTCTCGATCCTCCACGAGCACGCGGACCGTCCGTCCGAGATACCGCGCGTTTTTCTCGCCCTGGACTCTCCGCTGCAGATCGTCGAGCATCAGCCAGCGGCGCTCCTTTTCGGCCGGCGGCACGTCGTCGGGGAAACGGCGCGCCGCGTAGGTCTGGGGACGCTCCGAGTAGCGGGCGAGGTGCACATTGTCGAGCCGCAGGTCCTCGAGCAGCCGGTGGCTGCCCATGAACTGCTCCCCGGTCTCGCCGGGGAAGCCGACGATGAGGTCGGTGTGGATCGCGGCCTCGGGGATCGCCGAGCGGATTCGTGCGACAAGGTCGCGATAGTGCGCGACCGTGTATCCGCGCTTCATTCTCCGCAGCACCGCGTCGTCGCCCGCCTGCACGGGGAGCTCGAAGAGCGGGCAGATCTTCGGCTGACGCGCGACGGTCTCGATCAGCCGGTCGGTCAGGTAGGCCGGGTGGCTGGTGAGGAAGCGCAGCCGGTCGATCCCTTCGATCCGGCCGAGCTGCCGCAGCAGATCCGCCAGGTCGGGTGCGCCGGCGATGTCGAGGCCGTAGCGGTCGACGATCTGGCCGAGCAGGACGAGCTCCCGCACGCCCTCGGAGGCGAGCTGGCGCGCCTCGGCCAGCACGGCCTCCGCCGGCCGGCTCCGCTCGGCGCCGCGGCGGTACGGGATGATGCAGTAGGTGCAGGCGTGCGAGCAGCCCAGCACGACCGGCACATAGGCGGACACGGCGCCGCGGCCCGAAGCCGGGACGTGGAACTCCTCGTTCTGCACGGCGTCGCGCAGCAGGCGGTCGCGCTGCGCGTTCGAACGCCATTCCGCCTCCTCGGACTCCCGTCCGGCGGCCCCCGTCCGGCGCAGGGCCGCCAGGAGCCGCGAGGGATCGGAGGGAGGAAGGAAGAAGTCGACGAAGGCCAGCCGCTCTTTCAGCTTTGACGCCGGGACCTCCCGGGTGCCGACCAGGCAGCCCATGAGCGCAATCTGAAGATCGGGGCGGCGCCGCTTGAGCTGCTCCACGTACCGCAGCCGGCTGTACACCTTGTCCTCCGCCTGCTGCCGCACGACGCAGGTGTTCAAGACGACGAGGTCGGCCGCCTCCGCCCGGTCGCAGGGCTCGCAGCCGGCCTGTTCCAGGCGGGAGGCGAGGTGCCGCGAATCGGCCTCGTTCATCTGACACCCGATCGTCCAGATGTGGTACTTCATGCGACGCCCATCATACGGCGCGTCTTCCTCCCCGTCATCCATGCGCTTCGCCCCGACGCCGGACTGCGCCCAAGGCGGCGAGCCGCAACCGACTGGTCTTGGCCGTTCCATGCTTCCCCTCCATGCGTTCCTTTCCGTCGTGCAACCGCGCCGCCTTCGGAGATTGCCATCGGTCTCCGATGCGCTTACTCTCGCGGCAGATGCGGGAAGCCGCGGTCTCGAACACGGCAAAGGACGGCGAGATTCGTGGGTGACATCTACCAGCACACGGAGGGCGTGTCGCACAGGACGGCGCACGGCGCCCGGGGGCCGGACGGGGGCGGCCGGGCGGGCGACCGCTACGAAAGCCATCACCGCGTCCGCGATGCGATCAAGTGCAGCCTGCTGATTCTGGTCTTCGTGGCCCTGGCGATCATGCTGCTCACACATCTTCTGGGCGGGCCTCGGATCCGATGACCGGTGTCGCGCCGGGATGGTCGTCGGTCCTTTCGTACTACTGTTCGCGCACGCGTTCCCGGATGGTTCCGCCGGTAGATCGCGCAGATGCGTAGGAGGGGTATTCCGTGGGGGCTCTGCGTCGCGAAGGGCGGAGGGACCATCTGTGAAGGCGGCGCGGTTGCACGGAGGAACGGACGGATTGGAGCGGAAGCGTTGAGCGGCCAGGGCCGTTGGGCTGCGGCTTGCCGCCTTGGGAGTCTGACCATGATGGGGCTGTTCCGGCGGTGGTCGCGGATGGCGATGTGCGCGCTCGGGGGGGCCATGGGGCTTGCCGCGGAGGCGTCGCCGCCGGCCGACGGGCTGTGGCTCCGCTCGGCCGAGGGCCACGGGGGTCCCTCGGCATGGCGGATGCAGCAACGGGCGAAGGCGGGCGGCGGGGGAGACCTCGTCTCGCAGCCCGGCTTCGACGTGAGCGGCTGGCAGGGGGCGGTTGTGCCGGGCACGGTGCTGAACAGTCTCGTCCATAACGGGGTCTTTCCGGAGCCCTACGTCGGGCTCAACAACGCCGCCCGCGCCTGGCGGATCCCCGAGATCAGCGAGTGGGGTCGCGAGTTCTACACCTGCTGGTTTCGCACGGAGTTCGAGCTGACCCCGGCGTTCCGGGGGCGCCGCGTGATGCTGCAGCTCGACGGCGTCAACTACCGTGCGGAGATCTGGCTGAACGGCCGGCGCGTCGGCGACCTCGCGGGCATGTTCCAGCGCGGGGTGTACGACATCACCGGGATGGTCCATCCCACCGGCCGGAACGCGCTGGCCGTTCTGGTCGAGCCGCCGGATGTCGTCGGCCGCACCGTCGCCAAGAAGGGCCGCGAGGGCGCGTTCGGCGAGAACACCAACGGCGGCGACCGCACGATCGGGCGGAACGTCACGATGCTGATGAGCGTCGGCTGGGACTTCACGGCGCCCGACGGCATCCGCGACCGCAACACCGGCATCTGGAAGGACGTGTGCGTCTACCCCGTGGGGCCGGTCGCCCTCCGCCACCCGTACGCCGGTGCGAAGCTGCCGCTGCCGGACCTGGCGCCGGCGAGCCTGACCGTTTCGGCGGACGCGGTGAACCTCACCCGGGAGACGCAGCGCGGCGTGCTGCGCGCGCGGATCCCCGAGGCGGGCGTCGCCGTCGAACAGGCCGTCGAGCTCGCGGCCGGCGAGACCCGGGAGGTGACCTTCGACCCCGGCCGGTTCCCCGCGCTCGCGCTCAAGGAGCCGAAGCTGTGGTGGCCGCTGAACAAGGGCCCGCAGAACCTCTACACCCTGGAACTCGAGCTCGGCATCGGCAACGACGTGTCCGACCGCAACCGCACCCGGTTCGGCATTCGCGAGATCACCTCCGACCGCCAGACCCCGGACCGGAGCCGCCTCTTCCACGTCAACGGCAGGCGCCTCTTCATCCGCGGCAGCAACTGGATCCCCGAGGCCATGTGCCGCGGGTCCGACGCGCGGACGTACGCGGAACTGCGCTGGACCGCCCAGGCCGGCGTGAACATGCTGCGCCAGTGGGGCGGGGGCATCACGGAGTCGGATCGCTTCTACGAGCTCTGCGACGAGCTGGGCATCCTCGTCTGGACCGAGTTCTGGCAGACCGGCAACACCGACCTACCCGCCGACCCCGCGCTCTACCGCGCGAATGTCGCCGACACCATCCGCCGCATCCGCACCCACCCGTCGCAGGCCTACTACGTCTCCGCCAACGAGCGCGACGCGAAGGGCATCGTCCCGATCGAGGACCTCGTCGCGCGCCTGCATCCCGGCTGCGGCTACCAGCCCGGCTCCGAGACCGACGGCATCCACGACGGCAGCCCGTACGGGTCGATCAACCCGATGTGGTACTACGAGAACACCGGCTCCGACCGCGGCAGCCGGATCGACGGCTTCAACCCCGAGTACGGCTGCCCGTGCCTGCCGACCCTCGACGCCATCCGCGAGATGATGGACGAGCGCGACTTCTGGCCGGTGAACAAGGAGGTCTGGGACTACCTCGACGGCGGCGGCTTCCACCGTATGTCCACCGACTACGTCCGCGGCATGCAGCAATACGGGCCGGCGCGAAACGCCGGGGAGTTCGCGATGCGCGGCCAGGCCTACGGCGCGCTCGCCCACCGCGCGGTCTGGGAGTGCTGGAGCCGCAACAAGCTCGACTACGGCGACCGCTTCGCCTCGGGCCTCCTCTTCTGGTACCACAACAGCCCCGTGCGCCAGGTCTGCGGCCGGATGTGGGACTGGTCGCTCGAACCGACCGCCGCGCTCTACTTCACCGCCAAGGCGAACGAGCCCCTGCACCCGCAGTTCGACTTCCTCAAGGATACCGTGTCGGTGGTGAACGAGTTCCCGCGGCCGTTCCGGGGCGGCGCCGTCCGCCTGCGGGTGCTCAACCCGGACATGAAGGAGGTGCTCCGCCAGGAAGCGAACGTGGACGTGGCCGCCGACGCGGTGACCAACGACGTGATCCGCGTCCAATGGCCGGAAGGCCTGGCCCCGGTGCACTTCCTGAAGCTGGAACTCCGCGATGCGGAAGGCCGCACGGTCGGCGACAACTTCTACTGGCGCTCGACGAAGCCCTACCGGCCCAAGCGTACCTGGACCGGCCCGCAGTTCGAGGGCTTCGAGTCGCTCGCCGGCCTGCCGGCCGTCGCGCTGGAGAGCAGGGTCTCGGAAGGCCGCCGGGACGGCTGGAGCACGCGCACGGTGACGGTGCGCAACCCGTCGTCCGACCGCCTGGCGTTCCTCGTGTGGCTTCGCCTCCAGCATGCCGACACGGGCAAGCCGGTGCGGCCGGCCTTCGCCACGGACAACTTCTTCTCGCTCCTCCCGGGCGAGTCGAAGACGGTGACGTTCGAGTTCGACGAGAAGGCCGCGGGCGCGGGGAAGACACGGCTGGTGGTCGACGGCTGGAACGTGCGGCGGCAGATCTGGGCCGGCGGCGCACTGCAGCCGGTCGCGATCGTCGAAGGGCCCGCCGAGGGCCGGGTGCCGGACGGGCAGGACGCGGTGGCGCTGTCGTTCGACGGTTCCGCCTCGGGCGCGCCGGGGCTGACGCTGAAGTACGCGTGGAGTGTCGATGGCAAGCCGGCCGCGACCGAGGCGAAGCCGTCGCTGAAGCTCGGACCCGGCCGCCACGCGGTGACGCTGACCGTCGCGACGCCCGACGGCCGGACGGCGAAGGCCGACCACTTCGTCACCGTCGCCGGCCCGCGCATCGTGAAGGAGGCCCTCTCCTCCAGCAACGAGACGCCGGCGCGCACGCCCGACAAGGCCATCGATCGCGATCCCGAGACCCGCTGGGCGTCGGCGCGCAAGGACGCGGAGTGGCTGGCGCTCGACCTCGGGCAGCGGCGGAAGATCGCGGGCGCGCAGATCGACTGGGAGGCGGCGTACGCGACGGTCTACAAGTTCCAGGTGTCGGACGACCGCGAGTCGTGGAAGGACGTGCTCTGGGTGCGCGACGGCCAGGGCGGACGGGAGATCAGGCGGTTCGCCCCGGTCGAGGCCCGCTACCTCCGCATGGTCGGCGTCAAGCGGGCGACGCAGTACGGATTCTCGCTCTACGAGATGTCGGTGATCCTCGACGGATGGGCGTCGGCCGACGCGCCCGCCACGGGCAAGCCGGCCGCGCCGGCGGGCTGGCCGGACATGGCGGCGAAGAACAGGGGACTCGACGCGCCGCAGGACGCGGCCACGCTGCCGAAGTCGCGCGCGCCCGAAGTGACGAGGCTGGAGGGGGGTCGCCTGCTCCCGCGTCCGGGCGGCGGCGCGGCGGCGCCGCCGCCCGGCGAGGTCATCCTCGCGCAGGGCTGGAAGCTGATCGAGGCGCCGAGGCTGAAGGGCGCGGCCGACGGCGCGGCGCTGTCGAAGCCGGGCGTCGACACCGCCGGCTGGCGCGACGCGGTCGTGCCCGGCACGGTCCTGGCGACCCTGGTGCGGGCGGGCGTGTATCCCGACCCGTACTTCGGCCTCAACCACCTGCGCATCCCCGACTCGCTCTGCCGGCAGGACTACTGGTACCGCGTCGAGTTCGACACGCCGAAGGTCACGGCGGGCGGGGCGGTGACGCTGCAGTTCAACGGGGTCAACTACCGCGCCGAGGCGTGGCTGAACGGCGCGAAGCTCGGCGACGTGATCGGCGCGTTTACGAGGGGGCGGTTCGACGTGGGCGGTCGGCTCGCTGCCGGGGGGCGCAACGCCCTGGCCGTGCGGATCTCGCCGCCGCCGAACCCGGGCATCCCGCACGAGCAGTCGATCGCGGCCGGCGCGGGTCCGAACGGCGGGCGGATGTGTCTCGACGGGCCGACGTTCTTCTGCACGGAGGGCTGGGACTGGATCCCCGGCGTCCGCGACCGCTGCGCCGGCCTCTGGCAGGACGTGGCGCTGCAGGTGTCCGGCCCCGTGCGCATCGAGGACGTGCACGTCGTGACCGACCTCCCGCTGCCGGACACGTCGCGCGCGGACGTCGTGGTCCACGCCGAACTCCGCAACACGTCCTCGAACGCGGTCGCCGGCACGCTGATCGGGCGGTTCGAGGGCGGCGAGTTCCGCAAGGCCGTCGCGCTGCGGCCGGGGGAGTCGCGCGTGGCCGCCTGCGCGCCGCCGGAGTGCGCGGCGCTGGCGGTGAGGAATCCGCGTCTGTGGTGGCCGAACGGGCTGGGGCGGCCGGATCTCTACCACCTGCGGCTCGCCTTCGAGCCGGAGGGCGGCGCGGCCGGCGACGAGCGGCGGCTGCGGTTTGGCATCCGGGAGTTCTCCTACGAGCTCTCGCTGCACGCCGGCGGGGGGGCGCCGCTGCGCCGGGAATACCGGCCGACCGACTGGTGGCGGACGGGCGGCATCGACCCGATCGACCGCGAGCGGGTCGCGATGGTCAAGGGCGAGAAGGACATCTGGCTGCACACCCTGCGCGCCGGGCAGGAGGCGAGCCCGGCGCTCGCCGCGGTGGACAACCTCGATCCCGCGCCGTTCCTCGCGCTCAGGGTCAACGGCGTGCGCGTGCACTGCCGCGGCGGCAACTGGGGCATGGACGACCTGCTCAAGGACTGCTCGCGGGCGCGACTGGAGCCGTACGTGCGGCTGCACCGCGAGGCGAACGTCAACATGCTGCGCAACTGGTGCGGGCAGTCGACGAGCGAAGCGCTGTACGACCTGTGCGACGAGTACGGCATCCTGGTCTGGAACGAGTTCTGGCTGACGACGGAGGGCTGGAACCTCGATCCGAAGGACGAGCCGCTCCTGCTCGCCAACGCGCGCGACGCGGTCATGCGCTTCCGCCACCATCCGAGCATCGCGCTCTGGTCCGGCCGCAACGAGGGCGTTCCGCCGGAGATCTGCAACCGCGGCCTCGACCAGCTCGTCCGCGAGCTCGACGGCACGCGGCACTACCAGCCCAACTCACGGCAGGTCAATCTGCTGCCGAGCGGGCCGTGGCGGTTCTGTCCGGAAGAGGAGTACTTCACGAAACACTCGCGCGGGTTCACCACCGAGCTAGGCGTTCCGTCGGTGCCGGAGGCGGAGACGCTGAAGAAATTCATCGCCCCGGCCGACCTGTGGCCGCCGTCCGACGTCTGGGCCTACCACGACTGGCATTCGCAGGGCGGCATCGGCGTCGCGCCGTTCATGGAGGCGATCACCAACCGACTCGGCGCGCCGGCGGACCTCGACGACTTCGACCGGAAGGCCCAGCTGCTGAACTACACCACGCACCGCGCGATGTTCGAGGGCGCCAACAGCGGCCTGATGAAGCCGTGCACGGGGCTCCTGATGTGGATGAGCCACCCTTCCTGGCCGAGCACCGTCTGGCAGATGTACGCGTGGAACTACGACACCCACGGCGCGTTCTACGGCATCCGGAAGGCCTGCGAACCGCGGCACATCCAGTACAACGGCGCCACGCGCGCGGTGGAGGTCGCCAACCATACGGCGGCGGCCATCCGCGGCGCGAAGGCGGAGGCCGTGATCTGCGAGGTCTCCGGCCGCGAGGTCGGGCGGCGGACGGCGGACGCGGAGGTCGGGCCGGTGACGTGGGCGAAGGCGATGGACCTCCCGGCTCCGCCGGAGGGCCAGCTCCAGTTCCTGCGGCTCGCGTGGCGCGGCGCGGGAGGGGAGGCGATCAGCGACAACTTCTACTGGATCGGCGCGAAGCCCTCCGACTGGCGCGCGCTCGCCGGTCTGCCCGCGGCGAAGGTGGAGGGGCGGGCGGCCGCGTCGGCGTCCGAGGGCGGGACGCGCGTCCGGGCAACCGTCCGCAACGCCGGACCGGGCGTTGCGCTGCTGGCGCGGATCGTCGTGCGCGACGGCCGCACCGGGGTGCGCGTGCTGCCGGCCTACTACAGCGACAACTACTTCAGCCTGCTGCCCGGCGAGGAACGCGCGATCGAGATCGACTGCCCCGCGGGCGCCGTGTCGCCCGGCGACGCCAGGCTCACCCTCCACGGCTGGAACATCGCGGAAACGGAGGTGCCGGTGCGGTGACTGATTGGAAGTGTGTGTTCTGAAGCTTGAGGTTGCTGCCTCGCGGTCCCATCCGCACGGCATCGGCGGGCTGCAGAGCACGTATTCCAGTATGGGAACGGCCAGCGACGGGCAGGGAGACACTACGCCGAAACGTGCCTAACGCTCGGGGAGGCGCTACACGGCCACCGGGACGGGCGAATCGTGCGGGCGCGCGGGCGGCTGTTCGCCCGCAAATCCCCTGGAATTCGGCCGCATCCCGACCCGGGGCATGGGCGGTTCGGAGGCGTCGGCGACGGCTGCGATGCCGAAGTAGATGATCTCCAGTCGATCGCCGGCTTCGGCCGCGAGACAGTGCGTTTCGCCGGGATCGATCCGCAGACAGTCGCCGGGCTTCAGGGGGTGGGCCTCGCCGTTGACCTCGAGGCGGCCGCTCCCGTCCGCGACGAAGAAGACCTCGACCATGTCCCTGTGGGAATGGGGTTGCGTGGCCTGCCCCGGACGAATCACGGCACAGGCGAACTGGGTCAGGCCGCGGACCTCGTCCGGTCCGATCATGATGCACTTGCAGATGTCGGGATCGTGGGAGACCGACGTGGGGGCGATTTCGGGAAGGCTGATCATCTTCATTTGGGCATCGGGTTCCGGGTGGCGGTTCTCTGGTCGATGTCGACGGCAATCTCGAAGAAGGCCGGGTACTCCCCCGAGACATCCGGACCCGAGTCCCAGTGCGGGATCGCGGTCGGATCGAAGTACTGGACGTTCACGATGCGCGCGCCCTTCCGCCGGGCGCCCCAGAACTTGGTGCGGTAGCGGGCGTAGGGCGTCTGCTGGATCGTGAAGGCGACGGGGTACTCCGACGGCAGCCCGTCGGAGCCCAGCTTCACCGCCGTTGCGAAGGGGGTGCCGGCCTGATCGCTGACCTCGCGCAGGACGTAATGCTTCGCGATTCTCTCCGCCTCCGCCATCTGGTCGGGCGACGGATTCCAGAATCGTCGGCCGCAACCGGAAAGCAGCAGACAGGAGAGACCCGACAGGAAAAGAAGATACGACCATTCACCGCGCTTCATCTGCCCGCCTCACCCTATCCAACAACGTGACCCCCGCCTATCCAACGTCCGGCCGATCTTCCCTCTTCGATCCGCCGTCCGCAATCCCAAATCCACCATTCTTTGTCAGCCCCCCATCGAGGCGATGAGGCCCTTCACCTTCGTCCGCTGTTCGTCGAGCTCGTCGCGCCGCCGCTCCTGTTGGGCCACGATCGCGCGCGGGGCCTTGCCGGTGAAGGCGGGATTGGCGAGCTTCGCGTTCACGCGCTCGATGTCGGCGTCGAGCTTCTCCAACTGCAGGTTGAGCTTCTTGATCTCCGCGTCCGCGTCGACCAGGCCGGCGATGGACATGCACACCGTGCCGAGCCGGCTGACGGCGCTGGGGGTGGCCTTGGGCGGTTCGAAGGCCGGGTCGATGTCCAGCCGTCCCGCCCGGATGGCCGAGGCGATCATCGCGCGATCCGCCTCCAGGCGCGCGGCGGCGTCGGGCGACGACGGCCGGATCGTGAAATCCGCCGTCTGTTTCGGCGTCAGGTCGTAGTCCGCCCGCAGCGTGCGCGCGACGCGGATGAGGTCGTGCTTGTCATCCACGTACGCGACCCCGGCCGGGTCGAGACCCCAGCGCGCCCGCGCGGTCTCCTCGGCCACGGCGGGCCACGGCGCGCGCTGGATGCTGCCCCCGTCGGCGTAGCCCATGCCGTGCCAGAGTTCCTCGGTGACGAACGGCATCACGGGATGCAGGAGGCGCAGGGCGCCGGAGAACACGTGGTGCATGATCCGCAGCACCTGCTCCCTGCGCGCGGCGTCGGCGCCGTAGAGCACGTCCTTCGAGTACTCGACGTACCAGTCGCAGAACTGGTGCCACACGAATTCGTGGAGGCCGAGCGCGTAGTCGTTGAAGCGGAAGCGCTCGAGGTTCTCCGTCGCCGCCGCGATCGCTTCCTGCAGCTTCGCCAGGATGTGCCGGTCGTCGGACGAAAGCCGCGCGGGATCGAGGCCGGCGAGATCGCCGTACCCGGCCGGCGGCTCGGCGGCGTGCATCTGCATGAACCGGGCGGCGTTCCAGATCTTGGTGGCGAAGTTCCGGCCGAGCTCGAACTTCTCGTCCGAGATGAAGACGTCCTGCCCGGTCGCGGTGAGCATCATCAGGCTGGAGCGCAGGGCGTCGGCGCTGTACTTGCCGATGATCGCGAGCGGATCGATCGAGTTGCCCAGGCTCTTCGACATCTTGCGGCCCTGGTCGTCGCGCACCGTGCCGTGGATGTACACCTCGGAGAACGGCAGATCGCCCATGAACTCGAAACCGGCCATCACCATCCGCGCGACCCAGAAGAACAGGATCTCCGACGCCGTCACGAGCGTGGAGGTCGGGTAGTAGAAGGCCAGGTCCGCGTTCGGCTCCGGCCATCCGAAGACGCTGAACGGCCACAGCCACGACGAGAACCACGTGTCCAGCACGTCGGGATCCTGCCGCGGCTCCGCCGAACCGCAGTTCGGACACGCCGCGGGCCGTCCGCGCGCGGCCCATTCGTGGCCGCAGGCGTCGCAGTAGAACACCGGGATGCGGTGGCCCCACCAGATCTGGCGCGAGATGCACCAGTCGCGGATGTTCTCCATCCATTCCAGGTACGTCTTGTTCCACCGCTCCGGCACGAACCGCAGCCGGCCCTCGCGCAGGGCGCGGATGCCCGGTTCGGCGAGCGGCTTCATGCGCACGAACCACTGCGGCGACAGGCGCGGCTCGACCACGGTGGCGCAGCGGTAGCAGTGGCCCACGGCATGCGGGTGATCCTCGATCCTCTCGATCAGACCCTGCTGCTCCAGATCAGCAAGGACGCGCTTGCGGCATTCGAAGCGGTCGAGGCCGGCGTACGGCCCGGCGCGCTCGTTCATGGCGCCGTGGTCGTCCATCACGTCGATCGGGGTGAGCCCGTGCCGCTGTCCCATGAGGAAGTCGTTGGGATCGTGGGCGGGTGTCACCTTCACCAGGCCCGTCCCGAACTTCGGGTCGACGTAGTCGTCTTCGATCACCGCCAGTTCGCGGTGGAGGAGCGGAAGGACGAGCGTGCGGCCACGGAGGTGCGCGTACCGGTCGTCCTTCGGGTTCATCGCCACCGCCACGTCGCCGAGCATGGTCTCCGGCCGCGTGGTGGCCACGACGATGTGGTCGCCCGGCGCGCCGCCCTTCACCGGATAGCGGATGTAGTACAGATGGCCCGTCTTGTCCTTGTGCTCGCTCTCCTCGTCGGAGAGGGCCGTGGCGCAGCGGGGGCACCAGTTGACGATGTACTGCCCGCGGTAGATCAGGCCCTTCCGGTAGAGCCGGATAAACACCTCCTCCACGGCGCGGCTGAGGCCCTCGTCCATCGTGAACCGCTCGCGCGCCCAGTCGCACGACGCCCCCAGCTTCTTGAGCTGGTTGATGATCGTTCCGCCCTTCTCGCGGCGCCAGCTCCAGACCTCCTCCAGGAACCGGTCGCGCCCGAGGTCCTGCCGGCGCTGGCCCTTCTTCCGGAGCTCGCGCTCGACGACGTTCTGCGTGGCGATGCCGGCGTGGTCCGTGCCGGGCACCCAGACGGCATTGCGGCCCTGCATCCGGCGCCAGCGGACCAGCACGTCCTGGATCGTGTTGTTCAGGGCGTGGCCCATGTGGAGGATGCCGGTGACGTTCGGCGGCGGGATGACGATGCAGTACGGCGCGCCTCCCCGCGACGCGTCGGAATGGAAGGCGCCCTCGCGCTCCCACCGCGCGTACCATTTCTCCTCCACCTGTTTCGGGTCGTAGGTCTTCGACAGCTCAGTCATGTTCACCGTTCTCCGCGAATCGGCGGACTATAGTGCCTCTTCGGGTATTATGCACGCTTCTGCGCACTCTTCGTGCCCGTCCCTCGTCGTTCCTGCGCTGGAATGCGTATGCGGCGACCCGCTGATGCGATGCGGATGGATTGTTCCGCCGGAAGATGACACGCAGATGCGTATGATGTTTCTCGTTCGGGTTCTCCGTTGCGACGGGCGTCGTGGCAAGGGTCGTGCGATGCGCCGTCGGGTTCGCTGTCTTCCTTCGGTCGCCCAGGTCCGAACAGGTGCGGGCGTTCCTCGGGCGGGCCATTCATGCGGTCGGCCAGGCCCCGCGGCATCTCATCTCCGATCGCGGCTCGCAGTTCGATTGCCGCGGATTCCGCCGTTGGTGCCGGCGCCGACGCATCCGGCCGCGCCTCGGGGCCGTCGGGAGATATGGGAGCATTGCGATTATCGAGCGGTTCATTCGCTCCATGAAGACCGAGGGCATCCGGCCCATGGTCCTTCCGATACGGCTTCGCGATATGCGGCAGGAACGGGCGCCGCAGGTGGAGTGGCACGACACCCATCGAAATGTCCTGCCGAAACTCGCTGGACCGCCACACCACGATCGGCCCGTACGGCTTCACGAACACCGACGCCGCCGCGTTGGTCGCCAGACCGCAGCGACGTGCCGCCCTGGACTCCGGTGGCCGCCGTTTTTCGCTCGCTTTGGGAGACGGACTATACGAGTAATGCTAAATTACTCTCATGAACCGTCGAATTCGCGGGCTGGCGGGGATGACCGTGGTGCTGGGGAGCGCCGCGGCGGCCGTCGCGGTTCCCCTGGACATCAGTCGTCTGAAGGGCGGCGCGGAGGCCGCCGGACCTTCCTCGCGACGGACGGGCGTGGTGATCTCGGAGATCATGTATCACCCGGCCGACCGGCCCGACGGCCGGAACACGGAGTTCATCGAGCTGTTCAATCCGCAGCCGGTGGCGGAGGATCTCACGGGGTGCCGGCTGTCGGGGGAGCTGGATTTCACCTTCCCGAGCAACACCATCCTGGCGGCCGGCGGATACCTCGTGGTGGCGCCCGACCCGGATGACGTCGCCTACGCCTACGGCCTCACGGGCGTGATGGGCGGGACCTCCAACCGGCTGGCCAACAACGGCGGCAGGGTGCGCCTGCGCGACGAGATGGGGGCGGTCTGGATCGAGGTGAACTACGACGACCCCCCGCCGTGGCCGGTCGCGGCGGACGGAGCGGGGCATTCGCTCGTGCTGGCGCGGCCGTCGTACGGCGAGGGCGATCCGCGCGCCTGGGGGCCGAGCGAGGCGATGGGGGGCAGCCCGGGCGCCGCGGAACCCACGGCGGGCGCGCATCCCTCGCGCACGGTGATGTTCAACGAGCTGCTGGCCCACACCGATGCGCCCGAGGTCGACTTCATCGAGCTGTTCAACTACGGCACG
Source organism: uncultured Verrucomicrobiota bacterium (assembly GCA_964610105.1). GTDB lineage: Bacteria > Verrucomicrobiota > Kiritimatiellia > PWTM01 > PWTM01 > CAZSUU01. The sequence continues at coordinate 65,606 of CAZSUU010000018.1, read as the reverse complement.
AACTCCGTGGATCTGGGCGGATGCGTGTTGAGCGACGATCCGATCACGAACCGTTTCGTCATCCCCGCCGGCACGACGATCCCGGGGCTCGGGCATGTCGCGTTCACCGGATCGCAGCTCGGATTCAACATGAACGCCGCGGGCGAGACGATCTACCTGCGCGAGCCGGGCGGCGGGCGGGTGGTGGATGCGCTCCGCTGGGACGCCCAGGAGAACGGCGTGTCGACGGGGCGCTCGCCCGACGGCTCGCCGGAGTGGAGCCGGCTGGCGGACAAGACGCCCGGCGCGGCCAACGGCGCCCGCCGCGTCGCGGACGTGGTGATCAACGAGCTCATGTACCACCCGGTCACGGAGGAGGAGGGCGACGAGTACGTGGAGCTGTACAACCGCGGCGCGGTTGCGGTGGACCTGACCCGGTGGCGGCTGGAGGATGGCATCGAGTACACGTTTCCCTCGAACGCCGTGATCCAGCCCGGCGGCTACCTGGTCGTGGCGCGCGACCGCGCGCGCCTTCTCGCCGGCCATCCCGGTCTGGCGGAGGGCCGGGTGCTCGGCGACTACGACGGCAGCCTGTCGGACCGGGGCGAACGCATCGCGCTGAGCTTCCCGGACGAGCTGGTCCAGACCAACGCCCTGGGAAGGGTCGAGACGAACAAGGTGCAGATCGTCGTCGACGAGGTCGACTACCGCGACGGCGGCCGGTGGGGCCGCTGGGCGGACGGCGGCGGCAGCAGCCTCGAACGCATCGATCCGCGGGCGGACGGGCGGCTGGCCTCGAGCTGGGCGGACAGCGACGAGGCGTCCAAGAGCGCCTGGACCAACATCGAGTGCACGGGCGTCCTTGACTTGGGCCGGCCGAGCGCCACGCGGTTCCAGATGTTCCTGCAGGGCGAGGGGGAATGCCTGGTGGACAACGTGGAGGTCATCGGCGCGGCCGGCACGAATCTCGTCGCGAACCCGACCTTTGACGGCGGCATCGCGGGGTGGTACGCACAGGGCACGCATGAAAAGACAGGGTGGTGCGCCACCGAAGGGTTCTCGGGCGGGAGATGTCTCCAGATCCGGGCTGACGGTCGGGGAAACCTGGCGGCGGACCGGGTGTATTGCGCGCTGGGGGCCACGCCCGCCGAGAACTCGATCGCCACCCTGCGGGCGAAGGTGCGGTGGCTGAAAGGCAGCCCGGAGATCCTGTTGCGCCTCAAGGGAAACTGGCTGGAGGCCCCGGGCTACATCCTGACCACCCGCGATCTCGGCACGCCCGGAACGAACAACAGCCGGCGGGTGGCCAATGCCGGTCCGGCCATCTACAACGTCCGCCACGCGCCGATCCTGCCGGCGGTGGGACAGGCGATGACGGTGTCGGCCCAGGTACACGATCCCGACGGGCTCTCCCAGGTGCGGCTGCTCTACCGGTATGGCGCCGACACCTCCACCGCCTGGCCGACCCTCGCCAGTTACACCGCCGTGACGATGTCGAACTGCGGGGCGGGCTTCTACAGCGCGCGGGTCGCGGCCCCCGCCTCCCCGGGCCTCGTGGGATTCGTCGTCGAGGCGACCGACGCAGCGGGCGCACCGGCGACGACGCGCTTCCCCGCCGACGCCCCCCCGCGGGAGTGCCTCGCGTGGTTCGGCGGCCCCGCGCACACCGGCGGATTCTGCACCTACCGCATCCTCATCAACGGCGCCACCGAGGCCCGCTGGCGGACCCGCGAGAAGAACAGCAATCAGCCCCTCGACATGACCCTGATCTACAACGACACCCGCGCCGTGTACAACGGGCGCACGCACTACAGCGGCAGCGTCTTCCATACCGGCGTCTACGAGGGGCCGATGGCGCCGACCCAGGTCTGCGACTATGAGGTCACCCTCCCCACCGATGACCGCCTGCTGGGGCAGGAGGATTTCCTGCTCATCACGCCGGGCAATGTCCAAGACAGCGACATCGGGACCGACACCAGCCTGATCCGGGAGCAGGTGGCCTTCTGGATGCTGCGGAAGCTGGGCGCCCCGTACCTCCACCGGCGGCACGCGAAGGTGTACGTGGACGGGATGCGGCGGGCGGGGCTGTACGAGGACGTGCAGCAGCCGAACTCGGACGTGATCGCGGAGTTCTATCCCAACGATACGGACGGCGATTTCTACAAGGTCGACGACTGGATCGAGATCTACGACTCCGGCGACGGCCTCGATTCCTTCAGCGAAGAGATCCAGACGGCGCGGCTGCTGAAGTACACGACGACCGGCGGCGCGTACAAGCTGGCGCGCTACCGCTGGATGTTCCGCAGGCGCGCGGCGCCGCAGGGGGCGGCGAGCGACTTCGACGATCTGCTCGAGCTGGTGGAGACGATCAATCTGCCCGGCCCCGAGCCGCTGGTCACCCGGATGGACGATCTCATCCGCGAGTCCGACTGGACCAAGGCCCAGGTCATCAATCGCATGGTGGGCAACTGGGACTCCTACGGGATGTGGCGCGGCAAGAACGCGTACCTGTACCGGCCGCCGGGGGGGCGGTGGACGATGATTCCGTGGGACATCGACATGATCATGGGGAGCGGTTCCGAGCCGTCCAACTACCCGGTGGCGCCCGAGTACCGCGAAGTGCCGACCAAGGACGACCCCGCGCTGGTGACGTACCGCACGCAGCCGCCCCTGGCCCGGCAATGGTGGCGCGCCATGCAGCATCTGGCCGACCTCATGGCCTCGCCCGCCCTGAGCACGCTCATGATGAACAAGTACAACGCCATCGTCGCCGAGGGGATCACGCCGGGACAGCACTGGACGACGGTGCTCTCGTGGATCACCCAACGGCGGGCGTACATGGTGGGGGAGCTGTCCAGGCTGACCGTCCCGTTCGCCATCACGACGGGGGGCGGCGCGGACTTCACGACGAACGTCAACGTGGTGACCCTCAGCGGGTCCGCCCCGGTGGGCGTGGAGGGCTTCCTGGTCAACGGCGTCGAGCGGCCGGTCACGTGGACCAGCGTGACCAACTGGACGCTCCAGTACGTGCTCTCCTCGCCGACGAACGCGATCAGCCTCCAGGGCGTGAACGAGGACGGCGTTCCCCTGCCGGAGGCCGCGGACACGGTCACGGTTAGGTTCACGGGCGTCGCCGACGCGGCGGCCGGCAGCCTGGTCATCCACGAGATCATGTACAACCCGCTGGTGGCGGATGCGGCGTACGTGGAGATCCGGAACGTGTCGCCCACCACCGCCTTCGACCTCGGCGGGTGGCGACTGGACGGCGTTGATTTCATCTTCCCGACGGGCACGATCATGCCGGCCGACGGTTACCTCACCGTCGTCGAGGACTTCGACGCGTTCCGCTCGGTCTATGGCACGAATGCCGCGATCGCGGGCGTCTACGACGGCCGGCTGCAGAAGTCCGGCGAAACCCTGCGGTTGGTGCGGCCGGGCGTCCCGCCCGACGCGGACGAGGTCATCGACGAGGTCACCTACGACGACGACACGCCCTGGCCGTCGCTGGCGGACGGGTTCGGGGCGTCGCTCCAGCTCCTGAACCCGGCGCTCGACAACAACCGGGTGGCCAACTGGGGCGCCACCGGCATCGCGGTGAAGGTCGATATGCCCGTCGTGCCGACCAGCACGTGGCGGTTCTACACGAACGGCTATGCCGGCGCGGCGTGGATGGCCACGAACTTCTCCGACGCCTCGTGGCGGACGGGAGGCGCGCTGCTGTACCGGGAGAGCGGCAGCCTGCCCTGGCCGAAGACCACCCAGCTGCGCCTCGGGCCGACGTCGTATTACTTCCGGACGACGTTCGCGTACCCCTACGATCCCTCGGCGGCGGACATCGGCATGCGCACGGTCATCGACGACGGCGCGGTCATCTACCTCAACGGGCAGGATGTCCGGCGCCTGCGGATGGCCGGCGGCATGGTCTGGTACACCACGCTGGCGACGCAGTCCGTGTCGGACGCGACCGTGGAGGGCCCCTTCGAGGTCTCCGCCTCCCACCTCGTCCAGGGCACGAACGTGCTGGCGGCGGAGGTGCACCAGTACGCGAGTACGTTCACGGACATGGCCTTCGGGCTCGAGCTGACCATCACCAACCCCGTGACCTTCTGGTACACGCCCGGCTACTCGAACATCGCCTCCGAGACCCTGACCGGGCTGCCTCCGGTCTGGCTCAACGAGGTCCAGCCCGCCAACGCCAGCGGTCCCACCGACCGGTTCGGCCAGCGCCACGCGTGGCTGGAGATGTACAACGGGGGCGCGAGCGCGGTCAGCCTGGCGGGATGGAACCTGTCCGACACCTACACGAACCTGACCGCGTGGGCGTTCCCGCCGGGCGCCGCGATTCAGCCGGGGCAGTTCGTCGTCGTGTGGCTCGACGGCCAACCCGCCCGGACCATCTCGAACGAGTGGCACACCTCCTTCGCGCTCTCGCCGACGAACGCCGGATCGGTGGTGTTGAGTACCACAAACGGAGGGCGGAGGGTGGTGGTGGACTATCTCAACTACGCCGTCCTTGCGGCCGACCGGTCGTACGGGGCCTACCCCGACGGCGCGCCGGCCAACCGGCGGCGGTTCTACTACGCGACGCCCGGCTCCACGAACCGGATCGATGCGCCCGCGGTGGAGCTCTACATCAACGAGTGGATGGCCAACAACTCCATCATCGCCGATCCCGCCGACGGGGATTTCGACGACTGGTTCGAGATCCACAACGCGGGCCCGTCGGACGTCGATCTCACGGGCTACACGATCACCGACGACCTGTCGGTGACCAACCGGTACACGGTCCCCGCCGGGACCCTCCTCGGGGCGGGGGACTTCCTCCTCGTCTGGGCGGACGGCGAGACCGGCCAGAACGGCGAGATGGAGGGGCAGATCCATGCCGACTTCGGGCTCAAAGACGGCGGGGAGGACCTCGGGATCTTCGACCCCGACGGCCGCCTCGTCGACGGCCTGGTGTTCGGCAATCAGACGGAGAATGTCAGCGAGGGACGGTATCCGGACGACAGCGCGGCGCCGTTCGCCCTGTTCAGCGTGCCTACGCCCGGCTCGTCGAACGTGACGGCGCCGAATCGGGCTCCAACGATGGGAAACCTGACCGATCGAACCGTCCGGGAACAGGAACCCCTGAGCTTCGTCGCCACCGCCACCGATCCGGACGCCGGGCAGTCGCTGGTCTTCATCCTCGCCGGCGGGCACCCCGCCGGGGCGGCCGTGCATCCGGACAGCGGCGTGTTCACGTGGACGCCCGGCGAGACGGACGGCTCGGGTGTGTTCACGATGACGATCCGCGTCATCGACGAGGGAACACCCGCGCTGACCGATGAGCGGACGTTCACGGTGCAGGTCGAGGAGGTGGACAGCCCGCCCTCGCTGTTCGCGGTTGGCGATGTGGCGGCGGAGGAGGACTGGAACCTGGTGTTCACCCTCGTCGCGATCGATCCGGACATCCCCGCCGACGTGGTCAAGTACCGCCTCGACGCGGCCCCGCCCGGCGCGACGATCGACGCCGACAGCGGATTGTTCCAGTGGACCCTGGGAGAAGAAGACGGACCCGGGATGTATCCGGTGACCGTGACGGCGTACGAACCCGGCGTGCCCTCGATGGTCGACTCCATCACGTTCAACGTGCAGGTGGCCGAGCTGAACAGGGCGCCCCATCTCGACGCCCTGGCGGACCAGGTGGTGTGGGCCGGCATGGGACTGGCGCTCACCAACCGGGCGACCGATCCCGACCTCCCGGCCAACGCGCTCACGTTCAGCCTGCCGGCGGGGGCGCCGGCGGGGGCGACGGTGGACGCGGGATCCGGCGTCTTCGCGTGGACGCCCCCCGCGGAGTCGGCGGGAACGACCAATGCGATCACGGTGCGGGTGGCTGACGACGGCGCGCCGGTCCTGTCGGCCGAGCGGACCTTCCGCGTCATCGTGCCGGCGACCGGATTCGTCTTCACGAGGGTCGGACCGACCACCAACGGGACGGTGGCCCTGGAGTGGGCGGCGCGGCCGGGGCGCAGCTACCGTCTGGAGGCCCTCGACGAGATGGGCGGCAGCACCTGGGTGTTCATCGCGCAGGTGCAGTGCACCAACGCCCCGGTCAACCTGTCCATCCCGATCGAAGACCGTCCCCGCCGCTTCTACCGGGTGCGGGAGGAGTAGGCGCCGCCGCGGACCGTGGCGTCCGCGGCGGGACCCGCCTGCCGGCTGCCCGCGAGCGCACGGACACCCGCTCGCATGCGCGCCATCGCTTGCCCTTCCGGGCGAATGGCCGTAGATTCAGTCATCCAGGGTGAAGAGGGGAATGATGCGCGAATGGCAGACGACGTTTCTCAGGCGACGGATGCGAGGCTGTCCGGGGAGAGATCCCTCCTCTGGTGGCGCAGGAAGAAGAAAAGGGAGGAGCCCGTTGCGGATGCCTTCTACGACGAGAACACCGCAAAATCGACGAGAGAGCCGGAGGTGTTGAGGAGGATCGTATCCTACAACCGGGATGACACCGTTGCGGTGGCCGCGCTGCAGAACCCGTTCTGCCCCGAGGACCTCGTCGAGGCCGAGGTGAAGAAGGGTCTGGAGAAGGGCGAGGCGAACAACCGGATGCTGGCCGCCCTGCGCAATCCGCGCTGCCCGCCCTATGTCCTGGCCGAGGTGGTGAGAAGGAAGGTGGCCGACGTGGCGACGCGGGAGGCGTTGAAGAGCGCCAATATCCCGGTCGGGGTCATCCTCGAGGCGGACCAGGACTGCGAGGATGACGACCTGAAGACCATGCTGGTCGCCTCGCCAAACTGCCCGGCGGAACTGATCAACAAGGCCGCGCGGGGCGACCGGACACGACAGTCCGTGATCGAAGCCCTCAAACGCGACGCGATAACCGAAGAAACCCTGCGGCACGTCATCGGCGTGAACTTCGAGAGTGACCCGGCCTCCTTCGTCGCGCTGAAACACAGGAAGATCGGGGCGGAGATCATTGCCGCGATCCTGAGCCGGGGGTGCGACGACGAGATCAGCCGGTGGGCGGCGGCGCACAGCAAGTGCCCCGTGCCGTCCATGAGAGAGTTTCTCGCGCGGAAACAGAACGACAAGGTTTCCCACCTGCTGGCCTGGCGGAGGGAGTTGCCGCGGGACCTCAGGGTGAAGTGGATGGAAGACACCGGGCAACTGAAGAAACAAGGCTAACGCGAGAAGTTGGCCCAGGGATGGGCGGACGCGCCGCCGGTCGCCAGCGCGCCCGAGTTGGTAACGATCGGCCCGTACGTGTCCTTGGCGCTCATAAGGAAATTGGTGGCCTGTCCGACGCACGTGTTGCACAGAATCAGATTCCCCGCCGTGGAGCTGCAATGGATGCCATACGTGGTGCTTCCGGTCTGGCCGGAGATATGGTTGCCCTCCATCCGATTGCCATGGGCGGACGCGAGATACCCTCCCCCGCTTACATTCCCTCGGAGGGTGCAATCGACGATGGTGTTGCCGTCGCACTGGCCGGAGACGCCGTCGAGAGCAACGGCGTAGTTTCCGTTGCTGCTGATCGCGCAGCGGGTGATGGTATTGCCGTTGACCGGGCCTCCCACGCCCTGCAGATAGATCCCGCGGCCGTCGTTGCCGCTGATCGTGCAATCGGCGATGGTATTGCCGTTGCACTGGCCGTTCGTGCCGCCGAGGAAAACGACGCCGTCACTGCGACAGCCGCCGATTACGCAGTTGGCGATCGTATTGCCGTCACACGGCCCGTCGTCGCCCTCGAGAACGACCCCGTGGCGACTGCCGCCGATCGCGCAATCGGTGATGGTGTTGCCGTTACATTGGCCGTGGAGGAAATGAACGCCATAGAACCTGTTGCTGCTGACCGTGCAATCGGTGATGATGTTGCCGTTGCACCGGCTTCCGGGGGGATTGAGGAAGTAGATGCCGCCTCGGCCGTTGTCGCTGATCGTGCAACCGGCAATGATGTTGCCGTCGAACGGCTTCCCGTTGGCATAGAAGCCGAAGCCATGGTTGCCGGTGAGCACAAGCTGTTCGAACCGGCAGTTCTGGGTACTGAAGGCAAGAACGCCCGCACGAAAACCGCGCAGAATGCCATTGCGCACGACCACGTCCCGGATGAGATTGTCCGTTGTGCCGTCGACATACACCCCGTCCCACTCGGACGAATTACCGGTGAGGGTAAAGCCCATGAGGTCCAGCGTGACACCGCTGGCGCCAATGCGGACGCCGCGAGTATCGCTGGTCAGGTTGGCGGTGAGGTAGTACGACCCCGGCTGCGTGATGGTGTAGGGCACGTTGGTGATCGGAGTGCGCGGTTGCACTTGTTCCAGCGTTCTCATCGTGGGCGCCGGCGCCCCCGGCGGCGTCAAGCTGCCCTGTGCCCACGCGCTCGATACGGTTGCGGCCCAGGCCGCGCAGCTCAGGGCTACCCACCCGGTTCGTGCTTTCGTCTTCATGGCAGGGTCTTTCCGGTTGCGTCCCTCAGCGCGAGAAATTGGCCCAGGGATGGGCGGGGGCGCCGTTGGTGGCCAGCGAACCGGCGCTCGTGACGATCGGACCGTACGTGTCACTGGCGCTCATGACGAAGTTGTTCGTCTGCCCCACGCACGTGTTGCGCAGGATCAGGTTCTGCGCCGTGTTGGTGCAGTGGATTCCATAGGTCGCGGTCCCCGTTTGACCGGAAACATGGTTCGCCTCCACCCGGTTGCCGTCGGCGGCGTACAGGTAGATCCCGCGAGCCGCGTTCCCTTGGATCGTGCAATTAACGAGGGTGTTCCCATCGCACTGGCCGGAACGGCCGTCGAGGGCGACGCCGAAGTTCCCGTTGCCGTTGATGGTGCAGCGGGCGATGCTGTTGCCGTCGCACCGGCCGTTCACGCCAAAGAGGTGGATGCCGTAGGCGCCGTTGCCGCTGATCGCGCAGTCGGCCAGCATATTGCCCTCGCACCTGCCGAAGGTGCCGTTGAAGTAGACGCCGTTCGTCGTGTTGCCGCTGATGGCGCAACGGGCGATCGCGTTGCCGTCGCACTGGCCGTTATCGCTCCAGAAACAGACGCCGAATTCGCCGTTGCCGCCGATCGCGCAGTCGACAATGCGGTTGTTCATGCACCGGCCGGAGAACGAGTCGAGATAGAGGCCCGCTCCGCCATTGCCGTTGATCGTGCAGTGGGCGAGGGTGTTGTTGTTGCATTGGCCAAAGCTCCCGGCGAAAATAACGGCGCTGAGGCGGTTCGCGCCGATGTCACAGTCGACAATGGCATTGCCGTCGCATTGCCCTCGGTTCCCGTGGAGGAAAACGCCGTACTGCGCGTTGCTGCTCGCGGTCAGGCGCTCGAATCTGGCGTTGAAGCTGTACTTCGCGTTGACCCCGTAGCCGAAAGCCTTGATCGCGCCGTTGCGCACGATCACGTCGCGGATGGGGGCATTGGTTGTGCCGTCCAGCAGCACGCCGTAATCATCGCCACTCCGGTCGCCGGCGAGGGTGAACCCCATCAGGTCCAGCGTGACCCCGCTGGCGGCGACAATCACGCCGTGGCCGGTGCTGGTCAGGTTGGCGGTGAGGTAGTACGACCCCGGCTGCGAGATGGTGAACGGGGCGCTGCCGATCGGCGTGCGCGGCTCCATCTGCTCCAGCGTTCTCATCGTGGCCGCCGGCGCCCCCGGCGGCGTCAGACTGCCCTGCGCGCGTGCGTTCGGCATGCCGGCAGCCGACGTCATCAACCCGAGCATCAACCATGCGGTTCGTGTTCTCGCCCTCATCGTGTCGCACTCCCTTCGGCTTCGTGCGTGAGAAACTGCAGGTCACCGCGGGAAGAATGAACAGGGGCAGCGAGGTCGTGACGGTAATGCCCGTCCTCGGCGGTCTCGGCACTCCCCCATCCATCTCCTGCCATGCCCTGCTGACTCCTTAGTCCGACGGCCCAGGTCAGTCCCTGCAGATCAACCTCCCGTCGGCCCTTCTCATCATGAGCAGGATAGCCGGCTCGGGCAAGCGGATTCGGAGGCACTTCAGCCTGTCACCTCAGTCGGTACAGGTGAACGCCGTACGGCGGGAACTCATCGGTGAACACGCCGTCGGCAAGCGTCAGCGAGCGGTTCTCGCCCAAAACCTCGACGGTCTTCGCCATGGTCTCCCTGCAAGCGAAGGTGCCCTTGGCCGGCCGGCCGCGCATCGCTACGGCGAAGACATAGGTCGCCTGCGCATGATGCTTCACCCGCACATCGATCGGCACGGCGGCGTCGGATGACGCCACGGTGACGGTGCCGGTGACGGTGGGTGCGTTCAAGACGGGAGCCAGCTCACGGACCTGGCGGTTGATCTCCCCGACGGCCTTCGCCATCTCCGCATCCGCCAGCAGACCCGCCTCGATGAACGCGGGCTTGAACTGGTGCACGAAGTAGATCAGCCCCTGGGATCCGTGGATGAGCGACATCCAGACCTCGCTGCGCACCTGGGCCGGGGTCGGCTTCGTGCGGACGTTGGAGATGCGGGTGCACTCGATGCAATTCCAGACCACCCGCCGCCCCTTGCTCCATTCGCGCAGGCGGTCCACGCCGCGCGCGACGAATTCCAGCTTGCCGGCCACTTCGGCCCGGTCATGGACGGCCGGGTAGATGTCGAACGAGGCGATGTCGCACCCCTCCAGGTATTCGGCGTAGTCCTCGGGGTGGTGGGTCCGGACGCCGCGCCCGTACCAGCCGTCCCACGCGACGCCCTGGCCGAGGTTCAACAGCACGGGCCGGGTCGGATCGGCCTTGACCAGCCGTCGATAATCGGCCGCGATGGTCGCCGGATCGACCGGGGGACCGTAGCCTTTGCCCTCGCCGAGCGACTGAGCGTTGTCCGGCTCGTCGCCGTGCATCCACCCGAAGATGATGTCGTTGTTGGGGTCCGACAGGCCCGCCTGGTTCTGTTCGCAGATCACGGGCATGCCCGATTTCTTCAGCTCGCCGAGCTGCGCCGGGGTCGGACCTTTCCAGAGGCCGACGTAGAGATTGAATCCCAGCTCCCGGAACCGCGGGGCATTGCGCGGCGCTTGAAGCCAGACGGCGATGGGGAAGAACCCCTCGTCCTTCGGGGGGCCCTTCGGCCACTTCGCGTAAGGGCTGGCGGATTCCTCCGCCGGCGCGGCGCAGGCGCTCGCCGCCGCGGCGACCGCCGCCAGCCGGCGCCAGCCGCCACGGCGTGCGACGCGCGGGGGGTGGGACGGGCTGTGCCCGTGTGATGTCGGGGATCGAGGGCTCATGGCTTTGACTCCGGGTTCCCGGGCGTGAACCGCGTTATGTGCACGCCGAACGGCGGCAGGTTCAGCGTCCACGAGGTCCCGCGGCCCTCGCCGTCGGCGTCTCCGAGCACGCGGGCGGCAGATGCGAAGGGCGTCGGGAGACTGAACCGGCCGGTTCCGACATTCCGATCATCGGTGTTCACGCAGAGGAGGTATGCGCTTCCCGCGTGTGCGAACATGCGCCAGGCGAGGGCCGCGTCGACCTCGGCGCGCGGAAGGGGCGGCGGCTCGGTGCTCAGCAACACCGGCATGAAATCGCGGATCCCGGCCGCCACCGCCGAGACATCGGACCACCGCTCCTCGAACGGCTCCCGCACCAGCGCCCGTCCGCCCTCCGCGAGGGTCTTGTCCATCCGCCACAGGTCGGACCACGAGTAGAACACCAGGCCGTTGGCGCCCTCCGCGATGCACGACCACGCCATGCAGCGCATCTCGGCCAGGGTGGGGGCGCGCGCCTTCCGGCGTTCGTCGTCGGAATCCCGGTAGGATGCCCAGTTGAAGATCTGCGGGACCATCCACACGGCGCGCCGTCCGAAACCGGCCTCGACGGTCTTCCGCGTCCATTCGCGCGCGCGCGATACCGGGTGCTGCGGAATGGGGTAGGGGTCGGTGCCTACGACATCGAATGTCGGCAGGTACTCGCGGATCTGGTCGACCTGGTAGAGCACCACCCAGGTCGGCCGACCCGGATCCAGTTCCTCCATCCACCGGCGGTGCGCCGTCAGGTCCTCCTTCATCGTGAGCGGCAGTTCATCGTTGATGTACCAGGCCATCAGGGCCGGGTGGTCTCTGAACTCGCCGACGGTCCGCTCGATCCGGCGTCGCGCCTCTGCCTCGTCCTTCAGACCGGCATGGTTCGCGTAGAAGTCCTTGACGCTGTAGATCACGCGGACGCCGTTGGACCACGCGAGGTCGAGGCCGGCGCGGCCGATGTCGGCATAGGGCATGATGCAGTTGAATGGCGATCGCGCGTAAATGGCCATGTGCGCCGCGTCCACGCCGCCCCAGTACGTGCCCAGAGGGAAGAAGGGCTGGCCGTCGAGGATCAGCCGCCGGTGTTCGTCGATCCAGGCCTTCCGGGCGGGCGTCTCTGCCAGCCGGCGAAAGGGGAGGGTCGCCCGACCCGCTTCATGGCCGTCCGCCGACCGGATCACGGCCTGCAATTCGTATGTGCCGGGCGGAAGCGGCGAGGAGTCGAAGGTGAACTCCGCGTGCGTGCTCTCGATCGTCCGGACGGTGCCCGTGGTCGCGGTGCGGCCGTCCGGCGCAAGCACCTGCAGGCCGATGCTTGTGCGGGAAGGATCGAGATGATTCTCGGCAAGGGCCAGGCCGATGTGGACGATCACCGTGCCTCCCGTGGCCTGTTCCCGGTAGCGGTCCGTGGTCAGAGCTTCAATCACGGGCGGCCGGTATTCGCGGACGCTCACGTCATCCCACCATGCCGTCCCGGTCACGCCGCGGCGCATGTAGCAGCTCACGTGGAACCGCGCCGCGTTCGTCGGGATCGTGCCGGTCAGGCCCTCGATGTGCTGCCACTCGCGATGAGTGCCGCGCAACCCGTGCGGGTAGCATCCGCCGATGAACCGGCCATTGGCGTCGCTCCACTCGACACAGACGGTGGCCCCGCCCTCGTCCTCGCCCTTCACGTCCTCGGTCCGCACCCAGGCCTCGACGATGTAACGGCAGCCGGGGACGAGCTTCACCGGTACGCCGGCGAGCACATAGGATTCGGGGTCGCTGCGGGTGTCGGAGAGGCAGCGGGCGCCGCTGTGTGGTCGCTCGCTCGAGGGGAAGAAGTGCGGCGGGCGGACGGTCCACGGTGATGCCGCATTCGTCGAGAACGCCTCGAAGCCGGGATCGACCACCAGGTTGTCGGCGTCCTGTGCCGGGCTCGGTTCCGCCGTCCGTGCCGCGGCAAGCGCCAGCAGGCAGGCGGCCAGCGGGCGGAAAGGCGTGAGGTTCATGATCCACTTTACTCTCCCACCTTCCTGCAGATCCAGATCTGGATTAGAAAACCGGCTGTTCCGCCGGAACATGACACGCAAACGCATGATGTCTCCGTTGGGTTTCTCCGTGGAGGAGGACGGCCGAACAATCCCTGAAGGCGGCGCGGTTGCGCGGAGGAACGGACGGATTGGAGCCGAAGCGTTAAACGTGATGCGGACCAGAAGGACCTTGACATCATCACGGTACGTGGGACATCGTGCCCAGTAATGAGCGCGGCACTTCAGGTCGGCATCAACCAGCGTGTGCCTCTACCGTGTGAGAAGCAGTCTCCTTCCTCAACCCAGGCAGGTCATCCATGAATAAGACGAGCATGCTAGTGTTCAGTTCCTGTGTCGTCGCGCTGTTGCTGGTCGGCGCAACGGCGAAGAGTGACGCCGCGGTGGTGGGCGTCGATCCCAGCGCCTCCTGGGTGGGGTACATGAATGTGTTCGATCTGCCCAGCCCCGGGCCGTATCCGCCGAACCTGGGCGCCTATCAGTTCGGTTCCTCCTGGGGAGTGGCGGACCTGATGGCCACGTGGTCCGGTTCGACGCTGACGCTGGCCGCGAACAGCATCAATGATCCCAACGCCTACTGGTACACACCCTCCGGCGGGCCCGGCGCCGTGGGGAATAAGATCATGGATGCCAATCTGTACGTGGAAGAGACGGGCACCCTGCACGGTCAATCCGTGACCTTCTCCGGCGTCGTGGTTTTCGATACGTTGACCGCCGCCAACAACCCGGGCAACGTGGACGCGAACGGGAACGGGTGGACGTCCGTCGCCTTCATCAAGGACTTTGCGCCGGACTACTCGTCGTTCAATCTCGTCACGATTCCGGTCAGTCCGGGGCCGTTCAGCGTCACCCTCGATACGGTCAATGACCCGACCCGGCATGTCCAATACGGCTTCGAGACGATGGGGCCGGACGTGTGGATCACCGACAACGCGACCTACGGCGCGGTGCAGATCGCCACCGTACCCGAGGTGTCCACGTTGGCGATGGCCGGCATCGGCGCGTCGGCGCTGCTGATCCTCCGTCGCCGTCGGCGGAAGGCGCTGGAATCGTAGACGGCCTTCCCGGCGGGGCATGCTTCCCGCGATGAACCGGGCTGCGGAAGGCATGTCCGATACGGGGTATCGCAGATCAACAGGGGCCCGGCGCAGCCCGCGCGGGCGCGTTCCGCCGCACGATGACACGCAGATGCGTACTGGAAGACAATCCGACATGAAAACGTCTTGCCGTCGATTTTTTCGCGCATGGCCAGCCCTCGGCCTGACCTTCTGTCTCGCCGGCGCAAGCGGCGCGCAGGTCACCGTCAAGGTGGACTCGTCCAAGAACTGGCTGGGCTGGATGAATACCTATACGTTGGAGGGAACCTACCTGGAGGGCGGCGCATGGGCCGTGGGCGATCTCCGGGCCGAGTTCGTCCCGGCCAAGAGCAATGCCACCCGTGTCGTGCTGCGGGTGAACACCAACACCTACAACACCGCGGACCCGTACTGGAATCTGCCCGACGGAACCCCGCAGAAGAACCTCGAAGCGAATTTTTATGTCGATGTCGGCACGGCGTATGGGGGGCAGGACGTCAGCTTCGTCGGCACGGTGGAGTCCAACTCGATCCCGTGGGGCTGGACATGCCAGGTCGTCATCAAGGAGTTCACGTCGTCCTATGGTTACGTCGGGGACAGCCGGTCGGGACTCGTGGACGGCGAGTTCGGCATCAATCGGACCATCGGGGCGGGCAATATCTGTCAGTACGGTTTCATGATCTACGGACCCAATACGGCGCCGGAGTCGCCGGACTCGTTGACGGCGGTCAGCGTCGTCGTGGACAACGAGGATCCCTCCATCACCGCCGAACCGGTCAAACAGCGGGTGATGGTGGGCCAGACCGCCAGCTTCACCGTCGTGGCCACGGGGTCGACCCCGCTCAGCTACCAATGGCAGCGTCACGGGACGAACCTGACGGACGTGGCGGGGAGGTTCGCCGGCGCCACGAACGCGACGCTGACGATATACAACGCGCAATTCGAGGACGACACCTCGTACACCGTGATCGTGACCGACACCGCGGGATCCGTGAACTCGGTCCCGGCGCGCCTGCGGGTGCTGACGCCCATCGAGTTCGCCAATCGTCTCGACAATCCCAGTTTCGAACTGGACCTCCCCGGCGGGCAGGTGGTGCCGCAGCCCTGGGTGAATTTCACCGGATCGACTTTGCTGAGCGGCGCCGAGTTCGCCTACACGAACGCTTATGACGGTTCGAACGTCGTACAGGTGTACAACGGGGGCCAGTACAGCGGGATCTACCAGGACGTCCCGGCGGCGCCGGGGCAAATCTTCACGGGCGATTGCCGGCTGTGGCAGTCCAGCCAGGATCCGCTGTCGGCGACCCTTCACGAGGCCTTCCTGGAGGTGCAGTTCTGGCCGGCGGCGGGCGCCCCGATCGCGATCTACCAGTCCGTCCTGGTCACGAACTCGCCGGCGATGCAGGACGCCTGGTTGCACCTGTGGGCGACGAACGGCGTCCCGGCCGGCTATGCGACGACGTCCACCTCGAACGCGCTGTACCTGGTCGCGCCGCCGGGCACGCACCACGTGCGGTTCCAGATCACCGCCCACGCCGAGGGCGTCGGCCCCGGCAGTGTCTTCGTGGATGCCATGCGCCTGGTGGAGAAGATTCCGGTCACGCTGGGTGTCTCGAACGGTGGGGGCAACGTCACGTTGTCATGGCCCTCGGAGTTCTTGAGCATGTACCAGGTGGTGTACAAGGAGAACCTCACCGACGCCGAGTGGACGCCCGTCGGCGCGGCGGTGGCGGGCGACGGCACGGTGAAGTCGATCTCCTTCCCGGCCACCGGGAGCCGGCGCTTCTACGCGGTATTGACGCAATGAACGGAGCCGATCGGCGTGCGGGGTGTGACGAGCGTCCCGCGATCGGGTCGATCCCGCGCCGGGCATTGGAGAAGGGAGCACATCATGCAGGAACTGATCGGGCAACTCGTGAAGCAACTGGGCGTGCAGGAGGCGCAGGCCAAGGGCGGCGCCGGTCTCATCATGAAACTGGCGAAGGACCAGTTGGGCGACGACTTCGGCCAGGTGGCGAAGGCCCTTCCGGGCACGGCGGATCTGATCAAGGCCGCGCCCGCGCCGGACACGAAGACCCAGTTGGTGGGAGGATTGTCCTCCCTGCTGGGCGACAAGGCGGGAGGCCTGGCGTCGCTGGCCTCCGGCTTCGGCCAGCTCAAGTTGGACGCCTCGATGGTCAGTCGATTCCTGCCGGTGATCATGGGTTTCGTCCAGGGCAAGGCCGGACCGCAGGTCGCCGGGTTGCTGCAGAAGGTGCTGTCGAAGTGACGCGCCCGTGCCGGAATCCCGCCGTATCGCGGTGACGGCCTCCCATCCCCCGGACCGCCGGCTCCGCCTTCCGCGGCCTGACGGAAGGCGGACGGCGCCGTCGCGAATCATGCGAGTGCGGGCATCCCGTCCGGCAGTCGCTTCGAAGGGGCCAGCAGACGCCTGACCTGTCCGCCTTCCCGCATCTGCGCCAGGAGGCCCATGCCGTCGAGGTGGTCGAGGAACGGCACGGGGTCGAGTTCCTCGATGTTCCTCATCTCGCCCACGTCCCACTCGCCGGAGGCGATCAGCCGGGCGGCCGCGACGGCGGGTACGCCCGCCGTGTAGAAGATCGCATGCTGGCCCACCTCCCGGAAACACGCCCCGTGGTCGCAGACGTTGAAGAGGAAGACCTCCCTCGCCTCGCCTTCATGATCGCCCTCGATGAGGGTCCCGATGCACGTATGCCCCGTGTAGTCCGGCGCGAGCGACATCGGGTCCGGCAGGACGGCCTTGAGCACCTTGAGCGGCACCACCTCGATCCCGTCCGCGGTCGTCACGGGGACTTCCGAGGTCATGCCCAGGTTCCGCAGCACGGTCAACACGTTGATGCTGTGATCGCTGAATCCCATCCAGAACCGGACGCTGTCCACGTCCAGGTGCCGGGAGAGCGAGTGCAGCTCGTCGTGGCCGCCGAGATAGACCGTGTGAGGTCCGACGACCGGGAAATCATAGGTCCTGCGGACGGAGAACGGTTGGTCGGGGACCCACCGGCGACCGATCCAGGACCACACCATGTTGAACTCCCGCAGGTTGATCTCCGGGTCGAAGTTCGTCGCGAAATAGCGCCCGTGGCGGCCGGCATTGACGTCCAGGATGTCAATGGTCCGTATCGTGTCGAACAGGTAGTTGGCCGCGCAGGCGCAATAGGCGTTGACGACCCCGGGATCGAAGCCGGCGCCGAGGATCGCCGTGACGCCGAGGTCGCGGCAGCGATCCCGGCGCTTCCATTCGTGGTGGGCATACCAGGGCGGGTCCTCGCTGGCCTGCAGCGGCTCCTCGTGGGCCGCGGTGTCGATGTAGGCCGCGCCCGTCCGCAGGCAGGCCTCCAGCACCGACATGTTGACGAACGGCGCGGCCACGTTGAGGACGATCTGCGACTGGGTCTGCTCGATCAACCGGCAGATCGCGGCGACGTCCATGGCGTCCAGCGTCGCGGTGCGGATCGACAGGCCCGGATCCTGCGCGCCGAGCTTCTGCTCGATGCTGCGCGCGATGGCATCGCACTTCGCGCGCCGGCGCGACGCGATGCACAGGCGGCCCAGTTCATCCCGGTGTCGGGCCGCCTTGTGAGCGGCCACGTGGGCGACGCCGCCCGCTCCGATGATCAGGATGTTGCTGCGCATGGCGGTATCCTCCTCATGACAGGTGCTTCGTGAAGTCCCTGTAACCCAACGTCCGGAGCATTTCGACCGCCCCGTCCGCCCGCTCGACCGCGACCGACGGCATCGCCAGTCCGTTGAACCAGTTGGACTTCACGATGGTGTATCCCGCGGCATCGCCGATGCGGATACGGTCGCCGATCCGCAGGGGCCGCGGGAAGTCGTAGACGCCGAACACGTCGCCCGCGAGGCACGAGCGGCCGGCGAGCATGAAGCGGTGGCCTCCGCGCCCGCTGCCGACGACCGGCGGGGTGGTGCCGAAGATCAGGAGATCGGACATGTGCGCTTCGACGGAGGCATCGACGATGGCGATGTCGATTTCGTTGCGGACGACATCGAGCACGGTCACCCACAGTTCCCCGGCGCCGGAGATCGCCGCCTCGCCGGGCTCCAGGTACACGGTGACTCCCCATCGCTCGGCGAAGGACTTCAGCAGGCGCGAGAGCACCGCCAGCGGGAAACCCGGCCCCGTGAAGGAGAGGCCCCCGCCGAGGCTCACCCATTCCACGGCCTTCATCATCTCCCCGTACTTCCGGCCGATATGCTCCAGGCCGCGGGCGATGTCGAGGATGTCGTCGTTGTCGCAGTTGTAGTGGAACATCAGGCCGGAGATGAAGGGGAGGAGGTCGGCGACCGCGCCCGGGGCGGCGATGCCGAGCCGCGAGTAGCGGCGCGCGGGATCGGCGAGATCGTACGGGGAACTGCTGGTGCCGGGATTGACCCGTAGGCCGAGCGACCGGCCGCGGATCTCGCCGGACAGCGTCTCGAACTGCGATACGGAGTTGAAGATCACCTTGTCGGCGTAGCGGCGGACGTCCCGGACCTCGTCCCGCGTGAACGCGACGCTGTAGGCATGAACCTCCTTACCGAACCGCTCCCGGCCCAGTCGCGCCTCGTAGAGCGAACTGCAGGTGGTCCCGTCCATGTGATCGCGGAACCGGTCGAACAGGGCCCAGGATGCGAAGCACTTCAGGGCGAGCAGGCACCGGGCGCCGGACGCCTCGCGCAATCGCTCGATCCGCACCATGTTCTTATGCAGGATCGCCTCCCGTATCACGTAGCACGGGGTCGGGATCGACTCGTCGGTCTTCTGGGGAGACATGAGGCTTCCGCGGGGGATTGCGCGGGCGGGAGGAGGGCCTCTCCCCGGCCTGCGGTCGTCCCCGCTCCTGCGGACTCTCGTTCGATTCGTCAGCATGCGTTTCTCATCCCGGGGCACCACGCCGAGGTCCGACGGCTTCACACGAGTGAACCGATGAAGAGGCGGGCTTCATCGTCTTCCGGGATACAGACGGGCGACGCCGCGCGGACTGGCCGGCCCGGCCGCGGTTCCGCTCCGCGCGTTCGGCTGCGTCGGGCGAGGCCACGGGCAAGCCACGGCGGGGTCCGCGGCGCCGCGCGCGGCGGCCGTTCGGGCGAGGGTGCCGCGGGGCGGCCTTCGCGGACGTTGCCGTCGATGATGTCCCACGGGTTGAACACCGTGCGGTGCGCCCCGCGGAAGAGCAGAACGTGACGCCAGTTCATGTCAGGGCCTCCATCACGGCCTGTTCGCGCGGTTCGAGAACGTCCAGGACCTCAGCGGGGCCCTCGCAGTCAAGGAGGGCGTCCCTGACATCCCGACGCGCCATGCGTTTCGTGATGCGCGCCAGCGCATGCAGGTATTCCTCGCAGAATCCCTCCGGCGTCAGCAGGAGGAAGAAGAAGCGGGCCAGGGCGCCGTCGTCGCTGCACACGTCGACCCCGTCGGGGCAGACGGCCATGGCGCCCGAGATACCGAAGAAGCCGGAGAGTTCGACGTGCAGCAGCACGGTCTCGCATTGCGTGACCAGGGGGGTGAGTATCGGCTGGCGCACGGCGCGCGCCACGATGTCGTCCTCCGCCGCCCGCGCGATCTGGCTGTGGCGTCCGATCGCCTCCACGAGGCATCGGATCACCGAGGCCGTGGTGGGCAGGCGAAGGCCGGCCCGGATCAGCCCGCCCCAGAGCAGGCGGCGGAGGGTTGCGGATTCCGACCGCGCGGACATCATCAGGAGCAGGGGATTCCCGGTTCTCCGCGCCACGAGATCGGGCACGGATCCGGCGAATCCGCTGCGAAGACGAAGGGTGTTCGGCGCCCCCATCACGAGGAAGTCGCCGGGGGCCAGCCGCTCCTCGAGGGCCGCCGGCACATCCGGAACGTTCTCGATCCGCGTGTCCTCGGGCATGCCGACCGCCCCCGCCGTCAGATACTCGATGTCGCGCGACGCGTGGCCGTCCACCGGCAGACGCAGGATGCGGACGGGCGCCGCGGCGGCGGACGCGAGGGCGCCCGCCACCCACATCAGCGGGAGCGTGTTGGGTCCTCCGGAGGTCGCGACCCAGACGCGCCGGATGGAGGCCGGACGCTCTTCGCGCACGAAGACCGCCGGCACGTTCAGGTCCTGGACGAGGCGGAGCATCCTCGCGAAGCAGGCGGCGTCCGGATTCCAGTCGGCCACGAGCAGACCCACCCTTCCCGCGCGGACGAGCCGCGTCAGCGCGGGAGGCAGAACCCTGCCGTTCGCGCCCTCCACGGCCAGCGAGAGCAGCGCGGGCAGCTGCGCATCGCCCCCGCCCTCGTCGGGGGCAATCACGCGGATCTCCGCCTTGCGGAGCCCCGTGATCATGTGAGCGTACCAGCGGACCATGGCCTCGGCTTCGCGACGCGAGGCGAAGGCCACCACCACTCTTCCGCTCAAGGGGTGCGTACGCATGGGAATCACCTTGTCTGGGATGTCGTGCGTTTCAGGCGGACGATGCGGTCGGCACGAACCGGCGCGCCGGCGACGCCGCGGGACGCGGATCCGCCTCCGGCTGGTACAGCACCTCCTCGACGCGCAGATGGCGCTGACCTCCCGGCGTGGACCACTCGATCCGCTGTCCCTTCCGGCATCCGAGCAACGCCATGCCCAGCGGCGCGAGCACACTGATCCGCTCGTGCACCGGATCGGCATCCTCCGGCCAGGTCACGACGAGCTTCATCTCGTGGCCCGTGGCGATGTCCCGGACTCGGGCCTCCGAGTTCATGGTGATGACATCCGGGGGAATCTGTCCGGCCGGCACCACGATCGCCCGCGCCAGTTCCTGCGCGAGTCTCTGCAGACTCGCCCGATCGCGGCATTGCCGGTCGTAGATGTGGACATCGACCAGGTCCGTCAGCTCTCCAAAATCCCGCTGGGTCAGATAGATCTCATTCGTGTTCATGCTGGGGCCCTCTCGGTTCGCCGAGTGCATAAGCCGGAAGCGTGCCAACCGGGGTGTCTCCCTGTCCGTCGGGGAAGGTCCACCGACGCCCGCGCACCGCAATGCGCGCGAAACCAGCGGTTTGCGGGACTCGCGGCCGGATCAGGCCCTGCGTCTGATGGGACTTGTCCCACCGATGACGCCCCTCGCGTTTTGGGTAGAAATTCCTCACCCGAAGAGATTCGCCCCACTCTCCGAGCATGGGAATCCCGTGGACGGGGCGGGTCGTCCGCGCCGGGGGGGGGTCCGGGTCCGGCGGCCGCGGCTCGCCGGCGCTCATCTCGCGGGTTTCAGCTTCTCGCGAAGGGTCTTGCGATCGATCCCCAGGATGTCGGCGGCCCGGCTCTTGTTCCCGCCGGTGCTGGCGAGGACGGCGCGGACGTACTCCGACTCGACCTCCGCCAGCGTCCGGCCCACCCCCGGCTCGCGCACGGCCGAGAAGCGCATGAGCGACGGCAGATCGGGCGCGTCGATGGTCTGGCCCTCCGCCATGAGGACGAGCCGGTGCACCAGGTTCTCCATCTCGCGCACGTTTCCGGGCCACGAGTAGGCGCGCAGCACCTTGAGGGCCCGGTCGGTGTACTCGGGCACGGGTTTGGCCAGTTCCGTTGCGACGCGGTCCGTGAAGTGATGCAGCAACAACACCGTGTCATCGCCGCGTTCCCGGAGGGGGGGCAGCTCGATCGGCAGGACGTTGACGCGGTAGTAGAGATCCTGACGGAAGTCCCCGCGCTCCACGAGCTCGTCCAGGCTCCGGTTGGTCGCGCAGATGACGCGGACGTCCACCTGATGCGATGCGCGGGCGCCCACCATGAACACGGCCTTGTCCTGCAGCACGCGCAGCAGGCACACCTGCATGGGCATGGTCAGCTCCGCGATCTCGTCGAGGAAGATGCTGCCCCCGTCGGCGGCCTGGAAGAAGCCGGGGCGGTTCTCGTGGGCGCCCGTGAAGGCGCCCTTGCGGTATCCGAACAGCTCGCTCTCCAGCAGCGCGTCCGGAATCCCTCCGCAGTTGACCGGGATGAACGGAGCCCTGCCGCGCGCGCTGCGGTAGTGAATGGCGCGGGCGACCAGCTCCTTTCCCGTTCCGCTTTCTCCGCACACCAGCACGGTTGCGGAACTCCGGGCGGCCCTGTCGACGCTGCGGTACACCGTCTGCATGGGCGCGGAGTCCCCGACGATCCCCCATTCCGAAGGGTCTACCCGTCCGGGTGGCCGCCGCGCCGGCCGCCGCAGCCGCAGCTTGGCCAGCGCGCGCCGCACCGCGGCGAGCATCTCCTCGTCCGTGAACGGTTTGGCCAGGTACTCCTGGGCGCCCAGCGACATGGCCTCCACCGCGCCCGCGACCGACGCATAGCCCGTGACCATGATGACCTCGGTGTCCCGCAGATTCTCGCGCACATGGCGGATGAGGTCCATCCCGCTGGCCTTGGGCATCCGGAGGTCGGTGATCACCAGGTCGACGGGCGCGACATCGAGGGCGCGAACCGCCTCGACGACCCCGGGGACCGAAACCACCTGGTAGCCGGCCGCCGTGAGACTGCGCTCGATCACCTCCAGCGTGTCCGGCGAGTCGTCCACCACCAGGATTCGCTCTTTCCTTGCCACGGATTCAGCCCTTCCATGGGGGGGGGTCGTTCACGGGGCGCTGCAGGGGCAGATGGACGCGGACGGCCGTTCCCTGCTCGGCATGACTGTCCACCTCGATCCTCCCCCCGTGCGCCTCCACGATGCCGTGCACGACCGACAGGCCGAGGCCGGTCCCTTCATCCACGTCCTTGGTGGTGAAGAACGGATCGAAGATGCGTCCGAGGATTCCCTCGGGGATTCCCATCCCCGTGTCGCTCACGGCCATCTCGGCCATGCCGTCCCGACAGGTGGTGGCGATCCGGAGCTGGCCGCCCTCCTGCATGGCCTGGGCGGCATTGACCGCGAGGTTGGTCACCACCTGGCGGATCTGCGCTTCGTCGGCCATGACGGGGGGAAGACCGGGTGCCAGGTCGAACAGCACGCGGATTCCGTTGTCCTCGCATCGCAGCACCCACAGGCTGGCGCTCTCCTCGATCAGCCGGTTGAGATCGACGGACGCGAAGCGCGGCGGGGTCTGCCGGGCGAACGTGACCAGCTTCCGGATGATCTCCCTGGCGTGAAGCGCGGCCGACTGGATCCGGGCCAGGTCGTTCCTGACCTGCCGCGACAGGCGGGGCGTCTTCCCGATCAGCTGCGCAAACCCGAGGATGCTGCCGAGCGGCTCGCTGATCTCATGGGCCACCCCGGCGGCGAATTGCCCGATCGTGGCGAGGCGATCCGCGTGACGCAGCCGCGTCTGCAGGGCGTCCTGTTTCGCGCGGGCCTCGCTCCTCTCCACCAGGACACTGATCTGCCGCGCCACTTCCTCCAGGAGCCGCTGCTCCTCGTCGAGCAGCGCGCACGGGGCGCCTCCCGCCGCGGGCGTACGGTATCCGACCTGCACCACGCCGCGTCGCGTGCCCCTGACCACGATGGGCGACGACTGCCGCGGGCCGGCGGCACGACCGCCGGGGCTGGAGAACTCGGATGCGTCCAGCGCGATCGAGGCCCAGGCCCGATCCGGATGCTGCCAGGCGGAGGGGAGCATCTCCACCACGCTCTGAAGGGCCCTCGGGAGGGGGGTGGCCACCGAGTTCGCGATCTGTGCGATCGCGTACAGGCAGGTCAGTTCCTTGACGCGTTCGTTCAAGGCCGACGCCGCGTCCGGGCGCCGTGCCGTCCGTGCCGCCGGGCGGGGGCTGCGCCGCGCCGGCTTCGCCTTGCCGCCCGTCCTGCCGCGACCGACCCCGGACTCGCTCATGCGCCTTCGAGCTCCATGTCTTCTCATCCATCCGCCCGCCGTCCGCGTCTCACTCCGCCCCGTACATCGCGGTCCGCGCCTTCTCGAAGGTCGCGCCGGGCGGGGGCTGCGTGCGGACCGCCTCGTCATAGTTGAAGATGTACTGCCACCAGTTGTTATGGAAGCCGTCGGTGACGCCGCCGCGGCGCGGGAGGTGGCGCAGCCACCACAGGTGGTGCGCCGTCATCCCCTTCCAGCCGCCGGTCTCGGCATTCAGGATCTTCCGCTTCCGCGGGAGGTCGGGATAGGTCAGCCAGTCATCGGCGTACGTGGGGACCGGCGTCCTGTTCTCCCAGTCGTAGTCGCTCACCGAGTTCGGCGCGTAATGCGTGGTCCCGACCTCCGCCTGCCCGGGCGCGTCCTTGTCCACCCGGCAGAAACGCACCCACGGGTTGTCCGGGTTCTTCTTCTGGTCCCACACGCCGCGGCCGACCGTCAGCGACAGCACGCTCTCCGCGCGGTGACAGAAATCCTCCAGCGCCTCGCCCTCGCCGCGTTCGTAGTTGAATCCCATGATCCAGACCGTCCGGCCCACGTCGGGCATGTCGTACGGCCGGTAGAACCACGGGTTGTCGGTCTGGTACGGGATCCGGTCGCCGGGGATCTTCCAGTGCAGCTCGTCCCACTCGAACCCGGGCGCGCCCCACAGCCAGATCTCCGCGATGTTCTTCTCCCGGATGCGTTTCTCGATGCCGAACTGCTCGTACATCCGCCGGAAGCTCGTCATTCCGGGGCGCGCCTTGTCCTTGTCGCCCGCCAGGATCTGAAGGTAGGTGGCCTCGTCATAGGCAAAGCCGTCGCGGCGGGCCGGGAATCCGTCGAACTCGATCGTGTCGACCACGCGGCCGTTCACGTAGCCGTGGCTCGCCTCCCGCAGGTCCTCGATCAGTTTCGCCGTCAGCGCGCGCGGGTCGCTCCACTTCATGTGCGCGTGCAGCCTCTCGCCGCCCTTCGTCCTGAGGACCGGATCGTAGATCAGGACCAGGAGATTGACCTGGAGGGGCGGGATCTCCGTCCCCGCCGGTGTCGAGGGCGATGACTCGGCGCCCGCGGCCGGCAGGCGTGCCGCGGCCCACAGGCAGGCGGTGGCCAGGAGGACGGATCGGCGTTTCATGGTCTCAGCATGCCCGCGCGGGGGCCGCAAGGCAAGCCGGGCGACCGTGAAACCCCTTGCCGCGCGCGCCGCGATGTCCCATCATCCGGCTGTTCCTGAGCGCGTTTTCGAGAGGACGATGCTCGTCCGGAGGGATCCAGCATGAGCCGTTTCGCATGTGGCCGCCGTCTGGCGGTCGGTTTCCTCGGTCTGCTCCTCTCGCCCGCATGGCCGGCGGCCGCCGCGGCGCGTCCGTCGTTGATCCCCCTGCCCGCGAAGGTCGAATGGACGGACGGAGAGGTCATCCTCGGGGATGGGGCCTCCGTTTCGTTCTCCGGCGAGGCGGCGGGGACCGAGGCGGAGCGGCTGGCCGGGATGCTGAGGCCGGCGACGGGCTTCGCGCTGCCGGTCGCGGCAGACGATGCGGGGGCCGTCCGCCTCGCGCTGGAACCCGCGCTCGAATCGCGTTGCGGGGGGGAGGGTTACGTGCTGGTCGCCGGGGGAGGGGCGGTTTGCATCTCCGCGGCCTCGCCGGCGGGCCTGTTCAACGGGGGACAGACCCTGCGCCAGCTGCTGCCCCCGGTGGTCTACTCGCCGACGGCGCGGACCGGCGCGCAATGGAGGGTTCCGGGCTGCCGCATCGAGGACCGGCCGCGGTTCGGCTGGCGCGGATTCATGCTGGACTACTCGCGGCACTTCTTCGACGTCGCCTACACGAAGCGCCTCCTCGACACCATGGCCGCGCACAAGCTCAACGTGTTCCACATGCACCTGGCCGACGACGACGGCTGGCGCATCGAGATCCGCAGATACCCGAAGCTGACGGAGGTCGGCGCGTGGCGCGGCACGGCCTGCCGGCTGCCGAACCGGCGGGGCGAGACGTTCGAGCGATACGGCGGCTTCCTCACGCAGGCGGAGATCCGCGAGATCGTCGCCTACGCCGCACGGCTCCACATCCGCGTGATGCCCGAGATCGACCTGCCGGGGCACTCGCTCGCGATCGGTGCCGCCTATCCGGAGACCCTGCCGTCGCGGATCCCGGAAGGCGAGGCCGGGAAGCCGCCTCCCCGCTGCAACGCGATCTCGCCGGCGAAGGAGACGAACTACGAATTGGTGGAGGGTCTCGTCGGCGAACTCGCCGACTTGTTCCCCTTCGAGTACATCCACATCGGCGGCGACGAGGTGAACCACGACCTGTGGAAGGCCTGCCCGGAGATCCAGGCCCTGATCGAGCGGGAGAAGCTCGACGGCCCGCGCGGGGCGCAGGTGTATTTCACGCGACGGCTGGAGGGGATCCTGGCGCGGCACGGGAAGCGGATGATCGGGTGGAACGAGATCCTGAATGACCGGCTCGCCCGCACGACCGCGATCATGTCGTGGACCGGCGCGGGACCCGGTTACGAGGCCGTGCGCATGGGCTTCCCCGTCGTCATGGCGCCGGGGCCTCACAACTACTTCGACATGGGCTACCCGGACGGCCACGAGGAGCCGCCCTCCCACAGCTGGGCCGGACTGATCAGCCTCGAGAAGTGTTACGCGTTCGATCCGCTCGGCGGCGAGGGGCTGGACGCCGGGCAGGCGGCGCTCGTGCTCGGCGTGCAGGCGAACCTCTGGTCCGAGTACATCACGCCGTGGAAGGCGAAGAGCGGATGGGTCGAGTTCAAGACCGCCGGCGAGCACGCCGACTACAAGGCGTGGCCCCGCCTCTGCGCGCTCGCCGAGGTCGGATGGACGCCGCAGGAACGACGCGCCTACCCGGACTTCGCGCAGCGGCTGGGGGACGACCTGCGGCGTCTGAAGAGCGCGGGGGTCACGTTCCGCGTGCCGTCCGTCGGCGCCGTTGTGCGCAAGGGGATCATCCATGTCCAGCCGCCGTTCGAGGGCGCGGAGATCCGCTTCACCCTCGACGGCACCGATCCGCTCGACTCCGCCACGGCCGCGCGGTGGGACGGCCAGCCTCTGCCGGGGCGGCCGGCCGGATTCCGGGCGCGGGCGTTCGTCGAGGGGGTCCCCGGGCCGCTGCGCGTCGGCGCGTCGCCGGAGGTCGCCGGCACGTGGACGAAGGATACCGCCGGCGCCGAGT
Organism: uncultured Verrucomicrobiota bacterium; assembly: GCA_964610105.1. Lineage (GTDB taxonomy): Bacteria > Verrucomicrobiota > Kiritimatiellia > PWTM01 > PWTM01 > CAZSUU01. The sequence goes on along the minus strand of CAZSUU010000018.1, from coordinate 38,291 downwards.
ACGCCGCACGGACCTTCGACCTGACCGGCGTCCTGGACGAGGCCGGGGTGTGGCGGTTGCGGTTCGTGAAGACCGGCGGCCCGCACCACCTGCTCGTGCGCAACGTCGAACTGCTCATGAACGATGCGGTGGTGGCAAAGGACCTCCATGAAGGCGGCACGAGGGCAGGGGGGGCGTACCGCCTGCAGGCGCCGGATATTCCGAAGGGCGCCCGCGTGGCGGTCCGCGCCGAGGTGCGCGCCGACAGCGGGACCCGCACGCCCGACACGGCGGGGCAGATCACGATCGAGAAGTCCGAGGGACTGGAGCCGCCCGCCCGCGTGGCCACGACCATCGGCCCCTACGAAGGCCACCGCCCGGAGAACCTGGTCGATTACGACCGGAGCACGTTCTTCTGGTCCAACCGTGGGCTCACGAACGGAGAGAGCGTCACGATCGTCTTCGACGCGCCGGTCCCGCTCTCGTCGATCGAGAGCGCGAGCGGAAAGCTGGACGACCCGGCGGCCGATATCCTCGCCGCCGGGCGACTCGAGGTGTCGGCCGACGGCACGGCGTTCCGAACGGTCGCCACCTACTCGAACGGCACGGCGCGCGCCGCGCTCGGCCGGGAGCCCGTGAAGGCGATCCGCATCACGGCCACCGCCGACACGGGGCGGTTCTGGGTGATTCTCCAGGACCCGGTCCTGAAATGACGGGAACGCGCACGGCGGACCCGCGGTCCTGCCTGCGCGGGGCGCGCGGCGCATAAGGGCGCGGCCTCGCGGCCGCCCCCGTGGCGCGGGACCCGCTCATGACGATCGGGAGGGAGCGCGCGTGTCGGGCCGCGTCCCCCTCGACGTCTCGGGGGAGGGGTCACTCGAAGCCCGTACCCCAGAACAGCATGTCGATGCCGACGTTGAGGCGGAAGGCCTCATCCCAATCGTACCCGTTGGCCCACTCCACCCCCGTTGCGACATCCCAGAAGACCCACTGCCGGTACATCGGCCACCGCAGATCGACCATCGCGCGGTGCGTGGTCACGACCGTCTCTTCGCCGAAGCAGCTGTATCGGAGGGCCACGGCCTTCGCCGTGCTGCGCCAGTCGGCGCCCTGTCCGCGGGCATCCTCATCCAGCAGGGTGAGGATGTGGGCCACCCGGAACGTCTGCTCCCACGCGTATCGCTCATCGTTGAAGGTCCATTTGCCCGACGTGCCGCTGAGCGCCACGTTTCGCCGGCTGGCGCCGAACCACCGTCCGATGGCCAGCGAGGTCATCTCGCCGAGACCGTCGTCGGTTTCGTAGAACAGCCTCTGCTGCGGGCGGAACCGCCACAGGCCGGCCCACCAGACGGGCTTCCACGCGATGCGCGCGAACGCCTCGGGCACCCACCTCACACGCACGCCGGCATCGGTGGAGATGCTGTAGCGCCTGAACAGCTTCCGAACGCCCAGCTTGAGATCCCGGTCTTCCTGCTCCGACAGGTCCCTGCCCGGCAGGTCGTCCTCCGGGGCCGTCTCGACGAACAGGCGCAGCCGCCTCTCCAGATTGGGCAGTTCCACCTCCATCTCGAGGTCGGGCTCAAGGCGCGCCTCCAGGCCGTCGCGCTGCACCATCTCGGCGTAGAGACCGAACCGGAAGCGCGTGTCGGGTGTGGCGAGGCGTTCGCGGTCGCGGAGGGCGAAGAACTGATCCGTGGCCCGGATGGGGTTGCTGATCCGACGGTGTACGTTGGTCTGCAGGTAGTCCAGCCGCGCCGCCCAGGAGTCGAACGCGGCCGGCTTGGGATCGACGAGGAACGACCCGGCGCCACGGCCGACGGACACCCCACTGCTCACGCGCGGTCCTTCGTCGCCCTTCCGCGGGTAATCGTCGTCCCCCGGATCGAGGAATACCAGCCCCGCCAGGAAGTCGGCGATTTCCAGCGGATCGAAGCCGGCATCGACGCCGGCCAGCAACAGATGCGCGCCGATATCCACCTCGGTCGGCGTGTACTCGGGCCCCTGGAACGTGTTGTCGGTGGCGTCCACGCCCGCCATCACAATGCCGTTGAGCTCCTCGGCCCCGACGAACCGGCGGCGAAGGCGGGGATGGCGGGGGCCGGGCAGGCCCAGGTAGACGCTGTGATACTCGCCGGCGTGGAACGCCCCGTAGTCCGTCACGCGCACCCCCGCCGCCAGGCCGGGCCCGAGGCGGAGGCGGGCGCGGACGATGTCCACCAGGTCGGCCAGCCGGTTGGGCAGGTAATAGAGGAACCTCGTTCCCCACGCTGGAGCCGAGTCCGCGGGGGCCTCCGGTGGCCCGGCCTGCGCCGCCACGCCCACCCACATCGCAACCGCCCCCCAGAGCAGTGCGCGCGTCCGCATCATTCCTCATCATCCCTTCACGGTTCGCCGTCGTCGTCGGCCGGTCGCCGTGCCGGAGGGGCGGGGCAGGAGCACTTCCCCCCTCCCGTGATCCGGCAGAACCGCGACGAGAATACAGCAGGCGCGGATGCGCTGGCTAGCCGCCTGCACGTGCCGCACGCCGCGGGGCAGGCAGGCGACGGAGCCAGCGCTCCTCGGCCCCTCCGGACTCGCGGCAGCTCGTCGCTCCAATGGCGGAACCGGCGCGTCATGTGGAGAGCCGAGTCCCCCTGCTTCGCCGAGGGCGATGCACGGGCCACGGCTCGCCGCGCGGAGGAAATGAAAATGAAATGAACCGGTCACGCGCGATTTATGTTGACAGATGAACGTGTACATCTCTTATGTCCCTCTAGCTTAAGGGTTCTGGAGTAAGAATCAGGGATTGAGATAGTGATTTCGCTGACTGAGCGGGCAGAGATATTCCGAAACGTGCGCGCGGTTCTGAGCCGGCACTATGTCGACCTCGCGCTGATCCGTGTCACCGTCACGCTGATGAGCGTTCGTCTCAGCGGCATTCTGCAGCGGCAGGCGGGGACGATCGCCCCCATCGACGACACGCTGGGGGATCAGATCCTGGACGAGATCCGCCACCTGCCGCATATGCCCCGGCTGGATCTCATGCCGGATGACGGCGCCGCGATGAACCTCGTGCCGAAGCGAGAGGACCGCTCCTCGTTGTGGTCGCGCCGGCGGCGCGTGCGGCGCAGCCTGTCTCTCCAGTCGCAAGGGGCCGAGTCACGGACGGTTGACCTCGACGAGGAACCGGACGGTCTCCGCCTTCTCTGAGCCGGCGGACGCCCCTCCCCGCCGCTCACGCCGCTTCACGCCCGAGCAGGCCCTGGCCATCGTCCCCCCGATCTGCGAGGCGCTGTACTACGCGCACGAGCACGGGATCGTGCGCGTCGAGGTCAAGAGGAGCAGGACGGTCATCCAGGGCCGTGGCGCGCCGGTCGACGGCCGCGTCGCGGTCGCGCCGTCCTGCCGCGGCGGTGCCGCCGCAAAGCGGCGAAGGCCAGATTGTCGTTGATCTCTCTGGTGCCTCCGTTACCTTCTGTTCCATTCCAATTGGGTTGCGGCTCGCCGCCTTGGGATGGGAACATGAAACGACGGTTGGACTACTCGGTGTACCTGGTGACCGACGAACGCCTCGCGGGCGGCCGGGCGGTGGCGGACGTGGTGATGGCGGCGGTGGAGGGGGGGGTGACCGTGGTGCAGCTTCGGGAGAAATCCGCCGATGCCCTCGCGCTTTTCGAACGGGCCGTGGACGTGAAGAACCGCCTGCGCGGCCGCCACGTGCCGCTGATCGTCAACGACCGGCTCGACATCGCCCTGGCGGTGGAGGCGGACGGGGTCCACGTGGGTCAGGGGGACCTTCCGTGCGCGGCGGTGCGGCGGGTGGCCGGTCCCGATCTGGTCGTCGGCGTCTCCGTGAGCACCGTTGAAGAAGCGATCCGGGCCGAGGGGGATGGCGCCGACTACCTCGGTGTCAGCCCGGTCTTCGAGACGCCGACGAAGACCGATACGCCCCGGGCGGCGGGTCTCGCCGGGCTGCGCGCGATCCGCAGGGCCACGCGCCTGCCGCTGGTGGCGATCGGAGGCATCACGGCGGACAATGCCGTGCGCGTGATGCGCGCCGGCGCCGACGGCGTCGCGGTCGTCTCCGCGATCATGGCCGCCGCGGATCCCACGTCGGCGGCCGCCGCGCTGACCCGGGCGGTAGGCCGGGCGCGGGCGCGATACCGGCAGGTGGTTTGAGGCGGGCGCGCGCCCGCTGGCCGCGCGCCATCCTGCGCGCGATCGACGGGCCGAAGCGCGCCCGCGCCGACGGGGACGCCGCTGCGGGCAGGGGACCGCAAGACAGGCTGGAGTTCGTGGTCTGGCGCGTGCGGCTCAGAGCTGGGCTGCGACGAAGTCCCAGTTGACCAGGTGCGCGAGGAAGGCGTCGATGAAGTCCTTCCGCTTGTTCTGGTAGTCCAGGTAGTAGGCGTGTTCCCACACGTCGAGGGTGAGGAGGCACTTCTGCCCGCGCGCGAGCGGGGTGTCCGCGTTGGAGGTCTTGGCCACCTTCAGCTTGCCGGCGTCCTCCACCAGCCACGCCCACCCGCTGCCGAACTGCGTCAGGGCGGCGTCGGCGAATTCCTTCCGGAACGCGTCGAGGCTGCCGAACGCGGCGGCGATCTTCTCGGCGAGGGCGCCCCGGGGATCTCCCCCCCCCGCCGGCTTCATGCACGTCCAGAAGAAGGCATGATTCCACGCCTGCGCGGCGTTGTTGAAGACCGCGGCCTGCTCCGGCCGGCCGGCGGTGGCCTGGATGATGTCGACCGGCGGCATCGCCTCCATCGGCGTGCCCCTGATGAGGTCGTTGGCCTTGTCGACGTACGCCTTGTGATGCTTGCCGTAGTGGAAGCCGAGGGTGCGCGCCGAGATGTACGGCTCGAGGGCGTGGTCCGGGTAGGGGAGGGGGGCTTGCGCGAACGTCGCGCGGGCCGGCGCGGGTTCCGCGGCCGACCCGTCGGCGGCGAAACGCAGGATGCCCATCCCCGCCCCCGCCGTCGCCGCGTTTCGCAGAAAATGACGCCTGTCGAGTCGTCGATTCATGCTCATATGCGTGCTCCTTCTCTTGGCATTTTCCGAGGGGTAGCATACGCTGGAAAGGATGGGGCTGCAACCGGGCGCCGGCGGATGGGCGCATCCGGACGCGGACCGGCGGGAGCGAACGGATGGATCGGTACGCCATACTGGCCCAGGTGCATTTCTTTCGCGAGCTGTCGGATGCCAGCCGGCGTCTGCTGGCCGACGTCGCCATCCCGCGCGACGTGGAGAACAGGGACGTCCTGTTCCGGGAGGGCGACGAGGGCCATTCGCTCTACCTGCTCAACCGGGGCCACGTGCGGTTGCACAAGATGGCGCGGGACGGCGCCGAGGTGGTGATCAAGGTGGTCAAGGCCGGCGAGACCTTTGGCGAGGTCGTCCTTTTCGAGCAGAACCGCTATCCGGTGACCGCCACCGCCCTGGGGGCCTGCGGCATCTTCCTCTTCCCGAGGCGCGACATCCGCGCGCTCCTGCGCCGGGAGGAGTTCCGCGACGACTTCATGGGGATGCTCATGCGGAAGCTCCGCTATCTGACCGAGCGCGTGCTCGATCTCACCACGGCGGATGTCGAGGGGCGGCTGAGGCAGTTCCTCCGGGAGCAGTTCGGCGACCGGAAGGTCGTCACACTCGGCATCGCGAAGAAGGACGTCGCCGCCGCCATCGGCACCACGCCCGAGACGCTCTCGCGCCTCATCCTGCGGCTGCAGCGGGAGAAGGCGCTCCGGTGGAACGGACGCCGGATCGAGTGGCTGGAAAGGAACACATGAAGGCCATGCGGTTGACCGCCCTGGGGCGGATGGAGATGAGCGATGTGCCGGATCCGGTCCTCCGGGATCCCGGGGAGGTCCTGATCCGCCTGGGGGCGGTGGGCGTCTGCGGATCGGACGTGCACTACTACGAGACCGGCCGCATCGGCAGCCAGGTGGTGCGGTACCCGTTCACGGTGGGCCACGAGGCGGCCGGCCTCGTGGAGGAGGTGGGGCCGGGCGTGACGCGGGTGAAACCCGGCGATCCGATCGCCATCGAACCGGCCGTCTCGTGCGGGGGGTGCGACCAATGCCGGGCCGGCCGCGTCAACACCTGCCGCGCGCTGAAGTTCCTCGGCTGCCCGGGCCAGCTGGAGGGCTGCCTGTGCGAGCGGATCGTGATGCCCGAGGCGTGCTGCCTGCCGCTGCCGGAGGGGCTCACGCTCGAGCACGGGGCCCTGTCGGAGCCCCTGTCCATCGGCGTGTATGCCGTGCGCAAATCGGTGCCCATGGACGGCGCCGCGATCGGCATCCTCGGGAGCGGTCCCATCGGGCTGAGCGTGCTGCTGGCCGCCCGGGACGCCGGCGCGGGGCGCGTCTACGTGACCGACAAGATCGAATCGCGCCTGCAGGCGGCCTCGTCCGCGGGCGCGGCCTGGATCGGCAATCCCCATGCGTCGGACATCGTGGCGGAGATCGCCGCCCGGGAGCCGCGGGGCCTCGACGTGGTGTTCGAGTGCTGCGGCCAGCCGGACGCGGTGGACCAGGGGCTGCGCCTGCTCAAGCCCGGCGGGATGCTCTCGATCATCGGCATCCCGCGCGAGGAGCGGCTGGCCTTCGAGGTCGACCTCATGCGCCGGCGCGAGGTGACGATCTACAACGTCCGCCGCCAGGCGCATTGCGTCCAACCGGCGCTGGAGGGACTCGCCTCGGGCGCCCTGAAGGCCGATTTCATGGTCACCCACCGCTTCGCGTTCGAAGACACGCCCGCGGCCTTCGACCTCGTCGCCCGCCGCGATGACGGCGTGATCAAGGCCATGATTCGCTGGTGAGCCGGTGCTCGCATTGACACCCCCTCCGGGGCGGTGCTACGTTGCAAACCGGGTCAATCGTGGCGCGAACGGATGCGATGATGGCGGGCAGCGAACAGGGCTCCGACCGGCTCCTCGTGATGGTGCGGGGGTCGCGGGCATTCGTCCGGGTCATCGGGCGGGGTTCGTTCAAGGTCAGCACCGCGCTCAAGGAATTCGCCGCGACGGCCATCGAGGGGGCGGACGGGCGCCTGGTGCTGGAGATGTCGGCCTGCACGGGCATGGACAGCACGTTCATGGGGGTCCTGGCGGGCGTGGCGATGCGCCTCAACCGCTCGGGGAATGGGGGGCGGGTGGCGCTGGTCAATCTGGCCCCGAAGAACCGCGATCTCCTGGCCACCCTGGGGTTGGACCTGCTGGTCGACGCCTACACGGCCGGCCAGACGCCCGATGAATACGAGGCGGTCCTGCACGACGACCAGGGCCTGCGCATGCTGGAGGAGAACGCCTCCATGAAGCAGCGCACCGCCGAGACCATGCTGGAGGCGCACGAGGACCTCGTCCGCCTCTCGCCCGACAACCTTCCGAAGTTCCAGGACGTCCTTCAGTATCTCCGCGAGGATGTGCGCCGCCGCCGCGAGGGGGGCGGTCCGCCGTGATCGGGCAGCTCCTTCGATCGCCGGCCGTCTCGATCATGGCGTGGACCGGCGTGCTGGTCCTGCTGGCTGCGCTCGCATGGCTGGTGGACCGCTACCGCCGCACGCGGCGGCAGAACAAGGCCCTGCTGAAGGAGAAGGAGGTCATGTTCGCCTTCGTGCACGACGTCGGCGAGGTCTTTGCCGAGACCGACATCGTGGAGATGGAATCCCTGCTCGAGCGCGTGCTGTTCTACGCCCTGCGCACCACGCGCGCCTCGGCCGGGGTGATCTACATGCTCGACGCGGCGAGCGAGGAGCTTCGCGCGCGCGCGATCTCCGGCGTCTGCCCCCCCCTGGTGGGGACGCTGGACGAGGGGTATGCGCGGGCGCCGAGCAAGTCCAGGCACCTCGAGGAGCTCATCCGGACGCAGCGGGCTCGGCGGGGCGCCGGCCTGATCGGCCAAGTGGCCGATTTCGGCGCGCCGATCCTGATCGAGGACGCCGAACTGGACCCGCGGGTGCCGACGTACGAGGAGCCGGTGCTGCGGATTCGCTCGCTGATGTTGGTGCCCATGCGCTTCCGCCACCGGGTGATGGGCGTGATGGCCGTGGTGAACCGCACCGACGGGCAGTCCTTCGTCCAGAGCGACATCGATCTGCTGCAGGCGCTGGCCGACCAGGCGTCGGTGTCGGCCTACTACGCCCTGCTGCGCGAGGAGATCGACGCCAAGCGCAGGCTCGACCACGACCTCGCGGTCGCCCGCCGCATCCAGGCCATGCTCCTGCCGCGCCGCATCCCCGAGCTCGCCGGGGCCGAGGTGGCCGCGTTCAACATGCCGGCCCAGGAGATCGGCGGCGACTACTACGACTTCATCCGGGTGGACGACCGCCACTGGGGCATCGCCATCGCCGACGTCTCGGGCAAGGGGGTGAGCGGGGCCATCGTGATGTCGGTGTGCCGCAGCGTCCTGCGCGCGAAGGCCCCGGGCTGCCTGAGCGCCGCGCAGGTCCTGCGGGCGCTCAACCGCGTGGTGTCGGGCGATCTCGCGGAGGACCTGTTCATCACGATGCTCTACATGGTGCTCGACACGGACACCATGGAGGTGTGCTTCGCGCGCGCGGGCCATGAGCGCCCGCTGCGCCTCGTCGCGGCCGAGAGGCGCATTGAGCGCATCGAATCGGCGGGCATCGCCATCGGCATGGGCGATCCGCAGGCCTTCGACTCCGCGCTGGCCGAGACGCGCGTGAGCCTGGCGCCGGGCGACGCGGTCATCCTGTACACCGACGGGATCACGGAGGCCCAGAACGAGGCCGGGGAGGAGTGGGGCGTCGGCCGCCTCGAGGAGTCCATCCTGCTGGCCGCCGGGGTGTCGGCCGTCGACACGGTCGCCCGGATCGAACAGCGGCTGGTCCGCTTCGTCGGCGCGACCGCCGCCTACGACGACATGACGATGGTCGCCCTGAAGATCCGGAACGCGGGAACCACGAACTGAGGAACGGGAGGCACACCGATGGCGGATGGGCGCGGGACAGGGCGGAAGAGGCGTTCGAGCGCGGTCTTCGGTCCGTCGTGGGTTCTGCTGCCGGCGTTGACGCTGGCCTCTCTCCAGGCGACGCCGTGGTCGGCGGGGGTGCGGGCGGAGGAGCGCGGGGCGGCCTCCGGACGGGCCATCCGCCTGGCGGGTCCCCCGGCCGTGTCGCCCGACGGCGCGCGGTTCGCCTTCGAGTGGGGCGGCGACATCTGGACGGCCCCGGTGGCGGGGGGCGACGCGACGCGCCTCGTCGTGCACCCGGCCCGCGAGTCCAATCCCGTGTTCTCGCCGGACGGGCGGGAGCTGGCCTTCCTCAGCAAGCGCGACGACACGTGGCAGGCCTACGTCGTTCCGGCCGGCGGGGGGATGCCGGAGCAGGTGACCTTCCACTCCGAGGGCTGTTCGATCGAGACCTGGTACCCGGACGGCCGGTCGCTGCTGATCCGCGGCCTGCGCGATGCGGCGGGCATCGACCCCGCCCGGTTCTACCGCGTCGAACGCCATGCGCGGCGCGCGGAGGAGATGCTGTTCGACGACCACGGCATCGAGGGCGGTTTCTCGCCGGATGGCCGGCGGTTCCTGTTCCGGCGGGAGGGGGAGGATGTCACCCGCCAGGGGTACCGCGGCAGCAGCGCCGCCCAGATCTGGCTCTACGATGTCGAGCAGCGCACCTTCCGGCAGATCCTCTCCAACTCCTACGACTGCCGTTGCCCGATGTGGTGGCCCGACGGGCGGGGATTCTACTACCTCGGGGCGCAGAGCGGCGTGGCGAACCTGCGCCGGCATGACCTGCAGACGGGCGACGACCAGGCCCTCACTTCCTTCTCCGACGGGCCGATCACGGCCGCGTCGGCCGCCCGCGACGGATCGGTCATCGTCCTGCGGCAGCTCTTCGACTGTTACCGCTACCGGCCCGGCGCCAGCAACGCCGCGCCGGAACGCATCGAGATCCGGGCGACGGACTACGAGGCGCCCGTCCCCCAGCGGCGCTGGTTCAGCACCGCGTGGAACGATTCGGAGAACGGAACCGTCGACTTCTCGCGCGACGGCCTGGAGATGGTGTTCGCCGCGGGCGGCGACCTGTGGGCGATGGATACGGAGTTGCGCGATCCATGCCCCGTGACGCAGGGAACCGACGCGCACGACATGGAACCCGTGTTCGCGCCCGACGAGCAGAGCGTGTACTTCCTGCGCGATACGGGCGACCGCGTGAACATCTGGCGGGCGCGCCGCGCGCCGGCGTGGGCGGGGGGCGAGGGCGCGCCCGCGGGGCGCGGCGGCCGCGACAAGAGTCCGGCGCTTCCGTACTGGTGGCAGACCCGCGCCTTCACGCTGGAGGCCGTCACCGACGATACGGCCAGCCGCGGCGACCTGGCGGTCAGTCCCGACGGCGCGCTCCTGGCCTGCGTGAACGGGCGGGGCGATCTGGTCGTGTGCAGCACCAACGGCCGCCAGGCGCGCACCGTGGCGCAGGCCCCGCAGATGTCCGGCTTCGTCTGGTCGCCCGACAGCCGCTGGATGGCCTGCACGATGGTCGACAGCGACGACAACAGCGACGTGTGGATCGTGTCGGCGGACGCGTCCGCCCCGCCCTATAACCTCTCGCGCAATCCCGGCTGGGACGGCTCGCCGGCGTGGTCGCCCGACGGGCGCATCGTGGCCTATGCCGGGCGGACCTACGACAACGATACGGACCTGTACTATGTGTGGCTGGCGCAGGAGGACGAGGAGCGCAGCAAGCACGATCGGGCGCTGGACAAGGCGTTGGAGAAGATGCGGACCGAACGGGGCCCCAAGGAGGCGGACAAGAAGACGGAGAAGGAGCCCGCGAAGCCGAAGGCGCGGCGCGCCGGGATCGACTTCGACGACATGGCCGGCCGGGTGCACCGCGTCGCCGTGCCGGGCGGCACCGCCGGCAACCTCTTCTGGTCCCACGACTCCAAGTACCTCGCCTTCTCCGCCGAGGTCGGGGGGCGGAAGGGCACGCACAAGGTCGAGTTTCCCGATCCGGCGAAGATCGAGTTCGTCAGCGGCTCGGTCGGCGCCTGTCCGCACTGGGTGGAGAAGGGGAACCGGATCCTGTGGCTGGTCGACGCGGTGCCCGCCATCCAGGACCAGAAGCTCGAGCTCAAGGCCTTCCAGACCATGGATCCGGTGGCGTACCAGGCGCTCGGGTTCCGGATGGCGTGGCGGCTGCTGCGCGACCACTTCTACGACGAGCGGATGAACGGGCGGGACTGGGGCGCCATGCTCCGTAAGTACGAACCGATGGCGGGCGAGGCCGTCGATGCCCTGGCCTTCCGGCGGCTGGTCCTGCTGCTGCTCGGCGAGCTCAACGCGTCCCACATGAACTTCACCTCCTCCGAGCAGAAGGAATGGTCCAGCGGGAACTGGGCCTTCCGCACCGCCCACCTCGGGCTGCGGTTCGACCCGGCCCACCGCGGGCCGGGCCTGAAGGTGAAGGATGTGATCCCGGACAGCCCGGCCGACAACCTGCGCAGCCGCGTCCGGGCCGGCGAGCTCGTCACCGCGATCGACGGGATCGCGGTCACCAACGGGATGGACCTCACGGCGATCCTGAACGGACGGTTTCCGCGCGAGGTGACGCTCGATGTGCGGGGGACCGACGGGAAGGCCCGGCGCGTCAGCATGCAGCACATCAGCTTCGACGAGGCCCGCACCCTCCTGCGCAAGGCCTGGGTCGGCGAGAACCGCCGCGCCGTCGCCAGGGCCAGCACCAACACGCTGGGCTACCTGAACATCGAGCAGATGAACCTGCCCAGCCTCCGGCGTTTCGAGAAGGAGGTGTTCGCGGAGGGGGTGGGGAAGGACGGGCTGATCATCGACGTCCGCTTCAACCCCGGCGGCTTCATCTCCGATCACCTGCTCGCCATCCTGTGCCACCCGCGCCACGCGATCACCATCCCGCGGGGCGGCGGCGAAGGCTATCCCTCGGGATACCTGCAGAAGATCATCTGGACCAAGCCGATCGTCGTGCTGTGCAACCAGCGCTCGGCCAGCAATGCCGAGATCTTCAGCCACGCGATCAAGGCCCTCGGCCGCGGCCGGATCGTCGGCGTGCCCACGCAGGGCTCCGTCATCTCGACCCCCGAACGCAAGGTGCTCATGCTCGGGACGCTGCGCCTGCCGAACCGCGGGTGGTTTTCCATCGTCGACGGCGAGGACATGGAGCTGCACGGGGTCGTTCCCGACTACTACCTCTGGCACCGGCCCGGCGAGATGGCCGCCGGCAAGGACGTACAGCTCGACAAGGCCGTCGAGGTCCTGCTGCAGGAGGTCGCCGCCGACAAGGCGCGCCCCCATCCTCCCGTCACCCGCGCCAGCGAACGGGCGAAGCCTCCTCCGGCGACCGCCGGCGCGGAGTAGCGCGCCGGGCGGAATCCGGACCGCCGGCCCCCGCCCTTCCGCCCGCTTCGCGCGCGAGGCGAATCGCATCCCGCCCGATCGTCCCTCCGTCGGCGGATCGCTCCGCGCGCGAAACGTGTGCCATCCGACTCGGCGCTCGCGGAGTCGGAGGGTGCGCAGACGGTGAACATTTGTGATTGACTTATTGCAGAACATGACTACATTCAATCACGTTCAATCATGAAGCCGGATTCCAGGACCCTGGCGCCGGAGCGGCAGGAACGGCTCCAGTCGCTGCTTCGCGAACGGCGCGTGGCGCGGCTCGAGGAGCTGTGCGCCGTTCTGAAGGTCTCGCCCGCGACGATGCGGCGCGACCTGAACGAGCTGGAGGCGCGCGGGGCGATCCGCCGCGTGCACGGCGGGGCGGTGAGCACCGAGAGCCGCCTGGATGAGCCGCTGTTCGACGACAAGACCTCCATCGCCGCGCGGGAGAAAAGCCGGATCGCGGAGGCGGCGCTCGGCTTCATCCAGCCGGGCGACACGATCTACCTCGACGGCGGCAGCACGGTCCTGGAACTCGCCCGGCGTCTGCGCGATCGGACGGACCTGACGGTGGTGACCAACTCGCTGCGCGCGGCGCTGGAGCTCTCGGGGCAGGGGCCGCGGCTGATCCTCGTGGGGGGCGAGCTCCGCCGGCGCAGCCAGACCGTGGTCGGCGCGCTGTCGCGCTTCGTGCTGGAGCAGTTGCACGTCGACAAGGCGTTCATGGGCACGATCGGGTTCGATCCGGCGGAGGGGTTGACCACGACGGATCCGAACGAGGCGTACACGAAGTCGCTCGTGGCCCGGCAGGCGAAGCAAGTGATCCTGCTGATGGACAGCTCGAAGGCCGGAAAGGTCTCGTTTGCCCGCGCCGGCGCGCTGGACGACCTGGACGCGGTCATCACCGATCGCAAGCTCGACGCGAAGGTGGCGGAGACGCTGAAGAAGAAGGGAATACGACTCATCAGGGAGTAACGATTATGGCCACACCCATTGTCATGCCCCGGCAGGGCCAGTCCGTCGAGAGCTGCATCCTCGTCCGGTGGCGCGTGAAACCCGGCGATCTCGTGACCCGGGGGAAGACGGTCGCCGACATCGAAACCGACAAGGCGACGTTCGAGGTGGAATGCCCGGAGGACGGCACGATCCTCGACCTCTTCTTCGGGGAGGGCGACGACATCCCCGTGCTGACGAACATCGCGGCGGTCGGCCAACCGGGCGAGGATGTGTCCGTCCTGCGTCCCGGCGGGGCTCCGGCGCCCGCGGCCGCCGCTCCGGCCGCGCAGGTTTCCAGTCCCGGGAACGGCGCGGGTCCCGACGTTCCAACCTCCGGAAACGCGGCGCCGTCGCCGGGGGGCATCAGTCCGCGCGCCCGGCATCGTGCGGAGCGCATCGGCGTGGACACGGCCGGTCTTGCCGGCACGGGGCCCGGCGGACGCGTGATCGAGCGAGACGTGATCGCGGCGGCGGGGCAGGGACGCATGACCCCCGTGGCCGCGGCCGCGGCGACGGCCGGAGGGCTCGCCGCGCCGGCCGTCGGCACGGGCCCGGGTGGCATGGTCCTCGCGGCGGATCTGCGCGCCGCCGCTCCCGCCGCTTCCGCACCCGCCCCGGCGGCGCTTGCCGGCGGACGGGAGACGAAGGTCTCCGGCATCCGCCGGATCGTGGCCGGCCGCATGCGGCAATCGCTGGCGGCGACCGCGCAGTACACGATCAGCGCCTCCTTCGACGCGACGGCCATCCAGTCGTTCCGGCGGCGCGTGAAGGAGCAGGGGGAGGCGATGGGCCTGCCCGCCATCACGATCAATGACCTGATCCTTTTCGCCGTCTCGCGCGTGCTGAAGTGCCATCCGGCCCTGAACGCGCATTTCCTCGGCGATCGCATCGTGGAGTACGGCGTGGTCAGTCTCGGCATCGCGATGGACACCCCGCGCGGGTTGATGGTGCCGGTCCTGGCGGGGGCCGACCGGATGTCGCTGGCGGCGATCGCCCGTGCGGTGAAGGGCATGGGCGCCGATGCGCAGGCCGGCAGCATCAGTCCGGATCTCCTGCGCGGCGGAACGTTCACGGTCACCAACCTCGGGGCGCTCGGCGTGGAGCATTTCACGCCCGTGATCAATACGCCGGAGGTGGCGATCCTGGGCGTCGGCGGCCTGGTCGTGAAACCGGTGCGGCGGGGCGGGGAGGTGGTCTTCGTCGACGCGATCACCCTCAGCCTGACGGCCGACCATCAGGCGGTCGACGGCGCACCGGCCGCCCGGTTCCTTCAGGACCTCGTGCGGGCGCTGGAGCACATCGAACTGACGCTGGCGGGATAGCGCGAGCCAACGACCAACTCTCAAGAACTCAGGTTTCAGGTTTCAGGTCTCAGGTTTCCGAGTCTATGGAGTACGACCTCATCATCATCGGCGCCGGTCCGGCCGGGTACGTGGCCGCGGAACGCGCGGGCGGGCACGGCTTGCGCGTGCTGCTGATCGAGAACCGCAGACTGGGCGGGGTCTGCCTGAACGAGGGCTGCATCCCCTCCAAGACCCTGCTCAACAGCGCGAAGATCTACCGACATGCCGTTGACGGGGCCGATTTCGGGGTGACGGCGGAGAACGTGCGGTTCGACTTCGCGAAGGTCCACGAGCGCAAGCGAAGCGTGATGGACACCTTGCGCAACGGCATCGCGGGGCTGATGAAGAAGGCCGGGGTCGAAGTCGCGACGGGCACGGGGGTCCTGAAGCCCGGCCGCGCCGTGGCCGTGAACGGCGAGACGCACACCGCCCGGCACATCCTCATCGCCACCGGTTCGTCGCCGGCGCGTCCGCCGATTCCCGGCCTCGAACGGCCGGGCGTGGTCGATTCGACGGGCATCCTGGACCGCGTGGAGCCGCCGAAGAGCCTGGTCGTGATCGGGGGCGGCATCATCGGCTGCGAGTTCGCGTGCTATTTCGGATCGCTCGGCGTCCCGGTGACGGTGCTCGAGATGCTGCCGGAGATCTGTCCCACGATCGAGGAGGAGATTGCGCGCGGCCTGCGCGCGGAATTGGCGAAGAAGGGCGTCCTCTTCCATACCGGCGCGCGGGTGGACGCCATCACACCCGAGGCCGTCGAGTTCACGGCCGAGGGCGCGCGGAGGTCCGTTCCGCGTGACGTGGTGCTGGTCGCGACCGGACGCACGCCGAACGTGTCGGGCCTGGGCCTGGAGGAGGCGGGCGTGGAGCATGACCGGCGCGGCATCCGCGTCGACGACCGCGGCGCGACGAACCAGCCCGGCGTCTGGGCGGCGGGCGACGTCACGGGCCGGGGCTGGCTGGCGCATTCCGCCTCCCGCATGGCTGAAGTGGTGGTCCACAACATCACCGGTCGGCCCGACCGCATGCGGTTCGACGCCGTCGCGGGCGTGGTCTACACCAGTCCCGAGGTCGCCTCGGTCGGACTCACCGCCGCGCAGGCCGCGGAGAAGGGCCTTCCGGCGAAGACCGGCCGGGTGCCCATGACCGCCAACGGGCGCTACCTCGCCGAACATGCGGGGGAACGCGGACTGGCCAAGGTCGTGGTGCACGCGGAGACCGGCCAACTGCTGGGCGTGCACCTGCTGGGCGGGGCGTGTTCGGAGACGATCTGGGGCGCCGCCGCGCTGATCGAGGCCGAGTTCCGCGTCCGCGAGATCGCCGACCTCGTCTTCCCGCATCCGACGGCGAGTGAGGTCATTCGCGAGGCGGTTCTGCTGACCCAGATGGGCAGCAAATCCGAAACTCGAATATCGAAATCCGAAGGAAATTGGAAATGACGAATAGGGAAATAGCAAAACAAGATAGGAAGAGGGCACGGAGAATGGTTCGAGAGAGCCGGGGGGAGTATGGGGTGATGGCCCCATCCAGACCGCCTTACGATCTTGAGGAGCGGACGTTTCTTTTCGCGCGGGATGTCCGGGCGCTGGTGAAGAAACTGGCACAGACGACGGCCAACGTCGAGGATGCCCGGCAACTGGTTAGGTCCTCCGGTTCGGTCGGCGCCAACTACATCGAGGCCAACGAGAGCCTGGGGCAGAAGGACTTCCAGATGCATATCCGGATCTCCCGGAAGGAAGCCAAGGAAAGCCGATTCTGGCTCCGTTTGGTCGATGTCGGGGGAAGCGATGATCTGGAGAGGGAAAGAGCGGTTCTCATCCGGGAAGCCACCGAACTGATGAACATCTTCGGTGCTATCCATCGCCGCACATCATGAGTTCGCAGATTCAGATTTCGGGATTCCTTCGGATTTCGAGTTTCGGATTTCGATATTGAAAGGATACACCGATGCCAAAATCCATGATCGTCGACCCCTCCGCCGAACGCAAACCGCGGTTCATCCAGTCGCCCCGGGTTCCCTTGTGCCAGTACAAGGCCACGATGGAGCAGGAGGTGAAGCGGCTGGGCCGGGAGGCCGTCGTGACGGTCTTCGCCGACATGTGCATCCTGCGCGAGTTCGAAACGATGCTTCATCTCATCAAGACCAAGGGCGTCTACGAGGGCATCGAGTACGATCACAAGGGGCCCGCGCACCTGTCGATCGGCCAGGAGGCCGCGGCGGTGGGACAGGCGCTGCACCTGACCCCCGACGACCACATCTACGGCTCGCACCGCGCGCACGGCGAGATCCTCGCCAAGGGGCTCTCGGCGGTTCATAAGCTCGACGAGAAGACCCTCATGGAGATCATGAAGGGGTACCTGGACGGCGAATGCCTTGCGGTGGTGGAGAAGGACGCCGAGGGCGGCGCGAAGGACCTGGCGACGGACTACCTCGTCTACGGCGCCCTGGCCGAGATCTTCGGCCGTCGCGCGGGCTTCAACCGCGGCCTGGGCGGCTCGATGCACGCCTTCTTCCCGCCGTTCGGCATCTACCCGAACAACGCCATCGTCGGCGGATCGGCCAACATCGCCACCGGCGCGGCGCTGTTCAAGAAGATCAACCGGCGGAAGGGTATCGTCGTCGCCAACATCGGCGACGCCTCGATGGGCTGCGGCCTGTCGTGGGAATCGCTGAACTTCGCCGCGATGGGGCAGTTCACCCGCCTGTGGGAGAAGGACTACCGCGGCGGCCTGCCCATCGTCTTCAGCATCATGAACAACTTCTACGGCATGGGCGGCCAGACGGCGGGCGAGACCATGGCCTTCGACGTCCTCGCGCGCGTCGGCATGGGCGTGAACGAGAAGGCGATGCACGCCGAGCGCGTCGACGGCTATCACCCCCTCGCCGTGGCGGATGCCATCGCGCGGAAGAAGGAACGGATCGCGCAGGGCGAGGGGCCGGTGCTGCTCGACGTGCTCACCTACCGCTACAGCGGCCACTCGCCGTCCGACGCGTCCTCGTACCGCGGCAAGGAGGAAGTGGACCTGTGGACCGTTGTCGATCCGCTCGTCACCTACGCGCAGGAGTTGGTGAAGGCGGCGGCGCTGGACGACGCGGGCGTGCAGGCCTTGCGCGACCGCGCGCGCAGGATCGTCACCCGGATCTGCCGTCTGGCCGTCGACCTGGGCGTCTCGCCGCGCCTCCCGAGCGAGGAGATCGGCCGCGTCATGTTCTCCAACCGGCGGGTGGAGAAATGCGGCGACGATCGGCCGCCCGAGCTGCTTCACGCCGTCGCCGACAACCCGCGCGTGCAGGCGATCGGCAAGAAGGTGCGCAGCGCGTTCGCGGACGGGAAGCCGGTTCCGAAGAACAAGGTGTTCCAGTACCGCGACGCGATCTTCGAGGCGATCATCCACCGGTTCGCCGTCGACCCGACGCTCGTCGCCTACGGCGAGGAGAACCGCGACTGGGGCGGCGCGTTCGCGTGCTACCGCGGACTGACCGAGCTGCTGCCCTACCACCGCCTGTTCAACGCCCCGATCTCCGAGGGCACGATCATCGGCACCGGCGTCGGCTACGGCCTGGAAGGCGGGCGGGCGCTGGTGGAGCTGATGTACTGCGACTTCATGGGCCGGGCGGGCGACGAGATCTTCAACCAGCTCGCGAAGTGGCAGAGCATGTCGGCGGGGGTGCTGGAGATGCCGGTGGTCGTCCGCGTCTCGGTGGGCTCCAAGTACGGCGCCCAGCACTCGCAGGATTGGACCGCCATCGTCAACCACATCCCCGGTCTCAAGGTCTGCTTCCCGGCGACGCCGTACGACGCCAAGGGCCTTCTGAACACGGCGCTGGCGGGCAGCGACCCGGTGATCTTCTTCGAAAGCCAGCGGCTGTACGACATCGGCGAGATGTTCGAGAAGGAGGTCCCGGAGGGCTACTACGAAGTCCCGTTCGGTCCGCCGGCCCGGCGCCGGACCGGGAAGGACCTGACGCTGGTGACCATCGGGGCGACGCTGTACCGCGCGATGGAGGCCGCGGATACGCTGGAGAAGAAGTACGGCGTCACCTGCGACCTCTGGGACTGCCGCACGATCAATCCGCTCGACTACGATCCGCTGGTCGAGTCGGTGAAGAAGACCGGCCGGGTGCTGCTGGCCGGCGACGCGTGCGAGCGCGGGTCGGTGATGCAGACCCTCGCGGCCAACCTCGCGCAGCTCGCGTTCGACCACCTCGACGCCCCGCCGGTGGTGGTGGGATCGCGCAACTGGATCACCCCGGCCGCCGAAATGGAGGAGGCATTCTTCCCGCAGCCCGCGTGGATCGTCGATGCCGTCCACGAGCGCATCGTCCCGCTGCCCGGCCACCAGGTGACGACCAACCAGACCCTCGGCGAGATGTCGCGGCGGAACCGGTTGGGGGTGTGACACGGAGGGAGCGGTGCATGACCCGTTCCAACTCCAACTCCAACTCCAACTCCAACTCCAGGAACCGAGCACACGTGCTGGCCGATACAAGCCTGGGGACGTGGTTCTCTCTTTCCTGAACAGCCTGTAACCATGTCGACGCCGTTGTGAAAGGGAGTGCGGGTGAATCCCGCGGGATTTGTGGCGAGGTGGCGCAAGGTGGAACTGAAGGAACGGTCGGCCGCGCAGAAGCACTTTCTCGATCCGTGCGGGGCGGTTGGCCAGAGGCCAGGCTGCTCATCATCGTGATCTTGCTCGTACTCTCACCCTTTGCGGTGTCCGCCCCGAGGCTGGGAGTTCGCCTCGATTACGACTGCGAGTGCGAGTGCGAGTGGGATTGGAGTTGGAGTTGGAAAGAGGAACGGGCAGGGGCGATCCGCGTGGATGCTGCGCAATCGCGTTGACGGGCTGTCCCGCGTGCGATAAGCAAGACGCCCGTGATACTTCCCATCGATGAATCGGAGTCCGCCGAGGATACTGCTCCGCTTCAGATCGCGCAGCAGACGGCGGGCTTCTTCGCCCCGGGCGGCGCCCTGGAACGCGGCTGCGCGGGCAGCCCGTTCCCCTACGAGCGCCGCCCGCAGCAGGAGCGCATGGCCGTGTCGGTGGCGGAGGCCCTGGAGGGCTGCACCCACCTGGCCGTGGAGGCGGGCACGGGGGTGGGCAAGAGCTTCGCGTACCTCGTTCCGATGATCCTCGCGGCGCTCGGACGCCGGACGAAGGTGGCGGTCTCCACCTACACCATCAGCCTCCAGGAGCAGCTCGTCCGCAAGGACCTCCCGTTCCTGCGCGAGCACATGGGCGTCGAGTTCCGCGCGGTGCTGGTGAAGGGCAAGGGGAACTACGTCTGTCTCCGGCGGCTGGCGCGCGCGGAGCGGATGGGCGGCGATCTCTTCCACCCCGGCGAGATGGGCTGGCTCGCGCGCATCCGCGCGTGGGCGGCGCACACCGCGGATGGCTCGATCCAGGACATGCCGGAGGAGCCGCCGGCCTCCGTCTGGTCGTCGGTCAGCGTGGAGGAGGGGAACTGCCTCGGCCAGAAGTGCCCCGAGTTCCGGCGCTGCCTCTTCATGAAGGCGCGGCGGGCGGCGCTCGACGCCGACGTGCTCGTGGTCAACCACCACCTGCTCTTCTCCGACCTGGCCCTCCGCATGAACGAGGCGGCGCTGTTGCCTCCCTACGACGCGCTGGTGGTGGACGAGGCCCATCAGATGGAGGACGTCGCCAGCGAACACCTCGGGCTGCGGCTGTCGCACTACATGTTCGAGCACTGGATGCGCCGCGTGTTTCACCCCGATACCGGCAAGGGTCTCCTGGCGATCGTGCGCGACGCGGAGGCGGCGCACCTGGTCACCCGGCTCTGGGAAGAGGTCGCGCGGCTCTTCGCCGACCTCCGGCACTGGGCGAAGTTCGACGAGAACGGATCGCCCCGGCCGGTGGGCACGCCGCTCGCGATCGAAACCGGCGTGGCGGCGCGCCTGGGCGAGATCGTCGCCCGGCTGGGCAAGCTGGCGAAGGATCTCGAGGATCCCGATCTCCGCGGCGAGGTGCGCCAGGCCGCCAAACGGGGCGTGGAGATGCGCGCGGGGCTGCAGGCGTTCCTGAAGCAGTCGCTGGAGGACCAGGTCTACTGGCTCGAGTGCGAGGGCAGGCGCCGGCAGGTGGTCATGTACTCGGCGCCTGTCGAGGTCGCGCCGCTCCTGAAGGAGTTCCTCTTCGATGCCCTGCCGTGCGTGATCATGACCAGCGCCACGCTGGCGGTCAACGGCTCGCTCGATTTCTTCCTGAAGCGGGTGGGGGCGGAGGAATGCCGCGGGGAACGCGTGGGCTCGCCGTTCGACTACGGACGCCAGATGCGCGTCCTGCTGCCCCGCCGCATGCCGGATCCCAACGAGGAGCGGTTCCTGCCCGCGGCGGCCTCGGCCGTCCTGCACTTCGTCGCCCGCACCGCCGGGGCCGCCTTCGTGCTGTTCACGAGCGCGGCCATGATGCGGCGCATCGCCGCGCTCGTGCGCGGCCCGCTGTCCGCCCGCGGGCTGAACCTGCTGGTGCAGGGCGAGGGCACGCCGCGGCATACGATGCTCGAACGGTTCCGTGCGGCCGAGGGCTCGGTGCTGTTCGGACTCGACAGCTTCTGGATGGGCGTCGATGTGCCCGGCGACGCGCTGCAGAATGTGATCATCATGCGCCTGCCGTTCGCCGTGCCCGACCATCCGCTCGTGCAGGCCCGGATGCAGCGCATCCAGGTGCGCGGGGGCGACGCCTTCCGCGAGTACAGCCTGCCGCTGGCGGTCATCAAGTTCCGGCAGGGCGTCGGTCGCCTGATCCGCACCGCGGCCGACACCGGCATCGTGGTCGTGCTCGATCGCCGCATCGCGGAGAAATGGTACGGAAGGTGGTTCCTGGGCTCGATCCCCGAATGCCCGGTCGAGGTGGTCGAAGTCCCCGGGCCCCTCGAAGAGACGGGGCCGGCGGCGGGAGAGGCGGGATGAAGAAGCTCACAAGCGCATGGGCCATCGGAGCGGTCGCCGGCCTGGCGGCCTGGGGGATGCACGCGGCGGGCTGGCTCGACCGCATCGAGTACGTGACCTGGACGTGGCGCGTGCGGCGCGTGGCGGACCCGTCGCCGTGGACGGAGCGGATCAAGGTGATCTTCATCGACCAGAAGAGTCTCGAGTGGGGCAAGAAGGAGAATGGCCTCGGCTGGCCCTGGCCCCGGTCGGTGCAGGGGTACATCCTGGACTTCTGCATGCGCGGCGGCGCGAAGGCGGTCGCCTATGACATGATCTACACGGAGTCGTCGATGGACCGGCCCGACGACGACCAGGTCTTCGGTCAGTCCATCGCCCGCAGCGAGTGCTTTGTCGGCGCCGTTTCGCTCGGCCGGCAGGACGAGGAGTTGAGCGCGTGGCCGGAGGACATCCCGGACGGTCTCTACACGAACGCCCCGCCCGCGGACTGGCAGCGGCGATACCCCGACCTGACGGCGCGGCTCGCGACCTTCCCGATCAAGGACGTGGTCACCAACGCGGTGCGCCTGGGTAACGTGGGCGCGATGCCGGACGACGACGGGGTGTTTCGCCGCTACCCGTTGGCGCAGATCTTCGACGGGCGGGCGGTTCCGTCGCTGGCCCTGGCGGCCTGGCAGACGGCGGCGCAGGCCGACGAAGAGCCCGCGGCCGTGCAGTACAAGGACGGCGCGCTGGTCGCGGGAACGCGCCGCATTCCGCTCGACGCGCGCGGTCACGCGATTCTCCGTTTCCGGGGCGGGTCGGGCGCGCACCAGGCCCTGAGCGCCGCCGCCATCCTGCAGTCGGAGCAGCGAATTCAGGAGGGCGCGACACCGACCATCGATCCGGCGACGTTCAAGGACTGCTTCGTGCTCGTGGGCGCCACCGCGCGGGGGCTGATGGACCTGCGGCCGGCGCCGATGAGCAAGGTCTATCCCGGAGTCGAGCTGCATGCGACGGCGCTGGACAACCTGCTCGCGGGGGATTTTTTCCGCCCGTTCCCCCCGGCGCCGATCGTGTTCGCCGGGCACCTGGCCGTCGCGCTCGCGGGTGCGCTGCTCGTCATCTTCACGCGCCGGGCCGCGCAGAGCGGCGTGGCCCTGGCCCTCGCGATCGCCATCCCGGTGGGCGCCGGATTCGCCGCCGCCTGGGCGGGGACGTGGTGGCCGATCGCGGGGCCGGCCCTCGCGGCCCTGCTGGCCGGGGCGGGGGCGCTGCTGTACAACTATGCCACCGAGGGGCGCCAGAAGGCCTTCATCAAGCACGCGTTCCAGTACTACCTGGGACCGGCGGTGATCGACCAGATCATCGACGATCCCTCGCGCCTGCAATTGGGCGGCGAGAAGCGGGCGCTGACACTGTTTTTCTCCGATATCGAGGGTTTCTCGTCGTTTTCCGAGCGCCTCCCGCCGCCGACCCTCACCGCGCTGCTGAACGAATTCCTCTCGGAGATGAGCGGGATCATCATGGACGAGGGGGGCTACCTGGACAAGTACATCGGCGACGCGATCGTCGCCTTCTGGAACGCGCCGTTGCCGCAGGAAGACCACGCGGTGCGGGCGGTGCGGAGCGCACTGCGCTGCCAGCGGCGGCTGGCGGATGTGCGGGCGGCGTTGCAGGAGAAGTACGGGGCGCTGGTGAAGATGCGCGTCGGGCTCAACACGGGGGAGGTCGTCGTCGGCAACATGGGCTCCGCCGACCGGATGAACTACACGGTGCTCGGCGACGCCGCCAATCTCGCCTCGCGCCTGGAAGGGGCGAACAAGGCGTTCGGCACGTTCATCCTCGCGTCCGAATCGACGTGGGCGGCGACCGGCGGCCGGTTCGTCGGCCGCGAGCTGGGACGCCTTCGCGTGCTGGGCCGCAGCGCGCCCCTGACCGTGTTCGAGCCCGTGGGTTTCGCCGGCGATCCGGCGCCGGCGCACTTCGCGCCCTTCTCCGAGGCGCTGAAGCTCTTCTACGCCGGCCGCTTCGCGGAAGCGGAGGCCGCCTTCCGCTCGATGCCCGACGACCCCGCCTCCCGCACCCACGCCGACCGCTGCGCCCGCTTCCAGCGCACCCCCCCGGCCGCCTGGGACGGCGTGATCGGATTGACGGAGAAATGACGGCCGGCGCCTGCCCATCCCGATCGAACGTCCGCTCAAAACACGACTTTCAAGTCTCACATCCGATGCCATGGCACACCTCGCGAGGTGCGTCATGCGGGGAGCGCGTGAGAAGTGCGGTCAAACCGTTGAAGATGGGACTGGGCCAGGCTGACGCGTTCTCTTATCGCGAGCTATGAGGCGCGTCTTGCCGAAGTGATTGCGACCGCTCTCTGTTCAACTCCCAGAGATCGCGCGGGGTCATGACACGCGCCTACTTGTGCGTCTTCAAGATGAGCAGGTCCTCGTCCCCGGTGACGATGGCATTGGCTTGGCCGGGCGAGACCAGGCCGAGGATCATCAAATCGCCGGGATCCCGGCAAAGCGCCCGTTGGACCTCTTCGGGCTCAAGGATCCGGGCATGGCTTCGGAGGAGCTTCGGAGACTCGGCGATGGCCGGTGGAGATCGCGATGGGATCGGGATCGCGCCGCGTCAGACCAGCTTCTCGTACGGCCACATGGCGATGCCGCCGTCCATCACGCGCACATCGCTGAAGCCGGCCTGGCGGAGGATGAGCGAGGCCTCGTAGGCCCGGAGCGAGATGTCGCAGAAGGTGACCGCCAGCTTGTCCGCCGGCAGCTCGGCGGCCCGGCTGCGCAGGGAGCCCAGCGGGGCGTGAATCGACCGCGGCAGGCGGATGCGTTCGTGCTCCTCGGGCGTGCGGACGTCGAGGAAGAGAAAGTCCTCGCGCCGCTCCAGCATCGCGTGGACCTCGGACGGCCGGATGCCCTGCATCAGTCCGTCGAGCTTGTTGCGCGCCACGTTGGCCGCCGTGATGAGGTTGTCCATCGCCGGCGAGAAGTGAGGGGCATAGCAGAGATCGGCCGCGGCGATCTCGTCCACCGTCATGCCCGCCCGGATGGCCATGGCGGCGACGTCCACGCGCTTGTCCGCCGCGCCCCGGCCGGTCGCCTGCACCCCCAGCAGCCGCCGCGTCGAGCGGTCGACGATCAGCTTCAACAGCAGGAACGCGGCATCGGGCATGAAGTGCTCCCGGTCGGGGCCGGGGGCGTACACGTACATCGTCTGGTACCCGAGCGCCTTCGCCTCTTCCTCGCCCAGTCCGGTCCGGGCGACGTTGTAGTCGAAGACGCGGCAGATGCAGCTTCCGAGCACCCCGGGGAAGGCGTCCTCCCGGCCGCAGATGCTCATCGCGGCCACGCGTCCCTGCTTGCTGGCCGTGGACCCCAGCGGGAAGAAGTGCGGCCGGCCGGTCAGCAGGTGGACCGTTTCCGCGCAGTCGCCCGCGGCGAAGATGTCGGGATCCGACGTCTGCATCTGCCGGCTGACGGCGATGGCCCCCGTGTCGCCGATCGCCAGGTCCGCATCCCGCGCGAGCTGCACGTTCGGATGGACCCCGACGGCCAGGATGACCATGTCCGCCGGGAAGACCCCGTGCTCCGTGACCACCTCCGAGACCTTTCCGTCCCGGCCGTGCAATGCCGTCGCCTTCGTGTGGACGACCACCTTCACGCCGCTCGCCTCGAGGTGCTGCTCCAGGAGGGCGGCCATGTCGTCGTCCAGGATCGGCAGGATGTGCGCGCGTTTCTCCAGGATGGTGACCCGGGCCCCGCGGCTGACGAACGACTGCGTCATCTCGATGCCCAGCAGCCCCCCGCCGACGATCACGATATCCCGCGCCTTGTTCTCCGCCAGCACCGAGCGGATGCCCTCGGCGTCGCGGAAGCCGTGCAGGGTGAAGACGTTCTCCAGATCGGTGCTCAGGGTCACGGGGACGTTCGGCGACGCGCCGGTCGAGAGCAGCAGTTTGTCGTACGGCAGCCACGACTCGCGGCCGGTCAGGCAGTCGCGGATGCGCACCCGCCGGCCGGCGCGGTCGATCTCCAGGGCCTCGGTGCGGTTCATCACGTGGATGTTCTTGACGCTGCGGAAGAACACCGGGTCGCGCACCGTGCCCGCCGGACTGGAGATCAGCCGCCGCTGATCCTTGACCAGCCCGCTGATGTAGTGGGGCAGCCCGCATCCGGCGTAGGACAGGACGGTCCCCTTGTCGACGATCGTCACGTCGGCATCGGGCACCAGGCGGATGATCTTCGAGGCGGCCTTCGGGCCCGCCGCAACCCCGCCGATGATGACCACCCGCATCGCGGGCGTCCGTCCCTGTCCCGCCGCGGCCTCGGGTTCCGGCGCGGAGGGCAGATCGATCGTGAATTCGGCGCCGCCGAGCTCCGATTTTCCGACGGCCACGCTCCCGCCCGCCGCATGGATAACGCTCTTCACGAGCGACAGCCCCAGGCCCACCCCCGGGCGGCCGGAGTAGCGCGCCGCCGGCGTGCGGAAGAACGGCTCGAAAATATGATCGCGGTCCTTCTCGGGCACGCCGGCGCCGGAATCCTCGACGCCGATGCGCAACCGTCCGGCCGCCGGGTCGGGCGACACGGAGATCCGGACGCGGCCGTGTTCCGGCGTGTACTTGATCGCGTTGCTGACCAGGGCGCCGACCACCTCGTTCAGCGACGCCTCGTCGAGCGGAACGTAGCCCGGCTCCGCCGCCACCTCCAGCAGCAGGGCGATGTCGTGCTGGGCGGCCTCCGGCACGAATTGCGCGTGCACCTGCCGCATCGTGTCCATCACCGCGGCGCAGCGCAGCTCCTGGGCGGCCGCGGTCTGGGACTGGATGATCGCCAGCATGCGGCGGACGGAACTCACGGCCTGCTGGCAGCGCAGGTTCGCCTTCTCCAACGCGCTCCGCTGCTGGGGCAGGAGGGGACCGGAGTACTCGCTCAGGATGCTCTGCAGCAGCGTGCTGACCGCGTTCAGCGGCGACTGCATCTGGTGGGCCATCAGCGCCGCAAACTTCAACGGGTCGGCCTCGAATCGATCCGGCTTCACGGAGCGCTCTCCCATGCGGTCGTCCACCGCATGCGGTTGCACTCTACACAACGCCCCCATCCCCGTCCAGCCGGCCCTTGGGATTCCCCAGCCATGGGCGTTATGGGGCGATGGTCCCTGCGCCATAATGAGAATGGCTGTGGATTCCCCGATGTGCGGCGCGTCCGCCTGCCAGGACAGGGCGGGAGCGCAAGGGGGGGCGCCCTCCGTCGGCGTCGCCCGCGAAGCGGCGCCCGCCCCAACGCGCTCACAAAGGTCTTGGAGCGCGGGGGGCGATTTGCGATGATGGGGAAGGACAAGGTGTGAATGTCCTTCCCGAGGCGCTTGGGAAGAACGCTTCGCATCGGGTGTGCGCCATGCGGCGGACGAGCGGTGTCAAGGACCGCGTTGCCGCGGGAAGGAGTGTGTCGTGAAAAGGGCGATAGTCTCACGGAACCTTCCACGGGCGGTTCTCGGAGTCCTGCTGCCGGCCCTGGTTTTTCCTCTTGTCTGGACCGCCCAGGCGGCCGACACGTTCTACCTGTTGACTCGGAGCGGCAGTCCCGGGAACTACCGCTATGCGGCGAAGTGCTTCGCGCCCAACGGCGTGATGCTGAAGCAGCTCGATCTTCCGGCGGAGTGGAATCGGTCCAGCGATTGCTCCGCCATAGCCGCCGACGGCGCGACGGTCTGGATCGCGCACCGATATGACCGCGACTTCATCGACGGTTTTCCCTTCTGGGGCGCGGGCGGCGGAGGGGAGGTGGCGTACCAGACCACCGAGCCGCCCACGTACGGCTACGGCAAGGGCCTGGCGCTTCAGGATGGAGTCCTCTATCTGGTGCGCGAACACCTCGATGCCGGCACCGACCGCGTGGAGAAATACCGCGTGTCCGACGGGGCCTACGTCGGGCAGTGGAAGACCACGCCGCAGAGCACCGCGCCCTGGAGCGCGCAGGCGGCATCGACGGCGTTGTTCGTGCTCGACGGCGGCGGAGCCGGGGTCGTGGTGTTCGAGCGGACCTCGGGGAACTACTCCGGTTCGTTTCCCGTGAGTGGCGCGGGGCCGCTCTGCGGAAACAGCAGCTACATGTGGATACGGGCCGTGGACGGCATCACCTGGCAGGCCTATGGCCTGGGCGGCAGCCGGCAGCCGGCCGCGGACGTGATCCTGACCGGCACGGACGTGGTGCGCGACGCCTACATGGCGGCCGGACCGGATCTCACCCCATCGGCCAACGCGCTCGATTTCGGCGTCGTGCAGGTGGGCAGCCAGAGCGTGCGCAGTCTGGCCGTTCAGAACCGCGGATCCTCGGCCCTGACCCTCCAGGGCCTCACCCTTCCGACCCCCGAGCTCACCTGTTCGAGCGCTTTTCCTATCAGCCTTCCGGCGGGCCAGTCGGCGGACCTTCAGTTGACCTTCGCGCCGACGGCCGGCGTGCCGCTGGCGGGCGCGATGCTCATCGACTCCACCGATCCGATGGCGCCCCACTTTCCGATCGCGCTGTCCGGCACGGGCGCCAAGACGCGGTTCTACGTCGTCGCGGGCAATCCCGGCGCCGGAAACGGTCAGAGCTGGGCCACGGCCTTCGCGTCCATTAATGCGGCGCTGGCCAGTCCGCTGGTCCTGGACAACGCGGAGATCTGGGTGCGGCAGGGAACGTACAACCCGGGCGGCAAGCTCTCGGTGAACCGGCGGCTGTCGATCTACGGCGGCTTCAGCGGATCGGAAACGAACCTGAGCCAGCGCGACTGGCTGGCGAACGAGACCGTCGTGGACGGCGGCAATGCGAGCGAGTGCTTCGAGGTCCTGACGAATGCCACGGTGGATGGATTCACGGTGCAAAACGGGCAGCCGGCGGGGTACGTGGTGGGGGGAGGGTTCACGCTCAAAGGAGGGGACGTGACCATCGCCCATTGCCTGATCCGCAACAACACCGCCAAGATGTACGGCGGCGCCGTGGGCGCCGACTATGCGGTCAGATCATTGACCCTGCGGGGCTGCGTGATCAGCAACAACGCCGGCTACTACAGTTCGGCCGTCTATGTCCTGGGCGCCACGCTCGTGGTGGAGGACTGCGTCATTCGGGACAATCTCCCTGGAAGCGGCAGCACGCCGACCAGCGGCGGCGGCATCTGTTGCAGCGGAGCTTCGTCGCTGACGGTCCGGAACAGCCTGATCGCCGGGCACACGGGCATCAAGAGCGGCGGCGGCATCTACGCCGAGGACGTGTCCCAAGTCCTCGTGGAGGGCTGCGAGATCCGGGACAACGCGGTGGACAACAGCACCCACCCGGAACGCGGCGGCGGCGGGATTCACGTTTTCACCTTCTCCGCTCAATCGTCCATTCGAATCCTGAACTCGACGATCGCCGGCAACGAGGCCCGCGACGGGGGCGGCATCCAGGCCAACGGTTCCAACATCGTCATCGCCGGCTGCACGATCGTGAGCAACACGGCCTTCGCGTCGTGGCCGGGGACCGGGGGCGGCATGACGCTTTCGTCGGAAGGCGATATCTCGATTCAGGACACGGTGATCGGCGGGAACGCGGCCCAGGTCGACGGCGGCGGCGCGAACTTCTCCGCCGCCGGCAGCCTTGAGTTGAGTTCCGTGACGCTGGCCGGCAACCGCTGCACCGCGGACGGCGGCGGTGCGCGCATGTTCGCCGATCGCATCCGCATGGTCAACTGCCTCGTCGCCGACAACGCGGCCGGATCGAAGGGTGGGGGGGTCTACGTGAACCAGCAGTACAACGGCATCGAGGTGACCGGCTGCACGGTGGCCAACAACAGCCTCACCAACAGCGGGCTGGGCGCGGGCCTGTACGTCCAGCAGGGCGACTGGCATTACTTCTATGACAGCATCGCCTGGGGCAACCACGATACCGGCGCGCAGCGGGACGGTCTCCAGATCTACGGCCATAGCGGCCAGATCGTCGAATACTCCGACGTGCAGGATACCTATTGGGGCGCACGTCCGACCTGCATGAATCAGAATCCGCTGTTTGTGGACGCGGACGGTGCGGACAACGACCCGGCGACCTGGCAGGATGCGGATTACCGGCTGCAGTCGGCCTCGCCGTGCATCGACACCGGCGATTCGCTCGATCCCCGTGCGCCCGGCGCGGATCTGGCGCATACGTTCCGACCGCAGGACGGGAACGGGGATGGCGCGAGTGTGCACGACATGGGGTGCTACGAATCCGCCGATCCGGACGCCGATGGCGATGGAATGGACGATGCCTGGGAGCTGGCGAACGGCGTGGACGATCCGAATGACGATCCGGAGGGGGATGGCAGCACCAACTACGAGGAGTACGTGGCCGACACCGATCCGCACGTGAAGGATGCCCTCAGTCTCGCGGTCGCCGACACGGATCCGGCCACGGGGGACCTGACATTGAACTGGCAGAGCTCGACGGCCTGCCTGTACACGGTTCAGGTCACCGCGGCCTTGGATCAACCCTGGACGGACCTGGCCGGCTGGGTCGCCGTTCCAGGCACCGGCGGCGGGATGAGCGTCGTCGTGCCCGCGCAAACGGATGCCGGATTCGCCCGGCTCCTGGTGGCGCGCGCCCCGTGAGACAGGGGGGGCGATCGGAGACGCCTGTCCCCGGCCGCGAAGGGCCACCTCTCGAAGCGGACCCCGGCTTGCCGCCGGCGCTCGGCTCGAAGCGGAGCGACGAACCGTTTGACCACGCTCTATCCGCCCCGTGTAGCCCACCGCCCGAATGTTCTGGGAGATCCGTTGGATGTTCCAATCCTCCTGCTCCCGCCACCCGATCGCGATCTCCTTGCCATGATCCGGGCAGTCTGCGAAGGCCGACGACAGTCCGGTGACCCTGCGGGGATGGAGAACTCATCCGGCTGTCCTGTGGGAGCGGCTTCGCCGCGATCCAAGGACACATTCACAGAGAATCATCCAACACCATCAGGACCAGCCTTATCTATACTGTAATCTATTGCTTCTTAGGTCAGAATATCATGCGCAAGCTGCGGTGGCACAAGATCAAACGACTATTCAAAAGCAACCAGATCAAGCGAATATGAAATCAATATACTACCCATCAGAAGCGTTTTTATCATTTGTGCGATCTTTCTGCTTGACACTCATCGCGCGGTGCCCCACCATATCCCGCGTAATCACTGAACCGGGAGAAGACCCGGAGGTTTGGAGAGCTCGAATGGGCGTGGGGGATCCGCAAGAGGCGCGCGGGAGCCGGAGCAGTCGCGATCCGACGACAGAGGCTGCTTCGCCGAGGGCGCATGCCGCGTAACCCACCTCCGAGATCTCACCCTCCGTTTCGTTGGCAGGCGGGCGTTGATCAATGCATCGCGAGAGAGAGAAGGAGACAAGGACATGAAGGCGTCGTTCGGCAAGGCTGTAATCACGGGCATCTGCTCACTGGGCTTGATGGCGCTCACCGCGGGCGCACAGAACACGAATATCGTCGGCACGCTGATCGTTACGAACTCGGTAACCGCCACCAACCTGGCCGCGAAGGGCAGCATTGCCTTGGGCGCCGGGGCGCAGGCGGGTCAAACCGGGTTCGCTTGGTCTGACGGCGAGGGAATCTACGCGTCGAACGGCCAGTTCGTCGTCTACGCCTCCAACGGCATCTTCCTCGACGGCTCGCCGATCGTGGGCGATGGGTCGATGTTGACCAGTCTGAGCGGCGCCAACATCTCGTCCAACTCGATTACGGGCGACAAGCTCGCGCCCAACGCCGTGGGCACCGGCCAATTAGCCACCGAGGTCATACTCAATACCCACATCGCCTCCAACGCCTCCATCTCCGGATCGAAGCTGATGGATGGCTCGATCGGCTTCACCAAGGCCATCACCAATGAGTGGAACACCTGGGGCGACGGGCGCTACGTGAACGTCGCCGGCGACACGATGAGTGGCGGCCTGACCGCCGCCAACCTGCGCGTGACCGGCCGGATCCTGCAGGACCTCGAGAATGGAAGCGTCGGAATTGAGGCGGCTGCCACGCCCGTGCAGCGACAGACAAACGGGGTGTGGATTGGAAAAGGGGCGATGTCCTGCACCTATGATGGCAACCTGAACACAATCATCGGGTACTACGCGTTCAACTTGGGCACAGGTTCGTATAACATCGCGGTTGGTCCTCATGCATTGGGGCACGTGAACGGGACCCACAATCAGGCGGTCGGTACCATCGCCGGATACGGATCTGCTGGAAACTATAATAGCTCTTTCGGCTGGATGTCAGGGAGCTACGCTCCCGGCAGCGGGAACTCAGCCTACGGGCACTCTTCGCACGAAAGCGCCACCGGCAGCTACAACACCGCTATTGGATATGCGTCGTTGCGATATGCGACGGGTGAGCATAACACCGCGATTGGGTTGAATACTCTATATCTTGGAGTGGGATCCTA
The DNA here is from genome assembly GCA_964610105.1 of uncultured Verrucomicrobiota bacterium. GTDB lineage: Bacteria > Verrucomicrobiota > Kiritimatiellia > PWTM01 > PWTM01 > CAZSUU01. Next base: position 6,293 of record CAZSUU010000018.1, on the reverse strand, counting down.
TAACACAGCTCTCGGCGGATATGCTCTCACCTACTCACCTGGTTCCTGCAATACGGCGCTCGGCTACGCTGCGGGCAAGGATGTAACCAACAGCCAGCGGAGTGTTTTCATCGGATACCGCGCGGGGCATGGACAACTGGGCACGATCGCCGTGACCAACTCCGTGGTCCTGGGAGCGGAGGCCCAGGTCACGGCCAACGACACCGTGGTCCTCGGATCTCCCACGCACACCGTCGTCTTCGGCGGCACGTCCTCCAACACCGCCAAGGTGGTCATCAGCCCTGCCGGGGACCTCATCGTCAGCGGCAAGACCACGCTGGCCTGCGTGGTCGCCCAGGGCGATATCCTGATGGGTTCCTACACCAACGGTCTGCCGCAGTGAGTCGGCGTGTCCCTGGACCGATCCATCATGAGGGGACACGCAGATGCGCGTGATGTTCACAAGGGACGGGCTGCGGATCGACACCCTCTGCGTGTCGCCCGATCCGCCATCCGCGATCCGAAATCCGCAATGGGGTGGCGGGCAATAGCCCGCGTCGGAGGATGCCGACCATGAAACGCACACACGGCAGGTCATCAGGATGCGGGAATGCCGGCGGTTGGATCGCAGCCTTCGGGCTGCTCGCCGCCGGCCTCGCGCCGGCCGAAACGAACTACCCGGCATGGTGGATCATGCGCGGGGTGCTCGATACGAACGCCCCCCCAGGCGATTACGCCCCGGTCGCCCAGGGCCAGGCAAAATGGATCGCCAAACAGGCGTACGAGGAGCTGGACCTGTTGACCAGCGCGACCAACGGGGTGTGGACCAACATCCTGAGCCTGATCAGCGGCTTCACGACGAACAACAACTACCTGCCGCTGAATCAGGGCCAACTCAAGAACCTCGCCAAGCCGTTCTACGACTTCCTCTATGAGATCGGCTGGTCCAATGCCGTGCCGCCCGGGATGTCCGGCCCGTACCCGTGGACGACCAACACCAACGACGATGCCGACTACGCCCCGGCTACCCTCGGCCAACTCAAGTTCGTCTTCAGTTTCGATCCCGAGAAGGGCGACAGCGATGGTGATGGACTGCCGGACTGGTGGGAGATGGTGTACTTCGGTGACCTCGCCCACTCACCCGCGGAGGATCCCGATGGCGACGGGCTGAACAACCTCGCCGAATACCAGAACAGCACCGATCCAACCAAGGCCGATTCCGATGGCGACGGCCTGCCGGACGGGTGGGAGGCGCAGTACGGACTCTCTCCGCTGCGGTTTCTCCCCTCGGAACTGCTGGCCGACGGCGATGGAGACGGATTCTCCGCGGCGGAAGAGTACTGTCGCGGCAGCAGTCCGACCAGCAGCGATCCACCCACCATCACGGGATCTGTGGGTACGATTCGATACTACTATGACGTCGATGACCGCCTGAGCAGCTCTTTCCTTGGAACCGAGGGCCTGGCGCAGGACAATCGCACGCCGGGCCACAACCTCACCCGCAGCGGGACGGTGGCGCCATGAAGCTGAACTCCATGATGGTCGTTGGCCGATGGTTGGCTCCCGCAGTGGTCGCCGTCGCCGCTTCCGCCGGGACCGACGATGCCGCGCTCACGCCTTACGACGGGACGTGGTGGAACATAAGCCGGCCGGCCGTCGTGTCCGGCAGCGCGGTTCGAATCGCGCCGGCGTTCGGGAAGGCCGGTGGGATCACAGCAGTTGGCCCATCCATTCTCGAGCGCGGCGCCGATGTGCCTGGCAAAGCGGCGGCGGGGACTTCGCGCTCCATGCTGCTCGGCATGCCCGGCGATACGACCAACGCCATTGCCGAACTGGTCGCGATGCTGGGGACCAACGCGTTCGATCTCTTCCTCTTCGTCCGGAACGAGATTGCGTTCGAGCCGTATTTCGGGCTGCGCAAGGGACCGGTCCGCACCCTGATCGACCGGCGCGGGAACGATGTCGACCAGGCGGCGCTCCTGATCGCCATGCTGCGCCAGGCAGGCCACACGGCCGAGTACTTCACCTACCCGGTCGACATCCCGGCCACCAGTCAGGACGGGGTCAACCTGTACACGTGGCTCGGCGTGACCAATGTCGCGCAAGCCGCCAACTACCTCCTAAATGCAGGCTGCCCGGTATGGAACGCATCCGAGGGGGTGGGGCTGAGCACATGGCACATCATCGTGCATGCCCCTTACCTCACCAGCCAGTGGTTGGATCCGTCGTACAAGCCTTCACAACGGTCTCCATCGGCGGCGGTGAGCACATGGATGGCCTACAACCGCACAAACCTGTTTCAGGCGGCGGGTGGGACGATCAACTCCGCATGGGTCAGCAACCTCAATGAAACAGCCATTTCGTCGAATCTCGCCTTGTATGCCGCCGGCGTTCGCCAGGGCATCGAAAGCAATCTGCCCAATGCCAACGTGGAAGAAATTCTGGGCGGTCTCCGAGCAGTTCCGGAGCCACTGGCCGCGACCAGCGTGACCTCTTGGCGGCTGCCGGGGTCGGGGACTAACTGGACGGAACTGCCCACCAACCAGTACGCCCAGACCCTGATCCTGACTCATGGCACGATGACCAACCGGTTCCTGCTGCCGGACATCGCCCACCGCAAGCTCTGGATCTCGTACACGAACAGCGGTTCGCCATATCCCAAGGCGCAAGTGCGGCTCGACGACAGCATCGTGGCGGTGGAGTCCGGTTCGTTCTCCACCCCATCGGTTACGCTGACGATGACGGTGCTGATGCCGGGAGCTGAGGTCGTTGGTGAATTCATTCAGTCCTTCACCGTGACCAACCGCCAGACCTACTCGCTGACCCGTGCCACCAGCAACCTCTACGCCGCAGTCATCGGGCTCGGCCACGATGCCGCCGGAGGGATGCGCGAAGTTGCCTTCAAGGAACTCGAAGACCTCAGCGCCGCCGGCGTCACCAACACCGACCCGCGCCTGATGAGCGCCGGGCTCCATGCCATCGGTCAGACGTGGCTGCAACAGGTGGATTTGTTCAGGGGGCTTGCCACCCGCATGACGGGGGAGTTGGTTGTCCAGCACTTCAACATCGGCATCGCGGCCCAGGACGTCGGCTACTACGTGGATTTGAAGAACCGTTACGGTTGCGGCATGAGCGCGGAGACGCTGAAGAGCACGACCTGGCTCGACAGCGCCCTCGAACATGCCGTGCTGGAACAACTCCAGGGGACGAACCAGCCGGCGGCTTCCACGATCAAGCTTCTGCAGGTGACCAATCAGCGGGGCCAGCGGATCTTCCGGGCCGCCTCGACTAACTGGTCCAGTATCAGGCCGCAGTTGTCGAACTACGACCTCACCGTGCTCGATGGCCTCATCAATCAGGGCATGACTCTTGTTCTGCCCCAGAACGGCCAGATCCAGGTCAGCAACTGGACGGGCAGCGCCTACGCCGAGTACGGTGCGGTGAGCAACGGCTACGTGGTCGGCATGATCATCGGCGGGCAGTACGCGGGAGGGTACTCGTACTCCAAAGGCTCGTTCAACAATGCCACCGCGTACCGGACGACCGTTCCCGTCTTCACCATCCCCGCGCAAAGACCCCGGATCACATCCTATGACCCCGTCGACCTGCAATCCGGGGCGTTGCTGGCCGACCGGACGGATCTCGCGCTGGACAGCCCCTGGCCGCTGACGCTCTCCCGCTCCTATACCTCCCAGGCCGCCCACCGGAAGGGACCGCTCGGCTATGGCTGGACGCACAACCTGGACATCCGCGCCCAGTCCCACAGCGACGCGGCCTCCGCCCTCGGCGCCCGCGACGGCCGCGACGCCGCCTCGGCGCTGGTGGCCGCCACGGTGATCCGCGATCTCCTGGCCAACGAAGACACGCCCCGCGGCGCCGCCGTGGCCGCGCTGGCGGCCAAGTGGGCGGCCGACCAGTTCACCGAGACCGCGGTCTCCATCCTCATGGGCCACCGGGCGCTCACCTTCCTCCGCCATCCCGACGGCGCCTACTCGCCCCCGCCGGGCGTCACCATGAGCCTCGCGCGCAGCAACGGCGTGTTCGTCCTCTCGGAACGCAACGGCAACGTCTACACCTTCAACGCGAGCAACCGGATCGCGAAGATCACCAACCCGGACCACAACTACATGGACTTCGGGTACGACGCGCAGACGAACCTCTCCTTCGCCACCCTCCCGAACTTCGCGCGCAGCGTGTCGTTCGCATGGTCCGGCGGCGTGGTCACCGGGGTCACCGACAGCGCCGGCCGCTCGGTGTCCTATCAGTACGACTCCAACGGCAATCTCACCAACGGCGTCGACCCCGAGGGCATGAACTGGCGGTCGGCCTACGACGCGAAACACCGCCTGGTCTCGATGAGCGATCCGGAAGGCATCGTCACGGTCAGCAACTGCTACAACACCGGCGGACAGGTCACCAACCAGATCTCCGCGTCCGGCAATCCCTGGCGCTTCCAGTGCTGGGGCCATGACTCGCGCGAGATCGATCCGGCCGGCCGCGAGACGTTCTACCGCTTCGACGACGCCGGCCGCCTGCTGGAAACCGTGCGGCCCGCCCTCGGCCGCTCCAGCAGCGTCTACGACGGCCGGAATCACGCGACCCTGTCCGTCTCGCCCGCCGGCGTCACCAACCGCGTCTTCTACGACGCCCGCGGCAATCCGACCCAGACCGTCGAGGCCGTCGGCACAACGCTCCAGCGCGCCGCGGCGATCGGCTACGACGCGCTCGACCGCCCCGTCGCGACCACCGACACGCTCGGGCGCGTGACCACCGTCGAATACGACAGCAGACACCACCCGACGCGCATCGTCGATCCGTCGGGCGTGGAGACGCTGCACACCTACCTCGCCAGCGGCGTGCGGGAACGCACGACCGTCCGTTCCGGCGGCGCCACCCTCGCCGAGACCTCGTGGCAGTACAACTCCCAGTGGCTGCCGATCGCGGAGATACGCACGGACGCGGGCACGAACACGATCGGCGGCTACACGGGCGCGGGCGACCCGACGACGGTGACGGATCCGCTCGGGCACACCACCCAGCTTCAGTACGACCGCCGCCGCCTGCTCACGAACTCCGTCAACGCGGCCGGCGGGACGGTCCGCCGGAGCTACTACCGCAACGGCCTGCTCAAGACCGAGACGGACGCGCTCGGCCGGGTGACCACGAGCCTCTGGAACAACGCCTACAAGCCGCTGGCGACGCGGTTCCCCGACGGAAGCTCGGTCAGCAACCTCTACGACAGCGCTGACCGGCTCGTGGCGACCCTCGATCCCCGGGGCAACCGCGTCGACCTCGATCTCGACGATGCCGGGCGCATCCTGACCAACCGCTCCGCCTTCGCGCGGGATGCGACGATCTACGACGGGGCCGGCCGCGTGGCCGCCCGGTTGAGCGAGGTCACCGGCGGCTTCTGGTCGTCCAGCGAGTTCTACTACGACATCCTTGACCGGCTCGTGCGGGCGGTTGATCCCGTCGGAGCGCAGAGCGGCACGGCCTACGACGCCGGCGACCGCGCGCTGGCCGCCACCAACGCGATGAACCGCGTCCGGCAGTTCCAATACGACACCGCCGATCGCCTGACGCAGACCACGCGGCCTTCCGCGGCGGTGGAGAGCTTCGCGTATGACCCGCTCGGGCGGCGGACGCGGTTCGTCAGCGCCGACGGCCGGATCTTCGGCTTCCGCTACGACGCGGCGGGGAAGCTGCTGGCGGCGACCAACGGGGCGGGCGAGGTCACGCGCTTCGCGTACGACTGGGCGGGCAACCTGACGCAGAGCTGGGACCCGGCGAACCGGTCGACGACGCTGCAGTACGATGCGCTCGACCGGCTGACCAACGCGACCTACCCGGGCGGCGTGTCGGCCGCGTACACCTACGACGCCAACGGCAACGTGCTGAGCGCCAGCCGCGGGGGCTTCGTCGAGCGCTTCGCCTACGACCCGATGGGCCGGCTGGTCGCGGTGACCTCGCAGGTCGGGTCGGTGAGCTGGGTCGTGCGGTTGGAGTACGACCGCGCGGGGAACGTCACCAACCTGGTGTATCCCGGCGGGGTGGCGGTCGGGTACACCTTCGACGCCGAGAACCGGGTGACGGCCGTGCGCGACTGGCAGGGGCGGACGATCAACGCCGGGTACTTCGACTGCGGGTGGCTCTCGGAGGTGGACTATCCGAATGGCATCGTCCTCATGCCGACGGTGGACTTCGCCGGGCGATGGATGGAATACGAGCAGGCGTACGGTGGAATACCGTTCCTTGACCGCCGCTACGAGCGCGACGCGCTGGGCCGGAAGACGGTGGAGGCGATCGACGCGGGG
>CAZSUU010000017.1:0-85174 GCA_964610105.1 uncultured Verrucomicrobiota bacterium | reverse complement strand
AGTTTTCTAGGAAACTCGCGCATTCGCTCCGGCAAACTGTAGAAGATGGGTCTGACCAGCGAGACCTACGCGGCGAAGCAGGGCGCCCTCGACGGCATCGCCTCTGTCCGTGCCAACGGCCCGAATGCGAGCGCCTTCACGAAGAAGGTCTCCACGGCTGGCGAGCCCTACTTCGTGCTGTTGGCTGCCAATGGCCAGGTGATTGGCAAGAGCGAGATGTACAACTCGGAAGCCAGCCGCGACAAAGGCATCGCCTCGGTCATGCGCAACTGCGTTTCCGAGAAGATCGCCGAAGAGGCCCCGAAGTCAGTGGTCTGACCGCCTCTCCGCCCTGCAATTTGAGAGAAGCGGAAGCTGCCCCTCACAACGGCCGTCGCCACCCTGTTGCTCCTCGACGGCGGCAGCGGCCGAGGTGGCGGATCTCCTGCGGCAACGGGTCTCCCTCGCCGGTCAGTAGCGCCGCGGGCTTCGGCCGATTCTTTGGCAGTGCGCCACCGAAAACCGTTCTGCGCAATCCCGCTCAACGCACGTTCCACTTTTGCGCTATCACCTTGCGGCCAAGTGGCCCGCCTGCACAAATCCGCTCAAAACTGGAACACCGAAAACCCCTGCGCTAGACTTCCGTTCAATTGAGTTGGTTGCGGCTCGCCGCCTCAAGGCAGGCGGTTCAGAAACGCGCGGAGCTTCTCCGGCCAGTCCTTCACGCCCTCGGGCAGCGGTTTCTTGAGTCCGAAGCCGTGACCGCCGCGCTCGGCGTAATGCGCCTGGCAGGAGACGCCTTTCTCCCGGCAGGCCGCCTCGTAGGCACGCGAGCTCCTGCTGTACTTGTCGTCTTCCGCGACATAGAGAAACGCGGGTGTCTTCACCGGGGCGACCTCGTCGAGGCACTGGCCGTCCTTCTCCAGGTACGCCGGGTACAGGAGCGCCACGAAATCCGGAGGCGACTCGGCCGCGGTTTCGCGGGTGAGCCGCGCGCTCAGGTGGCCGCCGGCGGAAAATCCCATCACGCCGACCTTCCTTGTCTCGAGGCCGAGTTCCGAGCCGCGCTTCCGGATCAGCGACAAGCCGGCCTTCGCGTCATCGAGCGCCAGCGTTCGGGTCGACTCCCCTTCGCTGACCCGGTAGAGCAGCACGGCGGCATCCCATCCGGCGTCGTTGAGCATCCCGGCGATGTCGGTACCCTCGTGGTTGACGGCGAGAATGGCGTAGCCCCCGCCCGGGCAGACCATCACCGTGCCGCGCGCCGGCCGCTTCGCGGCGGGGAACACGACGATCTGCGGCTGCTCGACCTTGTGGATCCGGTCGATCCCGTCCTTGCCCGCCTCGGCCTTGGGCGGCGCCGCGCCGTCCTTGCCGTCGAGGGTGACGCGGCGGGGTTCGGCACTCTGTGCGGCCGCGCCGCAGAGGAGCGCGGCGCCGACGAAGAGCATAGGAATCTGTGCGTTCATGGCGCGGATAGTGCCCCAGCGGCGGGAGACCGGCAAGCGCGGTCTGGCGCCTGAGCCGCGGGGTTGGATCTTCATCGCGATCGAGAGGGTACGTGCGAGTGCCGTACGGCGTTCCCGCGGACGCCGGGGCCCGGCGTCCCTCCCGCTGTGCGAATCTGGTACGGGAGGATCCGCGGCCCCGCGGACCGGACAGGAGCGACAGGTACAGACCCCGGAAGAAACACGGTGAGGGCGCCGTGCCCCCGGGAGGAACACGCGGGCTCGCGGTCGCTCCCGCACCATGCACCAGGGGTTCGATGGGGCGGCCCGCGCCGCCGCCGGTAGGGGGCTCCGTCGTTCGCCTTGACGCCCCCCGACGCCCTCCCGATACTCACCTCAGCGTGAAGTCGCTTCCTCGGGTCGGTTCCAGCGGGCGCGTGTCCGCCCCGCCGGAGAAGCGGTTTCCCATCGCTCCGGCCCTGACCGGGTCACGGGAAGGCGTCATGAGCAAAGCGATCATGGATCCGGCGGAGGTCCGGAACTTCGCCCACGAGCTGAAGCGGTTTCACGACGACCTCCAGGGGCGCGTCAGCTCGCTCCAGGCCCGGTTCGCCTCGCTCGGGGAGACATGGGAGGACCAGGAGCACGACCGGTTCGCCGAGGAGTTCCGGCAGGGCATGAAGGCCCTCAAGCGTTTCCTGGAAGCGTCGGGGAAGCACGCGCCGTACCTGCTGCGGAAGGCGCAGCGGATCGAGGAATACCTGAACCAGCGATGAGGCGACGGCGGCGCGGGCGCGAATCCGGACCCGTCGCCGCGTCGGTGGCCGGACATGCCGGACCAGGCGAACATCACGTCGATCGAGGCCCTGGAGTCCTTCCGCAACGGGCTCGTCGAGTACCGGGAGAAGGCGTGCGCGGCTCTCGACGAGGCCGCTGCGAGGGTGCAGCGCTTCAAGGACTGGCTGAAGCATGACCGGAAGGTCCACTGGCAGAGCGAGGTCCGCGCGCGCGGGCAGGTCTTCGAGAATGCCCGGCAGGCCTGGTTCGCGGCGCAGTTGGCGGATCACCGGATCGCCGGGACGCATGAGGTCGCCTACAAGCGCGCCCGCCGCGCCCTGCGGGAGGCCGAGGGCCGGCTGGCCGCGGTGAAGCGGTGGAGTGTCGTCTGCGACGGCCGCATCGATCCGCTGAGCCGGCAGATGGAGGCGATGTACAACCTCCTCGGGGCGGAGGTGGTCAGGTCGATCGCCCACCTCACGCAGATCGCGAACACGCTGAGCGACTACGCGGGCCTGGCGAAACGCCCGGTGTCGGGTCCGCCCTCGCCCTCGGCGGACGGCGAGCCGGGCGAGGTCGCGCCGCCCGGAGGACCCGCGCCGTGAGCCTCGAGGGTCCCGGCGGTCGGCTGTCGGCCCTGACGGTTGAACTGGTCCGCCGTTGGGAGCGGACGCGGCCCCACTGGCGGGACGCCAAGGCCGAGGCCTTCGAGAAGCAGACGGTGGAGGCCATCCGCTCATGTGCGGGCGTCACCGTCGGCGCGATGCGGGAACTGGACGATCTCATGCGCAAGATTCGGCGGGACTGTGAGTAGGTACCCAGGCGTCCGCGAGGTCCTGGAACGGATCGGCGAGATCGACCGACTGGCCGTCGAGTTCGCCGGGCGCGCGCGGCGCGAGGAGGAGGCCCACCGGACAAACGTCCAGGGGGAAACGGCCGCTCTCCGCCAGGCCATCGAAGCCCTGGAGGAGCGTCTGGCCGGGGAACTGCGGACCGGCGAATCCGACCACCAGGCGCGGCTCGACGGGGCGCGGCGCGCCCACGACGCGCGCATCGCCGCGATTCGCGAGGCGCTCGCTGCCAGCCGCCGGCAGCGGACCGAGCGGGTCGAGTTCGAGGAGGGGGCCTGCAAGCAGCGCATCATGGGCCGGCGGCAGGATCTGGACGAGGCCTGTCCCGCGGAGATGGCGGCGGTCGACGCCGCCTACGGCGAGGTTGCCGGCGCGCTGGGCCGGCATTACGGCGACCTGTCCGACCTGGCCACGACGATCGGGCGCCTGTTCCGGGGATACCGGGGGCTGCTCGCGCGGATGATCAGCCCCGTCGATCCCTCCGCCATCGACCTCACGCGTTCGGCGGACGACCTGCTGCGGCAGCTCGGCGAATGCCTGAAAGAGGCGCACGGCCTGCTCAACCGGGTCCGGACCTCGGCCGCGCTGCGGGTCTTCAGCCGCGTCCCGCCGGGGGAAATGGCGGCCCTGATCCTCCTTCTCCACGGCGCCTTCGCCGCCGCGTTCGCCGTCGCCGGGGCTCCGCGGTCGCTCGTGGTCGGGGCCGGCGTCTCCGCGGTCGGCGTCCTGATCCTCGCCGCCGGGCTGTATGGGGCGGGTCGGCGGCGGATCCGTCCCGAAGCGGACCGGATCGTGGGGGCGATCACGCTGGCCGCCAAGCTGCACGATGTCTGCGCGGAGAAGGCCGCGATGGAGCGCTACCTGCGGCGCGAACGCATCGAGAAGAAATACGAGGCCCTCCGGGCGGACCTCGACCGCGAGTGGCAGGCGGCGACGGAGAAGGCGGATTCGTGGCGGCTGCTCGGCCCCCGGGCCCTGCGGGACAAGATGGAGCACGCGCTGGGGCGCGCCGCGGCCCTGCACGAGCGGCGGCTGCGGCGGCTGCGCGAGGAGCATCAGCGCCGGGTCGCGTGCGTGGAGGAGGAGGCGAGGCTCGAGCGGGAACGGCTGGACGGCGCCCGCGCGGAGACCGCGGCCGCCGGAGAAGGCGCGTACGAGGCCGAGCGGCAGGCCCTGGCGGCCGCGCGCGACCGCGCCCTCGAGCCGGCCCGGGCGGCGCTCGCGGCCGCGGTCGAGGCCGTCCGCGCGGGCTTCCCCCCGTGGACCTCCCCCGCGTGGTCCGCATGGCGTCCGCCCGCGACGTTCGCGCACGCCGCCCCGTTCGGGACCCTGCGCGCGTCCGGGGTGGAAGCGCCGCTGATGCTGACCTTCCCCGACCAGGGCTCGATCCTCTTCGAGACGCACGGGCCCGCGCGCGGTCGCGTGGCCGCCGCGATGACGAACATCCTCCTGCGGCTGCTCACGTCGTCCCCGCCGGGGAAGCTGTCCTTCACCATCGTCGACCCGGTCGCGCTCGGCCAGAACTTCGCCGGCATCATGCACCTCGCCGACCACGCGGAATCCCTCGTGAACAGCCGGATCTGGACCCAGCCCGCGCAGATCGAGAAGCAGCTCGCCGATCTCGGCGAGCACATGGAGAAGGTCATCCAGACCTACCTGCGGAACGAGTACCGGACGATCGCCGAGTACAACGCGCAGGCCGGCGTGATCGCGGAGAAGTACCGCTTCCTGGTGGTCGCCGACTTCCCGGCGGGCTTCTCGGACACCGCCCTCGAGCGGCTCGCCAGCATCGCCGGATCCGGCGGCCGATGCGGCGTCTACGTCATCCTCCACTGGGACCAGCGGCAGCGCCCGCCGGCCGACGCCGCGCTGGAGGAGCTGCGCCGGCACGGCGTGACGCTGCGCGGCGCGGGCGGGTCGTTCCTCCTGGCCGGAGGGCCCGAGAGCGGCGCGGATCTGGCGCTCGACGAGCCGCCGGACCCGGAGACCGCGAACCGCCTGCTGCGCGAGATCGGCCGGGCGAGTATCGACGCGTCGCGCGTCGAGGTGCCATTCGCCCACGTGGCGCCCGCCGACGGCGAGCAGTGGTCGCTCGACACCTCCGGCGAGCTCAAGGTGGCCGTCGGACGCACCGGCGCCACGAAGCTGCAGTACCTCGCCCTGGGACAGGACACGCGCCAGCACGCGCTGATCGTCGGCAAGACCGGCTCCGGCAAGTCGACCCTCTTCCACGTGATGATCACCAACCTCGCCCTCTGGTGCCGGCCGGACCAGGTCGAGTTCTACCTCGTCGATTTCAAGAAAGGCGTCGAGTTCAAGTGCTACGCCGTCCACCGGCTGCCCCACGCCCGCGTCGTCGCGATCGAGAGCGACCGCGAGTTCGGGCTGAGCGTGCTGCAGCGCGTCGACGAGGAGCTGCGGCGGCGGGGCGAGGGGTTCCGGGAACTGGGCGTGCAGGACCTCCGCGGCTACAAGAAGGCCGGGGGGCGCGAGCCGATCCCCCGCACGCTCCTGATCGTCGACGAGTTCCAGGAGTTCTTCGTCGAGGACGATCGCATTGCGCAGAACGCGGCGTTGCTGCTGGACCGGATCGTCCGGCAGGGCCGCGCGTTCGGCATCCACGTTCTGCTCGGCTCGCAGACCCTCGGCGGCGCCTACACGCTGGCCCGGACCACGCTGGGTCAGATGGTCGTGCGCATCGCCCTCCAGTGCAACGAGGCCGACGCGTTTCTGGTGATGGACGAGGGCAACCCGGCGCCTCGCCTCCTGACGCGGCCGGGCGAGGCGATCTACAACGACGCGGCCGGCGCGATCGGGGGCAACAGCCCGTTCCAGGTCGTCTGGCTGCCGGAGGAGGAGCGCGACCGCCGCCTGCGGGAGATTCGCCGGCTCGCCGAGCGGGAGGCGCCGTCGCTCCCGGCCCCCATCGTGTTCGAAGGCAACGCGCCGGCCGCGATCGACGAGAACCGCCCGCTCCGCGCGCTCCTTGACGGCGCCGCGCCGGCCGGGCCCGCGCGGGTCTGGCTCGGTTCACCGAACTCGATCAAGGGGCCGACGGAGGTCGTCTTCCGCCGGCAGAGCGGCAGTCACCTGCTGATCGTCGGGCCGCGCGAGGAGACCGCGCTCACGCTGCTGGCCGTCGCGATGCTGACGCTGTCCGCCCGGCATGCGGCCGGCGGCGTCCGCTTCGTGCTCCTCGACGGCACGTCGCCCGAGTCGCCCCTGCGCGCGTTCCTCGACGCCTCCGCGGCGGCGGTCCCACACGAGGTGATCCGCGCGCGGCCGGCGGACACGGACGCCGTGTTCAGGGACCTGGCCGCCGAGATGGACCGCCGGGAGGCTGCGGACGACGGCGCGGACGCCCCGACCGTCTACCTCCTGATCGACGGCCTGCAGAAGTTCCGGAGGCTTCGCGTCGAGGAGGACTTCGGCTTCTCCGGGGGCGAGGAGGGCGATGGCGCGTCGCCGGCCGCGCACCTCGACCGTCTCGTCCGCGAGGGGGCGCCGCTCGGATTCCACCTCCTCGCCTCGTGCGACGGGTACGCGAACGTCCAGCGCTTCCTGAGCCGGAGGGCGATCGCCGCGATCACGCTGCGGGTGCTCTTCCAGATGAGCGCGAACGACTCCGCGGGGCTGATCGACTCGACCGCCGCCGCCACGCTCGGCCTCCACCGCGCGATCCTCCACAACGAGCAGGACGGCCTGACCGAGACGTTCCGGCCCTACGCCCGGCCGGAGCGGGACTGGATCGAGCGCACCGCCGCGGCCCTGCGCAGGCTCCACGGCGGCCCGCCCGGCGGCGGCGCCGGGGCCAGCGTCCCGTGAACGGCGGGGGAGAGCCGCCTCCGCCGTTCGTCCCAAGGCGGCGAGCCGCAGCCCAACGGCGTTAGCCGCTCCATGCTCCTGCTCGATTCTCTCCGTTTCTCCGTGTAACGGCGCCGCCTTCTGCCACGGAGAAGCCCCGCGGGAAACCCCGCGCATCGGCGGGTCAGCTCCCGGCGCGACAATGTAAGGCGGATGTGCGCGAAGGGTGACGGCAGGGAGGCGGTCCGCGGGGCCGCGGACCCTCCCGCGCCCGGTCGACGCCGGGGGAGGGACGCCGGCCCCGGCGTCCGCTTTTCGCTTGGCGCCTTCGCGTCTTGAGCGAAGCGGGGTCGCGCGGCCCCTATTGCCGGCCCGAACGGCGTCTTCCAGGCCCTGGAAGCCGCGGGCCATCGGGTTTCCGGGGTCTGGAACGCCGCACCCAGGCCACGCAGCAGGGGATCGTCACCTCCTCCGCTCCCGCCTCCCTCAGCGCCTGCACATAGCCCTCCGGCCCAACCGGCACTCCTCCTCGGGCACCACCGCCCGCCAAGCGCTAAGGACTCAGTAGAATGAGCGAGGCGGATGAGGGGAGACTACGTGTGCATACCTCGGCGGGCCAAGGCAAGAAAACCGAGTCCCAATGCCCACAGCACACCCACCGAAGGTTCCGGCACCGCGGCGAACGCGACCTCGCAGGCCAGCGCGTAGGCGCCGCCGAGTACGGTATCCTTTACGTCCAGTCGCACGTAGCGGCCTGAGCCATCCGAAATATCAAACACCACAGCGGGTTGAGGCGTGACGACGGCGTCTTCGTAGCGCAACTGGTAACTTCCGAGAAAGGAGGACGCGGCGAAGCTCGGATCATTGGCCACATGCACATCGAAGTTACCGAAATTGTTTTGGTTGTCATAATCCGGCCATATGGCCACCTGGGTCACTAGCATGGGGCTGCCGAGGTCAAAGTCCACCCGCACAGTCGACGCAGCGGCCATGAAGATCCTCCCGGCCGTTCCGTCCCAATGACGGGTGGCCGCGGTAAACGTCGCGAAGTCCGTCACGCCGGAGGTATAACCCGCTTGCAGGCCCACCTGGTCTATGAGGTTCTGTACGCCGTAATCCGGCCCCGGCTGCAGTTCGCTGGAAGCCGTGACACTCACCGGCTGTACGATCGGATCGCCGAACACGGCGAGCCCGGACAGCCCGAGAAAAACGACTGCGCAGGGCAGAAGCACACGAAGAAAAGATCTCATAGCAGTGCCTGGTTTCAACTGACTGATGCAGACAATTTCCTAAGGGTCAAGCCAAAAGCCGACAAAGACAGCGATTCTCATTATGGTGGTCGATGCCGCGGTGTCCTTACGGGAGCGCGGGCGTCCCGCCCGCTTCCTGCGGCGTTCTCGAATAGCGGGCGGGCGGGACGCCCGCGCTCCGACGCCGTCGTCGGCCATAATGAAAACTGCTGCTGCCTCGCTTGGCCCACTCAAGGGCACTGGAATGCGAAGGCCCACCAGCGCCTCTGTACCCTCGGCCCGCGGCGGGCCTCGCGTCCGGTGAGGCGTGGCGTTTCCGAGTCTGAGTTGGCTGGCATCCGCCCCGGAGACGGCGCTCCGGGGGATTCGCTCTGTCGTCGCCGAGGCCGTCGCCGACATGCAGCAGAATCGCGAGACGGTCCCCGAACCTCTGGCACGCCGATCCTTCAGCGGCAAGTTCATGGTGCGGGTGCCGCCGGAGCTCCATCGGGATTTGGCGGTCGAGGCGGCCGAAGCCGGCGTCAGTCTAAACCGTTTGGCAACGCTCAAACTCGCTCACTGATGGTATGTGCCGACAAGGAACGGGTTCGCACGTCGCCATAGCCCGACGTGCTCTCCTGTGGTGAACGAGCCGCGGGGCTCCGGATTCTGCATGGGCGGCGGGTTCGCCGCGGGAGGCCACTGGGTAGAAGCGGGACCGCGGGACGGGCACGGAGGGGGGAGAGGACGCCCGGTGGGGCGGCGGCGAACGGCCGTGAGAGGGGGCGCGCCGGGGGTATCGCCGTCGGACCGAGAGCGGAGGTTCACGGCACGCCGGGGCCGGCGCGCGTGCCGAACAGGTCGCGGTGGTGGTGGAAGTACACGGCGCCGGACATGACGGTGATGGCCGCCACGGCGAGGGCCATGACGTAGGCGGCGGTGGCGAAGGCGGAGGTGAAGGCCGCGACGTGCGCCGGCGCCCAGCGCGGCAGCAGATCCTCCTGGAGCGAGAGGCCCACCAGCACGGCGATGATCACCACGAGCTGCCAGATGGTCTTCTGCTTGCCCCACGCGTTGGCCGGCACGATGCGCCCGCCGCTGGCCGCGAGGACGCGCAGACCGGTGACGAGGAACTCGCGCGCCAGGATGAGCACGGTGATCCAGGCGGGCACCAGCGAATGCGCCGCGCCGGGCAGGCGGATCTGGACGAAGCTCACGAAGGCGGCGCAGACCAGCACCTTGTCGGCGAGCGGATCCAGCAGGGTGCCGAAGGCGGTGGTGCCGTAGAACCGGCGCGCCAGCCAGCCGTCCAGCGCGTCGGTGATCGCCGCGGCGACGAACACGACCAGGGCCAGCGTCTTGCCGAACGGGACCGCGCCGAACAGGCATCCCATCATCAGGCCCGCGAGCAGGAACCGGCTTAGTGTCAGGGCATCGGGCGGCGTCATGGCGCCGGGCTCCGCTCGAGGCGCAGCGCCGCCGGGTCCAGGAACGGCGCGGGGGGCTGCTCGACCACCGGCGGCTCGATCCCCTCGGGCATCGGCGGCGGCGCATCGGCGGCCGTGCGGCCGGAACGCGAACACTTGACGATGCCGAGGACGGCGGCGACGAGCAGCGCCAGCGCGCCGATGCGCACGGCGACGGCGCGGGCGAGCGACCAGTCGAGCGGGCCCTTCGCCAGCGGCGGGGGGCGCGACTCCTTCCGCTTGGGCGGCGCGGGCTGCGGCTGAAACAGCGGCAGGTCGGAGCCCGGCGTCGCGGCCTTGGGCTTCACGGACGCGAGAGGAGTCGCAGGCGCGCCCGCGGCCGCGGCCGGGGAAGGCGCCGACGCAAGCTCCAGCCCCATCGGGCCCGATGCCGGCATCGGCTCGACCTTCGCCGGGGGGCGCGGCTGTACGGCAGGGCGAACCGGCATGGGCGGTCGGATCGGCGGCATCTCGGGACCGGCCTTCGGGGCCGCGGCGGGCCGGGGGCGGGCCTGGGCGGCGATCGTGCGGATCGGAGGCGCGTCGGGGGGAAGGGGCGCCGCGGCCGCGGCCGGCGTCGGCCGGCCGAGGGCGGTTGGCGCCGGAGCGGCGGGCGGTGTGGGCGCGGCCGGCGCATCCGGCGTCGCGCCCGCCGCTTCCTCCGGCGGGGCAAACCGGTCGACGGGCGGGGCCAGTGCGGGCGAAGGAGGATTCTTCTTGTGCAGCCAGCGCGACGTGTTCTCCGGCGCGATCACCGGCCGGGCCGGGGCCGCGGCGGCGCCCAGGTACGTCTCCACCATCCCGACGGGATCCAGCTCCAGGTACTCGGCGTAGATGCGGATGAATCCCTTGATGTAGATCTGCGCGGGCATGCGGGAGAAGTCGTCGCGCTCCATCGCCTCAAGCTGATTGGCCTTGATACGCGTCGCCATGGCGGCCTCGGAGATCGAGAGGCCCCGCCGCTCCCTTGCTTCCCTGAATTGCTGACCGATTGTCGCCATGCCGCCTCAACGCCCGCCGTCGTCCGGCTCTTCTTCGGGCGCGGACGGTTGCGCCTCATTCTGCGGAATCTCGCCGTCCAAATCGATAAGAATCTCGCGCGGATCCGATCCCTGCGCCGGGCCCACGATGCCCCGCTCCTCCAGCAGGTCCACGATGCGCGCCGCGCGCGTGTAGCCGATGCGCAGCCGCCGCTGCAGCATGGAGGTCGAGGCGCGGCGCGTCTGCCGGATGATCTCCACCGCCTGCTCGATCAGGCCGTCGTCTTCCTCCATGTCGGGCAGCTCGCCGCCCCCGCCCTTCTGGTCGAGCTTCTCCTTGATGGCCATGACGTAGTTCGGTTCGCCCTGCATGCGCCAGAAGTCGGCGATGGCGTGGACCTCCTGGTCGGTGCTCAGGCAGCCCTGCGCGCGCACGAGCTTCCCGGTGCCGGGCGGCAGGAAGAGCATGTCGCCCTTGCCCAGGAGCTTGTCGGCGCCGATGGCGTCGAGGATCGTCCGGCTGTCGACCTTCTGCGCGACCTGGAACGCGATGCGCGCCGGGAAGTTGGCCTTGATGGTGCCCGTGATCACGTTCACCGACGGCCGCTGGGTGGCCAGGATGAGGTGGATGCCGACGGCGCGCGAGAGCTGGGCGAGGCGGGCGATCTGGTTCTCGATCTCCGCCCGCGCGACGAGCATGAGGTCGGCCAGCTCGTCCACCACGACGATGATGTAGGGCACGCGGTCGGGGATCGCCGGCTCCGTGTCCTCCTCCTCCGCGCCGCCGTCCTCCGGGAGGTCGCCGAACAGCTCCTGCTGCTTCGGCGCGGGCGGCCGGCTGTTGAAGGCCTTGATGTTCCGCACGCCGACGCGGGCGAACATCTTGTAGCGGAGCTCCATCTCGTTGATGCACCACCGCAGGCCCAGCTGCACCTTCTTGGCGTCGGTGATCACGGGCACGACGAGGTGCGGCAGCTCGCGGTAGGCCGAGAACTCGACGATCTTCGGGTCGACGAGCATCAGCCGCATCTCCTCGGGCGTGCGGGTCATGAGGAGGCCGGCGAGGAGCGAATTCATGCAGACGGTCTTGCCCGAGCCGGTGGCGCCGGCGATGAGCATGTGGGGCATCTCGGTGAGGTCGGCGACGATCACCCTTCCGCCGACGTCCTTGCCGATCGCCAGCGGAAGCGCGGCGCGGTTGACGCGCCAGGTCTCGCTCTCCAGCACGTCGCGCAGGCAGACCATGTTGCGGCGCGTGTTGGGCACCTCGATGCCCACCGCATCCTTGCCCGGGATGGGCGCCTGCACGCGGACGCTCTCGGCGCGCATGCTGAGGGCGATGTTGTTGGAGAGGTTGACGACCCGTTCCACGCGGACGCCGGCGGCGGGTTTGACCTCGTAGCGGGTGACGACCGGACCGGTCTCGACGCCGCGCAGCTCCGCCTCGATGCCGAAGTCGCTGAGCGTTTCGAGCAGGATCCGCCCGCCCTCGTCGAGATCGTCCTGCAGCTCGCGGTGGAGGGGGCCGGTGTTGGCGAGCAGCGACGCGGGCGGGAGCTGGTAGACCGAGGGCATCCCCGCGGGCGCCGCGGCGACGACCTCCGGTTCGCGCGGTCGGCCGGCGGGCTTGGGGCGGGCGGGGCGGGGCGGTTCCGGCGGCGCTTCGGGCGCGGGGGTTCGCGTGAAATCGGGGCGGGGGAGCGGCTGGGATTCCTCGCGCGGCGGAGGGCGGGGCGCGGCCCGCTCCGGTTTTTCCGCGCGGGGCGGCGCGGTCCGGCCGGCCGCGGGACTCTCGGCGTCGGCCGGCTTATGACCCGCCGCGCTCGCCGGGAACACCAGGCCCTCCGGCTCGGCCGCTTCGCCCCGGCTCTTCGACCGGATGGTCTTCTCCAGATGGCGTCGCTGCTTCTCCACCTGCTTCTCTTCGTATTCGAGCAGCTCCCGGCGATCCATCCGGCTCTTGCGCCACTCGAGATACCGCGTCCAGAGCGCCACTGCGCGCGCGGCGATCCAGCGGCCCACCGTCGGCAGGTGGATGTCGAAGAAGAACACGAGTCCGACCAGCAGGAGCGTGCAGCCGAGGATCCACGTGCCCCCGGCGCCGATGTAGCGCGCCAGGACAAGCCGCCCGATCTCGTAGCCGAGCAGTCCGCCGGCGGAGGGCAGGTTGAGCCGTTGAACGGTCGTCTCCGCCAGCCCTTCCGGCAGTTCGATCAGGCAGGAGAAGACCAGCAGGATCAGGACCAGCCAGAGCCCCTTCAGGCTCACGCGGCCCTCGCGCTGGAAAAGGAGCATCAACGCATACGCCAGCACCCCGAACGGCAGCGCGTAGGTGGCCAGGCCGATGGACATGAACAGCGTGTAGGCCAGCCAGGCGCCGGCCGGGCCGCCCCACGTGTTCGAGGGCGCATTGGGCGGCGCCCGGACGGCCGAGACGTCGGCCGGGTCATAGGTGAAGAGGCAGAACATGAGCAGGATGCCGAAGCCCGCCAGCAGCAGCCCCCCCAGTTCCCGCCAACCGTTGCGGGCAGTTTCCTTCTTCACGACCATGGCGGGCAGAATACCCCCGCCTCCGCGGCGGGATCAAGCACGGCCCCCGTTCTCCGTCGCGAGCGGGATCCGTCCCCTCCGCCAGCCCGAGACACACGCTTCAAGGCCCAGGCCCCCTCGCTCGCGCGCAGGTTCGCGCGCGGTACGAACACGGACCCGTACCGCGGGCCATCCCGCCCGCGTCTTCCGTGTGGACGGGGCATCGCGGCCCGCGGCGCTCACGCGCCCGCGGCTCGACCTGTGGAGTGGCGACCGCGGCCCCCAGTGCATACGGCCACACATACGGTGACGCGAGATTGGCTCGTCCTCATCGTCGTCCCCGTTCTCGATAACCACCCAGGATACGAGACTCTGTCGAGGACGAAGGACGGGCACGTGAACGGGAACGGGAAATCAGAGGGCCAACCGGAGGGCGCAGGCGACTCGCCATAGCTCGCGCCTGACGCTCGACGTTCGTTCCGTTCCTCCGTGCAACCGCGCCGCCTTCAGAGATTGTTCCGCCACCCTATTCCGCGGAGGAACCTCACGGAAGGACATCCCACGCATCTGCGTGTCATAGTACGGCGGAATCGTCTACTCGACGACGTCCAGCAGATTCCGAACGGTGTCGGACGGCCCGCCGGCCGGCTTCTCGGATGTCGGCGCGTCGGACGGCGGACCGCCCGCTCCGCCCGGTCCGCCGCCGGGCGATCCCTCGCCCTGCGGCGCCGGACGCCGCGGACCCTGCGGACGGCGGCGACCGCCGCCGGGGGGAGGTCTCGGCGGGCGCTCGTCGCCTTCGCCGGCCGTCTCCATCGCCTTCCGGAAGGTGCTGGTGCGGAGCGGCTGAGCCCCCGCCTCCATCGCCTTCTTCTCCAGCCCGCCGTCCGGGCAGACGGCGAACACGCGTCCGCCGCGCGCCTGCTTCAAGACGCCGAGGAAGCGTTCGGGACGACCGGCGGCGTTGTCGGCGTAGTAGACGGTAACGCCCTGGAACTCATCGCCGTCCGCGGCCTTGTGGAGCGGCTCGCCATCGAAGATGACCGTGATGCGGACCTTTTCCTTCTCGGAGAACCGGCCGAGGCGGTAGAGCAGACTGATCATCTCGCGGGGGGTAGGACGGTAGTTGGTGCGGGGATTCAACAGCGCCACACCGTCCACAACAAAATGCGGCCCGGCACCCGCCGGGGCGTCACCCCCGGCGAACCAGCCGCTGATCTTATCCAGCAGACCCATGCGAACTCCTGATGTGCGGCGCCATCCGGTGGCGCCTGAATCGAGCGGACAAGCTACCGCAAGCGGCCGCCCGGCATCAAGACCAGAGTTCCCGCCCGCTTTTCGCTCTTGCGCCGGGCGGCGGGTTCATTGATCATGGCCGCCCTTCCGCCGCGGCGGCGCGCCGCCCTGGACGGACATGGTCGCATGACGATGATGACGCGATTCGGCACGTTGCTGAGCGGCCCCGCGGACGCCTTCGCCCGCGCGGCCGGTCATTTCGAGGCCCAGCCGGTCGACCTCGACACCACGGCGCAGACGCCGCATCCCTATTCCGGGCGGCAGACCACCCTCGCCCGCTCCGCCACTGTGCAGGGGACCGGCACCTTTTTCGGACGGGCGGTGCGCACCCTGACCGTCGAGCCCCACGGCGAGGAAGGGTGGTGGATGGACCGAACCGATCTGCCCGAGGACCTGCCCACGCGTGTGTCGGTCCGCAACGTCTGGACGACGGGCCAGGTCGTCAGCAACATCGTCCTGCGCAGCGGCGCGCCGCACAACTACGTCCGCATGGTCGAGCACATCGTCGCCCTCAAGCTCGGCCTTGGCCTCGACCGCGTCATGATCCGTCTCGACTCCGGCGATCCGCCGCTGTTCAGCCGCGGCAGCCTCGACCTGGTGGAGGCGGTGGAGGGGGCCGGGATCGTCGAGACGGACAGCCCGGCGAGATGGCTTACCGTGCGCGAGCCGGTGTGCATCTGCCATCCGCAGGGCGCGTTCGTCGCCCTCGCGCCATGCCCCGGTCCGGCGCCCCGGCTGCGCATCGATGCGGCGATCGATTTCAAGACGGCCATCGGGCGCCAGCGCATCCGCTTCGATCTCGACACGCCGCGGTTCCGGGAAGGATCGGTCGCGCGCACCAACACCTCGGCGGCCAAGAAGCTGTACTGCCAGACGATCGGCAAGGTCTTCGCCGACATCCGCAACCTCGGATACACGCGCGAGAACATCCTCATCGCGGGCCGGCGCCGCTACCACAACGAGCCCCGCCTGGTGCACGAAGGCCGCTCGCTCGAGGCCGCCTGGCACCGGGCGGTGCTCGATCTGCTGGCGGCGCTGGCGCTGGTCGAGGAGGGGCGATTCTGCGGCGACGTGTGCTCCTGGCGGGCCGGCCATGCCCTCGACGTCAAGCTGGTGACCCTGCTCTATCTGAACAACCTGCTCGTGCCCTTCGTTCCGAAGGCGTCGAGCTGCAGCCAACGGGCCTGACCGCTCCACCCTCCCAGCCGAATCCGTCCGTTCTCCCGTTCGCCGGCGCCGCCTTCCGAGGTTGTTCCTCCAACCTTCGCCACGGAGCACCCACACGGAAGACATCATGCGAATGTACGTGTCGTTGCTCGGCGGAACAACCTCATGGCCCGCACGTCTGCGCCGGGGCGGACTGCGGCGAGGTTTTTTGGGGCAGAAAAGGCTTGTAGAACCGCCGGGGAATCTGCTATTCCACTCCATGGTGTGATCCGGCCGAACGTGGTCAACGGCAAGACCTTGGGGCGAACGCATGAAAAGGATGGGTGGAGCAGGGACGGTGTTTCTGTGTGCGGTGGCGATTTGCGGGTGCGCGCAGTTCCAGATGAAGCGGCGCGACGCCTCCGCTCCCTCCCTGGGCGTGGTCAGTCCGTATGAGCTGACCGACGGCGCCCCCGCGGGTCCCCTCACGATGGCCCGCGCCCCGGTCGCGGGTCCGGCGACCCCGACGGCGCCCACGGGCGCCCCGGGCAGGGTCACGATCTCGCCCCCGCCCTCTCCTCCCGCCGCCGTGGCGGCCCCCTCCGCGCCGCCCTCGGCCCCCTCCCGGCCGGCCGCCTTCACGAACGCCGCCGCCCGGACGGCGGGGTCCCAGAAACGGCCGCACCTGAAGCTCGACCAAGCGGATGCCCGCCGGGTGTTCCTCGAGCGGGTGGCGCTGAAGCAGACGACGGTGGAGGACCTGCGCGTCCTGCGCCGGATGCTGGTGGAGAAGGATGCCGAGCTGCGCACGTTTCAGAAGAACCTGCTCGACGAGTTCGGCGTTCGTCCCGACGCCAGCTACCAGTTTGACGCCGAGAAGAAGACCCTCTTCCTGCTCCCGGCGGCGGGCGGCGCGGAGAAGGAGCGGAAGGAACACCGCCAGCTCAAGGACGACGAATCGGCGGGACGTTTCCTCCGGCTCGCCGCGGCGCGCAAGATGGTCCTCGACGAGATCCAGTCGATGCAATGGATGGTCCGTGAGAAGCAGATGGAGTGGGAAGCGATTCAGAAACTGTTGTCCGACGAATACGCGATGAGCCGCGACCGGGACTACGAGTGGGACGCGGCCGCGTCCACGCTGTACGAGATCATCCCGGCGGCGGCGACGGAGCGCAAACCCTGAGTCATCAAGCCGTGCCGGTTCGTTCGATCGGCGGGCGGGTTGGGAGGATTCACGATGAGCAAGGTGTCAGCAGATGGTCGGTACTCCGGGTCCGGGTGGGTCCTCGCGACCGCCTGCGCCGCCGCTCTCGCCCTCGCCGCCCCGCGCGCGCCGGCGCAGGGGATCGAGCGGGCCAACACCGGCGGCGGGGTCGGCCAGGAGCTCAAGCAGGTGGAGAAGGGGGTCCAGGATCCGGCGGCCAAGGCGCCGCGCAAGGCGCCGGACGTGAAGCTGGAGAAGCCGAAGAACGGCGCCCCCGCGCCCGCTGCGGCGGCCCCGACGGGCCCCACGTTCGACATCAAGACACTGACCGTTCGCGGCGACCGGGATTTCCTCCTCGAGATCGGCGTCCTTCCGGCCGTCGAGGACGAGGTGGTCGGCCGCAAGCTCTCCGCCTCCGAGATCCGGGCGATTGCCGAGCGGTATCGCAAGCAGTTGATCGAGCGCGGGTATTACCTCGCCAACCTGTGGCCGGTGCCGGTGGATTACTCGAAGGGGGAGGTCGTGATCGAGGTGGACAAGGGGCGGCTGGGCCGGATGCGATTCCACCCCGCTGACGCCCCCAAGGAGGATTTCCACGGCCGTCACTTCTCGGAATCGCAGCTCCGCCTGCGCCTGCGGGGCCTGGAGGAGGGCCGGACGTTCGACTACACCAGCCTGTACGCCACCATGTTCGCCATCAACTCGCATCCCGACCTTACGCTCGACACGGACCTCGTGGTGCGCAACGAGGCCGGGAAGCGGTACGCCGACATGGAGTTCTTCGTGAAGGAGGACCTGCCGCTGCACGCCGTGCTCAGCGTCGCCAACTCCGGCACGGAGGCGACCGGCGACTGGCGTCCGTCGCTCACGCTCCAGCACCTCAACATCACCCGCGCGGACGACATCCTGTCGTTCAGCCTCGGCCCGATCTCGGAGGACGTCCAGTCGATGACGTCGTACGGCGCCAGCTACTACCGCCCCTTCTACAGCGGCAACGGCGGCGGGGTCACCGTCTACGGCGGCTACTCCGATCTCGACGCCGAGGACGTGGTGACCGACATCGACATCCGGGGCGAGGGGTACTTCGCCGGGATGCAGGGGTCCTACCGGGCGATCGCCAACGATGCGCACGTGCTCAGCGTCTCGCTCGGCGTCGTCTACCGGTCGATCGAGGACCAGATCATCCTCGCGGCGACGGACGAGGAGGAGGAATTCGCCACCGACCCGCGCAAGGTGACCCTGCTGCCGCTGTCGATCGGCCTCAGCTACTCCTCCGCGCGGCCCGATGCGCTCGGCGGCCGCAATTACTTCACCAGCCTCACCTCCGGCAATTTCGAAGGGTTCCCCGGCGTGTCCGACGAGGAGGAGATCCGGATGCAGCGCCTGACCGCCGAGGCGACGTACTTCATCGAGCGGATTCAACTGGCGCGCATCCAGCCGCTGTTCGCCAGCGCGCAGCGGCGGCACTGGACGCTCTTCGCCCGGGCCGACGGGCAGATCGCCAGCGGGGCGCTCGTGCCGGCGGAGCAGAAGGCGATCGGCGGCATGGACACCGTGCGCGGCTTCCCCGAGCGCATCGTGCAGGGCGATCACGGTCTGTCGGGCAGCGTCGAGCTGCGCACCCCGGTCATGGCCGACTGGCACCGGCGCCTCGGCATCGGCGGCCCGCGCGAAGAGGCCGGCCGCACCTCGCTGCTCGAGTTCGTGGTGTTCGTGGACGGCGGGTTCGTGAAGATCGAGGACAGCATGGGCACCGAGGACCAGTTCACGCTGGGCGGCGCCGGGGCCGGCTTCCGCATGGAGATCACCTCCCATGCGCAGCTC
Organism: uncultured Verrucomicrobiota bacterium; assembly: GCA_964610105.1. GTDB lineage: Bacteria > Verrucomicrobiota > Kiritimatiellia > PWTM01 > PWTM01 > CAZSUU01. Next base: position 66,641 of record CAZSUU010000017.1, on the reverse strand, counting down.
CGGTTCGATTGGGGCATCCCCATCGCCGGGCGGGATGACGTGGATACGACCAGCATCGAGGACATCAGCTCGGGCGGCCGCTACCACATCAGCGCCCAGATCCAGTTCTAGTCAAACGCAGGGATTTGCGAGGTAGCCATGAAAACGTTGAGCAGTCTCCGGAAAGGGCGCCTGGGACGGGCGCTCGGGTGGATCGTCACCGTCCACATGCTGGCGTGGCAGGTCGTTCCCGTCTTCGCCCTGCCGATGGGCGAGAGCGTGACGCACGGCGACGTGACCTTCGTGCGCGACGCGAGCACGCTGACCGTACAGCAGGGCTCCGGCCGCGCCATCGTCAACTATTCGTCGTTCGACATCGATGTCCCCGAGGCGGTGATCTTCCAGCAGCCCGGGGCGGGCGCGGCCATCCTCAACCGCGTGACGGGCGGCGGCATGAGCACCATCGCCGGCTCCCTCCTCGCGAACGGGAATGTGTTCCTCATCAACCCGAACGGCATCCTGTTTTCCGGCAGCGCGCAGGTCAACGTCGGCGGCCTGGTCGCGTCGGGGCTGAACATGTCGGACGGCGACTTCCTTTCGGGCCGCCTGTACTTCTCGGGGGGCGGCGGCTCCGTGATCAACCAGGGCAGCCTCAACGGCGGGTTCGTCTACCTCATCGGCGGCAGCGTCGAGAACCAGGGCTCCATCAGCGCCGGCAGCGTCATCCTCGGCGCGGGCCAGACCTCGGTGTTCCTGGACGATGCGGCCGGCGGCAAGATCCGGCTGATCATTGACGGCGAGGGCGCGGGCGGCGCCGGGGAGTCCGCGGGGACCGCCGCGGATCCGGCGGCCGGGGCCTCGTCGGAGCCGGCGGCGGAGCCCGCGGGCGGCGCGCCGTCGGCCGTGCTGCAGCAGGGCGTCTCCTCGATTTCGCCCGGGTCGGTCCTCAATGCCGGCGTGGTGAAGGCCGGGGGGGACGTCGGCGGCACGGTGCTGGCGCAGGGCCTGACGGTCCGCCAGCTCGGGGAAGTACGCGCCGACGGCCGGATCGGCGCCGGCGGCCAGGTCGAGCTGCGCGCGGCCGACCAGGTGGCGCTCGGCGCCGGCAGTCTCACGACGGCCAATGCCGGACTCGACGGCGACGGCGGCACGATCCTGGTCATCGGCGAGCGCTCGATCTTCGTCGAGGCCACCGCCCGTCTGGAGGCCCGCGGCGGACTCCGTTCCGGCAACGGCGGATTCATCGAGACCAGCGGCAAACAGGGTTTCCACATCGGCGCCTCGCCCGACGTCTCCGCCCCGCGCGGCCGCGCGGGCGCGTGGCTGATCGATCCGTACAACATTGAGATCGTGCCGGGCTTCGTCACGAACAACATGAACCTCGCCGCGAACTACGTCTCCACCAACCTCCCGGCCCGGATCGGCGCCGGGGTCATCACCAACGGCCTGGCGGCCGGCAACGTCACCATCCGCACCGGTGCCGGCGGCGGGCAACCGGGGGACATCACCAACAGCGCGGTCCTGGCCTACGGCAGCGCGAACGCGCTGACCCTGGTGGCCTCCAATCACATCATCATCAACGCGCCGATCACCAACACCCTCGCCGGCGCGCTGACCTTCACGGCCGCGGGCGACGTGGTCGTGAACGCGGACCTGGCGCTCAGCGGCGGCTCGTTCGCGAGCAGCGGCGTGAACTTCACCAACAACGCCTCGATCCTCACCGGCGCCGGCAATGTCGATTTGACGCACAGCGGCGACATCGCCCAGTTGTCCGGCATCGTGTCGGGCCACAACGTGACGCTCAATGCCGGCGGCAACGTGCGGGCGGCCAACCTGCGGGCGGCCGCCCAGCTCCAGGTCGCCGCGGGCGGTTCGATCGAGGAGTCGGGCAGCGACGCGGCGCCGGACCTGACGGCGGACACGCTGTTGCTGGATGCGCAGACCGGCATCGGAACGGCGGGCGCGGTGGAGATCCGGTCGTCCACGATCGGCGCCCAAACCCTGGCGGGGAACCTGGTCCTGGCCAACACCAACGGCGCCCTGACCGCCGCGTCGCTCGATGTCACCGGAGGCGCCGGCGCCGTCGTCCTCAGCCAGACCGGCGGCGGCGGGCTCTCCGTGAACGTGACCACGGTGAACGGGACGATCAGCCTCACCAACAACGGCGCGAACCTGCGGGCGATGACGCTCGCCGCCGGCGGGGCGGGCGACGTGGATCTGGCGACGGTCGGATCGGGCAACGTCCAGGTGGACGACGTCTCCGCGGCGGGGGGCCAGATCGCCATCACTTCGGCCGGGGCGATCGAGGAGTTCAACGCCGACACGGCGCCCGACCTGACGGCGCCGATCCTGTTCCTCGATGCGCAGACCGGGATCGGGGCCGCCGGGACGCTCGAGCTGAGGGCGACGACGATCGGGGCCCAGACCGTCGCGGGCCACATCATCCTGGCCAACACCAACAACGCCTCCACCTCCGTCGACCTCGGCACCGGCGTCGGCGCGATCGCCTACAGCCAAGCGGGCGGCGCCGCCGTGGGCATCAACGCGATCACGGCGAACGGCGCGATCGCGATCACCAACTCCGGCGCCAATCTGACGGCGGGCACGGTGACCGCGGGCGGCGCGACGGATGTGACCCTGGTCACCCTCGGCTCGGGCGGCGTCGTGGTGGACGACGTCGCGGCGGGGGGCCGCATCACGATCGTATCGGCGGGGGTGATCTCGGAATCGGCCGGGGGCGATCCCTGGGCGGATCTCACGGCGAATGACCTGCAGCTTCGGGCCCAGGGCGGGATCGGCGCCCTCGGCGCCATAGAGACGCAGGCGGCGACGCTGACGCTCACGAACACGGCGGGCGGCGTCGCCCTCTCCGCGATCGGCGCCCTGGTGCTGGACTCCGTGCTGGCGGGCAACGGCCCGATCACGATCTCCGCGGGCGGGCTGCTGACCGCCACGGCGGTCCGCTCGGGCACCGACGCGGCGGCCAACGACATCCGACTGACCGGCGACGGCATCGTCGCCGGGACGATCCGGGCCGGCACGCGGGGCGATGTCCGTCTCGACGCGGGGGCGGGGGCGATCACGGATGCGGCGAGCGACATCCGCGGCACCAACATCGTGTTGCTGGCCGGGGCGGGCATCGGCGCGGCCTCGCCGATCGCCGTCATGTCCCGGAACATTACCGCGAGCAACACGGGCGCGCAGACGATGAGCCTGGTGAACGCCTACACGAGCACGAGCCGGATCGACGCGATCTACAACCTCGGCAGCGTGATCTACACGCAGCAGACCGGCAGCATCTACGTCGACGGGACGATCCAGACCACCAACGGCTCCATCGTGCTCGCGGCGCCGGCCGGGAGCATCAACGTCCGGGATAATCAGGCCCTCATCGAGATCCTGCCCGGCGGGGGGCCCGACGGGAACGTGTACCTGAGCGGCGATGTGTCGGTGAAATGGAACAAGCTCGATCCCTCCCCCTCCGAGACCATCACGCTGGCGGGCGCCGCGGACGGGCCGCTGCAGATCAGCGACCTGCTGGTAACCACCGGCTACACGAACTACTACGCGAACGACATCCTGCTCGACGGGGAGATCGCCGTGTCCAACAACTCCTCCGTGCTGTTCATCGCCGACAGCGATGCCGACGGCCAGGGCGGGCTGTGGCTGCAGGGCAGCGGATTCATCGGCGGCGACGGCAATCTCACCCTCGGCGGCAGCAGCCTGCTCGAGCCCGGCGGCCAGGGGAACAGCGTGCGGATCTCCGGCCCGATCTCGGTGAGCAGCAACGTCACCCTGATGAGCAACGCCGCCGCGCCGGCCGGCGCCGGCATCGTCGTCCTCGCTCCCATTACCTCCGGCGTCGGACGGATCGACATCCTCGCGGGCGGCGCCTTTACGAACCAGACCGACCTCTCCAGCGCCTCGGGCGACATCTACATCCGCGGGTCGACGCTGTTCATCGACGGGCCGATCGACCCCCTGACGGTCACCCTCGAATCCGCCGGCGACATGACCATCAACGCCGGGGTCACGGCCACGATCTTCGTCCTGGCCCGCGCGGGCACCAACGGCACCGGCAACCTCACGATCACGCCGGCCGGGAGCCTGACCTCCCCCCTCGTGGCGGCCGGCACCGGCGCCAGCGGGGGATCGCTCACCAACGCGGGCACCATCGCCGCCATCGGCAGCGCCGCCCTCATCTCGCCGGCGGGGGATATTGAGCTGAGCGGCAATACGACGGTCACCACCGGGGATGCCTACGTGGCCGCCCCGGCGGGTAGCGTGTCGATGACGGGGGCCGCGCTGATCCAGGCGGGCGACGACATCCTGCTGGGGGCGAATGGCGGCGTAGCGTTGGGACGCCTGATCGGCGACGCCGTCGGCGTCGTCAGCCTCCTCGGCGCGATCACCGACGGCAACGGCGCGACGGACAATGCCACGGCCTCGGCCCTCGTCCTGCAGGCCGCCAGCGGAATCGGCACGGGCGCGGATCGCCTGGAGACGACCGCGACCACCCTGGCCGGCCAGACGGGCACCGGCGGCATCTATCTCGACAACAGCGGCGCGACCACCGTGGGTTCGGTGGGCGTCGGCGTCAACGTCCTCCTGCCCAACGGTTCGCTTGTCGCCGCGAGCCTCCCGGCCGTTTCGGGGCTGACGGCCGACCGCGTGAAACTGACCGCCGGCGGACAGTTGGACGTGAATCAGCCGGTGGTCGCCGACGTGGACGACGTGCTGCTCCGCACCACGGCCGGTGACGTGGTGGTTTCCGCGACAGTGACCGCGGCGCGGCACGCGTCGTTGCGGGCGGGCGCGGGCGTCCAGGTCCTCCAGAATGTGGCGGCGACCGCCGGCGACGCGTATATCGAAGCCGCCGCCGGGGCGGTGACCATGGGCGCGGGCACGCAGATCTCGGCGGGCGACGACCTCTTCGTGGATGCGACCGGCAACGTGGCGCTCGGACTCCTGAGCGGCGATGCCGTCGGCGTGCGCAGCAGCGGCGGGGCGATATCCGACGCCAATGCCGCCGCCAACAACGTGGCCGCTTCGTCGCTGGCCCTGCAGGCGGCCACCGGAATCGGAGTGGCCCTCGACTCCCTCGAAACCGATGTCGCCCTTCTGGCCGCCCAGACGACCGCGGGTGGCGTCCATATCGGAGAAGCGACCACCTTGACCGTCGGCACGGCAGGCGCGAGCGTAAGCTACGCCCATGCGGATTCCACGCTGGGCACCGCCACGCTGGCCGATATCGCCGGCCTCTCGGCCGACCGGGTGGATCTCACGGCGGGGAATACGCTGACGGTCACCAGCGCGGTCGCGGCGGCCGTGGACAACGTTCTATTGACCGCCGCCGCGGGCAACCTCCAGCTCGATGCGGGCGTGACGGCGGTCAACACGATCCAACTGGCGGCGCTGGCCGGATCGATCCAGGGATCGGGCATGATGACCGCGCCCGCGCTGGCGGCCAACGCGGGGACCGGCATCACGCTCGACACCACCGTGGCCAACCTCACGGCCGGCACCACCGCCGGCAGCATCACGATCGCGGAGGCCAACGGCCTGACGCTTCAGAACCTGGCCGCCGGCGGGGCGGGCAGCGACGTCGCGGTGACGTCCACGACGGGCAACATCGTCGTGGGGGATGTCACGGCGGCGGACGAAGTGCAGCTGACCGCGACGGCCGGTTCCATCGTGGATGACGCCAACAACCTCACCGACATCAACGCCCTGATGGCGACCCTGACGGCGGGCAACGGATCGATCGGCGCGGCGGGCAACGAGATCGACACGACCGTGAACGCGCTCGTGGCGGCGGCCACGGGCGGCGGCATCTATGTCATCGAGGCCGACGGCATGGACGTGCCGTCCGCGGCGGCGACCGGCGCGGGCAATCCCATCGTCATCGCGTCGACCGCGGGGACGCTCACCGGCGGGGTCATGAACGCCGCCGGCCTGATCGACCTGACCGGCCCCGCGCTCGTCCTCACCAGCAACCTGACGGGCGTCGGGGTGACGCTGACCGGCCCCGCAACCCTGATCGGCCCGGCGCAGCGCATCGACGCGACCACCGGAGTCCTGCTGGCCAACAACACGGTCACGAAAACCTCCGCCGGGCTGCTTACCCTGGCGGGTGATACCGGCATCAACCTCATGGCCCTGGTGGACGTGCAGGCCGGCGACCTGCTGGTCGAGGACACGGTCGACGCCAATGCGAACGTCCAGGCCGGGTCGGGCAGCGCGCTCTTCCTGAACGGCGGCGCCTTCGCCGGCGACGTCATGGGCCAGACCGGCGTCGGCTTCGGCAGCGCCGCGACGTTCGACGGCGGCGTCCTGCAGACCGTGAACGCCGGCACCGGGGCCCTGACGGCCACCGGCCTGCTCTCCAAGACGACCGCCGGCGACCTGGCGCTCTCCAGCGGCGCGGCCGGCATCGATGTGGACGGAAACATCACGGTCAACCTCGGCACCGTCCATCTCGGCGATGCGCTCACCCTCACCGGTAACATCGTTGTGCGGGACGACCTGACTCTCAACCAGCCGATCACCCTCGGCGGCGCGGGCAACCAGACGCTCATGTCGGTGCTCAACGACGTGCTGGTCAACTCGACGGTGACGAAATCGATCGCCGGCAGCGGCGACCTGCGCATCCAGGCCGGCGACGTCGTGACGTTCGCTGCGCTCGCGGGTGGCAACTACCGGCTCAACAGCAACGGCAACGATATCCGCGTGGACGCGGTCAACGGCATCACCGTCCGGCGTCACGGGCTGAACACGGCGCCGGGCTCGGGCGGGTCCATCGATATCAGCGGCGGCAACATCCTGGTGACCGGTTCGCAGCACCTCGGCGCGGGGGACGTCTTCCTGACCACGCTCATCTCGCCCTTCGATGTTGTGCTGGACAATACGGAACTCCCGGCCAGCAACATCGACGCCCAGCGGGACATCATCCTTCTGAACGGGACCCGTGTCATTGCCGACGGCAATCTCGAGGTCCTGGCGGACAGCGACAACGCCATCAACAACGACGCGTCCGGCTCCGGGTACGGCGGCGTGTACGTCGACGCGACCTCGCGCATCGAGGCGGACGGCGCCAACGAGGACATCATCATCCGCGGCGCGAAACTCGTCCGCGCCGATCTTGGGGCCAATATCGCCAACGCCATCCAGATCGAGGGCGTCGTGGACGGCGCGGAGGACATCCTCCTCCAGGACAACGGCAACGCCGCGGTGACGGCCGACATCAGCATCGGCGCCGCGGGTCTGATCAACGCCCCGAACGGTCACGTCAGCATCCGGTCCGACCAGAACATCTTCCAGGCCCCGGGCGGCGGCGTCTCCGCTCCCGGCGGGTCAGTGTTCCTCGATGCCGCGGGCGCCTACCGCGTGGCCGGCGGGGTGCCGGCCGGCATCAACCTGGCGGGCACGCGCGTGGTCATTCAGGCCGGCGGGGATGTCGACCTGGGCTCCATCACGGGCGCCACGGTGAGCGTGCAGGCCAACGGCGACATCCTCGACGCCGACCAGGGACCGCTGAACATCCTGGCGAACCGCGTCCGGCTCGTCGCGGACGCGGACGGCAACCTGCTCGGCCGGATCGGCGGTTCGTCCATCCTGTCGCCTCCGGGCCAGAATCCCAACGCGATCAACATCGACGCAGGCACCGTGGCGGCGCGCGGGGCGGACGGGATCTATCTCGAGGAGACCGACGGCGTCACGATCGGGCAGGTCAACGCCTTCAACGTGCAGGTCGTCCAGCCCGGCGGCGGCGTGAACAACCAAAATGTCCCCGCGCTTTCCGACGTGGAGACCACGGCGGGCGGTCCGATCAAGATTGTGACGATGAACGGAGACCTTGAGGTGACCGACGGCGACGCGGACGGCGTGGGCGTGGCGGTGGCCGGTGGCGTCGGCAACGTGCTGCTCGACGCGCGCGGGGCGGGCAGCGACGTCGATATGAGCGCGTCGGTGCTGAGCCCGGCGGGCGCGGTCCACCTCCAGGCGGCGCAGGACGTGAATCTCGATCTCGTCACCGCGCTGCAGGTGAACATCGAGGCCGGCCGGGATATCATCGACGCCAATGACCCGCCGATCAACACGCCGAACGTGACGGGCGCAACCGACCTTCGCATGGTGGCGGACGCGGATGCCGACCAGGTCGGGATGATCGGCGGACCGGACGCCGGCAACGGGACGCCCAATGCGAACGAGAACGCGATCGACATCGACGCGACCCGCGTCGCGGCGCGGGCGGCGGACGGCATCTACCTGCGCGCGCCGACCGGGCTGACTGTGGACCAGGCGACCGTGCAGCAGGTGAACTTCAACTCGCTCGACGTGGCGACGACCCTGGCGGACCTCGAGACCACCGACAACGGCCCCGTCAAGGCGGTCGCCGCCAACGGGGCGCTGACGGTGAACGACGGCGATGCCGATACGCTGGGCATCGTGGCCCACGGCGCGGGCGACGTGCTGTTGCAGTCGCCCGCCGGCAACGTGGCGGTGAACGCGCTCGTGCAGAGCGGCACGGGGAACATCCGTCTCGACGCGGGCGTCAACCTGCTCTTCGGCGCCGGAGGCGGGGTGACGACCCTGGGATCCGTCCTGCTCGGCACCGGCGGCGACATCACCCTGCCCGCGGCGGGACTGGTGGCCGGCAGCCTCGGGATCGAGGCCGGCGGGAACATCCTGGACGGCAACGGCGCGGGGCTGGATATCCAGGCCGGTCAGCTGTGGCTGCGGGCCGGCGGGCGCATCGGTTCGCCGGATGCCCTGAACCTCACGCCCGATCTGAACGCCAATGCGATCCGCATCGACGCGGATACCCTCGCGGCCCGCGCGGCCAGCGGCATTTACATCCTCGACGACGACGGCGTCACCGTCGGCCAGACGGACGTCGCCCGCGTGTACTTCAACTCCACCAGCGACAGCTCCGGCATGAACGATGTGCGCACGACGGCGGGCGGGCCGATCAAGCTCGTGGCGGCGAACGGCGACCTGGTAGTCACGGACGGGGATGCCGACGGCGAGGGCGTGGTGGTGGCCGGCGGGGCGGGCAACGTCCTTCTCGACGCGCGCGGGGCGGGCAGCGACGTCGACCTGGGCGCGTCGGTGTTGAATCCGCTCGGCGCGATCCACCTCCGGGCGGCGCAGGACGTGAACCTCGATCTCGTGACCGCGCTGCAGGTGAATATCGAGGCCGGGCGGGACATCCTCGACAACAACGACGGCGCGACGATCAACACGCTCAACGTGACCGGCGCGACCGACCTGCGGATGGTCGCGGACACGGACGCGAACCTGGACGGGCGGATCGGCGGCGCGGACGCGGCGAACGGAACGCCGGACGCCAACGCGAACGCGATTGACGTGGAGGCGACGCGCGTGGCGGCCCGTTCGGCGGACGGCATCTACCTGTGGGCGCCGAATGCCCTGACCGTGGATCAGGCCACGGTGCGGCAGGTGAACTTCAACTCCACGGACGCGGCGGTGTTGCTCGCGGATCTGGAGACCACCGACAACGGTCCGATCAAGGCCGTCGCCGCCGCCGGCCATCTCACCGTCAACGACGGCGACGCCGATCTGATGGGCGTGCTGGCGACCGGCGCCGGGGCCGACGTCCTGCTCCGGGCCCGGGGCGGGGGCCACGACGTCCTGCTGAACGCCGGCGTCCGGGCGGGTCGCCACCTGACGATCCGGGCCGCCGACGCGATCGACCAGGCCGGGAACGTCAGCGCCCTGACGGGGACGATCGATGCCGAGGCGACGGCGGGCGCCCTCACCATGGCGGCGGGGGTGAACTCCGCCGCATCGGGCAACATCCGCTACCTGGCCGACGGCAACGTCGTGCTGGGGCTGCTGTCCGGCAACCAGATTCGCGTGCAGTCCGACAACGGTTCGATCCTCGGCAACGGGGCGGCCATGAACGTCTGGTCTGGAGACCTGCAGCTGTCCGCCGCGAACGGCGGTGTCGGCCAGCCGGCCGGGACGGGCAACGGGCCGATCAAGACCTGGGTCGGGAACGTGGCGGTCGAGAGCCAGGGCGGGCAGTACCTGACCCAGACGGGCGCCGGCAACGTGACGGTGGACCAGATCGCCTTCACGGGGGTGAACCGCGTGAACTTCAACTCCACGCTGGCCGGCATCGGCCCCGCGACGCAGAGCGACCTGGTGGCGGCGGCGGGGCCGGTGAAGCTGGAGACCCTGAACGGTTCCATCACGGTCAACGACGGCAACGCCGACGGCGCCGGTGTGCGGGCGCAGGGGGCCGGCAGCGACGTACTGCTGCGGGCGCAGGGGGCCGGCAGCGGCCTCCTCCTCAATGCCGATGTCGAGGCGGGCCGCAACGCGAGCCTGATCGCGGCGGGCGCGATCGCCCAGTCGGCCGACGTCGCGGCCGGAAGCGGGAGCATCGATGTCGAGGCGGCCGGGGGCGGGATCGCCATGGGGGCGGGCGCGGAGTCGGCCGCCGGGGGCAACATCCGGTACCTGGCCGGCGGAAACGTGCTGCTCGGGTTCCTGGACGGCGCCCAGGTTCAGGTTCAGTCCACCGGCGGTTCGATCCTTGGAAACGGCGCGGCCCTCAATGTCCAGGCCTCGGATCTGCACCTGTCCGCGGCGGGCGGCGGCATTGGCGAGGCGGTCGGCTCCGGCAACGGTCCGCTCCGCACCCGCGTGTCGAACGTGACCTCCCTCAGCCAGGGCAACCAGTACCTGACCGAAGTGGCGGCGGGCGGCGGCCTCACGGTGGATCAGCTCACGTTCGGCGGGGTGGATCGCGTGAACATGAACTCCACCGCGGTAGGCACGGGCCCCGTGACGCAGAGCGATCTCGTGGCGACGGCGGGGGCGGTCAAGCTCCAGGCCGAGGACGGCACGATCACGGTCAACGAAGGCGATGCGGACGACACGGGCATCGCGGCCCAGGGGGCGGCGGGCGACGTGCTCCTGCTGGCCCTGGGGGCGGGCAGCGACATCGAGTTCAACGCGGACGTCGAGGCGGGCCGCACCGTGACGCTGCTGGCGGCCGACGCGGTCCGGCAGAACGCCGACGTGGCCGCGGCCGCCGGTTCGATCGACGTGGAGGCGACGGCGAGCGGCATCGCCATGGCGGGAGGCGCGAGCGCGGCGGCGACGGGGAACATCCGTTACCTCGCCGATGGCGATATCGTCCTCGGGCTGCTGGCGGGCGCGCAGGCGAGAGTGGAGTCGTTGAACGGCTCGATCCGGGGCAATGGCGCGGCGGTGAACGTGCAGGCGGCGGACGTGCAGCTCTCCGCGGCCAACGGCAGCCTCGGGCAGCCGGCCGGCACGGGCAATGGGCCTCTCAGAACGCAGGTGAACACGGTGGCCGCGTTGAGCCAGGGCAACCAGTACCTGGCCGAGGCGGCCGCGGGCGGCGCGGTGACCGTGGATCAGGTGACCTTCAGCGGGGTGAGCCGGGTCCACATGGATTCCACCACCGCGAACACGGGACCGGCGATCCTGAGCGACCTGCTGGCGACCGACGGGTCCGTGAAGCTGCAGGCCGAGAACGGAACGATCACGGTCAACGAAGGCGATGCGGACGACGTCGGTGTCCGCGCGCAGGGGGCGGCGGGCGACGTGCTGCTGCTGGCGCAGGGCGCCGGGAGCGACCTCGCGCTCAACGCCGACGTCGAGGCCGGGCGGCACGTGACGCTGCTGGCGGCCGATGCGATCGGGCAGATGGCCGATGTCGAGACCGCGGGCGGCGCGATTGACGCGGAGGCCACCGCCGGCGCGCTCACCATGGGTGCGGCCGCCCAGTCCGCCACCGCGGGCGGCGACATCCGCTACCTCGCGCAGGCGGACGTGACCGTCGGCCGGCTCGACGCCGGCGCGGGTCTGGTCGGCGTCCAGTCGATCGCCGGTTCCATCCTGGATGCGCAGAACGACCTGGTGGGGCACGACGCCGCCGGATTTGCGACCGGGGCGCAGACGGTGAACCTCGCGGGATCCGGGGCGCAGCTGCGCGCGGGGGCGGCGGTGGGTGCGGCGGGCAATCCGCTCGACACCGCGGTCGGTGCGCTGGCGGCCGCGGCGCCCAACGGCAGCGTCTACGTGTATGAGGACAACGGGGCGGCCATCGCCGATGTCGGCGCCGTGGGCGTCCAGCGCGTGGGCATGAACTCGGGCCTGACGCCGGTCGGACTGGCGTCGCTGGCGGGCGTGGCCGTGAACACGCACGCGAAGGTGGAGACGCGGACCGGGAATCTGGCCGTGAACAACGGCGTGACCAGCGCGGCCGGCGACGTGCAGCTCGCGGCCGCCGCCGGCGACGTGACGGTGGGGGCGGCCGTCGCGGCGCAGAACAATGTGACGGTACTGGCGCAGGGGAACGTCGCACAGAACGCCGATGTCACGGCCGCGACCGGGACCCTCGACGTCGAGGCGGTGACGGGTTCGATCGTGATGAACGCCGGCACCGAGGGCCGGGCGGCCGGGAACGTCCGCTACGCGGCCGGCCAGGATATCGCGCTCAACGTGCTGCGGTCGACGGGAGGACTCGTCGGCGCCCGGGCCGCGAACGGCAATATCACGGATGTCAACGGGGACGCCATCAACGTCATCGCGAACAGCGGCATGCAGCTCCGCGCCGGGGGCGCGATCGGCGCGATCGGCGACCGGATCGAGGTCGACACCGCCCTGGAGGCCGCGACGGCGGCCAACGGCCTGTATCTGACGAACATGGGCGACATCGTCATCGGGACCGTGCCGGCCGTCCAGGCGAACCGGGTGCATCTGGACTCGACCACGGGGGCCGTGCAGCTCGACGCCCTCACCGGCCTGACGGTGACGAACGACGGGTCCATCGTCCAGACGGCGCCGAACATCATCGTCAGCAACGACGTGGTCGCCATGGGCGGCAGCACCAACATCTGCCTGCTGGCCGACGACCATGTGCTGATCTACGCGAACGTCCAGACCGTCAGCAACGGGGCGATCGCGATCTGGGCGGACAAGGACGGCAATCTGGCGGGCAACATCACCCAGTCGAACGGCGTCATCGAGACCGTGGGCGGGAACATCTACATGGCGGGCTATGACATCACGCAGCAGGCCAGCGGCGTCATCACCTCCACGGCCGGAACGGCCGTCCTGAGCGCCAGCAACAACCTGTCCCTCGCCGGTACGGTCAACGCCTACAACCTGGTGCTGGGCGCCGCCGCGATGACCATCAACGGCAACCTGTCGGCGCCGGGAACCGCGATCCTCCGCGCCCACTCGGGGTCGATCGTCGGATCCGGGCGCGTGGCGGGCGGATCGGTGGGCCTCTCCGCGCACCTGGACATCGGGACGGTCTTCGACCGGTTCAACACCGAGGCCGGCATCCTCGCGGCCGGAACCGATCCGGGCTTCGGCGGCGACATCTATCTGCAGGAAGAGACCGGGGCGGCCGTGGGAACGGTGGCGACGCCGATCGGGTACTTCGACGGCGTGCCGGTCTGCGCGGCCGGCATACCGATGTCCCCGCCCTTCAGCATCAACAACATCGTCTCGGCGGATAATATCGACATCCGGTTCGGAGGGACGGTGACCGGCGGGGCGGGCGCCGAGATCCGCGCGCCCGGCAACATCCTGTTGTTCGTCGGCGGCGCCGTGAGCACGCTGGGCAACCTCCAGGCCGGCGGCAACATCACGATGAACACGGGGGCGTACGGCGGCAACACGCTGCTGGCGGGAGGCAACTGGGACGCGGATATCGGCGGCTCCCTCACGCTCGACACCGCGGACGTGGGCAGGGTCAACGACCTGCTTGTCAGCGGCGATGCCCGGGTCACCAGCTTCAGGGTGGGCGGCGACATCGTGCTGGCGGACATCGGGGGCACCTTCGGCGAAGGCGCCCTGCTGGACGTGGGGGGCGGCATCAACCAGCTCAACGTGGGTGGCGACTTCGTCTACGAGACGGTGAACGTGGGGGACGCGGCCCAGATGGACGTGGGGGGCGCGGGCGAGTTCAACGAGATGACCATCGGCGACAAGCTGACGGCCACCTTCGGCGGGAACTTCAAGGCGCAGACGCTCAAGACCGGCCCGCTCGACCTGAAGGCGCGGGCGATCGACATCCGCCGCGGCGAGGTGCGCGGCGCCGCGAAGCTGAAGGGCAGCAGTTGGAAGTCGAACGACTTCCGCGCCCGCACCCTGCGCGGCGAATTCGGCGGCGGCAGCGTGCAGGTGGTCAACCTCGACGTCAACCAGATCGATTTGCTCCGGGGCGGGCTGATCGACGTCGGGTCGCGGCGCACGGCGCCGATCTACGTCGAGCGCATCCAGGGCGGCGACGTGACCCTCAAGATTCCGGGTTCGGGGCTGCTCAGCGCGCACGACAACACGGACACGAAGAGCAACTACAACATCATCGCCAACAAGCTCACCGTCCAGGCCCAGTTCGTCGGGCGGCGCGGCAATCCGATGTCCATCGACGTCGCGGGGAAACTGGACTTCAAGTCGCCGGGCGGCGAGCCGATGGCGCCGGGATTCCTGTGGCTGCACGGGGTGGGCGATCTGAACAGCAGCATGGTCGACTACGACGTTCCGCCCTACGGCCTGTTGATCTTCAACAGCCAGGTCATCGGCGGCGACGAGGGCATCATGCGCGAGATTCAGCGGACGGAGGCCTTCGCGGTCGAGACGCCGGAACTGAAGTCGCGCCAGGGGGTGTTCGGCTCGCCCTACTTCCTGCACAGCTACCTGCAGATCAGCGAACCGGTGGCCCTCGGTATCGTGGACTACATCCTCTACGGGCAGGCCTCCATCACGGCCGACCCGGTGCAGATGCCGCGCGAGGCCAAGCGGCTGATCAGTTTCGGCGATCCGACCGCGGCGACGGAGAGCGTGCGGCCGTCCTACTGGCAGCTGCCGCTGAAGGAGAAGAAGTAGGCCGCCGCCGCGGCGGTCGTGCGGCGGGTGATACCCGGTTAGCCTCGGCGGGACCGCTTCCCCAGGAAACGCTCCAGGCTGAAATTGACGGTCTGGAAGGACACGTTGCTCAGCGGGCAGCCCTCCTGCATGGCCTCAATGGTCGCGCGATTGGCGAGGGCGGGCGCGTACTGAGGATCGATCGCGAGGGCGCGGTCGAGCTCGGCAAGGGCTTGGGACTTGTAGCCCAGTTGGGCCAGGCACAATCCCATGTTGCCGTGGCAGGGGGCATTCCGGTCATTCCTGGCGGCGGACGCGCGGAAGCCGTCCAGCGCGCCCTGCCAGTCGCCCTCCTGCATCTGGGCGAAGGCGCGTTCGAACTCCGTGAGCGCCTCCACATACGCGTCCAGGTCCACACCTTCGGTCTCGCGGATCGTCTCCGCCATCTGATCCAGGAAAGACCCGGCCCTGTTCACCTCGAGTGATCCCGGTTCGCCCACCTCAACGACCTTGCGATAGGCGCGGATGGCACGTCCGACATCGAGCTGCTTCTGGTAGGACACCGCCAGGTTGAAGTGCGCCTCCGCGAAGCGGGGATACATGGCCACCGCCTGCTCAAACCACCGGGTGGCCTCCGCATCGTCACCCGTGATCGCATGCACGACCCCGATTCCGAAGTGGACGAGGTGACTTCGAGGGTGTTCTCGAAGAAGGTCCGTCAGGACCGCCAAGGCGCGATCCGTACCGCCGGTCCGGGCTTTCGTCAGGGCGTCGCCCACCGCATCGTCAAGCTCGGGCGTAGTCTCGGCGAGAAACCCGCCGCCGGGAAGCGCATACGGATGGCGGGCAGGAGAACCCCGTTTCGCCGCGCGATGGTCCTCGGCAGCGACGTAGTACGCGCAGTCCCCGCAACGGGCGCCGCACGTCGCGGCGCAGCAGAACGAGCAGATCCGCGCCATCCGCTGGAGCCTGCAGGCGCGCTTGGCTTTCCGTTTTCCGCAGAGCGGACATGAATGCGACATACGGCACCTCGTGCTCCCGTTGAACCAACCATCGTCCGGACATGCCATCACACCGTTACGATCGCAAAGGTCAGCGGCGCGGCGGAGCCGCGTTCGGTGGACCGCCCGATTCGATGAACTCTGCTCTCGCGGAGGCACCGAGGCACGGAGGGTCTGGATCCAGATTCCCGTGGATGATCCGAGCGATCCCGTCGCGCATCAACGCTTCCCGGTGCACCTCAACCGCACAGTCGACCACGACGATTCCTGTGGCATTCTCGTTCATCTCCGTGTCTTTGTGCCTCCGCGAGAGATATCCTTTTTCATCGAACAAAGTAATCACGAATGACATCACGGTGCACAGGGGGGCGGGGCAGGTCAAGCCTTCGCGATCCCCCGTTCCCACCAGAAACCGCGGGGACAACGGGGACGGAAGAGATCCGCGACGATCTGGCCTTCCCCGCCCTGTGGGGGATCCTCCCGCCGGCCTCAAGTTCGGACTCGGCAGAAAGGGCCGGATGGGATAATCCTTGAATGCACTCCGGGCCCGTAGCTCAGTTGGTCAGAGCAGGGGACTCATAATCCTCTGGTCGCAGGTTCGAGCCCTGCCGGGCCCACCCCGCCAACCCATCAAGTCTGCGCCGTTGGCTTTACTTGGGGTCGAATCCCAGCAGGTGGATTCCGTTGAAGTAGAACCAGATCATCGACGCCACAGCGGTGTACATCACCAGACATCCGATGATCCGGAGGGTGTTCTTGTACCAGGCCGTCTCCCGTTGGTCTGCGAAGATGACCTCGAAGGCCCTCATGAAGATATAGGCGCTGATGGCGAACAACGGATAGCCCATGGATGATCTCCCCTTATGTGGACGACTGCGGTGCGGTTTGGCCGGCGAATGAACCTGCCCTTCGTTTCATAGTCTTTCTCCTCATCCATTCATCCGCCGGTTCCTTTCCTTTCGCTCGACGTGTCCAGAGTAGCCCGCCCATCCCCCTTTTTCAACGCAGGACGCCCACGGAAGATATCCCGCGCGTCTGCATGCCCTCTCGACGCTTCACGGCGGAGGGCGAGCGGTCCCGCAAGCGCCTGCGCTCCCGGCTTCGCGCGCGACGATCTCGCAACATGCCGTTGACCGGCTGCGAGGGGAGGCGCAGACTGCTGCGGCCACGGGAGTGACCGCGGATGCCCGCGACGCACCCATGGGATGTTCGCACGGGTGGACCGTCCGGACGGAAATGGAGACCCTGATGGACACGACGGAGAGAATCGCCGTGCTCGAGAACGTCTGCGAGGCGGAGATGCTGGGCACGGCCCTGCTGGAGGAGGGCATCCCGCACGTGATCCGCAGCCACCACGACCTCGCGCTCGACGGGCTATTCCAGGGCGCGGAGGGGTGGGGGCACGTCGAGGCCGATCCGGAGCACCGGGAGGCGATCCTCGCCGTGCTGGAGGACATCCGGGCGACCGGCGGGCCGCAGGAGGGCGCGGCGCCAACTGAACCGTGATGCGTCGGGGCGACGTGTGCCGCCTGCGCTGGTCTTCGGTGAACATGAAGGCGGGTTTCGTGACGGTGAAGACCGCCAGGATGTCCAAGACGGGCGAGGCGCGTGCTTGCGACCTTGGACGAGAAGGCGTGACCGATTCTTGCCGTGCCTCTTTGGCCCTCGCCGGTCTCGTCTGGTGCGGCAGCGCCCGTTCGTGGTGACGGACGTGCATCGCTCGGAGCTGCCGCTGCCGGCGACTATCCTCGACACGCAGAAGCGCCCGCCCCCGCGCGTGCACTCGAAGGACCTGGTCGAGTTGATCTTCCGCCAGCCGTACACCAAGGGGCAGTTCCTGGTGGATGCGGGGCTAGCCGGTTGCATGGTAGCAGAGGATGAGTCTGTGAGGGTCACTGCGACGCAACCCGGCCGAGCTCGGCCAATAGCGATGAATGACAACTGAACCTGAAGCCGTATTGGTGACGCCGTCCCCATCGGCCATCCGCGACGAATTGACCGATATGGTCGTCAAGGACCTTCTGGGGCCGGCGGGTGGGCCGGAAGAGGAACTCAACCGTTGACTAACAAATGGCTTCGAGCCGACGTGAAGTCGGACGCAGTGGGCTTCCAGGGTGACATCCGGACGTCGGACATTGAGCGGGGCCGGTGCTCCGAGGCTTGGAAGCCGCTTGCGCAGAAGGTCGTGGGACTGCTTGCCGTTCGTGCGTGTCGTCGGCGATCTCGCCGATCGGGCATAAGGACAATCGCCGCAAAAGAACGCAAGGGATCGCATAGAGGCAGGCGATCAATTTCAGGACGGATGGTCATCGGTTCCGTGTTGCCTCTTTTGCGTCTTTCTGAGTTTCTTGTGGCCATTGCCTTCGGCGCGGGGAGCCTCTTGAAGCGGGCCGCCTTCGCTTGAACACTCTGAAGCATCACTGGCGGGCGGTGTCTGACACTCTCTCGCGCCATGACACTCTCTCCCCCCATGAAAAGAGCCCCTCGACTCCCGTCGGATACGCAACAGCGCATCGTCGTCACCGTGCGGGTGCGGCCGATCCGCCCGAACGAGCGGGCGCGCTGCCTGCAGCTGCTGCAGAAACATCACTACTTGGGCGCCGAACACGCCCGTCCAGCCCTCCGCGTCATCACTTCCCGTCACCCATCCCTCAAAACCGCTCGTGAATAAGCCGTGTGTACTGCGCCGAACAGGCGCTAAAAGGCTTGCCCAACGGCTGTGGTCCACGCATCATCGGGGCCGATTGGGGCGGGTCGTAAGCGCGTGCATGGGAAGTGGGTAACGAGGTAAGTGCCGGGAGGCAGCCATGGCGGATATCGAGTTCGCGTGCCCATATTGCGGTCAGGGTCTTTCTGCCGCCGACGACATGGTGGGCGAGGTCGTTGACTGCCCTGCCTGTCAACAGCAGATCACGGTGCCGGCGGCGCAGGAGCTGGCGCCTCCATCCTCCGAGGAGGCCGCCGCCGCGCCCGCGACGGGCGAGGAGCCGCTGCGGCCGGAGGTGGTCGAAAGGGAACTCAAGGAGTTGTTGCGGCACCTGGCGGAGGAGAGCGCCGCGGGCCATCACATGGGCGGAGGGTCGGAACCGATGGTGGGCACCCTGCAGAGCCTGCTCAACCTCCCGAGCTCGCCCGTGCTGCGGCACGCCCAGATCCGAACCAAGAACATGCGCATTCGGGACCTGCTGTACGCGGAGTCGCACGGCTGGATATCGCCGGCCCTGCGGGATGCGATCGAGCGATTCCTGACCCGCCTGGAAACATCCTACTGAGAACGGCATCGTGACCACGGGCGAAGGGCGGCGGGGCGTACAGGATGCGTTGCAGGATGCGTCGTCGGGCGCGCTGGCGAAGTACCGGCGCCTCGTCGTCGGCGATGTCGGCTTCCTCGGCTTTCTCAAGTACGAGATGATCACGAGCGGCTTCGGCTCCTGGCCCGGCGCCGTCGGCTTCGCCCTGCGCGGGCTGCTGTATCCCCGCCTCTTCAAGTCCTGCGGACGCAAGGTGGTCTTCGGCCGGAATCTCACCATCCGCCACCCGGGACGCATCGCGCTCGGGAACCGGGTGGTGCTGAGTGACGGCGTGATCCTCGACGCCAAGGGCCGCGAGGGCGAGGGCATCCTCGTCCGCGACGGCGCGTTCATCGGACTGAACACCGTCGTGACCACCACCGACGGGACGATCGAACTCGACGAGAAGTGCAACATCGGCGCGTACTGCCGGATCGGCTCCTATGGCCGCACGCGGATCGGGAAGAAGGCGCTCCTCGCGGCGTGGGTGTACGTCGTCGGCGCGGGCCACGAGACGTCGCGCACGGACATCCCGATCCTCGACCAGCCGAATATCACCAGGGGCGGCGCGGAGGTGGGGGACGGATGCTGGCTCGGCGCGCGGGTGACCGTGCTGGACGGTGTGAAGATCGGGCGGGACTCGATCGTCGGCGCGCATGCGCTGGTGACGAAGGACCTCCCGGAGTTCAGCATCGCCGTCGGGACCCCCGCCAGGGTCACCGGCTCGCGCCGGGCGGCGCCCGGCGCCGCGCAGCCGGCGGCCGCGCCGGCCGGATGAGCACATCTGCTGCTGGAGGCGGTCCGCATGAAGAAAGGCACATGACGATGGACGCGGATGTGCGGCCCCTCCCGGCGGGTGCGAAGGTGCTGGTGACCGGGGCCACGGGATTCACGGGCCAGGTGCTGACGCGGCAGCTGGTGGAGGCGGGGGCCGAGGTGCGGGCGATCGCGCGCGCGTCGTCGGATCTCTCCCCCCTGTCCGGCCTGCCCGTGCGGTGGCATCGGGGCGACGTGTTCGATCCGGCGATCGTCCGCGAGGCCATGGCGGGTGTGGAGTACGTCTTCCACCTGGCCGCGCTCTTCCGCGAGGCGCGGCACGGCGACGAGATGTACCGCAAGGTGCACGTGGAGAGCACGCGGCTGCTGGCCGAGACGGCGGCCGCCGCGCCGGGATTCCGACGGTTCGTTCACGTCTCCACCATGGGCGTGCACGGCCACATCGAACACCCGCCGGCCGACGAGAATTCCCCGTTCCGCCCGGGCGACATCTACCAGGTCACCAAGGCCGAGGCCGAGCAGTGGCTGCGCGGGTTCGCGCCCGGCGCGGGGCTGCCGTACGCCGTCATCCGTCCGGCGGCCATTTACGGTCCCGGCGACCGCCGCCTCCTCAAGGTGTTCAAGATGGCGGCCCGGGGCTTCTTTCCGCTGCTGGGGTCGGGGAAGTGCCTCTACCACCTGATCCACGTCGAGGACCTTGGCCGCGGCATCCGGCAGGCGGCCGCGCATCCCGCCGCCGCCGGCGACGTCTTCATCTGCGGAGATCCCGAGCCGGTGACTCTGGAATCCATGGCGCGCACCATCGCCGCCGCTCTGGGCCGGAGCGTACGCATCGTCCGGTTGCCCGTCGGGCCGGTCTTCCTTCTCGCCGACCTGTGCGAGGCGGTGTGTCGTCCGTTCGGCATCGAGCCGCCCCTCTACCGCCGCCGCGTGGCCTTCTACACCAAGGACCGCGCGTTCGACACGCGCAAGATCCGCGAGCGGCTGGGATTCTCCTACCGCTACACGACCGAGGCAGGACTGCGGCAGACGACGGAGTGGTACGTGAAGGCGGGATGGATCAGGGGAGGATGAGAACCCGATTGCCGATCGGTCGGGTCGCGACGGCCGACTCCCTTCCGTGTCAAGGTCCATGGACGGCGGCTCAGAAGAACCGCTTCCCCGCCCGTCGGAAGGCGCGCGCGGTCACGGCGTCGGGGAAGGCGTGCCGCGTGGCGCCCTCGCGCGGATTGGGCAGGCGGCGCGGATCCCCGCGGGCGATCATCTCCACCGCCTCGAGCAGCGCCGGCACGCCCGCCCGCATGGTCTTCCAGTAGAGGCGGTCCACGGTGTCGCCCGGTTCGATGGGAATGCGGTGTTGCACGAGGATCGGGCCGTCGTCGAGCCGTTCGTTCATCTCGTGCACGGTGACGCCGGTCTCCGCGTCGCCTTCCCAGAGCGCCCAGAACAGGGGCTGTCGTCCCCGGTGCCGCGGCAGGAGGGCGGTGTGGTAGTTGAGGCATCCCCGCGCCGGGGCCTCCAGCAGCGGGCGGCGGAAGATCTCGGGGGCGGCGATGGAGACGATGAGGTCGACGCCGGCCGAGCGGACGCGGGCGGCGTAGTCGGGCGCGTTGACCGACGTGGCCGGCCACTCCTCGATGCCGTGCCTCCGGATGACGTTCGGGAGGCTGTGGCACGTCCCCCGCCGCAGGCTCGCCGGCAACGCCGCCGCGGCCCGGTGCAGCAGGGCGCGCGCCGCGAGGCGCGCGAAGCCGGCGGCGCCATAGCAGGCCAGCCGCGAACGGATTTCCTCCCCCCACGTCTTGCGGAAGAGGGGCGACAGGCGGGTCAGCCGCACCTCGTGTCCGGCCGCGCGCGCGCCTTCAATGAACCGGTCGAGAAACCACGGCAGGTACAGGGGCGCGTTCTGCGTGATGACCAGGAGCTTCATGTCGCCGCGCCCCCCGGCTCCGACACGCGGCGCGCGACCTCGTTCATGGAAACGAACCGGTATCCGCGCGCCTTCAGGTAGCGAACCAGGCGGGCCGCGTACTCGCACCCGCGATCGCGCCGGACGCCCCAGGCGGCGCGCGGGAGGGCCGGCAGCGCATCGTACGCGGGCGTGCGGAGGAAATCGTGCAGGTGGGAATCGACCACCACCACCGGCGGCAGACCGCACAGGGCCATCAGCGAGCGGTAGAAGCGCCAGCCCGCCAGCTTGAGGTAGCTCACCGACACCACCAGTCGCAGCCGGCGCAGCGCGGCGAAGGGGATTTCGAGCAATCCTCCGGCGTGGCGGAAGGGCACGAGGGGGGCCGAGAGATGGTTGAATACGCCGGGGCGGTACGAGGGGAAAATGCTCGAGCTGAACGCGTACCCGGCCTCCCGGGCGGCCTCGACCTGCGCCGCGTCGAGGTTTCCGTGCGGCGCGCGGTAGCCGATCGGGGCCTCCGGGGCCAGGGCGCGCAGAACCTCGCGCGAACGCCGCAGCTCCTCCGGCGCGTTCGCGAGGCGCGCGGGATGCGTGTGGGTGTGCGAGTGCAGCTCCGCGCCCATCGAGCGCAGCAGCCCGAGCGTGCGCGGTTCGTCTTCCAGAAGCGCGGTCACGACGAACGCCGACACGGGAACCTGTACGCCGGCGAAGAACCGGACCAGTCGATCCAGTCCCGCCGCGTCCCCCCATACCTCGAACCGCCCCGTGCGGGCGCCGAAGTCGCGTTCGATATCGATCGTGAACGCCGCGAGTCGCACGTCCGGGGGCAGGGGCACGATGGACCCGCGGAGGTTCATGGGCCGTCCGTCTCCGGCGCGGGCGCCGCACCTCCGCCGGTCGGGGCGGCGCTGTCATTCCGCGGCAGGAACCGGATCTGGTCGAACTCGAGGGCGTTCTCCGTTGCCTCCAAGGCGCCTTCCCGCGGATTCTCGATCTCGAACACCGCGTGCGCGGCGCCGTCGCGCACCGCCAGCGGCCAGGGGCCCGCCACCACGCGGAAACGCCGGTCCTTGGGGAGGCTCTCGCGGATCGCCCCCTGTCCTCCGTCGACCGAGAACTGCACGTGCTCATTCTTCCCCGGCTCGCTCCCGGTGACGCGGATGAGCCAGCCGCCGCGGTCTTTCAGGACGGCGGCCGGGATCCGCAGCGTCCCCCTGCGCCGCACGATCGGGCCGCGATGGGCATACACGGGCAGATCGAACCCCTCCCCGAAGTACGCGAGATGCGACGGATCCGACGCGAGATCGAGGTCGAAAACGAGTCGCTCCGCCGGCGCGATCCACTCGGCCGGAAGCTCGGGCGACACCGGCGCGTCGGACTCGAGGCGCACGACGCAGTCCGTGCCCCCCGGAGCGTCGATCCACAGGTAATTCGCGCCGTTGACCAGGCGTTCCGCGACCGTCGCGCCGTTCACCCGGCACCGGGCCCAGGTGCGGCGGCGCTCCGTGGAGGGCCAGAGGGTGCGCGCATCGACGCGGAGCAGCGCGGGCGAGGCCGGCGGGGGGGGCAGGCGGGTCTCCACCTCCCGGCGGGTCCACGGCTTCACCTCGAGCAGGTCGAAGGCGTCGACGTATATCGCCGACACCGCCTTGAGGTGGTACGCGGCGCTGGCGAAGGCGGCGACCGGCGCCAGGTCGAAGCCCCGGCGGAAGGCGGCGGTGTCGGGGTCGGTCCGGCCGGGGACCGGGGCGTCGATCACGAACACGCGCCGGCCCGCGGCGAAGTGGGCCGCCAGCTCCGTCCGTATGTACGGCACGGGATTACCGGCTCCCCACCACACCGACTGGGCGTGCCGGGACTCGATGCGATTGAACCAGCGGAGCATCTCGCACAGATGCCGCGGCGCGTACACGACGGCGTCGGAGGGGACGTGCCGCGCGATGTCGGCCGCGAACTGCCGCGCCTGGGGAATGCGGAATCCGGGGGCGGCCGGTCGGGCCAGCAGGCGGACGCCGACCGCGAGCGAGACGGCGGCCAGGAGCACGGCCATGGCCGTGCGCGCCGCGGCGGGCCAGCGGGCCGCGAGCCCGGCTCCCGCCTGCGCGACGCCGCCCGCGGCCGCGGCCGCGAGCAGAAGGACGGAGACATAGAAGTAGCGGGCGACGAAGGTCCAGTAGTCCGAATAGAAGACGATATACAACGCGGCTCCGCCGACCAGGACGAGCGGCGAGAACCACTGGCGGCGCCAGGCAGCCCAGGCCGTGCCGGCGAGCGCCAGCCCGGCGATGGCGGCGCCGGGCCCGTCCAGCAGGTATTCGGCGGCGCGGGGGAGGTTGAAACGGATGAGCGTTCCGTTCTGCATGCCCGGCACCAGGAATCCCTGCGTGGCCGACTGGGGCGGGAGGAGGAAGGAGGATTCCTCGCGCAGCCATCCCTGCAGCAGGATGGGCAGCGCCCCCAGCAGCAGACCGGCCGCCGCCGCCCCCGCCGTCTTCCAGAAGGCCATCTCGCGATGGCGGATCTTCTCGGCCAGCAACAGGACCCCCAGGGGGCCGGCCATGAGCACCGAGGGCTCCCGCGTGCTGTAGGCGAGCCCCAGGCATACTCCGGCGAGCCCCACGCGGGAGAGGCGCGGCGGCGGCCGCCAGAGCTCCCACGCCACGAGCAGCAGGCTGCCGACCAGGAAGATGTGCGCCAGGGGATCCCGATACGGATTCGTGAGGTAGATCAGCATCCGGGGGTCGAACAGGAGGACGAGGGCGAACGCCAGCACGGCCGCCGCGCCCCGGAACGGACGGTCGGCCGGCCGCACCGTCGCGGCGGCGAGGGCGCCGACCGCCCACCCCATGACCGCCACGAGCGGCAGGTTGACCAGGAAGAGGCCGTAGGTCCCCAGCAGGGGCTCCATCAGCCGCAGAAACAGCGGATAGACACAGGCGAACCGGTTGGTGAAGAACTCGCTTTCGAACTCGCGGGCGAACTCGAGGTAGTTCAGCGGATCCGACCAGGCCTTGATGTAGTAATGACGGCCCACGAAGGCGACCAGCACCGCCGTCAGAAACACGCCGCACAGCCGGACCGTCATCCGAAGACGGCGCGCGGCGACCGCTGAGGCGTCGCCGGACTCGATCTCGGCTTCGGACTTCGTCTCAAGACCGCGCATCATGTCGAAAAACGGCTAGGGCCGGACTTTCAGGCCTGCCTCACGCGCCAACTCCCGCTGCCGGACGTCGAAGGTGACAAAAACCTGAACCCCCAGAATCAGCGCGGTGGCGACGTGCAGGGCGTCAAGTGTGCGGCCGCCGGTCGTGAGGGCAAAGCGATCGGACAACTCGCGGCAGCGGCGCCAGATCGCCGGCCAGTCAAGATCCGGACGCCGGAGGAGACCGGAACTCAAATCCTCGCGCATCAGATCCAAGGCCGCGCGAACCTCGCCGTCCTGCGCTTCGCGGCGCCGTTGTTTCAGGCGAAATGCATTGTGAAGTTCCGCTTCGTGCAGAAGGGTATACGGCAGCGGTGGCGTGGCAGCCCGGATCAGATCGTGGGCACAGGCCGACTTGGCCTCTTTGACGTAGAGCTTCAGCAGGACGCCGGTATCGAAGTAGGTCCTCAGAGACGCGCCTCTCGTATCTCGTCCAGAACCGGCTGCGAGTCGGGCAGGACTCGCCGGCCGTAGATCCGGTCCAGGCGAGCCATGTAGTCGGGATGCTTGATCCGCCTCCTGTCCGGCAGAATCGGCGACAGCCGGGCGAGGGGGGTTCGGCGACGGGTGATCGTGACCGCTTCCCCGTGCGCCACCAGGTCCAGGACGTCCGCAAGGTGGTGTTGCAGATGCCTTGTGGTTATCGTTCGCATGTATTACATTATTGTCGCACATTTGGGATCTGTCAACCGCCCGTGTTCGCTTCCCTCTTCCGCCCCGGCCGTGACGCCGGTAGGATAGGCGGCCATGCTGGATTTCCGCCAGGTCTCGGTGAGTCACGGGGGGCGCGCGGTGCTCGACGCGGTGTCGTTCCGCGTCCATGCGCGCGAGCGCGTCGGCATCGTCGGCCCCAACGGCGCGGGCAAGACAACCGTCTTCGAGCTCATCGCCGGGGAGATCCAGCCGGACCGGGGCGAGATCCAGGTCCCGCGCGACGCGCGGCTGGGGTACCTGCGCCAGCAGTTCCAGCCGGCCGATCCCGCCCTGTCGGCGCTCGACTTCGCCGAAGACGCCGTGCCGGCCGTCCGGCGGATGCAGCACGAGATCGAGGAGATCGAGGGGCGCCTGAGCGCGGAGGGCGGCGAGGCCCATGACCGCGACCTGCGGCGGCTCGGCGAGCTGCAGACCGGCTTCGAGCATCTCGGCGGCTACGAGCTGCGCAGCCGGGCCTCCGCCGCGCTCTGCGGGCTGGGCTTCCGCGCCGGGGAGCTGCACCGTCCGCTGCGCGAGTTCAGCGGGGGCTGGCAGATGCGCGCGGAGCTCGTGCGGGCCCTGATCGCGCGCCCCGGGCTGCTGCTGCTCGACGAACCGACCAACTACCTCGATCTGCCCGCCGTGGAGTGGCTGCAGCGCTACCTCCGCGATTTCGCGGGCACCCTGCTGCTGATCTCGCACGACCGTTTTCTCCTCAACACGCTCACCACGGTCACGCTCGAGGTGCTGGGCGGACGGGTCACCCGCTACGAGGGCAACCACGCGTACTACGCGGAGGAACGCCGGCGGCGTTTCGAACAGGCCGACGCCACGCGAGCGGCGCAGGCCCGGCGGCGCGAGGAGATCGAGCGGTTCGTCGACCGCTTCCGTTTCAACGCCGGCCGCGCCTCCCAGGTGCAGAGCCGGATCAAGATGCTCGAGCGCATGGAGCCGGTGGAGAAGGTCGCCCTCGCGGCGCGCGCCGCGCACATCCGCATCCCGGCGCCGCCCCCCTGCGGCGCGGAGGTCCTGCGGCTGGAGTCCGCGGGCCTCGCGTACGACGGCGAACACTGGGTCCTGCGGGGCATCGACCTTGCCGTGCGGCGGGGGGACAAGACGGCTCTGGTGGGTTTCAACGGCCTCGGAAAGACCACCCTCCTGCGCATGCTCGGCGGGCTGGCGCCGCTGAACGAAGGGGTGCGCCGGGTCGGGCGCCACGTCGTCATCGGCTACCAGTCGCAGGAATTCGCCGAGGTGCTGGACCCCGAGCGGACCGTCCTGGAGACCCTGAAGGCCGCGGGGGCGGACCTGGGGGAACGGGAGCTGCGGTCGATGCTCGGCGGATTCCTGTTCAGCGGCGATGACGTCGAGAAACGGGTGGGAGTACTGAGCGGCGGCGAGAAGATGCGCCTGGCCCTGGCGCGCCTGCTGGTCAATCCGCCAAACTTCCTGCTGCTCGACGAGCCCACCACGCACCTCGACATCGCCGCGCGCGAGGCGCTTGAACGGGCGCTGACGGAGTATCGCGGCACGCTCTACCTCGTGAGCCACGACATCGAGTTCGTGCGGCGCGTGGTGACCACGGTCATCGCGATGACACCGCCGGGCATCACGCCCTATGCCGGCGGCTACGATTACTACCGGGAGAAGGCGGCCCTGGATGCGGCGGGTCCCGGCGGGTCACCCGAGGCCCGCGGCGCCGCCCCGGCCCCGGCGGGGGCGCAGGACCCTCGCAGGACGCAGCGGCGGGAGCGGGCGCTCCGGCGCGAGGAGCGGCGCCAGCTTCGCGCCCCCCTGCTGAAGATCGTGCGGGCGGCCGAGGAGCGCATTGCGGCATTGGAACGCGAGGAGACGGCGTTGGTGGCGAGATTCCAGCACCCGGAGGGACTCGACTTCGCCGCCTCCAACCGCCGGATGGCCGAGATCCGCGAGGAGCTCCCGCGACTGATGGCCGACTGGGAGCATGCCAGCCTCGAGCTTCAGGCCATCGACGCCCAGCCGACCGATGTCTGACCCTAAGGCGGCGGGCCGCAACCCAACGGCTTGGGCCGCTCAACGCTTCCTCTGCAGTTCTTCCGTTCATCCGTGCGATGGCGCCGCCTTCAGCGATGGTTCCGCCACCTTCTCCACGGTGAGACTGCACGGATAACACCATACGCCTTTGCGTATCGTGTCTGGGCGGGACAATCTAGCGCCCACGGTCGGGAGCGTCAGTGTCAGACGGGCCCGGCGGGTCCGGTCGTATCGACCAGGCGCGGAAGCGGCGGTCGGCCGGGTTTCCGAGGTCCTTCATGCGCCGGCTCTCGGACCGGAGGGCCGTCGGGTCCGTCGCCGGCCGTTCTCCGTCATCCGACAGGATCATCCAACGGCCGTCCGGCCACTCGAAGATCGACTCGGGCGTGACATCGGGGGCCGGCCACCGAAGGGGGACCGTCTCCGGCTTCTCCGCGGGGCCGCCGTCCCAGCGCAGGAGCGAGAACCGGCCGCTGCCGCGCACCGGGCCGGCCACAAGGAGATAGCCACCCCGCGTGCGCCGCTCGATGCTCCGGAACGTGAGCCCGCCGGCATCCAGGAGAATCGGCTCCCCGAACCGCGGGGCATCGCCGCGATCCGCCACGTCGAACGCATTGAGCAGCCGCACCAGCACCGCGTGCCCGGCCGACGGGGGATTGCGGAGCCCGATCCACAGCTCATCGCCCGGTCCGGCGGCCAGGCCTTCGATGTTGAAGCCGGCCCGCTTGGGGGCCAGGTCCCGCCGCTCCGGCTCGAACCGCCCGTGCGCGTCCACGCCCATCACCCCCGCCAGCGCCAGCTTCTTCAGTTCCGGCGAGGCCGCCATCGCCCGCGCGAGGTCGCGGAAGGGGCGCCCCGACAGGGCGAGGGATGGAGGCGCGTCGGGCGAGGCCGCCGGCTGGACGGCGGTGGCGAAGAGGACGTAGCGCGACGACTGGTATTCGCCATCCTTGTTCCGCCCGTGAGACGAGATCCAGAAGACGCGATCGCGCATGCGGGCGGCGCCTTCCAGGTCGAATTCCCTGTTCCCGCCACCCACAAGTCCGGCCAGGTCCATGCGGCCGACCGGGGCGCCGGGGCGGCGGACGTCATAGACGCGCAGGGCCATATCCTCGTCGCCGGCGACGACGAAACGATGCTCATCCAGCGCCACCGCGGCCGAGGCATCGGCCAGGCCGGAGAACTCCAGCAGGCTCGGCTCCGCCTCCGTCGCGGAGCAGCCCGAACAGAGCAGCAGGATGGACAGCGCCGATCGCATGCAAGAAAGAGTGCCACGGGCGGCCCTCGGGTGCAATGGTGCGGATTCCGATCCGGCACGGGACTATCGACGCGCCTCCGCGCGCCGCACGGAACCGGAGGCGGCGCCGCGACAGGGCGGCGGCCCCGCCCCCCCGAACACTGAACACTGAACACTGAACACTGAACACCGAACTCCGATCCCGCAACCGAGAGGCGTTGGCCGCTCAATGCGCCGACGGTGTCCTTTCCTTGCCTGCATTTTCCTTCTTCTGATGCGCTACGGACCGCCAGGGCACTGACTCCCCGCCTTCGCGCGGTATCGAACGTACTGTCCGTGCACCCACAGCGTCTGGCGCGCCATGCCCATCAGGATGCGCACGTCGGAGACCGTCAGCGGGCCGCGGGAGAGGATGCGCCGAAGGCCGAGCATCATGTGATTGGCCTTGTCTTGGCTCATGAACCCGATCGCCAGCAGCGCCTCGCGCCACATGGCGAACATGCGTTCGCGCATCTTGGAGGAGGCCTCCGGCGAGAGCTCGGCCGGCGGTTTGAATGCGCCGGACGCGACGAACAGCTCGTAGGCGCACACCATCACCGCCTGGGCGAGATTGAGGGAGGGATACAGGTCCGACGAGGGGATCTGGATGATGTGCGTGCAGAAGGCGAGCTCCTCGTTGGTCAGGCCGCGATCCTCCCGCCCGAAGAGCAGCGCCACCGGTCCGGCCGCCGCCGCCTCGACCAGGCGCGGCGCCCAGGCGCGGGCGGTCTTCGCGTGGGCGCGGTAGAGCCCCGGCCGGGCGGTGGCGCCGGCGACCAGCTGGCAATCGGCGAGCGCCCCGGCCACGGTCGGGTACTCGCGCCGGGCCTCCAGGACGTCGTTGGCGTGGGCTGCCATCACCTGGGCTTCGCCCCAATCGAGGTCCGCCCGCGGCGAGGCGATGCGCAGGTGCGTGATCCCCATGTTCTTCATGGCGCGGCAGGCGGACCCGACGTTGCCGCCATAGAGGGGGTCCACCAGCACCACATGGATACGATCGAGCGACATGGCCACGGCCGCGGATGGTAGGCGGCCGCGGCCTCGTTGTCAGTCGGGAAGTCAGCCGTCGGGACCGGCGCCTGCGCGGAGGGGGCTGACTCAAGGCCGCCGACTGAAATAATCGCCCGTGTGATCCGTTTGTCTTAACGGCCTTCCGGGGACGGAAGCGTGACGTGGATGTTCACCCCGGCGGCGGAGGAAGTGTCATGAGTGTCAGGCGTTGGATGACGGGAGTGATGGCGGTCGCGATCGTTGGAGTGGTGGTCGCCCGTGCCGAGGAACCCGCGAAGGCCCCGGCCCGGCCCGAGGCCGGCCGCGATGCGCGGGTCGAGAGGGCACGCGCGGCCGCCGCGCCGGCCGGCGACTTCGAGCAGATGATGCGCCGCTTTGGCGAGGCCTACAAGCGGGGCGCGACGGAAGAGGCGCGCGACATCGCGCGCCGGATCCGGGCGGGGCTCGGGCGCGGCCCGGCTCCGGCGGCGCGGCCGAATCCCGACGCGCGGGCGCGGCGCGGCGCGGCGAGACCGGATTCGGCGGCGCGCCGGCCGGAGGACCGGCCGCGGGCCGGGGTCCCCGACCCCGGCGCGATGCGCGAGCGGATTCGAAACGCCCTGCGCGACGCCTGGCAGAAGGGGGACCGCGCCAAGGCCCAGGAGATCATCCAGCGGGCCCGCGCCCTTCGTCAGCGCCTGGGAGCCCAGCGTCCGGGTGGCCGCACGGGTCAGCCGCAGACCCCCCGGATGCAGCGGGGCGAGGCGCGGCGGTTGGGTCCGGGCGCGCCGGGCATGCCGCGGCCGGACGCGCGGCAGCGTTGGGGCCGGGGCATGCGGGGCATGGGCCCGGGCAGGGGCGGGGCGCCGGTCCCGCGATTCGGCCGGCCGGATCCCGTCGGGCCCGGTTTCGGGCCTCCGGCTGCGCGCGGCCCGGGAAGGTCCGGCCCGCCGTCCGGACCGCTCGCGGGCCTGCGCGGCGGCCTTCCGCGTCGGGACGTGCGCGGCCCCGCCTTCCGCGGTCCCGGGGGCGGCGGCGGTGTGGGAGGCCTTCCGCGTCGGAACATGGCCAGGCCGCCGTTCCCGCAGGGCCGCCAGCCGGGCAGGGGGTTCGGGCGGGTCTGACGCGGAACGCCGCGCGCGTTAAAGGCGCGATGCGAGATTGCCGCGCGCCGGGGCATGGCGCTAGTATGCTGCCATGAGGATCAAACCCTTTCGCGCGTGGCGTCCGCCACCGGCCATGGCGTCCGACGTGGCGAGCCCGCCCTACGATGTCGTGGATGCAGCGGAGGCGCGGCGCCTGGCGGAGCCCAACCCCCGCCACTTCCTGCGCGTGACGCGCGCGGAACTCGAGCTCGCCCCGGGCACCGCGTCCGACGCGCCGGAGGCGATGGAGCGCGCGGCGGAGAATTTCGACCGGTTTCAGAAGGAAGGCTGGCTCGTCCGCGACGAGGCGGCGGGGCTGTTCTTCTACCGCCAGGTGCGGGGCGGCCACGTGCAGACCGGGGTCGCGGCGGTGTGCCACGTCGGCGACTACACCGAGAACATCATCCTCAAGCACGAACGCACCCGCCAGAAACCGGAAGACGAGCGGACGCGTCATATCCTCGCCACCGGGGCCCAGACGGGCCCCGTCTTCCTGGCCTACCGCGACCGTCCGGAGGTGGACGCGCTCGCGGCGGCCGCCACGGCCGCGGCGCCCCTCTGCGATTTCGTGGCTCCGGACGGCATCCGCCACACCCTCTGGCGCGCGCTGGATCCCGCTGCGCTGGCCGACGCCTTCGCCGCCGTGCCGCGCGCGTACATCGCCGACGGGCACCACCGCGCCGCCGCCGCCGCGCGCGCGGCGCGCGAACGGGCGGCCGCGCGCGGCGGCCCGCCCGCCGAGGCGGAATCGGACTGGTTCCTCGCGGTGCTGTTTCCCGCCTCGCACCTGCAGATCCTTCCGTACAACCGCTGCGTGCGCGATCTGAACGGCCGCACCCCCGAGTCGCTCATGGACGAGGTGCGGGCGATCTTCGATGTCGAGAACGACGCGCCGCCGCTGCCCGATGGCCCGGGACGCGCCTGCATGTTCCTCGCCCAGGAATGGAGCCGGCTGTCGTGGCCGCCGCCCGGCGGCGTGGATCCGGTCGCGGCGCTGGATGTCAGCGTGCTTCAGGACCGCCTGCTCGGACCCGTGCTCGGCATCGATGACCCGCGGCAGAGCGAGCGGATCGCCTTCGTCGGCGGCATTCACGGCACGGCCGAGCTGGAGCGACGCGTGCGGGAAAGGCAGATGGCGGTGGCGTTCTCCCTGCACCCCGTGACGATCCAGCAGCTCATGGCCGTGTCCGACGCCGGCCTGACCATGCCCCCCAAGAGCACCTGGTTCGAGCCGAAGCTCCGCGACGGGCTGGTTGTCCATACGCTGGACGACTGACCACGGGTTGTTTCCGGACGCTGGAAGAGAATGGGGAAAGCGTGGGGTGAAATCATGATCGCGCGCATTCTGCCGGTGGTCCTGGCGGCGCTTCTGCTGGAGGCCCCGGCGGCGGATCCGGGGCGGTCCTTCAAGGTTCACCCGGTCGGGTACGCCGATCCCGCGGCGGCGGAGGAAATGGCGCGCGCCATCGTGAAGGGCGACGGCCGCGTGGTGCTCGACGAGAAACACAACCGTCTCCTCGTCTTCGCCACGGCCGAGGAGCACCTCGAGCTGGAGAAGATGGCGGCGCAGTTCAACGTGCCGCCGAAAAACGTACGGATCGAGGTCCGGTTTGCCGGAGGCGGCCGGGCCGTGGAGACCGGGGCAGGCGTCGGGGTGCAGGGCGGCGTGGTGGTCGACGGAGGCGGCGTCTCGCATGGAGGAGTGGTGGTCTCGCCCCGCCTGGAACACCGCGAAACCCGCACCACCGAGAACGCGGTGCAGGCCCTGCTGGTCGCCAGCGGCCGCTCGGGCTCCCTGCGGGTCGGCGAAGCGGTGCCCTACGTGGAGTGGTTCATACAGCGGGCCGTGGGGTGGGGACTGCTGCAGACCGCGATCCGGTGGCAGGAGGTGGGCTCGTTCCTGGTGGTCGAGCCGACGGTGATGGGTGAAGGGGCGTCGGCCACGGTCCGCATCCGCCTGACTCCCGAGCTGTCCGGCCTCGTCGACGGCCATCCCCATCGGATCCGCTTCGCCCAGGCGGCGACGGAGGTCGTGGCCGCCCCGGGGCAGACGGTCCGCCTCGGCGGAGTCGCCCAGGACAAGGAGTTCTATTCCCGTTTCCTCATCGGCATGGATCGCGCCGGCGTGCGGCAGTCGACCGATATCTGGCTCACGCCGACCTTCGTGGAACCAGTCGCGCCTCCGCCCGCCGCTGTTCCGCCGCCGCCGCCGGTCGCCGCCCCGCGCCCATCGCCGGGGAGTTCCGCCCGTTGAAGGCTCAGGGGCTTTTCTTCCGCGGCGGAGGGGGTTATGCTCTCCCGCCGTGAAACCGCACGCATTCCATGCCGTGGTTCTTGCCGGCGCGATCGCCGGAACGGCGGACGCCGCGTCGCTGGCCCTCGCGGACCGCGGCGCGTATCCGTACTGCCAGATCGCCGACCGCGTGACCGAGCCCACCGTGTCGCTCAGTTTGGGCTATACCCCGGCGGAGAAGGTCGCCGACACCCGCTTCGATTTCGGCTTCGTGGAGGAGCGGGCGCGCGCGGACTTCGCGTTCTTCCGCACGCGCATCGGCGAGTTCGATTTCGGCGCGACCCTGGACACCTGGTTCAACAACGGCGATGGCCTGAAGCTGCCGGATGTGTTCGGCCGGCTGAGCGCCGACGTGACATGGGATTGGCGCACCCGCGACGGACTCACCTTTCGCGCCGAGGCCTTCCCGGGCTTCTACACGGACTACGAGGACCTGGACCTCGACGACGGGTTCATTCCGTTCTCGCTTTCCGGCATCCAGG
This sequence comes from uncultured Verrucomicrobiota bacterium, assembly GCA_964610105.1. GTDB lineage: Bacteria > Verrucomicrobiota > Kiritimatiellia > PWTM01 > PWTM01 > CAZSUU01. Next base: position 32,708 of record CAZSUU010000017.1, on the reverse strand, counting down.
CGTTCAACCCGCGGGTATCCGGCCGGTTGGGCGCCTACGTGTATCCGGGATTCGACCGCGCGTTCGAACCGATCGTCGGGGTGCGCTGGTCTCCCTTCGATGACCTCGTGGTCGACGCCTTCTTCCCGCGGTCCCGCGTCGCCTGGCGGTGCATCCGTCCGCTCACCCTCGTGGCGGGGTACGAGTTCAACCGGACGTGGGAGTTCGCCGTGGCGGAGGACGATCCCCGCGACCGTTTCATCTACAGCGAACGCCGGTGGTATGTCGGCGCGGACATCGTCATCGACGACTTCCTTCATCTCACCGGCCGGCTCGGCTGGCTCCACGACCGCAGCGTGGATTTCACGCGGAACTTCATCCGCGAGGACGTCGATGCGGCGGTCTTCGCGTCGGCGGGCGTGGCCGCGTTCTTCTGAGAAGGGCGGGAACCCGTGACGCCCGGGGGATGGCCGGAAGGATGAGGTGCGCCGTGCGCGCCATGAAGCATGCGAACAGCGCCCGCCGGAGTGGCGGGCCGCGGAGGGGCGGGTGGATCGCCGCCCTGGTGGCGATGGCCTGCGCGGCCGGCGCATCGGCCGCGGAACGGGCCCCGCCCGTCCGCCCCTGGGATGACACCAGCCTCACCGCCCAGCTGACCACCAACCTCGCGGCGATTCACAGGGAGGGCGGATTCACCGCCCCCGCCGCCCTGCGCAAGCAGATGTCGCGCACGCGCCACCCGATGCGGCTGCCCGCCCCCCCGACCCGGCCGCTGGCAATGGCGCGGATCTACGAGACGGCCCGGCAGGGGGTGCTCATCCACTGCCACTACTACAAGTGCAAGCGCTGCGCCAAGGCGCACGTGAACGTCTCCACGTGCTTCGCGATCCGCGAAGACGGGGTGTGCGTGGCGAACTACCATGCCTTCGAGGAGAAGGACAACGAGGTGCTGGGCGAGGCGGTGGCCACGTCGGATGGGCGCGTGTTCCCCGTGGTCGAGGTGCTGGCGGCGAGCGCCGGGAATGACGTGGCCGTGTTTCGCGTCGACGGCCGGGGTTTTCGCCCGCTCGTCCTCAGCCCGGATGAGCCGGTGGGCAATCCCGTCGCCGTGGTCAGCCATCCCACGCAGCTCTTCTACCTGATGACGCAGGGCGTCGTGGCGCGGTACTTCATGACCAGGGAACAGGAGGGCAAGTACCCGCGCATGGCCGTGACGGCGGACTACGCCAAGGGATCGAGCGGAGGCCCCGTCCTGAACCAGTGCGGGGCGGTGGTGGGGGTGGTCTCGTCCACGCGATCGATCTACTACGAGGAACACGGCGACAAGCAGGAGAACCTGCAGATGGTGATCAAGTCCTGCATCCCCGCCCGGTCGGTCCTGAAGCTGCTCGAGTAGGCCCGGCGGGGTCAATCCCCGGCCGGGTGACCGGCGTCCTCGCGTTCGAGGGAGAGATCCTTGAAGCTCGGAAGGTCGGGGAACGTCCGGGCGGCCGTGGCGGGTCCCTTGACGAACGGAAGATGACCCTTGGGCGTGAGCACGGAAGGGGCGCCCTCGCACAGCTCGATGCGGAGCTCGTAGTCGCCGTCGGGCACGGGGTTGCCACGGGCATCGGTGCCGTTCCACACCGCGCGATGCCGGTCGTGACGGGGCAGGGTGGCGCCGGTGACCGCATCGGTGCGGTTCCCCTCCGAGGCGCTGCGCCAGCCCTTCAGATCCGCGGCCCTCTTCCCCGCCCGCACCAGGAGGCTCTTCACAAAGCGCCCCCGCGCGTCGGCCACCCATACCGCGAGCACGTGCCGGGGGGTGTACTTGCCGCCGTGCGGCGCGGTGGAGAACGTGAAGGCATAGACCGGCGAATCCGCGGCGGGAGTCGGCGGAGGGCCGATCGTCCACGCCGCCGCGACCATCGATCCGAGCATCCAGGGCCAGAGTCTCATGAGGAATGTTCCGTCTTTTCTGGTGCGGGAGCATGTCGCAGCGGTCCCTCTTTGGCAAGCGTGTCTTGTCGAGGCGCGGGGGGTTTGCTATAGCGTGACCCCATGAGGTGGGGGCTTCTGATCCTGGGGTGGGTGGCGGCCGCGGCGCGGGCCGCGGGCCCGGATGGCGAGGTGCCCGTGGCGCCCGTCGCGTCGGCGACCTTCGCGGGGTGGTCCGGCGCCTACTGCCTCTCCAACCGCGCCGCCGAGGCCGCGGTCGTGCCCGGCATCGGACGGGTGGCGATGTTCACGCCGATCGGAGGCACCAACCTGCTGTATCTGGCCCCCACATGGATCGGCCGGTTGCCCAACGACCCGGAATTCGCCCGGAGATGGATCAATTTCGGAGGCCTCGCCCTGTGGCCCGTGGCCCACGCGCAGTGGGCCGCCCTGGAAGGGCGCGGGGTGAGCCCCGCCCGCCTGCTCGACGGCTACGCCTGGGGCGGGCGCGCATGGCGGAACGCGGCGGGCGACCTCGTGAGCGTCCTCACCCGCGAGATCGGTCCGCCGCTCCGGGTGCGCCTGACGCGCGACGTGCGGCTGGGGGAGACCCCGCCGGCGCTGATCGTGCGACAACGGATCGAGCGCGTCGCGGAATCGGATGTGCCGGTGACCCTCTGGACGGTCGGTCAGATGCTGCGCCCCTCGCGGGTGGTCTTCCCCCTGGAGGGTGACGGGGCGGCCGCCTCCGGCGAGATCCGCTCGCTTTCCTTCGCGCCTCCCCCGGCCCCGGCCTTCAGCTATCATGCCCGTGCCGCCGTGTATCGCGTGGAGGTGGGCGGAACGCACCGCCTGATCAGCGATTCCCCGCGCGGATGGCTCGCCGCCGAGATCGGCCGCACGCTGGTGATCCTGAGGAGCCGCTCGCCGGGGAAGGGAGGGGCCGTCGCGCCGCCCACCCTTTTCGTCGAGCGCGACGCGCCCTACGCGGAGTTCGAGATCGCGGGCGCATCGCAGGCGCTCACGCCGGGCGAGGTCATCGAGGACGAGCTTCGCATGGAGGCCTACCCCTGTCCTGACGGTCTGACGGCGGCGGAACTGGCCGGCCGCGCGCGCCGGTTCGTCGGCGAGCTGCCCGAGGCGAAACCGGTGCCGTCCATCCGCTGATCTCCCCCTCCATGGATAAGCGTGGCGTCATACGGTCGGCGGGGATGGTCGGCGGGCTCACGCTGGTCAGTCGCGGACTGGGTTTCGTGCGCGACGTCCTGGTCGCGAATTACTTCGGCACCACCGGGGCCGCGTCGGCCTTCATGGCCGCGTTTCGCATTCCGAACCTCTTTCGCGCGCTCTTCGGCGAAGGGGCGCTCTCGGCCGCCTTCATTCCCGTGTTCGTCGAGACGCGGCAGAAGGAGGGCGACGCCTCGGCGTGGGCGCTCGCGCAGCACGTGTTCACGCTCGTGGGTTTCGTGCTGCTCCTGATCATGCTGGGCGGCGTCGCCACGGCCACGGTCGCGCTCGGACGGCCGGGCCTGGATCCATTCGCGGAGCTGGTGTGGCGGCTCTTCCGGATCATGTTCCCCTACGTCGTGTTCATCTGCCTGACGGCGGTGGCCATGGGGGCGCTGAATTCCTTCGGACATTTCGCCGTGCCGGCGGCCGCTCCAGCGCTGCTGAACGTCGTGGAGATCCTGGTGCTCCTCTTCGTCTGCCCGTGGCTGGGGGCGACGCCGGAGACGCGCGTGTACGGGATCGCCTGGGGGGTGATCGCCGCCGGCGCGCTGCAGCTCGGCGTCCAGTTCCCCTCCCTGTTCCGCCTGGGTTTCCGGCCGCGCCTGCGGTGGAATCTGCGCGATCCGCGTCTGGTGCGCATGCTGACGCTCATGGGACCGGTGGCCGTCGGCCGGGCCGTCACGCAGGTCAACGTGGCGATCGACACCTTCCTCGCCCTCGCCATCGGGCAGTGGGCCGCGGCCGCCCTCTGGTACAGCGAGCGACTCATCTATCTGCCGCTCGGGATCTTCGCGACGGCCCTGAGCACCGTGCTGCTGCCCCTGTTCTCCGGGCAGGCGACGCGGGGGGATCACGGCGCCCTGCGCGAGTCGGTCAACCATGCCCTCCGGCTGCTGTTCTTCGTGATGACCCCCGCGGCGGTCGGGCTCTTCGTCCTGGCCGAACCGGTGCTCGCCGCCTGCTATCAGCGCGGGGAGTTCACGGCGCAATCGACCATGCTCTCCACCCTCGCGCTGATGTGCTATGCGCCCGGCATGATCGTGTTCAGCGCGGGGAAGGTCTTCGTGCCGGCCTTCTACGGGCTGCAAGATCCGAAGACGCCGGTGCGCATCGGCGTGGCGACCGTCCTGCTGAACATCGCGATGAGCGTCGCCTTCATGGTGACCTGGCCGACCTACTACAAGCACGCCGGCATCGCCTGCGCAACGGTGATCGCCGAAACGCTCAACGGCGTGGCGCTGGCGTGGATCCTGCACCGGCGTGTCGGGTCGTGCGGTTGGGTCTCGGTCGCCCGCAGTGCGGCGCGCACCCTCGCCTGCGCGGTCCTGATGGGCCACGCGGTGTCGGCCGGCGAGCGTCTCCTGAGCGGCGCGCTCGCCGCCGCCCGATGGCCGGCCGAGGCGGTGCGCATCGTGTCGATCGCGGCGGCGGTCGCGGCAGGGGTGGGGGTTTACCTGCTCGCCGCGCGGCTGCTCCGCTCGCCCGAGCTGACGGAGATCCTCGATGCCGTCCGCCACCGCCGTCCGCGCGCCCCCGTGGACGGTGCGCCCGACTCCCCTGCCCCCCTGTCCTCATGACCGTCCCGCGTCTCCTTCGCGATCCGGCCGGAAAATACCGTTTTTATGATACGATCGTATCATGAAAATGGTATAAACGGACCATGTCGTTGTTCGCGCGAAGGGAGGAATGCATGCGAACGGAACTGGAGCTGGTGCTGGAGTTCTTCTTTCTGGGCCTGGAGGCGCTGAGCCGCCGCGACTGCGGGCTCATCCTGGCGGGGGTCCATTCCTGTCCCAGCAGCCGCCGGATTGACGCGCTGTTGCGGCGGCTGGAGGAGGAGCAGCGGCTGACACGAACCGGGCGGGGGCGACGCGCCCGCTTTGCGATAACGCCCCAGGCGCGGCCGCCGCCCCGCGCCTCGCCGGCGGCGCTCTGGAGCCGGCCGTGGGACGGCCGCTGGCGGGTGTTCTGCTATGACCTGCCGGAGCTCCGCCGCCGGGACCGCCTGCTGCTCTGGCGGGCCCTGCGGGCGGAGAAACTCGGCTTTCTGCAGCGCAGTCTCTGGATCTGGCCCGATGATCTTGAAACTCGCCTGCGACAGATCGTGAAAGCGGAGGGCATTCCCGAGTGCTTCTGCGGCTTCCGCTGCGACTCGGTCTTCCTGTCGTCGGACGCCGAGGTGGTGAAGGCGGCCTGGGATTGGAAGGAGATCGGCCGGGCGCACGACGCCTATCGGCAGGCCGGTGCAAGCGAGGCCAGCCGGACGGCGCGGGCGGTTGACCTGGGTCGTCTCGCGGAGGCGGTGCATGACGAGCAGGCCGCCTATCGCACCGCTTTCCACGCCGACCCCCTTCTCCCTCGCGCCCTCTGGCCGCCGGCGTACGCCGGCGAGGCCGTGGAACGCCGCCATCAGGCCTTCCTCGCCGCCGCGACCCGTCGGGCCCGCGATCTGGCGGAACCGCAGAATATACCGAATCAATGATACGATCGTATCATCGAAATGGTATATCCGTCATCGTGGCGCCGACGGCGGGCGGACGGCGGCGGGTCGGCGGATCGGGCTTGCTTTCGGTGCCCGTCGCGCCAGAATCGGCCGCCAGCGAAGCCCTGGAGATGAAGCGGAATGAATGAGGCACAGTGGCAGACGCTGCAGGCGGTCATCGCAGGGAAAGCCGTCGATCCCCTGCCGGCCGGGTTCATCATCGACAGCCCCTGGCTACCGAACTGGGAGGGGATCCAGATCCTCGATTACTTCGCCAGCGAGGAGATCTTCTTCGCCCTCAACCGGCGCGCGATCGAGGAGTTCCCGGAGGCGATCTTCCTGCCCGGATTCTGGTCCGAGTACGGCATGTGCACCGAGCCCTCGGCCTTCGGCGCGCGGGGCCTGTTCCCGGCGAACGAGTTCCCCTTTGCCGAACCGGTCGTGCGCGAGCTGGCCGATGTCGACCGCCTGCCCGAGCCCGACCCGGAAAAGGACGGCCTGCTCCCCTTCGTCATCGCCCGCCTGCGCCTGCTGCAGCCCCGCATCGAGGCCATGGGGCACAAGATCCGTTTCTCCGTGTCGCGGGGGCCGATGAACGTCGCCTCGTTCCTCATGGGCACCACGGAGTTCCTGTGCGCGCTCAAGACCGATCCCGACGTCATGCACCGGCTGCTCCGGAAGATCACCGCCTTCCTGGTCCGCTGGCATCGCCACCAGCGCGAACGATTCCCCACCATCGACGGCATGCTGGTGCTGGACGACCTGGTCGGCTTCGTCGGCGAGGACGACTTCAGGGCATTCGGGCAACCGTATCTCCGGGAGGTCTTCGACGCGCCGGTGGCCGTGAAGTTCTTCCACAACGACGCGGACTGCCGGGCCTCGGTCCGGCACTATCCGGACGTCGGGATCAATCTCTACAACCCCGGCACGCATCTCACCGTCGCGGAGATCCAGGCCCGGACCGGGGGGCGTCTGGCGGTGCTGGGCAACATCCCGCCCCGCGACGTGCTCGCCAGGGGCACGCCGGAGGACGTGCGCGCGGCGGTTCGCCAACTGCTGGCCGACACGCCGGACCGGCGGCGATTCATGCCGTCCTGCGGCGGGGGGATGCCCCCCGGGGTGTCGTCGGAGAACATCCGCGCGTTCCTGCAGGCGCTGCGGGAGTGAGGGCGCCGCGGCCCGCGGCGGCGTCCGGCGGGCCCGACGGGACGCGGCGGATGGAAGGCGGGGGGGGCGAAGAGATGAAAGAGGGTGACATTCCGGTCCTGCATGTCGAGGGGGACACCCTCGCGGACGCGTGCGAACGCGCGCTGGTGGCGCTCCACGTCGAAGGGGTGCCGTTCCGCACCCAGTACGATCGCCCCGGCGATCCGCCGAGCCTCGATGCGACGCTGAACCTGACGGTGCGCCGGCCGATGGCCGATCCGATGATCCACCGCGCCTTTCCGGGCGGCATCGAGGACCTCCGCGAGTACGTGATGGAGCTGCAGGGCGCGAAGGACCACTGGGTCAAGAATCTCAACGACGCCGCCGACACCCGGTGGGAGTACACCTACCACGGCCGGCTCGCGCGGTATGGGGCGTGGCGCGAGCTGCGCGAGGGCGCCTCCGTGCAGGCCGGGGCCTTCGCCATCGATCAGATCGAAGCCGCGATCGGCAAGCTCGCCGCCCAACCCTTCACGCGCCAGGCGCAGATGATCACGTGGATGCCCAACATCGACCTGGACTGCTACGATCCGCCCTGCCTGCAGTCGCTCTGGTATCGCATCGTGGAGGCGGGCGACGGCGCCTGGTGGCTCAACACGAACATCCGCTTCCGCAGCAACGACGCCTGGGGCGCCCACTTCATGAACATGTTCGGTTTCACCATGTTCACCCGGACCTGTATCGCGGACGAACTCGCGCGGCGCGCCGGACGTCGCGTGGAGATCGGGCGGCTGAACTGGCAGGCGGACTCCTTTCACATCTACGGCAAGGACCTCGCGGAGGCCCAGCAGCGCCTGTTCGACCGCTTGAACGCGACGGACTTCGAGGACCGCGTATACCACTTCTCCGACCCCATGATCCGAGAGCTCTACGAGGAGGCCGAAGCCGGGGTGCGGCGCAAGATCGCCGACCACGACCGGTCGCGGGCGTAAGACGTCGGGAGAGGCGTGGACGGTTGGGCACGGCGCCGGCTCAGCCCGTGATCCCCGCGCGTCGGAAGAGGCGCGCTCGCTCGCGGCGGCTCTCGGCGCGCAGGGCGGTCTCGTCGAGGGTGGTCAGTTGTCCGTTCTCGTAGAGCACGTGGCCGTTGACCATCGTGAGCGACACGGAGCGCGCGTCACACGCGTAGACGACGGTGGCGGCCGGCTCCTCCGAGGGCAGGGTGTGCGCCTGGTCCAGGTCGAGCAGGATCAGGTTCGCGCGCAGGCCGGGTTCCAGCCGCCCCATCTCCTTCTCCCACCCGAGGGCCCGCGCGCCGCCCTCCGTGGCCATGCGCACGATCGCCTGGGCGGGCAGGGCGCCCGGTCCCTTGCGCAGCGCCTGCGCCAGCCCCGCCAGGCGCATCTCGGCGAACATGTCGAGCCGGTTGTTGCACGCGGCGCCGTCCGCGCCGAGGGCGATGTTGATGCCGGCTTCGAGGTACGCGGGAACCGGGGCGATGCCGGAGCCGAGTTTGAAGTTGGCCGAGGGGCAGTGCAGCACGTGGGTGCCGGTGCGGGCGAGCAGACCGCACTCCGCCCGCGTGAGATGGACACAGTGGGCGAGCGCGACGTCGGGCCCGCAGAGGCCGAGATCGTGCAGGTACTCGACGTTGTACCGCCCCGTCCGCTTGCGGATCATCTCGACCTCCGGCTGCTGTTCCGACGCGTGCGTGTGCAGCCGCAGGCCGCGCTCGCGCGCGAATCGCGCCGCCTCGCGGAGCGTCGCCTCGTCGCAGCTGAGCGCGAAACGCGGCGCGAGGCCGAGCCGCAGGGTGTCGAGACCTTCCAGCCGGCGAAGCAGCACGTCGCATTCGGCGAGGGCATCGTCGAGGTCGACCGCGAGCGGCATGTAGCCGCCGCTCTTGTCCATGAGGCACGGGCAGACCATGCCCATCAGGCCGGCGCGCGCGACCTCCTCGAGGACGAAGCCGGAGCCGCGGACCGTTTCCATGGAGAGAAAGGCCGTTGTGCCGCCGCGGACGAGCTCGGCGCACGCCAGGCGGGCCGAGACGCGAAGCGAGGCCTCGTCGTGCGCGGCCTCGAGCGGCCAGATGCGGCGGCTGAGCCACGGCAGGAGCGGCAGATCCTCCGCGGCGCCGCGAAAGAGCGTCTGGCAGAGGTGCACGTGGCCCTGGACGAAGCCGGGCATGGCGAGCGCGCCGCCGGCGTCGATCGTCAGATCCGCACGCGCATGGAACCGGCCGGTCTTGAGGATGCGGCCGTTCTCAATGAGCAGCGAAGCATCCTCCTGCACCGCGGCCCCCGCGTGCGGCCAGAGCCGGGCGTTGCGAATCAGCGTGGTTGTGACCGAGCTCACGGCAGCGTCATACCGCAGGACCTGGCCACCGTCCAACTCCGAAATGCCGTTCACCGGCTTTTCCGCCGCCGGCGTAGGGCCGGAGGCGGCGAGCCGCAACCCTATCCCCGTTGAACAGAAGGGCGCAGAGATCGCGGAGACAACACGGCACGAGCGGTGGTCCCGCCGTCCCCGCCCTGCGGCGGCACCGCTGCGGCAGGGCGGCGTGACGGCGATGCCGAAGGAATCCGAATGTCGAAATTCGAACAACAGCCGTGCTGCATCCGGGGGAGGAAGCTGTCAGACTGCGGCCATGTGGCTGCTGGCACGCGCCTTTCGCGCTATCGTCATCGCGATGTTCGCGTCCGCTGCGGCATCGTGCGGAAGACGGGGCGCGTCGGACTACGTCGCTCCGCCCGGCGTTTCATGGCTGTCGGTGCTCGATGAAGCCACCGACATCGCCACGGTCATGCGCCCGGTCGAGAATTGGGAGCGATCGCTGCACTTCTCCAGCTCCGCCGCATCAGGCAAAGTCGCAACGGACGACCGCGATGCGCCGTTGCCATTTGCTGGACCGTCTTCCCTTTCATCGGTTCGCGCGGTTCCGCACAGAAGCGTGGGGGTTGTCGGAAGGATCAATGGACTACGAGGCGCTGGTGCTCTACTACATTGACGAAGGCCGGTAAGCGGTCGCCAACCCTCTCGTCCACCCACTCACCCTGCCGTTCTGAGGCCAGCCGAGGACTCCGATCCGGCGCGAACGGCAGCCGGGAACATACCACTTCCATGATACGATCGTATCATCGAAATGGTATATTCTCCGTCAATGCCGACGCGGAGATCTGACAGGGGGAATGGCCCGTCCGCATGGCAACGCGCCGTGGACTCAGGCGCCTCAGAACCCGCGGAGCTCGGTGCTGGTGCGGGGGGCGAGGCCGGGGGCGGGGAGGCGCTGGAGCACCATGTAGCGAATGCCGTTTTGCTCGCAGAACTCGCGTTTCTCCGGCTTGTCGCCGTCCTCGTTCACCGCGTAGATGTCGGGCCGGATGCGCTCGATTTCCGGTTCCGCGTCGAGCCACCCGCTCCCGGTGGAAACGAAGGCCTGCCGGACATAGCGGATCGAACTGGCGATGTAGACCCGCTCGCGGGCCGGGAATCTCGGATGCCCGGGGCCCTTGAGCAGCGCGATGTTGGCGTCGCTGCCGACGACCACGTAGACGTCCCCGAGCGCGTGGACCTCTTCGAGAAACCGCACGTGCCCGCTGTGGAACCAGTCGTAACACCCCGTGACGATCACCTTCGCGCGGTCGGGCGCCGGCGGCAGGACGCCTTCGGGCAGGGGAGGGAATCCATGGAGACACTCGTTCCGGACCGTGGTGAAGGCGATGCCGTTGGCCTGGCAGAAGGCGTGGCGCATCGGCCGCTCCTCGCCGACGTGCATGGCCCAGATGTCGGGTTTCAGGCCCGCCGCCGGCGGCAGCTCGTCCTCGGGGAACGGGCCGTCGGCGATCACGACCTCGTTCACGTAGCGGATGGCGCTGACGAGATACTTCCGCTCCGCGAAGGGGAAATGGGGCAGGTGGCCGGTGATGCGCCGCACCACGGCATCGCTCCACAGGCGGACCTGGAGCTCGCCGAGTTTCGAGGCCTCCTGCAGGTACCGGATGTGGGGCGAGCGCAGATCGTCGAAATGTCCCGCTACCGCCACGCGTTTCATGTCGCCTCCGAATCCGCCCCTTTCGTTCGCCATGCCGCGTCAGCCGACCCCACGCCGGCGTCCGCAGGGGATGCGGGGATCATACACAAGCGTCCGGCGCGTGGCGATCATCGTTTTATGCGCACCCGGAATCCGCCCGGGACCGGGCGTCCCGATACGACGTAGAGATACCCGCCGCCGCACCCCGAATACATCGCGCCGGCATGGCGCCGCTGGTAGTGGGCAAGGAGGCCGGCGAGGTCGGTGGCGAGGGTCGGGTGCCGGACGGTGTGGGGCAGGAGCGCCGCCCAGCAGCGCATGCACTCGTTCATGCTCGCGCCGAGCGCTCCGGCGTCCCTCGCGACGATCGCATCGTAACAGTCACGGCCGGATTGCCCCAGCCGCCGGATCCATGCGGGGTCGAGCCGCTGTTCGCCGAGCGGATTGTAGCCCGGCGGCCGCGGCGCGACGGGGACCATGTAGATCACCCGCTCCAGCCATTTCACAACGGCCAGATCCCGGCACGACTCGATGTGCCGGGGGAAGCGGCCGCCTTCGTGGCGGATGTCGTAGTCCAGCCGGTTCGCGCCGGGATAGATCAGGCCGATCATGTCCTGCGAGCCGGACGGATCGGTTCGCCCCTCGTTTTCCGCGGCATAGAGCTCACGCGTGAGGGCGGCCGGATCGCGGTCGGGCATCCCGCCGTTCCAGAGGCGCATCGCCACCTTGCGCGTGCCCGTCGCCATGCCGGCGCGTTCCATATACCAGCGGTCCGGCTCGAGCTGGACGACCACCATCGAGCCGGGGGGCGAAGGGTCCAGCCGGGAAACGAAAGGCTGATCGATCCAGCCGCCCGCGAAGGCCATGCGGTACGGGATGCGGCCGAACACGTCGCCGCGGTCGGAGGACGGGGGCGCCTTCATGCGTGCCTCCCGCGGCAGGGCGATCGCTCCCGCGCGGGGGACGGCGCGGGCGGACGGATCGTCTGCGCACCCCGCTCAGCCATGGAACGTGTTCTCGTCGCGGACCGTCCGGAGTCCCGCCTTCCGGTCCCGGTACTGCTGCTCGATCCACGCATAGGTCTTCTTCAGTCCCGCCCGGAGCGGGGTGGAGGGCTCCCAGCCCAGGACCTTTCGAATGAACGTGTTGTCGCTGTTGCGGCCGGCGACGCCCCTGGGCGCGCTGAGGTCGTACTCGCGCGTGAGGCGCGCGCCGCCGATCCGTTCCACAAGGCGGACGAGATCGTTGATCGATATCAGCTCGGCGGAGCCGAGGTTGATCGGCGTGGCGACGAGGTTCTCGCAGTGCGCGATCATGTCGATGCCCTGCACGCAGTCATCGATGTACATGAAGCTGCGCGTCTGCTCGCCCGTCCCCCAGATGGTGATCCGGTCGCGGCTGCTGTCCTTGGCCTCGATCACCTTGCGGCAGAGGGCGGCGGGCGCCTTCTCGCGGCCGCCGTCCCACGTGCCCCAGGGTCCGTAGACGTTGTGGAAGCGCGCGATGAAGGTCTTGAGGCCCCGCTCGGCCCAGTACTCCTGGCAGAACATCTCGGACAGGAGCTTCTCCCAGCCGTAGCCGCGTTCCGCCATGGCCGGGTAGGCGTCGCTCTCCTTCAACGCGCGGCAGTGCGGATCCCTCTGCAGGTCGGTGTTGTAGGCGCAGGCGGACGACGAGAAGAAATACCGCTCCGCGCCGGCGCGCCAGGCGTGCTCGATCAGGTGCGTGTTGACGAGGACGCTCCTCAGGCACTCGACGCGGAACCGCTCGATGAATCCCATGCCGCCCATGTCCGCGGCGAGGTTGTAGACCTCCACGGCCCCCTCGACGACCCGCCGGCAGTTCTCCTCGTGCCGCAGGTCGAGGCTCAGGCATTCCACGCCCGGCACCCGCTGGTACCACTCCGCGAGCGGCTTGCGGTCCACCGCGCGGATGCGCGTGAATCCCTGGTCGCGGAAACGCCGCGTCAACGCCCCGGCGATGAAACCGCCGGCCCCGGCGATGACGATCAGGTCGTCCTTCTTCCGGATGTCCTTTGCCAAAAGCGGTCGCCTGGTCTTCATGTGCCCGTGCCCTTTCGATGGACGATGCGGGCCCGTGCGATCCGCCGGGCCCGTGGGTCGTCATGGGTTGTCGTCATGGGCAACATCCTAGCGCACCGCGCGCCACGGGCAATGGTGCTTCTTGTCTTTGTAATGACGGAAATTGACCGATCCACGAGCGCGCCGCGGCCGCGCGGCCCCTCCGGTCTGCCCGGCGGGCGAGGATGTCCGGGGCCCCCGCGCGGGCATCGCCCGCGCCGGGTCGGCCTCCGCGCCCTCAGACCTCGCGCCCGACGGCGGCCGCGACGGCGCGCAGCCGGTTCATGGTCTCCGCGAATTTCTTGGGGGTCAGCGACTGCGATCCGTCGGACCACGCCTCGTGCGGATTGGGGTGCACCTCGATCATCAGGCCGTCCGCGCCCGCGGCGACGGCGGCGACCGCCATGTCGGCGACATAGCGCCAATCGCCGGTGCCGTGGCTCGGGTCCACGACGACCGGGAGATGGGTCTCGTGCTTGAGCACCGTGACGGCGCTCAGGTCGAGGGTGTTGCGCGTGGCGGTTTCGAAGGTGCGGATGCCCCGCTCGCAGAGGATGACGCTCATGTTTCCCTGCGCCATGATGTACTCGGCGGACATCAGCCACTCCCGAACGGTGTTGGCGAGCCCGCGCTTGAGCAGGACCGGCTTGCGGAGCTGGCCGACGGCCTTGAGCAGGTCGAAGTTCTGCATGTTCCGCGTGCCGATCTGAATGACGTCGGCGTACTGCGCCACGAGATCGAGCACGCTCTCCTTCATCACCTCGGTGTCGATGGGCAGGCCGGTGCGGCAGCGGGCCTCGGCGAGCATCTTGAGGCCCTCCTCCGCGAGTCCCTGGAAGCTGTACGGCGAGGTGCGCGGCTTGAACGCGCCGCCGCGCAGAATGGATGCGCCGGCGGCCTTGACCGCCTCGGCGGTTCCGCAGATCTGTTCCAGGCTTTCGACGGAGCAGGGGCCCGCGATGATGGGGATCTTCTTCCCGCCGAACGCGACGCCCGGCGCGATCTCGATGCGGGTCTTCTCCCGATGCAGTTCCAGGCCGGCGAGCTTGTAGGGTTTGAGGATGGGGATCACCTGCTCCACGCCGTCGGCCGTCTCCAGGATCTGCTGGATCCGGGCCTTCTCGCGCTCGTCGCCGATCGCGCCGATGACGGTGCGTTCGACGCCGTAGATCGGGTGCGGCGTGTAGCCCAGCCTGCGGATCTCCTCTTCCACCGCCCCGATCTCGCGCCGCGAAGCGCCCTCACGCATCACGATGATCATCTCGATGTTCCTTCCTGCCGTCCATTCCAAGGCGGCGAGCCGCAACCCAACGGTCCTGGCCGCTCAATGCTCTCACGCCAATCCGTCCGTTCCTCCGTGCCACCGCGCCGCCTTCTGAGATTGTTCCGCCGCCCTTCGCGACGGGGAACCCTCACGCAACACATCCCACGCATCTGTGTATCATGTCTTGGGGGAACAATCCATGTGCCGGGCGAACAAATGCAGACCGGGGTCCGCCCCGGCCGGGGAGCAGGTGGAACGGTATGCCGGCTTGTATCCGCGCACGCATGCGCTAAGATCGCATCCGGAGCAGGGCGAGGGTCCCGTATTCACATGCATGACGCGTCTTGGAAGGCCAGGAAGGCAGTCCCGTTCGGCGAGGCGATCTCCTCCGTGGAGGAACCCCCGCCGGTTGTCCATTCGTGGAGCGCGCCTCCGGCGCCTGGCGGCGCGGAAGCGGCGGCGCGTGGAAACGACGGCCCGCGGCAGCGGGCCGAGGAGCAGTACCGTCAGCTGGTCGAACACCTGCCGGCGGTCCTCTACCGGGTGGACCTGCACCCGTATCCCCGCACCACCTACATAAGCGCGCAGCTCAACGCGATGCTCGGATTCACGCCGGGGGAGTGGGTGGGGGACCCCGACCTGTGGGTCCGGCAGGTCCATCCCGAGGATGCGGACCGCGTCCTCGCCGAGGTGAAGGCGAAGAACGACACGGGCGGCTCGTTCGATCTCGAATACCGGGCGCTGACCCGCGAAGGGCGGCTCCTGTGGCTGCGCAACCAGGCCGTGTACCTGCCCGGGGCCGATGGCCGGCCCGCGGTGGTGCTGGGCGTGATCCTGGATGTCACCCGGACCAAGACGGCCGAGATGGCTCTCGCCGAACGCGAGCTGCAGCTCCGGATCGCGCAGCGGCTGGAATCCCTCGGCCAGCTCGCGGGCGGCATCGTCCATGACCTCAACAACCTGCTTACGCCCATCATCGGCTACAGCCGGCAGATTCACGATGAGGTGACGGACCTTCGGATGCGGGCGGAGCTCGAGGAGATCGTGCGGGCGGGCGAACGGGCGGCCGAGCTGATCCGCCGGCTGCAGGCGTTCGGACGGAGCCCGCAGCCGGAGGTCCGCGCGACATCCATGAACCGGGTGGTGGAAGACGTGGAGCGGCTCCTGAGGCGCACGCTCGGGGAGGACATCGTCCTCGAGACCCGCCTGGATGAGAGCACCGGGCTCGTTCGGGCCGACGCCGGACGGCTGGTGCAGGTCGTGATGAATCTGGTGGTCAACGCGCGCGATGCCATGCCGCGGGGAGGGCGGCTGGAGATCCGCACCAGCCGTCTTCAGACGGCGGCGCCGCGTCCGTGCGATCTCGGCGTGCTGCCGGCGGGGCGGTACGTCACGCTCGGGGTCCGCGACAACGGCGGCGGCATGGCCCCCGGCGTGCGCGAGCATGTCTTCGACCCGTTCTTCACGACCAAGGACAGCCGTTCGCACAGCGGGCTGGGGCTCTCGACGGTGCGCAGCATCGTCGAAGAGTGCGGCGGGGCGATCGAGGTCGATTCGGTGCCCGGCGACGGGACGCGATTCAGGCTGCATTTCCCGGAGTCCGATCCGCCCCCCGCGCCCCAGGCGGCCGCCGAATCCAGAGAGCTCGCGGGCGGGGCGGAGACCGTGCTCCTGGTGGAGGACGACCTGCCCGTGCGGCGCCTGATGGCGCGGCTGCTGCACAAGCTGGGATACGTGGTTCTTGAGGCCATCGGCGGGCGCGAGGCGCTGGACCTGTCCGCGCGCCACGAGGGGCCGATCCATCTGCTGGTCACCGACGTCGTGATGCCGGGCATGAGCGGCCCCGAGCTGGCGGAGGAGATCCGCCGCCGCCGGCCTCGCGTGGGCGTGATGTTCATCACCGGCTTCACCTCGGATGAACTCCAGCGATATGGCCTGAAGGCCGGCGCCGTGGACGTGCTCATGAAGCCCTTCAGCACCGCCGAGCTGGCGCGCCGCGTGCGGGGCGCGCTCGATCGGCTGTCCTGAAGGCGGCGCGCCGACCCCCGATGCGGATCGAACAGGAGGCCACGAAGGCCACAGAGGAATCCACCTTGCCGCCCGTGGAGCTCGGCGAGCGAGGCAGGATTCCCGGCGGGCGGCTCCGGTCACGCTCCGGGCGCGGTCGCTTCCTCCGGCGGTTCGGCCTCGAAGATCCGTCGGTAGAGCTCCCGCTTGAGGGTTCCGACGCCCTCGCGGGTCTGCGCCGACAGGGGCAGGGGGGTCACCCCGGTTCGCGCGATGAACTCCGGCAGCAGGCGGGCGGATTCCGGGAGGTCCATCTTGTTCGCCGCCACCAGGTGCGCCCGTTCCGACAGCTCCTGGCGGTACAATTCGAGCTCGCGGCGCAGGCTGAAGTAATCATCGGCCGGATGACGGCCTTC
The DNA here is from genome assembly GCA_964610105.1 of uncultured Verrucomicrobiota bacterium. GTDB lineage: Bacteria > Verrucomicrobiota > Kiritimatiellia > PWTM01 > PWTM01 > CAZSUU01. The sequence continues at coordinate 16,153 of CAZSUU010000017.1, read as the reverse complement.
CTGTCCGGAGAGATCGATCAGCAGCACCAGGAACCGGGTGCGTTCGATGTGTCGCAGGAAGTCATGGCCCAGCCCCACCCCCCGATGGGCGCCGGCGATGAGGCCGGGGATGTCCGCGATCCGCAGGCTCCGGTAGTCGCCGTAGACCATCGTGCCGATATGGGGATGAAGCGTCGTGAAGGGATAGGGCGCGATCTTCGGACGGGCGGCGCTGAGGCGGCTGATCAGCGTGGACTTCCCGGCGTTGGGGAATCCGACCAGCCCGATGTCGGATATCAGTTTCAGCTCCAGCTGCAGTTTGCGGTTCTCGCCCTCGACGCCCGGCGTGCATTCGCGCGGGGCCTGGTGCGTGGAGGTGGCGAAGTGCATGTTGCCCAGTCCGCCCTTGCCGCCCCGCGCGACCACGAGTTCCTGCCCTTCCTCCAGGATCTCGCCCAGCCATTCGCCGGTCAGGGCGTCGCGCGCCTCCGTGCCGCAGGGGACCCTGACCGTGCACGCATCGCCCGCCCGGCCGTAGCGCTGCTTGCTCATCCCGGTGCCGCCGTGCCGGGCGTGCTGGTTGGGCTGGTAGTAGAGGTGCAGCAGGGAGTCCACGTCCCGGCTGCCGACCAGCGTGACATTCCCGCCCCGCCCGCCGTCGCCCCCGTCCGGCCCGCCGAAGGGAATGAACTTCTCGCGGCGGAAGGTGGCCACGCCGTTGCCGCCGTTGCCGGCGCGCACATGGATCTGCACGCGGTCGATGAAGGTGGGGGCTTTCATGACGCAAAAAGGGGCGGGCGCGAGCCCGCCCCCCTTCAAAAGCTCTCGCGTCCGCTCAGGCGGTCGCCGCCGCCGGCTCCCGGATGCTCACCCTGCGGCCGTCGCGGTCGTAGGCCACCCGGCCGTCCTTGAGCGCGAACAGGGTGTGATCCCGGCCCATGCCGACGTTGACGCCCGCCGTGATCCTCGTTCCGCGCTGTCGCACGAGGATGCTGCCGGCGGTGATCGTCTGTCCGTCGTACCGTTTCACGCCCAGCCGTTTCGCATTGCTGTCGCGGCCGTTCCGACTGGTGCCCTGACCCTTCTTGTGTGCCATGATGCCGTCTCCCTGCCGCGCTCAGCCCGCGGCGATCGCCGCCACCTTCACTTCGGCCAGGTCCTGCCGGTGGCCGATGGTCTTCTTGTAGCCCTTGCGGCGCTTCTTCTTGAACGACACGACCTTGGGGCCGCGAAGATCCTTCACGAGCTCCAGCTCCACGCGCGCGCCGGCCACGACCGGCGTACCGACCGTCAGGGCCGTGCCGTCCGATACGGCCAGCACCCGCGCCGCGTCCACGCGGGTGCCCGGTTCCGCGCCGAGCCTTTCCACGCGCAGCACATCGCCCTGTTTCACGAGGTACTGTTTCCCGCCCGTCTCGATCACCGCATACGCATCCATGTCGAACCCCTGTCTCGTTCCGGATCCCCGTCCCGGCCGCATCTATTCCAAAAAGGCGGGTAACAGTAGGGGATGCGGGGGGACCTGTCAACGGCAATTCCGGAACCCCCAGGCGGCGGAGTAAGGCGGGGGAGCCACGCGGCCCCCGGGCCTCCGACGGGCCGAGCGCCTTGTCGGCATGGCTCCTGAGCGAAGCAGGTCCCGTCGAGCCGTTCATGCATCCCGCCATGCCTGCCCAGGCACGATCACTCGGGCGGGAGGGCGGCGCCTTTGAGCATTGCGGCGCGCCATGCCGCGGCGCGCGCGTAGTAGGCGGCCTGCGCGTTGCCGTTGCCGTGGTGGTCGGAGAGGGGCAGGAACACCTTCTCGCACGGTCCCTTGAGCTGGCTGCAGGCGGCCAAGATGCCGGCGGGCGGACAGGTCTCATCAATGAACCCCATGCTCACCAGCACGGGGCATTTCACGCGGGCGGCGAAGTTGACCACGTCGTAGTACCGGCTCGCCGTCCGCACCTTCTCCTTGTCCTTGCCCCACAAGTTCGCGTTCCATTGCGGCCACCCGGAAGCCCGGCCCACCGCGTCGCCCGTGTGGTCGCATCCGGCCGGCACGTTGGCCATGACGGCGGTGATCCGCGGATGCAGACCGGCGATCAGGATCGACTGCAACCCGCCCTGGCTCGTGCCGGTGACCGCCAATGTGCGGCCATCCCAATCCGGCCGCTGCGTCAGATACTCGGCCGCGCGGTAGCCCGACAGGTACATGCGGAGGAAATAACTCGTCTCCCGGTCGTCATGGCCGATGGCCGGGTAGTTCTTGAGCGGCCCCTCGGACTGCTCCTTGTAGAAGGCCTCGGGCCGGTCGATCGGGAGGTCGTGCGGGTTGATGTTGAGGGTGAGGAATCCCTCCGCCGCGGGCCCCGTGACCCACCCCTTCTGCAACGGGTAGACGCCCGCCCACTGCACGACGAGCATCGCGGGGAACTTCTCGCCGGCCTTCGGGCGCGCCAATTGTCCGTGGATGCGGGAGTCGCGGATGTTGGCCATCGTGATCCTGAAGTACTCGACGGCCGCATTCTCCGCATCGGCCCGTTCGAGGACTGGGTGGGCCGGCACCGCGGCCAGCTCCGAGAGCTTGGACTTCCAGAAGGCATCGAAATCGTCGGGGCACGGCGCCGACGGGCGGATCCGATCGGGCGCGACCACGGCGCCCGCCAGCGCCCGCACCGCCTTGCCGCCGGCCCCTGCGATCCTTGCCTCCGCCAGGATCGTGCCGGGCTCGTCGAGACGGGCGTCGAGCGTCGCTCCTCCGTCTCTGAGTTCGATCTCGCCCTCGCGGAGGAGGGTCAGGCCGCCTGTCTTCAGCGCGTAGCGCGCCCTGGTCACGGCCGCCGCCCCGTCGCCGCGCACGTTCACTCGGAAGACGATCGTCTGCCCCACGTCGTACACTCCATTCGTGCGATCCGACCGCAGCGTGAGTTCCTGGGAGAATCCGCAGACGGCCAACCACGCCCCCAACCACGCGCCCCACCGCGACATCCGGCTACCTGTCCTGTGCATGGCATTCCTTTCGAAAAAATAGCGGTCGCGCCCGACGCCTTGCATGAGGGGAGGCGCGAGCCTACCGCTTTCGCGCGGCATAGAGATGCTTCATCGTTGCGATGTACAGTGTTCCGTTGGCGGCCGCGGGCGAGCCGTTGACGGCGCTGTCGAGCTGAATCCGGGCGATCTGGCGCTTCTCGCGGGAAGCGGCAAAGACGTACAGCGCGCCTTTGCGCGTGGCGACGAAGAGTTTGCCGTCGGCCACCAGCGGCGAGGACCAGACGTCGCCGTCGATCTCCTCGGTCCACAGGGCCTTCCCCGTGTCCGCGTCGACGCAATGGACCGTCCGGCCCCAGTCGGCTGCGAACACCATCCCCTCGTGCACCGCCGGCGTGGAGGTGCCGTGGCGCCTGAGCTCATACGACCACCGCGGCCCCGCCCCCGTCACGTCGCCCCGCGCGTCCGCCGGCAGGCACGTGAGCCACACCTGGTGCTTGCCCCACCAGGGATCCCCGCCGGCGACCACGAACACGCGGTCCTTCCAGACGACCGGCATGCAGTGAATCGTGCTCGGATTGCCCTCCGCCCGCTTTCCGTTGAGCTCGCACGCGTTCTCCTTGACCGTGCCGGGATCGCAGTCGAACTTCCACACCGTCTTCAGCCGCGCCGGCTCGCCCCCTGCGGGCGGACCCGACAGCGCCTCGAAGGCGTAAAGCACGGCATCCGCGCCGCCGAAATACACGAGCCGGCCGCTCTTCACCGTGGCGAGGGCGGGCGAGGCCCACTGGCAGTGCACGATCCGCGGCCCGATGCGCTCGCCGTCGCGCCCCACGATCCGGCCCGTCGCCTTGTCGATGACCAGCAGACTCGGCGCGTCCGGGCAGCGGATCTTCCGGTGCGTGTTGTCCACGCCGTTTCCCGTGTTGAGATAGAGGAACGGTCCGTCGATCAGGATGGACGTGTGCGCGGCGTCATGCGTGTAGATCCCCGCGTCCGTCACCAGGTCGGTCAACCACAGGATGTCCGCGTCCGTCGGCCCCGGCAGGATCGGCGCGGCCTCCTTCGGCGTCATGACCGCCGACTCGTCCTTGAACGGCCCGTCGTTCCCGTCGGCCATGCCGTCCGGATCGAGGGCCATCACCTGGCCGCGGTTGCTGACGACATAGACGCGGTCGGCCTCGGCGGTCGGCGGGGAGGAAAGGCCGGCGCCCGGCCAGTCGAGATAGACATCGCCCTCGCGCTTGGGCACGACAAGCTGCCACAGGAACCGTCCGTCCCGCTCGTCGAAGCACATCAGCACGCCGCGGTCGCCCTGGTGCTTCGGGTCGCGCGGCGCCCTGTTGTTCGTGCCGATGAACACCCGCCCGCCGGCGACGACGGGGGTGGCGTAGGTCTCGTCGCCCAGCGCCGCCGTCCACAGGAGGTTCTTTCCGGACGCCGGATCGAAGGAATCGGGCAGATTCCGCTCGCTGGAAACCATGTTGCGTGTCCATGCCTCGCCCCATTGCGGCTGGTCGGCCGCGCGGACGGGGAGGGGGGACCCTGGGGCCAGGGCCGCGAGGATCGCCGCGACGAGTCCGAATCCGCCGTATCTGTTCATGGCTGCCCTTCGCCGGATGCTGTCGGTCGGCCGCCGGCGGCGGTGGCTTCACCATACCACAGGAGATGCACCGTCGCACAAGCGGCATGCGATGCGTCGGCAGAAACCACCCCTCGCACATCCCGATGGCGATGAGCGGTACGAACCGGGGGCAGCCCCTGGTTCAGAATTCCAGCGTGCTCTCCCGGATCTGTGCCTCAAAGGGACCCGTGGCGAGCACGGGACGGAGGGTGAAGGGGGAGGCGGCCTCGCCTGGCATTCGCCCGGAATACCGTGCGCGACTTCTCACACGGTCCTAACCTCAATCAAACACGGCGGGGGCAGGGTTGGGTTGTCACAGGAAAGGCTGTATCCATGAGAGGCTTTGTGTTGGTGGATGACGGGTACCCCGAGTCCTCGGACTACGAAAACAACTACTTCGGCTTCGATCCGCGCGAGCCCGGCGACTACGAGCGCGCCCTGGCGGAAGCGCACGGCGACCGGGATCGGAACACGGCGGGCGGCCGCCGGACGGCCGAACCCCCGGTGACTCCGGCGTCATTGTGGCGCCGGATCTGGCCGGCGCTCCGGCAGTGCCGGGGCTGACGGGTCTGCGGACGGCAACGGGGGTGCGGCACCCTGTGGTTCCGGAGGCCGGCTCTTGCCCGCGCATGAGGACGAGCGGTCATCACTCACCGAACTGCCAGTCCGGATTGATCTTCTTCAGTACCTCGTTTGCCGCCGCCAACGCCCCCGGTGTTCTTCCTTTGAGACGCACCCGCACTGCGAATTCCGGCGCGGCGCCGGCCAGCAGCTTCGTCAACGCGGGCGCCACTTCTTCCACGAAGTCCTGAAGCTGCGCCAGGTCCAGAGTGACCTCCGACGTTTCCTTCGCGCCCGATGGCGGCGGCTTCGGTATGGGCGTCGGCGTGCCTGGCGCCGGCAACTTCAATTCCCGGTGGGAATCCGCCGTCAGCGATGTGTAATCTGGCCCCGCGGAACCGCGCGACAGGACGCCCTGGTTCACGGCCTCATTCAAGACCTCCATGAACTGTTTTGTCGCCCAGGGCTTGCCCTTCTGCACCTTCAGTTCCGCATAGAGTCTCCCAACCGTCGTCTTCTGCGACGTCCCGCTCCACGCCGCCGCCAAGGCGCCAGGCAACAAGTCCATCGCCCGCAGCCGAGTTGGCGCACGGTACAGACTCGCGTCCGCATCCAGTTGCAGGTCCGTCGGCTTCTCTCCCAGTACGCTGTCGTTGCCGAAAACCAGCCAAAGATCCCCACGCGCGACAGCCGCGGCGACGCCTTGATGGACGACCTTGTAGTCGGCTTTCGGAATCACCCGCTTCTCAGGTGGATAAGCCACTGTGGGCTCGCCGTTCACAATGGGGTAGTGGTCCGCCAAGTCCGCGCGGGCCTTGTCCAGAACCCATCGCCCACCGGTGTGAAAGTCCTCAAGGAAGTCGGCCCACTCCTTCACGAAATCCGGCAGGCGCCAGGTTCTCCCGGCATACCGCTGCGGATATTCCAGCGTTCCCTTCAAGAGCAGCCACGCCACCGGGTTCAGGTCCGAGGCCGTGCACTGGCAACCCAGCCACATCGCCTCATACGGAATTGCGCCGCCTCCGGCGAACGGATCAAAAACCTTGGGCGCCTCACCGCCGTGCGCCGCCCGAATCTGGGCGCGCAGACTCTGCATGAACTCGCTGTCTTCCGCGTTCCACGCCAGCACGCCGTCATGGACAACAGGCTTCTCCTCAACGATCAGGTTCCCGTCCTCGTCCTTCGATTCTTCCCTCTCGATCTTCACTTCGCCGCCGATGGCCTTCAGCAACTCGGCGCGTTTCTCCGGGTCGCCCGGATCGGGGAGGAGGGTCGCCAGCAATGACGACCGCCTGCTCGAAACGGTTCAAGTGGGCGTCGTGGATCAGGTGCGTGGCCAAGTTGACATCGGAGCCCTTCTCCTCAGTCTTGAAAACCTCTGCGTACGGGTTTTGCCCCGGCGACGGGTGGACGAGAGGCATGAAGGTCGGATGAGTCAGGAAATGCCCGAAATGGATCTCGATGCTGGGGAGTGTCTGCAATGCCCGCAGGTACATCAACTGCCGCATGGGCTGACCTGGATCGCCGGGCCGGGGATGGATGCGCGCGGTGAAGTACTTGATCCGCTCAACCGTGTGACCGGGAAGCAGGAATCCGCACAACTTGCTGATGTCAAGCCACTTGAATGGTGTGCCCTTACAGCACCCGAAGTACAGATTGAAGGCGTCCACATAGACGAAGGTCTTCATGGGCAGCCCCAGTAATAGCAGGAGCCGTCCCTTTCGGAACGGCTCTGCGCCCTTTCGCCGAAGCTACCGGGGGTGGTAACGCAAGTATATGTAGCACCCACCGGACCATTCGTCAACGGGTCGTTTTCGCTTCTTTTCATGCCATCTCCCTTGCGGCCAACGGGCATCAATCGTGTTCTGCCTCTCTGAGGATATCGCCGAAATTGATCGTGAAACTCTGCCGTGTCTTCACGGCCAGTTTGTAGGCCGGGTCCTGTACCCGGTACAACACTGGGGTCGTCGCGCAGTCGGCCACAACATAGAGCCAGTAGCGGTCCCGCACGTTGATCGCCGTCGGCCACTCGTTTTCCGTCAACTGCACCGACCCCCGGCCGGCGCGCCCCTTCACTTCGATCGCCACAATCTCGCCGTTTCCGCGGTGACTCTCCAGGTCGTACCCCTTGGCGAGATGGGGGGCCGAGACATCAATCACACGCGCGTTGTAGCGGTCCGCCTCGAAGTTCCGGGCGACTCGCACGGCAATTGCCTCGATGTTCCGGTCATAGACCTCCTGCGCCTCCGGACTGTCGTCGGGGATCACAAGCCCTACAGCCACGCGCTCGAAGGTTACGATGTCAAGCAGGTCAACCCGGCGCTGCTCCCGCAGCAGCATACGGGCGTGGTCTTCCTGCAATTGGAGCTGCTGCGCCTTCACATCGGCTAACCTGGGTGCCGCAACCGCGTCGCCATCTTTCACCTTCCGGGCCAATTGGCCGCGCATTTCAGCCAACTCCGCTGCCCGCAAATCGAAACCCCTCGCTAGGTCTTCCATCCGCGTGTCGGTTTCAACCCGCATCGCGGTTCTCACCTGTTGGAGGAACTGGGCCTGCGCAAATGCGCGCGCATACTGATCGCGTTTCTCCACCTGCTCGTCAGGGCGCCGCAACAACCGGTTCGCTTTCCACAAGTCGGCTTTGCCCGCCGCCGGCAACGCCAGAAGATGATTGGGCGCGCACACCGTGAACTCGCCGTCTTCACTCCAACGTACGGCGAGAAGACGCCGGTCCAGAAGATTCCGCACTTTGCCTCGGGCGTGCACGTCGCTCACATCGGCAGCTTCCCCGATCTGGCACACGTGGAACGCCACCCCATACCCGCGTCATTGGCCTGAAATTGCTCCGGACGGCCGCGGCCGTCCAGAGCAAAGCTGCAAAGGAGGGCATCTCTCTGCGACCGTGGAACCAGTCGCCTTACAGCCGCAGCAGGTAAAAAGAAAGGGTGCGGCCCGCCGGGGGCGAGGTAAGAGGAGGACAAAGGGACGAGGACAAGGGGACAGGCACCTTGCGGCGAGGTTCACGTGGCTGATTACCAAAGGATTATGCCATGGCCGGCCGCCGGCCATGCGGTTGGCGAGCGGCCTTTGCCCGCGGTTTCCATCTCCGCGCCGCAACTCCGTCCTTGCCCCGGTCCCGGCCGGTTGCCTATTTTCGTCGCGTCGCGCCTGCCGTCGCGGGCGGGGAAAGAGGAACATGAAGGCCGGATTCACATGGACGTGGCTGTCGGTCGTCGGCCTGCTGGTCGCGCTGTCGGGCGGCGTGCGCGCGGCCGAGACGAATGCCGCGGCGGGCATGCGCACCGTCGACGGCCGGTATGACCTGCGCCGCATCCGGATGACCTTCGCCTATCTCCTCCCGTCCGACCGCCGCATGGTGCCGGACTGGAAGGAGCGCCTGACCTACTTCGCGGACCGCATCCGCGCGTTTCACGCGCGGGAGTTCAATGGGCAGTCGGAGCTGACGATCGACATCGTCGCCGACCCCTGCCGCATCGCCCGGACGGCGGAGGACTTGCGCGCGGGCGACGCGAACGCCGTGTTCTTCCGCACGATGGACGAAATGCGCCAGGCCCTGCACTGGCCTCCGGTGGGCGAGGGGTTTCCCATCTTGCTCGTGTTCAGCGACATCAACTGGCGGGAGCTTGACGACTTTCGGCGGGAGCGGCTGGTCGACGGCAAGCCGCAGCACGAAGGGCATGTTTCGCGCGAGGGTCGCCACTTTCCCGGCGCGGCGTCGGGCGGGGCGCGGTCGCTCTATGTCGCCCGCGAGGGCCTGGGGCTCGGCCTCCTCAGCGCCGACGGCTGGCGTGTTCCGTACAGCGGGTCCGACTGCGTCGTCTACCATGAAGGCATCGGGCACCCGGTGGGCCTGCCGCACCCCGAGCCGATCGACGACTCGGTGATGGGCACGGCCCAGTACCAGGGGTGGATCAACCAGACGCGTGTGATCGAGCCGCAGAAGCGCGCGCTCGGGTGGACACCGCCCGCGGCTCCCGCCGACCGGTCGCGCGACCTCTTCACCGCATTCACGGCCTTGCCGCAGCCCCTCGCGCCCCGGCCGGGTGAAGCCGTCGACACGAGGTTCACGTGGCCCAGGGAGGCGCGGGTGAAATCGCTGTCGGTCGAGGTGCAGACCGATCTGTTCGGGCGGTGGCGGGAAGCGGCCCGGGGCGCGGCGGGCACCCCGCCGGCGTCGCTTTCCATCGGTTCGTTTGCGGAGCCGACGCCGGTCAGCTACCGCGCGCGCGCGGTACTTGAGGGCGGGCAGAAGGCCGAGCTGTGGGGCTACTTCCAGGTCAAGGCGGCGGAGCCGTGACGCGCGCGTTTCCTCCGGATTGAACTGACGGGGCATGTGGATTTGGAGTCTGTGGATTGAGGTCTGTGTCTTGCGCCCTTCCCGCATCGCATTCGGTGGATGCACAGTGCGCCCGCGGCGACGAACGCGAGCGAGAGGCGTCGCGCATGACCATGCATGACACGGAACAAGGTGCGGTCCTGCCTCCCCGGCAGATCGGTCGCCGATGGCGACGTGGCGCCGCCGCGGGCCTGTGGTTTCTTGGCGCCACGGCCGCGGCGGGCGCGGCGGAGCTCCGCGATCTGTACAGCGACACCTGGGCGGCGGTGGACGGGTTGGGTCGCGCGGTGCCCGCTTTCGATCGCACCGAGGCGCCGCGCACCCACCGGACGGTGGGGATCTTCTACTTCCTCTGGATGGACGCCCGGAAGGGGCCGGTCCACGACCTCTCGAAACTGCGGGGCGCCGATCCCGCGCACCCCGCCTACGGTCCGCCGGGCGCGTTTCACTGGTGGGGCGAGCCCCTCTTCGGCTACTACCGCAGCCGCGATCCGTGGGTCATCCGCAAGCACGCGCAGATGCTGGCGAACGCGGGTGTCGATGTCGTGCTCTTCGATGTCACCAATGCGCTGACCTACGACGAGACGTTCCTCGAGCTCGGCCGGGTGTACGAGGCGATGCGCGCCGCCGGCGTGCGCACGCCTCGGTTCGCGTTCTTCACCCACAGCCGCAGCGGCGAAGTCGCCCAGCGCCTGTACGAGCGATACTACGCCCAGGGGCGCCACCGCGATCTGTGGTTCGCGTGGAAAGGCAGGCCGCTGATCCTGGCCCGGCACGACGAGGCGAGTCCGGAGGTGAAGGCGTTCTTCACCGTGCGCGAATCCTGGGCGTGGAGCAAGGGGCACACGTGGTATGCCGACGGCCGCGACCGCTGGCCGTGGCTCGATCACACGCCGCAGGGATACGGATGGCACGAAGACCCCGTCCGGCCCGAGGCGATGCCGGTATGCGTCGCCGAGCATCCGGTCTCCAACATCGGACGCAGCTTCCACGACGGGCGGCAGCCGCCGCCCGAACAGCAGGCGCCGGAACGCGGACTCTACTTCACGGAACAGGCGAAACACGCGCTGCAAACGGCCCCGGAGTTTCTGTGGGTCACCGGGTGGAACGAATGGATCGCCCAGCGATTCGTGACAGAGAAAGGAGGGCAACCCTTTCTCGGTCATCCGTTGCCCGCCGGCGGGACCTACTTCGTGGACGCGTACAGCCAGGAGTTCAGTCGCGACATCGAACCGATGAAGGGCGGCCACCTGGACAACTACTACTACCAGATGGCCGCGCTGGTGCGCCTCTACAAGGGTGCGCGGCCAGTGCCACCCGTGCGATCGGCAGCGGTGTCGATCGACGGGCGGTTCGAGGATTGGGCGGGGGTCGGACCGGAATTCCGCGATGCGATGGATGATCCCGTCCAGCGGGATCACCCGGGCTACGGCGACACGCCCCCCTACGTCAATCGGACCGGCCGCAACGATCTCCTCGTCGCGAAGGTCGGTCTCGGCGAGCGGGAGGTGTTCTTCTATGTCCGCGCCGCCGGACCCCTGTCGCCGGTGTCGGACCCGCACTGGATGCAGTTGTTCATCGACACGGACGCGAAGGCCGCGACCGGCTGGCTGGGCTACGACGTCATGGTTGGGCGCACGGGGCGCGACGGAGCCGTGGCGGCGCTGAGACCTCACGCCGGCTCGGGCTTCCAGTGGGGCCTGCCGGTGGGCGTGACCTGCCACGTCGCGGGGGCGGAAATGGAACTCGCCATCCCGTTCTCAACGCTGGGCTGGAAGAGCCCGCCTCCCGAATTCCAGTTCAAGTGGGCCGACCATATCCCGCCCTCCGGCGACGTGGCGGATTTCTACCTCAACGGCGACACCGCCCCGGACGACCGGTTCAACTACCGAGCGGTGCTGCGATAGGGACTCCAGATTCCAAGGCGGCGAACCGCAACCCAACGGTCCTGGCCGCTCAATGCTCTCACTCCAATCCGCCCGTTCCTCCGTGCAACCGCACCGCCCTCTGAGATGGTTCCGCCGCCCTTGGCAACGGAGAACCGTCACGCAAACATCCTACGCATCTGCGTATCATATCTGGGCGGAACAATCCAAACTCGAGTCTCGGATTTCGGATTTGACGCGGGCCGTCGGGTTGGGCACGGTTTCCTCGCGTCACGCGACGCACTCGGAGAATAGAAGCCATGATCAATCGCCGTGAAATGCTGGGCCTGCTCGCGGTGACCGCGGGCGGGTGGGTGGGGGCCGCCGTGGCGGCGGAGCGGAAGAGCAAGGTGCTGCTGCTGAGCGGCGACAACAACCACGATTGGAAGACCACGACGCCCTGTCTCAAGAAGATCCTGGAGGATAGCGGACTCTTCACGGTGGACATTACCGAGAAGCCCGAGACTATGACGGCCGATCTGCTGGCCCCGTACGACCTGGTGCTGAGCAACTGGACCAACTACCCGGACCGCGACCGGGTCTGGGGCGAGACCGCGGAGAACGCCCTGTTCGACTTCGTCAAGGCCGGCAAGGGCTTCGCCCTCTTCCACGCCGCGGCGGCGACGTTCCCCGAGTGGCCGCTCTACGGCGACCTGATCGGCGCCGGCTGGGTACCGCGGGAGCAGGGCCGCCCCGACTACGGCAGCGGCCATGGCGCCCGGCACACGTTCAAGATCGCGATCGCGGACCGGACGCATCCCGTGACGCAGGGGCTGGAGGACTTCTGCCACAACGACGAGCTCTGGCACCGGCTGGCGCTCCGGTCCGATGCCACCGTACTGGCGCGTGCCTTCAGCGCGAAGGACAAGGGCGGAACCGGCAAGGATGAACCGATGGTGATCGTTCGCACCCACGGCAAGGGCCGTGTGTTCTATCTCGTGCCGGGACACGATGTGCGGGCGATGGAGAATGCCGCCTGGCGCACCCTGATGCTGCGCGGCGCGGAGTGGGCGGCCACGGGCAAGGTCACCGTCGCGCCGCTGGCCCCATGGCCGGCGGCACCCGAGGCCGCGCCGGCGCCCGCGCCCAAACCCGCCGCAAAACCGCCCGCCACGGGTGGACCGGCTTAGCTTCAAACCGCTGGGGTCAATTTGACAGCGTTGGGGCCCACGCGGTCCACCGGTGTCGGCATTCGCCGAGCGCTTCGGACAAGCCAGCACGGGTGGAGCGGCTTGGCCTCAAGCCGCTGGATGACTTCACGACCGCGCTGAGGCCAACGCGGTTCCGGGGTTTGTCCATTCGGGCGCGGGCAGGATTGCCCGCGGTACGGCCTCCCTCTGTACCGCGCAGCATCCTGTGCGCGGCCACCACCATCGGGCGCGAGGTGTGTATCGGATACTTCCTGCACTTGCGTTGCCAGCAGCCTTCCGTCATTCGGATTTCGCGTTTCCTTCGAATTTCGGCATGCGGATTTCGTGTCGGGCCTGCTTTGACCTGAACTTATCCCCCTTTGCCGCGCGGCCCGCGATCGCGTGCTGATTGCGCTTGATCGCGCGCATCCGCTGGATCGTGGTCTGACGATTGGGCAGGTTTCGCATGGTCAGGCTATCCCCTGTGCCGCCTCGCGCGCCCCCGGCGCATAGGTCATGCGGCGGTCCCACTCTTCGAGCATTCGCCGGTGATCCGCGACACGTCCCGCGCACGCCGGATCGCGGTACAGGTTTCTCGTTTCCCACGGATCGTTCCGGAGGTCGAAAAACTGCTCCACGGGGTCATCCAGGAATCGGACGTACTTGTAATCCCGCGTGCGCACGGTGCGGCCGACGACCTGCATCTCCGACACCGTGTAGGAACGCCATGCGGTCTCCCGCCCCTCGGCCGGACTGCGCAGGCTTGCGCCGTGCACGCCCGGCGGGGCATCGAATTCCGCGTAGTCGCAGAGGGTGGGGAGAATGTCGAGATGACTCACAAGACGATCTTCGTCGCGACGGTTCGCCGGAATGCGGCCCGGAGACGAAAGGACGAGGGGCACGCGCAGCGACTCCTCATAGGGATGCCATTTCTGCACGCGCGAATGGCGGCCGCCGCCCTCGCCGTGATCGGACGTGAACAGCACGAGCGTGTTCGCTGCCTCGCCCGAGGCCTCCAGCGCGTCGAGCAGCCGCCCGACCTGCGTGTCCACCATCTCGACGTTGCGGAAGTAGATGTAGCGGTAATAGCGCCAGCGTTGTTCATCGAACTGCCGGTAGCGCGTCGCCGCCAGCTTCGCCGGTTCCTCGGGGATCCGGTTCCAGTTCGGCGGCAGGTCGGGCAGGGCCTCCGGCGGGACTTCGAAGGGCAGACGCGCCGGGACCAGCGCGTTCGGGTCGATGCACCAGTAGCAGATATCGTGCGGATTCATGAAACCCGCGACCGCAAGAAAAGGCGAGTCGCGCCGGCGATTCCGGATCCAAGCGCCCAAGGTGTTGGCGATCATGGCATCCGCGAGGCTTCCCTGGCCGCATCCGGCCGGCAGCGCACGGAAGCCTTTCGCCTCGTCGACGTACCATCCCTCCGGCAGGTGCCACTTGCCGCAGTAGACCGTTTCGTAGCCGCGCTCGCGGAACCAGTGGCCCATGGTCGGCATGCCCGCGAGGATCGGACGGTCGTTGGTGTAAACGCCGGTCTCCACCGGCATGCGGCCCGTGAACCAGGTACTTCGGGCGGGGGAGCAGACGGGATTGACGCTCTGGCCGAGCATGAATGAAGTGCCCGATCCGATCAGACGGTCAAGATTCGGCGTCTGGGCCCAGCGACATCCGTACGCGCCGATGGCATCCGTGCTCAATTGGTCGCACGTGATGAACAACAGGTTGGGTTTCGCCCGCCCGATGATCGCTGGGGCACCTCACACCGGTCGCGCGCGCAGTGCAAGCCCGGCTCCACCGGTCGCCGCGGCCTTCAGAAAGGTTCTGCGCGAGAGTCTCATGACGTGCTCCTCACGCGGGCGCAGATCTCATCTCGAGGCCGTAGGCTTCCAAACCCCGCACCACCAGTACCACACGGCCGGCCGGGTCCACCCAGTAGATCACCGGGACCGTGCCGGCGCCAAGGTGATGAAACGGGCGGAGCGCGATCGGCCCCGCCGGGCCGGCCTCGATTTCGACCACCGCTCCGGGCCGGATGGTCTGTCCCGGGCACGCGCGGTCGAACTCGTCGAGGAGGGTGAAGGTAGCCGCCTCCCGCGCGTCCGGTCGCCAGCGCTGAACGGCTTCAATCAGCGAGAAAAGGCTCCCCAGCCGGCGATCGGCTTCGCCGTAATCCCCCGCACGTCCCCGCACCGATCGGACCAGTTCCGGAACGGCACGGCCCTCCGCATCGGCGCATCCGATCGAGCCCTCCCAGGAGACCAGGCTTGCCACGCGATCGAGACGGCATCGCAGAATGAGGCGCGTCTCCTCGCGCTGCCGGCCCGCGCCGATCTTCACTCGCTGTAGTGTCAGTTCAATCTCGCCATCGCCTGCCGGCCGCCGGCGGAGGCTGACGCGCCCGATGGTGTTCGCCGGCGCCATGTGCTGCACGATGCGCCAGCCGAGTTCCCAAGTGCCGGAGGGATCGAAAGGCGTGGAGGGCGGCGCATAAGCGCCGAGTACGGCCGCGGCGAACGGCCCCAGCGCAAAGGGCTCCGGTCGGGCCGACACCGGGCGTGGTCGCGGTCGCTGCGGTTTCTTCTGCTCAGCCATGATCGGGACTCCTGCCTGCCGTCGAGAATAGACCCTTTTCGAGCATCATGCACATCTTGCTGGGTCGCCGCGAATCCGGGCTGCGAAGCGGCAACACGGCCGGCTGTGGGAGTCGGAATGGCATGAGGGTCTTCTCGTATCGCGCTGTTGCCATATTGGGGCCGATTCATATACTGCGCCTAAAGCGAGCGCACACACTGCGGAAACACGCAGCGGCGAACGGTGCAGGCAAACTGATCCTGAAGAGAGTGCGATCCACATGCCTCGAAGGCGGACAGATCCGGCCCAGATCGCTCTTGCCCTCCAAGGTGAGGGGTTCGAGGGCGCATTGGAGTGCCGCGGGGTCTTCTCTAGTGGTTACCTCGTCCGCCATTTCAGAGCGGCACCTGAGTTCGCTGCTCTGAATGAGACCCGGCGGGCTTATGATTTGGTGGCAGCGCTCTGGAAGCAGACAGCCAGGAGCCTCCCACGCCGCAACGAGGCGTTCACGTGCTCGGCGTTTCTAGAGCCGGTCATGGAATTGCTGGGATGGCGTCGGATCCCCCAGGCTGCCATGCCGGCGACGGGTTTCGGCACGAGAAAGAGACCCGACTACTGCCTCTTTTCGGACGAACAGGATTTCAACGCTGCCGCGAACGGAGACGCCGGTCTGTTGTTCGCGCATTCAGCTACGGTTTTGGAGGCGAAGAGGGCCGGTCATTCTCTGGACCGCGTCTCCGACGAGGAAACGCCCGGCTGGTTTCCGAGCCAGCAGGTGCAGGACTACCTGCATCATGCCCGGGATGCGACCGGTCGCCGGTTCTTCAACTGGGCGATCCTGACCAATGGCGTCGAGTGGCGGCTCTATACCGAACGCTCGGCGATGGGCGCCCACTTCGCGTTTCATCTCATACGGGCTGACCAACTCTGCAATCTGGAAGACTTCGGGTTCTTCCTGTCCCTGTTCCGGGCGGTTTCTTTCGAGCAGACGGATGGGATTTGCCTCCTTGACCGGGTCCATGGTGAATCGTTG
>CAZSUU010000016.1:0-85784 GCA_964610105.1 uncultured Verrucomicrobiota bacterium | reverse complement strand
CGTCCATCGTGGCCTCGTACGACGCGGGCGGGAATGTCACCAACGCCGTGCGGGGGACCGTTGTGGAGAGGTTCACCTACGATTCCATGAATCGGTTGACTGCCGCGACGACGCAGGTCGGATCGGTGAACTTCGCTGTCGGCAACCAGTATGACCGCAACGGCAATCTGACGCGCGTCACGTATCCCGACGGTCGTGCCGTGTCGTATGGTTATGATGCCGAAGACCGCCTGGTCACCATGACCGACACCTACAGCCGCGTCTACAGCCTCGACTGGGATGACGCGGGAAGGCTGATCGGGCTGCATTATCCGAACGGGGTCAACGGAGTTTTCACGAACGACCTTGCGGATCGGGTGACGGCCTTCTCGTTCGTCAAGGGAGCGACTGCGATCGCCACCCGTCGGATCGCCTACGACGACATCGGCAACCGGATCCGGGAGGAAATGGACGCGGGGCTTCCGTCCATTGCGGTGTCCAACGCATGGCTCCAGCACACTCATGACCTTGCGGACCGCGTGGTGTCGTCAACCGGCATGTCGAATGGCGACCGGGTGAACGCCGCATATGCGTACGACGCATCCGGAAACATGACGAATCGCATTTGGGTGGACGCCGACGTCCCGGCGGCGTCCTTCACCAATGCGTTCTCGTACGCACTGGATGGACTGGTGACCACCTGTGTGCAGGGAACCTCGTCGGTGTCTTTCGTTCACGACGCCGCCGGGGTGCGCGTGAAAGAGAGTGGGCCGGCGGGTACGCGCCACTTCGCGGTCAACCCGGCCGATCCATTCAAGAGAATGTTGGCCGAGTTGAATTCTGCCGGTGCTGTCGTCAGGTCGTACATCTGGGCTGGGAATCAACTGCTCGCGATGGTTGAATCCAACGGCACACCCCACTATGCGCACGCGGACGTGCAAGGGTCAGTCCTGGCATTGACCGATTCCGCAGGGTATGTGACCGACGAATTTGCATATGGCCCGTATGGGGAACTCTGTGCTCGAAACGGTACCAACGACTTGGCATTCACTTGGCTGGGTGGATCAGGCGTGCGGCAACTGGGCGGCGGTTTGTATGCCACACAGCATCGTTTGTACGACGCTAACCTGAAGCGATTCATCCAGTCCGACCCCAAGGGCATTGCGGGCGGGCTCAATCTCTACGCATACGGCAACCTCAATCCACTGGTATATGTTGATCCGCTCGGCCTGGAGGCTGAGAATATGCCGTTCCTGTCTAATGCGGCGTTCAGCATTCCAGGATCCGGGTCTCTTTCGGCAAGTGCCATGAGGCGAATCACGGGAACAAGTTGGGCGGAGGACATCCACCCGATGGCCATGCAGTGCGCCATCGACACGGCGTTCAAGGCCCTCGCAACCGTAGCTCTTCTTGCGATTCCCGGACCGGAGGACTTGGCCATCGGGGCGATCATCGGAGGCGCAAGCCGCTTGGCGGGAGCGACCCGCCTCATCC
Organism: uncultured Verrucomicrobiota bacterium; assembly: GCA_964610105.1. Classification (GTDB taxonomy): domain Bacteria; phylum Verrucomicrobiota; class Kiritimatiellia; order PWTM01; family PWTM01; genus CAZSUU01. Next base: position 84,311 of record CAZSUU010000016.1, on the reverse strand, counting down.
CGAGTATCTCGCGAGGAACGTTCGCCGCAAACAGGGGATTCGGCGCCATCGGATTTGACCGTCTGCCGATCGGAGTGGCCAGTTCTTCTCTCAGAGACAGTTACTTGAGAGAAGCTGGTTCGAGGATGTTCAGCGCGAAACTGAGTATCCAGGACTTCCTGACAGGCGGTATGAGTACCCCAGCACAGATTGCCAGGCAATTGGCCAACAACACAGACTTCAGGCTGGTTTCGAACATCGGGAGATCGAACATCAACCTCGTGGGAGGCCGCTTTGTCATTGGCGGTGCCAAAAGTACGGGGTATTTGTCCAGAACGATCATGCACCACGAAATGATGCATCTGGCACAGTTCATGCGAAACCCAAGCATCAAGACAACAGGACTCGGAGCTATATGGCACGAGATTCTACCTTCTTTTGTCGGCACGCCTGAGATCTACGGTGGCACGTCAGTTCTTCTCGGTGGAGCGGTCTATCTCGGAACACGTGAATGATCCCACACACGACAGTTCTCGCATCGCTTCTCATAGGTGTCCCTCAAGGGGCCTACCTGGCTGTTCAGGTCGCAAAGTGGCTCGGTATAACCGGTGTACTTGAAGTAGTCCTTGTGTCGATAGGCTGTTTGGCCGGTTTGTTCGTTGGCTACGCGGAGATTGTTGCGGTTCGGAAGCTGCTTCACATTCAATGATCCGCGGATTACGCCAACCCCGGCAGCAAAGTAAGGCGATGAAAAGCTGACGTTGATCATGCGCAATCTGGTGGCCGGTCACGCTCCAGCCTTTTGGCTTACCGGAAACAGCAGCGTATTCGGCATATTACCAGGTTGAGTATCGGGATGAGATGCCCCTGAAGATGACCAATACTTCGCACCATCGGCAACAATGGCATACGGGTCTCAGACGTCTCATGTCACCGAGAATCGCCACTGGTCTCCTCGCCTCGCTGCTTGTAGGCATCGCCACCGAAGCACACTCTAGCCGTGTCGGCGTGACCGTGACCTGCGCATGTAACGCCGAGGACCGATTGGTCAAGTTGACCAACAACCTCGCGGGCGGCGTGTTCTCCTTCAACTATGACGCGGTCGGCAGGTTGCAAGGAATCGACTACCCGAACGCGGCCATCGCCACCAACGTCTGGGACTTGGCGGACCGCCTGACCGAATTCCGGCACTCGAAAGGTGGCGCGCTCGTATTGCGGCGTCTGGCTTATGACGACGTCGACCGACCGATCCGGGAGGAGATCGACGCCGGCGCCATCCCGAAACCGACGGGCCAATTTTGGCGGCAGGACATGTGCGATCTGGCGGACCGGGTAGTGTCCGCTTTCGGGAAGGAAGCCGGTGTTCCCGCGACATGGGCTTACGCTTACGACGAAGCAGGCAACCTGCTGGACGCCAGCCGCACGATGACCGGCGCGGTCTCCACGATCTCCTACGCTTATGACCTTGCCGGGCGGATGGTCTCGATCACCAACCGCGCAGCCGTCGAAAGCTACGTCTACGACGCGGGCGGAAGCCGCGTCAAACGGGTCAAGGACGGAACTACCCGGTACTTCGCCCTCGACTATGCCGACGGATTCAAGCGCCCGCTGGCGGAGTTGGACTCCGCCGGCGCCATCGTTCGGCGGTACGTGTGGGCAGGTGCGTTGCTGCTGGCCGTCGTCGAAAGCAACGGCGCCGTGCGCTACGCGCACTCCGACGGGCAGGGGTCGGTGCTGGCGCTCACTGATTCTTCGGGGAACGTAACCGATCAATTCGCCTACGGCCCCTACGGCGAGCCGTGGGCGCGGACGGGTACCAACGAGCTTCCATTCCGCTGGTTGGGCGGTTCCGGTGTGGTCTCTGCCAGAGACGGGCTGTACCCGACGTATCACCGCCTCTACGACTCCAGCCTCAAGAAGTTCCTTCAGTCCGATCCGAAGGGGATTGGTGGGGGGCTGAACCTGTACGCCTACGGGAACCTCAATCCGCTGGTGTACGTGGATCCGCTCGGACTATGCGCGGAGAGCGGAATTCCCTCTTTCACCTCGTTTTTTGGATTCGAACAACTGCGGATGGCAGCGACCGGCTGGTACGGCGGCACTGGCATAAGGCTGAACACCGCCCAGCGAGTGATCGCGGGTGTTTGGGGCGTTGTTCAGGCGGCCGCGGAGGTTCTTGCCCTCGCCCCGATGCTCGGCGCGAGCACGATGTCCAGCGGCGGCGTGCTAACACGCGGTTCCACTCTCACGGCGACAGAGCGGGCCTACATGACGGGCGCATATAGCGCGCTGCGGTCCCCTCTGGCCAAGCCGATGCCGATCGTCGAAGAATTTGCTGAGGCTGCGGGCCGCAGGCTGACTCACACACTCGCCGGACGAGGGGCGCCGTCAATTCAACAAGGGCAACACATAGTCGACACAGCCGTGACGGAGTTCCTCCCGCGCCTCAAGCTGAGAGCCCGACCGACGTACAATCCCGCTCTCGATGTCTCAGCACGCGCGCGAGTTCTGAGCGATGGTACTCGGGTGGCCGAGATTGGCCCAAGATCCATCAACAGCGGATATCCCGAGACGGTTGATTCACTCATTCATGAGGATTTGCATCATCGCTGGTGGGGGCGCGGAGTTCCATCGCCGCATGACCACAATCGTCTGCAGGAAGTCATTGAGCGATACTGTAGGATGCGAGGATGGAGATGAGCACATCCGACGTTGACGCGCAGTTTGAGCGGTTATGCTATCAGATTCGCACTGCACAGAGCCGACATGAATGGCTCTGTCCAAGATGTGGAACCTCCTTGGTGTTTCAGTTTCAGTCGCGTCCAGTGAACGACGGGACAACTACACGAAGCTCACTGGGCGTGGCGTGCCGTAACTGTGGAATGCAGATGGAGATGGACGGCGATTTCGAGATACCCGCATGGTACACACCTCGTTCGGGTTGACAATGGGATGCGGCTGTAACCCTGTGCGGGTTGCCATCGATGTCCTCGTGCGGGTATGCATCTGGACATGCACGCTGAGTGTGACGATGCAGGGTGGGGCAGTTGGTTTCGCGGTCGGATGCCAGTATGACCTGAACGGCAATCTCGCGCGGCTGACGTATCCCGGCGGGCGGTTCGTCAGCTACGGGTATGACGCGGAAGACCGGCTGAAGGCTGTCACGGACACATACAGCCGCGTCTACAGCCTCGACTGGGATGCGGCGGGACGATTGACCGGGCTGCATCACCCGAACGGCGTCAATGAAGCCCTCACGAACGATCTCGCCGACCAGGTAACGGCGTCGACCGAGATGTACAATGGCGACCGCGTCTCCGTTGCCTATGCCTATGACGGTTGCGGCAGTCTGATCAACCGGGCATGGGTGGACGCCGACGTCCCGGCGGCGTCGTTCACCAACGCCTTCGCGTACGGTCCGGACGGGCTGGCCACGTCCTGCACACTGGGCACCTCCACGATATCCTACGTCTACAGTGCCGCCGGCGTGCGCGTGAAGGAAACCGCGGCCGGCATCACGCGCTACTTCGCGGTTAACCCCGCCGATCCGTTCAAGCGAGTGCTGGCCGAACTGGACGCCAGTGGCGCGACGCTGCGGTCGTACATCTGGGCGGGGAATCGGCTCCTCTGCATGCTCGATTCCGGCGGCACGCCCCACTATGCGCACGGGGATGTTCAGGGCTCGGTCCTTGCTTTGACAGACTCCAGCGGCAACGTCACCGACCAGCTCGCGTATGGACCGTATGACCGTGCCGGACGGGTGTCGTTGGCGCGTCGATCGCTCACCCATCTTCTGGCATGAGTATTGCTTGGCTAGACTGTGAATCGTGCGCGAAAGGTCCAGATCATGCATCCGCTTTTGAACGGTCGGAGACGTGTGAGGGCCATTGTCTGCCTCGGGTCGCTGAGTGTCGCCGGAGCCCTGGCCCAGGAGCCCGCGCTCACCATCGGCGGGGTGGCGGACAAGGCCGTCTACACCGACCGCGCCACCTTCATCGTGCCGGTGCAGGCGGGCTATGACTACGGGATCCTGCTCGACTCGGACCCTGCTCCGGCCGGCATCTCGAATCGGGTGGATCGCGTCGACTACCACGAACTTAACGTGTGGAGGACGAATCAGACCACACACGTGATCAGCAATCGACTGGTCCGTTTCATCGTCACCTCCAGCGAGCGCGGTGGCGCCGAGAACGGCCTGCCGCCGTGGACGCCGTATCCCGCCATCCCCTCGGCACCCGCCGAGCTGGCGGGCGCCCAGATAAGGCTGATCGCCCCGGCCGCCTTTCCAGCCGGTTTGCCCATTCCAGTGGTGGCGTGGGTGGAGGATGCGACCGGCCGCGCGGTCCGGGTGAACGGCTCGCTCCTGGCCGAGGGACATCCCGCGATTGCCATCCGGCGCGGCGTGGGCTCGGACTTCCTGGCCGCCGCGCATCCCGTCGGTCCCCTGGGCTACGCGGCGCATCTCGCCGGCGTGTCGGCCAGCCGGACCATTCTGGTCGAAAGCAACACCGCATGGACCGCCGTCGCGGGCACGTTGGCCGGAAACACGGCGTGGCCGGACGATTCGCGCATCGCGGTGACGAACAACCTGGTCATACCGGCGGGCGTCACGCTGACGGTGGGCGCAGGGAGTGTCGTGCGCCTCGCGTCCCGCGTGGACGTGACGGTCGACGGCACGCTGACGGTCAGCGGCACGGCGGACCGTCCGGTCGTGTTCACCCCCGCCGATCCCTCACAGCCGTGGGGCGGGTTCCTCCTGCAGATGAACACGTCGCGGATCGCCGCGACCGGCACGGTCTTCACCGGAAGCGGCGCGGAGGCGAACTGGTTCGGCAGCAACGGCCACCCGAGCAGCCACCGGAAGGAACAGGGCCTTCTCTATTGCACGAACCACCCCTCGGTGACGCTCGTCGACTGTGCCGCGATCGACCTCGCCGGCCAGCTCGGCCACGCGGTGAACGGCGGGGAGTTTCTCCTCCGGCGTTTTCTCATGCAGCGCGTCGCCACCGGCGGCGAGTACACGGGTGCCCGCTTCACGGTGAACGACAGCGCATTCATCGAGTGTCCCGATGGCACGCCCGGCTATGTGGACGGCGACAACGATGCGCTCTACATCGCCAGCGGCACGCACAGCTTCTCCAACACGCTCTTCGGCTGGGTCAAGGATGACGCCGTCGATTCGGGCGAGGACGGCTCGGGCAGCCTGTCTTTCCGGCACTGCTGGTTCGAGTCGGCCTACCACGAGGGCAATGCGCTCTCCGGGACGGGCAAGGAGGTCGTGCACGAGGATGGCGTGTTTTTCAACTGCGGACAGGGGCTGGAGGTCGGTTATAACGGACCGCACGGAACGCTCCGGCACTGCCTGGCCACCGCGAATCTCACCGGCGCCCGGTTCGGCGACAACTACGACTGGAGCTACTCGGGCTTCCTCGACGTGACCAACGCGATCCTCATTCATAACTACCGGGATGTCTGGGGCATGGTCTGGGACGACTGGGCCTACTGGATCGGTTCCATGAACGTCCGCGACAACCTCCTCACCGCGGCCGATCCCCGCCATCCTTTGAACAGCGTGTGGCAACCCGATGTCGATGCCGCACGGCTGGCCGACTTCATGACCGTGCCGCCCGACGCGCCGGTCGGCATCGGTCTGGCCGTCTACAGCAACCGCTTTCCCCTCGCGGCCGCGACGAACGGGCTGCCCCTCCGCCTTAGCACCTTCACCCCCAATCCGGTCAGCGTCGACTACCGCGTCGACGACGCCGCGGGCGTGTTGCGCGAAGGCACGGTCACGTTCACGCCGGGCGAAACGGTGAGGCTTCTGCCTCCCCTGATCGACGATCCCCAGGGCCGCCGCGTCCTCCGCGTCCGCCTGCGGAATCCGGTCGGCGCGGAGATCACGGGCTGGCCGGAGGCGTGGTTCGAGGATGCCGCCGGCACCAACGCGGCGGATGTCCTCGTCGAGCCGGGATCGCGTTGGCGATACCTCGACGACGGCTCGGACCAGGGCGCCGGCTGGACCGCCGTCGCGTTTTCCGACGCCGGCTGGGCGGAAGGACCGGCGGAGCTCGGATACGGCGACAAGCCCGGGCGGCCGGAAGCGACGGAGATCTCGTACGGACCGGTCGCGACGAACAAGTACATCACCTACTATTTCCGCCATCGATTCGTCGTGACCCATCCAGAGTCGTACGCCACCGTGACCGTCCGCCTGCTCCGCGACGACGGCGGAGTCGTCTATCTGAACGGCGGCGAGGTCTTTCGCAGCAACATGACGAATGGACCCGTGACCTACCTCACGCGCGCCCTGAATGCCGGCGACGACGGCACCGTCTTCTTCTCGACGAACGTTCCGGCCTCGTGTCTCACGGCGGGGACCAACGTGGTCGCGGTCGAGATCCACCAGGATCAGCCGGGCTCCTCCGACCTCAGCTTCGATCTGCAACTGCAGGCCGAACGCTCGCCGGCGCTGAACATTCAGCGCTTCCGCGACGACTGGATTCTCGCGTGGGATGACCCGGCCTGGGGGCTGGAGAGCACCGAGCGCCTGGGCGGCCCCTGGACCCCGGAACCCGGCAACGGACGCACCACCTTCGTTCCGCGGGGACCGCTCATCTTCTACCGCCTTCGGAAGTTCTGATTCGTCCGACGGCCGCCCAACCGGCAAGCCGGCCGGTCAGTCCCCCGGCCAGCCGACCACGCGATAGAAAATGCGTGGGGGATCTCCGGTGTGCGGAACGCTGCACCGGCTCTCGCTGCCGGTCGCGAGGTAGCTGCCGGTGTCGGGAAATACACCGTGCCACGCGAGCAGGTCCGTCGAGGAAGAGATCCGGTAGGGAAGTCCGGAGGCGGATGACCAGGTGAGTTCGACCCCGCCCGGTCCGGCCACGACGGCGAGGAGCGTCGGCCGCAACGCCTCCGTTTGAAGCGTGGCCGTCACGGGGTAATGGTCGGAGGGATAGCGCCCGCCATCGTAGCTGGTGTGTACGATGGCCGCGGCCGACGCGGTGAACTCGCCGGTGTGGAAGACGTAGTCGATGCGCCTTCCCGTCGTGCTGCCGGTGAAGTTGTGCCGCGTCAGTTCATTCGGCTGCTCGACGGGATAGACCTGCCGGTAGGCATCGCGGATCTGGACCCCCTGCGGGTCGTTGGTGCCGAGCAGCGCGGCATAGGCCGGATCCGTCGGCTGCATGTTGAGATCGCCCGTCAGCACGACCCAACTGTTCGATGCCAGCGCGGCGATCCGCGTGCGGATGAGCTGCGCCGAATACAGCCGCGCGTTCGCGCTGGCGTAGTCCCAATGGGTGTTGAGCACCAGGTACAGCCGGCCCGACCAGCGATCCAGCAGCCGCGCCCACACGGCGATGCGCGGAAGCGCGGCGCCGGGGTAGACGGAATTCGGGACGTCGGGGGTGAGACTGAGCCAGAAGACACCGCCCTCAAGGCGCACGAAGCGGTCGGCCCGGTAGAGGATGATCTCGTGCTGCCCCAAGCTCATGCCGTCCGTCCGGCCCGCCCCGAACCAGGCGTAGGCGGGCAGCGCGTTGGCGCCCGTCAGATCGGCCACCTGGTTGGTCTCCATCTCCTGGAGGCCGGCGATGTCGGGCGCTTCGTCCGCGATCACGCGTACGGCCCGGTCGCGGCGGCTGGCCCCCCCCGTGAAATTCCACGCATTGGAGTTCGACGCACTGGGCGCGCCGGTGTCTTCCAGGACGTTCAGCGACATCACCTTCAGGGCAATCCCGGCGGAGCAGACCGCGACCCTCAGCCCAAGGGCCGCCGCCATGACCATGAGCGCCGTCGCGGTCATTCGGCCCGAACGGACGCCGGCCTGATGGAACGTGTTCACGCGAGGCTCCCTCTACGACCTTCCGGCCCAACCGCTGTGCGACGGTCTGATCGTCTCACGTGAATGCCTGCCGCCGGCCTCGCGACCGACGACGCCCGTCACGGGTAGAGAAGGCACTTCGCGCGCTGCTGCATGAACGCATCGACCTCGGCCTGCCACGGCGCGCGGATCTCCGCGATCGGCCGGTCTTCCTTGAGCGCCTGCAGCGTCGCCGGTTCCACGAGCAGGTGCTTGATCTTCTCGACCCTGAAGTCATCCGGACAAAGCCGCTGCAGCGTCTTCGCCATGGTCAGCCCCACGTCCACGGCGTTGCACGCCTCGCGGTCGGTCAGCAGGATGTACACGCCGCCGCAGTCCTTGCCCTTGTGCATGTCGGTGTCGGGCACGAAGCGGACGGGAACGAACCGGACTCCGGGCAGGCCCGTTTTGTTCAGTTCCGCCGCCAGCTCGCGGTCGTTGATGTACGGCGCGCCGATCACCTCAAACGGCGTGTCCGTGCCGCGCCCGACGGAGACCGCCCGTTCGAGCATCCCGACGCCGGGGTACAGGATGGCCTCCTTCAGATTCCGCATGTTGGGCGACGGATGGGTCCAGGGCAGCCCGGTCTGGTCGAGCCACATGCCGCGGCGCCAGTTCTCCAGCGGGATCACGGTGAGGTCGGCCTTGTTGGTGCGGGCGGCATTGAAGAACCGCGCCAGCTCGCCGACGGTCATCCCGTGGCGCAACGGGATGGCATGCGACCTTCCCAGGCCGGTGACCCCGCGCGCGATCGGCCCCTCGATCATGGTGCCGGTGATGGGGTTGACCCGGTCGAGAACGAAGAACTTCTTGCCGTTCTCGGCGGCGGCCTCCATGGCCAGATCCATGGTCGCGATGTAGGTGTAGAAGCGGCACCCGATGTCCTGGATGTCGAACACGAGCGCGTCCAGGTCCCGCACCTGCCTGGCCGACGGCTTCCGCGACCTGCCGTACAGGCTGTACACCGGCAGCCGCGTGCGCGCGTCGACGCTGTCCTCGATGTCCCCCTCGAGGTCACCCCTCATCCCGTGCTCCGGGCAGAACAGCGCGCTCAGCTCCACGCCGGGTGCATTCCTGAGCAACTGAACCGTCCGGTTGCGGTCCCAGTCGTGTCCCGTCTGGTTGGTGATGAGGCCGATCTTCAATCCCTTGAGGGGGGCGAACCCCTGCTTCACCAGGACATCGATGCCATTCAGAACGGTCCGGTGTTCCGTCTTCCGCGCGTCGCCGACGCGACGGGTGGGAGGGGGCCTCGACGCGAGCGCGCCGCGAACGCGAGTGAAATCGAAGTCCGCGATCGCCTCCGCCGCCAGCGTGCCGAGCGCGGACCGGAGCGCCCCCACGCTCCCCTTCTCCGTCGGGTGATTCCGGTTCGACAGGAAGATCACGAAGCTGCGCGAGAACGGGTCAATCCAGATCGATGTGCCGGTCCATCCGGTGTGGCCGTACGAACCCAGCGGGAAGACCTCGCCCCGGGGACCGCTCGAGCCGGAATCGATGTCCCAGCCGAATCCGCGGCGCGCGCTCAGCGACGCCGGCGTCTGGACGCGGGTCATGAGCGCGACCGTCTCCGGCCGGAAGATCCGCACCCCCTCCAGCTCTCCCCCATGGAGCAGCATGCGGGCGAACCGCGCCAGATCCGCCGCGGTCGTGAACAGCCCGGCGTGGCCCGCCACGCCGCCCATCTTCCGCGCCGTGGGATCGTGCACCACGCCCCGCCACGGCTTGCCGTTCACCACCTCCGTCGGCGCGATGCGCCCGATCCGCGACGCCGCGGGCATGAAGCCCGTGTCGGTCATCCTGAGCGGCCCGAACAGCTCGCGATCGACGAAGACCTCCAGCGGCTGCCGGCTGACGCGCTGGACGATCTCGCCGAGCAGAAAGAAGTTGATGTCGCTGTACCGGAGGGCGGTGCCGGGCGGCGCCTGGAGCTTCTCCTCGGCGGCCTTCTGAATCGCGGTCTGCCGGCCGGTCCAATCGCTGCGCGTCTCGATGTCCGGCCTCAGACCGGAGGTGTGCGTCAGCAGGTGCCGGACGGTCACCGCCTCCTTCCCGTCGCCCCGGAACTCCGGCAGGTGGCTGTGCACGGTGTCGTCCAACCCCAGATGGCCGCGTTCGACGAGCAGCATCACCGCCGGCGTGCACGCCACGACCTTCGTCAGCGACGCCGCATCGAAGATCGTGTCCTCCGTCATCGGCTCGACGGCGGGCGTCAGGGCGCGGTTCCCGTACGCCTTGTGGTACGCCTCCCCGCCGTGCTCCACCCACAGGACCCCGCCGGGGCATTTCCCGTTGCGGATGGCCTCCAGGATCGCGGCGTCCATCTCGGCCAGCCGGTAGGCATGGAACTTCGAGGGCGGCCCGCGCGGGGGCGCAAGGGTCCCACAGCCGCTGAGCGCCAATACCCCGGCGAGGGTCGACACCGAACACGCCATGTGGACAGACCGCGTTGTCATGGGCTCTCTCTCATCCTGCCGCACCCGAGGGCGGCGAACTCCACTCCCCGCATTCCGGACCGCCGACGGTCCCCCTCCCCTCCGCCCGCTCCTCCGTACGACAGGCGGGACCTTACCGGAGAAATCCGACGTCGTAAAGATGCCTGCGTGGTGTAATTCGCGTTGTCGAACGCGGCATCCTGTATTATACGGTTTCAGCCTGAAGGAGAACCTGAACAGGTGTCCGCCGCACGAATGCGATGGAGATCAGAAAGGCCGGTCATGAGAAATGTCGTTGTAATGACAGTGCTCGCCGTTGTTAATCTCCTGAATGCGCAGGCGCAGGATACGCCGCGCGCGCAGGCCATGCATTTCATCCAGAACGAAAAGCAGTTCCACCTGGGCTACCTGCCGACCGAGCAGTCGCACCCGAAGACGCGCGGTCTCTCGCAGGCCCTGCAGGCGGAGACGGCCCGGGGCGTCCGCATGCTGCTGACCGTGGACGAGGACATCCCTCCCGTTGCGAGGAAGGTCCTCGCCTCCCCCGAGTTCGCCCAGCTGCGGTCGGCCATCAAGACGGCGCTCGACCACCGCAGGAGGATCTACTTCAGCGGGTGCGGCGCCACCGGCCGGCTCGCGATCCTGCTCGACGCCGCCCACCGCCGCTACTGGCGCGAGACGCTCGAGAAGCACCCCGACCTCAAGGACGCGTGCGGGGACATGGCGGAACGGACCTACGCGGTGATGACCGGCGGGGATTTCGCGCTGATCCGTGCGGTGGAGAGCTTCGAGGACTTCATCGCCTTCGGCTACCACCAGATGGAAGAGGCCGGCGCGAAGGAGGACGACGTGGTCGTGGCGATCTCCGAGGGCGGAGAAACCTCCTCGGTCATCGGGACGATTCTGCGCGGCGTGGACGTCCGCGCGAAGGTGTTCTTCCTCTTCAACAACCCCCCGGAACTGCTGGCCAAGAACCTGGAGCGTTGCCGCCGCGTGATCGAGAACGATGCGGTGACCAAGCTGGTGCTCTGCACGGGGCCGATGGCCGTCGCGGGTTCGACCCGCATGCAGGCGACCACGATCGAGATGCTGGTGGCGGGCGCGGCGTTCGAAGCGGCGATGGCCGACCACCTGAAGGCCCGGTTGACGGCCGGGCAACTGAAGGCGTTGGACCTGGGTGACCTGGCGCCGGAGAAGGCGCTCGCGCGGTTCGAGACGTTGCTGGAGCAGATCCGCGCCGACCCGAACATCGCGGTGCTGGCGAAGATGGTCGACAGCGAGGCCGATCTCTACCGCCGTCAGGGGCGGGTCACCTATTTCGCCGACGCCTGCCAGATCGACATCTTCACCGACACGACCGAGCGGTCGCCGACGTTCAAGATCCCGCCGTTCCGCAGCACCCTGGAGACGAACGCCCCCGCGTCGTGGGCCTTCGTGAAGGATCCGCTGCGTCCGACGCCGGAGGCGTGGCTCCGGCTGGTCGAGCACGCGCCCCGCTGCCTGGAGTGGACGGCGGAGACCTACGCGCGGCTGAAGGCGCCGGACCGGATCGTCGCCAACCCACCGCAGATCGGCCTGAAGCGGGTGCACACCTACCTCATCGGCAACGAGCCGGATGCCTCGCGCACGGAGGTCCGCCCCAACGTGGCGGTGGCCGTGCTCGCGGGCGAGGAGGCGGCCCGGCTCGACGCCGGGGCGTCGGACGCGTGGAGTCGCGCCTTCGCCGTCGCGGCCAAGCCGTTTGAGGCGCGGTCGGCCTGGGTGATCGGGCGCCGCGCGCCGCGCGGCTGGCCGGGCGGGCTCTTTCACGTCGACGTGGACGTCCCCCCGACGCCGCTCAGCCTGTCCTCGCACCTGGCGCTGAAGCTCGTGCTGAACAACGTCTCGTCGGCCACGATGGGCAAGATGGGGCGTTTGGACAGCAATTGGATGGCGCACGTCGACGCGTCGAACAAGAAACTGATCGACCGCAGCACCCGCCTGATCGTGGAGCTGGCCGGGGTGGACTACGAGACCGCCTGCGTGGCCTTGTTCGAGACGATCGAGGAGATGAAGGGGTGGGACGAGGCGCGCCGCCGGACGACCTCCCCCGCGGCCCACACCGTCCAGAAGCTCCGATCGAGCCGCTGACGGCTCAGTCGAGATCCCGGAGGCCAAGGTCTTCCTCGTTCAGGCCGAGGTAGTGTCCGAGTTCATGCAGGTAGGTGCGACGGACCTCGACGCGGAACTTGGTCATGTGGCCGTTCGCGTAGTCCCAGATGTTCTCCAGGAACAGCACGATCTCCGGGGGAAGCGGATCGCCGTCGAGGTCGGCATGGTCGCGGCCGACGAACAGCCCGAGCAGATCCGGTTCGTATCCCTCGGCCAGGATGTCCTCCGACGGCTCGGTGTCGTAGGCGACCGGGATCTCCTCGGCGCGGCATCGCAGCTCGGGCGGCAGCGCGGCGAGGATGCGGTCCACCACCTTCTCCGCCGCGTCGCGGATCCGTTCCCAGTGCCGTTCGGATGCGAAGTCCATGGCGTCTCAATGCCTGTACAGCGAACGGCCTTCCGCGTCCTGCGCGACGATGGCCGGAAAACCGATGACCACCAGCCGGCGCACCGCTTCCGGCCCCAGGTCCTCGAAGGCCACGACGTCCGCCTTCACGATCGTGCGGCCGAGGAGGGCGCCCGCGCCGCCGGTGGCGGCGAAGTACACCGCGCCCCATCGGCGCATGGCCTCGACCACCGGCGCGGATCGCTCGCCCTTACCGATCATCCCGCGGAGCCCCGCCTCGATCAAGCGGAGCGTGAACACATCCATGCGCGCACTGGTCGTCGGACCCGCCGCCCCCACGACCTGCCCCGGCGCGCCCGGGGAGGGACCGACGTAGTACAGGATCGCGCCGCGAATATCGAAGGGCAACGGCTCCCCGCGGTCCAGCGCCGCCCTCATGCGGGCGTGGGCGGCATCGCGCGCCGCATAGATGACCCCCTCGACGCGCACCTCGGTCCCCACCGCCAGGGCGCGGGCTTGCGCTTCGGTCAGGGGCGGCGTAATGGTGACCTCGGTCGTTGTCATCCTGCCTTCAGTATACCAATCCCTCCGGACAGGGGGGAAGGCGGAAGTCACCGCGATCGTTGCCAAGGCGGCGAGCCGCAACCCAACGGTCCGGGCCGCTCAATGCTCTCACTTCAATCGTCCGTTCCTCCGTGCAACCGCGCCGCCTTCTGAGATGGTTCCGCCGCCCTTGGCAACGGCGAACCCTTACGTGCAACGTCGTTACGGCTGTGGCACGGGTTCCCCGTCGCCACCTGCCGGTCGTTGGGGCTTCTCTTCATCCCAATCGCTATCGCTATCGGGATCGACTTCTGCCTCGTACTGATTCGCCAGGCCCAGGCGGAGTGTACGATGCGCGGCGCGGACAGCGGGAACCGCCGCAGGATGGTCCTGCGGCAGCAGAATTCCTGGCAGGCGAGGCTCAACTAGCTGCATAGCGGTGGCGCAGGACGCGGCTGGCCAGGGCGAGGAGGAGCAGGATGGTCGCGCAAGTCCACCCGGCGGCATCCCGACGATAGGCGAGGATCAATCCGGCCTGGACGAGCGGTATCAGCCCCAGCAACACCCCCACTCTCGCCGGCCGTCCCGGCGAGCGGGTTTCCCCGCGGGCGTAGAAACTCACCCCGGACACGAAGAGCGCGATCGCGCCCGCCGCCACCCAGCAGGCCCGCGGAATCGGCGCCGCAATCGCCAGCGAGCCCGCGAGGACGCTCATCCCGCGACACAGGCCCATGACCACGGGTCCGAAAACCGATCGCTTGAGGAGGAAGTTGTAGGCGAGGATGTTGCACGCCAGTGCCGTCCCCGCCGCGCCCGCACGGACGCCGGCGGTCCAGTACAGTGCCATCGCGGAAGCCATGGCCAGCGATCCCGCGCGCATCGCGGCTCGCAGGGCGATACGGCCCGACGGCAGCGGACGCGCGGGGCGATCGCGGCGGTCCTCTTCCAGGTCCGCGACGTCGTTGAACAGAAGCCCCGCCGCGTACATCCCCAGCGACGCGGCCGCGCAGAGCGCCGTTCGCAGCGCATCGCCTTCTCCCGCGGCGCCCGCCAGCAGGGCGCCGGCAAGGGGATCGCCGGGCACGGTGAACAGATTGGGCAGGCGGAGAATCTCCGCCCATGCCTTGGCCTTCTCCTGCTCCACGCCCGCCGCGCTCATCGGCGGTCATCGTACCACGGACCGCCGGTCATCAGAATCCCCTTCCCGCGCCGCGCGCCCGAGGCGGCGAGCCGCAAACCGATCTCACGCTGAACCGAAGGCGCAGAGAGGGCCGGGAGCCGAGTCGGGGAAAGGTCAGCGCCGTCTGACCCGGCCGCTACCGCACGCTTTCCTTCATCTCCCGCACCTGCTGGCGGAGATTCTCCACCTCCCGGCGGAGGTCCTGCACGACGCCGGTCAGTTCCTCCACGTGCCGTTGCAGGGCCTCCTGCTGGGGCATGCGCGCCGGGCGGTCGCGGGCGCCCTCCGGTCCGCGGGAGTGGCGCTCCATCTCGTCGGCCTCCTCCATGATCCGGCGGGCGGCGTCCTCCATGCCCGCTACCATCAGGTTCCGGCCCGCCTCGCGCATGTGATGCAGCCGCCGCTCGATCTCCGCGCGATCGCCGACCGGCCGGTCTCCCCGCGGGCCGCCCTCCATCTGCTCAAGCCGTTCATGCACACCGCGGAGGGCATCTTCGATCTTGCGGCGAGCCGCTTCCGCGTCGGGGCCTTCCTGCCCCCGCAATTCCTGCAACTTCCTCTCGAGTCCCTGCGCGCGCTCCGCCAGCGCCCGGCGCTCACGCTCGATTTCGCCTGCGTAGGCCCGGCCGGCCTGACGCTCGCGGCGCTCCACCCGCATGATCTCCAGTCGCTGGGCGATCTCGCGGGCCTCCCGCTCCGCCGCCTCCGCCTCCTCCTTCTTCCCTTGCTCAGCCAGGGCTCGGATGCGGCCCTTGAGGTCCTCCAGGCGCCGCTCCATGGCCGCGAACTCCGCCTCCGGCGCCGCCCGCTCGCGGTCGCCGCGCTCCGCCCGTTCGGCCGCGACGCCGGGCTCCCGAGGCCCCTTTCGATCCGCGCCCTCCTGGGCCACGGCCCCGGTGAACGCGACGCAGAAGAGCCCCGCCAGCAGCGCGCCCGCCCCGGCCTGTGCGACACGGCTCATCCGTCGTGGATTCGTGATCATCTGGATTCTCCTCTTTATGTGTTGCTTGCCTTCGAGCACCGGCACCAGACTCGCCGGTATTCCCATCCGCGAGAAGAGCGACAGCAGCTTGACCAGCGTGGCGCCGTACAGCGTCCGCTCATCTCCCGACACGTGCCTCAAGGCCATCTCGTCACACACCATCTCGCGGTCGGCGCGGAACCGCTTCATGGCCCGCCAGGCCAGGGGATTGAACCAGTGGATCGCCTGCACGGCCGTGATCACCCAGTTCACGAGGGCATCCGCGCGCCGGATGTGGGCCATCTCGTGCAGGAGAACCATGCTCAGTTCCAAAACGCTCATCGCCTCGAGCATCGCCGGAGGGATCAACAGCCGCGGACGGGACCAGCCGAAGACGGCGGCGGTGCTCAGGAAGGGCGCGACGAGCACCGGAACGCGGCGCGCCACCCCCATGGCCCGCCCCGCCCGCTTGACGGCCTCCCGCAGTCGCGGATCTTCAACCTCTTCCTGCCGCCCCGCCCAGCGCGACAACGACCGATGCCGCACCAGGGCATGGAGGACCACCGCCGCCGCGCCCAGAAGCCAGATCCACTTCAGACGGCCGAGGAAGACGGCAGGAGAAGCGAAAGCGCCCTTCGGCGACCGCGGAGGCGCAGCGGACACGGCAACCGGCCCTGACGGCGGCCTCACCCGAACGGCGTCGCGCGGCGTCGCGGTCAGAAGACGGGCGAACACAGCACGCCTCATGTCGGCCGTGGTCTCGTCGCCAGTGGAAGCCGACGGAGACGCCCCGCGGCCTGCGCCGGAAACCGGCGCTTCGCCATCGCCCCCGCGCACGGGAGGCCACGACGCCTCCGCGGCGAACGCGAGCGCGTTCGCCGCGCCCCTCGCGTCCGGCGGCGTCACCCCATGATCCAGCCGGTCACGCGCCACGCACGCCGTCCATTCGCAGGCAACCAAGTTGAGGAGACTCCACCGGCTCTCGGGAACCGCCGGGGCAAGGAACCGCAGCACCACCAGCCCGCCGAGCGCGTAGTGCCACCGCGGGGCCAGCGTCCGGCCGGCGAGGCGCTGCACCGTCCAGACGAGCCCAACGAGAATGCCGGCGTGCACCGACGTGCGCAGGGCCCACTCGAACAGCGCCCCCACCCCGCCGGATATGGCCGCGGCGCTCACTTCCTGCCCGCCTCCAGCATGCGCTTCATCTCGTCGATTTCCCGTTCGGTCAGCGATTCCTGTTCCAGAAAACAGGCCAGGAGGGGCACCAGCCGTCCGCCGAAGACGCGCCTCAGGAAGGACCGGCTGGCGGCCCGCTCGCAGTCCTGGGCGCCGATTAGCGGGAAGTACTCATACTCGCGGCCGGTCTTGCTGAATCCCAACGCCCCCTTCTGAACCAGCCGCCTCAGCAGCGTATGGATCGTCTTGGGCTTCCAGTCCGCCTGTCCGTCCAGCAGCTCCACGACCCGGTTGGCCGTCATCCGCCCCCCGCCCCACACCACCCGCATCACGGTCCATTCGGCGTCCGATATCCTGGGCACTCCGGCATCCGCCGCCGGATCGCGCCCCCGGGTGCCGCGCCGTGAGATCGCTGACTTGCCGCCATTCATGTCCTCACTTCCTACGCTTGTAAGATTTATAATCCTACATCTGTAAGATTGCAACGTGCTTTCTGCGTCTTTCTTCGGCGCGCCGGCCCCCGAAGAACCGGCCTCACGGATCGAGGCGTGCATAATGCCCGGGCAGGCGTTAGGATGTCGCGCGGCGGAAGGTGAAGTCCCGCGGAGGTGACTGGGGCCCGGTGGCCCTCGCGGTCTTCAAAACCGTTGTGCCTCGATTTCCGGGGCGGGTGGGTTCGACTCCCATTCACCTCCGCCATTGTTCATCCCCCGCGTTCCTTCCACGCCGCGCAGATGGTCTCGAAGACCTCGTCGACGGCGGGGTCGACGCGGCGGCGGGCGGGGTCCTCGCCGTACCATCGCACGGCCTCGGTGATGCCGTCGCGAAAGCACTTGCGGCAGGAGAACGCCGGCACCCAGCGTTTGATCTTCCCGTTGTCGAAGACCGCGTTCTCCGCCTTGTCGCCCGGCAGCGAGGCGATCGTCTCCGGCCGCTGACGGCAGATGAACCAGACCGGAACCCGCAGGATCTCCGGGTCGTTCACGCCGGCGGCCCGTGCGATCTCCGCGTAGATCTGGTTCCAGGTCAGCACCTCGTCGCTGGTGATGTGGAAACACTCGCCCGCCGCATCCGTCCGGCCGGTCAATCCGGCCAGGCCGACGGCGAAGTCGGTGGTCGCCGTCAGGGTCCACAGGCCCTGGCCGTCGCCATGGACGAAGACGGGCTGCCGGTTCTCCATGCGCGCCGCGAGGGTGTAGTTGTCGCTCTTGACGGGATTGGGAATCCACCGCCGGCTGTACGTGTGCGACGGACGGATGATCGTCACGGGAAACCGTTCGCGCCGGAACTTCTCCATCAGCCAGTCCTCGCAGGCCTGCTTCTGCTGGGCGTAGGGCGAGAACGGATTCCCGCGCGGCGAATCCTCCGTGAGGGGCAGACACCGGTTGGGCTTGGCGTACACCGTCGCCGAACTGATGTAGAGGTACTGGCGGATGTGCCCGCTGAAGACGGCGTGGTCCAGCTCCACGTCCCCCGGCGTGAAGCCGAGGAAGTTGATGACGACCTCCGGCCAGCTGTCCGACACCGCCCGCCGGATGGCGTCCGCGTCATGCCGGTCGGCGGTCAGCGCGTGCATCTCCGGCAGCAGGGGGCGGCGTCCCCGGGTCAACACGCTGACCCGGTGTCCCCGCTCCGCCAGCAGAAGCGCGCAGTCCTGCGATATGTTGCCCGTCCCACCCATGAACAGGATGTGCATGGCCTTCCCCCACGGTCTCACGACCCCGCGCGTTCGCTCACAACCCACCCGCTCCCCGGTCGCGACTCGGCCCTCGACAGGGCGGAACCGACACCGATGCCGGCGGCGATCCCCGCGTCCATCGGCGGGCCCATCATACGCCTACGGCGGCGAGCCGCAACCACTCGTCCTGGTCGTTCAACGCCTCGGCGCCGCCGCTTCCGCTCCTCCGTGCAACCGCGCCGCCTTCTGAGATTGCCCCGCGGACCCTTCCACGGAGAGACTTCACGGAGACCTCCTGCGCATCGGCGTGCTGTCCTTCGGCCGGACCCTGCCGATTCCCGCCCGGCGGTCGCCGTTCGGCGGCCGACCGGTCGCGCTTCGCGCTTGACCTTGCGTCCCGGCGGGAGCAGTTGTGTGGAAGGACGTTGGATGGGCGGGGGCCGCGCCCCGGCCCGTCGTGGAGGACGCGATGCGCGACGTCATCCGCAAGTTGGTGGACGCCGAGAGCGAAGCGCGACGGATAGTCGATGCGGCGCGCGTCGAGGCCGACCGGATCGCCGCCGATGCCCGGCATGCGGCGCAGGAGCTCGCCGCACGGTCGCGCCGCGACGCCCGGCGTGAGGCGGAGGAGGTCGTGGAGACCGCGACCCGCGAAGCCCTGCGGATCAAACGCGAGCGGCTGGCGCATGCGAGCGCGGCCATCGAGGCCGAAGTCGGCGTGGATAGCGCCGTGCGGCAGGGCTTGATCGACGCCGCCGTACGCCACGTCTGCGGCCAAACCGGAGGGGAGTGAGGCGCTGCGCCGTGTCGACGGTGATGCCAGGCGATCTGCTGAATCTTGCCGCCCGTCTGCATGCACGACGCAGCCGGGTCATGGAGCATGAGCGGTTGGATCCCGTCTGCCGGTTGTCATCCATCTCCGACCTGGCCCGCGCGATCCGACTGGACGAGTCGATCCGCGACGCGGTGGACCTGCAGCGCCGGCTGGTCCAGGACTTGATCCGCGAGATCTCCGACTGCCTCGCGCGGCTCCAGGGCCGGGGGGCCGCACTGGTCGCCTGGATGCTGACCCGGTTCCAGGTCGAGAATCTCAAGGCCCTTCTGCGCGGTCTGCTGGCTCGCACGCCGCTGGACCCTCCGCGCCGGCATCTCGCCCTCCTCCCCCGCGGACTGGCGGTGGACGTCGAGGCTCTCGGGACGGCGGTGACACTCCGGGAGTTCGTCGAACGGATGCCGCGGGGCGTTTTCCAGGCCACGTTGGCCGAGGCGGTCACCGCCCTCGGGGAGACGACGGAACCGTTCTTCTACGAGGCCGTGCTCGACCGCGCCTACTTCGAGGACCTGCTGAGACGGGTCGACGCGCTGCCGGACGGGGACCGGTCGGATATCCGGCCCATGATCCGCCAGGAGGTCGACATCTTCCATCTCCAGATCGTCGTGCGCGGCCGGTTTCAGCGCGGCCTGGAGCCCAACACGCTTCTGCCCCTCCACGTCGCGGGCAGCGGCCTGTCGGTCGACCGGTTCACGACGATGCTCCACGCGACGGACCTGGCGGAGGTGGCGGACCTGGCCGTCCGGCGCGTGATCGACATCGTGCCGGTCTCGGCCGCATTGCCGGCGGGCGGGCGCACCGTCGACCCCGCCGTGTTGGACGCGCTGGCGTGCAACCGCTTCCTGCGCCTGGCCAACGCCGCCTTCCGCCGGGGCCACATGTCGCTGGGGGCGGTGGCCGGCTACATCGGCATACGCCGCATGGAGGTCGCCAATCTGATCACGGTGTCCGAGGGGATCCGTCTCGGCGTGCCCGGCGATCCGATCCGCGCCAGGCTGTTGCCGCGACATGTGGAGGGAGGCAGCCGTGTTTAGACCGGTGCCCATGAAGCGGCTGAGCGTGGTCGTGCTCGCGCGCGACGAGCGGGCGGTGCTTCGCGGCCTGGGCGAGCTCGGGGCCGTTCAACTCCTGCGCACGCCGCCCGGTCCCGACACCGCGCCCCTGCCCGCCCCCGATCGCGGCCGCGAGCTGGCCCGTTGCGCCCGCATCCTGGCCCGTGCCGCGGAGATCCGCCGGACGCTGGCTCCGCCCCCGGCGGAGGCCGCCGCGACCCCGGCGGACATGACCCCCGATGCGGCCGAGGAGCTGCTGGGGCGGATGGAGGCGCGCACCGCCGAGCTGGTCCGGATGCGACAGCTTCTCCTCCAGGAGTGGAGCCGCGCGGCGTCGCTCCGCGAAGAGCCGGGCCGGCCTCCCGCGTTCGATCCGCCCCTGGATGCAATGGCCCGATCTCCCTTCCTGCATTTCGTCACCGGCACGCTCCCGGCCGAGAACCTCGACAAGGCCCGGTCGGACCTCGGCGATCGCGCCCTGCTCCTTCCGCTGCACACCCCGCCGGAACAGCGGCTCCTCCTGGTGGCCGTGGCGATGCAGCGTCATCGCGCCGCGCTCGACCGCGCCCTGCGCAAGGCGGGCTTCCGACCGGAGGACGTGCACGGCGCCCGCCTTCCGTCTCCTGCCGCTCCGACCGAAGGCCGGGCGGCCGGCGGCGACGGATCCGAACGGGATCGGACGGCCGCGGAGTGCGCGCGCGTGGAGGGGGAGCTTCACGAGCATGCCGTTGAATCGGCGGAGCCGCTGGCCCGGATCGAACGGTGGGCCGCGGTGGAACGGTCGCTGCTGGAAGCGGAGCAGTACTGCCCCCGGACGGAGGAGGCGGTGCTGCTGATGGGGTGGAGCGCCGCCGAGGATGTCGCCGTGATCGAGCGGCGCCTGAATGAGATCACCGGCGGCCGGTGCGCCTGCGAGGCATCTGATCCGGAGGACGAACCGGAGGAGCAGATCCCGATCCTTCTCCGGCCGCCGCCGTGGCTTCGCCCGTTCGAGGCCCTCGTCTCGAGCTATGGCCTCCCGCTGTACCGCGACCTGGAGCCCACCCTCTTCGTGGCCATCAGCTACGTCGCGATGTTCGGCATGATGTTCGGCGATGCGGGTCACGGCGCCCTGGTCGCGCTGGCCGGCCTTGCCCTCCGCTTCGCGGCCCGCTCCCCGCGCGGGCGCGACGCGGGGCTCCTCGTCTGCTGCGCCGGATGCTCCTCGATTTTCTTCGGCGTGATCTACGGCAGCTACTTCGGGTTGGAGGCCGGACGGCGCCTGGCCCTGTGGCGCGATCCCCTCGGGGGCGATCCGATGGGGTTGATGAAGCTCGCCATCGGCTTCGGCGTGGGGATGATCAGTCTCGGCCTGTTGCTGAACGTCGTCAACCGCCTGCGGCATCGCGACTTCCTGGGGGGACTGCTCGGCCGGTCGGGCCTGTTCGGCCTGCTCTTCTACTGGGGCGCGCTGGTGCTGGTCACCCATGGCGAGGCCCTGCGCGCGCGCGACCTTACGGGGTGGGTCATCGGAGGGTGCCTCGTGCTGCCCGCCCTGGGCTGGCTGCTGAAGGAACCCCTGCATCGCGTGCTGCGCCCTCGTCGAGCCGAAGGCCCCCCCGGCGGGGGAGGATTCGTGGCGGGCGTGATGGAATCGGTCATGGAGGCGTTCGAGGCCGTCCTGGCGTTCCTCGCCAACACCGTCAGTTTCGTCCGTCTCGCCGCTTACGCCATGAGCCATTCGGCCCTCCTGGTTGCCACCTTCGCGCTGGCCGTCGAAGTGGAGCGAGTCTCCGGCGGCAACCGCGCGCTGGCCGTGGTGGTCATCGTGCTCGGCAATGCCGCCGCCCTTCTGCTCGAAGGCGTCGTCGCCGCGATCCAGGCCCTGCGTCTCGAGTACTACGAGTTCTTCGGCAAGTTTCTTCCCGGAAGCGGGCGGCCGTTCCGTCCCTTCCGGCTCGCGGACCGCGCACGCGCGTGACATGAATGGCCCGTGCGGGTCCGCTTGCCATGGCTTCCGGGAGTGGGATAGAGTCCCGCCCTGACGGGCGTCCGCTGGCGCGGGTCGCCCGCGAACGGCGGGGTGGACGCGGAGCGCCGGAGCGTGAAGGAGTGAAGACGATGAGGCTGTCGCGCTGGACAATCGGGTGGGCGGCGATCGGGGGCGCGGTCGCCTGTTCAACGGCCCTGGCCCAGGTGTCAGGGGCGGAGGGGGGCATTTCCCAGGTGCCGACCGACACGTACCGGACGATCGGTGTCGGTCTCACCGCGGCCCTCGTCATGGTCGGCAGCGTGATAGGAGCGAGCTACGCGGTCGCGCGAATCGGTTCGGCGGCGCTCGGCGCCGCCGCGGAGAAACCCGAGCTGCTGACCCGCAGCCTCGTGTACGTGGCCCTGGCGGAAGGGCTGGCCGTGCTCGGCTTCGCGATCGCGATGATGCTGGTGCAGAAGATGTAGAAGGCGGCACGGGGGGAACGGGACAGACGGTGAGACTCTACTGCATCGCGGATGAGGATACCGTCCGGGGCTTCCGGATCGCAGGGATCGAGGGCCGCGCGGTCGACTCGGCCGCCGCGGCGGAGGCCGCCGTGGCGGAGGCCGCCGGGCGGGCGGACTGCGGCCTGATCGTGCTCACGCAGGACGTCGCCGAGTCGATCCGCGCACGGGTGGAGGCGCTTCGCCACGAACGCGCGCGGCCGCTGGTCGTCGAAATCCCCGGCCCGGGGGGCTCCCGCGCCGGCCACCGCGCCCTCCGCCGCATCGCCCAGGAGGCCGTGGGCATCCCGCTGGGACAGGGGGAGTAGAACGCCGTGACCCCATCCACCCACCCGTCCCCCGACATCCTGCGAACGGAGATCCTCGACGAAGCGCGCCGGCGCGCGGACGGGATGCTGCAGCGGGCGCGGGAGGAAGCGCGCGCCCGGGCGGATCAGGCCGCCGCCGACGCCGAGGCGGCGCGCCAGGAACACGTGGACCGGGCCCGGAAGGAGGCGGCGCGGCGGGCGGAGCGGATCCTGGAGACCGTGGCCGTCGAGGCCACCCGCCTGCGCGCGGCCCGAATGGAGTTCCTCCTCACCCGCTTCCACGACGAGATACGGCGCCGCCTCCTCGTCCGGGAAGGGTTCGACTACCGGGAAGCCATCATCGCCCTGGCCGCCGAAGCCCTCGGCCGCATGGAGGGCAGAGGCTTCGTGCTCCGTCTTCCGGCGGCCGACCGCGAATCGCTCGGCGAGGAGATCGCCCCCGAGATCCTCCGCCGGGCCGGCCGCGGGACGCTCGACCTGACGCTGACCTGGGATCCCTCGATCACGGAAGCGGGGCTCGTGGTGCAGGACGCGGAGGGCCGGCGGACGTGGGACAACCGGCTTCTGTCGCGGCTCGAACGCATGTGGCCCGGTCTGCGGCGCTGTCTGGCCGTCCGCGCGGGGTTGATTCACACCACCGAGTCCGGGGGAGGCGCCGCGTGACCCCCCCCGAGGGCACGACGCCCGTGGTGCGGCGCATCAGCGGCCCCGTGGTGACCGCGAGCGGGCTCGCCGGGGCGCAGATGTACGAGGTCGTGCGGGTCGGCGAGCTGGGCCTGGTGGGCGAGGTGGTGCGCCTGATCGGCGACCTCGCCACGATCCAGGTGTACGAGAACACCACCCTCCTCAGGCCCGGCGCCCCGGTGCAGCGGACCGGCGCCCCGCTCTCCGTGTGGCTCGGGCCCGGGCTGATCGGCAGCATCTACGACGGCATCCAGCGCCCGCTGCCCGGCATCCTGGCGCACAGCGGCGCCTGGATCCGCCGCGGGGAGAAGGTGGAACCGCTGGACACCGCGCGACGCTGGGCGTTCGAACCGCTGCTCCATCCCGGCGAGGCCGCCGTCCCCGGACAGGCCGTCGGGCAGGTGCAGGAGACACCGCTCGTGCGCCACCGTGTCCTGCTGCCGCCGGACCTCTCCGGCACCCTGCGTTCCGTGGCGCCGCCGGGCGAATACACGCTGCGGGACACGGTGGCGATCGTCGATACGGCGTCCGGTCCCCGTCCCGTGACGCTCCTGCAACCGTGGCCGGTGCGCGTGCCGCGGCCCATTCGCGAGCGTCTGCGCATCAGCGAACCGCTGCTCACCGGCCAGCGCGTGGTGGACATGTTCTTTCCCCTCGGCAAGGGAGGCGCCGCCGCCATTCCGGGCGGCTTCGGCACGGGCAAGACCATCGCCCAGCACCAGCTCGCCAAGTGGTCGGACGCCGAGATCATCGTCTTCATCGGCTGCGGCGAACGCGGCAACGAAATGACCGAGGTGCTGCGCGGATTCCCCGCCCTGAAGGACCCGCGCTCCGGAAGGCCGCTGATGGAGCGGACGATCCTGATCGCCAACACCTCCAACATGCCCGTCGCCGCCCGCGAGGTCTCCATCTACACGGGCATCACGCTCGCGGAGTACTACCGCGACCAGGGATTGAACGTCGCCGTCTTCGCCGACTCCACCAGCCGGTGGGCCGAGGCCCTGCGGGAACTCGCCGCCCGGCTGGAGGAGATGCCGGCCGAGGAGGGATTCCCGGCCACGCTGCCCTCGCGGCTGGCGCAGTTCTATGAGCGCGGCGGCGCGGTGACCACGCTCGCCGGCGAGCGCGGCTCGGTCAGCATCGTCGGCGCCGTCAGCCCGCCCGGCGGCGACTTCTCCGAACCCGTTACACAGCACACCCGGCGCTTCATCCGCTGCTTCTGGGCGCTGGACACAGACCTGGCCAACGCGCGGCACTACCCGGCGATCCACTGGCTTCATTCCTACTCGGAATACGCGGCCGACGTCGGCGCGTGGTGGGAGAAGCGGGCGCCGGACTGGGCGGAACTGCGCACCGAGGCGCTGACCCTCCTTCAGCGCGAGGAACGGCTTCAGCAGATCGTGAAACTGGTCGGCCCGGACGCCCTGCCCGACTCGCAGCGGTGGATCCTGTTCGTCGCCGAGATCCTCCGGGACGGATTCCTGGCACAGAACGCGTATGACCCGAAGGACATGTACGCCACGCCGGAGCGGCAGATCCTCCTCCTGCGCATCATGCTGACGCTCTACCGCCGGGGCCGGGACCTGATCCAGGGCGGACGGGCCGTGGCGCGCCTGCGGGGCCTGCCCTGCATGCCGCGGGTCCTCCGGGCCAAGGAGATCTTCGGCAACGACGAGCTTCAGGGGCTGGCGGACCTGGAGCGGCAGGTCGGCGAGGAGATGGACGCGCTGGCGCTCGATCCGGGACCGGAGGGAGGCGGGGCATGACCGACGCGCGTTTCGACGTCGAGGACCGCGGGCTGGAGTACGTCGGGGCCGCCCGCATCGACGGCCCCCTGGTCGTCGTCGAGCGCGTCCGCGACGTGGGCTTCGATGAGATGGTCGAGATCGTCGGTTCGGAGGGGCGGCCGCGCATGGGGCGGGTGCTCGACGTCTCCGACCGCCTGGCGGTCATCCAAGTCCTCGAAGGGACGTCGGGCCTTTCCACCCGGACGCTGCGCACCCGTTTCCTGGGCGAGAGTTTCCTCCTGCCGGTGTCGCGCGCGATGCTGGGACGCGTCTTCGACGGCCTCGGGCGTCCGCTCGACGGCGGCGCTCCTCCGCTTTCCGCCGACCGGCGCGACATCAACGGACTTGCGATCAACCCCTTCGCCCGCCAGTACCCGCGGGAGTTCATCCAGACGGGGCTGTCGGCGATCGACGGCATGAACGCCCTGGTCCGGGGGCAGAAACTCCCGATCTTCTCCGGCAGCGGCCTGCCCCATGACCGCGTGGCCGCCCAGATCGTCCGGCAGGCGCGCCTGCGGGACCAGGACGAGGCGTTCTCGATCGTCTTCGCCGCCATGGGCGTGAAACACGATGTCGCGGAGTTCTTCGTCCGCACCTTCGAGGAGTCGGGCGCCCTCGGGCGCGTGGCGATGTTCCTGTCGCTGGCCGACGCCCCGAGCGTCGAACGCCTCCTGACCCCCCGCGTGGCGCTGACGGCGGCCGAGCACCTCGCCTTCGACTGCGGCCGGCACGTGCTCGTCCTGATGACGGACATGACGAATTACTGCGAGAGCCTCCGCGAGGTCGGCACCGCCCAGGGCGAGATCCCCGGCCGCAAAGGCTACCCCGGGTATCTCTACTCCGACCTCGCCAGCCTGTACGAACGCGCCGGGCGCATCGAGGGCTCGCCCGGCTCGATCACGCAGATGGCGATTCTGACCATGCCCGCCGACGATATCACCCATCCCGTGCCCGACCTCACCGGCTACATCACCGAGGGGCAGATCGTGCTGGACCGCGATCTCTTCCAGCGCGGCGTGTACCCGCCGATCGCCGGCCTGCCGAGCCTGTCGCGCCTGATGAAGGACGGCGTGGGGGCCGGCTACACCCGCGAGGATCATCCCGCGCTCGCGAGTCAGTTGTTCGCCAGCTACGCCTACGTCAAGCGCGTGCGCGGACTGGTCGACGTGATCGGCGAGGAGGAACTGACCCCGCTGGACAAGGTGTACCTGAGGTTCGGCGAGGCGCTGGAATCGCGGTTCCTCAGCCAGGCGGAGAACGAGAACCGCACGATCGAGACCACGCTCGACCGCGGGTGGGAAGTGCTCTCCATGCTCCCGCGCGACGAGCTGCACCGGGTCAGCGACGCGCTCGCCGAAGTGCACTACCGCCCCGCCGCGCCCCCCCCCGTCACCCCGTCGGGCGGCAGCTCCGCCGCCCCGCCGCCCGCCACCCCCTAGCCGCGGGAGCCGCCCATGCCCAAGCTCAACGTGGCGCCGACGAAGACGAACCTGCTCCTGCTGCGCGGGCGGCTCGAGTTCGCGGAAGAGGGCTACGATCTCCTCGAGGAGAAGCGGCAGATCCTGGTGCTGGAGCTCATGCGCCGCATCGCCCGCGCCGACGAACTCGAACGGCGCGTCGCCGAGGCCCTCGGCCCCGCCTTCGCCGCCCTGCGCGAGGCGACGCTCGACATCGGTTCGCAGGCCCTGGACGCGGCGTCGCTCGGGGTGAGGGCGGACCACCACGTGATCGTCGAAACGCAGCACGTCGCGGGCGTCCGCGTGCCGAGGGTCATCGCGCGCCTCGGCTCGCCGGGACACCCGTTCGGGGTCGGAGGCACCTCGGCGAACGTCGACCTCGCCCAGCAGCGGTTCGCCGCGCTGGTGCCGCTGCTGGCGGAACTGGCGGAGCTCGACAGCGCCGTCCGGCGTCTCGCGCGGGAGCTGCGCAGGACGCAGCGGCGATGCAACGCGCTGACGAAGATCCTGATCCCGAACCACCGCGCCGCGATCAAGTACATCGCGGGCGAACTCGAGGAGCGCGAGCGGGAGGACTTCATCATCCACAGGCTGATCCGCGACCGGCTGGCGGCCTCCGAGGAGGGATAGACCCGCTCCCCGGGGAGGACGCATGGCTGCCCCCGCGTCTCCACGCCGCTCCGGCGCGACGGAAGGACCTGCGGCACCGGAATGTCGATGGCGCCGCGCGGCGCCCCGGCCAACGGCGTCGCCCCCGGCACCACCGGTTCGCAGCGTGCCCGTGAGGGCATGGGGGCAGATTCGCGGTCGCGTCCTGCTTGTCTTTCCCGGTCATGGCCGGCATCATCCCCGCCATGAGAGCCCCCGCTCGCGTCGGCCTCGCCTGCCCGGACTGCTGTGCGCGCGTCGCACCCCTCCGGAGGGTCATCCTGACGCTGATGGCCGCCCTGCCGGTCGCCGCCGCCCTGCCGGAAGGCCCGGCCCCGGCGCCGGTCCCCGTTCCTCACTTCCCCGATCGCCTGCACGCGGCGGTCTGGCGCAACTGGCCGGTGGTGCCCGCCGACAGGCTCGCCCGCGTACTCAGCGCGACGGAATCGCAGATCGCGGGCGTCGCGACGTCGATGGGACTCCCGCCCCAGGGGGCCATCGCGCCGGAGTGGCGGACCCGCGGCTACATCACGATCCTCCGGCGCAACTGGCACCTGCTGCCCTACGAGCAGCTTCTGGCCCTGCTCGACATGCCGGCGGAGCAGCTCGAGCACAGCCTCCGCGAGGACGACTTCCTGTTCCAGAAGCTCGGCATGCTCAAGCCCAGGTGCGCCCCTCTGCAGTATGAGCCGCCGGACGAGGCGGCGCGGAGGCGGGCGGAAGAGATCCGGCGGTTCGTGCGCGCGACGTTCGGCGACACCCCCGGCGAGTCCGCGGACCCCCGCTTCAGTTTCATCGCCGCCCTGAGCCGCCCTCTCCCCTCCTCCCCCGCCCCGCCCGCGCCCGGGCGTCTGCGCTACATCTACTCGTATTTCGCGCCGTTCGGCGATCCCCTGTTGCGGCCCGAGCTGGACCCGTATCCCGACGGCCTCCTCGTGCGGCTCGCGGCCACCGGGGTCAGCGGCATCTGGCTGCACACCGCGCTGCGCACGCTCGCGCCCAGCGCCCGTTTTCCCGAATTCGGCGAAGGCCACGAGCGGAGGCTGGAGAGCCTGCGCGCCCTCGTCGAGAGGGCCGGCCGCCACGGAATCCGCGTGTTCCTGTACATGAACGAGCCGCGCGGCATGCCGGCCGCGTTCTTCGACGCGGCAGGACGCCGCGATCTCGCGGGGGTGCGCGAGGGCGACGCCGTCGCCTTCTGCACCTCGCATCCCGAGGTCCGCCGGTGGCTCGCGGACTCGCTGACGTTCGTCTTCGAACGCGTGCCGGGTCTGGGAGGCGTGTTCACCATCACCGCCTCCGAGAACCTCACCAGCTGCGCCTCGCATTACCAGCAGGGCCGGTGCGCGCGATGCCGGGACCGGGCGCCCGCGGAGATCGTTGCCGAGGTCCTCTCGGCCATCGAGGCGGGGGTGCACAAGGCGGCCCCGAAGGCGGAGGTGATTGCCTGGGACTGGGGATGGAAGGACGAGTGGTCCGCGGACGCCATCGCGCGTCTGCCGAAGTCGGTCTGGCTCCAGTCGGTCAGCGAGTGGTCCGCGCCGATCGTGCGCGGCGGCACGACCTCGGCCGTCGGCGAGTACGCGATCTCGGCCGTCGGCCCGGGGCCGCGCGCGGCGCGGCACTGGGCCCTCGCCCGCGAGGCGGGCCTGAAGACGATCGCGAAGGTCCAGCTCAACAACACGTGGGAGCTCTCCACGGTCCCCTATCTTCCCGTGATGGATCTCGTCGCGGAGCACTGCTCGAGGCTGGCGCGCAGCGGCGTGGACGGCCTGATGCTGAGCTGGAGCCTCGGCGGCTACCCCTCGCCGAACCTCGACATCGCCCGCCGGTTCGAAGCCCGGCCGGCGCCGCCAGCGGAGGCCGTGCTGGAGGCGGTCGCCCGCGAGCGGTTCGGCCCCGGCGCACAGGAGGCGCGCCGCGCGTGGAGCGCGTTCTCGGCGGCCTTTCAGGAGTACCCCTTCGACGCCGGTGTGATCTACCGCTGCCCCGTTCAGATGGGGCCCGCCAACCTGCTCCATGCGGCCCCCACCGGCTACAAGTCCACCATGACCGGCATCCCCTACGACGATCTGGACGGCTGGCGCGGTCCCTACCCCGCGGAGGTCCTGGCGGCGCAGTTCTCCAAGGTGGCCGGGGGCTGGGCCTCCGGGCTGCCCCACCTCGAGGCCGCGGTCAGGGCGGCGCCCGCCGGGCGGCGGGCGGAAGCCGAGGCGGAATTGCGCATCGCCCGCGCGGCGCGGCTTCATTTTGCGAGTGTCGCCAACCAGGCCCGATTCACGGCGTCGCGCAACCGAATCCTCCGCCCGACCGACCCGCCCTCCCCGGAGGAACGAACGCGGCTGATCGCGGAGGCCAAGCGCATCGCCGCGGACGAGATGCGCCTGGCGATCGCCCTGTACGACCTCGCCTCCCGCGACTCCCGCATCGGATTCGAGGCGGCCAACCAGTACTTCTATCTTCCCCTCGACCTGGTGGAGAAGGCCGTCAACTGCGACTTCATCTCGCGCGGATTCTCGCCTTAGCCCCCTCCAGGCCCTCGGCTTCCGCGTGCAGAACGATCGCGCCGCGTTGCCCGGTGGGCCGCACGATCGCCTGCACGACGCCATGCCAGGCGGCGCGCTCGGCGCCCTGGTAGCCGGCGGGATCGGTCGGATCGGCATTGGCCAGGGCCGCAAGCGTGGCGGGGCCCTCGAGACGCAGGCGGATCTTCGACCGCGCGTACGGCACCGGCGTCCCGGTCTCGTCCACGACCTCGACGGTCGCGTATCCGAGATCGTCCTTGCTGGCCCGGATGTCCGGCTGCTCGGGATGTATGCGCAGGGCGACCGGCGCACCCGCCGTGTGCAGGGTCACCGTCTTCTGCCGCCCTTCCGCGGTCTCTCCCACGACCATCAGCTCGCCGGGTTCGTACGGGACGTCAAACACCGCCCTGTTCCGCTCGGTCCTCGTGGTGGGCGCGGACCCGATCTCCCGCCCGTTGAGCATCAGCGCCACCCGGCGGCACGAGGAGTAGACGTGCACCTGCAGCGTCTTCCCCTCCTGTCCCGGCCACGTCCAGTGGCTTTCGACGGCCGGCCAGCCCCAGTCCGTCACCTTCTCGCTCTTCCCCGGCGGAAGGGGGCGGGCCACGGCGATGTGCAGGACGTCCGGCCTCCAGAGGGCCTCGCGGTAATGGGACTGCGGTTTGCGGAAGCCCAGGATGTCGAGGTCGCCGCAGCCGGCGACGTGCCACGGCCAGGCGCCGAGGAATCCGCCCGGCTCCTCGCCCTCCACCCACGCGCGGCCGATGCCCGACTCGCCCAGGTAGTCCAGGGCCGTCCACACGAAGTCCCCGATGACGTACGGATGCCGCTCCACGGCCTCCCAGTTCTCGAAGGCGTCCCGCGGATGCGACTCGGTCCCGCAGATCACGCGGTCCGGCGCCCTTTCGTGGTCCTTCTCGTACTCGCGCCATGTGTAGTTGCAGCCTCCGATGTCCAGCAGCGCGAAGGCGGGATCGGCGGCGGTCCACTCGCGGCCCTTGTGGTCCCAGAAACCGCAGATGGCCTGCGTCACGGGCCGGCCGGCATCGAGCCGGCGGATGTGATCGATGAGCCTCTGCGCGATCTCCAGTCCCGGGTGATCGGCCCGCTCGGGGATCTCGTTGCCAATGCTCCAGGCGAAGACACAGGGGTGATTGCGGTCGCGGCGCACCATCGATTCCAGGTCCGCCTTCCAGTGCTCCTTGAAGAACCGGGAGTAATCCTGCGGCTTCTTCGGCACCTCCCACATGTCGAACGCCTCGTCCATCACCAGCATGCCGAGCCGGTCGCAGGCGTCCAGGAATGCCGTCGATGGGGGATTGTGCGACGTGCGGACGGCGTTGAATCCCGCCGCCTTGAGCCGTTCGACGCGGCGCTCCTCGGCGCGGCCGATGGCCGCCGATCCGAGCGGACCGTTGTCATGGTGGACGCACCCGCCCTTGAGCTCGATCGGCTCGCCGTTGATCCGCAGGCCGTGCGCCGGATCCACCTCGATCGTGCGGATGCCGAAAACCGTCTCAACCCGGTCCACCAGCCGTCCTCCGACCTGCACGAACGTCACGGCGCGGTGCAGCGCGGGGGTGTCCGGACTCCACCGGCGGGGCGCCGACACCGCGCGCCGCACGATCGCGGTCGCCGTCCCCCCCGCGGGTACGCGGACCGCGGTCTCGCCGCCCTTGAGCGGCCAGCCGTTCGGGTCCGTAAGCCTGACACGGACGCCGGCCCTGACAGGCACCGAACCCTTGTTCTCGACCTCGACGGCCACCTGGATGACGGCCCGCCTTCCGGAGGCCTCCGGGGTGGTCACCGTCACGCCCCAGGTCGGTATGCGCACGGAGCGGGTGACGGTCAGCGCGACGGGCCGGTAGAGGCCGGACCCGGAGTACCACCGGCTGTTGGCGCCCTCGTTGCGGACGCGCACCGCCAGTACGTTGTCGCCGTTCCGGTTCAGGAAGGGGGTGAGATCGAATCCGTAGGCGGTGTAGCCGTAGGGGTGGCCACCCAGGTGCCGTCCATTGATCCACGCGTCGGAGTCCATGTATACGCCGTCGAAACGAACCTCCACCCGGTCGCCGGGCGAGAGGCCCGGAAGGCGGAAGGTCTTGCGATACCAGCCCGTGCCCCCGACGACCCAGCCGGTGGACTCGCGGCCGGCGCTCGACGCGGTGTCGAACGGCCCCGATCGCACGGGCGGCACGGCGCCGCCGTTGATGCCGCCATTCCCCTGGCCATCGTACACCCGCACGGCCAGCACGTCGGCGTCGTCTCCGCGCGCCAGCCCCGCGGGCACGCGGTAGACGCGCGGCCGGTCCCACGCGGATTCGTACTCCGGCGGGAAGCGCCCCGTCCCGCCGATCCTGACCCCGTTGAGGAACGCCTCGTCCACATCGTCGATCGTGCCCAACGCCACATCGAACGCCTTCCCCCGGAGCGCCTCCGGAATCCCGATCCGGCGGCGGAACCAGCCGTAGACCCCGTCCTCCTTCACGCCGGAGTGCTCCTCCCAGCTCGCGGGCAGGTGCACCTCCTGCCACGCCGAGTCGTCGAAGCCGGAGTCCTTCCAGGCGGCGTCGTCGCCCTGGCGGAATCGCCACCGGCCCGGCACCGCCGTCACAACCGCCGGACCCTCCGACGCGACCGGCGGGAGATCCTCGATGCTCCAGTCGTGCGGGAGGTCCACCTGCCGCCACGACGCGTCGTCGAAATCCGGCTGCTCGGCGCCGACCGCATCCCCCCGCAGGAAACGCCATCCGTCATTCAGCCGGGTCTCGCGGGGGACGACGGCGGCGGCGACGCAGGCGGACACCAGGCATCCCCATGCCACGGAGGCCAGCCCAGCACAGAACCGACTTCTCATGCCCATCCTCCTTCACGACGCGCAGCCGGTGCGGGGCGCGCGTCAAGGCGGGCCTGCGCCCGCACCCCGATTCGGATGGAACAGAAGGTAGCAGAGACCGCGGAGAAGACAAGGAAAGCGCGGCGGTTTCGTCCTCCCCCATGTCGCGGTCCCCTTTCCCCCGCCCCGCACAGCGCCCTGCGCCCATGCCGTCCGACGACCGAAGGATACGACATCGGACGGCCGCAGCCACGTTCGCGCGGCAAACGCATGCGATCGCTCTTGCGTCCCCGCGCGGTTCGCGAGGATGATGAGGGCATGCGGCGTAGACGCACCAGAGCGGCCGGGGGTTCGCGGCCGGCGGACATCCTGCGGGTCGTCTGCGCCGCGGCCGTCCTTCTCGGCGCGACGGGAAGTTCCGCGCAGGCGCCCAACAGCGAGTGGGTGTACCCCTCGCCGACGGGGAACCTGCTGTACCGGCTCGACGAGCGGGGGCAGCGCATCGCCGATCACTCCCAGTGCGGATACCGCGGCGGGACGGAGCCGCTGCCGAACGTGACGGCGCTCATCCCGACCTCGCGGTGGGTGCACGTCAGCCCGGGCAGCGGCGACGACGGGGCGCTCGTGCAGGCGGCGATCGACTCGGTCGAGGCGATGACGCCCGACGCGAACGGATGGCGGGGCGTGGTCTTCCTCCACGCCGGCGAGTATCAGATCTCCAACACCCTCACCCTGGCCGCGGGCGGCGTGGTGTTGAAGGGCGCGGGCGACTCGGCGACCTCGGGCACGCGCCTGCGTGCGACCGCCACGCGGCAGTACAACCTGATCAGCGTCAGCGGCTCCGGCAGCCGGAGCACGGTCGGCGACACGACGCACGAGCTGACCCAGAAACTGGTCCCCGCCGGAACGCGGACGTTCGAGGTGGATTCCACCAGCGGCCTGGCGCCCGGGCACACGGTGATCGTCAAGCGGCCCTGCACGGCGAACTGGATCGCCGACATCGACATGGATCAGTTGGACATCCCGTGGACCGAGGGTTCGAAGATCCTGTATTTCGACCGCGTCATCACCCGCATCGACGGCAACTGGATCACGGTCGACGCCCCGTTGCCGCAGACCTTCGAGTCGAAGTACGGCGGCGGGCAGGTGTGGCGCTACACGTGGAGCGGGCGCATCGAGCAGGTGGGGATCGAGGACCTGTACGGTTTCTCCGACCACGACGGCAGCACCGATGAGGAGCACGGCTGGAAGTTCATCCAGATCAACAACGCGCAGCATGTCTGGGTCCGGAACATCACGGCGCAGTACTTCGGCTACGCGGCCGTCAGCGTCGGCGGCGGCGCGAAGTGGCTGACCGTGGCCGACTCGCGCTGCCTCGACCCCATCTCCCTCATCGACGGCGGCCGGCGCTACTCCTTCAACAACGAAGGGGCGGAGCTGACGCTTTTCGTGAACAACTACACGAGGAAGGGGCGGCACGACTATGTATTCGGCGCGACGGTCGAGGGGCCCAACGTCTTCGTGCACAGCGACGCCGATACCGTGTACTCGGACAGCGGACCGCATCACCGCTGGTCGGTCGGCGGCCTCTTCGACAACCTCCGGATCAACGGCAACGAGCTCAACGTGCGCAACCGTGGCAACAGCGGCACGGGCCACGGCTGGGCCGGCGCGTACATGGCCGTCTGGAACAGCGTGGCCAGCACCTTCCGCGTGCGGAATCCGCCGACGGCGCGCAACTGGCTCGTGGGATCCGTCGGCGCGATCGGAACGGCCAGCGGCTTCGCGGTTGGCGCCGACCCGGAAGGCACCTACGACCGCAGCGGCCCCGACGGACAGGGCGTGCACCCGCGCAGCCTCTATTACGCCCAGCTTCAGCAGCGGCTGAAATGGCCGGGGTCCGAGTTCCGCGAGGCGTGGCTGGGCGACGTGGACCAGCACTACAGCACCGGCGGCGCCGGCAATCCCGCGCACTGCGATTCCGCCTGGCTCGCGCAGGTCGACGCCATGAGCGACCTGCCGGCGGACGCGAAGTTCGACTACCTGGTGGGCGACCGCTACACCGCCTTCACGTTCGACGTCGACCTGGACGCCGGCGACACCGTCGTCGCCGCGTCGCTCACCGCCGGCCTGCGCGCCATCGGCAGCGCATCCACCGACGGCCTCTGGCTCGACTCCACGAACACGGTGCGGCCGTTCGCCGCTCTCGGCTGGACCCCCATCGACACCACCGGTTCGACCGTGTGCACCACGGAGGTGGACCCGGCGCTGCTGGCCGACGGCCGGCTCAACGTGGCGCTGGGCGATGACTGTTCGGTCGACTTCGCCGTGCTGCACGTGCAGGTGCAGAAGGCGCAGCCGCCGACCCGCGCCGTGGTCCTCCTGCCCGCAGCCGACGCGTTTGTCCGCGGCGGCGCGTACGCGACCGACAACTACGGAACGGCCTCGACGCTCGACACAAAGGACCTCACCGAGAGCGATGTCCACCGCGAGGCCTACGTGCGCTGGGATCTCGGCAGCGCGAGCGGAAGACTCGTGCAGGCCACGGTGCGCCTCCATTGCACAAGCACGAGCCAGGCCGGGAACGAGAACATCGCCGCCCTGGTCGGAAACGACACGTGGGGGGAATCCACGCTGACCTACGACAACAGGCCCGCCGCCGGTCGGTTCTTCGCCCAGTGGCTGCCCGTGACCGGCCAATCCGTGGAGTTCAGCGTCCTGCCGCAGGTGGCGGAGGCCCTGCGGGGCGATCGAAAGCTCTCGCTGCGCGTCTCGGCCGCCGACGCCTTCGGGGGCCTCGGAAACGTCTCTTATGCCTCCCGGGAGCACGCCACCGCCGCCCGTCGGCCGCGGCTCGTCCTGACGTTCGAGAACTCCGCCCCCACCGCCTCGCCCTTCCTCGCGCACGTGGCGGACGAGGACACGACGGCCGGCCCCATCGCGTTCACGGTCGGCGACGCCGAGCTCCCCTCCGCGGAACTGACCGTTACGGCGCTCTCGTCGAATCCCGCCCTCATCCCCGTCTCCAACATCGTGGTGGCCGTCGCGACGAATCCGTGGATTGCCATCGACCTCGGCGCGGTGGCCGCGGCCGGCTCCAGCGCGCCGGGCGACGTGTTCGCCATGAGCGCCAGCGGCGCGGACATCTGGGGCACGGCGGACGAGGGGCATTTCCTGTACCAGCCGATGGCGGGCGACGGCGAGCTGGTGGCGCGGGTGGCGAGCCTTCAGCCCACCGATCCCTGGGCCAAGGCCGGCGTCATGATGCGGGCGGACACGAACACGGGCAGCGCCAACTGCTTCATGCTCGTCAGCGCCTCCAACGGCGTCTCGTTCCAGCGCCGCGCGCTCGGCGGAAGCACCTCCGTCAGCAGCCGCGTGACCGGCATCGCGCCGCCCTGCTGGGTGCGCCTGGTGAAGACCGGCACGAACTTCGCGGGCTACTACGCGGCCGACAGCGCGGGAACGCGCGGACCCTGGGCGAAGGTGGGCTCGACGATCGGCGTCGACATGGGCGCGAACCCGCTCCAGGGCCTCGCGAGTACGGCGCACAAGGACGGCGCGCTGTGCGCATCGACCTTCGACCACGTCAGCGGCCCCGCGAACGCCGGCGGCAACCGGGCGGTGACGGTCACGCCGGCGGCCAACGCGTCGGGGACCGCGACGGTTTCGCTGGTGGTCAGCGACGGCGCGCTCGCGGTGACGCAGTCGTTCGCCCTGGTCGTCCTGCCGGTGAACGACGCCCCGGTGCTGGCCGCCGTCTCCAACCGCACGATCGGGGCCGGGCAGATGCTGCGGGTGACGAATACGGCCACGGACGTCGACCTGCCCGCGCAGACGCTCACCTTCAGTCTTCTTGCCCACCCGCCCGGCGCGGCGATCGGCGCGGCGAGCGGCATCCTCACGTGGCGGCCGTCCGTGGCGCAGGCCGACTCGACGAATGTCTTCCGCATGCGGGTCGCCGACAATGACGCGCCCGTCCTGGGCGCCACGCAGGAGTTCCGCGCGGTGGTCGGGCCGCTCCTCGCGCCGTCTGTCGCGTTGCCGACGATGACCGACGGGCAGACGCGGCTGACGGTCTCCGGCGACGCGGGTCCCGACTATACCGTGGAGGCCTCGACCAACCTCGTCGACTGGGCGTCGCTCTTCACCACCAACTCGCCGCCCACGCCCTTTCGTTGGACCGATCCCTGCGCCGACGAGTTCCCCTGGCGTTTCTACCGCGTGAGGCTGGGACCATGAAGAGACTGCTGCTCGCGAGCGTCTGTCTGTGCGGCGTGATGGCCCGGGCGTCGGAGGGAGAGACGAAGCAGTGGAACGTGATCAACGACGGCCACACCGACGCCGGCTTCTTCGTGATCCGGATCACGGGCGACCGTCTCCGTGCCGCCTACCGCGCCAAGGCCGGACTGAAGACAGGCAAGGGCCTCGACGGAAAGACCGTGATGGACTGGAGCGGCCGGTGGCAGTGGAAATGGCTGCTGGACCGCAGGCTCCGCTGGGATGCGCGCACGCCGGAAGACGGGAATGCCGGCGCGGCGGCGCAGGGGGAGATCCTCCCCCTGGACCCGCCGCAGCACGGCTTCTACGCCAAGAAGCTCGATTACGAAGGCATTCCGATCAAGGCCTCCAGGGAGGTGGCCGACGAGGCGCTGCGGGCGGCGAGGGGACGCCTGGAGATGCTGATGAAGAACCTCCCGAGCGTGCGGCACAACTTGAGGCAGGCCGGCGCGGAGCTTCACGTCATCGGGAAGAACCAGGTGACCTCCGACCTGCCGGAGTTCCGGCACCTGAAGGGCAAGCCCTT
Organism: uncultured Verrucomicrobiota bacterium; assembly: GCA_964610105.1. Classification (GTDB taxonomy): domain Bacteria; phylum Verrucomicrobiota; class Kiritimatiellia; order PWTM01; family PWTM01; genus CAZSUU01. Next base: position 46,584 of record CAZSUU010000016.1, on the reverse strand, counting down.
CGAAGGACGGCTCACCGTCGACGAGCGGACCCGCGGGCTGGGCGGGCTCATGACCTCCTGCGGGGAAGAGAATCTCCTGCATCTGAAAGGCGATCGCTACTCGGACCGTGACATCTGCCTGCACGAGTTCTCCCACAACATCTACAGCCACGGGGTGGACGGCGCGTTCCGCAAGAGGTGGGCGGCGCAGCGCCGGCAGTCGCTGGATCGGGGATTGTGGGTCGGTTCCTATGCCGGATCGAACGACGACGAGTTCTTCGCGGAACTGACGATGTGGTACTTCGGCACGCGCGGCGATCACGGCATGAAGGGGCCCAAACCGGGCGACGGCCCGGAAGGCCTCCGGACGTACGACCCCGATGCGTTCAGGCTGATGGACGACTTCTACTCCGGACGAATCGACATCCCGACGCGTCCCTGAGCCCCCGCCGGCCGGACGCCCGGCGCCCGGTCGGCTTGTCCGAGCCGCGACGGCCGAGGTGTGGTCGCGTGCCGCCGTGCGCGGCCGAGCGGAACGATCACGGCTCGACGCGGATCCGGTAGAAGCGCGGCGAGGTGTTCGTGGCGGCCCCGGTGACGACCGCGCCGTCGTTGATGATGAAGTCCCGCGTCGTCTCTATGCCCCATATCGTGCGGCTCACATCGACCGTCGATGACGTCTCGGCGTTGACACCCGCGTTCCCGGCGCGCGATGGGTGAGCCGCGCGCGGCATTCCGGACGCGCCGTCGGCAGGGCGGCGCGTCCGGAGGCCTCGCCCTACCCGCGCGAGGTCAGGGCCGTCCGGTTCATCCGGACTCGCGGTAGCTCGTCCCTCCCTTGCGGGATCAGCGCGCCATGGGGCGGACCGAGGGCATCCGTGCATCGCGCTCGAAATACTGCTAAGGTGCCCGGTGCATGCGGGCAGCGCTACGAGAAGAGCCCCCGGACGGTGCGATACGCAGGATCGCGGGGGCGGAGTTGGCCGGGCTGGCCGAGGCCGTGCTGAAGGAGGGGATCCCCTTCCGTTTCCACGCCCGGGGTCGCAGCATGTGGCCGATGATCCGCGACGGCGACGTGTTGACCATCGCGCCGCGGACACCCGCGGCCTTCCGCAGAGGGGACGTGGTCGCCTTCGTGCATCCGAAGGGCGGACGCCTGCTGGTGCACCGGATCGTCGATCGCGACGGGGAGCGATTCCTGCTGCGGGGGGACCACGCGGCCCGCCCCGACGGATGGATCGCGGAGAACCGGATTCTGGGCCAAGTGACCTCCGTGGAGCGGGGAGCGCAGCGGGTGCGGGCCGGCTTGGGGACGGAGCGACGCCTGATCGCCCTGCTGCAGCGACATCCCGCCGCCCGCCGGCTGGCCGGCCGTCTCTATCGCCGCCTGGGGGCGCCGGCATGACGGAGATCGAGACCGCCACCCTCGCCGACGGCTTCCTGCTCGGGCTCGTGGTCGCCGACGTGGACCGCGCGGCGGGTGCCCTCGCGGTGAGCGCGATCCTGATGGACGGTGGACGTCCGGCGCGGACCTTCGAGCGCACGGCGTCGATATCGGATGCCCGGGTCCGGGCCGACCTGCGGCTCTTCCTCGCCCCCCTTTGCGCGCCTCCGAACGTCCTCGCCCACGCCGGCCGCGGCGCGCCCGCGCTGCTCGCCGAGACCCTGTGCGAACACATCCCGACCTGCCGGCTCCTCGACCTGGCCGCAGCCGCGGTCGCCTTCCGGCCGGCGCTCCCCTCACGCGTCCCGCCGGAGCGGCTCGCCCGGGCATACGGCCTCCCCTGCCCCGATTCCTCCGGCGGTCCGGCCCTCATGACACCCTTCTGGTCGGACCTGCTGTGGGCGGTGCTGTCCGAGGCCGGGCGCCGCGATCTGGACTGGCCGGGATTGCTCGGCGCGGCCGGCGCGGCGCGGCCGGCGATTCCGTTCGAGCGGTACGAATTCGATGCGGACGCCCTCCACGCCGCCCCGGAGGCGCCGGGCGTCTACCTCATGCGCGAAACGGGAGGCGCCGTGCTCTACGTCGGCAAGGCCGCCCACCTGCGCCGCCGGCTGGGCGAGTACTTCCGACGCGAGCGCGCGCTGCCGCCGAAGCTCGCGGCGATCCGGGAACGCATCCGGGGGATCGACTGGCGCGTGGTCGGCTCCGAGCTCGAGGCGCTGCTGCTCGAGGCGCGTCTGATCCGCGAACTGAAGCCCGAGATCAACGTCCAGCTCCAGGTGGCCGAGGGCGGCAGCCGCTATGCCGTGCCCTTCGCGCCGGTCGTGCTCCTCTGCCCCTCCGTGAAACACGCAGCGGTGGAACTGTTCTTCGTGGCCAACGGAAAGCCGGCGCTGCAGCTGCGCCTGACGCCCGCGCGGCCGGCGCGGGAACCGCTGCCGCGCGTACTCGCCTTCGTCCTCGGCGACGCGCCCCGACCGCGTCCTTCGCGCGCGCTCATCGACTGGGGCGGCGAAGGCGCGGAGATCGCCCGCCGCTTCTTCGCGCGGTCGCGCGGACGCCTCGCGTGGCTGGAGCTCCAGGGCGACGGACGTGACGCCGAACGGATCCTCGCCGCCGCACGCCAGTTCGCCTCCCATCCGGCGGAGGCCGCGGTGTGGGTGGGGTGAGCGGTCTCGTCGGACCCTGTAGCTGCGTCGCTCGCTTCTTCGCGATCCGGCCAACGCCGGTGGCTTCCTGCCATGCGACGACGCTTCGCAAGACCCGTCGCAGCACAGGGCGCGACGCGCACACCGCACAGCGGCGTGACTGCAAGCGCACACACTGCGACGCAGGGAAAAAGAGGAGGGCCGCCCGACCGGGCGGCCCTCCTCGATTCGAAATCAGAAGTGTATCACCGGCCTGTCGAGCGGCGAAGCCGGCGAACGAACAGTGTCGCAGCGAACACGCTCAGCAATCCAAGGACACTCGGCTCAGGAACCACATCCGCGAACGTCGTGCCCACGGCGAGATTGTCCACCGTTGGAGACCCGATATAGTATGCCTGTCTGAAGGCAAACGCCAGAGCCTCGTAGGTGCTCGCGGCAGTCACGGTGAGCGATGGCGAAAGCTCACTCGTCGGATCGATCCAGAGGGTCGTCGTATCCGCATCCAAATCCGCGCCCACGACGATCCGGTAGGTGGTGCCGGCATTAAGAACGGCTGACCAAACGGTTGGCGCCGCAGTCGCACTGGAACCCGCCAGCATGTAACCCGAGACCGCATTGGTCACATACAGACGGTCACGAAACCCCGTGCTTGAGTTCTTGAAGTGGGCGAAGTAGGTGGCCGTTCCAACACTGGGCAGGACCTCCATATTCAAGTCGAAGCCGTAGAAGAGAGAGCCAGAGGTATACCCCGCGTCCAAGGGACGATTAACATCCTGCGATAGCGATTCACTGAGAACGAGGGCTCCGCTTTCGATGGAGGGCCCGGTCGTCCCACTGTGATTCGTCCATACGCCCGCTGCCACATTCGTAACCAGACCATCAGCGTACGAGAACGAATCACTCCAGATCATCGAAGCACTGGCATTGCCAACGATGAATGCGCCTGCGAGGAGAGACACCATCTTCTTCATCTCATCATCTCCATTGCGAACACCGCCCGACCCACGGAACCCATTGCAGCGACTCTAGCACAGCAGCCGGATTGGTCCAGCATGGAATTGCTCGTTTTTTCGTGAGCATTCCTTGGGGTATACACTGTCTTCTTATTAATTGATCGCGAAGAGGATAACAGGCCCATCAGATCATTCGAATCCGGAATTCGATCGGCGGATGTGCCCATGCACGACGAAGAGAACGGCGCCGAGGCAGAGGAGGGAGAGTGACGTCAGCCAGGCCCTGTGCGATCCGGTGCTGTCGTAGGCAAACCCGGCGAGCATCGGCGCCAGCGTGGCGGGGAAGTGGGCGGTGACGAGCCATCCGTAGACGCGCTGCAGGTTCGCGCGACCCCACAGGCGCGCGACCATGGCCGGATGCATGGCGAGGATGCCGCCGTAGTTGAATCCGGCCAGCGCCGCAAACAGCGCCGTGCCCGCCCGCGTGGGGAGCAGCAGCGGGGCGACGGCGAAAAGGAGGCCTGACGACAGAAGGTCGGCGACCAGCGCCTTCACCGGCGCCGCGCGGTCGAAGAGCCTCCCCCATACGATCCGACCCGCCGCATTTGCCGTTGCGAACCACGCCACGGCCGCCACGCCGCCCGACGCCGCGTCGCCGGCATGGAGATGCTTGAGGTTCGCGATCACCGTCAGCCCGGCGGATAGCCCGACGAAGAACGTCGCGAACAGGGCGAGGAACGGGGCGGACGCGATTGTGGCGCGGGCCGGCGCGTCCGCGGGCTCGTCGCCGCTCCCGCTCCCGGCCGGCCTGCGCATCGCGAGGCCGGTGACGCAGATCGTCGCCGCGTTCACCGCGCCGATCCATGCGAGCGCGTGGTAGGGCGTGAGACCGACGCCGTGGATCAGGTGCGAGGCCGCGCGTCCCACCAGGGCCGCGCCGCCGCCGAAGCCCGCCACCGTGATGCCGGTGACCAGCCCCGGATGGCGCGGGAACCAGGCCATCGCCGTCGCGACGGGAACCAGATAGGCGAAGCCGGCCCCGATGCCGCCGAGCACGCCCACGCCGGCGACGGTCCACCGCGGATCCGCCCCGGCCCACCCCGCGATCATCCAGCCCGCGCCGAACAACAGACCGCCCGCCGCGGCCGCCACGCGAGGTTCCGGCCGGCGTCGCAGGCTTCCCAGGACCGCCATGGTCAGCGGAAAGACGAAATAGAAGGTCGAGAACGGAACCTGGGCGGCGCCCTGGCCCAGTCCGGTCGCGTCGCGGATCGGCTGGACGAACACCGACCACGCGTAGGTCGACCCCAGGCAGATCTGCATCAGCACCGCGGCCAGCAGAATCAGCCAGCGCTGAAACACGGCGCCCGCCAGGGCGGAGGAGGAGGATGGGAGGGGAGAGTTCAGTGTTCGGTGTTCAGTGTTCAGTGTTCGGTGTTCAGTGTTCAGTGTTCTGCCCGACTCAGGTTTCAGGTTTCAAGTTTCCCTTCTGCGTCTCTTCCTCCGGCGTTGCGCGGATGGCGATGACCGAGCCGGCGACCAGCAGGGCGCAGGCGAGATAGAATCCCCCGCGCGGGATCTCGTCGAACAGGAAGTACCCCATCACGCCGGCGAACACAAACTGACTGAGGTTCAGGATCGAGACGACCTGCGCCCGAAGGTGCCGCAGCGCGAGCATGATCGAGGAATGGCCGATCACCGTCGGGATCAGCGCCAGCGCCACGATCAAGGCCCATTCGCGCGCCGGATCCGTCCACGGCGGCCGCGTCTCCAGGAACCCGAACGGCAGGCAGAGGAAACCGGCGATGTAGTAGAGCGGCACGACATAGAGCCAGAGCGAGGGCGCGGCGCGGTTGAACCGGCCGAGCGCGAAGTAGCCGGTGAGGAAGAGCATCGAAAGCAGGCACAGCGCATCCCCGGCGGCGTGCTCCCGGCTGATGTGGAAGTCGTGCAGAGCGAGCAGAGCGGCGCCGGCGACGGCCAGCAGGCTGCCCACCCCCTCCCCCCGCGTGAGCCGTTCACGGCCGACGGCATACATGACGAACGGCATGACGACGGGATTCAGGTTGACCATCAGGGACGAGTTCGCGGCGGGGGTGAGCCGCGCCCCGATAATCCAGGTGACGAAGTGGGCGGCGAGGAAAAACCCCGGCCACACGGAGCGCCAGACATCGACCATCCGCCACGCGCCGCGATGACGGCGCCAGTCCCGCAGCATGACGGGCGTGAGCGCCGCGGCGGCGATGAGCAGACGTTCCGCCGCCAGGCGGATCGGCGACTCGTGCCCCGCCTTGATCAGCACCACCGCGGTCGAGCAGGCGAACACACCGCCCATCGTCACCGCCACATGTCTCCATCCCGGCATGCGCGACGGTAGCACGCCGCGCGGCCGCCGGCGAGACCGCACGTTCACCCCGGGATGCCGGAACCGTGGCCTCCTCGGCCCGCACCGCGGGTTGCAGCGCAGGCATCCGACGACGAGAACGACCCGGCACAGCCGAGAAGACCCCGCGCGGAGGCGTGCATGACGTTCGAAGAGGAGCTCTGGCGCCGACTCGGGGATGCGCCCCCGGAAACGGGCATTTGAAATAGGAGGCGATCCGACATAGATTGTGCATCCAGATGAGAGGGAATCGCATGACGACAAAATGGACACGCGTGGCGACGGCGGCACTGGCGACCGTCCTGGGAGCGATCGCCGCGGAGGACAAGGGCGTCTGGGTCCTGAACGACCTGGAGGCGGCGAAGACGCAGGCGGCGACGGAGAAAAAGGACCTCCTGGTCGACTTCAGCGGTTCGGACTGGTGCGGCTGGTGCATCAAGCTCGACCATGAGGTCTTCAGCAAGAAGGAATTCCAGGACGCCGCGTCGAAGGACTTTGTCCTAGCCGTTCTGGACTTCCCGCGCAAGCCCGAGAACAAGGCGAAGATCGGGGAGGAGAAACAGAAGCTGAACGAGAAGGCCTCGAAGGAGTACGGGATTCGCGGCTTCCCGACGGTCATCCTGATGACGGCCGACGGGAAACCCTACGCGAGAACCGGATATCAGGCCGGGGGGGTTGAGGCTTACCTCAAGCACCTGGACGAGCTGAAGCAGAAGAAGGCGCAGAAAGGGCAGCTGGAGGAGAAGGCCCGCCAGCCCGGCCTCGCCGCATCCGAACGCGCAAAGCTGCTCGACCAGATTATCGGCCTGACCGAGCCCGAGATGGCCTTTGCCGCGCACAAGGCCGACATGGAGGAGATCGTCAAGCTGGACGCGAACAACGAGGCCGGGTTGAAGTCGAAGTACCAGCTCGCGCTGAAGGAGGGGGAATTCCAGGCGACGATGGAGGCGGACGACGCGAAGAAGGCCGCCGGGATTCTCGAAGGGGCCATCGCGGACCTGAAGCCCTCCGGAGAGAAGCTGCAGGATCTGTATTTCACGCTGGGCGGCGCCTACTTCGAACTGGAGCAGAAGGACAAGGTGAAGGAGTGCCTCGACAAGGCCCTCGCCGCCGCGCCGGACAGCAAGGTCGCCCCGCGGATCAAGGCCACCCGCGATCGCCTGTTCCCGGCGGAGAAGATGTAGCTGTCCGCCAGAGGCGGTGTCAACAGGGCGCGGCGGGTCCAAAGGCCCCGCTCTACCCCGCAAATCGAACCGACGGCCGGGGCGCGGCATCCTGACGCGCCGTCGGTGCCCTCGCCGCATCTCCTTGTCGGCGCTGAGCCTGCTTCGCTGAAGCTTCGCAGCCCAGGGGGGCCGCGCGGCCCCAACGCCTTTCGTCTCCGCAGATTCGGTGCTTTGCTCGCTCTGCGCCTTCTGTTCAAATGGAGCTCGGTTGTGGCAGGAATCGGGTCGCGGCTCGCGATCTTCACGGGGAGTGCGTGTGAGCGTGCGGGTTCGAGTGTGGGGCGTCGCCCTTCTGCTGGCGCTGCGGTCGACCGCGCGATCCGCGGAGACCGGCTTGACGCCCGGCGCGGAGTCGGCCGTGGATCTGGCCGGCGGCGGCCGCATGCAGATCTTCCTCCCCTCGGCCTACGATCCCACCCGCGCCTGGCCCGTGGTGTTCTTCTACCACGGCCAGGGAGGCCAGCCGACCACCGCCCCGTTGCGCCGATTCGCCGGCGACCGGGAGTTCATCGTGGTCGGGATGCCCTATCTGGAGCCGGAGCCGAAGCAGCGAACCTCCGCCGAACAGGACCTCTACTGCCGGCGGGAGATCGAGAACCTGCGGCGGGCCCGCGACTGGGTCGAGCGGCAGGCCAGGGTGGATGCGGGGCGGGTCTTCCTGGGCGGCCTCAGCATGGGAGGATGGACCGCCTCCATGCTGGGCGAACGGGAGCTTCCGCAGCTCGCCGGGCTGGTCATCCTGCTGGCCGGCCGCGTGCGCACCGCCGCGCCGCCGCCGGCCTCGTTCGGCGGCAAGCCCGTCTACATCGGGGCGGGGGACACCGACGCCAACCTGCACGCCGCGCGCCGCGCCGCGGCGTTGTACCGCCATCTCGGAGCGAAGGTGACGTTCGAGGAGTTCGCCGGGGTGGGTCACGCCCTGCCCGCCGAGGCCCCCGCCCTCACCGCGTGGCTGGAGACGCAGGGACGGCTCCGCTCGGCCGGCGAGGCCGCGCGGAAGGAGCTCGACGATTGGTTCGCCGAGCGCCTTCGCGCGGCCGTCGCCGAAACCGAGCCGGTGAAACGCTACCTGGGCCTTCGCGCCCTCTGGGACGATCCCCGGTTCCCCCTCTGCAGCCCGGCCTGCGAGACCCGGCTGCGGCAGGCCCTGCCACCCGTCATGGCCGCGCCCTCGGTGCAGACGGAACGATCCGCGGAGGAGACCCTCGACCGACTGCTCGTCGCCGACCAGCAGGTGAAACGGCTGGACGACCTGAAGGCGGTGCGCGACGGCCTGCTGCGGCTCGCCGACACCGCCCCGGACACGCGCGCCGGCCGCATCGCCGCCCAGGAGTTCCGCTGGGTGGACGAGGCCTGGAGCAAGTCGCTCGCCGCATCCCGCGTCACGGCGGCGTCCCCTTCCTCCCCGTCCGCGCCGACCAACACCGCCGGCCGGACCGGCCTCTCCTCCGGCACCCGCGGCGGATTCCCCATGCCGGAGTACGAGAGAGGCAGGATCCGATTCCGGCGCTGAGGTGTCAGCGCAGCGTCCGAATCCGGATGTCCTTGAAACGGATCTTCAACTCGTCCCGCGTGTGCAGCTGCAGCGCGATATGGCCATCGAGACCGACCTTCCGCGCCCGGTGGACCTCGTCATCCAGAACGCCCGCGCCGTCGTAGTCGCTGATCGTCACCCCGTTCAATTTCGTCGTGATGTGCGTCCCGCGGCAGGCGATCCGCAACTCGTTCCACCCGTCGCCTTCCCCCGCATAACGAAACATCCAGCCGGCGGGTGCAGGGTGAGACTGGATCGCCGAGCCCGGCAGCTTCGGGTGGATCCAGTGTTGCACGCCGCGTGTCTCGTCGTAGATCAGACCCGTGCGCCAGGGCGCAGGAGGATGAATGTCGATCTGCGGGCCGTCGAGCCAGCCCCCACGTGGCGCAGAGGGCGACGTGTCATAGCGGCTGCGCACCTGCACGCCGCTGTTGCCCTGGACACCGCGGAATGCCTGAAACTTCAGATCGAGCTCGAAGTCCGCGAAGGTCTGCTTCGTCATCAGCCAGACGTAATCGTGGTCCGGCCGGCCGGTCGAGTCGCAGACGATGGCGCCCTCGTCGTCCACCGTCCAGAACGTCTTGTTCGTGTCGGCCGCCGTGCAGCAGACTTCCCACCCATCCAGCGTCCGGCCATCGAACAGGGATGCCCGGTCGTTGGTCTCCGCCGCGGTCGCGAGGCCGGCGACCGCGGCGAGAAGCAGCCCGACGCGATGACAGAAGGCCGTCATATTGATCTCCGTCCGTTCTTCAGGACGGAGTCTAGCAGTTCCCTCGACCCCATGCACACGGTCTTCTATTCTTGCCGTTCCGGGGGCGGTTGGTAGCATCGAGCCGCCGGGGCGGTGCAGTCGCCGCCGGCCGGCGCGAAGGAATGCCATGCGCGCGCGGGAGGGAGCATGAAGACGAACCGGATCGAGGTGCCGGCGGAACAGGTGACCGACAACCCGTTCAAGCTGATCGGCGCCGACTGGATGCTGATCACGGCCGGCGGACCCGGCCACTGGAATACGATGACCGCGAGCTGGGGTGGGCTGGGCGTGCTCTGGGACCACAACGTGTGTTTCTGCTTCGTACGCCCCACCCGTCACACCTGGTCGTTCATGGAGCGCACCGTGCGCTTCACGCTCTCGTTCTTCGACGAGGAGTATCGCGACGCCCTGGCCTTCTGCGGCGCGCATTCCGGACGCGACGTGGATAAGGCGGCGGAGACCGGGCTGACTCCCGAAGCGCTGGAGTCAGGTGCCATGACCTTCGCCGAGGCGCGCCTGGTGATCGAGGCGCGGAAGATCTACGCCCATGACATCGATCCCACCCGCTTCATCGATCCCGCGGTCACGCGGTTCTACCCGGCGAAAGACTATCACCGGATGTACATCGGCGCCGTGGAGAAGTGCCTGATCCGGGGCTGAGGCGAGCGAGCCGCAGCCCGGCGGTCGGATCGCTCCGTGCGCCCATTCCGATCCATCGATTCCTCCGCGCACCTGCGCCGCCTTCTGAGATTGTTTCGCCGCCCCTCTTCACGGCGAAACTTCCCGGAGAACACCATACGCATTTGCGCATCATGTCCCGGCGGAACAACCTACTCCATCATCTTGTCGTAGAACCTGAGGAACTCCTCCTTGGCCTGGCTCTCACGGAGCTCCATCGCGTCCCGCGGATGGCAGTTGAGCTGGCCGGTGACCATGTACGGAACGCTGTACCCCCAGTCGATTCTCTTCGACAGCGGCAGCAGGTGGTTCTCGATACACTCGATCAGCGGCCGCTGGTCGAATTTCGGGTTGCGCAGGAAGCCCAGCAGCAGCTCCATCGGGCAGTTGCCCGCCCCGCGCCCCAGCCCGTAGATGGTGGCGTCCAGCCGGTTGGCGCCGCACATGATGGCTTCGATGGTGTTGGCGTAGGCGAGCTGCTGGTTGTTGTGCGCGTGGATGCCCACGTCCTTGCCCGTCCCCTCCACCGCGCGGCGGTACATGCGCACGAGATGGCGCACCTGTTCGGAGTAGAGCGAACCGAAGCTGTCGACCACGTAGACCGCGTCCGCCGGACTCGCCGCCAGCACCTCCACCGCGTCGCGCAGCTCGCGCTCGTGCACCACGGAGACGGCCATGAGATTCGCCGTCGTTTCGTAGCCCTTGTCGTGGGCGTCCTTGATCATGTCCACCGCCGTGGGGATCTGGTGGATGTAGCACGCCACCCGTATGCAGCCCAGAACGCTCTGGTCCTTCGGCAGGATGTCCTCGCGGTAGTCCGTGCGCTCCGCGTCCGCCATCGCGCAGAGCTTCATGCGCGGGTCCGGCTCGTCGCCGACGATCCGCCGCAGGTCGTCCTCGTCGCAGAACTTCCACGCCCCGTGAGTGGTGCGCGAGTAGACTCGCTTCGACGCCTTGTAGCCCATCTCCATGTAGTCCACGCCGGCCGCCAGGCTGGCCTGGTACACCGCGCGCACGAATTCGTCCTCGAACAGGTGGCCGTTGATCAGTCCCCCGTCGCGGATCGTGCAGTCCAGCACCTTGATCTCCGGCCGGTAGGTCACCCACGATGCCTTGTCCTCGGCCTCCTTCTTCGCCGACCGGCCGCCGCCCGCGCGGCCCGTCCTTATCCGGGCACGCACCTCGGGGGCGGTGAAACCCGGCACATGAGGCCTGCCCCTGGCGTCCTGAAGGGGTGCGCCCGTCGCGTTCCCCCCCCCGATGTGCCCGCCCCGCCGCAGGGCGTGGAGCACCGAGTCCTCCGTGCAGGGCAGGACCGGCATCAGGGACAGGCACTCGCCGACACCATGGCGCAAACTCATGACCGAAGCTCCACACCCCACCGACCCCGCCGCCCCCATCAAACGTCGGGCGAAAGCGGTTATTGTGCCGCACGGACGGGTCCCGCCGCCGCGCCGACGCCCTCGCGGACGGCTTGACATCAACCCTTCCGTGCGTAGGATACCGCCTTCGCTCGGAAGCCAACGTAGCTCAGCTGGCAGAGCATCGCATTCGTAATGCGACGGTCGTCGGTTCGAATCCGACCGTTGGCTCCAGTTTTTCGCCCGGACCCGCCGGCGCCGGCAAGGCGCCCGCCGGGACCGGAAGGATGGATCATGTATACCGCATCGGATTTGCGCAAGGGCCTGAAGATCGAACTCGACGGCGTGCCGTACGAGGTGACCGACTTCCAGTTCTTCAAGCCCGGCAAGGGCCAGGCGATGTACAAGTGCCGCATCAAGAACATGCTGACCCAGACGACCCAGGATCGCACGTTCCGCGAGGTGGACAAGATCGACACCCCGAACCTCGAGCACCGCGAGGTGCACTACGCGTACAACGACGGCCACAACTACGTCTTCACCGATCCCAAGACCTTCGAGGAGTTCCACCTCCCGCCCGAGGTGGTGGGCGAGAAGAGGCATTTCCTCGTCGACGACCTCCCGGTGAGCCTCCTGTTTCACAACGGGCGCGTGATCGACATTCAGCTTCCTTATTTCATCGAGAAGGAGGTCGTCGACACCGAGCCGGGGGTGCGGGGCGACACGGCGACCAACGTGACGAAGCCCGCCAAGACGGACACCGGCTACGAGATTCGGGTGCCCTTGTTCATCAACCAGGGCGACTGGGTCCGCATCGACACGCGCACGGGCGCGTATTTCGAACGCGTGAGCAAGAAGTAGGCCCGTCGCGTCCCACCGACGCCGCGGGCGGGAGGCGGCCGTGGAGGACATCCTCCGTTCGTTCTGGTTCTGCTTCGTGCCGTTCTTCTTCGCGGTCGATCCCATCGGCATGGTATCCGGGCTGAAGCCATGACCGACCTCGCCTCCGCCGCCCGTCGCACCGCCCTGGAACTCCGCGCCCGCATGCTGAGGGCCATCCGCGCGTTCTTCGACCTCCGCGGCTACGTCGAGGTTGAGACGCCGGTCCGCCTCCGCGCCCCGGCCCTCGAGCTGCACATCGACGCCGAGCCGAGCGGCGACCGATTCCTGCGCACGTCGCCCGAGCTGCACATGAAACGGCTGCTGGCGGAGGGGTTCGATCGCATCTACCAGATCGGCCCGTGCTTCCGGCGCGGCGAAAGAGGCCCGCTTCATCACCCCGAGTACACGATGCTGGAATGGTATCGCGCGGCCACCGACTACCGCGGCATCCTCGAGGAGACGCGGGACCTCGTCCTCGCGGTCACCCGCGCGGCGGCGGGCGGATCCTCCGTGGTCCGAAACGGCCGGACGCTCGACGTGGCCGGACCGTGGTCCGTCACGACCGTGTCCGACGCCTTCCGCCGGTGGGCGGGATGGGATCCCGCGGCCCGGTTCGATGCCGACCGGTTTGACATGGACCTCGTGGAGAAGGTGGAGCCGAGTCTCCCGCGCGATGTGCCGGTCGTGCTGATCGACTATCCGGCCGCCGCGGCCGCTCTATCGCGGCTGAAAGCGGACGACCCGCGCGTGGCGGAGCGGTGGGAGCTCTATCTGGACGGCGTCGAGATCGCGAACGCCTATTCCGAGCTGACCGACCCCGCCCTCCAGCGCGCCCGCTTCGACGAATGCGCCCGGCGGCGCCGGGCGCTGGGGAAGCCGGTGTACCCGCTCGACGAGGAGTTCCTCGAAGCGCTGGGCCGCATGCCGCCCGCTGGCGGCATCGCCCTGGGGGTCGACCGCCTCGCGATGGTGCTGGCCGGCGCGCCGACGATCGGCGAGGTAACGGCATTCAGGGAGTGATCTCCCCTCTCCCTGCACAATCCCCCTCCGACCAGACGGACCTTCAACTCACCGGTGTCCGCCTCTTCTTATCTCACAGCGGGTCCGGAGGCCTCGCCCTCCCCGCAGATCGAGCCGACGGCGGTGGGGCGCGCTCCCGACGCATCGCTCGCGCACAGGATAACGCGGTCCGAAGGCGAATCCGTACCGCGGGCAATCCTGCCCGCGTTCCCTGTTGGCGACGGGAGCGAGTGACGGCACAGCGGAAGCTGTCGGGGTCGGTATCGGTATCGCGGTCGATCCTTGCCCTTCTGTTCGCCCCTCACCGTCGAGGAGGGAATCGATACCGACCCCGATAGCGATCCCCGCCCGGACCCGAGACAGGACCCGCCTACTCCACGATCACCCGGAAGAACACGGAACGCTCCGAGGAAACCGGAATCTCCAGCGTATTCACCGGCGGTGTGGCCGGAATGCCGTGAATGAACGGCAGGAATCCGCTCTTCACATCCGTCGATATCGCCACGCCATACGTCGTGTCGGGCGAGCTTGTCCACTTGATCACGACAGAGCCCGCGTTCTGAACGACCTCGATAGACGTGATCGCGAGCAGCGAGTTGGCGTCCAGCGGGTCCGTTCCCGCCAGGTACTCCTGGAAGTTCGTGAGCCCATCGCCGTCCGGATCCATGTCCCGACCGCCGACCGCGGGATCCGCGAACGCCTGCTGCATCCACGCGTCGTACGACACCGCGCGGCCGTCGACCGTGAGCGTGTAGGGGCCGTACGTCAGCGTCCGGTTCCGGTTGTCGATCTCGACGATCCGGTACGCGTACGTCCCGCCGGCCGCCGCAGACGGATCCGCCGTCTCGTACACCACCGGCCCCGACGCGAACAACTGGGCCGGGATCGGCTCCGCGTTCACCCGCACCCACCCCTCGCCCTCCAGCCGGTCGACATGGAACTCGACCGCCCCGATCTCCATCTCCGTCGTCCACTGGACGATCGCTTCCCCGTTCCGCATGAACGCGCGCACGCCCGACAGCACGACCAGCGTCGGGTCGGAGTCGTAGCCGAAGTCGGCGTTGACGACGACCTGCCCGCTCGCGAGGACAACGTCGGCCTCGTTCGTGGAGTCGAGTCCGTCCAGGTCGTACGTCTGGTAGTACCCCGTCGTCAGCGTGTTCGTGTCCACGGCGACGGTGAAGGTATCGGGCAGGAATCCCGACAAGTGGTAGATGCCGGAGGTGTCGGTCACGGCCGAAGGCTCGCCGCTGTCGTACAGGCCATTGGCGTTCTGGTCGATGTACACGCGGACGCCCGGCACACCGACTTCACCCGTGTCGTTCGCGCCGTTGCCGTTGCCGTCGTACCAGACCAGGTCGCTGATGATACCGAACTGCCAGCGGTAGTCCTCGACCTCGCCGTCCGAGGCCTCGCCGAAGTAGGCGAGGGCCGCGAATGCCGGCTTGGACGGGAACAGGCGGAAACGCGTATACAGGGCCGTCGCGTTGGTCGGATTGATGGCCCCCTCGGGTATGGCGAACTGGTTGGTGTATACCCCGCTGCCGTTTCCGCCGGTGCTGGACACCGCCTGGTCGATCACGAGCTCCCCCGCGTTCGTGAAGACGCCGTCGTTGTTGAAGTCAACGTAGCCGACCAGCCAGCCGCTTCCGCCGCCGACGGTCACCTCCACGGCCCCCGTGCCGCCGGCCGACCAGATGCCGAACGGCACGACCCCGTCCTCGTCGTCCGTGGAGTCCGTGTTGTCGCCGGTGGCATCGGTGGTCGGGAGCCCGTTCTGCTCCGTGTCCGCGGTCGCCCCCAGATACAGGGTCGGAGTCGCCGGCACGATGTGACGGGCGGCGGAGAAGGCATCCTCCACCCGCGTGCCGAAGCTCGACGGCAGGTCGCCGAAGTCATAGTTCACGCCGGACTTGAACGCGAAATCGACGTTCGCCCAGGCGGGAGCCATCGCCAGCACCTGGTAGGCGCCGACCGTGTAGCCCTGCGCGTTGGTGCTGTTCACCACGCTCAACGCCTGCGCCGCGCCGTTCGTCGTCGCCGTGGTCAGCAGCAGGTTCTCCATCGGGGCCGCCAGCGACACGATGTAGTAATTCGTCGCGATGCCCACGGGCGCATTCGAGGGCACGTTCGTGAAGAGGTAATCGCCGTTGGTGGCGGTCATCGTGCTGGCCAGGGGACGCGTCTCGCCGGCCTCGATCACCCCGTCCCCGTCGTCGGTCCAGAGGTTCAGGTAGACGTTCACGCCCGCGAACGGGATCTCGGCGGAGCTGACGCCGGTGGTCACCGTGCCGTTCAGCAGACCGTCGAAGGTCGGATCGTCCAGCCCGACGGTGCCGCTGAGCACGGTGGATCCGCTGTACACGTAGCCGAAATCGATGGCGAGATTGGCGTTCGTGACCGCCGTGCCTCCGATCGACGTCACCAGGCCTCCCGACACCACGATGTTCGTCGCGATGCTGTCAAAGGCGCCGTCCGGATCGTAGACCTGCACGAGGCCCGACGGGAAGTTGGAGTTCGCCGTGTCGACGTTGACCGCGTACGTGCCGTCGGGGAAGTTGTAGAAATAGTACTTCCCGTCGGCGTCCGTCGCGGTGGAGGCGATCACCGTGCCGTTGCTGTAGAGGATCACGGGGACGCCCGCCAGTCCGCTCTCCCCGTAGTCCTGGACGCCGTTGGTGTTGGAGTCGATCCAGAGCGTGTCCCCGAGGCGGGACGGAGGCTGATAGCCGAAGTCCGCCCCCGTGAAGTTCTCGCTCCAGGCGAGGTTGTACACATACTGGCCGTCCCGCAGCGGGCCGTTCGGGTCGCCGTCCGCGTCCGGATCCGATGTGCACGTCGCGGTGGCCAGCACCCCCACGTTGGAAACGACGACGATGTAGTTGCTGGGATACAGCAGGTCGAAGTGATACTGGCCGCTGGCATCGGTGACGACGTTCGTCAGGAACACGTCCGCGGTTTCGTTGGTTCGACTGGCGCCGTCATGATAGTAGAGGCTCACCGTGACGTTCGAGATACCGCCCTCGCCATAGTCCTGCGTGCCGTTCCCGTTGGCGTCCCAGAACACCGTGTCGCCGATCGATCCGAGACGGACAAAGCCGAAGTCCGCGTACAGGTAACTGCCCCCGCCGCTGACCGCGATGTCGTAGCTCGTGGGCGTCGACGGCTGCGCCGGGCAGCCGAGGGCGGCGATCGGTATGTCGGGGTCGTCGACGTCCACCGTGACGCGGTAATCCCCGTCGGGCAGCGACGTGAAGAGGTAGGTGCCGTTCACGTCGGTGACGAGGTTGCTCAGGGTGACGTACGTCCCGTCGCCGTTCATGTCGACCGCGAGCGTGACCGTCACGTTGCTGATCCCGTACTCGAAGACGGTGTCCTGCAGCCCGTTGCCGTTGCGGTCGCGCCAGACGGTGTCTCCGATCGTCCCCGTGCCATACGGCCGGTAGCCGAAGTCGCGGTCCATCAACGTGCCGGTCAGCTCGAAGGCGCTCACGCCGTCCTTGGCCCCGGTCGGATCGGCGGTGCAGGTGTACAGATCCGGGAAGTCCGGATCGGCCTCGTTCACGACGACGATGTAGTACCCGGCCGGATGGTCGTAGAAGGTATACACGCCGTCGGTGTCCGTCACGTCGGTCGCGATCAGCGCGTCCGTCCCGGCATCGATCGTGCCGTTCCCGTTGTTGTCCTCGTAGAGCCAGACCGTGATCCCCGCCATGCCCTCCTCGCCGGCGTCCTGGGCGCCGTCGCCATCCCAGTCGAAATAAACGGTGTCGCCGATGTCGTAGTCGCCCGTCTCGAAGTAACTGAAGTCCGCCCTCGCCACCCCGCCGCTGGGGACGGTCACCGACACCGTGCTCGGCGTGTTCGTTCCATTGGTGTCGTAGGACGGGGTCCATGAGCCGGTCGCCATGGGGCCGGTGTTGCTCACAACCGTGACGTCGTAGGCGAACGTGGAAGAGAAGTCGCCGGTGAACTGGAAGAACCCGTTCGCGTCCGTCGCCGTCTGGGCCAACTGGACGCCATTGCTGTACAGCTGGACCGTGACATTGTACATCCAGTCCTCGCCGTCGTCGGGCGCGCTCGTGCCGCTCCGATTGAGGTCGTTCCAGATCGTGCCTTCGATCGTGCTCGACAGATAGTACCCGAAGTCGGCGCTCAGATGCGTGTCCTCGCCAGTCGTGGAGTCGTAGGTCAGCGCGAACGTCGTCTGGCTGTCGTGGTTGCCGTCCTCGTCGTAGGTGTTCGATCCGCTGCCCCCCGGCAACGTCGCCGTCAGGACCGTCACCGTGAAGCTGCCCGACTCCGGGATGCCTTCGAAGAGGTAGTAGCCCGACGCATCCGTCGTGTTCGTGAACGACAGCCCCGAAGGATACTGCAGTCGGACCGACACGTTGGCGATGCCGGGCTCGCCGTCGTCGTAGTCGCCGCCGTTGTCCAGGTCGCGCCACAGGAAGTCGCCGATCGTGCCCGCCGGCAGGACCAGGCGCACCACCTCGGAGGTACCCTGGCTCGCGGGCCGCCCGTCGATGTAGGTGGCCTCGGTCACCCACGCCGTATTCGTCACGTTGTTCTGCGCGTTTCCGGGCGGCTCCAGCACCTTGAAGGTCGCGTACACGGTCGCGGCGCCGCCGGCGTAGATCGGACCGATGTTGTCCCAGTACAGCCGGCCGACATTCGGCGCCGCTCCCGTGTAAGTCACGCTGTCCACCAGCGGCGAGGCGCTGACGAATTGCAGCCGGTTGGTGTCGAACCCGTCCCACAGCGGCACGGGATTGAGGGTGTTGACGTCCGTAGCCGCACCCGTCGCCTCATCGCTGGTCACCAGGAAGTAGACGCCCTCCAACTGCACCGCACCGGGATCGGAGGGTTTGCCGTCTGAGACGAGAGTGACGGCAGGCGAAGCGGTCCCGAAGTCGGACCAGGTCCACGTCTTGTTGGTGGTGACATCGATCTCGACATCCTGCCAGGTCGTCGAGAAGTTCGTGGGATAGTAGGACCGCGTGGTGGGACTTCCTCCGGTCATCGACACGGTCACCGTGAGCGCGTCCTGTCTGTCGAAGGTGCCGCTCGTCCGGCGCAGACGCATGACGACCTTCACGTTGGTGACGTTGCCGATCTGAGTGCCGATGAAGAAATTGGACAACGAAAGAGTCTCCGAGGCAGCGGCCATGGGCGTTTCGGCGTAGAGGCCGTCCGGCTCTCCGACATCGTAGGCGTTGGTCGAATTGATCCAGTCCTTCTGCCCCGAGCCGACTGGCGTTCCAGCCTGCGCCCAGCGCGTGTATGTACGGGCCGATCCTCCCCCCGTCCCGTCCCCCGGCAGGCGGTTGGTGACGGTGATCGAGTAGGTGATGACGTCGCCTTCGCGGAGGTCCGCCGTGGTCGGCAGCGACTTGGTCACGGCCAGGGTCGGCACGAAACCGAAGTCCGCCGTCAGGTCGGAAACCCCCGTGCCGCTGGCGTGCGTGGGATCGAGCGGGATGGCGTAGTAGGTCGGCGTCGTCGGCGTGCTTCCGAAGGGCAGCGCGGGGTCGGACTTGTCGACCGTGACGATGTAGTAGCCGTCGGGGAGGTTCGTGACGCCGTAGGAACCGCTCGCGGACGTGTTGGTGGTCGCCAGAAGGACATCGGCGGCGTCGTAGACGGAGTTGGTGTTGATATCGAGGTAGACCCTCACCGTGACGCCCGAGATGCCGGGCTCCGACCCGTCCTGGATCTGATTGCCGAGATACCCGTCCCCGCTGCCGTCGTCGACGAACACCGTGTCGCCGAGGCCGTTGTTCCCGAGCACCAGCGTCTCGGCGGTGTCGGTGAGGAACGGGGTCGTGTTGCCGAAGCTGAGGCCGGCCGTGTTCACGATCATGGGGTTGGGGTACGCGTACGGGTCGTCGACCTGCACCCGGAAACGCACCTCGCCCCAGGTTCCGGTCGCCATCGCGTCGCTCAGCCACCATTGCAGATGCGTGACCTCGGTGGCGGTCGCGGGCTCGGAGGATAGCCACGAGGCGCCGGCATTGGTGGAGTACAACACCGTGTACCCCGCCACGCCCGCCGGC
Organism: uncultured Verrucomicrobiota bacterium; assembly: GCA_964610105.1. GTDB lineage: Bacteria > Verrucomicrobiota > Kiritimatiellia > PWTM01 > PWTM01 > CAZSUU01. Next base: position 27,169 of record CAZSUU010000016.1, on the reverse strand, counting down.
GGGGTGTTGGAAAGCGTCGCGCTGCCGGCGACGTACGCGGTGCCGATCGGAATCTCGTCCTGCACGACCAGGGGCAGTCCCTGCTCGGGATGGCCGACGGAAACCGTCCCCGTGTTGGTGTAGCTCACCGAGTACCAGAGGTTGGAGCCGGGATACGCCGTGGCCCGGTCCACCGTCTTCTCCATCGTCACCCGCGCGGGCGTGCTCGTCAGCACCCAGCCCATGCTGGTGCCGTAGTCGCCGTTGAATTTCTCGTTGTCGTAACCGGAGGCGACTTCCTGGTACGGGCTCAACTGGCTGTAGCCCTCGGATTTCAGCACCTCGAAGGTGTAGGCCACGTAGCCGACCACGCTGACATTGTTCTCGGGTATGTGCTCGAAGTAGAGCTGGTCTTCGTCCGTGTACACCACCTCGGTGCCGTCGTTGAGCGACACGACGATCAATACGCGGGTATTGGCCAGCCGGAAGGCCGACGCGTCGAATTTCGACGCGTCCCCGACCGGTTGCAGCCACGCGTTGCGGTCCGGCACGAAGTCGCCGTTGTTGTCGAAGCCCGCCCCGACGTTCCCCAGATCGTACCAGATGCCCTCGGTGACGACATGGGTGCCCGGCGATCCGTCGTAGTTGCCGTTGGTCCACATCGGCATGTACATGCTCAGGAGATCCTGGTACTCCTGCGGGACCTTGTTGGCGGTGTTCGGCAGGATCTTGTTCGCCGAGGCCGAGATCTCGTTGCGGAACGTCAGGGTCTTCGTTTCGTCGGCGGTCACCGGCGTCGAATCGCGGGTCGCGGTGACCCATACGTCGTATTCGAGCCAGAAGTCATTGGTGGGATCGACATCGTCCCTGAACATCGACGTCCCGTCGGCGTCCATCAACGGATAGCTGATGAGCCAGTACACCGTGCGGCTCTCGCCGGCGGCGAGAGTCCCGAGATAGCGCGTCGCATCGGCCAGGCCCGACGTGCCGCCCTCGTGGGTGAGGGAGAACGTGCCGCTCAGGGGATCCCCCGCGTATTCCGGGCAGGTCCGGGCCGGGTAGACGCCGGGTGTGCCGGCCGCGTAGTCGCCGAAATGCACGACGACGTTCGTGAGGTCGGAGCTGCCGTCGTTGTAAACGGTCGCTCCCAGGTAGGCCGCGGAGGGACTGTACGACGCCGGCGTGCCGACATTCGAGTCCACCACGAGGTTGTACGCGGTGATGACTTCAATCCGCAGACCGTTCGACGGATTGGCCGCCCACGCGGGCGCCCCGCCAGCCATCGCCCCCAGGAGCCCGATCATCACAGGTCTGGATATATTCTTCATGGCCCTCACCCTTGCGAAATCGACCGGGAGGGAATCGCCCTTCGACCGGCACGGGCCCATGCCCGCATGAACCGGCTCAGAAGAGGCGTCTCCGCCCTCCGCGACACCACACCAAAACCATACACCCCTGCCCTGACAGTCACCGTCTCACCGATTTGAGATTACCGAACGTCCGACCACGGACTAAGAATAGGCGATATGGAAGGATTGTCAACAATTCGCAGGGGGGAATCGGACAAAATGAACACACCCGGCGGGAAGGGGATCTCCAAACCCCAACCCGCTAGCCAAGGGCCTCGCTAACGAAACCCGCGTGACACCGCATCAACAGCCACACGACCGAGCTATGAGCGCCCCGACCCCTCCGCCCACCGCCATCGCGAACCTCGCTCGTCCCGCGATGCGGGCCATGGGCATCATCGCCCGTGCCGTCCGGCTGCTATTCGATCAGGACGCGGAAGAATCTCGCCGCGGCACCTCCGTCAATCGTTTTCTCCGTCTGCGTTCCGCCCGATGGCACACCGGTCGCCACGGGCTCGAACGGCCCCTCCGGCTTCCCAGCGGCCTCGATGCGATAGGTCGTGTCGGGGAGGCTGTTCCATACAAGCCGCACCCGTCCGTCGGCCAGGATCGCGATTTCCTTCATCACGAACTGCGTCCGGCACCACTCGGCGAAGTCGATGGCGGCGCCGTCGACCGTCAGCTCGACCGGGTTGTACACGATGCGCCGATTGGTGTTGTCCAGCTCGACGATGCGATACCGGTACGCTCCCCCGGTCCGCGCCCCCGCGTCCACCACCTCGTAGGACTCCCCGCCCGTGCCGAAGAGCACGGCCGGGATCATCTCCTCATTCAGGCACACCCAGCGGCCCGCCGCCGGATCCCACCGCTCGAGCCAGAACCCCACCGAGCCGAGCTGTTGCCAGACCGACCAGCGCACCACCACCTGCCCGTCGCGCTCGAAGGCCGACATCGAATCGATATAGATCAGCGTCGGCTCCTCCAGCAGGTTCGTCGCCGAGGCCTGGAGGCCCTGGATCAGGTGGCTGCCTGCATAGGCCGTGTTCACCACCACCGGGAGATTGGTCGGTATCGGATCCTCCACCGTCACGCTGAACACCGCCCGGATGGAGCCGCCCGGCGCCAGCGTCACGCCGGAAGCCAGGTAAGCCGGATTCGCCGCCGTGTTCGTGGTGGCGCTGGCGGCATACGTATTGGTGGCCAGGATCTGGTAGTCGATCCTGACATTATCGAATCGGAACCGCTCATCGCGGGTGCCGTCGGTATACCCGCTCGTCCGGAATCGGATGTAGGTGTTCGCACTGGCAAAAGCCGTGATGTTGGTGGACAGGGCGAACGACCCGAAGTCGTTGGTGAAGCCGGCGACCAGGGCCCACGCCGTCCCGTTGCTGGAGACCTCCACGTAAGCGTAGTCAGTGCTCTCGAGCGTGGCTTCCTCGTACACATCCGCCGAGAAGACGGCGTTGGTCGCCCCGCTGAGGTCGGCCACGCGGTAGATATTCTCCTCCCCCTTGCTGACATAGCAATCGTCGCCGGAGGTGGACACCCGAATGTTCCCGGCCGCCGGGTCCTGCGTCGTCTCCGATTCGTACCAGTCGGCGCCCCAGTTGGCGGTGCCGTCCTGGTTGTTGTACGCCTGCGCGCTGAAGTTGTCCGCCACGTAATACGAGCCATAGGCCACGTTCGTATACGCCGGATTCGAGACGATGACGGTGGTCGAGTTGCTCGTGTACACCGTCCCGTAGGGCACCCAGTCGGTGAGCGAGACGTTCGTGTGATTCACCGTGGAGTTGGCGGGATTGGACACGACCATGGTGTACGTGATGGTGTCGCCGGCCTCCGCGGGGTAGTGGCCGCTGGGGACCGTGGAGCTCTTGGTCAATTGCAGATCGCCAAAAATGTTGTACGCGTTGGCCGTCGCGCGGAAGGTCTGCGTGCTGATGTTCGGCGCCGTGCCGACGTACCGCGTGCCGACCGCCGAGATCGCGTTCCACGCGATGTTGGTCACGCTGAAGTAATTGGTCGTCCGCGCGTCGAACCAGACCTGGATCGACTGGTTGCTGCCGAGCGACCCGAGCTGCGACGGCCCCCAGTAGAGCGTGCGGTTGGTGACGGCCGGCTCGGTGGACGGCGACGGCGCGTTGGTCGTGCCGCTGGCCTGGACGATGTACGTGGTGTTGCTCTCGTACTTGAAGCCCGGCGGCATGACGTCCTCGAGGTAAACGGAATCCACCGGGTAGTCGTACGACTGGATCGTCACCGTGAACTTCGTCACCTGGTTCGAGCCCACGGGCAGGACGACCGGATCGGCCGACTTCGCCGTCGAGAGCACCAGGTCGCCGAAGCTCTCCTGGTACGGCAGCAGCGTGTAGCCGAGGTCCAGGTAGTTCGCCCCCCCTGTGTTGGTGTCCGGATCCTCGCCCCAGGCCAGCGCGATCGGCTGCGTCGCCCATACGTGCATGGCGCTGTTGTCGTGGTCCGGATCGTCGATCCGCAGGACGTCGTACCGGTTGAGCACGCGGATGACGTCGGCCGTGCCGTCCACGGGACTGTAGTCGGCGAAGACCGTCGTGTTGTCCGCGACGGCCGCCGCCCATACCGGGTTGCCGGAGGCCGTCTTGTCGAGGCTGCTCGGCGCCCATCCGACCGTATAGTCGTCGTTCAGGTTGACCACCGGCTGGAGGCTGTACGTCCATTCCCACGCGTTGCTATTGGCGTCTTCGCTGACCACGCCCCAGAACGTGCGGTCCGCCCGGACGTGCAGCGACGAGTTCGTCGCGATGTAACGGCCCGTGCCATTGCGGAAGGAGCGCGTGGTGCCGTTGGTCACCGTGAAACTGCCGCTCCCCGCGCGGTCGTCCCAGTACAGGGTCATGTTGTTCGTGCCGGGATTGTAGAAGTAGGCATCCGCATAGGCGGTCTTCGTGGAGGAGATCGTCCCGACCGGCGCCCAGTACTCGTTGCCCCAAAGGGGGCTCGGCGTCATGGTGAATCCGCGCGTGTGGTAGTTCGCATCGTACACGCCCGACATCAGGTTCACCTGCATCGGCTTGGTCGACCGCACCACCGTGTAGGCGTTCGCCCGCAGCAGGTTCAGCGTGGCTCCCTTCGCGACCGCCGCGCTATTGGTCGTTCCACCCGGTTCCTCGATAGTGATGGTGTTGTCATCCTCGCTGGACATGGCGAACACGTAGGACCGCGAGAAGTCGTTGATCCCCAACCCCTCGCCGGCGATGACGATGTAGTTCGTCATATAGGCGCGAGTCGGGTAGATCTCGAAGGCGTAGGCGTACAGCGTGGAGGCCACAGGCGTGTCCGTCCAGGTGGCGCGGTTGACGGTCACCTGGCCCCCGGCGACATAGATGCGATCGCCGCCGTCGTAATAGAGGGCGGTGCCCCTGGGAGCTACGGGGATGTTCGAGCTCTCGAACACCACAAGCTGGTTCGGGGTCATGTTGGTGATCACATCCGCCGTGGCCGCCGGATTCGTGGGATTGAAGTCGTACCCGTCTTCCCAGTGATCGTAGTAGACCGTCGCCCCCTGCGAGGCGGACACCACAGAGATCACCGCGTGCATGCCGTTCGAGGCGACGGGTTCGTTCGTGCCCGCCTCAAGGTCGTCGAACGCCAGCCAGACCTCGTCCTCCCGAAGCGGGACGTAGTACTCCTGGTAGCCCGAAACCGAATCCGCCCGCACCTCCGGCGGTGCGAGCACGGCCAACGCCGCCAGAAGCCCGGCCGCCCATCGGGCCGACAAGAACGCCCACACACATCCGTGCGGGCAACCTGCTCCCGCGTCTCCGCGGGCCTCACCCTGCATCGCTCTCATGACATCTACCTTGAATCAGCATCCTAGGGATGCGGCTGTATCTGATCAAGACAAATGTAGGTTGAAATTGTATATTTTTTTCAGCTATACCTGACCTATCCTATCAGTGTTCGGGCTATAGCCATTTTCTCCATTCTATGATACGGATTTGGTATAATGTCCTTCGTGAAGGTCTTCTGTTGCGAGGCGCTGCGGAATAATCTCAGAAGGCGGCGCGGTTGCACGGAGGAACGGACGGATTGGAGTGAGAGCATTGAGCGGCTAGGACCGTTGGGTTGCGGCTCGCCGCCTTAGGGCTATTGGTCCGCGGTCCTCTTTCTGGTAGACTCTTTGCATTCCGGTTTGTGGAGGCGCCTATGCATCTTTACCTGGCACGGCATGGCATCGCCGGGGAGCGGGATCCCGCGCGGTATCCGGACGACGCGACCCGGCCGCTCACCGCGGAGGGCGTAGACCGCACGGACGAGGTGGCCCGCGGGCTTCAGGCGCTGGGCGCCCGCGTGGACCTGATGATCACCAGCCCGCTCCTGCGCGCCGCGCAGACGGCGGACATTCTGGCCCGCCGCCTGACCCCCGACCGGCAGCCGCTTCCGGCGGAATCGCTGAAACCCAACGGCAGCTTCGCCCTGTTCATGAAGTGGTTGGGAGAGTGCGCCGTGGAGTCGGTGATGGCCGTGGGGCACATGCCGGACATCGGGGAGTTCGCGCAGCAGTGCCTGACGGGCGGGCGCGGATTCGAGATGACCTTCAAGAAGGCGGCGGTCTGCTGCCTGGCGTTCGACGGCGAGCCCTCGGCGGGGCGCGCCCGTCTCGAGTGGCTGATGCAACCGGCGGCGCTTCGCCGCCTGGGAGGCTGAACGGACATGCCGGCGGACGCGACGGAGATCGAGGTGAAACTCGACGTCACCGACGCCGAGGATCTCGCGCGCCTGCCCTCGCTCATCGGCCTCGCGGGCGGGCGCATCGTCCACGCCGCGGTTCACGTGTTCGCCGACCGGTACCTGGACACGGACGATTGCTGGCTCGCCCGCGCGGGACTGGGCCTGCGGGTCCGCTCGCAGGGCCAGCGCCGGCAGTTGACGCTCAAGGTCCGCGGGCATCCGGCCTCGACGCTCCTGGAACGGAGGGAGATCCAGGAGCCGCTGACCCGCCTCCCCTCCCGGCGCCCCGCCCCCGTGCCCGGCCGGCGCATCGCCGCGCGCCTGCGCGAGGCGCGTCCGGACCTGCGGGTCGCGCCCGTGGTCGAGCTGCGACAGCGCAGGACCGTCTTCGAGGTCGAGCTGAAGCGCAGGGCGCGGGTGCTGGTGACCGCCGATCATACGCGCGTGGCGGATCGGAACCGGTCGGCGCCCGATTTCCACGAGGTCGAGATCGAGCGCGTGTCCGGACCCGTTTCGCGGATGGAGAGGTTTGCGCGGAGAATGGCGAGGCTCGCCGGCTGGCCCGCCCGGACCGACAGCAAGCTGGAACGGGCGCTTCTGCTCACCGGACGTCTCCCGCCCCCCGCCGAATCCCTGCCGCTGCCCGCCGGCGCCCTGCTCTCGGATGCGGCGTCCTGCGTATGGCGGCGCAACCTGGAGCGATGGCGGGCGAACGAGCCGGGAGTGTTCGCCGGCTTCGACCCGGAGTACGTCCACGACATGCGCGTGGCCGTGCGCCGCCTGCGGGCGTCGCTGACCGTCTTCAGCGAAGCGCTGCCGGCCGCCGAAGCCGCCCCCCTTCGTGTCGAACTGCGCTGGCTGGCGGGGGTCCTCGGGCGGACGCGGGACCTCGACATCGTCCGCCACCTCCTCGACACCTCTTCGGCCGGCGGCAGCGCCCCCGCGGCCTTCGCGGCCCTCGGCGCGGCGCTGGACCGCCTGCGACGGCGCGCGGCGGGCCGGATTCGCGGCGCCATCCGGTCGCCGCGCTACCGGGCCGCGCTCGAGCTCATGGCCGCCCTGGCGGCCGGATGGGACCGGCCGGCGACGGAGGCCGCGGCCCGGCCGGCCTCCGAGGTCCTCTGGCCCAAGTTGCGCCGGCGGTTCCGGAAAACCCTCCGGGCCGGCCGCCGGACGCAGAAACGGGAATCGGCGGAGGCGCTGCACGCCCTGCGCATCCGGTTCAAGAAACTGCGCTATGCCTGCGAGTTTGCCGCCGACCTGTGCGCGCCCGGCCTGCGCGACTCCGCGCGGCGGGCGGCCGATCTACAGCGGTTGCTCGGCGAACACCAGGACGAACAGGTGTTCCTGGGCTGGCTCGACCGCATGAGGGCGAAGAGGCCCGACGGCGTCGCCGCGGAAGACTGGCATATGCTCCTCGACCGGCTGGAGGAGGAGCATCGGCGGCGCCGGGAGAAGCTGCGGCGGCGGTTCTGGAAACGCCTGGCGAGACTCCGGTTCAACCCAGGCTTCGATTGAGCGCAAGGATCGGCAGCAGGATCGCCAGCGCGATCAGGAGCACGAACGCGCCGAGGAGCATGATCAGCGCCGGCTCCACGAGTGCGGCGGCCCGCGTGAGACGCTTCTCCCAGACCTCCTGGCTCCGGCCGGCGGCGGCCATGAGCATCCGGTTGAGGTCCCCCCCCGCCTCTCCGGCCTCGACCCAGGCCGGCAGCGCTCCCGCGAGGGGCGGCACCCGGCGGAGGGCGTCGGCCAGGGTGCCCCCGTGGCGGACGGTGTCGGTCTCGCGCTCCATCTCCGATTCCGTCCAGGCGCTTCCCGTGGCCCGGGCGGCCAGCGGAAGGGCCTCGATCAGGGGAGCGCCGCCTCCGAGCAGCAGGGCCAGCGTGCGGGCGAAGCGCATGGCGACCAGGGCGGCCCATGCCGGGCCGACGACGGGCAGGCGATGGACGAACCGTTCGATCCGGCCGCGCCGGACCGCGCCGAGGCGGTAGCGGCGCCGGAGAAACCATCCGGCCGCGGCGCAGACCGCCAGCGACGGCAGGCCCACCCCCAGCAGGAGACGCCCTCCCGCGAGAACCCCCCTCGTCAGGGGGGGCAGATCGATGTTCGCGTCGGTCCAGATCCGCGCGAAACCCGGCAGGAGGAATCCGAGCATCGCGACCGCCGCGATCAGGGCCAGCCCCGCGACCAGGGCGGGGTAGACGAGCGCCGAGCGCAACCGGTCGCGGACGCGCTCCTGCTCCTCCATGAACTCCGCGAGCCGCAGGAGGCTGTCGTCCAGCGCGCCCGCCCGCTGCCCGGCCTCCAGCGCGGCGGTCTCGAACGGCGACAGGCGCCCGGTCGCCGCCAGCGCGGCGGCCGGACTGCTCCCCTCGCGTATGCGGTCGCGAACCGCCGCAAGATCCGCGCGGACCGATGCGGACTCGGGGGCGCCGATCAGCACGTCGAGCACGCGGCTCAGGGGCAGACCGGCCCTCAGCATGCTGCCCGCTTCGCGATAGATCATCGCCCGCGTGGCCGGCCGGCCGAACGCGGAACCCCGCGCGGGGCCGCCCTCGACCGGCTCCACCCGCTCGGCCAGCACGCCGCGGGCGACCAGCTTCTCGCGGGCCTCCTTCAGCGACCCCGCTTCGACCAGCCCCTTCGCCCTGCGGCCGGCGGTGTCATAGCCGCGATAGTCATACGTCTTCAGCGCCTACTCCCCGACCACCCGCTGCAGCTCCGCGAGACTCGTTTCGCCCGCGAGCATCTTCGCCGCCGCGTCGGCGCGCAGGCTGCGCATGCCGTCCGCCTCGGCGATGCGGCGCAGCTCGTTGAGGTCGGCCCTCGCGCGGATGGCGTCCGCCAGGGCGGGCCGCACGACCATGAGCTCGAACACGCCCGTCCGCCCGTGGTAGCCGTCGAGACACCGTTCGCAGCCCGCGGGGGTCCAGTGCGGCCGTCCGACCAGCGTCTCCCCGCCCTGAAGGCCGCGCGCGTCCGCCGGTTGCAGCCGCCCTTCTCTTCGGCAATGGGGGCACAGCCGGCGCACGAGCCGCTGGGCCAGCGCGCCGCGAAGGGAGGCGGAAAGGAGGTACGGCTCCGCCCCCATGTCGGCCAGGCGGACCGGCGCGCCGGGCGCGTCGTTGGTGTGCAAGGTGGTGAAGACGAGATGACCCGTGAGCGAGGCGCGAATGGCGATCTCCGCCGTCTCCAGGTCGCGCGTTTCGCCGACGAGGATGACATCGGGGTCCTGGCGCAGCACGTGCCGCAGGCATCGCGAGAAGGTGAGGTCAATCCTCGGATTCACCTGCATCTGGCTGATGCTGGGCAGTTGGTACTCGATCGGGTCCTCGATGGTCAGCACGTTCAGCCGCCGGGTGTCGAGCTCCCGCAGCGCCGCGTAGAGCGTGGTCGTCTTGCCGCTGCCGGTGGGACCGGTGACGAGGACGATCCCCTGCGGGGAGCGGATGAGGCGGCGGAACTCGTCGACCATGTCCGTCCCCATGCCCAGCGAGGTCAGGGGCAGGAGGGCGCTGTCGCGGTTGAGCAGGCGAAGCACGATGCGCTCGCCCTCCGCCACGGGGACGGTGGAGACCCGGATGTCGATCTCCCGGGCGCCGATGCGGACGCGCGCCATGCCGTCCTGGGGCAGCCGCTTCTCGGCGATGTCGAGCCTCGCCATCACCTTCAGCCGCGAGGTCAGCGGGGCCTCCAGCGGCTTCGGGGGGGCCGGCTGGTCGTAGAGCTGCCCGTCGATCCGGTAGCGGATTTGCAGGTGGTCCTCGAACGGCTCCACGTGGATGTCGGAGGCCCGCGCCTTGACCGCCCCCAGCAGGACGGCGTTGACCAACTGCGCCACCGGCGCGCCGTCGGCCATCCGCAGCAGATCCTCCGCGGCGCCGCCGGCCGCCGGCTCCCCCGCCGCGGCGGTTCCGGCTTCCATCCCCCGGATCAGCTCCCGCGAGGCATCCGGCTTGCGGAAATAGCAGCGCTCGATCGCCCGGTCTACCTCGGCCGGCGTGGTCAGCAGCGGCGCCAGGTCGCGCCCGAGGAGCAGCGCAAGATCCTCCTGGGCGGCCAGGGTGTCGGGCGCGCCGACCAGGGCGTGGAGGCGGCCGTCGCGGCGGACGGGCATCACGCGGTGGGCGCGGGCCCACTCCACCGGAAGCCGTTCCACCAGGGCGGGATCGAGCCAGTCGTCCGGCACCTCCGCCGCCCAGGGCAGCGACCACTGCCGCGCCACCAGCGAGAGCAGGTCCTCCTCCGAGAGCAGCCCCCCGCCCACCAGGGCGGCGCCGAGCGCCTCGTCGCTCCCGTCCCCCGCCCGCTGCATCGCCTCCTGCACCTGCGCCGCCGTCAGCCGGCCCAGCCGAACGATCGTCTCCGCAAGCCCCGGCATCGCCTACTCCCTCCGGTCGGCGGCGGGAGGCGGGGCTCCCTCGGGGATCGACGCGGACACGGCCACGTTCGTCATCGGAGGCACCTGCGTGCGCTCCTCCATCGTACGGCGCAGGGCGGCCGCCTGTTTCATGTCGGTGATGAGGGTCGGCGTGACGAAGATCAGCAGGTTGTTCCGCACCGTCCGATCGCTCGTGTAGCGGAAGAGCGCCCCGAGCAGCGGGATGTCGCCCAGCACGGGCACCTTGTACTCCTGCTTGACCTGGTCCTGCCGGATCAGCCCGGTGATGACGACGGTCGAGCGATCGGGGACGGTGACGGTCGTCGTCACCTCGCGCCGCGCGATCGTCGGCGTGTACGCCACCTCCGGCGACCCTTCGTCCACGATCGCCTCGATGCTGGGGTTGAGCTCCAGGGTGATCTGGCCGTCGGGATTGACGTGGGGCTTCAGCTTCAGCTTGATGCCCACGTCCATGCGGTCGATGTTCTGGATCACGTCGCGCGAAGTCCCCGCCCCGCCCTCGATGGTGGATTTGAGCACGGGGATGTTCTCCACCACGTTCACCTTGGCCTCGGCGTTGTTCTGGGCCCAGAGCGGGACGCTCGACAGGATCCGAACGTCGCGGTTCTGCCGCAGGGCCTGCAGCACGAAGGAGAGACGCGGCGCGCCGTCGTCGTCCGCGCCGTGCGCGATCCCCACGGCAATCCCCTGCGGGAAGATGCCCTGCGTGATCGCGTTCATGATCGTGTCTTCCGGCCCCGGGCGGCTCCGGCCCATCGCCGTCACGCTGTCGCCTTCCGGCTTCTTCGTCGTCGCCCACTCCACGCCCAGGTCGAGCTGCTTGCCGAGGTCCATCTCCGCGATCACGACCTCCACCAGCACCTGCTGGGGGGCCTGGTCGAGTTTCTCGATCAGCTCCTTGAGCCACTGGAAGTCGGTGGGGCCGGCGTCGATGACCAGCGCGTTGTTCGCCAGATTGGGCTCGACCGCGATCCGCTGCCGCTGGTCCTTCTCCACCGTCCGGGCCAGCAGCGCGTTGAGGTTGGTCGCCGCCTCCTGCGCCGACAGGTACTTGAGGAAGATCGCGTTCAGCCGGCCGCCGCCCGACGGCGGCTCGACGTCGAGCATCGCGATGACCTTCCTGATCTCGGCGATCTGCACGGCGGTTCCGACGAGCACGAGGCTGTTGGCGTGCGGGGAGGCGACGACCAGGGCGCCGGACGGCTGCAGGGCCCCGCCTTCCGCGACCTGCCGGATGTGGCGACTGATCGCGGAGCCGGCCTTCTCCGCGCCCGCGATGGCCGTCGAGACCTGCCGGGAGAGTTCCTCGGCGGAGGCGTGCTTGAGCGGGACCACTTCGATCGAGCTGCCGGCCCCGGGGCGGTCGATCTCGGCCAGGATGAGCTCGATCCGACGCACGCTGTCCGCCGTATCGGTGATCAGAAGGTGATTCGACGGCGCGAAGGCGGTCACCCCCCCCGCCTTGCCCCCGCGCACGAGGGGCTCGATGCTCCGGCCGAAATCGACCGCATCGATGTGGATCGGCTTCAGGATCCGCGTCACCAGGCCCGTCCCGTCCGCGGACATCGGCGCCATGGCGGTGGGGGCCGCCTCGGCCAGGGGGATGACGAACGAGGTTCCCTCCCTCTCGACGACCGTGAAGCCGCGGGCCTCGAGGATCGACAGGAACAGGGGGTAGACCTCGCTCACGGGCACGGGCGCGGAGGAGATCACCGTCACGGTTCCCTCCACCTTGTCGCCCATCACGAACCGGCGTCCGGTGATTTCCCCGACCAGGCGGATCAGGAGCTTGATGTCCGCCGCGTCGAAACTGAAGTTCACCCCCCGCGCGCCCCGCGCGACCGCGGCGGGCCGCGCGGGGACCGCGGGCGCGAGGCCGGCGGCCGCCGGGACGGCGGGCGGCTCCTGGGCCGCCGCACGCCCGGCCATCGAAACAAGCAGGACCGCCCCAATGGCAACACCGCGCACGCTCATGGGGTCACCTCAACGCGTGATGCCGCGTTCGGACGCCCGCACGAACGCCACCAGGTGGGAGATCTCCGCGCACGGTTCAATCTCAGCCTCGATTCTCTCCAGGGCCGCCCGGATGGGCAATCCCTGCCGGTACAGAATCCGATGCGCCTGCTTCAGCCGGCGCTGGATATCCTCCGTCATGCCCCGGCGTTTCAGCCCGACGCCGTTGACCGCCGGCACGGTCAGAGGATGCCCGTCCGCCATCATAAACGGCGGAATGTCCTGCGTCACCTTCGAACACCCGCCGACGATGCACAGGCGCCCCATCCGGACGAACTGGTGCACGGCACTCAGTCCGCCGAGGATGACCTGGTCCTCCACGATCACGTGGCCCGCCAGCGTGCCGCAGTTCGCGAGGATCACCTCGTCGCCCAGCAGACAGTCGTGGGCCACGTGCGAGTAGGCCATCAGGAGGCAGCGGGAGCCGACGCGCGTCACGTCGCCGTCGGCCGTCGCGCAGCTCAGCGTGGCGAACTCCCGGATCGTGGTCTCGTCGCCGACCTCCAGGCGCGGCGCCCCTCCGCGGTACTTCAGGTCCTGCGTCCGGCCACCGACGCTGGCAAAGGGAAACACGGTGCATCGGCGCCCGAGCGTCGTGTGGCCGTCCACCACCACGTGGGACATGAGCCGCGTGGCCGCGCCGATCCGCACGTGCGGCCCGATCACGCAGTAGGGCCCGATCTCCACGTCCTCCCCCAGCTCGGCGCCGGGGTCCACGATGGCCGTCGGATGGAGGCGGGTCATGATGCCTTGGGGGGATTGGAGCCCGTGCCGAACATCAGGTCGGCCTCCGAGGCCATCTCGCCGTCGCACAACACCTTCCCGTGGAAACGCGCCATCCTGAGACGCAGTTTGAGGAACCGCACCTCGATCCGCATCTGGTCGCCGGGACGCAGGATGCGCCGGAAGCGGGCATTGTCGATGGCCAGGAAATACACCGTCTGACCCTCGTGGTGGGTGAGATGGTTCAGAAGCACGCCGCCCACCTGCGCCATGGCCTCCAGTTGAAACACCCCCGGCATGATCGGATTGCCCGGGAAATGCCCCTGGAAGAACGGCTCGTTGATCGTCAGGTTCTTGATGCCGACAATCCGTTCCTTCAGGTCGCATTCGATGATCCGGTCCACCAGTAGAAACGGATACCGGTGTGGCAGGACCTTCTGAATGTCCTGTATTTCCATCGTGTTCTCGGCCATGCCCTTGCCCCTATCGCACACGCACGCAAACCGCCGTGCCCGAAACCGTCGTGTTCCGTCGAAGAGCCACGCATGCTAGCCGACCCCGCGGCCTTTGAAAACCAAATTCCTTGCCAGCGGGGGGGAAAAGCGGCAGATAGACCGCGCATGGCTGACACCGGGAAAGACGCAACGAGGCCGGGACCACGATGGGCCGTATGGGCGGCCATGGGATTCGGCCTGGGACGGAGTCCATGGGCGCCGGGAACCGTGGGCAGCCTGCCGGGCGTCCTCGCCGTCGCACTCCTCTGGCCGGCGCTTCCCTCTCCCTGGGTCCAGACCGCGTTCGCCCTCCTCTGCGCCGCCGTCGCCATACCGATCTGCGATGCGGGCGAGAAACACCTCGGCGTCAAGGACCCCCACCCCGTCGTGGCCGACGAGTACCTCTGCTTCCCGCTGTGCATGATCGGGCTTCCGGCCAGTCCGCTGGCGCTCGCCATCGCCTTCGTCAGCGCACGGTTCTTCGACATCGTCAAGCCGCCCCCAGCCCGCCGACTTCAGCGACTCCCCGGCGGACTGGGGATCGTGATCGACGACGTATTCGCCAGCCTCTACAGCCTGGCCGCCAATCATCTCGTCTGGTGGGCGCTGACGCGGTGATCGACCGTCGCCGAAGCCATGGCGAAGGAGGCGCGGCGTGCTCCGCAGACACGCTCGGCTGAAACACGAGGCCGCCCGGCGTCCCGGACGGCCTCCCCTCACCCATTTTCCTCCTCCTTTCGTTTCGTCGACGGTTCCCCTTCCCAGTCACATCGACCCTCTTCCATCCGCCCTTCTCGATGCGTTGCCCCCCTCAGGGCCTCAGCACACGGTTGGTCAGCGTGTTTCCGTTGATGTCCGTCCGCAGAAACACGTTCGTGAAGGCGGCGATCTTGAGATCCTCGTCCTGCACGGTGAAAGCGGCGGCGCCGCGCGTGACCAGGACCATCCCGCGGTCGCCGAACGGCATGGTCGCGCCGCGGAGCTGTCGCGGGATGTTCCGGCTGGCCGCGTCAGCCGTGATCGGATCCGACATCCGGCGGAGGTCGAGGTTCCGGGTGAACATCGCCGGCGCCGTGTCCGGATAGCTGTCGGTGATGTCGGCCACCACCGCCCATGCGTTGTTGTTCGAGGTGAACGTCCCGACGCCCGTCGCCGGCGTGACGCCGTGCGCGGTGAAGAACTCGCAATTGACCTGGAGCACGTCGGTCGTCATCAGGTGCTTGAAGAAGTCGGTGGAGCTCCGATACTGGTTGTTCGACGCCGCCGTGACCGCCCCATAGGCCGGCCAGCCCGGGACCGTCGCGAACCGCGAGGCCGTCATCGACTTGTCCACGATGCTCGTCGCAATGCTGCGGCCGTTGACAGCCGTGGCCATAAGGCGAGCCCTGAACAACGCCCTGTTGATCGCCGGGATGACCATCGTGACCAGCATGCCGATGATGGCCACGACGACCATCAGCTCGATGAGCGTGAAACCGACCGCCTTCGTCTGCCTGTCGGGATGTCCCTCCGTCCCCCGTCTCGTTTTCATCTCCGTGTCCTCCCAACCGCCGTGGCGACCGCCGCCATCCGCGGCCACCCCGTGCCTTAGCATAGGCCGTGCCGGACAAGACGCATCGCTTCAACACGCTGGGGGAAAGGGTATTACGTCATATCGTCCCGACGCCTGGCCCCTCCGGCGCCATGGCGCGAACGCCACACGGGTGGCGCGGCCGCCACATGTGCCCGTTTCAGGGTTCCTCGCCGGAGCTGGCGGGAAGGAGGACGGTGAACTGCGCGCCGTCGGGGTGATCGGGCCAGGGCGACTCGACCTGCACCTCGCCGCCGTAGGCCTCGGCGGCCACGCGGCAGAACGCCAGGCCCAGCCCCGTGCCGCCCGTGCCGCGCGCGGACTCGCCCTGCGAGCTCGCGGAATACGGCTCGAAGATCTTCTCTCGCGCCTCGGGCGGTATTGTCGGCCCCCGGTTGGCCACGCTGAAGCCGAGACGCCCGTCGGACGACGCCTGGAGCGAGATCTCCACGCAGCTCTGCGGCGGGGCGAACTGCAGGGCGTTCCACAGGAGGTTCTCGAGAATCCTCCGCACGAGTTCAGGCTCCACGCTGACCGCCGTTCGCTGCGACTTCGGCGAGAGGATGTCGAACGCCACTCCGGCCTGTCCCGCCGCCCATTCGAAGTCCGATGCGACATCGCGCAGCAGGGGGCCCAACGGGACGTGCCGGCGCTTGATGCGCGCCCGGCCCTCCTCGAACCGGCGGATGTCGAGCAGGGACTTGACCTGGAGGAGCAGGCGATCGGTGGAGGCATGGAGCACCTGGAGCATCTCGCGCATCTCCGGCGTCGCCTGCGCATCGGCCTCCTCGATGCGCCGCAGGGCCACCTGCATCGACCCCAGCCGGTTCCGGAGGTCATGCACCAGCATATCGGCCACCTGCTGGCGTTTCTGTTCCAGGCGTTCGACCTCGCCCCGCCGCATCTGCTCCTCGCTCCAGGCCATGGTCTCCAGCAGGGTGGCATCGGCGAAGATAAGGGTGATCGCGACCGCCACGGGGGGAAGGAGGCCCATCGAGGAGGCGACGGCGCAGGCCGCGAGATAGGTGGCGCCGAGGGCGGTGCCGTAGAGCACCATCAGCCACGGACGCTCGTGCCGGAAGAAGGACAGGGCGAACGAGAGGCTGTACAGGATATAGACCGCGGCGTCCTCCGACAGCGGCTGTTCATTGCCCAGGCCGCCCGGCAGGGCGAAGTCGTAGAGCGTGAAGTCGAGGGCATCCCACAGCGAGAAGACACCGATCGATCGCCCGAGCCCCGCGGCGATCGCCCCGCAGCACAGTGCCCTCACCCACCAATGCCGGTACTGGATGCCTTGCCTGCCCATCCTGCTTCCCGTGCGCCGCAGTATACGACCATTCGCCGCCGAGTCCGAGCACGGATGCGGCGGCCCGGAGGCACGGCCGCATCGTCCGAGGCCGTCGGGCCGGGGCGCCGCGGCGGCGTCCGCCGGTCGCGTCGTCTTCCGGCGCTTCCCATGATCGTCCCGTTCCGCTATGGTGAGGCCGGAGCTGCGATGAAAGCCACGATTCTCCTGGTGGACGACGATCCGATCGACATGGTGCCCATGAAGGCCCTGATCGAGAGCTGGCAGCACGCGGTGCTCACGGCGCGCTCGGGCGAGCAGGCGATCGGCGTGCTGGAACAGCACCCCGTCGACGCCGTGGTGTCGGACGTGTTCATGCCGGGCATGGGGGGCGTCGAACTGATGCGCCGCACGCGGCAGGCCCACCCCGACCTTCCGGTGGTGCTGGTGTCGGGCCGCGCCGACGTGCGGACGGCGGTGGACGCGGTGAAGGACGGCGCCTTCGACTACGTCGTCAAACCCCCCGACGAGGAGGAATTCCGCCTCACGCTCGAACGGGCCCTGGAGCACGCTCACCTCCGCCGCGAGAACCGCTTCCTCCGCGCCGAGATCGCCGCCGGAGGCTCCACCGGCGAACGCCTGATCGGCCGAAGCCCGGCGATGCAGGAGGTCTTCGCGCTCATCGACCGGGTGGCGCGCACCGACTCCACCGTGCTCATCTCGGGCGAGACGGGCACCGGCAAGGAGGTCGTGGCGCAGACCCTTCACTACCGCAGTCACCGCGCGGGCGGACCGTTCGTCGCCTTCAACTGCGCCGCCATCCCGGCCACGCTGGTCGAGAGCGAGCTCTTCGGACACGAGAAGGGCGCGTTCACGGGCGCCGTCGCGGCGCGGCGCGGACGCTTCGAGGAGGCGCAGGGGGGAACGGTGTTTCTGGACGAGATCGCCGAGACGCCCGGCGATTTCCAGGCGAAACTGCTGCGCGTGCTGCAGGAGCGGGAGATCCGCAGGGTCGGCGGGGCGACCTCCATCCGCGTGGACGTGCGCGTACTGGCCTCCACCAACCGCGACCTGGCCGCCGAGGTCTCCCGCGGCGCCTTTCGAACGGACCTCTTCTACCGGCTCAACGTCATCCCCCTGCGGCTGCCCCCCCTCCGCGAGCGCAGGGAGGACATCCCCCTGCTCGCCGACCATTTCGCCAGCCGATACGCGGCCCAGTACGGCCTGCCCCCTCCGCGCCTGGCGGCCGACACCCGCGACGCGCTGCTCGCGCGCCCCTGGCCGGGCAACGTGCGGGAGCTGCAGCACGTGCTGGAACGCGCCGTGGTGCTGGCCCGGGGGCCGGACCTGACCGCGGCGGACCTGGAGATGCCGGCGGCGCCGGGCGGCCCGGCCGAGTCCGACCCGCATTCATACGATCTGGAAAGACACCTCGACGACGAACGGCGCGCCCATGTCCGCCGCGTGCTGGATGCGGCGGGATGGAACAAGCAGCGCGCCGCCCGCTGGCTCGGCATCGACCGCACCACCCTGCACCGCATGATCGCGCGGCTGCGGCTGGAGGACCTCGGGCCGGCGTAATCGCGCGACGCCGCCCCCTGCTGCGCCCGAAGGCCCATGCGCGGGAGAGGTCGGATGCGATCGCCCGAGCCTGCCCGCCCCGTCTGGAATCACTTCTCCAGTTCTTCCGGCCGGATCGGCTCGCCTTCCCAGGTCCAGCCCCCCTCCCCACGGGCAAGTATCCGGTGGGCGCTGCCGGGGGCCGCCGGCACGTCGGGCGCCGGCAGCCATCTGGCGTGTTCACGGACGACCGCCGCCCGGCCCGCCTCATGCACGACATTCGTCCACTCGTTCGGATCGCTGAGCGCGTCGTAGAGCTCCTCCGACCCGTCGGCGTACCGGATGTAACGCCACCGCTCGGACCGGATCCCGTGGTTGCCCCGGTTGTGCGTCGTGATCGCCGGCCAGGGCCGGGGCACCGAGGCGTCGCGCAGCTGCGGGACGAGGCTGTGGCCGTCCAGCCCCTCCTTCGGCGGCAGGCCGCAGAGATCCACCAGCGTCGGATACAGATCCGTGAGATCGGTCGGCTGGCGGCATCGCGCGCCCGCCGTTACGCCCGGGCCCGCGAAGATCAGCGGCACGCGGGTCGACCGTTCCCAGAGCGAGTTCTTTCCCGTGATCCCCTTCTCGCCCAGGTGCCACGCGTTGTCGGACCAGAGCGCGATGACGGTGTTCGTCTCCCTGCCGGTCTCCCGAAGGCCGTCGATCACGCGGCCGATCTGGCTGTCCATGAACGCCGTGCTGGCCAGGTAGGCCCGGACCAGCGACCGCCACTGCTTCGCCTCCTTCAGCCACGAGAGGCGCGGCTCCGGCAGCTTCCAGTGCAGGCACCACGCGAATTCGGGCACGTCTTCGCGGTCGCGATCGAGCACCGGCGGCAGGATGACGCGCTCCACGGGGGGGATCAGGTCGAACCACGGCGGCGAGGCGAAACACGGCACGTGGGGAAGCCGAAAGCCGACGGCGAGGAAGAAGGGGCGATCCGGCGGCAGCGTCTTCATCTGCGCGAGGGCGGCATCGGCGATCCTCCAGTCCGCCTGCTGCCGGTCGTCCGCCGGAAACACGCCCCAGTCCATGGCGGCCATCTTCGAGGGCGTGTCGACGAACTTCTTCGGCGGATGGGGCATGCCCGGCGCCGGTCCCCACACGTGGAACTCGTTCGTGCGGTCCTTCGGCCGGATCGATCCGTCATGAAACACCTTGCCGAAGGAGGCGGTGAAGTAGCCGTTGGAGGCGAAGTACTGCGGCAGCGTGACGCAGCGCCGCGTCGCCTCCACGTCGCGGATGCCCGGCGTCAGGCCGTGAATGCCCGTGGTGGAGGGCCGGAGCCCCGTCAGCACCGCCGCGCGCGACGGATTGCAGAGCGGGGCCGGACAGTGCGCGTTGACGAAGACCGTCCCGCTCGCGGCCAGGCGGTCCATGGACGGCGTGACCGCCTGGGGGTGCCCCCCGAGACAGCCGATCCAGTCGTTGAGATCGTCGATCGCGACGAACATCACGTTCGGCCGGGCGGGGGAAGTCGCCGCGCTCCCCGCCGGGACAAGGCCTCCCCACCCCACGCCCGCGATCAGCACCACCATCCTGGGATTCATGACGCATCTCCCTCCGCAAAGGCGGCGAGCCGCACCCGAATGGCGTTGGCCGTTCCATGCTCCCGCACCCTGCCTTCCTCTCCTCCGTGCAACCGCGCCGCCTTCTGAGATGGTCCCGCCATCCTTTCCACGGAGAAAGCTGGCGGAAAACACCATGCGCATCTGCATATCATGTCCTGGCGGAACGTCAAAGCTCACCGCACGACGCGCCAGCGGCGGCTGGTGCAGCGCCTTGTTGGGGCTTGGTCTCCTCCAAATCGCTATCGCGATCGAGATCGGGATCGATTTCTTTCGTCACGGAGCCCGCCGCGTCCTCACGAACCTGATACCCTCTCCCGCCCAATCGGCTCAGCAGGGCTGCCATGCGGTCGAGTTCAATCTTACGGCTCTGACTCTCCGCTTCGGCCAGCACCTTCCCGACAACCAATACGTCTTGGATCGCGGCGCATTCCAACGCCGACCCCCGTGCGATCTCGAAGTAGCGCCTGCGATCGGCGTCGGCCGTCTTCCCATTCCCTTCAGCTATGTTCAGCGGTATCGACTGGCTGGCCCGCAACCATTGGTCACGCGCCGCACGATGGATGCCTTCCAGCGTCGCGGCCTTCTCGTAAACCCACGCAACGTAGCCGATCGCAAGGCGGTAGACATCCAGTTTCTCGTGCCCGAGTGCCATTCGGCGTTCCTTCGATTTCGATAGCGATCCCGATTTCGATTTCGATGCCCCAACGATCTATCATGCCCGCATCCGGCATCCGCCCGCAAGGCCAATGCCGGGTGGAGCGGGGCGCGCGGCGCCGGCTGAGCGTCCCCCCCCCCGGCGACGAGCGAACGGCCTTTTCGGTTTTGACTTGCCGCTGAGCGATCGGCATAGTGGACGCCTTTGGCTGTCTCCTCCGCACGAATGACGGCGCGGGGGAGACCGCACGAAAGGATATCGACGAATGAGCATGCCCAGTCTGATGGCAGTCGTGATGACCGCGTGTGCGATGGCATCCGGGCCGGCCGAGGCCGCGTCGGCGGCAACCAACACCGCCGCGCCGGCGGTGCCTCTCGATCTGTTCCGGAATCCCGTCGCCGGCGTCGTGGCGCCGATGCCCTCTCCCACCTCGGTCGTGGCCGTGGTCAACGGGACCGAGATCCGCCAGTCGCAGGTGAACGAGATCGTCGAGCGGGTCTTCCGGGTCAATCAGAGCCGCATCCCTGCCGAGCGTCAGTCCCAGGTACGGATGCAGATCGCCGAGCGGGCGATCGATGACCTCGTCACGCAGACGCTGCTGGTCCAGGAGGCGGACAAGGCGGAGCTCAAGGTGTCGCCGGAGGACATCGAGAAGGCCAAGAAGGAGATCCCCATGCCCGAGGGCAAGACCCTGGACGATGCCCTGGCCGAGCAGAAGATGACGCTGCCCCAGCTCGAGGCGGAACTGACCCGCGCCCTGCGCATCCAGAAGGTCCTGGAGTCGAAGGCGAGCGTGTCGCCGGTCTCCGACGACGACATCAAGAAATTCTACGAAGAGAACAAGTCGAAGTTCGAACAGAAGGAGACGGTCACCGCCCGCCATATCCTCATCCAGGTCGCCAAAGACGCCGACGAGAAGACCCGCGGCGAGAAGAAGGCGAAGGCCGAGGACCTCCGGAAGCAGCTCGAAGGCGGGGCGGACTTCGCCGAGCTGGCGAAGAAGCACTCGGAGGATCCGGGCAGCAAGGACAAGGGGGGCGAGTACACCTTCCCGCGCGGCATGATGGTGAAGGAGTTCGAAGAGGTGGCCTTCACCCAGGAGACCAACAAGATCAGCGCCCTGGTGGAGACCCAGTTCGGCTACCACATCATCCAGACCCTGCGCAAGAATCCGCCTTCCACGGTGCCCCTGGAGGAAGCGAAGACGCGGATCAAGGATTTCATCACCAACCGCAATCGCGGCGAGTCGGTGCAGAAGTACATCAAGGACCTGCGCGAACGCGCGAAGATCGAGTACCCGGGCCGCGTGTAGCGTTCTGCCGGGTCATCCGGCCGGGCGGCTCCGGCGGCGGCCATCCCGCGCAGCGGCGTGCCCCGCGGGCGCGTCGGAGAGCGTTTCCCCGGCTCACACGCGGGAGGTTCCGGATCGGGTCGCCCGCCGCCGGGTGCGCCGGTGCGCCCGAAGCATCCGCCAGAACCGGACCGTGTCCGGGATGGGGTTGATCTTGCTCTTCTCGTCGCCGTAGATCGTCGTGATCCGCACGGCCCCGATGCGGATGCCGCGCGAGGCGACGTGGAGCAGGATCTCCGACTCGGCGGCGAAGCGCTCCGACTTGGCCTCGACGAAGGGGATCACGTCGCACCGGAACAGCCGGTAGCCGCACTGGGTGTCGGGCACGTACTGCCCCATCTCGCGGCTGAGCATCCAGCTCATGAACCGATTCGTCAGCCGCCGGATCAGGGGCATGCCCCCCGGATTCCACATGCGGTTGCCCACCAGCACGGGGAAGCCGGTGCGGCGGTAGGCCTCGATGAACTTCGGGATCTCCGCCGGATCGTGCTGGCCGTCGGCGTCCAGCGTGATGACGGCCGTGTAGCCGTTCGTCCGGGCATGCTCGAATCCGGTGGCCAGCGCCATGCCCTTCCCGCGGTTGGTTTCGTGCCGGAGCACGCGGGCGCCGGCCGACTCCGCCTCGGCCCCGGTGCCGTCGGGGGAGCCGTCGTCGACCACGACGACGTCGGCCCCGTGCCGTGCGGCCTCGACCACCACCCGCCCGATGCGACCCTGTTCGCGGTAGGCCGGGATCACGACGCAGAACCGGCCCGCCTCTTCCGCTCCGCTCATGCCGTCCCCCTCTGTTGCGCCTCGCCGTTCGGCCGGCCGGACCAGAAGTCCTCGAACACGAACCACTCGTGGGGATACTTCCCGATGGCCTGCTCCAGCACCGCCGTCAGCCGCCTCTGCACGCCCTCCTCGTCGTCGGAATCCGAGGGGTGTATGGGCGGGTAGAAGCGGAGCAGAAACCGGTCGTCCACCTGCCGGAACATGAACACCGGCACGACGGGGGCGCCGCTGCGGCAGGCCAGCCGCGCGGCACCGCGGGGCAGGCGGGCGGGGGCGCCGAAGAACTCCACGACGTCCGTGCGCCCGGAGAAGTCCCGATCCACCAGCAGCGCGGCGATGCCCCGATCGCGGAGGGTCGCGAGGAGGCCGCGCACGGCGTGCCCGAGCGGGATGAGCCGGAAGCCGCGGTTCAGCCGCTGTTCGAGGAACATCCGGTTCACGCGGGCGTTGCCGAACGTCCGGAACACCGAGGTGACCTCGTGCCCCATCTGCGAGAGGATCAATCCCCCCATCTCCCAGTTCCCCACATGTCCGCTGGCCAGCAGGACGCCGCGCCCCTCCGCCTGCGCCTCCTCCAGGTAGTGGATGCGCTCGATATTCACTTTGCCCTGCAGCTCGCGGCAGGTGGTGCGCGAGTAGCGGAAGAAATCCACGAGGTACTTCCCGAAGTACTGGTAGGTCTTCCGCGTCAACCCCTCGATGGCGCCGCGCGCCGGTTCCACCCCGCGGTACGCCAGGATCCGCCGCAGGTTGGCCGCCACGCCCGCGCGCCCGCGGCGGTCGCACCGATGGAAGAGGTCGGCGATCCGCATCCCCAGCCAGTAGGAGAAGCTCAGCGGCAGCGCGCGGCTCAGGAAGGCGGAGGTCTGGTAGATCGCGTACTGCACCTCACGCCTCCGCCGCCGCCGGCCGGCCCCCCGCCCGCCGCTCCGCCGCCCGATACAGGCGCTCGGCCTCGTACGACGAGCGCACCCGCGGCCCCGACGCCACCTCCGCGAATCCCATCGTCCGTCCCGCCGCCGCCAGATCGCGGAACGCGGCCGGCGTCACGTATTCCGCCACCGGCCAGTACGCCCGGCCCGGGGCGAGGTACTGGCCGAGCGTCAGCAGCTCGCACCCCGCCGCCCGCAGGTCGCGCATGGCCTCCCGCCGCTCCTCCGCCGTCTCGCCCATGCCCAGCATCAGGCCGGACTTGATCCGCGCGGCGGACGGCCGCCGCGCCGCGAAGGCCAGCACGCCGAGGGATCGATCGTACGACGCCTCCGGGCGCACCGCGGACTGCAGCCGGCGCACCGTCTCCAGGTTGTGGTTGAACACGTCGGGCGACGCGTCGAGCACGACCGACAGGGCCGCCTCCGATCCGCCGAAATCGGGCGTCAGCACTTCCACCGTCGCCTCCGGGCACTCCCGGCGCAGGGCCCGAACGGCCGCGGCGAACTGCTCCGCGCCCCCATCCGGCAGGTCGTCGCGCGTCACGCTGGTCAGCACCACGTGTCGGAGGCCGAGCGCCCGGGCCGCCTGCGCCACACGGCCGGGCTCGCCGGGATCCGGGGCCCCCGGCGTGCCGTGCCGCACCGCGCAGAACCGGCAGTGGCGCGTACACGTGTCGCCCAGCAGCATCACCGTCGCCGTACCCGCGTTCCAGCACTCGTGCCGGTTCGGACACCGCGCGCTGGCGCACACGGTGTGGAGCCCGAGGCGCGAAACCGCCCCGTGCACCTCGCGAAACCGGCCGTCGGTCCGCAGCGGCACGCGCATCCATTCCGGGAGACGCCCACGCGGCGGCGCGGCCGCCGCCGCGCGCGACGCCTCGCCGCGAACGGCGCGCGCCCCCTCCGTCAGCGTTCTTGATCCCATCCGTTCCTTCCCCCGGGCCGCGGCGGCGAGCCGCAACCCAACGGTCCTGGCCGCTCCACGCTTCCGCTCCAATCCGTCCGTTCCTCCGTGCAACCGCGCCGCCTTCAGAGATGGTTCCGCCACCCTTCGCAACGGAGAACCCGCACGAAAGACATCATGCGCATTTGCGTGTCATGTTACGGGGGAGCAATCTAATCCCTTTTCCGATGCAATGCACGGTTTTGCGTCGCCGCGTACGAATCCGGACGCGGAGGGACGGCGCGCCCGCCGGAAGGGCCGCCTTGAAGGCGGGCGGATCACGAGCCCGGGAGCCACGGCTGCACCGTGGCCGTCGTGCCATGAAAGAAGAAGGTCCCGTAGCCCACCGTGAACACCCAGCAGCCGTACAGCGCGTGCTCGATGGCGGAGAGCCAGAGCGAGGCCGTACGCTGGTAGGTGCGGGCGAAGATCAGTCCGCCGATGAACGTCAATCCCACCGCCCAGCCGTTGCGGAACACGATGTGCATGAACGAGAACGCCGCCGCGGCGGCCACCACCGCCGGCCACCCGGACGGGAGCAGCGACCGGTATCGGTGAAAGACGAAGGCGCGGTAGATCACGCCCTGGGGGATCACGGAGAGCAGCGGGTAGAGCAGGATCACCAGGACCCACAGCAGCGGCCGCGTCCGCGGCAGGATGAACAGGTTCTCGGGATGCCAGGCGGCCAGCAGGGCGGTCATCGCCGCCGCGCCGAGGCCAAAGCGCAGGAGGATCGTGCGAAGCTCGTGCCCCGGGAAATGACGCCGCCACGCGCGGGCGCCGTCGAACGACCGGTCGCCCCGCAGCGCCACCGCACACGCCAGGGCCGCTATCCACAGCATCGGCAGCACCGGCCGGCCGGCGAAGAACGCCGCCAGCGCCGCCGGCAGCGCCACCAGCAGTCCGAGGGCCTCGGCGGCCCGGTATGTCCTTCGCGCGCTCATCCGTGCCGGATCGGGCGGAACGTCACGCGGCGCGGACGGTCCGCCGCCTCGCCGAGTACGGCGCGGCGATGCTCCCGGAAATCGGCGTAGTTGCCCTCGAACCATTCCACCCGGCTGTCGCCCTCGAACGCGAGAATGTGCGTCGCCACCCGGTCGAGGAACCACCGGTCGTGGCTGATCACCACCGCGCAGCCGCCGAAACCCTGCAGCGCCTCCTCCAGCGAGCGCAGGGTCGTCACGTCCAGGTCGTTGGTTGGCTCGTCCAGCAGGAGCAGATTGCCGCCGCTCTTGAGCAGCTTCGCCAGGTGCACGCGGTTGCGTTCGCCGCCGGAGAGCTGCCCGACCTTCTTCTGCTGCTCCGCGCCGCGGAAGTTGAAACGCCCGCAGTAGGCGCGTCCGTTCATCGAGCGGCCGCCGAGATCCACCGTGTCGCGCCCGCCCGTGATCTCCTCGTACACCGTGTGCGCGGGATCCAGCGCGTCGCGCATCTGGTCGACGCACGCGATCCGGACGCTGGAACCCACCTGCAGGCGGCCTTCCAGGGGTTGGATCCTGCCGAGGATCAGGTTGAACAGCGTGGTCTTCCCCGCGCCGTTGCCGCCGATGATGCCGACGATGCCGCCGCGGGGCAGGTCGAAGTTCACGTCGTCCATCAGCAGCACGTCGCCGTAGCCGAACGCGAGGCGCTCGGCGCGCACGACCAGGTCGCCCAGCCGCGGCCCGGGCGGGATGGAGATCGCCACCTCCTCCTCCCGCGTGTCCGCCGTCTGCGCGGCCATCTCCTCGTAGCGTTTCAGGCGCGCCAGGTTCCGCGAATGGCGCGCCCCCGCGCTCATCCGCACCCACTCCAGCTCGCGGTCGAGGAGCTTCTTGCGCGAGGCCGACTGCTTCGCCTCGATCTCCAGCAGCTGGCGGCGCTGTTCGAGCCAGCGCTCGTAGTTGCCCTTGAACGGGTAGGCCCGTCCCTTGTCGAGCTCCAGGATCCACTCGGTCACGTTGTTGAGAAAGTACCGGTCGTGCGTGACCACGACGAGGGTGCCGGGGAACTTCCTGAGATAGGTCTCGAGCCAGTCCACCGACTCCGCGTCCAGGTGGTTGGTCGGCTCGTCGAGCAGCAGGACGTCGGGGTTGGAGATCAGCAGCCGGCAGAGGGCGACGCGCCGGCGCTCGCCGCCGGAGAGCTGGCGGATCGGGGCGTCGCCGGGCGGCAGGCGGAGGGCCTCCATCGCGACCTCGACCAGGCGATCGAGCTCCCAGAGGTCGTTGGCGTCGATCAGATCCTGGAGGCGGCCGAGCTCGTTGTTCAGCGACGCCTCCTCCGCCGCCGGCAGGCCCGTGCCGAGCCGGCCGCAGATCTCGTCGTACCGGTCGAGGATGGCGCGCGAGGCGGCCACCCCCTCCTCCACGGCCTCGGTCACGGTCTTCCCGAGGTCGAGCTGCGGCTCCTGCTCCAGGAAACCGACGCGCACCCGCGGCGCCACGTAGACCTCGCCCATGAAGTCCCTGTCCCGCCCCGCCATGATGCGCAGGAGCGACGACTTCCCCGCGCCGTTGGGGCCGATGACGCCGATCTTGGCCCCGAAGAAGAAACCCAGGTGGATGTCCTCCAGGATCGACGTCTTGCCCGCCTGCTTGGTCAACCGCGACAGATTGAAAACGTATTCGCCCGCCATGGGAGTCCCTCGCTGAACGCGCGAACGATACCCCGCCGCCGCTCGGGCTCAAGCGCAATCTGGCGAGCCCCGGCTTGACTTGGGCCGCCGGACGCCTATCCTCGCGCCTGTCTTCCACGCGGGTGTAGCTCAGTGGTAGAGCTTCTGCCTTCCAAGCAGAATGTCGTGGGTTCAAGTCCCATCACCCGCTCCACTC
>CAZSUU010000015.1:0-88629 GCA_964610105.1 uncultured Verrucomicrobiota bacterium | reverse complement strand
CTTGCGGAATGGAAGGGGAGCATATCGGGCGCCGGTGGTTCCGCGCAACGTATTTCCGAGGAGTTCGGATCGGCAATGCCGAAGGCGAGACGTCGTCTGTCCGTGCTCTTGTCCCCCTTCGTGCTTCGGGTTTCCTCCGCATCGCGGGGAACACCCAACGGCCGCGGTTCCTCATATCTCGGCTGCGATCCTGGTACCCTTCGGTTCAACGGGAATGAGGTGTGGGCGCACGCTCCCCTTGAGGTGTCGAACATTAGTGCTCACGACCGCGAGCATTAATGTTAGACATGGCGACGGCGGCGTGTCCGACGGCGGCGGCATCGCACGGAGGAACGGATGGAGTGGAGCGGAACGGTCGGGCGGTCCGAGCCGTCGGGTGGCGGTTCGCCGCCTTGGATTCCTGTATGAAGGACAAGGTACGGGCGGTTGTCCTGCTGGCGCTGCTGGCGGGCGGGCACGCGTCGCGGGCGGCGGAGGGGGGGCGCATCGACCGGAAAGCGTTGGTCGACCGCCATCGCGTGGTGTTGACGGCCGCGGATCCGCTGAGCCCCCTCAGCGTCGGCAACGGGCAGTTCGCCTTCACCGCCGACATCACGGGGCTCCAGACCTTCTCCGACTTCCATGCGAAGGGCATGCAGCTCGGCACGCTCGCGCAATGGGGATGGCACACGCTGCCGAACCCGGAGCGATTCGCGCTCGACGACGTGATGGTGCTCTTCGACGCGGGAGGGCGCAAGGTCCCCTACGCCGGCGGAACGGGCGAGTACGCGCGCGCGGATCTGACCGCGGAGCGACGCAGGGAGGCGACCGCCTGGCTGCGATCCAATCCGCATCGCATCGATCTCGGGCGCATCGGGCTCATCCTTCGCCGCGCGGACGGCGCCGAGGCCTCGATCGGTGAAATCAAGGAGCCGGTGCAGGAGCTGGACCTGTGGTCGGGGACGCTGACCAGCCGTTTCCGTTTCGACGGCGCGCCGGTGCGGGTGACGACCCTGTGCCATCCGACGCAGGATGTGCTGGCGGTGCGCATCGAATCGGCGGGTCTGGCGGAAGGACGGATCGGTGTGCGGATCGAGTTCCCTTACGCCCTAGGCGATTGGGGCAGGGCGGCGGCATGGGGCATGCCGGACCGGCACCGCACGATCGCGAACGCCGGCATCCGCCGGGTGAACCTGCGGCGCGAGATGGATGGCGAAACCTACCACGTGTCGATCGGGTGGTCGGACGGGGCTGAATGGAAAGAGGCGGGCGCGCATCGCTTCGAGCTGACCGCCCCGGCGAGGGCGCAGGTAGACCTGGTGGTTGCCTTCGCACCGCGTCCTGTCGACCGGCCGCTTCCGGACTTCGGAGAGACCCGCGCCGTCGCTGCGAGGCACTGGGAGCGGTTCTGGTCCGAAGGCGCCGCGATCGATCTGTCCGGCAGCCGCGACCCGAGGTGGAGAGAACTCGAGCGGCGACTCGTGCTATCGCAGTACCTGACCGCCGTCCACTGTGCCGGTTCCCTCCCGCCCCAGGAGACCGGCCTCGTGCAGAACAGCTGGTACGGCAAGTTCCACCTGGAGATGCACTGGTGGCATGCCGCGCACTTCGCGCTGTGGAACCGCATCGCGCTGCTGGAGCGAAGTCTGCCGTGGTATCGGCGCATCCTCCCCGCGGCCCAGGCGACCGCGCGGCAGCAGGGCTATGGCGGCGCGCGATGGCCGAAGATGGTCGGGCCGGATGGACGCGAGGGGCCGAGCGACATCGGCGTCTTCCTCGCCTGGCAGCAGCCGCATCCGATCTTCTACGCCGAACTCGTGCGCAGGACGCGCGGCGACGAGGCGGCGATGATCCTCCACAAGGACGTGGTCCTGGAGACGGCGGCCTTCATGGCGTCCTATGCGCGGTGGGAGGAATCGAGGCAGCGGTTCTGCCTTGGTCCGCCGATCATCCCGGCGCAGGAGAGCTACGGACGCGACCGCGCGCGCCTCGTGAACCCGACGTTCGAGCTGGCCTACTGGCACTGGGCGCTCTCGGTGGCGCAGCAGTGGCGCGAGCGGGCGGGACTGGCGCGGGACGCCGGGTGGGAGCGGGTGATCGCCAAGCTGGCGCGGCCGACGGTTCGCGACGGCGTCTATGCGGCGATGGAGTCGGCGCCGTACACGGTGCCGCACGATCACCCCTCCATGCTGGCGGCCCTCGGATTCCTTCCGTCCACGCCGCTGATCGAGCCCCCCCTCATGCGCGCGACGCTCGAGGAGGTGTGGACGAGCTGGGATTGGCCGTCGACGTGGGGCTGGGACTACCCGATGATCGCGATGACCGCCGCGCGGGTGGAACGACCTGACTTGGCGGTCGAAGCCCTGTTGCGCGACACGCCGAAGAACCGTTGGCTGCCCAACGGACACAACTACCAGCGCGACAGCCTGCCGCTCTACCTGCCCGGCAACGGCGGACTCCTCTACGCCGCGGCGATGATGGCCGCCGGCTGGGATGGCGGGCCTGACCGCGCCGCGCCGGGATTCCCGTCGGATGGCTCGTGGGTCGTGAAGTCTGAGGGGCTCCGCCGCGCGCCGTGAATGCCGCCGCTCAGGGGCGCTCGACCCGCACGCGGCAGATCTCGACGGAGTGGGTGGCGCGGGTCCCGTGGGCGACGAGGACCCCACGGCCCGGGAATACGGCGTCGATCGCCCGGTGCACGGAGCTCGCCGTTCCGTCCCGGTTGGCGTACGGGCCCGAACAATAAACCGTCGCGTGGAACGTCCGATGTCCAACGCGCTGAACGGGGGAGAACCGCCCGCGGCAGGCGGACCTGGAAGAGGGGAGAACGACTGGTGAAGAATCGAGTTCGGGGGGATGGCCTCACCCGGCGTCGGTTTCTCGCCCGCGCACTGGCCGCGGGTGCGGCGCCGTGGTTCATTCCCTCCTCCGCGCTGGGTCTCGACGGCCGGCCGGCTCCGTCGAACCGGATCGTCATCGGCAGCATCGGCGTGGGCGGGCGGGGCTCGGGTAATACGAAGGGGCTGCTGGGCTTCCCCGAGGCGCAGGTGGCTGCCGTGTGCGACGTGCGCCGGGATCGGCGCGACGCGGTGAAGGCAGGCGTCGACCGGCATTACGGCGGTGACGCGTGCACGGCGCACAACGATTTCCGGGAAATCCTCGCGCGGCCTGACATCGACGCGATCATCATCGGCACTCCCGACCACTGGCATGTGCCGATCGCGATCGAGGCGATGAAGCAGGGCAAGGATGTCTTCAGCGAGAAGCCCGAGACGCTGACGGTGGCGGAGGGCAGGGCGCTGGTCGACGCCGTGCGCCGAACGGGCCGGGTGTATTCCGGCGGCAGCCAGCGCGTGTGGGGCGACTACAACTGGTTCCACCGGATGGTGCGCGGAGGGGCGATCGGCGACGTGCAGGAGGTATGGGTGAACGTCGGCGGTCCCTCGCGTCCCTGCACCCTGCCCGGGGAGCCGGTGCCGCCGGAGCTCGACTGGGATCTCTGGCTGGGCCCGGCGCCCTGGGCGCCTTACCATCCGGCCCGGCTGGTTTTCCGCGCCTGGCGCGACTACTCGGGCGGCGGCATGACCGACTGGGGCGCGCACGGTTTCGGCGGCGCCCTGTTCGCCTGCAACCTGCACGAGAGCGGACCGGTCGAGATCCGGCCGCCCGACGGGAGGGAGAACCCGTACCTGACCTTCACCTATGCCAACGGCGTCCGCGTCCATCACGGCGGGGGGCGGGGAGGCATCCTGACCTTCAAGGGCACGAAGGCCGAGATCGGCGGCGCCGACGCCCGGCGGCTGCCCGCGCCGCGCCTCGCGATTCCGAACTACAAGGGCACGGGCGGGATCATGGGCGACTTCCTGCACTGCGTCCGCACGCGCGAGCGCCCGTTCCGCCATGTCGAGACGGCGCACCGCACGGCGTCCGTCTGCCACCTGGGCAACATCGCCTACTGGCTCAACCGGCCGCTCAGGTGGGATCCGCGGAAGGAGCAGGTCATCGGCGACGAAGAGGCGAACCGCTGGCTGTCGCGCCCCATGCGCGCACCGTGGAGGCTGGCGTGAACGAGGGGACGCGGGCCACGGATCAGGAGACAGGAGTCAGGATGAAACCGTTGCTTGTGTGCGTCGGGCTCTCCGGCGTCATCGCCATCCACCTCGCGGGTGTGCCGCTCCACCGGGCTGGCGCCGCGGACTCGAAGGCCGCGCCGGACAACCGCTACCACAAGCTGGCGCCGCCGCTCATCCCGGCCGCGGTTGCACTCAAGGGCGGCGAGTCCGCCGGGCAGGTGCGCACGGCCTATGCCCAGGCGGTTGCGGCCCTGCTTCCCGGGCTTGGAACCAACGATGCCGAGGGCTTCCTGACCCTGGAAGCGACCGTCCACCATGCGGCGCGGCCGGGCGCGGAGGAAGAGCGTCTTGCATGCGCCACCGCCCTGGCCGGGGCCCTCGGGGCGGACGTGGCCGTGGAGGCGAAGGTGGCGTTGCTCGCGCACCTGACCACGATCGGCCGGGCGGAGGCCGTGGGGCCGGCGGCGGTGCTGCTGGATTCGCCTGATCTGCGGCTGCGCGAAACGGCGCGCCGCGCGCTGCAGCAGAATCCCGCGCCGGAGGCGGGGGCGGCTTTGCGTGAAGCCCTGGGAAAGGCGTCCGATCCCGCCTGGCAGACGGCGCTCGCGCTCGCGCTCGGCGCGCGGGGCGAGGCGGCGGGCGTGGGGGCGATCTCGCGTCTGCTGACGGCAAAGGACGCCGGCGCCGTGGTCGCGGCGCTGGACGCGCTCGCCGCCATCGGCGGCGCGGAGGCCGTGAAGACCGTGGGCGGCGTCCTGAGGGGCGGAGGTCCCGCGGCGGTTGCGGCGGAAGCGGCGTACCTGAAGCTGGCCGACCGCGCGCGGGAGGAGGGTCGGGCCGCCGAGGCGGAGGCGATGTTCAGAGAGCTGGGCGCGGCCGCGAAATCCCCGGCCATGAGGTTCTCCGCCCTCAACGGCGAGCTGGCGGCGGCCGGCGATGCCGCGGCGCCGCGGATCATCGGGCTGCTCGGCGCGGACGACCCCGCCGGACGGGCGGTGGCGCTCGGGCGCGTGCATGGCCTCGGCGCTGCGGGACGCCGGGCGCTGCTCGACCATCTCGACAGGCTTGCGCCTGCGGCCCAGGCGGCCGTGGTCGAATCGCTGGCCGGCGCCGGCGAGAAGTCGGTGCTGCCGCTGGCGATCCGCTGGGCGGGATCGGCCGATCCCGCCCTGCGCGTCGCCGGCCTGGCCTCCGTGGCGCGGCTGGGGGACGCCTCGAGCGTGCCGCCGATGGTGGAGGCGTTGGTGAAGGCGACCGACGCCCGCGGGCGCGCCCAGGTCGAGCCGGTGCTGGTGACCCTGGCGGGAGGCGCGGCGACGGACGAGGCCCTGCGGAAGGCCTTCATGGCCGCGACCGGCGACGTACGGCGCAGCCTGATCGGCGTGTGGGCCAAACGTGGCGGGCCGACGGCCGTCGCGACGCTGATGGGGGAGACCGACAGCGCAGACACCGCATGTGCGCGCGACGCCTTCCGCGCCCTGGTCTCCGTGGCGGGGTCGGAAGAGGCACCGGTCCTGCTGGCCAAACTCGGATCGCTCAGGAGGCCCGAGCTCCGGGGCGAGGCGGAGAACGCGGCCCGGCGCGCCCTGGCGAGAATCGAGAAGCCGGCCCAGCGCTCAGCGACGTTGTTCGCCGCGCTCGGCGAAGCGACCGCGCCCGAGGTCCGGCAGGCGTTCCTGAGAATGCTGCCCGAAGTCGCCGACCGCAAGTCGGCCGAGACGGTCCGGCGGGCGCTGAAGGATGCCGACGCGCGGATCCGCGAGTCCGCCGTGCGCGCCTTCGCACAGTGGCCCGATGCGGAGGCGTGGAACGATCTGATGGGTGTCTACCGCGAACCCGAACAGGAGAAGCTCCGTTCCCTGGCCCTGAACGGTCTGGCCCGGATTGCCCAGGCGGGCAACGCGAAGCCCGACGCGGCGCTGCTCGACCGCTACCGCCAGATGCTCGCGGGCGCGAAAAGCGACGCCGATCGCAGACTCATCCTCAGCGCACTCGGCGGCGTCGCGAGCGCCGAGGCGCTGGAGCTCGTGAGGCCACTGCTCTCCGACCCGGCCGTGAGGGCCGAGGCGGACCTTGCGGCGAAGGCCATCCTCGCCGCCATCCGGAAGCGGGATCCCGAGGCGGCCCGCGAAGCGGCGCGACATTTCCGGCAATCGCAGCGGTGATCGGCCCCCACGCCCTTCTGCCTGCGCGGGCACGACGGCGCGGCGGCCGAGCGGTCCGCCCTCCGGCAGCGCCCCGGGCACCGCATCCTCGCCGGGCGGGGCATCGGGCGGGTGGCGGCCGCGGAGATGGACGGTCAGGCGGTCGGGGACCGCTCCGCTCCGGCAACGGCGGGCGGTGCGGCGTCGGCGCCCTGCGGTTTCGTCAACACCTCCTGCCAGCCGGCGATGAGCGAGAAGATGTCGCCCATGTTGTGCGGGAGGAGGATCTTGGTGGCCTTGCCGTCGCCGAGCGACTGCGCGACGTCCTGGAGCGCCACGAGGCCGGCCAGCTGGACGACGAGGTCCGGATTCTCGCACTGGGCCAGCGCGTCGCCGATGAGCTTGAACCCCTCGGCTTCGGCGCGCCGGATGGCCAGCAGACCGTCGGCCTGGGCCTGCCGGACGATCTTGATGCGCTCGGCCTCGGCCTCCGCCATCTGGATCGTGTACTCCTTCCGCGCCGGCCCGGTGAGGGAGTAGAACGTCCGGACCTTCTCCGGCTCCAGCTTGAGCAGCTCCTTCTCGTCCTTCGTGAGGTAGCTGCTCTCCTTGTCCAGGTTCTGCAGGTTGATCATTGGGCGCCTCCGCTTTGTGCATTCGTCTTGATCTTGATCCCCTTGATCTCCACCAGCCGCACGTTGATGCCCCAGGGTTCCGTATCGACGTCCAGTTGGGTGCGAAGCTGCTCCGCCAGCTTCTTGCGGCTGGCCAGCAGCTCGCGCGCGGCGAGATTGCCGCATTCGTTCCTGAGGATCGCCTGGATCAGGCTCTTGATCGCCGCCTCGTAGTCCTGCACTTCGTACACGGCCTTGAGCACGTCCTGCACGTTGAAGAAGACGACCGTGTCGATCACGCATTCCACCCCGTCCTTGGTGAAGACGCTCTCGTCCTCGTAGTCGCGGACCTGTTCCATCGACGGAATGAGCGCCCCGGGCTTCTGGTAGAACCCCCAAAGCGTGAGGCACCGGGAAAGCCCCGGCTGGGCCACGCGGACAAACTTGCCGAAGGCCGTGACCGCCCGCCAGTACCCCTGCGGAACGGCGAAGAACCGGTAGACGCCCAAGGTGAGTATCGTAAGCAGGTTCGCCAGTTTGTTGTCTTCACCCGTTTCGCTCACGTGGTCCTCTCTTTCCCCGCCGCCCGTGTGACTCTCCCGTCTCCGGCGGCGGCGAGAAACTACACCCGGCGGACGGGCGGGCGCAAGGTGTTTGGCGGACGCGGAAGGGGTGTCATCGGCGAGGCCGGACCGCGAGCCCGTCTCCTGCCGCCAGTCCGCGGAGGGACGAATTGTCCGTGGATTTGGTTGTCGAGAGCGGTGCAGGGAGGGTATAGAGTAAAGGCGATCGAATGGGGTCATTCGCCCGGTTTGCGGAAGGGGTGCATCATGAAGAGATGGCGGATCCTGGGCCTCACGGCGGCGATGGCGGTGAGCGCCGCCGCGACGCAGGTCACCTACACCAACACGACCAGCACCGACTGGCAGACGGCGGCGAACTGGTCGCCGATCGGGGTGCCGACGTTCAACGCGGTCAACGCCAATCTCCGGGTCAACGTCAACGGCACCCTGGACTACACCGCAAACGAGGGTGCGACCACGCTCGACGTCGCCGCTTCAGCGGGCGAGAACCGCAGCATCGTGATCGGCGCTTCGGCCAATTCCGCCAGCGGCGCCCTCCGCGTACTCGGCGGCACCTTGAAGGGCACGCAGGAAGGAACCACGGCCAGCGTCCTGATCGGCGCGGGCCAGGACGGGGGCTATGCGGGCACCGCGACGTTGACGGTCGCCGGCGGGACGTTCGACGCCGCCGGGTGCGAGATCGGCATCCTCAGCCGGGGCGCGGCGGCCGCGGCGTGCACCTTCCAGATCGACAGCGGGACCGCGGTGGCCGATATCGTCTCCTTCGGCGTCCTCGCGTCGAGCTCCGGGTCCGGCACCCTGCGGCTCAACGGCGGCACGCTCACCGTCCGCACCATCCTCGATCGCACCGCCTGCGCGAATTCCCTGGTCCAGTTCAACGGCGGGACCTTGGTCGCGGGCGACACGAACAACGACGAGGAGTGGATCCGCGACGACAGCGGAGGCGTCGCGGCCCAGATCCTCGCCGGGGGCGCGCTCTTCGACACCGCCGGGCAGGGCAACCAGCGCATCGCCGTCTCGCTGCTCGACGGGACCGGCGGCGGCACCGACGGTGGGCTGACGAAGAGCGGGGCGGGCACGCTCGTCCTGCTGGGTGGCGGCAGCGACTTCAGCGGCGCGACGACGGTGAATCAAGGCACGCTGCAGGTGGGCGCCGGCGGGACGGTGGGCGTGGTGAGCCCGAACAGCGCGGTGAGCGTGGCCGGGGACGCGGTTCTGGCCGTGAACCGCAGCGACACCGTCAGCCAGTCGACCCTCGTGGGTGCGCTCTCCGGCGCCGGCACCATCGAACAGAAGGGTCCGGGCGTGCTGGTGCTGGACACCGCCAACTCCAATGCCGGGACGAACCTGGTGAGCGCGGGCGTCGCCCGCGTAGCGCACCCCGACGCCCTCGGCTCCACGGCCGGAAGAACGGAGGTCGCCAACAGCGCCCGCCTGGAATTGGCGGGTGGCGTCACGGTGAGCGGAGAAACGGTCGTGATCGCCGGCGACGGCGGCACCCCCGCCTACTTCGGCGCGCTGCAGAGCCAGAGCGGGGTCAACACCTGGGCCGGCCCCGTCATCCTCAATGGCGGCACCTCCCCCGGCGGCGCCCGCCTGGGCGCGCAGAACGGCGCCACGCTGATCGTCTCCGGGCCGATCCAGGATGGCGCGTCCGCCAGCCCCGCGATCCGCAACGAGACGGGGGGCGTCACGGAGTTCAGCGGGCCGAACACCTACAGCGGGGACACGGCGATTTTCCACGGCTCCCTCCGCATGGGCGCGGCCCACACGCTTCCCGCCTCCACGGTCGTGCGGCTGGGCTACAACACCTTGATCGGGACCCTGGATCTGAACGGATACGGCCAGCGGGTGTCGGGGATCGCCGTGGGCAGCGGCGCAACCGACGCGAGCCAGACGATCGTCAACAACGGGAGCGTTGCCGCCGTGCTGACCGTCAGCAACACGGCCGCGCACAGTTTCGGCGGCATCCTCCGGGACGGCGCGACCGACAGCCTGGCCCTGGTCAAGGACGGATCGGGCACCCTGACCCTCACGGGCGAGAACGTGTACAGCGGCGGCACGACGATCCTCGACGGCACCCTGCTGGTGAACAACGCGTCCGGCAGCGGAAGCGGTTCGGGCGCGGTCACCGTGACCGGCGGGACACTGGGCGGCACGGGTTGCATCGCCGGCCTCATCACCATGAGCAGCGGATCGACCCTGGCGCCCGGGACCA
The DNA here is from genome assembly GCA_964610105.1 of uncultured Verrucomicrobiota bacterium. Lineage (GTDB taxonomy): Bacteria > Verrucomicrobiota > Kiritimatiellia > PWTM01 > PWTM01 > CAZSUU01. The sequence goes on along the minus strand of CAZSUU010000015.1, from coordinate 79,017 downwards.
GCCCCGGCACGCTCCGCGTGCTGAGCGACCTGGCGTTCGCCTCGGACGCGACCTTCAGGGCCGAGCTGTGGACGAACGGCGCCGATCTCGTGCAGATGAACCTTGGCGGGCTGAACCTGGGAGGCGGCATCCTCGCGGTGGATGACCAAGTCGAGTTCGCGCCCTTCACCATGTTCACGATCCTGGAGAATTACGGCACGCTGACCGGCCGTTTTGCCGGACTGCCCGACAGCGGAGACCAACTGAGCGGGGTGAACAACATCTTTGAGATCAACTACGGCGGCGGCGATGGCAACGACATCACCCTGACCGTCATCCCGGAACCGGAGGCCCTTGGCGCACTGGGAGTGCTGACGGTCGCGCTCCTGCTCCGGCGCCGCCGCCGGTGATCCCCCCCCCGAGGCGGTCAGCGGGCGGACCGGCACGGCCTCCACCCGCGTGCTCGGCAAGACGGGTTGGCGCCATTTCGAGCGTCATGCACGAACAGGTTGTCGATCCAGGTGTTGCTGGACACGGCCGTGTTGAACAGGGGCACATGGAGGGGCACGGGGCGGCGGGCACAGAGGGGCGTGGGCCGCGGTGTGGTGGTGGGAGCGGTGCAGGGTGGCAAAAGCGTTGCCAAGCGAAGGGGCGGTGTGTATAAGACCGCCTCACATTTGGGCGAACCGCTCCCGCGGTTCACCGGGAGTCTGCGTCATGGCGAAGAGCAAAGCGGCAAAACGGGATAAGAACCGCAGTCGTCCCCGCAAGGGCGAAGCGGGCAAGAAACGTCGGGTCAAGGTCCAGAAAGCACGCCTCGTGAAACTCGGTCTGCCCGCCGCCGAGGTGGAACGGCTGGACAGCAAGAACATCCGGGCCCTGTTGCGCCGGCCGGCCGCCGTGCGCAAGGCCCTGGCCGGCTAACCTCGCAGAGGCGGCTACCTGGAGTCCGGAGGTGTCCCCGCCTCCGGATGCTCTTTCTTCAGCCCGGCCTCATGACGGCGCCGCCGCAGCCGCTCCGCCCGGCGACGCCGGTGGCGACGGACGACCCGGAGGGTCAGGGGGTAGGCGACCGCCGACACCAGACCCCCGACAATCAGGCCGCCGATGCACATGGCCAGCAGGACCTCGCCGCTCATCTTGAGCGCTTCGCGGAAGGGGACGGTCATGTCCATGCTCTGATGCCGCATCCACACGTCCTTCAGCCCGGAGAGGAGCCGGTGTGCGTCCTCGGCGGGGCCCGGGAGGAAGACGGCGCCCACGTAATACGTGAACGTGAAGATCGGCACCATGGTGACGAGGTTGGTGATGAAGACCGGCGGGATCGCGGCCACCCGGCTTGCGTTGAACACGGTGGCGAGGAGGAGGACCAGCGGCAGATGGATGCCCAGCAGGGGTGTGAAGGCGATCATGAGGCCGATCACCACGCCGCGCGCGACCTGTTCGGGCGAGTTCCGGCCGCGAAACGCCAGCCGCCAGTAGTCGCGCCAACGCCGCTGCCTCTTCGTGCTTGAAGTCCGCGCCATGGTCCTGCATTCGCGATCCGGAAAAGCATCGCCCCGTCGCGAATGGCCGTGTCTTATAGCGCTATTCCGGGCGTTATGCACGCTTTCGCGTGGCGCCTTCTTGCCCGTCCGTGGTCGTTCTCGCGTTCAGATGCGTGTTCTGCAACCCGCGGGGCGACGCGGAGGGGGCCGCGAGGTGGAAACCTCAAGATTCAGAGCGCCAGATTCTCGTTGATCTCCCGGTTGCCTCCGTTACCTTCTGTTCAAATCCAGTCGGGCTGCGGGCGCCCGCCCGCCCCAGGGGGATTCCCCTCTATGCACAACCGGCAGATGGCGCGCGGCCGGCGGGAGAGAAGCACATGAAGGTGAGACTGTTCGAGGCGGCGGAGGACCTGGCGGAGGCGCTGGCGGGCGAGCTGCGCACGGTCCTGGAACAGCCCGAGCGCCCCGGCCCGGCGGTGATGCTCGCCGGCGGTCGGACCCCCCTGGCGGGGTACGAGCGGCTCGCGGCGCGTCCGCTGCGGTGCCTCCGGGACGCGGCGGTGTTTCTCAGCGACGAGCGGCACGTCCCGGCCGCCAGTCCGGAGAACAACGGCCGCGCCATCGCGCCCTTCCTCCGCCGCGTCGGCCTTTGCGGGGAACGAATCCTGCGTGTCGATACAAGCCTCGCGCTGGACGACGCGGCCGCGGACTACGACCGCAGGCTGGACGCGATGGTGCGGGAGGGACGCCCGTTCCCGCTCGGTCTGCTCGGCGTCGGGAGCGACGGGCACACCGCCTCCCTGTTCTCATCCGGCGACGTGAAGGCGGCCATCGCGTCCGGCCGCTGGGCGATCGCCGTGCGCCGAAGCCCGCCGCCGGATCGCCTCAGTGTGACGCCTCAGCTCCTGCGTCGGGTCGAGAAGATCCTCTTCGTCCTGACGGGGGCGGACAAGGCGGTCGTCGGGCGCGCATTGACGCGGGAGCCGGCCGCGCTCCCCGCCGGTCTGGCCGTGGCCGGTCATCCGTGCGTTGAGCTGTGGATGGACCGCGCCGCAGCCGGCTAGGGCGGCCGCGCGACGAGCGAAGCAGGGTCCCCGCCGAGCCGGATGTTCTTTCTGGATCTTGGAGTTTGCGTCTTGAATCTTCTGGGTTCGACCTCGCGGCCCCTCCGCGTCGCCCGGCGGGTTGCAGAACACGCACCTGAACGCGAGAACGACCACGGACGGGCAGGGCGAGGCCGCGAGAAGGCGCGCAGAACGTCGGGGAAGGCGCTAATCCGCCGTGTCGAGGTCGCGCAGCAGCAGCTCGGCGGCCTTCTCCGACGCGCCGCCGGCGCCGAGCCGGGCGGACGCTTCGCGCAGGCCCTCGAGCATGGAGCGGCGGCGGGGCGTGTCGTCCAGCAGCGGTTCGAGGGCGGTCGCGAGCGCCTCGGGACGCGCCGCGCCCTGGATGAACTCCGGGCAGACCTCGCGGCCGGCGATCAGGTTCACCATGCCGATGTGGGGCACGCGCACCAGGTACCGGCCGAGGAAGTAGGTGAGCGGCGAGGTCCGGTAGACGACGGCCATCGGGCAGCCGAGCAGCATGGCCTCGACCGTCGCCGTCCCCGAGGCCACCCAGGCCGCGTGCGCCTGCCGTACGACCTGGCGGGTGTCGCCGGCGACGATTTCCCACTGGCCCGGCCCGGGGGCCAGGCCGGAGACGACCGTCCGGCCGAGGTCGGCGATCTCCGGCGAGGGGGCGGCGATGATGAACGACACCCCCGGCCGGCGGCGCTCCAGTTCGGCGGCGGCGGACCAGAGGACCGGCAGGATCCGCGAGACCTCGTGCCTGCGGCTGCCGGGCAGCAGCGCCACGCGCGGGGCCCCGTGCCAGGGTTGCGGCCTCGGCGGCTCGGCCAGGGCCGCCCGCGTCTCATCCACCAGCGGGTGCCCCACGAAGTCGACGCGCAGGCCGGTCCCCTCGAACACGGCCGGCTCGAAGGGAAAGATCGCCATCAGGTGGTCGAGGATCCGCGCCATGCGCGGGATGCGCGAGCGGTGCCAGGCCCACACCTGGGGGCAGACGTAGTAGACGACGCGAATGCCGCGCTCGTGAAGCGCGGCGGCGAGGCGCAGGTTGAATCCCGGGTAGTCCACCAGCAGCGCGAGGTCGGGCCGGCTGGACTCGACCTCGCGAAGCAGGTCGCGAAAGACGCGGCGGAAGAAACCGTAGCGCGCGATCACCTCCGACAGGCCCATGACCGCCATCTCGCGAACGTGATGGCGGAGTTCGACCCCCTCGCCCCGCATCCGGTCGCCGCCGATCCCCCACCACCGCGCCGCAGGGCCGCGGTCACGCGCCGCCCGCACCACCCCGGCGGCGAGAAGGTCGCCGGAGATCTCGCCGGCCACCACCAGGATGGACCGGCTCATGAGGGGCCCTCGGCGAGCCGGCGATGGATCGCCACCGCGAGTCTGAGCGCCTCGGCGGCCTGACGACCCCCGACGCGCGGCTCGTCGCGGCGCGCCACGCAGTCGATGAACGACTCCAGCTCGAGCCGCAGGGGCTCGCCCTTCTCGATGGGGATGTCGCTCCGGCCGATGCCCGTGGCCGTGCGGCGGTGGACCTCGCCGGTCTGGTTCATGTAGTCCAACGACACGTACGCGTCGTCGAAGAACACCCGGATCTTGCGCATGCGCTCCGGGCTGATGCGGCTGGCCGTGATGTTCGCGATGCAGCCGTTCGCGAAGGCGAGCCGGACGTTGGCAATGTCCTCGCTCGGGCTCAGGACGGGCACGCCGACCGCATGGATGGTCGTGACGGTCGAACGCACCAGATGCAGGATCACCTCGAGGTCGTGGATCATGAGGTCAAGAATGACGCTGACCTCCGTGCCCCGCGGCGGAAGGCCGGGACGCGGCGCGGGGTAGGGGGCGAGGCGGTGGGCCTCGATGAACCGCGGACGGCCTCCGAGCTGCTCGAGCACGCCCAGCACGGGATTGAACCGCTCCACGTGGCCCACCTGGAGGATCAGCCCGCGGTTGTCGGCCAGCGCGGAGAGCTCCTCGGCCTCCTGCGTGGTCGAGGCGATCGGCTTCTCCACCAGCAGGTGCCGGCCGCGTTCCAGCAGAAGCCCGGCGACGGAGCGGTGACGGTCCGTGGGCACCACCACGCTGGCCGCCTCCACCTCGCCGGCCAGCGCCTCGAGCGAATCGAAGGGCCGCGTGGCGTGCCGCGTCGCGATCTCGGCGGCGCGGGCGGGATTGACGTCATAGACCCCGACCAGCTCGGCGCCGTCCATCTCGTGGTACAGGCGCGCATGGTGTTCTCCCAGGCTGCCCACGCCGACGACACCGACCCGGATCCTGGCTCCGCTCATGACGCCCTCCCTTCGCACGACCTGTCGCTCTCGAACGCGAGGAAACACATCCCCAGCCGCGCCGCCTCCTGAGCGAGCTTCTCGCGCTCGAGCAGGATCGTGCGGCCGGCCTCCACGGCGAGCGCGGCGGCGCGGATGCGGCGAAGGGAGCGGAAGGTGTGGAGGCCGACGACCGGGATGTCGAACCGCATGTCGTGGCCGGTTCGCGCCGTCTTGACCACGACGGCGCCCGGCCCGCCGAGCTGACCGGCGCGCAGGATCGCCGCGTCCGTCCCCTCCAGCGCCTCCACGGCCAGCAGGATGCCCTCCTTGACGACCACCGTCTGCCCGATCTCCAGCGCGCTGGTCGCCTTGGCGACCCTGCGGCCGAGGTCGAGGTCCGCCTGCTCGCGTTCCGTCGGGGCGCGGCCGCCGAGCAGGCCCGCCGCCGGCATGGCCGACTCCATGAACCACCAGGCGGGCCGGAGGGTGATGCCGCGGGCGGACAGGGCGTCCCCCAGCGCGCCGAAGACGGTGTGAGCATTGCGGACGGGCAGCCGCTTCAACAGGTCGAGCATGGCCCGGTCGAGACGGACGCGGAAGATGTGGGTCGGTCGCACCTGGCCGGCCATCACCGCGTCGCGGGCGCCGCACTGCCCGGCGGCGTCGAGGAGCGCGCCGAGCTGCCCCACGTGAATCCAGCGGGTATCGTCGGCCAGCCCTTCCACCTCGCGGTCCGTCTCGCCGCGGAACGCGATGAGCGACAGCCGTCGCACGCCCTGACGGCGGGCGGCGCGCGCCAGCTCCACCGGATACAGCCCGCGACCGGCGATGAGCAGGAGATGCGCCATCATGGATTCCGGGACATTCATGGGAGAAGACCGGCCGGATGCTACCAACTGAACTCGCTCCCCAGGCCGCCCATCTGCGCCTTGCGCGTGCGGCCGAGAAGCCGGACCGTCTGGGTCTGCGCATCGACCGTTCCGTACACGACCCGCACCCGGTTGTCGGCCACCGAAATGACCCGCGACACGCCTTGAAACCACTTGACCGCGTCCGTGGGAAAGACCACCTTCAATCCCGGTATCTGCGCCTGCATGCCGATCTCCGTGCGGCTCTGTCCGCCGAGCTCCCGGACGATGTCGCTCCTGAAGCGGAACCGCAGGCGCACGATCTTCTTGTCGTATCTCCCGAAGCCCTCGGTCAGCTCCTCCGGGGTCAGGGTGACGATGTCGGCGCTCGTGTCGAGATCCTCCCCCGTGGCGGGCGTCGTGGGGTCGGACGTGGTGCCGGCCACCGCGCCGGTGGAGGACGTCGTCCCGTCCGGCATGACCACCCCCGCCATGCGCTCCAGCAGTTCGTCGAGCGAGGCGATCTCCGCCGTGCGTCCCCATTGCACGATATCGCTGTCGGCGAACATGTTCTTCAGCCGCTTCATCTGGGCATCGGCCTCGGCATACCGGCTGTTGACGGTCAGCGTCTTGATGTCGTCCAGCATCCGATCCGCCTGCACGTTCCGGACGGCGCGCGCCCACTCGGCGATCCATGCCTTGATGTCATCGGCCGGCAGGCCGGCCGACGACGCCCGTTCCGCCTGCGCGGTGGCCGCGTCGAACTGGACCGACGCGGCCAGGAAGCGCGCAAGATTCAGGGGATGCTGGGGGGCGTCGAGCGCCTGGAGCAACGCCCCCACCTCGGCGTCGGAGACGCGCGCCAGCTCGACGTCGTACTGGGCCGTGCCGGTCGCCAGTCTCCGCATCACCGTCACGCGGCCGCCGTGGATGGAGGCCGCCTCGCCGGACAGCTCCGGCGAGACCTGGATGACGATCCCCGGCGATATGCGGGGCACGTTTTCCAGCCGCGCGTAAAGCGCGGCGACCAGCTCCAGCTGGGCGACGTCCTTCGCCACCTGCTCCCGAAGGGGATTCAGGGTGTTCCGGTCATGCCATTCCTTCATGGCGGCGATGGCGGCCGCGTACGCGCGCCGCTGGCAGAGACCGGTGGCATTTACCACCAGCTTCAGATACTCCCGCAGCTCCATCAGCTTCTGCTCGCGCTGGCTCTCGGCCTGCGACGCCGCGACCGCGGTCCCCCCCGTGGTGGAGGTGGCAGGGGGCGGTAGCGCGGCCGCGTTCGTGGCCGCCGCCACTCCGTTCGTGGCCGAGACCACCAACCCCGTGAAAGTCCCCGCGGCGTTGGTGTCCGTCGCGGCGACGACGGCCGTGGCCGGCAGCCCATTGGACGCAGCCGCGTCGACCGCCTGCGTCTGGACGGCCGCCACCACCGGTGTGCCGGTGGGGGTGACGGCCGGCGGGGGCGGAGGCACGGGGGTCGGTTCGGGGTCCGGAGCGACGACCGCCACCGCGGTCGGCGGCGGGAGGGGCGTCGCGTTGGTGGCCGCGATCCCGGGGACGGGCGGCTTCGGCGGACGCGTCCGGTGCTTGCGCACCAGCCCGACCGAGATCAGGCCCACGTCGAGCAGCAGCAGGACGGCGGCGAGCGAAATGAGGAAGAGAAGCTTGCGGCGGCGGGCGCGGGTGCCGATGGGATGCGGGGCGATGGAGGCGGCCTGGGCTGGCGTGACACCGACCGGCGCGAACACCGACGATCCCGCGAATCTCGGCGCCGGCGCGGGCCGGGGCACCGTCGCGGCCGGCATTTCGCGCCGAACGGTGCTGGAGCCGGGATAGGGGAGCGGCGGATTGGGCGCCTGATCCGCGCGCACGCGGCCGATGTCGGCCACCACCGCATCCCAGCTTCCGTACCGCTGGTCGCGGTCCTTGACCATCATCTTCTCGACCAGCAGGGCGAGATGCGGGGATATCGCGGGGTTGAGCTTGAGCGGATCCTCGAGGTGTCCCTCCACCTGCTGCTGCATCGCCTCCTCTTCCGTGCAGGTCTCGAAAGGCAGCCGCCCCGTCACCAGGTGGTAGATCACCGCGCCCAGCGCGTAGATGTCGGCCCGGAAATCCAGGGTCGAAAAACCTCGCACCTGCTCGGGCGCCATGTAGTTGGGTGTGCCGATCGTGACGTCCTGCAGCAGTTGGGCCTCTTCGCTCAGGTTGGTCCGGCTGAGGCCCGAGAAGTCCGCCAGTTTCACCACGCCATCCTCGTCGACGAGGATGTTGCCCGGCTTGATGTCGCAGTGAACCAGCCCCGCCTTCTCCCAGGCGTACTGCAGGGCCCGCGCCACGGCGTCGGCCACGGTCAGGGCGTCGCTTTCCGTCAGCCGCCCCTTGCGCTGAAGCCAGGTCGACACGCTGTAGGCGGAGACGTACTCCATGATGAAGTAATGGACGCCTTCGGTGGAGCCCGCCTCGTGGATCATCAGGATGTTCGGGTGCTTGAGGTTGGCGACGGAGTTGGCCTCAAGCTTGAACTGCACGACCGCGGTCGGATCGGAGGTCAGGTCGGGGCGCAGGATCTTGACGGCGACGATCCGTTCGAGCGAGCGCTGCTTCGCCTTGTAGACGAGCGCCATCCCGCCCTCGCCGATCGGCTCGAGCAATTCGTATCCCGGTATCTCGATCGAGTGCACTTCGGCCGCACGCCCTCGCTCTCGCCACCCGACAAGTCGCGCTGCGACTATATTTGATGCCGAAGGGTGCCCGCAATCGAAAACGCGCCGCGAACCGGCCGGCGGGTTGACGCCGACGGACGGCGCCGGCGGCGGGGCCGGCAGCCCTCCCCCGTCGGTCCGCGGCCTCAGGCCTCGGTGGTCATGCGGATGAGGGCGTCCAGGCGCTCCCCCGCCGCGCCGGAGTCGAGGGCGGCGCGCGCCCGCTCCACGCCTTCGCGGAGATCGGCGGCGCGTCCGCCCGCGACGATCGCGGCGGCGGCGTTGAGGGTCACCACGTCGCGCCGGGGGCCGCGCGCCCCCTCCAGGATTGCGCGGAGAATGGCCGCGTTCTCAGCCGCGTCGCCGCCGGCGAGGTCGCCCGTCCGGCAGGATGCGAGTCCGACGTCCTCGGGCCTCAGGACCGACGTCTCCACCCGGCCGTCGCGGACTTCCGCGATCATGCTCGGGCCGGCGAGGGTGATCTCGTCCAGGCCATCCAGGCCATGGACGATGAACAGGCGGGCGGCGCCAAGCCGTGCGGCGGCGCCGGCCATGACCTCGACGAGATCGCGGTGGTAGACCCCCAGCACCCCGTGGCGGGTGCCGGCCGGGTTGGACAGCGGGCCGAGGATGTTGAAGATGCTCCGGATGCCGATCTCCTTGCGGGGACCGACCGCGTGCTTCATCGCCGGGTGAAGCGACGGGGCGAAGAGGAACGCGATCCCGATCTCGCGGAGGCAGGCGGCCATGCGTTCCCGCGTGACGGCGATGTTGACGCCGAGCGCCGCCAGCACGTCGGCGCTGCCGCACCGGCTGGAGACGCTTCGGTTGCCGTGCTTGGCCACCCGCACGCCCGCGCCGGCCGCGACGAGGGCGGCGCCGGTGGAGATGTTGAAGGTCTGCGCCCCGTCGCCGCCCGTGCCGCACGTGTCGACGACGATCCCGCCGTCGGTGGCGACGGGCGTGAAGTTCTCCCGCATCGCCTCCGCGCAGCCGGCGATGACCTCCGGGGTTTCGCCCCGGATGCGGAGCGCCGTGATGAACGCGCCGATCTGCGCCGGCGTCGCCGTCCCGGCCATGATCTCCCGCAGCGCCTCCCGCGCCTCATGGCCGTCGAGCGCCCGGCCGTCAACCAGCTTCGCAATCGCTTCGCGTATCATGGGGGGGGCCTCCTTCCTTTCGCGGACCCGTCCCCGCGGGTCCGTCCCGGTCGAGCCCGAAGCGGTGGATCTCCTCCAGCGCGTACCGGTCCGTGCATCCGGCGACGTAGTCGCAGGCGGTGCGCCAGAGTCCGTCGGTCGCGATCCGCGCCTGCGCCTTGCGGCCCATCGCTTCGGGGTGTTCGACGTAGTGCATGAAGAGCCGCCGCATCAGCCGGACGGCCTCCTCGTTAGCGCCGGAGACCGCGGGATGGAAGTAGACGTTCCGGAAAAGGAACGCGCGCAGCGGGTCGAGCAGCGCGCGCAGGCGGGCGCTGTAATTCACCAGGCGCTCCGGGGCGCGCATCACGTGCTCCGGCGACTCCGGCGCGTGGCGGTCCAGCAGGCCGGCGCTCGTGCGCAGCACGTCCTCCACCTGCACGTCGAGCAGGTTGCGTATGGCCAGCGAGCGCAGGCGCTCCGTTCCCGCGCCGGGGTGCTGCGCGTGCGCCCGCTCCCACGCCAGGGTCCAGAGCTCGAGCCCCGACAGATGCTCTTCCGCGATCAGGCCGGCATCGAGGCCGTCGTCGACATCGTGCGCGTGGTAGGTCATGTCGTCGGCGATGTCGGCGATCTGCGCCTCGATGAACTGGAACGGCCCCAGCGGGTGGCCGTCGAGCTCGGCGCCGGGCACCGCGGCCTCGTGCTTGCGCAGTCCCGCGCGCACCTCCCAGGTCAGGTTGAGGCCGGGGTGGTCGGGGTAGGGCGTTTCCAGCAGCTCCACCGCGCGGCAGCTCTGGACGTTGTGGTCGAAGCCCCCCTCGCTCTTCATCAGGGTGTCGAGCGCCTCCTCGCCGCAGTGGCCGAACGGGCTGTGGCCGATGTCGTGGGCCAGGGCGATCGCCTCCGCGAGCTCCTCGTTGGCGCCCAGGCACCGCGCCAGGGTGCGCGAGACGGCGGCCATCTCCATGGTGTGCGTCAGGCGCGTCCGGTAGTGATCGGCCGTGCCGTTGACGAACACCTGCGTCTTGTACTCCAGGCGGCGGAACGCCCGGGCGTGGATCACCCGGTCGCGATCGCGCTGGAACTCGGTGCGGAGCTCGTGCGGCCGCTGGGCGTACCGCCTCCCCCGGCTGCGCGCGCTGCGCACCGCGTACGGCGCCAGATCGCGCTCCTCCCACGCCTCGCGTTCTTTTCTTGAATGAAACATGACGATAGGGCCATAACCATGCCCCATCCGTCCGCAAAAGGCAAAACGCAAAGGCCGGGCGGGGACGCGGGAACTTGAGACCTGAGATTCGACACCCGAGTCAGGCACAGGAGCCGGGGCGAAAGAGCGGCGCGATGAGGGAACGGACAGTCCGATCGGAACGGAAATACGCGGGGCGGGTGGTGACCCTCGATGTGCTCGACGTGGCCCTCGACGACGGCCGCCGGGGCGTGCGGGAGATCGTCCGCCATGCCCCCGCCGTCGGCGTGCTGGCGAGGGCCCCCGACGGGCGCTACCTGCTGGTGCGCCAGTTCCGCAAGGCCGTCGAGGCCCATGTGCTCGAGGTCTGCGCCGGGATCAACGACCCGGGCGAGGCGCCGGCCGAGGCCGCCCGCCGCGAGCTGCGCGAGGAGACCGGCTACGCGGCCCGCACCATGGAACACCTCGGCACCGTCTTCTCCTCCCCCGGCTACACGGACGAGCGCATCGACCTCTTCTTCGCGGAGTGCGGGGAGCGGGGGGCGACGGACTTCGACGCGGACGAGCAGGTGGAGGTGGTGGCGATGACGACCGCGGAGCTCGATGCGGCGGTGGCCGGGGGACGGGTGCGGGACGCGAAGACCGTCGCGGCCTGGGCGCTTCACCGACGGCGGTCCCCCGCATGAAGGCGCCGGTCGATTTCGACGCGGCCCTGAACCCCGAACAGCGGGCGGCCGCCCTCGCGCCCGACGGGCCGGTGCTCGTCATCGCCGCCGCCGGCACCGGCAAGACGCGCACGCTCACGTACCGCGTCGCCCACCTGGTCGAGCGCGGCATCGACCCGAACCGTCTCCTCCTGCTCACCTTCACCAACCGGGCCGCGCGCGAGATGCTCGACCGGGCGCGCGCCCTGGTCGGCGAGGCGGTGGGCGGCGTGTGGGGCGGGACCTTCCATCACCTGGGCAACCGGATCCTGCGCCGGTACGCCCAGCGGGTGGGCTACCGCTCCGATTACGCCATCCTCGACCAGGACGATGCGGAACGGCTCATGCGCGCGTGCGTCGCGGACCTGAAGCTCAACGAGGCCCACTTCCCGAAGCCCGATGTCGTGCTGAGCGTCCTCAGCCTCGCCCGCAACCGGGAGGAACCGCTGCGCCGCACGGCGGAGAACCGGTTCGCCGGACTGGTCGATCCCGACGCCCTCGATCGCGCGGCGACGGAGTACGCGCGACGGAAGCAGGCCCTCAACGCGATGGACTTCGACGACCTGCTCGTCCACGCGCTGCGGCTCCTCCAGGAGCACGCCGGGGTCTGCGAGCGGTACCAGGAGCAGTTCCTGCACATCCTCGTCGATGAGTACCAGGACACCAATCCGCTGCAGGCGCACCTCGTCGACGCCCTGGCGGCGCGCCATCGGAACCTGCTGGTCGTCGGCGACGACTTTCAGAGCATCTACGCCTGGCGCGGGGCGGACTTCCGGAACTTCCTGACCTTCCCGAAACGGTACGCCGACGCGGCGGTCTTCAAGCTCGAAACGAACTACCGCAGCGTCCCGGGCATCCTCGACGTCGCCAACGCCTGCATCGCCGGCAACCCGGAACAGTTCCAGAAGACCCTCCGCGCGGTGCGGCAGGATGCGCGGAGACCGGTGCTGGTGGAACTGCGCGACGGCCTGCAGCAGGCGCGGTTCGTCATCCAGCGCATCCACGAGCTCCGGCGGCGCGGGACCGCCCTGCGCGACATCGCGGTCCTCTACCGCGCCCACTTCCACGCGATGGAGCTCCAGCTCGAACTCGCGCGCGAGAACGTGCCCTACGTCATCACGTCGGGCGTCCGCTTCTTCGAGCAGGCGCATGTCAAGGACGCCCTGGCGTTCCTGCGAGGGGTGCAGAATCCGGGCGACGAGCTGGCCTTCCAGCGGTTCCTGTCGCTGTTCCCGCGCACCGGCGAACGCACCGCGCAGAAGATCTGGCGGTCCTTCGGCGGCCGCGTGTGCCTGCGCGAGGAGGGCGAGCGGAAGCGGCTGGGGGCCGCCCTGCCGAGCGGGGCGCAGGCGGACTGGGCGCGACTGGAGCCGGTCTTCACCGCGGGGCCGGACGGGGTCCTGCCGTCCCCCACCGGCCTCGTCGACGGGTTCGTCGACCGGTTCTACTCGCGCTATGCCGCGGAGAACTTCGACGACTTCGAGCGGCGGCTGGAGGACATCGCGGAGATGGCCGGCTTCATGGGCCGGTTCGCGACGGTGGACGATTTCCTGAACGAGGTGGCCCTGCTGACCAATGTCGACACCCAGCCCGACCGGATGGGGGAGAAGGCGGACCAGGTGCTGCTGAGCACCGTGCATCAGGCCAAGGGCCTCGAATGGCGGGCGGTGTTCGTGCTGTGGATGGCCGAGGGGCTGTTCCCGTCGGGCCGCTCGCTGTCCGACGAGCACGGCGGCGGGCTGGCGGAGGAGCGCCGGCTCTTCTACGTCGCCACCACGCGGGCGAAGGACGAGCTGTTCCTCTGCGTCCCGCAGCTGCGGCGCTCGCACGATGGCGGGATGCAGTTCTACAGCCCGTCGCGCTTCATCCGCGAGGTCCCCGGCCACCTGCTCGAGCACGAACGGGCGCGGTACTACGACTGACGGCTTGGGCGGCGATACGGATTTGAGGTAGAGCGGGCCGTGCATCTGACGGTCCTGCACCGGATCTCCGCGGCGGGCAGCGACCGGGCGGCGGAGCGCTGGCGGGAGGACTACCGGATCCCGGGCGCCGAGGGGCAGGCTTCATCCCGCCGACCACGCCGAGCCTGCTTCGCTGAAGCTGCGCAGGCCGGGGGCGCGGCGCGGCTCGATCGACCGATTCATGGCCGGGAGGATGTGCCTCACGGCCGCGGGACGCGGTCGGAGGTCTGCCAGAAGAGCCGGCCGGCCGGCGTTTCGGTGTCGGCGAGCAGCCACAGCAGGCGCGCGATGGAGGCGTGGTCGATGAGCTCGTCCGGGGGCCGCCGTTTCCAGGCGGCGTAGTGGCCGTCGGCGTTCTTGCGCGCCCGCTCCAGCAGGTAGGGTTCGCCGGTGGCGCGGAAGAGCTCCAGATCCGCCTCGACCATCAGGTGCGACCATTTCACCGAGTCGCGGTAGCAGCCCGTGCGGCGGCTGACGAAACGGTCCGCCGCCAGGGCGATGCGCTTGGCCTCGGCGAGGTCCTCCGGCTTTCCCTCCCATCGCCACAGTCCCAGAAACGCGCGCAGCATCAGGGCCGTGTTGTAGGTCAACTGGACCCGATGGACCACGCCGTTGGTGACCGATATGTTGTCCGCGAAGAGCCCGTTCTCGGCCTGGAGAGTGCGGGTGGTCCAGACGACGATCCGGCGGGCGCGATCGAGCAGCGCGCGGCGGTCCGCGCCCTGCTTGAATTTCGCCAGCCGGAGGCAGCCGACGGCGGCGGGCGCGTTGGCGCAGGTGTTCTTGCTGCCGCCCTTGTGTTCCTCGTGCCACCAGATGCCGCCGCCCCGCTCGTCGTCCCAGCCGCTCAGCACGAAGGCGAGGGACTGCTCGGCCCGGCTCAGGTAGCGCGGGTCGCGGGTCTGTTCGTGGGCTTCGAGAAAGGTCAGGACCATCCAGGCATTGTCGTCGTAGTACTTGTCGTGTCCGCCGCCGCGCGTGGGGCTCGGTTCATAGCCGGGCACGCGGGCGCGCGTGTCCCAGTAGGCATCGAGCGAGCGGAAGAACCCGTCGCGCACGGGCGCCCAGGCCGCGGATTCATGACGCGCCGCCCCGACCAGCGCGGAGAACATCACGCCGTTGCCCCACATGAACTCCGGGCTGCGGTCCTTGAGCGAGTGCGCGTAGAAGCCCGTGCGCACGTTCCAGAAATGGGTCTGGATGAACGCCGTCACCTCGCGCGCGGCCGCCCCGTACGCGGAGGCGGCCTCGGCGCCGGTCGCCGGCACCGCGCCGAGCGCGATCGAGAACAGCAGGCAGGATCGCGTGGGGGGGATCATCGCGGCCGTCACGGGAGCCGGAGACTCCGTTCCTTCAGCATCCACTTGCCCTTCTCCCGGGCGATGATGCCCAACAGAAGGGCGCCCTCGGCGAGTGCCCGTCGTCTCATATCCTCTCTTCCCCGGCCCGGCCATCGGCCGGCGCGCGGAGAGGCCGGCGGCGTGGACGGACCGGGGGCAGGCTACTCCGCAATCCCCAGGATTCAAGACACAAACGCGGCCCCTTCTGTTCAGAGGAAACCGGGGTGCGGCCGGCCGCCTCGGGTGCAGATCCGCCGATGCGCCCGCACCGCCGGCGGCCGGGACGGTCGCCGGATTTGACACCGGGGGGGCGGGCATGATATGCGAGGATCCAGTCACCAGGGGACATGACCATGATCTTCGACCCTACCTATGAGTGCATGGACCGCGAGGCCCTGAGGAGACTGCAGGGCGAACGCCTGCACGAGGCCGTGCAACGCGCCTACGAGCGCGTGCCGTTCTACCGGCGCAAGTTCGAGGAGGCGGGGGTCGCCCCGGACTCGATCCGGTCGATCGACGACATCGTGCGACTGCCGTTCACGGTCAAGGACGACTTCCGCGAGAACTACCCCTTCGGCCTCTTCGCCGTCCCGCTGCGCGACATCGTCCGCGTCCACGCCTCCTCCGGCACGACGGGCAAGCCGACCGTGGTGGGCTACACGAGGGAGGACATCGCCCTGTGGGCCGACACGATCGCGCGCACACTCGGCTGCGGGGGCGGAACGGCCGACGACGTGATGCAGAACGCCTACGGCTACGGCCTTTTCACCGGCGGGCTGGGGCTGCACTACGGCGGCGAGCGTCTCGGGTGCACCGTGATCCCGATGTCCGGCGGCAACACGATCAAGCAGGTCATGCTCATCCAGGACCTGGGCACGACGCTGCTCTCGTGCACGCCGTCCTACGCCCTGCAGATCGCCGAGGTGGCGGAGGAGCAGGGGGTGGACCTCCGGAAGACGAAGCTGCGCGTGGGGTACCTCGGCGCCGAGCCGTGGACGGAGTCCATGCGCCGCCAGATCGAGCAGCGCCTCCCGCTGAAGGCGATCGACATCTACGGGCTGAGCGAGGTCATCGGGCCCGGCGTGGCGAGCGAGTGCCTGCAGCAGGACGGCCTGCACGTGTTCGAGGATCATTTCTATCCCGAGATCATCGATCCCGCTACGGGCGCGGTGCTGGAGCCGGGCCAGACGGGCGAGCTGGTCTTCACGTGCCTGACCAAGCGCGGCATGCCGCTGATCCGCTACCGCACGCGCGACCTGTCGTCCCTCCGCGACGACGAATGCCCCTGCGGCCGCACGCTGCGGCGGATGAACCGCATCTCGGGGCGCACCGACGACATGCTGATCATCCGCGGCGTGAACGTGTTCCCGTCGCAGATCGAAAGCGTGCTGATGAAGATCGAAGGCACGGAACCCCACTACGTGATCGTCGTCGACCGCTCGCATCCGATGGTCGAGATGGAGATCAAGATCGAGGTGTCGGCGGCGCTGTTCTCGGACGAGATCCGCGGCCTCGAGGCCCTGCGGAGACGGATCCACAGGGAGATCCAGGCGGTGCTGGGGCTGTCGGCGAAGGTGACGCTGGTGGAGCCGAAGACGATCGAGCGGAGCCTCGGCAAGGCGAAGCGGGTGGTGTTCGTGGGGTAGGCGCCCTCGGCGGGAAGGAGTAGACCATGAAGGTGCGGCAACTGTCGGTGTTTCTGGAGAACCGGGCGGGGCGGCTGGCCGAGATCGTGCGGCTGCTCGGCGAGTCGGGCATCAATATCCGGGCCCTTTCGCTGGCCGACACGTCCGATTTCGGGATCCTGCGCCTGATCGTCAACGACGTGGCCCGCGCCCATGCCGTCCTGCGCGAGGCGAGTTTCACGGTGCAGTTGACCGACGTCATCGCCGTGGAGGTGCCGGACCAGCCGGGCGGCCTCGCCAGCGTGCTCGACCCCCTGCAGCGCGCCGGAATCAACGTCGAGTACATGTATGCCTTTGTCGAGAAGGCGACAGACAAGGCGGTCGTGATCTTCCGCTTCGAGGAACCCGAGGCCGCGGTCAACGTCCTGCGCGGCGCGGGCATCTCCGTGCTGCCGGCCCAGACGGTGTATGCGTTGTAGAAGGCGGGCCGGCGTCGGGGGAGCGGAGGCGGGACGGCTGTGAACACCTCAAGACTCAAGTTTTCCATCTGGGAGCCGGCGCTGGAGTGCATGCCCCGCGCTGAATTGGAGCAGCTCCAACTCGACCGTCTCCAGGGCGTGGTGCGCTGCGCATGGGACCGCCTGCCCTACTACCACGACAAGATGCGGACGGCCGGTATCGCGCCGGGCGACATCAAGACGCTGGACGACGTGCGGTGGCTTCCGTTCACGACGAAGGAAGACCTGCGGAAGACGTATCCCTACGGGGCCTTCGCCGTGCCCCGCGAGGATCTGGTGCGCATCCACGCGTCGTCGGGCACCACCGGCAAGGCCACGGTGGTCGGCTACACCCGCAACGACATGGAGACCTGGACGACGCTGGTGGCGCGCTTCCTGGTCGCCGGCGGGCTGACCCCCCATGACGTGGTACAGGTGGCCTTCGGCTACGGCCTCTTCACCGGCGGCTTCGGCCTGCACTACGGCGCGGAGCGGGTGGGGGCGGCCGTGATCCCCGTTTCGTCGGGCCGCACGGAGCGGCAGATCCAGATCATGCGCGATTTCGGCTCCACGGCCCTGGTGTGCACGCCCTCTTATGCCGTGTATCTCGGGGAGACCGTGCGCAAACTCGGCGTGCCGCGCGAGGACCTGGAGCTTCGGCTGGGCTTCTTCGGCGGCGAGTTCTGGTCGAACGGCATGCGGGAGCAGATCGAGGGCCGGCTCGGCATCTTCGCCACCGACAACTACGGCCTCAGCGAGGTCATGGGCCCGGGCGTGTCGGGCGAGTGCCGCCACCAGCGGGGCATGCACATCTTCGAGGACCACTTCCTTCCGGAACTGATCCATCCGGGAACCGGCGAGACGGAGGAGGATCCGTCGCGGGGCGGCGAGCTGGTGCTGACGACGCTGACCAAGGAGGCCATCCCCGTCATCCGGTACCGCACGCGCGACATCTGCTCGCTCGACTACTCGCGCTGCCCGTGCGGCCGCACCAGCGTGCGGATGTCGAAGGTCACCGGCCGATCGGACGACATGCTGATCATCCGCGGCGTGAACGTCTATCCCTCGCACGTCGAGGAGGTCCTCATGGCGGTCGAAGGCGCCAGTCCCCACTACCAGATCGTCGTCACCCGCGAGGCGGCCCTGGACCAGATGGAGGTGCGCGTCGAGGTCTCGGAACGGATGTTCTTCGACGAGATGAAGAAGCTGCGGGCGATGACCCAGGATCTCGAGTACAAACTGGAGCGATCGCTGGGCGTGCACGTGGGGGTGAAACTCGTCGAACCCGGCACCATCGAGCGATCCGAGGGCAAGGCCCGACGCGTGGTCGACCTGAGGAAGTTCGATTGAGGCGGGCTCGCGCGCGCCGCCCGAGGTCCGTGGCCGCGCCGCTGTGCGGCGCGTGCGTTGCATAACGACGCGTCTACAGATGCTCCGTGGACGCGCCTGTGGCGTCGGGGAAGGCGACCATACGGGCTGCAGTCCATCATCAGATTCAGCGCCCCGGCCGGTATCGGAACGTGCATCGCCATCCCACTCGCAATCGTTCCGGATACGAGACGCTGACGCTGGCGACGGAGCGCCGGAGCTACAGAACCGCGCGATGGCCCCAAGCCGCTTCAGGACGGCCGCGCGCAGGGATGAGGTCCCTCATCGGTCTCGATCGAGCGACGGATCGCGATTGCGATTGCGATTGGGATTGGGAGTGCGATAGGGATGAGGCCGTCGATCGCACGCGGGACCCCCGTCGGCGCCCGGCGGGCGACAGGAGATGACACGTCATGAGTCTGTGCAGCCGGTCGTTCGTGCTTCGCCACCGCTGGGCGGCTCCTTTCATCCTCCTGGCGACCGCGGGCGCGGCGCGGGCGGACTGGCCCGAGTTCCGCGGTCCGACGGGCGACGGATACGTGCCCGCCGCTCCGGGCGCCGCCGCGCCGGGTCTCCCGCTCAAGTGGAGTGAGACGGAGAACGTCAAGTGGAGGACCGAGATCCCGCACCGCGGCTGGTCCACGCCGGTGGTCATGGGCGGCCAGGTTTGGCTCACCACGGCCACGGCGGAGGGAAACGACTTCTTCGCGATCTGCGTCGACGCCGAGACGGGGAAAGTCCGGCTGAACGAGAAGCTGTTCCACTCTGACAGTCCCGAACCGCTGGGCAACGCGGTCAACTGCTACGCCTCGCCCTCGCCGGCGATCGAGCCGGGGCGCGTGTATGTCCACTTCGGCAGCTACGGCACCGCCGGCCTCGACACGGGGACGGGCAAGGTCCTCTGGGACCGGCGCGACCTGCCCTGCCGCCACTACCGCGGACCGGGTTCGTCGCCCGTTCTCTTCGAGGATCTGCTGATCCTCACGATGGACGGGGTCGACGTGCAGTACGTCGTCGCCCTCGACAAGAAGACGGGCCGCACGGTCTGGAAGACCGACCGCACGGCGGAGTGGAATGACCTGGACGCCGACGGCAAACCGTCTCGCGAAGGCGACATGCGCAAGGCCTTCAGCACGCCGTTGATCGTGGACGTCAAGGGCAAGCCCATGCTGATCAGCACCGGTGCCAAGGCCGCCTACGGCTACGATCCGCGGACCGGGAAGGAGCTCTGGAAGGTCCACCACGCCGCCTACTCATGCGCGGCCCGGCCGTTGTTCACGCGGGGACTTGCCATCATCGCCATCGGCTTTCCCAAGCCCGAGATGTGGGCGGTCCGCGTCGACGGGACCGGCGACGTCACCGGCACCCATGTGGCGTGGAAACTCGACCGCCACGTCCCGCGGACCCCGTCATCCATTCTCGTGGACGACCTGCTGTACATGCCGTCCGACGACGGGATGGTCACCTGCCTGGAGGCGGCGACGGGCAAGGAAGTCTGGCGGGAGCGGCTGGGCGGCAACTTCATCGCTTCGCCGATCTTCGCGGCGGGACGGCTCCATTTCTTCAACCAGCAGGGCAAGGCGACCGTACTCAAGGCCGGTCGCACCTTCGAGGTTCTGGGGACCAACACGCTGGATGCCGGCTTCATGGCCTCGCCGGCGGTTTCGGGCAACGCCCTTTTCCTGCGGACGAAGACGCACCTGTATCGGATCGAGGCGGGTGTGGGCGCCAGACAAGACTGACGCCCGACCCAGGCGCAATGAACGCGCTGACGACGGCGGGCGGGCAGCCGGCGGTGAACCTCCACCTTCCAGAGCGCACATCGTCCTGTTCGCCATCGTCGGACGACTGAGCCATGGCAGAAGGGAGCCCGTATCGACGCTTGGATTCACTTCCAGGTGTGCCAGGCCCAAGGCACCGCTGGCCGCGTGTTCCGTCTCCGCTGTCCGCCAGGGACGGTCGCGGGCGTCCGCGCTCGACGCCCGGACGCTCGGCGACGGATTTGCGAGGCAACGAGCGATGCGTCGTGCTGGAACAGAAGTGAAGCAATCGAGCGCTTGAAGAATCGACAGCGATGGGACCGGTTATTCGGGGAGGTTGACGAAGCTCGATCGATCATGCTAGCGTACAACTACTGAATATCGATAGGGTAATCGTTATGTATGCAGTGAAACTTTCGCCCAAGTACCAGGTGGTCATTCCGTTGCCGGTTCGCCGGGCGATGCGTCTGCGTCCGGGGCAGAAGATCCAGGTCGTCGAGTACGAGGGGCGTATCGAACTCATCCCCGACCGCGACATCGCCGAGCTACGGGGATTTCTGAAGGGGATCAACACCAAGTTCGAACGGGAGGGGGATCGGTTGTGAACGTTGTCGATTCCTCCGGCTGGCTGGAGTACTTTGCAGACGAACCCAACGCTGATCGGTTCGCTCCCGTGGTAAGGGCATCGGACGAGTTGCTCGTTCCCACGGTGATTCTCTACGAGGTGTTCAAGGTGGTCCTGCGGGAATCCGGGGAGAACCGTGCGTTGCAGGCATGCGCAGCCCTGCGGAAGGGTCTGGTTGTCGACCTCACGTCGAAGCTGGCCATCATGGCAGGCAAGCTCAGCTTGCGCCATGGGCTGCCCATGGCCGACGCGATCATCCTCGCCACGGCCCGCGAGCATCAGGCGACACTCTGGACGCAGGATGTCCATTTCAAATCCTTCCCGGAGGTCCGGTACTTTCCGAAGCCATGATTATTGGGCCGCGGCCGAATCCGCCACGGGTGCATCGATGTCCAATTCCCCATCCGCCGTCCTCGCCCTCGACCAGGGCACGACCAGTTCCCGCGCGATCGTGTTCGACCACGCCGGCGCGATCCTCGCTACTGCGCAACGGGAATTCCGGCAGAGCTACCCGCGCGGCGGGTGGGTGGAGCATGACCCGCGCGAGATCTGGTCCTCCCAGATCGCCGTCGCCCGCGAGGCCCTGTCGCGCGCGGGGCTGGGCGCGGCGGATGTCGCGGCCATCGGCGTCGCCAATCAGCGCGAAACCTCCATCCTCTGGGATCGGCGGACCGGCGAGCCAATCCACCCTGCGATCGTCTGGCAGGACCGTCGCACCGCGGCGTTCTGCGACGGACTCCGCCGGGCCGGCCACGCGGACTTGATCCAGGGGAAGACCGGGCTGGTTCCGGACGCGTATTTCTCCGGGAGCAAGATCCGCTGGATGCTCGATCACGTGCCCGGCGCCCGCGAGCGGGCGGCGCGAGGCGAGCTGGCCTTCGGGACGGTCGACACCTGGTTGCTGTGGAATCTGACGGCCGGGGGACTCCACATCACGGACCCCGGCAACGCGTCGCGCACGATGCTCTTCAACCTCCACACGGGCGACTGGGACGACGAGCTCCTGCGCCTGCTGGGCGTGCCGAGGGAGGTGCTGCCCGAGGTGCGCTCCTCGAGCGAGGTGTACGGCGAGACGGCGGCGGGCGTGTTCGATGCGCCAGTCCGCATCGGGGGGATCGCGGGGGACCAGCAGGCCGCGCTGTTCGGGCAGGGCTGTCTCTCGCGTGGCATGGCGAAGAACACGTACGGCACGGGCTGCTTCATGCTGATGAACATCGGCGGGCAGCCCGTGCCGTCGCGCCACCGGCTGCTTACCACCGTCGCGTGGAAGATGCCCGAGGGCACCGATTATGCGTTGGAGGGCAGCGTGTTCGCGGGGGGGGCCGTGGTCCAGTGGCTCCGCGACGGCCTGGGTCTGATCCGCTCGTCCGCGGAGGTGGAAGCCCTGGCCGAGAGCGTGCCGGACTGCGGCGGCGTGTACCTCGTGCCGGCCTTCTCGGGATTGGGGGCGCCGCACTGGGACCCGTATGCGCGGGGGACGGTGGTCGGCCTCACGCGCGGGACGGGCGCGGGCCACCTGGCGCGGGCGGCGCTCGAAGCGATCGCCTTCCAGGTCGCCGACGTGCTGGACGTCATGCGCGCGGATTCGGGTGGGGCGGTCGACGAGCTGCGGGTCGACGGCGGGGCGGCGGCGAACAACCTGCTCCTGCAGTTCCAGTCGGATCTGCTCCGGGTGCCGGTGGTCCGGCCGCTCGTGGTGGAGACCACCGCCTTCGGGGCGGCCTGCCTCGCCGGACTGGCGGTCGGGTACTGGCGCGATCGGGAGGACATCCGGCGGACGTGGCAGGCCGACCGTGTCTTCGAACCGGCCATGGGCGCGGACGAGGCCGCCCACCGGCGCGCCCGCTGGGCGGAGGCGCTCCGCCGCGCCGCGGACTGGGAGGAACATGAAAGCACCTGACCTGCAGGGGGCCGCGGAGGGTGGGGGAGACGGCGCCGCCGCCTTTCAGCGCGACGCATGCCTGGCCCGCATCCGTGCGCGCCGGGAGCCGTGGGACCTCGCGGTGGTCGGGGGAGGGGCGACGGGCGTCGGCGTCGCCGTCGACGCCGCGTCGCGCGGATACGCGGTGGTGCTGCTGGAGCAGAGCGACTTCGGCAAGGGGACCTCGAGCCGCTCGACGAAGCTCGTGCACGGGGGCGTGCGCTACCTCCAGCAGGGAAACGTTCCCCTCGTGATGGAGGCGCTGAAGGAGCGCGGCCTGCTGCTGCAGAACGCCCCCCACCTGGTGCACGACCTGCCGTTCGTGGTTCCCAACTACGCCTGGTGGGAGACGCCCTTCTACGGGATTGGCCTCAAGGTTTACGACCTGCTGGCCGGACGCTACGGTTTCGGACGATCGGTGCTGCTCTCGCCCGACGAGGTGCTCGCGCGCATTCCCACCCTGCAGCGCGAGGGGCTGCGCGGCGGCGTGCTGTACCATGACGGGCAGTTCGACGACAGCCGCCTCCTGGTCCACCTCGTCCAGACGGCCGTCGAACACGGCGCCTGCGCCCTGAACTACGCGCGCGTGGTCGGGCTCCGGAAGGACGCCGGCGGGTATGTGACGGGCCTGGAGTTCCGGGACGAGGAGAGCGGATGCGGCTGCGCGGTGTCCGCCCGCTGCGTCGTCAACGCCGGCGGCGCGTTCTGCGACGACGTCCGTCGCCTCGACGAACCCGGGGCCGAGCCGATGATCGCCCCGAGCCAGGGCGTGCACCTCGTGCTCGATCGCACCTTCCTGCCGGGCGACACGGCGATCATGGTGCCGCACACGCGCGACGGACGCGTCATGTTCGCGATCCCCTGGCATGGGCATGCGGTGGTCGGCACGACGGACACGCCCATTCCGGACGTGAGCCTCGAACCCCGGCCGCTGGCGCACGAGGTGGATTTCATCCTCGACACCGCGCGCGACTACCTCGCCCGCAAGCCGTCGCGCGGCGACATCCTCAGTGTCTTCACGGGCATCCGTCCGCTCGTGAGGGCGGGGGACGTCGCGAAGACGGCGTCGCTTTCCCGTGAACACACGATTCACATCTCCCGATCCGGTCTGCTCACCGTCGCCGGCGGCAAGTGGACCACGTACCGGAAGATGGCGGAGGATGTGGTGGACCATGCCCTCGTGCTGGGACGGCTCGAGGAACGGCCCTGCGTGACGCGCGACCTGCGGATTCACGGATACGATCGGGAACCGCCCCGGACGGAGGCGCTCGCCGGTTACGGCACGGACGCCGCGCCGCTCGAGGAGCTCGCTCGCCGCCAGCCGGAGCTCGCCCGGCCGCTGCATGCGGGCCTGTCGATCATGGGGGCGCAGGTGGTGTGGGCCGCGCGTCACGAGATGGCGAGAACGGTGGACGACGTTCTCGCGCGGCGGACGCGGGCGCTGTATCTGAACGCCCGTGCCGCCGTGTCGGTCGCGCCGGCCGTGGCGCACCTTCTGGCGCGCGAGCTGGACCGCGACGAGGCCTGGCAGCAGCGGCAGGTGGAGGCGTTCGGCCGCATCGCGTCGGGATTCGTCCCGTAGCCGGCGCCGTGCCGGCATCCCCGCTCCTCTCGCACGGGACGGTGGGGGGGCCTGGGCCGCAGGGCCCAGGTCTGCCCGGAACCCCTGCCTCGTACTGAGCCGCAGGTGACCGTTCCTTCCCGATCGACCTCGCGATCGCACGCCTCAAGCCACAGACTCCAACTCAGCTGGCCGGGGGTTCGAGGTAGCGCGCGGTGAGCGCCCCATACGCATCGATGCGCCGGTCGCGCAGGAACGGCCACGTGCGGCGCCGCTGCTCGATAAGGTCGCGAAACAGGGGAGCGGTCAGCGCCGTCTCGCCCTCCGCCGGCGCCTCGGCGAGGATCTCGCCGCTCGGACCGGCGATGAACGAGTGTCCCCAGAACTCGATCCCGGACGTGTCGGGGGCCGGACGCTCGTGGCCGGTTCGATTGGCGGCGGCGACGTAGACCTCGTTGGCGATGGCATGGCCGCGCTGGACCGTGCGCCACGCGCTCAGCTGGGCCGCGCCGAGTTCCGCCTTCTCGTGCGGATGCCAGCCGATGGCCGTCGGGTAGAAGATCACCTCCGCCCCCTGCAGGGCGGCCAGGCGGGCGGCCTCGGGGAACCACTGGTCCCAGCAGATCAGCACCGCCACCCGCGCGTGGCGCGTGTCGACGACGCGGAACCCGAGGTCGCCCGGCGTGAAGTAGTACTTCTCGTAGAAGCCGGGGTCGTCCGGAATGTGCATCTTCCGGTACAGGCCGGCCAGCCTTCCGTCCGCGTCGATCACGGCGGCGGTGTTGTGGTAGACGCCCGCGGCGCGCCGCTCGAACAGGGGGACGACCAGGACGACGCCCAGCTCGCGGGCCAGCGCGGCCATGACGCCCGTCGTGCGGCCGGGCACGGGCTCCGCGAGCCGGAAGAACGAAGGGTCCTCGCGCTGGCAGAAATAGCGGGTGAGGAAGAGCTCGGGCAGGCAGAGGACGTCCGCTCCCTGCGCGGCCGCCTTCCGGATCAGCTCCGATGCGTGCGCCAGATTGGCGTCGGGCTCTTCCGCCATCTCCATCTGCACCACCGCCAGGCGGCAGGGCTTCTCGCGGGCGCCGTCCATGGCCGGCACTATAGCGGGCGCCGCGCCGATCGACAACGCTCCACCTCCCGCTGCCGCGCCCCTCTGGCGTCGGTCGGGCGGCGGGTCCGGGCGATCACCGACCGGCGGTCCGGCTGCCCGGCCGCGGCGGCAGCGAATCGCCGGGCACGAAATCGGGCATCAGGATGACCGGCTGCCGCGGCGGGCGGTGGTCGAGGACGCGCAGCAGGACATCGGCCAGGCGGCGCGCCTGGGCGGCGTGGTCCCGCCGGTAGTGGGCGATCGAGGGCACCAGGCGGTCGATCAGGGGATCGTCGTCCGTGGACAGCACGGCGAAGTCATCGGGGATGCGGACACCGAGGGTCGCCAAGCCGGTCAGCACCGTCAGCAGATTGCGGAACGCGTGAACCACGATCGCAGTCGGGCGGGCGACGAGACGGCGGATGCGGCCCAGTTCCCGCAGGATCTGTGCGACCGAGCCGTCGTGGCGCAGGACGTGAAGAGACGCGCGGCCGGCGAGGCCGGCGGCCAGTCCCGCGTTCAGACGCGCGAGCCCGATCGTCCTCTCCGACGGTTCGAGCAGGGCCACGGAGGTGTGGCCGTGGTGAAGCAGCGTGCCCGCCGCATGGCGGCCCATCGCCTGCCAGTCCGCGTCCACGCCGCACAGGCCGGACCCCCGATCCGTCGTTCCATTCACCACGCAGGGGATCCGCCGCGAGGCAAACCACCGCTGCATCTCCGGCGAGGAGAGATGCAGGACCCACGCCGCGGCGCCCACGGTGGAAACCGCGGCGGCCAGTGCGCGCCCGGGATTCGCCAGCCGTTCGGCGTGGGTGGGCACGACCTGCGTTCTCCATCCGTGATCGAGCAGCGCCGCCCGGAAGCTCTCGAACTGAAACAAGGCGGCGCCGCCCGACCGTTCGGGGACGAAGGGGGTGAGATAGCCGATCAGGCGGGAGGCGGCCGACGGACACGCCCGTCCCCCCCGGAGGGCCCGGACCTGCCGCCGGCGCCCCTGCCCGCCGCTCACCCATCCCTCCGCCTCGAGCATCGCGAGCGCCGCGCGCACCGTGCGGCGGCTCGTTCCGAAGCGGACCGCCAGGACGGCCTCCGACGGGAGCACGGGCGGAAGGCGGCCCGCGGCCGCCAGCGACCGCAGACGCTGCGCCACCTGGCGCGGCAGGCTCTGCCGGGCGAGGCGCCACGACTCCACCGGCGTGGAAACCTGTATCACTATGATACAAGTAGATTCGGCTCCCCCCCCTGTCAAGGGCCGGTCTATACGTCATCTGTCCAGATACGGAGACCACAGATGAAGACGTCGCTTGCTTTGGTTGTCGGAGGCGCGCTGGCGCTCGCCGGGTCGGTCCAGGCCTCGGTTATCGTCGGGTACACATCGGGCGTCAGTGCCGTGTGGGGCGCGGCGGGGAGTTCGGCCAATCCCACGGACGCGGGGTGGACGTACGTCAAGAACGTGAACAACGCCTACCTGGGCGGATTCGATTCGACCAACGGCGGCTGGCGGACGGTGGATGCCACGAGCACCGGCTACGTGTACTACCAGTACGCCCTGACTCCGCAAGACCAGACGGCCTTGGCGGACGCGGGCCTGTGGCGCCTCACGTACTCGGCGGCGATCGACCGGCACGCGTGGACGACGGGCAATGTCGTCGGAGTCAACAACTACTTCGTGTCCACGCTGAGCCGCCAGAACAACTCGGGGGTGTGGTTCGAGGGCCCGAACTTCCGCTATTCCCTGTATTTTGAGGTCAACGCCGACACGAACCTCGTGGTCTACGACCAGACCAGCCGGTTCGTCATCGATGGCTCCGCGTTCGAGACGTTTCGCACCTTTGTCATCGAGGGCACCAACAACGCGGCAAGCCTGAGCGTCGGATCGCAGTCGTTCACCCTGACGCCGGCCGGCATCGTTTCGGCGAACCGCATGCTGTTTGGCGCGTTCACGGGCACGGGGCAGGGCTCGGAAGTCTGGAACAGCGTGACGCTCGAGGTCATTCCCGAACCCGGCACGATCAGCCTGCTGATCCTGTTCGGCGTGGCCACGCTTCTACGGCGCGGGTTGAGGCGCTGACGGGAAGAGGATCCCGGGTCCGGTCGAACGGCGGGCCGCCTGCAGCCCGCCGTTCTGGCGGGAGGAGGCCTGCGGACGCGGCGCGGGATCAGGGGCGGGGCGGGGGCGGGGCCACGCTCCGGCCGCGTATGCACTCGCACATCAGCTTCGACGGCGGCGGATGCGGAAGGCCTTCCGCGATCTCCAGGGCGCGGCGATGCACGAGGCGCACGAGGTGGGCCGTGTTCGCGCGGTAGCGCGTGATTGCGGGGACGATCTGCGAAAACGTGGGGTCGTCGAACAGGCAGAGCACGGAGGCATCGTCCGGCACCCGGCGACCCAGTTGCGCCAGGAACGTCACCAGGGTCACCGTCTCGGCCACGGACATCGTGATGAACGCGGTCGGCGGGTCGTCCCCGGCGAGGAGCGTGCGGATCTGGAGGCAGAGTCCGTCCGCCGATCCGTCGTGAGACGAGGCGCGGACGGTGGAGCTCGGGGAGAGGCGGGAGAAGACGCCCTCCACGCTGCGGGCGGCCACGTGGTGGCCGGCCAGCCGGGTGCCGGGGCAGAGGAGCGCGACGCTGCGGTGGCCGGCCGTGAAGAGCAGGCCGGCCGCGTGGCGCGCGGCGGCCTCGATGTTCTCGGTGACGTAGGGCAGGTCGATGCCCTCGTGGGGGCATCCCAGGACGAGGGCCTGAATCCCGCGGATCTGAAACCACTGCTGGGTGTCGAAGGAGGACCTGTGCAGGATCCATACCGCGGCGGGGTGGCATCGAACGAGACGGGTGAGGATGCCCGACGGCCCCTTCGCGGGGAAGGCCTGGCTGGAGCGGACCACCAGCCGGTAGCCCGCTTCCCCCAGGGCCACCCGCAGCATGTCCACCTCGCGCAGGGTGTGCAGGGGCAGGGCGTCCTGCGCCTGGTCGGTGAGGAAGGCCACCTGGTGCGACGACTCCGCGGCGCCCGGGGAGACCGTCGCCCTCTTCGGATTCACCGCGCGGCGGCGGCCGGGATGCCCGCGGCCGATCCATCCCTCGCGCTCGAGGAGCGCGAGGGCCGCCCGGAGCGTGTTGCGGCCGATCTCCATCCGCGCGCACAGATCGCGCTCGGGAGGGATGTACGCGTGCCACACGCCGGCGGCGATCTGCCGCTTCAGCAGGTCCGCGGCGGCCAGGGGCAGCGGTCTCCGTTCGGGCGTCAGGTGCATGTTCCATCCCGTCCCACCATTGAAGGTTCTATCACGAAACCAATCGCTTTTCATCGTCGTTTGCAGGGCGATCGGTATGATGGGCGCATGCTGTGGGGCAGACGGACCGGTCGGATCCCGGACGGCCGCGCGCGCAGGGGCGTCGCATGGGCCGTGCTCGGACTCGTGCTGGCCGGTGCGGGCGCGGCCCGCGGCGGCCTCTCCGCCGCCGCGCTGCCCCCGCTGCCGGATCCGGTCGGCGTCGCCGGCCCCTTCGCGGGGGTGAGCGGCGGCGCCCTGCTCGTCGCCGGCGGCGCGAACTTCCCCGCCGGCATGCCGTGGGAGGGCGGACGCAAGGTCTGGCACGACGCGGTCTACGCGCTGGCCTCCCCGACCGGCGCATGGGATCGGGCGGGCGCGTTGCCGGCCCCCCGCGCGTACGGGGTGTCGATCACCACCGAGCGCGGCGTGCTGTGCGTCGGCGGCAGCGATTCCGCGCGGCACCATCCCGACGCCTTCCTGTTGAACTGGGACGGCGCGCGCCTGGCCGTCCGCCGCCTCCCGCCCCTCCCGGTGCCCCTGGCCAACGCCTGCGGCGCGGCCGCGGGGGCGGTGGTGTACGTCGCGGGCGGCGAGACGGCGCCGGGCGCCGTGGAGGCCTCCTCCGGTTTCTGGTCGCTCGACCTCGACGCCCCCGCGGCCGGCTGGCGCCCCCTGCCTTCCTGGCCCGGGCCCGCCCGCACCCTGGCGGCGGCGGGCGTGCAGGCGGGCGTCTTCCACCTCGCCGGCGGCGTCTCGCTGCGGGCGGGTCCGGACGGCTCGCCGGTGCGCACGTACCTGCGGGACGCCTACCGCTACGAGCCCCGCACCGGCTGGAGGCGCCTCGCCGACCTTCCGCACCCGGCCGCGGCGGGGCCCGCGCCCATGCCGGCGGTGGGCCCCTCGCATCTCCTTCTGCTCGGCTGCGACGACGGCGCGCACTACGGGTTCGATCCGCCCTCCGCGCACCCGGGCTTCAACGGCGCGATCCTCGCCTATCACACCATCACCGACACGTGGACGACGTTCGGCACGGCCGCCGCGTGCCGCGTGACGGCGCCGGCCGTGACGTGGCAGGGCGGCATCGTGGTGCCCAGCGGCGAGGCGCGGCCCGGGGTCCGTTCGCCGGAGATCTGGCGATATGCGCCCGTGGCGCAGAAGGCCGGTTTCGGCCTGGCGAACTACCTGACGCTGTTCGCGTACCTGGGGGCGATGGTCTGGCTGGGCACGAGTTTCGCCCGGAGGAACCGGTCCACCGACGATTTCTTCCGGGGCGGACAGCGCATCCCGTGGTGGGCGGCCGGCGTGAGCATCTTCGCCACGATGCTCAGCTCCATCACCTTCATGGCCATCCCCGCCAAGGGCTACGCGGAGGGCTGGAACCTCTTTCTCGGCAACACCTACCTGCTCCTCACGCCGCTGGTCACCCTCGTCTACCTGCCGTTCTACCGCTCGCTGAACGTGACCTCCGCCTACGAGTACCTCGAGCGGCGCTTCAACGGCGCCGTGCGCATGATCGCCAGCGCCCTGTTCATCCTCTTCCAGTGCGGGCGCATCGCCATCGTGCTCTACCTGCCGGCCCTGGCGCTGGCGACGGTGAGCCGCCTGGACGTGACGACGTCGATCATCCTGATGGGCGTGCTCTGCGTCGTGTACACCATGCTCGGCGGCATCGAGGCGGTGATCTGGACCGATTTCGCCCAGACCATCGTGCTCATGGGCGGCGCCGTGTGGGCGCTCGTCACGATCGTGGCGCGCGTCGACGGGGGCGCCCCGGCGATCGTCGCCGCGGCGAACGAGGGCGGCAAGGTGCTCCAATCCGTGCCGTGGACCTGGGACGTCACCCTCGCGTCGGGCTGGGTGATCATGATCGGCAGCGTGTTCGGCAATCTCTTCTCGTACACGGCCAGCCAGGACATCGTCCAGCGCTACGTCACGACGGCGGACCGCCGCGGCGCGGCCCGCGCGATCTGGACCAACGCCGCGCTCTCGCCCGTCGCCCAGGCCCTCTTCTTCGCCATCGGCACGGCCCTCTTCGCCTTCTACCGGCAGCACCCGGCCCGCCTCGATCCCACCCTGCCGACCGATGCGATCTTCCCGCTGTTCATCGTGCGCGAGCTGCCCGCGGGCGTGGCGGGACTGATCGTCGCCGGCGTCTTCGCCGCGGCCCAGTCCACCCTCGCGAGCAGCCTCAACAGCGTCGCCACCGCCTACATCACCGATTTTCACCGCCGCCTCGCGCCGGGACGGACCGACCGGCAGTACCTGCGGCTGGCGCAGGCGCTCACCGGCGTCGTCGGGCTGGGCGGGACGCTGGCGGCGCTGTGGCTGGCCCGCTCGGACGTCCGCTCGATCTGGGAGGCCTTCCTCAATGTCCTCGGCCTCTTCGGGGGGACGATCTCCGGGCTCTTCGTCCTCGGCATCTTCTCCCGTCGCGCGCACGGACGGGGAGCGCTGGCGGGGGCCCTCGTCAGCGGGGCGCTGGTCTGGTACGTCTCGTCGCACCGCCTGACGGTCTTCTGGTGTTTCGCGCTCATCGGCGTCCTCTCGTGCGTGATCGTGGGCTGGCTGGCCAGCCTGGTGCTGCCCGGTCCGCGCGCGGCGCCGGAGGGCATGACGGTGTTCACCCGGAAGAGCGCGCATGAGGATTGACCCGAACCGCGATCGGAGGCCCATACATGAGCAGGAACGGATTCAAGATCGAGGGATTGGTGGCGGCGACGCACACCCCTTTTGACGGGGACGGATCGCTGAATCTGAAGGCGGTGGAGCGGCAGGCGGCGCATCTCCTGAAGAACGGGGTCGACATCGCCTTCGTCGGCGGCAGCACGGGCGAAAGCCACTCGCTGTCGCTCGACGAGCGCTTCCGGCTGACGCAGCGGTGGATCGAGGTGTCGCGCGGCACGCCGATGCGCGTGATCGTACACGTGGGTTCCAACTGCCTGGCCGATGCGCGGGACCTGGCCGTCGAGGCGCAGCTGCTCGGCGCCGCCGGCGTGGCGGCGTTCGCCCCGTCGTATTTCAAGCCGCGCGACGTGGACGTGCTCATCGAGGGTTGTGCGCGGATCGCCGGCGGCGCGCCGGACCTGCCGTTCTACTACTACGACATTCCCTCGCTCACCGGCGTCGCCCTGCCGATGCCGGACTTCCTCGCGCGCGGCCGCGAACGCATCCCCAGTCTCGCGGGCATCAAGTGGACCAATCCCGACCTGTTCGCCTACCAGGTCTGCCTGCATGCGCCCGGCGGGTTCGACCTGCCGTGGGGGATCGACGAAGCCATGCTCGCCGCGCTCGCCGTCGGGGCCCGGGGCGCGGTGGGCAGCGGCTTCAACTTCGCCGCGCCGGTCTACCTGCGGCTGATGAAGGCGTTTGCCGCCGGTGATCTCGTGACGGCGCGCGAAGAGCAGTACCGCGGCGTGCGGCTGGTGAAGACCCTGGCGGGCTTCGGCTACATGGGCGCGGCCAAGGCGGTCATGGGCATGCTCGGCGTCGACGTCGGCCCGGCCCGGCTGCCGAACACCACGCTGACGCCGGAGCAGGTCAGGCAGTTGCGCGCGGAACTCGACGCGATGGGGTTCTGGGAGTGGGTCCGGTGAGAGTGCGAGCTGTTGGCCTTCGCCGAGGGCCGCACCGTGGAGAAGTGAGGATGGAAGATCACGTGTTCTGGCGGGCGGGGGCGGTTGCCTGGGCGCTTCTGTGCGGTTCCGCCTCACCGGCCGTGGAGAAGCCCGAGCGGCTGAATGTCCTGTTCATCGCGGTCGACGACCTCCGTCCAACGCTCGGATGTTTCGGGGCGCCGGTCGTCCGGAGTCCGAACATCGACCGGCTGGCGGAGGCGGGCGTGGTCTTCCGCCGCGCCTACTGCCAACAGGCCGTGTGCGCCCCCTCGCGCGCCAGCCTGCTGAGCGGACTGCGGCCTGACTCGACAGGCATCTTCGACCTTGAACACCCTCTCCGCAAGACGCTGCCCGACGTGCGCACGCTGCCGCAGCATTTCCGCGAGGCCGGCTACGAGACCGTGTCGCTTGGCAAGATCTATCACCACGCGAACGACGATAACGGCAAGGGCTGGAGCCTGCCCGCCTGGCATCCGGAAGGTCCGTGGAAGGGCCGCGGCTATCTCGCGTCGGAGGTGAGGGACAACGGCGCGAAGGGCAAGGGGCTTGGTCCGGCGTTCGAGTGCGCCGATGTGGCCGACGAAGAGTATCCTGACGGCCGCACGGCCGTGAAGGCGCAGGAGGAGATGCGCCGGCTGGCGGGCGGCGGGAAACCGTTCTTCCTCGCCGTGGGCTTCATCAAGCCGCACCTGCCCTTCAACGCGCCGAAACGATACTGGGATCTGTACAAGGAGACCGACTTCGCCGTACCCGCGCAACGCGAATGGCCGGAGGGTATGCCGCCGATAGCCGGTTCAGGGTGGGGCGAGATGCGGCAATACACCGGGATTCCGGCGAAGGGAGCGGTCGATGACAAATGGGCGCTGCGCCTGATCCACGGCTACCACGCGTGCGTCAGCTACACGGACGCACTGGTGGGGCGGCTGCTGGACGCGATTCAGCGGCTGGCGCTTTCTGACCGGACGGTGGTCGTGCTGTGGGGTGACCACGGGTGGAAGCTCGGCGAGTATGGCGCGTGGTGCAAGCACACGAATCTCGAGCTTGACACGCATGCGCCGCTGATTGTCTCGGTCCCCGGTCAAGCGGGCAACGGCAAGTCGAGCGAGGCGCTCGTCGAATTCGTGGATCTCTATCCCACGCTCACCGAGGTCTGCGGCCTGGGCGTGCCCGCGCACTGCGAGGGCACGAGCCTCGCGCCGCTCCTCGCCGACCCCGCCCGCCCGTGGAAGGAGGCCTCGTTCAGTCAGTACCCGCGCGGGGCGTTGATGGGCTACACCCTGCGCAGCGGGCGGTGGCGCTACACCGAGTGGATCGTCCGGAAGACCGGCGCGATGCAGGCGCGCGAGCTGTATGACCACGAGCGCGGACCCCTCGCCGCGCGGAACCTCGTCGAGGATGCCGCACACAAGGCCGAGGTTGATCGTCTCGCCGCGCTGCTCAATCACGGCAGAGGCTGGCGGGATGCCCGCGGGAAGCTGGCGAGGGGCAGCGCCGCGGGAAGCCGGTGAGGGGCAGGAACGCCGGGGCATGAGCGCGTACTCCAGGGCGCAACTGATGCGGCTGGCCGGCTTTTACCGGCGGACGCTGCTGGACGACGTCATCCCGTTCTGGCTCCGCCACGGGCTGGACCGAAGGCACGGCGGGTACTTCACCGCCCTCGACCGCGACGGGACGGTGGTGGACACGGACAAGTCGGTCTGGTTCCAGGGCCGGGGCGCGTGGATGTTCGCCACGCTCTTCAACACCGTGGAACCGCGCCGCGCGTGGCTCGAGGCGGCGCGCCTGGGCGTCGACTTCCTGCGCCGGCGCTGTTTTGCCCCGAACGGCAAACTCTACTTCACCGTCACCCGCGAGGGCCGGCCGCTGAGGATGCGCCGCTACGTCTTCAGCGAGTGCTTCGCCGCCATCGCGTTCGCCGCCTGGGCGAAGGCGACAGGGGAGAGGAAAGCCGCGCGGGATGCGGTCCGGACGTTCGGCACGTTCCTCCGGTACCACCGGGAGCCCGGCCGCATCGTTCCGAAGTCGGACCCGCGGACGCGGCCGATGAAGGGGCTCTCGCCACTGATGATGACGATCGCGACGGCGCAGGAACTCCGTGCCCATCTGGGCGATGTGCGCGTGGAGGGGGCGGCGTGCACGGAGTGGATCGACCGCGCCGTGGCCGAGATCCGCCGCGATTTCCTCAAGCCCCGGCTGAAGGCGCTCATGGAATGCGTGGGGCCGCGCGGCGAGGTGTACGACCACTTCGACGGCCGCATGCTGAACCCCGGTCACTCGTTCGAATGCGCCTGGTTCATCCTGCACGAGGCTCGCCTGCGCGGGCGCGCGGACTACCGGGCGCTCGGCCTGAAGATCCTCGACTGGATGTGGGCGCGCGGATGGGACCGGCAGTTCGGCGGCATCCTCTACTTCACCGACGTGCGCGGCCGGCCGGTGCAGGAGTACTGGCAGGACATGAAGTTCTGGTGGCCGCACAACGAGGCGGTCATCGCGACGCTGCTGGCGCACGCGATGACGGGCCGGCCGAAGTACGCGGAGTGGCACCGCAAGGTGCATGCGTGGTCGTTTCGCCACTTCCCGGATCGCGAGTTCGGCGAGTGGTACGGCTACCTGCGCCGCGACGGGCGCCGGGCCAGCCCGCTCAAGGGCTCGATGTGGAAGGGTCCGTTCCACCTGCCGCGCATGCTGTGGTATGGCTGGACGCTGCTCGAAGGACAGGCGACGGACGGCGCGGCGCCGGTCTCGTGAGGCCGCGATCCGTCACCGCATGGCGCTGACCGCTGGATGGGAAGCGTCTTCAGGCGAAGCCGTTCCACCTCACCGGAACCGCGGGGGCCATCCTCAGGGCTCAAGTCTCAGACTCCCACTCCCATTAACCATCAACCGTCAACCATCCCCCATGTCCCCCTCTGTTGCCTCCGTTTCCTCCTGTTCAAATCGGAATCAGACTATTCTGGCTCGCCGTCTCGCGGCTGCAGGCCGGCGCCCTTGGCGGCCTGATACCAGTCCAGGAGGAGGCGCAGTTTCCCCGTCGCCTCGCGCCAGTCCGCCGCCGGCTGGGCGTGATCCGCCAGCAGCTTCACCCGTTCGCGGCTGACGTCGAGCACCGCGTCGGCGGCGACGAAGTACGTCATCGCCCCCCGGATCCGCACCCGCACGATGCCCGGCGCCATGGCGGTCGCCAGGGGGACGTGGCCGGCCAGTATGCCCAGCTCGCCGTCCACCGCGCGGAGAAATACGCTCTCCACCGCGCCTTCAAACACGACCGACTCGGCGGTCAGGATGGTGAAGGGGAACGAGTTCATGCCGGCGCCTTCTCCAGCCGGGCGGCCTTCTCGACGGCCTGCTCGATCGAGCCGACCATGTAGAAGGCCTGTTCGGGCAGGTGGTCGTGCTTCCCGTCCAGCACCTCGCGGAAGGACCGGATCGTGTCCGCGAGCGCGACGTACTCGCCCTTGAGGCCGGTGAACTGCTCGCCGACGTGGAAGGGTTGCGAAAGGAGCCGCTGAATCTTGCGTGCGCGCGCGACGGTCAGCCGGTCTTCGTCGGAAAGCTCGTCCATGCCGAGAATCGCGATGATGTCCTGCAGGTCCCTGTACTTCTGCAGCGTCTCCTGCACGCCGCGCGCCACGCGGTAGTGCTCCTCGCCCACGAGGTCGGGGGCAAGCATGGTGGAGGTCGACGTCAGCGGATCGACCGCCGGGTAGATGCCCTGTTCGACGATGGCGCGGGAGAGCTCGGTGGTCGCGTCGAGATGGGCGAAGGTGGTGGCGGGCGCCGGGTCGGTATAGTCGTCGGCGGGGACGTACACCGCCTGGATGGACGTGATGGAGCCGTGGCGGGTGGAGGTGATGCGCTCCTGCAGCTCGCCCATGTCGGTGCCGAGGGTGGGTTGGTAGCCGACCGCCGAAGGAATGCGCCCGAGGAGGGCCGACACCTCCGAACCGGCCTGGGTGAAGCGGAAGATGTTGTCGATGAACAGCAGCACGTCCTGCCGTTGCTCGTCGCGGAAGTACTCGGCCACCGTCAGCGCCGACAGCGCCACGCGCGCCCGCGCGCCCGGCGGCTCGTTCATCTGCCCGTAGACCATCGACGTCTTGTCCAGCACGCCGGCCTCCTTCATCTCGTGGTACAGGGCCGTGCCCTCGCGCGTGCGCTCGCCCACGCCGGCGAAGACCGAACAGCCGCCATGCCGCCGGGCGATGTTGTGGATGAGCTCCTGGATGATCACCGTCTTCCCGACGCCCGCGCCGCCGAAGAGGCCGATCTTGCCGCCCTTGCGGTAGGGCGTGAGCAGATCGATGACCTTGATGCCGGTGACGAGGATCTCGGTGGCGGTGCTCTGGTCCTCGAACGAGGGCGGTGGCCGGTGGATCGGCATGCGTTTCGCCTCGACCACGGGGCCGCCGCCGTCGATCGGCGCGCCCAGCAGGTTCATCACCCGGCCGAGCGTGCCGGGCCCGACGGGCATGGTCAGCCCCGCGCCGGCGAACTCCACGGGGGTGCCGCGGACCAGGCCGTCGGTGGTGTCCATGGAAATCGCGCGGACCCGGTCGTCGCCGAGATGCTGGGCGACCTCCAGCACCAGGTTGCCGGGTTCGTCGCCGAGGAACGCGTTGCTCGTCCGCAGGGCGCTGAAGATCGGC
The DNA here is from genome assembly GCA_964610105.1 of uncultured Verrucomicrobiota bacterium. Taxonomy (GTDB): domain Bacteria; phylum Verrucomicrobiota; class Kiritimatiellia; order PWTM01; family PWTM01; genus CAZSUU01. The sequence goes on along the minus strand of CAZSUU010000015.1, from coordinate 42,331 downwards.
GGCAGCCGGCCCGGCGGGAACTGGACGTCCACGACCGCGCCCATCACCTGCGTGATGTGGCCCGTCAACGGTTCTGCTCCTGTCACACTCATTTCAGCTTCTCCGTCCGCATGAGCCAAGCCTCAGACTCCAAACCCCAGGTGTCACGTCCTGATTTCCGGTTGTCACTTTCCAGACTGCTTTGTTCATGGTTCCGCTCCCGCAAGGGAGCGCCTCTTTGCCGCCTACGCCTTCAGCGCCTCGGCGCCCGAGACGATCTCGTTGAGCTCGCGGGTGATGGCGGCCTGGCGGGCGGTGTTGCGGAGCAGGGTGTACTGGGCCGAGAGCTTGTCGATGTTGCTCGTCGCGCTCTCCATGGCCATCATCCGCGCCCCGTGTTCGCTGGCGGCGCTCTGGAGCATGGCCTGGTAGATGTGGAACCGGACGCACTGCATCGTCAGCCGCTCGGCGAGGATCTCCCGCGACGGTTCGTACACCTTCTCGCGCAGATCGGTCGTCCCGGCGCGCGGACGCTCGGGCGCGTGGGCGGGCGGCACGAAGGGCAGGAGCCGCTCGACGGTCACCTCTTGCGCGGTGACGTTGCGGAACCGGGTGTACGCCAGGTGGATCTCGGCGTACTTGCCGGACTTGAACAGCTCGTCGATCTCGATGCCGATGCGCACGGCATCGTCAAACTCCGGCGGCGAAGGCAGGCCCGGATACTGGCCGCGCGTCTCCACGCGTGTGCGCAGCGCGCGCCACGCCTTGCGGCCCCAGAACGCGGCGCGGAGGATGCGCCAGCGGTCGCGATTCGCCTCCAGCCAGTCCGCGACCCCCTCGACCAGCCGTCCGTTGAATCCGCCGCAGAGACCCCGGTCCGACGAGAGCACCAGCAGCAGCGCATTGCGGCTCGTCCGGACGGGGGCGTCCGGCGGCGGAGGACGCGGGGCGGCGGGCGCCGCCTCGGCGAGGATGCTCCGCAGGGCGTCGCGGTAGGCGGCGCTGTGCCCGAAGGCCTCCTGCGTGCGCCGAAGATGGCCGGCGGCGACCATGCGCATGGTGCGCGTGATCCGGCGCATGCCGCGCAGGCTCGCCAGTTTCACGTTGAACTCTCGGAAGGTGGCCATGGGTCGTTCAGGGCTGGAACCGCGGCGCGAACTCCTTGAGCATCGTCTCCAGCGCGGCGACGACCTCGGGGGTCAGGTCCCGCGCCTCGTTGAACCGCCGCACGTAGTCGCCGTAGAGCGCGTCCATGGCGAGGTACAACTCCTGCTCGAAACGGCGGACCCGGTCCGGCGGGATGTGATCAAGGAAGCCGTGGGTCGTCGCGTAGATCGCCGCCACCTGCCGGGCCATCGTCAACAGCTCGTGCGGCCCCTGCTTCATCATCTGCATCGCCCGGCGCCCGCTGTCGAGCTGTCGCAGGGTGGCCGCGTCGAGGTCCGCGGAAAACTGCGAGAAGGCCGCCAGCTCGCGGTACTGGGCCAGCTCCAGCCGCAGCGTGCCGGCCGTCTTCTTCATCGCGCGGATCTGCGCGTCGCCGCCGACGCGCGAGACCGAGATGCCCGGATTGATCGCCGGTCGCTGCCCGGCGTTGAACAGGCCGGCCTCCAGGAAGATCTGGCCGTCGGTGATGGAGATGACGTTCGTCGGAATGTAGGCCGAGATGTCGTTGGCCTGCGTCTCCACGATCGGCAGCGCGGTGAGGCTGCCGCCGCCCCGCCCGTCGCTCAGTTTCGCCGCCCGCTCGAGCAGACGGCTGTGCAGGTAGAAGATGTCGCCGGGGAAGGCCTCGCGGCCGGGGGGACGGCGCAGGAGCAGCGACATCTGGCGGTAGGCCTGCGCCTGCTTGGTCAGGTCGTCATAGACCACCAGGGCGTGCCGGCCGGAATCGCGGTAGTGCTCGGCCATCGCGCAGCCGGCGAAGGGGGCGAGGTATTGCATCGGCGCCGGGTCGGAGGCGGTGGCGGCGACGATCGTCGTGTACTCCATCGCGCCCTTCCGGCGCAGCAGCTCGTGGATCAGCGCCACGGTCGAACGCTTCTGCCCGATCGCCACGTAGAAGCACGCCACGCCCTGGCCGGCCTGGTTCAGGATGGTGTCGATGGCGATGGTCGTCTTGCCCGTCTTGCGGTCGCCGATGATGAGCTCCCGCTGCCCGCGGCCGATGGGCGTGAGGGCGTCGATGACCTTGATGCCGGTGACCAGCGGCTCGCGGACGTTCTGGCGCTCCATGATCCCCGGCGCGCGGGTCTCCACGGGGCGCCGGTCCCTGGCCAGGATCGGGCCCCCCCCGTCCAGGGGGCGGCCGAGGGCGTCCACCACCCGGCCGTGCAGCGCGTCGCCCGCCGGGACGGAGGCGATGCGGCCGGTCCGCCGGACCTCGTCGCCCTCGCGGACGTGGAAGTCCTCGCCGAGGAGGGCGACGCCGACGCTCTCGTCCTCGAGGTTGAGCGCGATCCCCGGGGTGCCGTCCTTGAACTCGACCAGCTCCCCGGCCATCACCGAGCCGATGCCGAAACAGCGCGCCACGCCGTCGCCGACGCTGACCGTCGCGCCGACCTCATGGTACTCGGGCTTGAATTCCATCCCCGCGAGCTGCTGCTTGAGGATCGCGGAGATTTCGTCCGGCTTGAGCTGGTTCGTCATGGACACCCCGTTCTCATCGAATCATCTCCCGCCGGAACCGGGCGAGCCGGTTCGCGGCGCTGCAATCGGTCATCCGGTCGCCCTCGCGGACGGTGAAGCCGGCCAGAAGCGAGGCGTCCTCCCGGAAGCGGAACACGACGGCCGCGTCGCCCCCGCCGACGCGTCGCCGCAGGGCCTCGGCGTCCTCCGGCGGCAGGGCGATGGCGGATACGACCTCGACCTCGCGCACGCCCCGGTGGAGCTTGTCGCGCCGCCGGTAGAGGTCGTCCGCCCGCCGGAGGTGGGGCAGGAGGCCGAGACGCTCGATCCGGACGATGAAGTCGTACGCGAGGCGGTGCACGCGGCCGCGGAAGAGGGCGTCGATCAGCCCCCGGCGCGCGTCCGAGCGCATCCCCGCGTCGCGGAGGGCGGCCTCGAGTCCCGGCACCTCGTCCAGCAGCCGCCCGACGGACTCCAGGTCGCGGCCGACGGTCTCCGCGGCCTGCCCGGCCACCGCGGCCGCATGCAGGGCCCTCACCGCCGCACGGAGTGGACGTTCGTTCTTCATGCCCATGGACGGCTCCGCCTCACAGGTGGTCGATCTGCCGTCGCGTATAGCGCCGGGCGGCCTCCGAGGGGCGTTCCTCCTCCAGGATGCGGGCGGCGAGCTCCCCCGCCAGGACGGCCGCCTCGTTCTGGAGGGACGCCATCGCCTGGACCTTGCGGCGTTCGATCTCCGCCGCCGCTTCGTCCACCATCTTGCGGGCCTGCTCGCGGGCGCGGTTCTCCATCTCGGCCGTCATGGTGGCGGCGGTGCGCTGGGCGTCGTCGAGGATCTCGCGGGCCTTGATCCCCGTCTCCTCCAGGACCCGCTTCTGCTCCTCGAGCGCCCGGGCCGTTTGCTCGCGCGCGCGCGCCGCGTCGGCGACCGATCGGGCGATGTCGTGCTCGCGTTTCTCCAGCCCGCGCAGGATCGGCTTCCAGGCGATGCGGTGCAGGAGCCAGGCGGCGATCCCGAACGCCAGCCACGTCAGGACGACCATCGTGTTCGAGATATCCATCACGCCCCCGGGGCCCCCCGGTGCGGCGCCGGCGGATGCCAGCGGCGGCAGAAGCGTCATGGCTCAGCCAAGGGCGAGGAAGCAGATCACCATGGCGAAGAGCGCCAGCCCTTCAATCAGCGCGGCGCCGATGAGCGTCAGCGTCTGGAGTTTCGGCGCCATCTCGGGCTGGCGGGCCATGCCGGCGAGGGCGGAGGAAACGATCCACCCGATGCTGATCCCCACGGCGAGGGTCACGAGGGCGGCGGCGATCGCGGCCAGGTTCAGCGGGGCGGCGACGGCGGTCTGCGCGGCGGTTTCGAGTACGACATTCGTTATGGAATCCATCGCATGTCCTTTCTTGCCTCAGTGATGCGGGTGATAGGTCTGACCGATGAACACCGCCGAAAGGAGGGTGAAGATGTACGCCTGGAAACAGGAGACGAACAGCTCGAAGAAGAACACCGCCACGGCGAAAAGGACCGCGGGCAGGGCATACCAGCCGATGATCACCACCATGCCGATCATGGCGAAGATGACGATGTGGCCGGCGAGCATGTTGGCGAACAGCCGGATCATGAGGGCGCCCACCTTGCTGACGGTGCTCACGATCTCCATCGGCACCATGAAAAGCTGCATCGGTGCGGGCACGCCGGGGGTCATGAAGGCCCGGAGGAGCCCCGCGGGGCCGTTGCGGACGAGGGCGCCGAACACCATGAAGGCGGCGGTCACCAGCGCCAGCGCCCCGGTGACGCTCAGGTTGCTGGTCGGGGCGCTGAAGATGGGCACCAGCCCGAGGAGGTTCATGCACATGATGAAGAGGAAGAGCGAACAGAGCAGGGGGGTGAGCCGCCGCCCGTCCTCCGGCCCGAGGAACTGCACGGCGATGTGGTCGCGGATGAACTTCACGAACAACTCGCCCGCGTTCGCCCATCCCTTCGGCACCTCGCCGCGCCCCTTCCGCGAGGCGGCGGCCATCGCCACCAGCAGGGCGGCGCCGAGGAACAGCATGAAGGCGTCGGAGCGGAAGACGTCCAGGAAGCGCAGATGCACGAAAGGGATGTTCCATTGGTCCACGTCGGTGTGATGATACAGCACGTGCTGGAAGATGAATTCCTTCACCGCCTCGCGCGCGCCCGACACGGACGAGGCCACCTGTACTGATTCGCTCATGGTTAACCCTACACCCGCTCCATTATCGCATGCCCGCGCGTTTTCGGCAATGGCGCGGTGTCCCGGCGGGGCCCGCCCGCCCCCCCCGTGGACGGAAGGCGGATTTCCGCCGAAACGACCGATCCGGCCGCGGCGGACCGCCTCACACGTCCGGCGAGTCGCCCGGCGGAGGCCGGGGTGGCCGGCGGTTGGGCGTGTCATCGCCCGAAAGGCGGATGGCCTTCCACGTCTCGAAGGCGAGATAGCCGAATCCCGCGAGCACACCCGCGAGCACCCCGCCGCGGGGATGGCCGAGGCGCCGGCCCACCCATCCCCCCAGCCACGCGAGCAGGAGGAAACCGACCGCGAGTTGCACCCCGAACAATGACGAACCCCGCGGCGCGCCCCCGTCGGCCGGCCCCGGCGACCCGTCGCTCCTGCCGTCGCCATCCATGCCTTCATGGTATCGGGGGCCACCCCGTACGGGAAAGCTTGAACTGCGGGCGAAGGATGGCCACAATCGCCCTGCCCTCGGGGCCTTGCCGAACGGGCGACGTCGGATGGTTGTGCCGCACGACCGGGCGACGGCGCGAAGGGTGTCACCGAGGAGGCGGCGCTCGTGAGAACAGCGGCGGGACAGCCGCCGAAGGCGGCGCGGGTGCGCACGAGAGGACGGGCTGGCGCGGAGACATGAAACGGCCGGGGCCGGCCGGCTGCCGTTCGCGGCCGGGAGCGGAGTCGCGAGTCGTATGAATCATGCGGAACTGCTGAAGCGCTACCTGGAGCGCGAGGAAGACGTGGACGTCGCGGACCACGGCTATCCCTTCGTGACCATCTCCCGTCAGCCCGGCGCGGGCGGTCACACGCTCGGGCGGGAGATCATCCGGCACCTCGACGCCCGGCCCGACGAGACCTGGAACCGGGGATGGGATCTGTTCGACCAGAAGCTCTGCGCCTACCTCGCCCAGGATCCCGAGAACCAGGCCTCGTTCGATTCGCTCCTCCGGGAGGAATACGAGGTGGGCCTGCATCAGCAGGTCTACGAGATGTTCGTGGGACGCGCCGAGCAATACCTGCTGCAGAAACGCATCGCCGGCGTCGTCCGCTTCCTGGCCTACATCGGCAAGGTCGTCATCATCGGGCGCGCCGGCATGTGCGTGGCGAGCGACCTGCGGACGGGCATCCACGTCCGGCTGGTGGCCCCGGAGGAGCATCGCGTGCGCCGCATGATGGAGGTGCTGGGCAACACGCTGGAGGAGGCCCGCCGGGAGATGAGGAAGCAGGAACAGGAGCGGGCGCGGCTGGTGCGGGACTACTACGGCAAGAACATCGACGATCCCCTCCTGTACGACGTGGTGTTCAACACGGGAAGCATGGACAACGAGACGATGGCGCGCACCGTCGCCTGCATGGCGGCGGAACGGCGGGTGCGGACGTGCAGGTCGCGGCGCCGGCCGTTCGAGGCATAGGCGGCCGCCGGCGGCGGAGGGAGAAGATGGACTGGAAGCAACTCCTGGAGGCGGTGGCGGCCGGCCGGATGGACGTGGCCGCCGCGCTGGAGCGGATCGCGCACGGGCGGGAATCCGATCTCGGGTTCGCGCGGGTCGACCTGGACCGCCGGCGCCGGTGCGGCGTGCCGGAAGTGATCTACTGCGCGGGCAAGACGCCCGGACAGGTGACCGCCATCGCCTCCGCCATGATCGCCCGCGGGCATGACGTCCTGGCCACCCGCGCCTCCGCCGAGACCGCCGCCGCCGTGCGCGCCGCCCACCCGGCCGCCGTCTACCACGAGGCCGCGCGCTGCATCACGCTGGATGCCGGACCCCGCCCGGAGCCGGTCGGACGCGTCGCCGTCGTGACCGCCGGCACCTCCGACATCGCCGTGGCCGAGGAGGCCGCCCTGGCCGCCGAGCGGCTCGGCGCCCGCGTGGAGCGCGTGTTCGACGTCGGCGTCGCCGGCCTCCACCGGCTGATGCGGCATGTGGACATGCTGCGCGGCTGCCGCGCGATCGTGGTCGTGGCCGGGATGGAAGGGGCCCTCCCGTCGGTGGTCGGCGGGCTCGTGGACTGCCCCGTCATCGCCGTGCCGACCAGCGTCGGCTACGGCATGAACCTCGGGGGGATCGCCGCCCTTCTGGCGATGCTGAACAGCTGCGTGCCGGGCATCACGGTGGTGAATGTCGACAACGGATTCGGCGCCGGCGTGGCGGCGGCGATGATCAACCGGATCGGAGAACCGCGGTGAAGTTCGTGCGTTTCGACAGCGTCGGCGGCGCCAGCGGCGACATGGTGCTGGGCGCGCTGGTGGACCTCGGCGTGGCCCCGGACGCGATCCAGTCGGCCCTCGACGGCTTCCCGATGGAGCCGATCCGCATCGAGGCCCGGCGCGAAACGCGCCACGGGCTGACGGGGACCGCGGTGCGTGTGCACACGCGGCGGGTCGTGCGCCGGCGACACGCGGACGCCCACGGACCCCACGGGCACGGTCCGCGGCACTCGGACGGGACGCGCCGCCATCTCGAGGAGATCGAACGCCTCATCGGGCGCGCGAAGCTGCCGGGCCCCGTGGCGGAGCGGAGCCGGGCCGTCTTCCGCCGCCTGGCGGAGGCGGAAGCGCGCGTACACAACTGCCCGCTCGAGGAGATCCACTTCCACGAGGTCGGCGCCGCCGACTCCATCGCCGACATCGTCGGCGCCTGCTGGGCCCTGCACGCGCTGGGCGTCGATGCGGTGGACGTGGGCGCCCTGCCCGTCGGGGGCGGGACCGTCCGCTGCGCCCACGGCGAGTACCCGCTGCCCGCGCCGGCCGTGGTGGAACTGCTCCGGGGCTTTCCCGTCCGGCGCGTGGACGAGGAGAAGGAGATGGTCACGCCGACCGGGGCGGCCCTGCTGATGGAGTGGAAATCCGTGGCCGCCGCGCCGGCCGAGGGCCGCGTCGTGCGGGCCGGACTGGGATTCGGTCACCATGAACTCCAGGGCCGGCCGAATGCGCTCCGTGCCGTGCTCATGGAATCGGATGAGCCGGCCGGCGCCGTGGAGCATTGCCTGGTCCTGGAATGCGAGATGGACGACTGTTCCGGGGAGTGGATCGGCGCCCTCCTCCCGCGGTTGCTCGAAGCCGGGGCGCTGGATGTATTCACCGTCGGCGTGCAGATGAAGAAACACCGGCCGGGCGTGCTGCTGAGCGTGCTCTGCCGGCCGGAGCATCGCGAGGCGCTGCTCGACCTCATCTTCCGTCAATCCACGACGTTCGGCGTGCGCGAGCACGCGGTGCGGCGGACGGTGCTGGCGCGGCGGTGGGAGGCCGTGCCCACGCCCTACGGCGACATCCGCGTGAAGATCGGGGAGTGGAAGGGCGGCGTGGTCACTCGAGCGCCCGAGATGGAAGACTGCATCGCACGCGCGACGGAACACGGGGTGGCGCCGCGGGTGGTCTTCGAGGCGGCACGGGCGTCGGCGGGCGACGCCCCTGCGGAACGTGCGTAAGGGCTTCGCTTGCGAAGCCCTGGAGTCTGGTTCTTCGACTTCGCCCGCGAAGCCCGAGAGGGCCATGCGATGGATCCGACGCTCGTTCGTGATTTCGTGTTGGCCCTGCTGATCGGCGCGCTGGTCGGCAAACGGAACGAGGCGGACATCGCCGCCGGGCTGGGCTCCAGACCCTTCCGGCGTAGGACGGCCCTGTTCACCGCCCTCCTCGCGGTCGCGGGAGGGCTCCTCATCTGGCTCCGCCCCCTGTAGCGTCCCCCCGGCTCAGTTGAAGGTCACGATCTCCAGGTCCGGCCGCTCCTTCTTGACGCGTTCGCGGGCGGCGTCGGAGACCGCCGCCCTGGCGCGGGGGTAGAGACGGAGGCTGCGCAGCGAAGGGATGCGCGCGAGCCGCTCGAACGCGGCATCCCCGATCGGTTCCGCGAGGCGGACGAGCAGCGACTCCACCTGCGGCAGGCCGGCCAGCCACTGCGTATCGCCGGGGCGCGCGTTTCCGATCTCCACTTCTTTCAACGCGCGCAGGGACGATAGATCGAGCATCGCCCCTTCCGCCCGCGCACCCCCTGAACTCAGGTGTTCGAGTTCGCGCAGCGCGGCCAGGACGTTGAGGCCACCCATGGTCGCCTTCGGCGCAAACAGCGCCAATTCGCGAAGGCTGCGCGCGCGGCCGATCACCGCGATGCCGGCATCGGTCAATCGGGGCGCCGTCATGAGTCTCAGGGAGCGAAGCCGGGGAAGGCTCGCCAGACGTTCCACCCCCGCGTCCGTGAAATGGTCGCCGTGGAAGTATACTTCTTCGAGACCCGCGCAGGCGGCGATCGCTGCGAGCCCTGCGTCGGTGAACTCCGAACAGTTGGGCAAGCGCAGCGCGCGCAGCCGGCGGAGGGCCGACAGGTGTTCCAGCCCCGCATCCGTGAACTGGCCGTCGCCCAGCGCGATGTACTCCAGCGTCGGAATCCGGCCCAGGATCTCCAGCCCTCGATCCGCGAGGTTGGGCCAGAACATCTGGAAATCCGCGTGGCCGCTGACTGACTTGAGGCGGCGGCAACCCTCCAGACCCGCCATCGACCGGTCGCAAAGGGTGCCGCCGATCGAAAGGGACTCGAGACACGCGGCGCCGGCGAGCGGGGCGAGCGAGATCTCCTCGTCGATGCGAACGCTTAGGTTGCGCAAGCGGGGCATCCGCGCCACCTCAGCGAGCATGGCCGTCGAGGTGATGTCGTACAGCGAGAGCCGCTCGATCGCCGGATGGGTCGCCAGGGGCCGGATGCCGTCCGCGGTCCAGACGATGCCCTGTCGCAGGAAGAGCCGTTTGAGCGCAGGCAATTTCGCGATGGCGGCGGTGGCGAACTCGCACGTCTGTGCACCGTAAAGGCTCAGTTCCTGGACGGCCGTCAGGTGGGTCAGGCGGGACCAGGCCTCCGGCAGGATGGTGGCGCCGAGACGCAGTTGGAGACGGCGCAGGCCGCGCAGCCGGCCGAGGGTCTCGAACGCCCTCCCGTCGATGCCCGCCGACGAAAGGTCGAGGTGTTCGAGCGCCCGCAGCCCGGCGATCGCGGCGAGCGACTCGTTGTGGACGCCGGCCCGGATGATCAGGCTCCTCAAGCCCCGCAGATGGCCAATGTCCTTGAGCCAGCGCCCCTCATAGGTGTCGACACCGCTCTGCGCCACAGTGACCACCATGCCTTCCAGGGCGTCGGGTGCAAGACGCGAGAGCGGCGAGAGGTCAGCCAGGGCCTCCTCTGCCACAAACAGGCGTGCCTCCACACCGGGTGGCACCCGGACGAAGCCCCGCGCGGGCGCCAGCTTCCGCCACCCCTTCGTTCCGCCGAAGCGCCAATCGTCGACCGCCTCCGCCGCACCGACGGTTCGAACCCGGATCTCTCCGAGTGACCGGTCGGCCGGGAACTCCAGCGTTCGAGGCATCCGCGAACGCGGGGCGATCAGACAGCCGGCGGCGAGCAGGCTCGATCCGAGGATCCCGACGACCATCCCTCTCCGCGACGCTGCCGATTGAGGTCTCGGTCTCCGTTCGGATTCTGACGCATCACCCATGACCGCGCCTTGCGTTTGCGGAGGCCTCAGATGTTCGACGCCCGCCAGTGCAGTTTCTGCGTCAGGAGGGAGAAGTAGCTGTAGCCGGGCAGGTGGACGAACCGGATGCCCGTGGCGGCGCGGCGGACCGCGACGCGGTCTCCCTTCATGATCTTCTGGTGGTCCTGCCCGTCGACCACGAAGAGCTGCCGCTTGGAGGAATCGACGACGGTGATCTCGATGGTGCAACGGTCCGGCACCACCAGCGGCCGGTTGCTGAGGGTGTGCGGACAGATCGGGTTCAGAACGAAGACCGGCGATTCCGGCAGCAGGATGGGGCCGCCGGCCGAGAGCGAATGCCCCGTGCTGCCCGTGGGCGTCGACAGGATCAGCCCGTCGCAGATGTACGTGCCCACGCCCTCGTCGTCCAGGGTCAGATTGAGCGTGACCACCCGCGAGGTTTCCCCCCACCCGATGACGATGTCGTTAAGCGCCCGGTGGGCGCCGAGCGACTGGCCGTTGCGCCACAGCGCGGCCTCGGCGACGGTCCGCCTGGAGAAGGTGAACTGGCCGCCCCGCAGGCTTTCGAGGGCGAATTCGAGATCGCCGTCGGTGACGCTGGTCATGAAGCCCAGGCTGCCGAGGTTCACGCCGATGACCGGGATGTCGTGCCCGTCGAGGATGCGCGCGGCGTGAAGCATCGTGCCGTCGCCCCCCAGCGCCATGAGGACGTCGACCGACTGCACGAAGTCGGCCTGGGGCAGGGAACGCGAACCGGGCAGCAGATCCGCCGTCTCGTCACAGGTCACGAGCTCGAATCCGAGGCTCCGGGCCGCGCCCGAAAGGCGGGCCAGGACCTCGGGGGCCCGCGGTTTGGCGCAGTTTGCCGTGACCCCGATCACCTTCATGGCCGTCTCCAATACGCAAGGAACTCCACGTTGCCGGCCGGCCCCCGGATGGGCGACGGGCATACACCCACCCATTCCAGCCCCACCTCGGCCGAGCCGAAGGCCCGGACGCGTTCCACCACCGCGGCGCGCACGGCCTCGTCGCGCACCACCCCGCCCCGGCCGACCTCGGTCCGGCCCGCCTCGAACTGCGGTTTGATCAGCGTGACCGCCTCGCCCCCGGGTTCGAGGATGTCTTTAGCCGCGGGGAGGATCTTCGTCAACGAAATGAAGGACACGTCGATCGCGACGAAACGCACGGGCTCCGGGAAGTCCGCGCGCCCGAGATGGCGCGCGTTGCGGCCGTCCATCACGATGACCCGCGGGTCCTGGCGGAGCTTCCAGTGCAGCTGGCCGCGGCCGACGTCGACGGCGTAGACCCTGGCCGCCCCGTGCTGCAGCAGGCAATCGGTGAAGCCCCCGGTGGAGGCGCCCAGGTCGGCGCATACCCGCCCCTCGACCCGCAGGGAGAACCGCTGGAACGCCTCCTCCAGTTTCTCCCCGCCGCGGCTGACGAAGCGCTCGGGCGGGTCCACCGCGATTTCGACGTCGGATTTCACGCCCTCCCCCGGCTTCGTGCGCACGGCGCCCGCCACCCGGACGGCGCCGGCCCGTATGAGCCGCTGCGCCTTCTCGCGGCTCTCCGCGAGGCCCCGCGACACGACCAGAATGTCGAGACGCTCCCGGCTCATCCCATCCATCGCCCTTCGCCACGGAGGACCCTCACGGAAAACACCCCACGCATCCGCGTGTCATGTCCGGGCGGAACAGTCCTTGACTCGCAACCTGAAACTCCCCGCGTTGGCCTTAAGGTCGCGCGCCGGCGTCCTGCCCCTACTTCTGCGGGGCTGCCGCCGGGGCGGGCTTGAGCGCGGCCAGCTTGGCGAGGTCGATCTTCTCCAGGGCGCCCTTGAGGGCCTCGGCCTTCACGCCGGAGCCGTGGATTTTCACCGAGAACCGCTGCCGGACGATCATCTCGATGGAACCCGCCTTGTCCTGGGTGTTGTATTCCTCCTTCGCCTTGTGCCCCTTGTGGTCGAAGGTGCGCTCGTAGCCCTCGTCGGTCTCTTTGTCGATGTCCGCCATCGCGAACCCCGCCGCGGCCATCGCCCCCAGGCCGCCGATGCCGCCGAGGTCGGACAGCTCGATGGTGATCTCGGCGCCCTTGTCGTCGCGGTAGTCCGCCTGGGCCCGCGAGATCCGCACGCCCATGCCGCCCCCGGTCTCCGCCTCGGACCCCTTGCGCGCGAGTCCGGGCAGCTCGGCGGGCAGCAGGGCCTTCAGGTCCTTGTGGCTCACCAGCGGCGCGGCGTTCGTGCTCGCCGCCATGGCCGCCCCCAGCTGCCCGAGGGCCTTCATCATCTGCTCCATCTGTTCCGGCGAGGGCTGCGGCGGCGTCTGCGCCAGGGCCGCCGTGCCCGCCGCCACGAATCCCGCGCCGATCAGCACGTTCAGTCTCTTCATCGTCGCTCCATGGGTTGGTACGCGCCTACTGTACCAGCGCCGGCCGGTTTTGGCGAGGAGCGGCGGCCGGCGCGGGGTGGCGCACATCCGCATTGACCTTCTCCCGGCGCGTGTGAGGATATGCCCCCCATGGAAATCCTGGTTCACGGGGATCTACACCCCGGTCGTCATGCAGGGGCCTTCGAGCGGGTGGTCGCGGCGCTGCGGGCCGGCGACTTCCGCGCGGCCAACGTCAAGAAACTGACGCCGACGCCGTACTACCGCGCGGAACTGTCGGCCGCCGACCGTCTGGTCTTCCGCCTGGGCGACTACGCGGGCGCGCGGTGCATTCTCCTTCTCGAGATCATCGAGAACCATGCCTATGACCGCGCGCGGTTCCTGAACGGCGCGGTCGTGGACGAGACCCGACTCCAACCGCTGCACGCCCCGCCGGACGATGCGGCCGCCGAGGCCCTGGCCCTGGCGTACGTGCACCCCGGGCGGCGGTATTTCCACCTCCTCGACAAGGTGCTCTCGTTCGACGACGACCAGCACGAGGCCCTGCACCTGCCTCCGCCCCTCATTCTGATCGGCTCGGCCGGAAGCGGAAAGACGGCCGTGGTGCTGGAGAAACTCAAGAGGCTGACGGGCGAGGTGGCGTACATCACGCTCTCCCCGTTCCTGGCGGAGCACGCCAGCCGCCTCTACTTCTCCCACGGGTATGAGAACGACCGGCAGGACGTGGATTTCCTGTCGTTCAAGGAGTACCTCGAGAGTGTGCGGGTTCCGGCGGGACGGCCGGTGAGCTTCCGCGCCTTTGCCGGCTGGTTTGCCCGTCATCGGACCGCTTCGCCGGTCAAGGACGCGCACCGGCTCTTCGAGGAGTTCAGCGGCGTGCTGACCGGCGCCGCCGTCGACCGGCCCTGGCTCGAGCGGGAGGACTACCTGTCGCTGGGCGTCCGGCGATCGATCTTTAACGCCGACGAGCGCGAAGCCGTGTACGCCCTGTTCGAGAAGTACCGGTCCTGGCTCGCGGAGGACGGCCTCTACGACCTCAACATCGAGTCGCACCGCGCGCAGGCGCATGTGGAGAAGCGCTACGATGCCGTGATGCTGGACGAGGTGCAGGACCTGACCAACATGCAGGTGCACCTGGTCCTGGCCGCCCTGCGTCAGCCCGGCAACTTCGTGCTCTGCGGCGATGCGAACCAGGTGGTGCACCCCAACTTCTTCTCGTGGTCCGCCCTCAAGAGCATGTTCTACGAGCAGCGGATGCAGGGGCGGGCCGAGATCGTGCGCATCCTCAACGCCAACTACCGCAACGCCCCCTGCATCACCGACCTCGCCAACCGGATCCTGCGGGTCAAGAACGCGCGGTTCGGCTCGGTGGACCGCGAGAGCACCTACCTGGCCCGCAGCACCGCCGGAGTGGAGGGAGAAGCGCATCTGCTCGACGCCGGCCCCGCGGTCGTGCGCGACCTGGACGACAAGACGTGCCGCTCCGCGCGCGTGGCCGTGATCGTCCTGCGGGAGGAGGACAAGGCCGGGGCCCGTCGATCGTTTCGCACGCCGCTGGTGTTCTCGATCCAGGAGGCGAAGGGGCTCGAATACGAGACCATCGTGCTGTTCAACATGGTGTCGTCGTCGAACCGCGATTTTGCCGAGATCGCCGAGGGCGTGTCCGCCGCCGACCTGGAGGCCGAGCTCCAGTATGCGCGGGCGCGCGACAAGACGGACAAGTCGCTGGACGTCTACAAGTTCTTCATCAACGCCTTCTTTGTCGCCGTCACGAGGGCGGTGCGAACGTTGTACGTGGTCGAGCAGCACGGCGTCCACCCGTTCCTCGCCCTGCTGGATCTTCGCCCCGCCACCACGGGCGTGAAGGTCCGGTCGCAGTCCTCGACCGCGGAGGAGTGGAAGACCGAGGCGCGCCGGCTGGAGATGCAGGGCAAGGAGGAGCAGGCCGAGGCGATCCGGCGAACGATCCTGTCCCAGCAGCCGGTCCCCTGGAAGGTGCTGACACCTTCGAACCTCGCGGACCTTGACCGCGAGGCGTTCGATCCGGAACGATTCAACAAGCAGGCCAAGCAGTTGCTGTTCGAGTACGCGGCGACGTACTGCGACCTCCCACGCCTTTGCCGTCTGGAAGAAATGAAGTTCAGCCGCGCGGCGCGTTTCGTCGCGGAACTGCCGAACATCGAGCGCAAGTATCAGGCCGACTATGCCGAGCGAAGCCTGACCGTGCTGCGGCAGAAACTGGAGAAATACGGCGTGGACTTCAGGAATCCGCTGAACCAGACGCCGCTGATGATCGCGGCCTGTCGCGGCATGCCGGATCTTGTCGAGGATCTCATGCGGCAGGGCTCGAATCCGCATCTGCGTGACAACTTCGGACGGACGGCCTTTCATGTCGCGCTGCGGCAGGCGTTCATGGTGGCCGGCTACGCCCGCGACAGCCTGGGGCGGATCTACGATCTGCTGGCCCCCGCCGCGGTCAACGTGAAGACCGACGGCCAGCTTCACAAGATCGACCGGCACCGCATGGAGTTCTTCGTCTTCGAGGTCATGGTGGCGCTGCTGCAGGACTTGCTGCGCCGCAAGATCGAGTATGCGGTCCCCGGCCTCCAGACCGGCGACATCGTGCACCACCTGGGCCAGTTCCCGAATCGCGTCCTGCCGCTGCATCGCCGGCATCGCGGGGCGATCACGGCGGCGCTGGCCGGCAACGAGATGTTCAGCCCGGCGCCCCGCAACCGGCGGCTCTTCCTGCGGCTTCGGCGGGGTTACTATGTTCCGAATCCGGACCTCGAGATCGAAGTGGGCGGGGAGTGGGTGAACATCTACACCTTCATAGGGCTGGGGCAGATGATCGACGACCGGAATCCTCACCTCCAGTACTTCGCCGACGTGCTGGATCGCGTGCGCCAGCAGTACCGGGAGTGGAAGGTCGGGCTGTCCGCGCCTCGCCCGGCATCCTCGCGGCCCGATGCCGGAGCGCCGCCGGCCGATAACCGCGCCATCTATGAACAGGGTTTCTTCCTGTAGGGGGGCGGCCAACCGGGAACCCGGACCGCACGACACCCCCCGCCGCGGCGCAGGGACGCGTACGGCGTCCGAGAAGGTGGCAAAGGCGGCGGGTGCGTCGCGGGACGACGCGGCCACGGATGCCATGCAGAACCGCTCCCGGCGTCGGCGAGGCCGCTACGGCGCGGCATCCTCAACCACGATCGTGTGCTGCACCGGCTGGAAGGCGGCTTTGACGGCGGCCTGCAGCCGTTCCTCGCGCTCCCAGAGTTTGCGGTGGAATGCCTCCAGCGCGGCCAGCGCCTCCGCGTCCTGGCCGATGAACCTCTTCGCCTGGGGATACTCGGTGATGTTGTTCTTGATCATGAAGGTCTCGAAGGCCTGCTTGTTCCCCACGGCGCCGTCGACGCCCTTGAAGGCCGGCGAGAAGGGATTCTCGGGCAACTCGACCGCGAGATTGATGCCCTTCTCCAGGTCCGCGCGGTCGAAGACCTTCGCCGCGTCGCCCCATGTCACCTTCACCTTCGGTCCCTTCGCGTTCCGGACGACCAGCGTGAGGCGGTTCAGATCCTGCTGGAACGGCAGGAAGGGGAGGATGCTTCGCGGGCTGCCGGAGGACTGCTCGTCGCCGCTGAAGCAGAACGGGTACCGGGCGCTCTCGATCCGCACCGTGCCGCCCTCCTGCCCGACGATGCGGTGGCCGTTCGCGGCGCTGGACGGGCCGGCCAGATCGACCGTGATCGTTCCGAGGTCGCCGTCGAATCCCATGGCCCTGAGGAACGCGTAGGCCATGGCGAGCTGGCCGTTGGGGGCGGGATGGACGCCATCGCCGCCGCAGACGTCATAGCCTTCGCCCCGCGCCGCCTTGGCCTTCGACATCGTCTCGATCAGCACGTCGTGCACGTTCGCGAACGGCATGCCCTCGTCCGCGGCCACCCGGCGCGCGATGTCGCGCAGGCGGGCAAGCGTGGCGTTGTACTCCTTCGCGGAATCCGGCGAGCCGCGCTGGTAGTACTTCGTGTCCACGGCGCCGGGTGCGCCGACGACGGCCACCGCGCCGGCGGCCTTGAGCCGCTTGACGATGTCGCGCATGGGATCCTCGTACGACTTGCCGACCTCGTCGGAATAGGGACCGTACCGGCCGTCGTTCATCCCGTAGCAGGTGGTCGCGACGGTGGGCTTGAAGGGGGTGAGATCATTCGCCATCCGGCCGGCGAATCCCGCGGCGCGCTCGCCGCTCCAGCCGAACTGCATCACGCGGGCGTCGAGCTGCGGCTGGCACGCGACGAGGTAGGTCTCGATGTAGCGGCTGTAAAGCTTCTGCTCGGTGATGGAGTCGCCGATGACGGCCACCCGCGCGCCCGTCTTCACGACGGGGGCCGATGATCCTTCGGCCGCCGCGTGGTGCACCGTCAGAGCACAGAGCGACAAGGTCGCCAGACACACCGCCGACATTCTGAACTTCATGGTTCTTTTCCTCATGTGCGATACCACATCACATTCCGGGCCATTGGCCATCCAGTTTACTCATTTGCGCGCGAGGGGCGAACACAAAGCAGTCCATCCGGGGACGCGTCTGGAGGGCGAGCCGGGCGACCTGCGATGGCTCCGCTTCGGCACGGCACGCCGGCGCCGTGTCGAACGTACGGGCCTCAAGGCGCTTCGGGCTCTGGCCTCTACTTCAGTTCCGGCGGCACGTTGCCGTAGGACCACGGCGCTTTGAAGGGCGGGACCTGCGGCGGCTCGGGAAGCGCCCCCGGCGTCATCGCGCGCGCGAGTTCCAGCGCCGCCGCGTTGAGCTTCGGGCCCGCCGCCGGCTCGAGGTTGCTGTAGCTCGTCAGCCGCGTCTCGTATCCGCCGCCCTTCTCGCCGAGCGCCTCCTCGGTGGGGATGTAGCCGACGAATCCGTTGGCCAGCTCCACCGGGAAGGTGAACGGGAACGGCGATGCCTTCTTGAGATCGAGCCCCAACTGGCAGAACACCTCGCCCGGGTTGCCCAACAGCGCGACGGGTCCGATCTGCAGGGCCTGCACCTCCGCCTCCGCGGCGGGCCGGCGGGCGAGGTCGGCGTCGAGCAGCACGATCTCCTTCGCGAAGGTCCACTCGGTGGCGCCCACCTCCTCCGGCTTCCGCTGCGCGAGTTCGAGGCAGCGCTTCACGCGATCCGGGTCCGGTCTGCGCCGCGCGAGGGTCATCCCCTTCGATCGGGCATCGAGCGGTCCGAGAGGGCCGGGTTCCATCCCCAGAAGCACCTTCACCGCCTCGGCGCCCACCCGGCCCCCGACGAAGGCGGCGGAGCCCTTGCCCGAGCGATACTGGCGGGGGTCGAGGTTGTCCACCTGCGTCACGTCGCCGCAGAATCCGGGCAGGAAGAGCACGATCGCCTCCGCGCCGAACGCGCCCCGGATCACCCGCTCCAGGTGGAAGATCCAATTGGCGGAGATGCCCGCCGCGCCGGTGGTGGCGTGGCACGCGTAGTTCACGAGGCAGCCGGCGAGGCGGTCGTCCGTCGTCCAGGCGCCGAGGACGCCCACCTGCGGGTCGATCGGCCCGGCCGGCTCCACGATGTCCGGGTTGCCCTTGCCCGGATGCGTGAACACCGGCCCGCTCTTCATGCGGAAGCGGCGGTTGTACGCCGCGCGATCCTCGTGGCCGAAGCCCGCGCCGCAGCGCACGTCCGTCCGGCGCGCGTGGGCGTTGGTCACCGCGGCGACGATCTGCCGGCGCACCCGCTCCAGGTAGGCGGCATCGGCGCAGGACGACTGTTCATAGGCCAGCCGTCGGACGAATTCGGGGGCGCCGTCGAACTCGCCCGGCTGCACCATGCCCGTGGGGCCCGAGGAGTGGGAGTGGGTCGCGGCGATCAGGACGGCGGAGGGTTCGATGCCGCACCGCTTGCGAATCTCCTCCCTCGCCGCGGTCACGACGCCGCGCGGCACGACCAGCGCATCGACGCTGACCACCGCCATCCGCATCCGCCCGTCGTCGAACACCGCGGCGCGCGCCTTGCACGGATCGCTGAACGTCCGGTGGAATGCCTTGCCGTAGCCGCCGGGCACCTCCATGCCGACCTCCGGCGTGATGTCCGCCTCCGCGAAACCGGCCTTGAACAGCGAAGGCCCGGCCGCCGCGCCCCTGGTCGGAGACAAGGGGGCCCACAGGGCCGACCCGGCCACCACCACCCATGCCCATGCGCGGGTATTCATACGAACCGGCTCAGCCTTCCTTCACGATGCGGCGTTGGGTGGCATCGAAGCGCGTGCGGCCGCCGGTCTCATAGGAGGTCATGGCCATGATGCACGCGACGGAATGCTGGTAGCCCGCCTCCAGCGGCGCCTGCGGCGTGGCGCCGCTGCGGAGGCATTGGAACCAGTTGAGGAAATGGTCCGGGCACGCGACCGGGGTGACCTTGTTCTCGCCCCGGATCGATCCGTCGCGCTTGATCCCGCCCTCGGCCGTGTAGACGGGCTTGTCGGCGTCGTCGAGCCGGAGCAGGCCCTTCTCGCCGAGCACGCGCGTGCCGTTGCCGAAACTGTTTCCGAAGTTCGTCGTGTAGCTCACCATCACGCCTTCGGGATAGTGCCAGAGGGCGTGCACCTGGTCGGGCGCCGTGAACCGGTTCTCGTCCTTCCACGTGTAGACGCCGCCGAGGCAGACGCACGTCTCGGGCAGGTGCAGACCGGTGACGAAGTGAATGAGATCGATGTAGTGGCTGCCCCACTGCGGAACCGGCCCCTGCGAGAACTCGTAGTAGCCGTACCACGCCGAATAGAGCGTCGGATCGAACGGCCGCCGCGTGCGTCCCATCGTGAACTCCGCCCAGTCCAGGTCCTCCTTCTTCACCTCCTTCTTCTGGTAGCCGTACCAGTAGGGCCGGTCGCCGTTGCGCACCTGCTCGCAGCGCGAGATCCGGCCCAGCACGCCGGTCTTGAGCAGGTCGCGGGCGCCGACGGCCCCCGGCGTGCTGCGCAACTGGGTGCCGGCCTGCAGCACGATGCCCGACTCCTTCACGGCGTCCACCGCGCGGATCAGCTCGTCCATCCCGATGGCCATCGGCTTCTCGCAGTACGCGTGCTTGCCCGCCCTGGCCGCCGCTTCGAGGTGGGTCGCGTGGGCGTGATCGGGGGAGGCGATCATCACCGCGTCCACCTCCGGCAGGGCGAGGAGTTCGCGGTAGGTCGAGCACAGGCGCGGTTCGCGGCCGAGCCACTCCTTCGCCCTCGCCGCGGCGTTCTCCCGGGCCGGCCGCCAGGGATCCGTCACCGCCACGACCTCGAGGTTCGCCGCCTGGGCGTGCTCGCGCACGGCCGCGAGGTGGGCGCCAACGCCGCGTCCGCCGCAGCCGATGAGCCCGAGGCGGATCCGGTCGTTCGCGCCGATCGCCCGGGCGCGGGTGGCGGCATCGAGCGCCCGCGCCGCCAGGGTGGTCGTCGCCGCCACGGCGCCGGCCCGGAGAAACGAACGTCGCGTGCAGGTCGTCTTCATCGCATGCTCCTCCGTCTGTCTAGTGCATCTCCACCGCGCAGGTTCCGAGGCCGCCCCGGTAGTAGTGGAACTCCACGTTCGGGTGGAGCGCCAGCAGCGACATGGGTACGGCGGTGTCGACGATCCGCCGCGCGACCATCAGGCAGGTCAGCCGCTGGCCGAACGGATTGTCGTGGTGGCCTGCCTGCCAGATCGACACCTTCTCCGCCTTCCAGGTTTCCGCCGGCCCGACGGTGACGGCCTGCGTGGGGACCAGGGCGATGTTGCCGCCGCCGCTCGTGCGGGCGTTCTGCGCGACCGTGAGCGGGTGCAGGTCGACGACCCGCGCGAGAAGGGCCAGAAACTCCCGCGCCGGGGGCGGCGCCTGGCGATACCGGCCCTTGCGGCGAAACGGATCGTTGAACGCCCAGTGCTTCACGTCGCCCTGGCCCCCCTGCATCACGGCGCAGCGGACCCCCGCCGACCAGGTCGCCCGGTAGGCGCGCGTGTCAGCCTTCGGGAAATGCAGGTGCGCATCCGGCATGACCCGCCGCCGATCGATGCGCCGGAAACACAGGTCGCGATCGGCCTTTTCGAACGACAGCGGGTGATCCGCCGGCACCTCGCGGCCGTCGACGACCCATTCGTCCATGCCCCAGAAATGCGCGGACCGCACATCGAGCGCGAGGGCGTTGACGATCCGCGCGACGAGCGGAAGCTGCTCGGTGGGGCCGATGGGACCGCAGACGCCGACGGGATTGTCGTCCGTGGACTGTCGCCACGCGTCGACGTATTCCAGCGCCTCGGCAAGGTAGAAGTCCTCCAGCGTGTCGTGAAAGACCACCTGAAAACCCGGCCGCGACAGGCGCCTCATCCGCTCGGGCGTCAGCGCCGCCGCTTCGGACACCAACGCGGCATCAAGGGTCGTGTAATCCCACCAGTCGGGCGCCACGGAACTGAGCGTGCGGGACATGGCTACTCTCCTTTCGCGACGAATCGACGCGCATCGGCCGGGCTCGCATGGCTCGCCCCTCCACCCCGCAGGGACCACCGACAAGCAGTGGAGACATTCATGCGCCCCGCTCCAGCGCCCGTTCGTACCGCTGGTCGATCCGGTAGTTCCTGCCGAGAAGGTCGCGGAGGGGATCGGCCTCCGCCGCACAGAAGCCGAAGTGCAGGTGGCGACGCCAGCCCTCGGCGTACCGGAATCGCCGCGACATGCGGCCGACCTCGCGCGACCGCTCCTCCATGGTCGCCAGGTAGGAGTTCATCTTCTGCGATGCATCGAGCCACTCCTGCTGGCTGCGGTGCTGCGCGAGGGCCTCGAGCTGGCGCGCGTGGACGCGGGTCGTATTCACGAACGCCCCGGCCATCACCCGCCTCCGCAGCGGATCGCGCAGCCCGCTGGGCATGCCGTGGTAGATCGTGACGTCGCCGGCGAAGGGCGGGCGGCGCGGGACCGAGCGGAAATTCGGCGCCGCGCGCGCGAAGGCGGCCGACACCGCGAGCCGGCACGTGTTGGCGTGATCCTCCATGTAGTCGGTCGGCGGGTGGGTGAGCAGGATCGAGGGCTGGACCTTGCGCACCACCGCGGCCAGCCGGCGGAGGAGGGAAACCGAGTAGACGATCTCGAGGTCGTCCGTGAGGCTCGGATGCCACTCGGCCCCGAGGAGGGCGGCGGAGGCCTGCGCCTCACGCCGGCGGATCGCGCGCAGCGCGCGCGCCGAATGCACCATGCTCCCGCAGGAGCCGGTCGCGACCGCCATGACGTGGATCTCGCAGCCGGCCTCCCGGAGCAGGAGAAGCGTGCCGGCCATCGTGAATTCGACGTCGTCGGGATGCGCCCCGATGGCGAGGGCAACGGGCTTCTTCATGCCAGACCCAGCACCTTGTCCATGCGCTTGGCGATGTCCGTGAGATGATCCCAGGTTCCGCCCCCCACTTCCGCCGCCGCCCAGCCGGTGAAGTCCAGCTTCTTCAACTCCGCGCGTACCTTCGCCCAGTTGATGCTGCCTTCGCCGAGTGGAACGCCGAATCCCTTGGACATGCCCTCCTTCATGGCCAGGGGCAGGCTGTACTCCTTGATGTCGAGCTTGCCGATGCGTTTGCCGAGCACCTCGATCCAGTGTTCCGAAACCCCCCATCGCACGACGTTACCCACGTCGTAATGAACGCCGACGGCGGGCGAGCCAACGTCATCAACGAACTTCGCCATGTCCAGCGCACTGATCAGAAATGTGGCCCACACGTTTTCAACCAGGATCTTGATCTTCTGCTTCTCGGCGTGCGGCGCGGCGGCCTTGAGGGCGGTGAGGGACTGCTGGTAGTTGTCCGCAAAGCTCCTGGCGTGGTCGTAGGGCGCAACCACGAGGATGCTGTCGCCGCCCAGATCCTTGCAGAGATCGACCGCCGCCTCGATGCCGCGGACCGACGGGCTGACGACACAGTCGATGGCGAGGCCGGAATCGCGGCTAGCCGCCTTCCACTCGGCGGCGTCCTTCACCTCGCCGAAATTGGGCTCGATGCCCTCGAAACCGCAGGCTTTGATCTTCTTGAAGGTCTCACCCATCGACGCTGTGCGATCGGCGACCATGCTCCACTTGAGGCTCTTGTGGATGCGGCCGGTAAGCTCTCCGGCGGACGCGGATCCCGGGAGGACCGGAGCGCTGGCTGCGGCCGCCGCGGCGCTGAGGTACAGGAAATGTCGTCGATTCATGGACGGGCGGGCTCCTTTGTCATGGGTCTGCGACTTCACCATGCGCGGCAGCATCGCGCTTCCCGCCTCGGACGGCAAGCCGAAGTGTGGACGGTGAATCGCATGGGAAAATGGCGCGAGACAGGGCATGATGGGTTCATGAAAAGGGGAAGTGGACGCTGGGACGCCGTGGTGGCCGGCCACATCTGTCTGGACATCATTCCGGACCTGCCCGTCGCGCCGCATGGCCGGTTGGACGAGCTGCTGAGACCGGGGCGGCTGACGCAGGTCGGACCTGCGACGCTCTGCACCGGCGGCGCGGTTTCGAACACCGGGCTGGTGCTGCACCGGCTCGGCCTCGCCACGCGCCTCGCCGGCAAGATCGGCGCGGATGCGTTCGGGGGCGTGATCCGCGGCATCGTGACCGCGCGCGGCGGCCGGCTGGCCGACGGCATGATCGAGGACGCCGGCGCGGCCACATCCTACACCGTCATCCTCAATCCTCCCGGCATCGACCGCATGTTCCTGCACTGTCCCGGCGCCAACGACACCTTCTGCGCCGGAGACGTGCCCTACGATGCCGTGGCGGATGCCCGCCTCTTCCATTTTGGCTACCCCTCGCTCATGCGCCGCATGTTCGAGCGGGATGGGCGGGAGCTGGCGGCGATGATGCGTCGGGTAAAGAGGCTCGGCGTGACCACCTCGCTGGATCTGTCGTTTCCCGATTCCGCATCTCCCGCCGGGCGCGCCGACTGGCGCGCGATCCTGCGGGCGGCGATGCCGTTCGTGGATGTGTTCATGCCCAACTTCGAGGAGACGCTGTTCATGCTGCGGCGCGAGCGGTTCGACGCCCTGTACGCCGGCGGCGGCGAGGGCGGGGTGCTGGCCGGCGCCGACGCGGCGCTGCTGCGGGAACTCGCCGGTGAGCTGCTGGGCTGGGGCGCGCGCGTGGTCGGGCTCAAGCTGGGTCATCGAGGGCTTTACGTGCGGACGGCCGAGGGCGCGGCGATGGAGGCGATCGGCGCGGCTCGCCCCCGGCGGCCGCGGGAGTGGGCCGGACGGGAGATCTGGGCGCCCTGTTTCAGGGTTCGGGTGGCGGGGACGACGGGAGCGGGCGATGCCACGGTGGCCGGCTTCCTCGCGGCGCTGCTGCGCGGGTGTGCGCTGCCCGAGGCCGTCACGGCCGCGGTCGCGGTGGGCGCCTGCAACGTGGAGGCGCCGGATGCGCTGGGCGGCATCCGGACCTGGGAAGAGACGATGCGGCGGATTTCCCGGGGTTGGAAACGATGGCCCATGCCCGCGCCGGGGCCGGACTGGAAGCGCGATCGCGCATCGGGCGCGTGGGAGCGCCCATGAGTGAACCGCCGCGAACGGCCGCGGACCGGCCCTCCGCCGTCATTTTCGGCGCGGGCGCGGTGGGCCGCGGATTCATCGGACAGCTTCTCAGCGAGTCCGGCTATGCGATCGTCTTCGTGGATGTCGATCAACCGCTCATCGAGGCGCTCAACCGGCGGGGCTGCTATCCCCTGCGGCTGGCCGGACTCACGCGCGCCGAGGAGCTGACCATCGGACCCGTGCGAGCCGTGTCGGCGGGCGACCGCCAGGCGGTGGCCGAGGCGGTGGCCGGGGCCTCGCTGGCGGCCACGTCGGTTGGCGCGCGCGAATTGGCGTCGCTGGCGGCGGCGCTGGCGGCGGGGTTGGTTCGCCGGTGGGAGGCGGGTCGCACGGATCCGCTCAACATCATCCTGTGCGAGAACCTGCACGGGGCGCCGGACCTGTTGCGGGAGGCGGTGTCCGGCGCACTGCCGGCGCCGTGGCGCGAGCCCCTGCGGGCGCGGGTGGGCTTCGTGGCGGCGGTCATCGCGCGAATGGCGCCGGTGCCGACCGAGGAACAGCGAGCGGCGGATCCGGCGCGGGCGGTCGCCGAGCCGTACAAGGTGCTGCCGGTGGATCGCGAGGCCCTGGTCGGCCCCGTCCCGCGGATTGTCGGGATGAAGGCCGTCGCGCCGTTCGAGGCCTATGCGGCGCGGAAGCTCTTCATCCACAACGCGGCGCACGCGATCCTCGGGTATCTGGGGTATGCGAGGGGCCACGTCTACGGGTGGGAGGCGCTGGAGGATGCCTGGGTGCGTGAACGGGTGGAGGCCGCGGCGGACGAGGCCGGTCGGGCGCTGATCGCGGAATACGGATTCGAACCGGTGGCCTTCCAGGAGCACATCGATGGCCTGATGATGCGCTTCGCCAACCGCGCGCTGGGCGACCCGGTGATCCGTCTCGGCCGTGATCCGCTCCGCAAACTGGCGCCCGGCGAACGCCTGGTCGGAGCGGCGCGCCTGGCGGAGAAGCACGGCATCGCGCCGGAAGGACTCGCCTGCGGGATCGCCGGCGCCCTGACCTTCGACGAATCCTCCGATCCGCACGCCCTGGAGCTGCAGGCGCGAATTCGAGCCGGCGGCCTTGATGCCGTTCTCCGCGAAGTCTGCGCGCTCGGGCCGGAGGAACCCCTTGCCTGTCGCGTGCGCCAGTCGGCCCGCGCACGGCCGACCGCCTGACCCGGCGCGGCGGGCGCACACGGAAGGCAAGGAACCACCGAAAGGCGCCCTCTCACACCTCTCGAAGTGTGAGAGGGCAGCGGATGCCTGGATTGTCGCATGCCGGTCGCGCGGGTCAGAACCGGCGGGGCGGTTCTGCCGGCGGCTACAATGCGACCACCTGACCGCTGGCGATGGAGCGCTCCTCGGCCTCGACGAGCGCCACCGCCGCGGCGCCGTCCTCCGCCGTCACCACCGTCGGCGCACGGCCGGCGGCGATGGACTCGACCATGTGGCGCAATTCGCCGACGTACCCGTCCTCGCCGCCCACGGCGACGGTCTGCGGCGAGCGTCCCTCCGTGAACAGCCGAAGAGCGTCGACGCCACGCGTGCAGTCGTAGTCCGCCGTCGCGCGCTCGAAGATCGCGGTGTAGGCCATGCGGAAACCGTGCCCCGCCGACATCACCCAGCCGCCCTCGGCATACACCGCCGCCCCGCCCGCGACGCGGTACTGCGCCACGACGTGGTCGATCGCGCCGCTGTGGAGCGTGAACCCGCTCGCGAACACCGCCGCGGGCCGCCCGAAACAGTGCTGCACGAAGTCGGCGTCGTGAATGTGCAGGTCGAGGATGGCGCCGCCCGATTTCGCGCCGTCGAGGAAGTGCTCCCGTCCCCAGGCCGGGAGCTCGGACACGCGGCGGAACCGCGCCGCCAGCAGACGCCCGTAGGCGCCGGCGTCGATCAGGCCTTTCAGCCACCGGTACTCGGGCCAGAAGCGGATGCACATCGCGGGCATGAAGAACCCCCGGGCCGTCCGGGCCGCGTCGACGATCTCACGGGCGAGCGCCGCGGTGCGCGCGAGCGGTTTCTCGCAGACCACGTGCTTGCCGGCGCGCAGCGACGCAACGGCCAGCTTCGGATGGGCCATCGTGGGCACGCACAGGTCGATGAGATCGATCGACGGGTCCGCCAGGAGATCGGCGATGTCCTTCGTCGCCTTCACCTGCGACATGTCCAGCCGCACCGCATCCGCGTCGCCGACGTTGCCGGTGACGTACGACAGGTCGCCGTCCTCGGGCAACCGCGCGGCGTCGCACACCGCGGCGAGCCGGACCCCCGGGATCTTCCGGTAGGCCTTGATGTGGGTGACCCCCATGAATCCCAGACCGACAATGGCCACGTTGATCATGATCACGCCCCCAGGAGTTTCTCGACGAAGACCCGGCCCGCGGCGATGTCGCCCACGCGATCGTCTCCCGCCTCGCGTTCGAAGCAGCACCAGCCCGGGAATTCGATCTCCGCCAGCGTCGCGAAGAAGGCCGGCCAGTCCACTTCCCCCCGTCCAACCGCCACCTCTTCGCCCCACGTGCCGGGCGCCTGGGTGCGCAACGCGTCCTTGACGTGGCACGATTTCACGCGCCCGCCCAGCCGCCGGAGGGCCTCGATGGGATCGCCGTTCCCGTACAGGATCATGTTCGCGGGGTCGAAGTTGACGGCGACGTGGGGCTCATCCAGGTGGTCGAGGAAACGGCTCAGGGACTCCGCCGTCTCCTGGCCGGTTTCGCACCCGAGGGTGATGCCCTCGTCGGCGAAGACGCGGGCGATCCGCCGCACGCGGTCGATCATCTTCGGAAAGGCGGGGTCGGCGGGATCGTGCGGAAGGAAACCCGCGTGGAACATGACGAACGGGAGCCCGAGTGTCCGCGCGTTCCGCACCGTCGCCTGCACGTGGGTCCAGTTCTGCTCCCACGTGGCGTCGGGCACCACGCCGCCGGTGCGACGGATGGTCTCGAGCGTGGTGTAGTCCTCGCCCACGGTCCGGAACATCCCCGAGACGATCTCGATGCCCTGCGCGCCCAGCGTGGCGGCCACATCGCCCCACGCCTCCGGCTGCTCGCGCAGGGGGTCGAGATCGAGCTGGACCCGCTTCAGGCCGGTGGCCTTGACGCGTTCGGCCAGGTGCGCCGGATCCCGCGGCTGAAGCGACCAACTGCACACGGCCAGGCGGGAGAGGAGATACTTCGCTTTCGCCACATTGCTCATGTTCGACACCTCGTTCGCGCACCGGACCGGGCGTGTCACCCGACCTTCCGCGGCCCGGTGGTCGTGCGCGCCCATCATGACGCATCCCCGGCACGCGGGCAATCCCCGATCCCGAGGTGCGAAGTGGAGTTCCCGAAGGAACCGCCGGGTCATCGGCCCGCGCCGAGCCGATGCGCCCAGGCCTCCCGTGCCTTCGTCAGCGCGCGGCCGCGGTGGGAGATGCGATGCTTGGCCTCCGGCGGCAGCTCGGCAAACGTGGCGGTGTGCCCGTCGGGGACGAACAGCGGATCGTAGCCGAAACCCATCGCACCGCGCGGCGCCTCCGCGATGTGCCCCTCGCACGATCCCTCCACGGTCGCGGTCCGGAATCCGGGGCCGGCCAGGGCTAGGACACAGCGGAAGCGTGCGCGACGGTCGGAGGCGCCCGCCAGATCTCGAAGCAGCCGGGCGTTGTTCGCCGCATAGTCGGCCGGTTCGCCGGCGTAGCGGGCGGAGCGCACCCCGGGCGCTCCTCCGAGCGCGTCGACTTCGAGCCCTGAATCGTCCGCCAGCGCCCACGTGCCTGTCGCGCGGCTCAGGGCCTCGGCCTTCTTGACCGCGTTGGCCTCGAAGGTTTCGCCGTCCTCCTCGACGTCCGGCAGGTCCGGGAAGTCGATGGCGCTGCGCCACTCGAGCCCCGGCCCGCCGAGGATCTCGCGCAGTTCCTGCAACTTGTGCGGATTTCGCGTGGCAATGACGATCTGCATGGTGTGTGATTCAACCGCCGGGACAGGCTGCCGCGCCGAGGGCCGGCAGGACGGGCAGGAACAGGGCCGTGCGTTTCACGGGAACCTCCGGTTCTTGGCATACCACGATTTAAGCAGCTCCTCCCGACGGGTGGGCGCGCGGCTTCGCGCAGGGTCCTGCCGGTCCGGTCCGTGTTCGACGCTCCAGCCATCCCACTCGCGGAAGGCGTGGTAGCTCCAGTCCCACCCATGGTCTTCGAAGATGTCGATGACGTCCCTCAGGTATCGGAACGCGCTCTCGTCCGGCGCCCACCGGATCGCACTGAACTCGCCGATGTAGATGTGGACGTTGTGGCGCTTCTGGAACTCGACCACCGGCTGGAGCGCCTTCTCGAGCGCGGCCTTGTCCCACAGGACCCCGTCGATGGCGCCCGGATAGGCGAAGGACCGCGCCGTATGTCGGAACACACCCTGGTGGGTGAATTCCGACGGCACGTACATGTGGCAACTGTACACGACGTTCGAGACCTCGATCGGCACGAAGTCCCTCAGGCTCTCCGGACTGCCCCACGGGGGGGCTTCGACGATGATCGCGCGCGCCGGGTCGATCTCGCGGATGGCCTTCGCGGCGCGCGCGGCGAGCCCTCGCCAGTCGTCGCAGCCCTCCTCGACGTATTCCTCCACCGGCTCGTTGGCCAGGTCGTAGCCCCACACCGCCCGGCGGTCCCTGTAGCGGGCGGCGATCCGCCTCCAGATGGCGACGAACTTGTCCTGCGCCGCGCGGTCCGTGAAGAGCGCGTCGTCCGTGCCGGCGTACCCCGAGATCGTCCCTTTCCCGCCCGGCGGCGAGTGAAGGTCGATCACGGCCCGCAATCCGTACTGTTCGCACCACCCGAGAACGCGGTCGAGTTTCCCCAGTTCGCGATCCAGCCACGCGTCGTACTGCTCCGGCGCGAGCCGGCCGTTCGGCCCGGGGTGGTTGATGAGCTGCCAGCGGATGAGGTTCGCCTTCCAGCCGCGACCCAGCTCGCGCAGATCGTCCTCCGTCGCGTCGGGGCCGACCATCGCGCCGCGCAGGCGGGGGACGTCGTGGCCCTTGAAGACGGGGCCTTCGGGGGGGCGGGGCGGGGGAGCCGGCGCCGCCGCGACGCGGGTGATCCGCACCCGGTCGAACCGCGCGGCGCCGGCGGCCGACTCGAGACCCAGGTAGAGCGTGACCGCCGTCGCGTCGGCCGGGACGGAGGCGAGAAAGCGGATCCTCTTCCAGTCGAAGGTGCCCCACACGCCGTTCTGCTGAGCCCAGCGATCGCCGGCCGGAGCCTGGACGTGCAGCATGAACTTGATGCCGTTCCAGGCGTTCGGCGGCTCCGTCACGCCGTACGCGCGGACCATCGCCTCGCATCGCAGCCGTGCGCCGCGCAGTTCATCCAGAGGCAGCGGGCGATGGACGAGCCGGGTCGGGGGACCGCCGGGCGCGATGGCGACCTCCAGCGCCTGCCCCCCCTCGCCGCTCTCCACGATCCGCGCGCCGCCATCCCAGCCGCCCCATGCGGCCCCGGGGCGCGCGCCCTCGAAATCGGCGAGGAACACCGGTTCGGCGGCGCGGGCGGAAAAGACGGGAAATCCGCAGAGCAAGATGGCCAGGGCCCGACGCATGGGCCGATGCTACGAAGCCGCCTCCGCTCTGTCGAGTCCTGCCGTCGCGCGGCCGCGTCGCCGCGCGGTCGGGCGGGTTCAGCCGTAGAGCGGGCCGAAGTTCCTGCACGCGCGGTAGTCCGCGCCCACCGGGTCGTCGACGCCGAACAACCCCCAGGCGTGCGGGCGGAACAGGTCCTCGTCCGGCACGTTCGACATCGCCACCGGGATGCGCAGCATGGCGGCCAGCGTCGTGACGTCCGCGCCGATGTGCCCGTAGCTGATCGCGCCGTGGTTCGCGCTCCAGTTGTTCATCACGCTGTACACGTCCCTGAACGCGCCCTTGCCCGTCAGGCGCGGGACGAACCACGTGCAGGGCCAGGTGGGATCGGTGCGGGACATCAGGGTGTCGGTCACGTTTCCGGGCAGGTCGGTGGACCAGCCCTCGGCGATCTGTAACGCCGGCCCCAGGCCCTTGACCCGGCTGATGCGGATCATGGTCAGCGGCATGCCGCCTTCGGAGAGGAAACTGGAGGAGAAACCGCCGCCGCGGAAGTACCCGACGTTGGCGGGTTCCCAGAGCGTGGCCTTGAGACAGGCTTCGGCCTCTTTTCGCGTGATGTTCCAATAGGGCTTCATCGCCGGCTTGCCCTTCCGGCGCTGCTTTCCGCAGGCGTCCAGACAGGCCGCGCCCGAGTTCAGCAGGTGGATCACGCCGTTGGCGTTGAGGCCCGCCATGTTCCTGCCGGTCACGCGCCGGATGGCGTCCGCGCTCCAGAACGTGCGCACGTCGGCGAAGATCTGCGGCGTGTTGGTCAGCAGGTACATCAGCAGCATGCAGACGCCGTTGAGCGAGTCGTTCTCCGTCGCCACGACGAACGGCGCGCGGATGCCGTTCCAGTCGAACGAGCTGTTGAGCATCGCCTCCATGAAGTCGCCGTTCGGCCAGTGGTCGGTCCACTGCCGCTGACCCTGGAAGCCGGACGCGATCGCGTTGCGCCCGATGGCCTCTTCGCCGAAGCCCATCTCGGCCAGCACCGGGTTGCCGATCATCATGTCGCGGACGATGATCGTCATCTTGACGACGTACTCCCAGTCCGCGTCCTTGCCCGCCCGCGACTTCTGCAGCTCCTTCTTGTTGAAATCCTTGCCTTCCTTGCAGAACTTCCGGGTCCACGCCAGCGCCTTCGCGTATTCGGCCGGGTCGTAGATGCCCTCGTCGATCCGGCGCTCGATCTCGCACATGTCCATGTTCTCGGTGCGCAGGCCGAGGTAGTCCTGGAAGAAGTCCGGATCGACAAACGAGCCGGCGATGCCCATCGAGGAGGAGCCGATGGAGAGATAGGACTTGCCGCGCATCATCGCCGTGGCGAGACCCGCCCTGGCGAAACGAAGCAGCTTCTCCTGCACGTCCTTCGGAATCGACGGGTCGGTCCGGTCCTGCACCTCGCGGCCGTAGATCCCGTACGCGGGCAGGCCCTTCTGCGCATGGCCGGCCAGGACGGCGGCCAGGTACACCGCGCCGGGGCGCTCGGTGCCGTTGAAGCCCCAGACGGCCTTGGGGAGGTAGGGGTCGGTGTCCATCGTCTCCGTGCCGTAGCACCAGCACGGGGTCACGGTCAGCGACACCCCGACGCTCTCTCTCGCGAACTTCGCCGCGCACGCGGCGGCCTCGGCGACGCCGCCGATGCAGGTATCGGCGATGACGCACTCCACCGGCTGTCCGTTCGGATACCGCAGGTTCTTCGACAGGAAGTCGGCGGCGGTCGTCGCCATCGTCATGACCTGCTGTTCGAGCGACTCGCGCACCCCGCGCCGGCGGCCGTCGATCGTGGGCCGGATGCCGATCCTCGGGAACGGTCCGATCCACCGGAATGATGTCTGCTCGCTCATGCTGTCTCCCTTCAGGTCTGAGGTTTCAGGTCTCCGGTCTCGATCCGCCCGCCGGTCCGCGCACGGAGCGGTCCTACTGTTTCACGGGGCTCAACTTGATGGTCGTCACGTTCACCGGCGTCCACCCGGCCGCGACGGCTTCGATGCGGATCGTCTGGATACCGGCTTCCAGCTCGATCTCCCCCGGTCGGATCGACTGGAACTTGTCGTAGTCGCCCGTCGCCGGCACATCGATCGTCAGGCGCCGGTTCCCGGCCGCGAGGACGAACTTCGAAGCGCCCAGGGCCGCCGTGTCGAGCGACACGGCGTACGCGCCCGCCTGGGGGGCCTTGACGCGCCACTCCGCCGTATCCTCCGTGTCCGTCCAGTAGCCGAGGTTCTCCGTCTTGCCGGATCCTTGCGGCTTGATGTTCCCGTTGCAGGTGGCGAACGCGGGTTTCAGCAGGATCGAGCCGTCCTTCTCCGGCAGGGCCACGTAGGGGGCGGTCTCGACCTCGCCCTTGACCCGCAGGGCGATCACGGAGGCGATCTTGTCCGGGGCCTCGCCCGGCACGGCGACGACGACATCGTCCCCCGCCCGGGAGACATCGAGCGCCTTCCCGCCCGCGAGGAGCCAGGCCTTCCCGAACTCGTTCTTCAGGCCGGGCACCACCAGCCGTCCGTCGCCGGGCCAGGTGAACACGTGCAGGTACAGCGTGGTCATGCCGTCCGCCGCCTTGCGGCTGCACCGCCCCCACGGCAGGGTGCGGAAGGGGCTTGCCTGCGTGCCGTAGATGGCCTCCCCGTTGACCTTCATCCACGTCCCGACCTCGCGCAGCCGGTCAATGCTCGGCTGCGGGATCTCGCCCTCGGCCGTCGGCCCCACGTTGAGCAGGAAGTTGCCGCCCTTGCTGACGATGTCGCAGAGCTTGTGGATCAGATCCTCGGTGCTCTTCCAGTTGTGATCGTAGCTCTTGAATCCCCAGGTGTCGTTCATCGTCATGCAGACCTCCCAGTCGCGGTCCTTGTAGCCCGTCGCCGGGATGTGCTGCTCGGGGGTCTCCGTGTCGCCGCGGTAGCCACCGCCGAGGCGGTTGTTGGAGATGATCCCCGGCCGGAGGGCGAGCAGGTCATGGAGGGGTTTCGCGCGCTCGGGCGTCATCCACGTGGGCGTGTCCCACCACAGGATGTCCGGCCGGTACTGATCGAGGATCTCGCGGGTCTGCGGGAGGGCGATGGTCTTGAGGTATTCGTCGAAGCTGCCCTTGTTGGCCTCGTCCCAGCTCTCGCCCTCCTTGTAGCCGGCCTTGGCGCCGCCGGGATGGGTCCAGTCCTGGGCCTGCGAGTAGTAGAGGCCGAACTTCAGCCCCTGTCTCCGCGCCGCCTCCGCGAGGGGCTTGATCAGGTCGCGGCGGGCGCCGCTCGCATCCACCGCGTCCCACGTCGTCGCCTTGGAGTCGAACAGGCCGAAACCGTCGTGGTGTTTGGAGGTGATGACGATGTACCGCATGCCCGCCGCCTTCGCGAGGGCCGCCCAGGCGTCCGGATCGTACTTCGACGCCGTCAGCCGCGGGGCGAAGGCCCTGTAGTCCGCCACGGGGATCTTGCCCCGGTTCATGATCCACTCGCCGATGCCGCCGATCCGCTCGCCCTTGAACTCGCCGGCGGGCACGGCATACACGCCCCAGTGGATGAACATCCCGAACTTGGCCTCGCGCCACCAGGCCATGCGCGCGTCGCGCTGCTCCCGCGTCTCCTCCCCGGCCGCCGGGGCCGGCTGCGCGCCCGCGGGGATCCCACACCCCAGGAGCGCCGCCCCCGCCGCCATCCCCGCCATCCAGTACGCCATCTGATGCATGTCTCCTCCGTTTCAAGCGCCCGTGCGGCACATGGGCGGCAGTATACCGCGGCCGGGCCAAGAGGCGAATGGCCGGCTTTGACCTTGTGATGTTAGTTTTTGACCTCGAAATGCATCGCCTCGGGCGGGGAAAGGCGGCATCATGCGATTCGCGTCGCGAGAAAGGGGCGGCGGGACCATCTCTGAAGGCGGCGCGGTGGCACGGCGGAAAGGACGGCATGGAGTGGCAGCAATGTACGACCAGGACCTTTCGATTGCGGCTCGCCGCCGCAGAGGGTTCCGCCCAGACCTGAGACGCAGACGCGCAGGATGTTTCCCGTGAGGTGCTCCGCGGAAAGGGGCGGCGGGACCATCTCTGAAGGCGGCGCGGCGGCACGGCGGAAAGGAAGGCATGGAGTGGCAGCCATGTACGACCAGGACCCTTCGGTTGCGGCTCGCCGCCTTGGGGAGCCCTCCTACTTCAGCACGCAGGTGTCGGCCGCGCGACGGTTCTACCTGCGGCAGGCAGGGCACGACGCGCGCGCCCTGGCGGTGATCAGCGGCGGCTGGGAGGTGTGCCGTTCCGACTACGAGATACGGCGGTCGGGGTTCCCCTGCACGATCGTCGAGTTCGTCGCCCAGGGCAAGGGCGCGCTGGAGCTGTCGGGGGGGCGCCACACCCTGGGCGCCGGTGCGACCTTCGTGTACGGGCGGAGGATCCCTCACCGCATACGCACGGATCCCGCGGCGCCCATGCGCAAGTACTTCGTCGCCTTCAGCGGCCGCGCCGGACGGGACCTGCTGCGCGAGTGCCAGATTCCGTATGGGGGACTCGTGCAGGTCACGGAGCCGGGACGGGTGCAGCAGGTCTTCGACGATCTCGTGGAGCACGGACTGAGCGACCACCCGGACCGCGGCCGGCTGTGCGCCGTGGCGCTGCAGTACCTGATCATGAAGATCGGCGACCTGGCCCGCCCGTACGGCCCGGCGGCCAGCCGGGCCTTCGCGACCTACCAGCGCTGCCGGCAGCACATCGAGGAACATCACCTTCGGCTGCGCAGCCTCCGCGAGGTGGCGGCGGAATGCCACGTCGACATGGCCTACCTCTGCCGCCTCTTCCAGCGCTTCGGCCGCGAGAGCCCCGTCCGGTACCTGCGTCACCTGCGCATGAACCGGGCGATGGACCTCCTGCAGAGCTCGGGCCCCCTGGTGAAGGAGGTCGCGCGCGAGCTGGACTACAGCGATCCGTACAACTTCTCCCGCGCCTTCAAGCGCGTGTTCGGCACCGCCCCGGAACACGTCGTCCGGCCGCGGGACGGATCGGCGCGCCGGACTCGCGACCTCCCCTCGTCCCCGTAGCCGCCCCCGGCCGAAGCGAGGGCGATGGCGAAGGACGGGAACGAAGCCGGAGGTGTTCGGCGGCGGGGCCGCCCCCGCGCCGGCGTCGGCGGTCTCCGGCTGTGCTCGCGCCCGGCGACGTCGCCCGCCGGTCGACGCACGGCCCCGAACGGATCAGCGGTGTCCCCTCCGACCGCGGGCGGCCTTCCGGCGCGGCGTCCGTGCCCGCGCGGCGGGGCCGGGGGCGCGGCCGCCGGCGCCGGGCCCTCCGGCCTCGCGCGAGCCCTTCAGCTCGTAGATCTGGTCGCGCAGCATCGCCGCACGCTCGAACTCCAGCGCCTCCGCCGCCTCGAGCATCTCGCGTTCGAGCTCGCGGAGCGTCTCCGACACGCTGTACGACACGCCGCTTTCGCGCACGACGGCCCGCTCGACCTCCGCGGCTTCCTCGCGGATGACGAGCGATTCCTGGATGCTCTTCCGGATGCTGCGGGGGGTGATGCCGTGTTCGCGGTTGTAGGCGAGCTGACGCTCCCTGCGTTCGCGGGTCACCTCGATCATCCGGCGCATGGAGTCGGTGACCTCGTCCGCGTACATCACCACGCGCCCCTCGATGTGCCGCGCCGCGCGACCGGCCGTCTGGATCAGGGACGTCTCGGAGCGGAGGAATCCCTCCTTGTCGGCGTCGAGGATCGCCACCAGCGAGACCTCGGGCAGGTCGAGGCCCTCGCGCAGGAGGTTGATGCCCACGAGGCAGTCGAAGTCGGCCTTGCGCAGTCCGCGCAGGATCTCCACCCGCTCGATCGCATCGATCTCGGAGTGCAGGTACTTCACCCGGAGGCCGGTCTGCTGGAGGTACTCCGACAGGTCCTCGGCGGTCTTCTTCGTCAGCGTCGTGACCAGGACGCGCTCCTTCTTCTCGGCGCAGGCCCTGACCTCCTCCATCACGTCGTCGATCTGGCCCTTCAACGGACGGACCTCGACCGGCGGATCGACGATGCCGGTCGGGCGGATGAGCTGCTTCACCGGAGCGCCGGCGACCTCGCGCTCGTGGGGGCCGGGAGTGGCGGAGGTGAACAGGATCGGGCCGGTGACGCCCATGAACTCTTCGAAACACAGCGGCCGGTTGTCGAGGGCGGAGGGCAGGCGGAAACCGTGCTCGACCAGGACCGTCTTGCGCGCGCGGTCGCCGTTGAACATGCCGCGGATCTGCGGCAGGGTCACGTGCGACTCGTCGATGATGGTCAGGAACTCCGACGGGAAGTAGTCGATGAGGCAGGCCGGCCGCTCGCCCGCCCGCCGGCCGGAGAGGTGGCGCGAGTAGTTCTCGATGCCGGCGCAGTAGCCCATCTCCCGCAGCATCTCCAGGTCGTAGGTGGTCCGCATGCGCAGCCGCTGGGCCTCCAGCAGCTTTTCCTGCGCGATCAACTCCCGCACGCGTTGCTCCATCTCGGCGCGGATGGCCTCGAGGGCCGGTTCGATCCGGGTGTAGGGCATGACGAAATGGCGGGCGGGGGAGACGGTGACGGCGGGGAGGTCGGCCTCGATCCGGCCGGTCAGCGCCTCGAACCGCTGGATCGACTCCACCTCGTCGCCGAAGAACGAAACGCGGAGGCCGTTCTCGGAGTAGGACGGGAAGATGTCCAGCACGTCGCCGCGCACGCGGAAGGTGCCGGGGGTCTGGCTGAGGTCGTTCCGTTCGTACTGGATGTCCACCAGCCGCGCCAGCACCTCGTCGCGGTCCGCCTGCGCGCCGCGGGCGAGGCGGACGGTCATCTGGCGGTAGTCCTCCGGCGACCCCAGGCCGTAGATGCAGGAGACCGACGCGACGATGATCACGTCTTCGCGGTTGAGCAGCGAATCGGTCGCGGCGAGGCGCAGGCGTTCGATGGCCTCGTTGATCGAGGCGTCCTTCTCGATGTAGGTGTCGGTGGTGGGGATGTAGGCCTCGGGCTGGTAGTAATCGTAGTAGCTGACGAAGTACTCCACCGCGTTGTCGGGGAAGAACGACTTCAGCTCGGCGTAGAGCTGCGCCGCCAGCGTCTTGTTGTGCGAGATCACCAGCGCCGGCCGGCCGTGGCGCGCGATGACGTTGGCGACCGTGAAGGTCTTGCCGGAACCCGTCACCCCCTCCAGCGTCTGGAAACGGCGCCCCCCGGCGAGCCCGGCGCACAGCGCGTCGATCGCCTCCGGCTGGTCGCCGGTCGGCCCGTACGGGGCCACCAGATGGAAGTCGGCGGACATCTCGGCATTCGCGCTTGCCATCGCGAAAAGCGCGGGTACTATACACGATCGGCCGCGTACCTGTAGCTCAATTGGACAGAGCACCAGACTACGGATCTGGGGGTTGCAGGTTCAACTCCTGCCAGGTACGCCATTTCTCATCCCCCCGCCGAACATCCCGGGAGGCGGCGTCCCGTCGATCCCTGATCTGTCTGGGAAGCGACTCATACGCCTCGAAGAAGACCCGCCAGAAGCGCGGCGAGAGATCGTTCACGTCATGTTCCCCCCTGGGCGACAGGGCGCAGTCCGAGGAAGATCTGGTGGCCGGTGTTGCTGTAGGAACTGTGCTCAAACGGGACCGCGAGGGGTTCGAATCCCGCCTCCGCGATCAGCTTCAGCCAGGTGGCGCGCGGGAACAGCCCCATAATATGGCGGTCGTGGGCAACCTCGACACCGCCGTTGACATCCCGCAGCAGGTAGGCCATGTCGGTCACATACCGTTCGCCCGTCGAGTCGGGCATCCAGCGCCACTCAAGGTAGCGCAGGCCGCGTCCGCCGCCGTCGCTGCCTCCGGTCTCGGTGCCCGGTTCGAAGGTCTCCGAGACGAAATCCGGCTGGAACATCGCCACCCCGCCCGGGGCGGTGTGCGCGAACGCCGTGGCGATGGCCTTGCCAAGATCATCGCGCCCGGCCATGTAGCTGATCGCGTCATGGATGAGCACGCAGTCAAAAGAACGGTTGAACCGGACCGACCGCATATCGCCCTGAACGTGTTCGCACTCCGGATTGAGTCGACGGCTCAGCGCAAGCATGGCCGGTGCGAGGTCAACGAGTGTGCAGGTCAGGGTCTTCTTCAAGTGCGCGGCATTGTGTCCGCCGCCGCTGCCGAGGTCGAGCAGGGTTCGCGGCGGGTGCTTGCAGTGGGCCTTGAACAAGCGCAGGTATAAGGCTGTTTCCTCGGCGTAGTCGCCGACCGGCGTCAGCAGCGGATACCAATCTGCCAGGTCGCTGTAGAGCCGGAGGGGTTGGTTGGATGCAGAGGAATTCATGCCCGACTCCGCTTGGAAGCTTCGTCGCGCCGTGACCGCCCCCGCACCTTGGCGACGGCCCGGGCGATGTCCGACGGCTTCATCCCGGCCGCCTTGGCTTGCCGCCGGGCGCGGGTGACGATGCCGTCGAACTCCGACATCGAGGGGGGCGCGATAGTCTTCAGGATGACGACGTCGTTCTCGCCCATCACGATGAACTGAGCGCCGGTCTCCAGCCCCAGGCTGTTGCGCACTTCCTCCGGGATCACGACCTGACCCTTCGACGACATCCGCGTGGTTGCTACCGTGTTCATGGCCATCGCTTCCTTTCTTCGTGTCTTACCAGTAAGAACATTGCACCTGGACGGAGCGCATGCAAGTGCGATTCCTCCCCAACGTGCGATAGAGAATAGCGGACGGGCAATCTGTGACACTGCAACGGCGAGGCAGAAGGTAGCGGGCGTTGAATGTGTCGCTGGCACGTAAAGACGGGATTCGGGGCGCGAAAGTCTGGGAGGAATGGCCGGTGTCCGCGGCTGGGCAGCGGCAGTGGCTCGACGGCGGAGACCGATCCGGCGAAGGCAGCATCAGTGCGGCCGCTGAGTCCTGGCCGAGCAGGCAACTCAGGTTGTGATCGTGCGCAGTCGGCGCCAGCAGCAGATGGGCGCGACGCCCGGGATGGAAGCGGCGGCACGGGCGAGGCGGTGTCTCGCCACCGCCGCCTTCGGTCAGACCCGCGACATGATGTCGCGCATGAACACCTCCGAGCCGATCGCCAATCGCCGACTTCCGAAGGAAGGTGGAACGATTTGCCCGTCCCCAGTTGATCGCCAGTTGACCGCGTGCCCAGTTGACAGGGTCCGCAAATGGCCCGCTCATCCAACGGGGCGCGCCTGGACGAAGGACTCCGCGGAATAAGGGATATTCAGCGCCCTGACGATTCGCCGCGCCAGCGCGCGCAGGATGGCGTCCAGAACGTGGTCGAGACGCTTCCCGACGTCCTCAGCCAGGAACCGCAACACGAAGTAGCCGTGCTCTTGCAGCAGGGCGTCCTTGTGACGGTCGCGGCGGTAGGCGTCGGGATCGGACAGGTGCTGCGAACCGTCCAGTTCCACGGCCAGTCGTGCTTGCACGCATAGCAGGTCCACCTCCATCTGACCGCGTTCGTCAAAGGGGATTGGCAATGCGACGTTGAGGATGAACTTCCCTGCCGTTTGAGGCAGGGTTTCCAGCCGCCGGAAGAGAAATGCCTCGGTGGCGCTACGCGCTCTGGCTTCCCCCTGTGCGTCGGCCTGCATCTTCCGTACTGCATGGACAAAGAGGTTGCCCAAGTGCGCATCCACTCCGTCACGGATCAGTCGCTGAACGCTGGCGGCATAGTCGCGTTTCCATTCTGGCTCGACCGGCAGCGGAACCTCGGGAGGCCAGCCGGGCACGGCGCTGGCCGGCAACAGGATCGAATAGCCGATTGCCTCGTATCCCCTGCATCGCCGGTCGAACATGCGTGCGAGCATGGGCACGTTGATGTCGGCGTAGTCATAGATGCGGACTTCCTTCTTGCGGTCGTACAGCCGATGTAGACGGCCCGCGTACTGGGCGATGGTTCCGCGCCACGAGACGGGCAACGTCAGGAACAGCGTGTCCAGTCGCGCGTCGTCGAATCCTTCGCCGAGATAACGTCCGGTAGCGAGAAGAACGCGGGCTTCATGTGCGGGGACCGCTACCAACGCGGCAAGCGTAGACTTCAACTGCTTCTTCCCCATTCCGCCTTGAAGAACGAAGCAATGCGGGACGCGGGGCGCGAGACGCTCCGCCAAAACCTTCAAATGCTCGGTCCTCTCGGTCAACACCACGGGTGACCGGCCGTCCCGGATGGCATCCATGACATCATCTGCAATCAGCCGGTTGCGGCTTTCGTCCGCAATCAGTGCATCGTAGAGCTCGTGAAACTGCGCACGGGCGCCCGCCGTCGCGTTGTCCGGGGCACTGTGAGCGGTCGGGCGCACCCAGACACTGTGCGAAAACGGTCGCTGGGTTGCCTGCTGTTTGGCTTCGACACGAAATCGCACCGGCCCACACTGCATGAAGATGATGGGGTGATGGCCATCCTTTCGGGCTACTGTTGCGGACAAACCCAGGACGTACTTCGCCTTTGTGCGGCGCGCCACCTGTTCGAAGCTGGAGGCCGGCAAATGATGGCATTCGTCCACCACAAGATGACCGTACTTGCCGACGAGATCGTTCACTTCTCCCTTGCGAATCAAGCTTTGGACCAGTGCCACATCCAGTACGCCGCTTGGTTTCTTTCGGCCACCGCCGATCCGCCCAATGGTCTTGGCTGGGACGCCCAGAAAGGCTGAGAGTCGTTCCACCCACTGTTCCATCAACTGCTGCCGGTGTACCAGCACCAGCGTGTTGACGCCTCGTTTCGCGATCATCCACGCCGCTACGACGGTCTTGCCGAAAGCCGTCGTGGCAGCAAGCACGCCCATGTCGTGCACCGCCAGAGCCTTCACGGCCGATCGTTGTTCCAGCCGTAGTTCGCCTTGGAAGATGACCGCCAATGGCGTTCCTGCGTATCGCTCGTCGCGGAGCGTGAGCCCGACCCCCAACCCCGACAACAGGTCTTGAACATCCTCCAAGCATCCGCGCGGGAGGGCGATGTGATGGGGGTGATCCTCGGCACACGAGATCACTCGGGGTTTGCCGAAGGTCGGCAGTCGCATGGCCTGCGCACGGTAGAACTCCGGGTTCTGAAAGGCCGCGAGGCGGATCAGGCGGTTCCGCAGCGCGGGCGGCAAGCTATCCTTTGCGATGTAGATTTCGCTGCCGAGGATGATCTCCACGGATTGCGCCAGCGCACCCGCAATGGGAAGGTCAGTTGGACGTCGCGATGGCGGCGCCGTCCACGGGGCATCGGCTGTTTCGTCCCATGGCACGAGGCGAACCCCAACGACATTGCCTCGCGTCGCTTCTGCCGAACGGACGATGCGTTCGGCCTCGGAACACGAGATCTTCCGGATGCTCGCAAGAAATGCCCACTGGTCGGTGTGCGGAATCATGGAATCGTCAACGAACACGCTGTTTCCACGATCGCGTGCCTGCTTCTGCAGCGGCAGTGCAATGAGGTTTCCGAGTTGGCCCTTGGGAAGAGTGTCTTGATTGGGGAAGAATCGGTCGTAGGATCTCAATCCTATCTCGGGCCGTCGCTCCATCGTCTCCGTGAGGAGATGCGTACCGAGCTTCCGCGCAAGAACCGCCGGCACGGCTTCCTCTAAAAACAGCCAGAGGTGCGCGCCATTGCCGGAGCGCGAACGTTCGAGCGCGGATGGGACACCCAATAGTCGGCACGTTCCCTGTACTGCTGCCGCATCCTCCCTCCATCTGTCCCCGTCGAAATCGGCGGCAAGCAAGAAGCACGTTTCGTCGAGCAGCATGGGGTACACGCCCATGACGAACCCTCGGCCGCCTGAATCCTGGCCGAGCAGATGCTGCCGGATGACGTCATCGGTCACGGGTAAAAAGCGGCGGTTTGGGCAGTCGGTGCATTTCACAGCCCTTCGATCACATACCCCGCGAATCCATTCATTCGCGCAAGCGGGACTGTAGCCGGTCTTCCCCGTCTTTCGGCTCTCAAATCGGCGCGGGTACACATCCTCGCGTCCACGGAACAGAGATCTGAACAGGGCGATCTTGACGTCAGGGTTGGAGTGTTGGGTGACCATGGCTCAATCCCAGACACGAGACTTGAGGGTTTCGCGAAGGATCAGTTTCAGCCCCTTGCGGCCGGCGGTGGTCTTCAGGTAGCCTTCGCGGCGCTCCGCGTCTTCCTTCGAGAAGAAGTACTCGCAGAAGACCAGCCGGAAGGGACGGCGCGGGGCGGTGGCTTTGGATTCGCCGTGAAAATGCTCCGTCAGCCGCCGTTGGAGGTCGGTGGTGAAGCCAATGTACAGGCCCTCGTCGTGCATGGAAAGCAGGACGTAGACGCAGAATTGGAGCTTGGAGGGCACGGGGTGAGGATAGCGGCTAGATCTGGCCGAGGACAACCCTTGTTTCTCTCTTCCGGGGTCGGAGAATCAAGGTAGGAAGGCAGTGCAGCAGATGCTTTGCATCGCTGCACCGCCATACAGCGACGCGAAGCGTCTGCTGTATGGCTCTGGAGTTTGGTTCTTCTCTAGTTTCGGGCGGTGTCCTGATCGGGTATTCGGCT
>CAZSUU010000014.1:0-95800 GCA_964610105.1 uncultured Verrucomicrobiota bacterium | reverse complement strand
TCACCTTCCTCTACGTCACCCACGACCAGGGCGAGGCGATGAGCCTCAGCGACCGGATCGCGGTGATGAACGAGGGCCGCATCGAGCAGCTGGGCACGCCGGGCGAGATCTACGAAGCGCCGCGTTCGAGCTTCGTCGCGGCGTTCATCGGCGACACGAATTTCTTCGAAGGCACGGTCGCGGCGCTGTTCGACGGCGATTACAGCCGTCTGGCGGTCGCGGATTTCCCCCCGGTGAACGTCTTCAACGACAAGCGCATCCAGATCGGGGCCCGCATCTTCCTGAGCATCCGTCCGGAGAAGATCCACATCTCGCGCGACCGCCCGTTGCTCGACGAGCAGAACAACGTCTTCGACGCCGTGGTGGAGGACGCCGTGTACCTCGGCTCGCACACGAAGTACTGGGTGCGGGTGGGGGACTACCGCATCGCGGTCACGCGCCAGCACAGCCGGTTTCTCCTCGACGAGCGTCCGATCACGTGGGGCGATCCGGTGTGGATCTGGTGGCACGCCGATGACGGCTTCATGCTGGAGAAGTACAGCCCGGCCGACGAGGGCCTGGTGGCGCTCCCGGACATGCTGCCGGTCGTGCCGTCGCCGCCGGAGCGGGGTCGCGGCTCATGAACCTCGCGCGGCGCCAGCAGGCGCAGGAGGCCGCCGTCACGGCCCCCTCGTTCCTTTGGCTGCTGGTCTTCTTCGTCGTCCCGACCCTGATCATCTTCGCCATCGCCTTCAAGCCGGCGGACCTCTATGGCGGCATTGGGGCCGGATGGACGCTGAAGACGCTGCGGAGCCTCGCCAACCCGAACTACCCCGCCATCGTCTGGCGGACGGTCTGGATGAGCGTGATCACCACGCTGGTCTGCCTGGTCATCGCGATTCCCTGCGGCTACTGCATCGCCCGGTCCCCGGCGCAGTGGCGGCGCATCCTCCTGCTGCTGGTGATCCTCCCGTTCTGGACGAGCTTCCTCATCCGGGTCTTCGCCTGGAAGGTCCTGCTGCACCCGGAGGGGCCGGTGAAACACCTGCTGATGACGCTCCACCTCGTCGGCGTCGACACCCTGCTGCTCTACAACGAGCCGTCGGTCGTGCTCGTGATGGTCTATACCTCGCTGCCCTTCGCCATCCTCCCCGTCTATGCGGCGGCGGAGAAGTTCGATTTCCGCCTGCTCGAAGCGGCCCGCGATCTCGGGGCGCGGCCGTGGAAGGCCTTCCGCAGCGTCTTCCTCCCCGGGATCCGGCGCGGCGTCGTCACGGCGCTGCTCGTGGTGTTCATCCCGTCGCTGGGCTCGTACGTGATCCCCGATATCATGGGAGGACCGAGCACCGAGATGATCGGCAACAAGATCGCCCAGCGCGCCTACAACGACCGCAACCTGCCCCACGCCGCCGGCCTCTCGGCGCTGCTGACCCTGGCCGTCCTGGCCCCCATGGCCCTCGCGCTCGGCATGCAGCGGCGCAGGGGCGAACCGGCCGTCACGCTGCGGGAGGGCGCCTGACATGCCGCGCAGCCGCTGGCCGCTGCTGATCACGATCGGCGTGCTGGTGTTCTTCTACGCGCCGGTCGTCGTGCTCGTGGTCAACTCGTTCAACGCCTCGCGGTTCGGAGGGACGTGGGAGGGCTTCACATGGGGCTGGTACGCGAAGCTCTTCGGGGAGGTCGAGGTGTGGCAGGCGCTGCGCAACACGCTGGTGATCGCCGTCGGCGCCACCGCCGCCTCGCTGGTCCTCGGCACCACCGCCGCCTTCGCCCTGCACGCCTACGGCTCACGGCTCCAGCGCGTGCACTACGCCATGGTCTACACCCCCCTCGTGGTGCCCGAGATCCTTGTGGGCATGAGCCTGCTGCTGTTCTTCGTGTCGGTCGGCATCGATCTCGGCCTGTTCACCGTCGTGCTGGCCCACACGACCTTCTGCATCAGCTACGT
The DNA here is from genome assembly GCA_964610105.1 of uncultured Verrucomicrobiota bacterium. Lineage (GTDB taxonomy): Bacteria > Verrucomicrobiota > Kiritimatiellia > PWTM01 > PWTM01 > CAZSUU01. Next base: position 93,873 of record CAZSUU010000014.1, on the reverse strand, counting down.
GACCATGGTCGTCCTGGCCCGCCTGCAGGACTTCGACCGGTCGATCGTCGAGGCCGCGCAGGATCTCGGGGCGAACGGGTGGGCGGTGACCTGGCGCGTGCTGGTGCCCCTGCTGGCGCCCGGGCTCGCGGCCGGCGGACTGCTCGCCTTCACGCTGTCGATCGACGATTTCGTCATCACCTTCTTCGTCTCCGGCCCCGGCTCGACCACCCTGCCGGTCCGCATCTACAGCATGATCAAACACAGCAAACACATGCCGATGATCAACGCCCTGTCGGCCCTCCTCCTGGCCGTGACCTTCCTCGCCGTCTGGGGCAGCCAGCGGCTGACGCGCGAGAGGACCGCCCGGAAGTGAACCGCGCGGCCGATGACCGCGGCGCCTCTGCATTCGCTCTTGCCCGCCGCCCCCCGAATCGCTAAAGAGCAGAAGTCGGCGCGCCCGGCCGCGAAGAGCCGGGCCGCCCGCGGGAAAGGGAACGGCCATGCCGCTATACTTGGGATTCGACAGCAGCACCCAAGGACTGAAGGCGCTGATCATCGACGCCGAACAGGGCCGCATCGTGGCATCGGAGGCGGTCAACTACGGGCGCGACCTTCCCGCCTACCGCTGCCCGCAGGGCTTCCTCGACCACGCGGACCCGCTCGTCAAGCACGCCGCGCCGCTGATGTGGGTGGCGGCGCTGGACCTCGCGCTCGACCGTCTTCGCGCCGCCGGCGCGCCGCTGGGACAGGTGAAGGCGGTCAGCGGCTCCGGCCAGCAGCACGGGTCGGTGTACCTCAATGCCGCCTTTGCCTCCGCCCTGGGGTCGCTCGATCCCGCGCGTCCGCTGGCCGACCAGCTGGCCGGCGTGTTCACCCGCCCGACGGCGCCGATCTGGATGGACAGCTCCACGACAGAGGAGTGCCGGGAGCTGGCGGAGGCGGTCGGCCCGCGCCTGCAGCGCGACACGGGATCGCCGGCGATCGAGCGCTTCACCGGTCCCCAGATACGGAAGTTCTGGAAACAGTCCCCGACTTGTTACGAAGACACCGCCCGCATTCACCTCGTCAGCTCGTTCATGTGCTCCATCCTGGTGGGGGAGGATGCGCCCATCGACCATGGCGATGGAGCGGGGATGAACCTCCTCAACCTCCACACGCTGCAATGGGACGCGGCCATCCTGGAGGCCACGGCGCCCCGCCTCGCCGCGAGGCTTCCGCCGGCGGTCGCCTCCACGCGCGTGGCGGGAGGCCTCGCCCCGTACTTCTCGAAGTACGGCCTCATGCCCGGCATCCCGGTCGTCGCATGGTCGGGGGACAATCCCAACAGCCTCGTGGGCGTCGGCGCCGCCGAGCCCGGCGCGGCGGTCGTCAGCCTGGGCACCAGCGACGTATTCTTCGCCGCCATGCCCGCCATGCGAACGGACCCGAACGGCTACGGCCACGTGTTCGGGAATCCGGCCGGCGGTTTCATGAGCCTGATCTGCTTCAAGAACGGATCGCTGGCGCGCGAACAGGTGAAGAACGACTGCGGCGTCGACTGGGAGTTCTTCGGCACGACGGCCTTCCGCGAGACCGCGGCCGGCAACCGGGGCAACCTGATGCTGCCGTGGTTCGTGCCGGAGATCACCCCGCTGGTGCTGCAGGCGGGGGTGCGCCTGAAGGGCGAGCCGGACTTCGTCGCCGGCCGCGCGCCGCCTGCCGTGCGCATTCGGGCGGTGGTCGAGGCCCAGGCGCTCGCGATGCGGCGCCACGCCGCATGGATCGGCTCCGGCTTCCGCACCGTCCGCGTCACGGGGGGCGCCTCCCGCAGCGCGGGTCTGGTCCAGACCCTGGCCGACGTGTTCCAGGCGCCCGTGGAGACGATCTCGATACCCGACTCCGCGGCCCTGGGCGCCGCGATGCGCGCCGCCCAGGCGGCCGGCGGATTCGCGTGGAGCGATCTGGCGGGGAGGTTCGCCGCCCCGGCCGGGACCGTCGTTCCCGACCGGTCCCTCGGCAGTCTGTACGCCGAACGCCTGGAGGCCTACGGCGCGTTCGAGGACGAGGTCCGGCGGGGCCAGGGATGAAGGACGTGAGGGGAGGGGGTCAACCATGAGGACAAGAAACGCGAAGAGTCCGCATCGTCTCCTGCGGGAGACGGCCTCGACCGCGCGGAAGCCGGCTCGGGCTGCGCTGGTCGGGTGCGCCCTGATGGCCGCCGTCGCGGGTCCGGCATTCGCGGCGGCGGCGCCGCGGGCAATGACGATCGCGGGCGAGCACGATATCGCCTCGCGAGGCGACCGGAACATCGCGGGCACCGACCAGCCCGACCGATTCCGCTACGAGGTCTGGGGCCACGCCTTCACGGTGTCGGCCGGCGACCTGCCCGCGGGGAACTACTGCGTCGAGATCGATTTCGCGGAGTTCATCCACACCGAGCGAGACCGGAGGGTGATGAGCATCTTCTGCGGCGACACCGCGCTCATTCGGGAGATGGACATCGTTGCCGTCGCGGGCGGTCCTGACCGCGCGTACACGCTCTCGTCGGAGGTCCGACACCCGGGGGGAGAGCTCAAGCTGCGGTTTGAGTCGCACAAGGACAACGCCAAGTTCGGCGCCATCCGCGTCCTGAACGCGCAGGGCGAGGTCGTGGCCGAGATCCTGGCGGTCAAGACGCAGAAGCCGAAGCCGTGAGGCGCGGCGAAGGGAAGCGAGGTCCATACGATGAGGGCGGACACGATGAACACGCATAGCGCCACGCGCGGGACGGATCTGCGCGCGCGGGGCCGAACCCGGTCGCGGATCGCCGGATGCGGCATGCTGGCGACGGTCCTCTCCCTGCAGGTCGCGGCCGCGCCGCCGCGGACCATGACCGTCGCGGGCGATGTCAATACCAGCCAGAAACCGGATCTCAAGATTGAGGGCACGGACAAACCGGAGCGCTTCAACTCCGAGGTGTACGGGAAGGAGTTCAGCGTGACGGCCGGGGATCTGCCGGCGGGGAACTACTGCGTGGAGATCGACCTGGCCGAGATCCACTTCGGGGAGCGGGACCAGCGGGTGATGAGTGTCCACTGCGGCGGAACCACGCTGATCCGGGAACTCGATATCCTGGCGGTCGCGGGCGGTCCCAACCGCGCCTATACGCTGTCCTCGGAGATCCGGCACGCGGGCGGGGAATTCACGTTGCGGTTCGAGACGCACAAGGACAACGCGAAGTTCGGCGCCATCCGCGTGCTGAATGCGCAGGGCGAGGTCGTGGCCGAAGTCCTCGCGAGAAAGGTGGAGAAACCGCCCCCCAAGTCATGAGAGCAGTGGCGATCCTCACGACGCGGAAACCGTGCATGGAACCCTGAAAGGCGCCGGCGCTCCTGCCGCGGACACCGGCGCGGCGGCGACGAAGACGGGGGCCGCCGCGCGGTGGCTATGTCTCTTGCTCCTGGTGCTTCCCCCCTGCCTTGTGATGCTCGACCGTCCGGGACCGGCCCGGATCATGGAGAACCTGAGCATCTGGACGAGCCAGGAGACCTGGCTGCGCGTGCACGACACGGACCCCCGCGCATGGATCGTCCCGTCGTGGAACGGACAGCCCCGCGTGAACAAGCCGCCGCTGCTGGTCTGGGCGAACCTGCTCGCGTGGGCCGACCTGTCGCCCGCGACCGCCGATCTCCCGACCCTCATCCGCCGGGCCCGGTGGCTCGGGGCCGGATTCGCCCTTCTTGCGCTGCTGGCCACCGCGTGGGCGGGGTGGGGGGTGGGCGGTCCCCGCCTCGCGTGGCTGTCGGCGCTCATCGGCGGCACCGCGTTCCTCTTTGTGCGGCAGGCGCGGTACGCCACATATGACACCCATTTGCTGGGCTGGCTGACCCTCTCGGTGGCCGCCGCGCTCCATGCCATGGCCGTGCGGCGGCCGCGGGACGAGATGCGGCGTCGGCGCTGGGCGTGGGTCCTGTCGGGCGCGGCGCTCTCCGCGGCATGGCTGGCCAAGGGGCCGCTGGCGCTGGTCCTGGGGCTCGGGCCGCTGGCGGCCATGGCCCTGGGACTGCGCGACCGTCGCGGTCCCGCGCTGGCCGGAGTGGCGTTCGCGGCGGCGCTGGCCGCGGCCCTTGCGGCGCCCTGGTACGCGCATGTGCTCCGGACCGTTCCGGGGGCCGGGGATCGGATGTTCTTCGAGTACCGGGCCGTCCGCGATCAGTTTCAATCCCCGTTCTACTACGTGGGCCTCGTGGGCCTCGTGTTCCCCTGGACGTGGGTCTTCCTGCGATCCGTGGCGCGGTGGTTCGACCGCCGCACCCGGCCCGTGGGGCCGGACCTTCTGCCGTGGCTCTGGTTCGGCTTCGTCTTCGCGTTCCTCTCCATCCCCGGCGCAAAGCAGCAGCGCTATATCGTCCCGGCCCTGCCCGCGGTCGCGATCCTGGCTGCACAGACCTGGCTGTCGCGCTCCGTGGAAGGCGGACGCCCGTGGCAGATGCGCGCAGACCGTTTCCTGCAGGCGGCGCACGGATGGACCCTGGTCGCTGGAGGACTGGGCCTGTCGGTATTCCTTCTGCTGCACGACCGGCTCGTCGAGCGCGGCGTGCTCGATCGTCCGCAGGTGGCCGGCGTACCGACGTGGCTCGCCGTGCTGCTTGCCCCGGTGCTTGGAGGGCTCGGCTGGTCGGTCCTCCGATGGACGCGCGGACCACGCGTGGAGGCGGCGGCGTGGGGCACGGCCGCGTGGATGGCCGTCGCGGCGACGGTGGGCTTCGGCGGGTATGCAATGGCCGGCCACGGCGCATATCGCTTCGCCGATGAGGCGAGGTCGGTCCACCGGCTCGTCGGCGACACACCGTTCTACTCCGTCACCCTGGGGCGCAAGTCGGACATGCAGATGAGCAAGGAATTCCTGCTCTACACCCGCCGGGTGGTCCCGGTGCTCGCGCCCGGACAGGTCCGGGCCCGGGAGAAGGAAGGGAAGCCCTTCTACCTCGCCGCGCGGGCGATCGACGACACCGACTTCGATCCGCGGCGCGACGGCCAGGGCTGGGACCTCGTGCGCGAGTTCAGGGATGGCGAGAAGAAGCCGTTGCGGCTGTTCCTCTTCCGCCCGGAATGACCGCCGCCGTCGGGAGAAACGACGCCCGCGGCACCATGGCGAAGCCTCCTCCCATGGACCGCCAGCCATTTGCCTCATGACCGCATCGGCGACTTGACTTCTCCGGAGGACGGCCAGAGAATGATGTACCAAGCCGAAGACGGCTGGTCCAAGGTCTCCCCGCCCATCGCGCGAAGCGGTCCTTTTCGGAGGGTCGAGCGCAGAGGCGCGGGGAAAGGCGCTGGAGCTCTGCTGACCGGAGAAGGGCGTCGAAGGCGCGGAGAGCGGCCGAAGCGATCTCCGCCTGTCGCAGGAGAAGAGGAGGCACGACGCACTCCGGAGAGGAGCATGCGTGGGCGAACGACGGGAGGCGGCTATGAAGAGGTGGTTGTCGCAAGGGGGGCTGGTCCTCGGAGTCTTCTCAGCCATCGCGGTCGGTGTTGCGGCGCTGACCCCATGGCGGTTCGTGGCGGGAGCCACGTACGACTACACGCTGCATGGGACACCCCACGCCTGGCTCCAACAGTACGATCTGACGACCGACACCGAGGACGATGACGGGGATCGGCTGTTCACGTGGCAGGAGTACATCACCGGAGGCAATCCGACCAATCCGGACAGCTTCGCGATCGGCGTCTTCTCGGTCGAAGGGGGCTCCAACCTTGTCGCCCGATGGCCCAGCAGCACCAACGGCTCGCCCGATCCGTACGTCCTTCGTTTCACCACCAACATGCTGACGAACACCGGCCACTGGTCGACGGTCGGGATCTCCCCCCGGAGCCCTCCCACGAACACATGGGCGGGACCGTGCGCCACCGGATCGGGCTTCCTCCGCGTGGACGCCCTGCACCTGTACAGCCCGGGCGTGACGCTGACCGTCGACGATCCGCCCGGGGACTCGATAGGCGAGCCGGACGGATGGACGATCCTCAGGGCGAGCCTGTCGGCGCCCTACTACCTGCCGGTCACCGTTCACCTCGCCCTCTCCGGGACCGCGATCCAGGGCGCCGACTATACGATCTCCTCCGCCGACATCGTCATCCCCGCGGGCGAGCCGAGCGCGACCGTCACCGTGAATGTCGTGGATGACGATTCCCCCGAAGAGAACGAGGTGATCGTGGCGGAAATCGCGAGCGTGGAGAACGGTCACGAGACAGGGGCTCAAGGCGCCAAGATCGTCATCGAGAGCGAGGATCCGGAGGCGCCCCGGATTCGGATCGTCAAGAACGCGATCCCCGACGACCCGCAGCTCTTCGGCTTCAGCGGTGACCTGGGGGAGTTCATCCTGGACGACGATCCGGAGACCAGGCCGGCCAACGCCCGCTGGTTCGGCCCTCTCCCGCGCGGCACCTACGGGGTGAGAGAAATCGGAACCCAGGGATGGGTCCTCACCGGCATCGCGGTCGACGACCCGGATGGCGGCAGCAGCGCGGATCTCCAGAAGCGAACGGCGATCATTGACCTCGACTCGGACGAGACTGTCTACGTGCGTTTCGAGAACACCAAGCTGGGGAGCATCGAGGTGGTGAAGGACGCGGTGCCCGACCATCCGCAGGACTTCGTGTTTACCGGGGCCCTGGGTTCGTTCAGCCTGGACGACGACACGAATGCGCCGCTGAGCAACACCAGGCTCTTCAGCGACTTGGCGCCCGACACGTACGTGGTGACCGAGCAGTTCACGACCGACTGGAATCTCACAGGCCTCGTGATCGAGGATCCGGACGGGGGCAGCAGCGTCGACCTGGTTGAGCGTACGGCCACGCTGGATCTCGATCCGGGCGAGAGGATCCGGGTCACCTTCGTGAACTCGTCGATCCAGAACGACCCGCCCATCGCGAACGCGGGCGGCCCTTACGCGTTGGTCGAGGGCGCGGGTGTCACGCTCGACGGCAGCGCCTCCAGCGATCCGGACGGCGAGCTCGGAGATCGCCTGACGCGCTACGAATGGGACGTGAACAACGACGGGGTCTTCGAGACGGTTGCGGTCCCCGAAAGCAACGCGGTCACCGCCGTCGCGTGGCCGGCCCTGGCCGCCCTCGGGCTCGACGACGGCCCGTCCGCGCACATCGTGCGTCTGCGCGTGACCGACAACAACGGCATGAGCGACACCAACGCGACCCTGATCACGATCGCCAATGCCCCGCCCGTGGTGACGAACCTGACGCTGACGCCCGGCGTGGACGAGGGCGCGATCGCCGTGCTGGAGGGAACCATCGTCGATCCGGGAGCGGACACGTTTACGCTCCAGTTGATCTGGGGAGACGGGTCGACGCAGACGGTCGCGCTGGGCACGACGATACCCGGCGTCTCGTACAATCCGGTCACCCGGGCCTTCGCGGTGGAGCACACCTACCCGGACGACGGGCCCTGGCCCGGCAACATCACCGCCTGGGACCTGACGCCGATCGCCGGCACGGTCGCCGACGATGACGGCGGCATGTCGCCGTTGCTGGGCAGCGAGGGCCCGCAGGTGATCAACGACGACAACGACTCGGGCTTCTCGGTGACGCAGCAGATCCAGGCGGGCGAGCCGATCGGGCAGACGTTCACGGCGATCTCGGGCAACCGGCTCTCGACGGTCTCGATGTACGTCGCGGACATGAATCCGGAGGTGGCGCCGACGGACTACTCGCTCACGCTCGAGATGTACGAGGGCATCGGGACCTCTGGGCGGTTGCTGGGGCGGCGGGAGTATACGAACCTGGTGGACGGTTTCAGCGGGTTCGTCACGGTGGACTTCAGCTCGGTGACGCTGGTGGAGGGGCAGACCTTCACGATCGTGCTGGACAACGACACGGCGCGGTGGGGCCGGGTGGCGGTGGGCAACCAGTACGGGGGAGGCACGGCCCTGTACGCGGGTGCGCAGAATCCGACCGCCGATGCCCTGTTCCGCGTGCAGTGGCAGGCGGACGGCGGCGTGCCGCAGGTGGGCAATGACGACAACGACTCGGGCTTCTCGGTGACGCAGCAGATCCAGGTGGGCGAGCCGATCGGGCAGACGTTCACGGCGATCTCGGGCAACCGGCTCTCGACCGTCTCGATGTACGTCGCGGACATGAACGCCGGGGTGGTGCCGACGGACTACTCGCTCACGCTCGAGATGTACGAGGGCATCGGGACCGCGGGGCGGTTGCTGGGGCGGCGGGAGTACACGAACCTGGTGGACGGTTTCAGCGGGTTCGTCACGGTGGACTTCAGCTCGGTGACGCTGGTGGAGGGGCAGACCTTCACGATCGTGCTGGACAACGACACGGCGCGGTGGGGCCGGGTGGCGGTGGGCAACCAGTACGGGGGAGGGACCGCTTTGTACGCGGGCGCGCCCAGCCCGACGGCCGAGGCCCTGTTCCGCGTGCAGTGGCAGCCGGACGGGGGCGCGCCGTTGCTGGCCAACGACGACAACGACTCGGGCTTCTCGGTGACGCAGCAGATCCAGGCGGGCGAGCCGATCGGGCAGACGTTCACGGCGATCTCGGGCAACCGGCTCTCGACGGTCTCGATGTACGTCGCGGACATGAATCCGGAGGTGGCGCCGACGGACTACTCGCTCACGCTCGAGATGTACGAGGGCATCGGGACCTCTGGGCGGTTGCTGGGGCGGCGGGAGTATACGAACCTGGTGGACGGTTTCAGCGGGTTCGTCACGGTGGACTTCAGCTCGGTGACGCTGGTGGAGGGGCAGACCTTCACGATCGTGCTGGACAACGACACGGCGCGGTGGGGCCGGGTGGCGGTGGGCAACCAGTACGGGGGAGGGACCGCTTTGTACGCGGGCGCGCCCAGCCCGACGGCCGAGGCCCTGTTCCGCGTGCAGTGGCAGCCGGACGGGGGCGCGCCGTTGCTGGCCAACGACGACAACGACTCGGGCTTCTCGGTGACGCAGCAGATCCAGGCGGGCGAGCCGATCGGGCAGACGTTCACGGCGATCTCGGGCAACCGGCTCTCGACGGTCTCGATGTACGTCGCGGACATGAATCCGGAGGTGGCGCCGACGGACTACTCGCTCACGCTCGAGATGTACGAGGGCATCGGGACCTCTGGGCGGTTGCTGGGGCGGCGGGAGTATACGAACCTGGTGGACGGTTTCAGCGGGTTCGTCACGGTGGACTTCAGCTCGGTGACGCTGGTGGAGGGGCAGACCTTCACGATCGTGCTGGACAACGACACGGCGCGGTGGGGCCGGGTGGCGGTGGGCAACCAGTACGGGGGAGGCACGGCCCTGTACGCGGGTGCGCAGAATCCGACCGCCGATGCCCTGTTCCGCGTGCAGTGGCAGGCGGACGGCGGCGTGCCGCAGGTGGGCAATGACGACAACGACTCGGGCTTCTCGGTGACGCAGCAGATCCAGGTGGGCGAGCCGATCGGGCAGACGTTCACGGCGATCTCGGGCAACCGGCTCTCGACCGTCTCGATGTACGTCGCGGACATGAATCCGGAGGAGGCGCCGACGGACTACTCGCTCACCTTCGAGCTGTACGAGGGCATAGGGACGTCGGGGCGCTTTCTGGGACGGCGGGAGTACACGAACCTGGTGGACAGTTTCAGCGGATTCGTCACGGTGGACTTCAGCGCGGTGACTCTGGTGGAGGGGTGGATGTACACCATCACGCTGGACAACGACACCCCCCGCTGGGGCCGGATGATCGTGGGCAATCAGTACGGGGGAGGGACGGCCCTGTACGCGGATGCTCCGAGTCCGACCGCCGATGCCCTGTTCCGCGTGCAGTGGTTCCCCGAGACGGGGCACCTGGCCACCATCGTGTCCAATGTGCCGCCCAGTTTCGAGGCGGGGCCGGATGAGGTGTTGCCGGCCGGTGGCGGAGGGGCGTTCATGCGCATCATCGACTTCACCGATCCGAGCGCCGGGGATGTTCACACGGTGACCGTGGACTACGGCGACGGTACGAGCCCCACGGTGATCGCGGTGCCACCCGGCGAACGGAAGTTCGTGCTGGATCACTACTACGAGCAGAGGGGAAGGTACCCCGTCGCCGTAACGATCGCCGACGACGATCTCGGCTCCCACACGGACAGCTTCACGGTGACCTACCCGCGGTACTAGACGGCGAGCCGCAACCCAACGGCTTCGGCCGCTCCATGCGTCGCCTCCGGTCAGGCACGGATGCCTGTCCTGCCACGAACCGTACATGCGTCCGACTCGCCGTCCGTCGCGTCTTTCCATTGCCGCGGTGCAACGGGTTGAGGTACTGTCCGGCCCAGGAGCGTCAATCGGTGAACGTCGAACCAAGGGCCAGGCCATGCGCAGCCCGGTGATGGTGGTGATCCTGGGGGGCGCCTGCGGGGGGAGTTGCAGGCCGAGCCGGGACAGCAGGAGCCGTTGAGCGCGTTCCGGCTGGGTGTAGCGCGACATGGACAACCACTGGCCGGTGGTGGTGGGGGCGAGCACGTCGAGCATATGGGCTTCGATCCGCGCCAGGAAGTCGCGCAGCGTCTGCAGAAACATGCGGACCGAATGCCGGACATTCGCCATCCCTCGCAAGGGGGCAGGTCTTCACCACAAGCCCTTTCTGCCTGACACCCGCTATTCATTGGCCTTTCTGCGCGCTACCACCCCCCCCAAAACAGAACACCATCGCCAGTTGAGAAAGTCGGGCTCAATGCGCCGACTGCATTCCCTCCGTTCCTCCGTGCAACCGCGCCGCTTTCCTTCTCTCTGCACTCCCTCCCGTCGTTCGATTCGAGGGATTCGAGTCGGAGCCGCTGCCTTCGGGCTTGCATGCCCGGAGGAAATCGCTACCTTGGATAGATTGAACCGGTGTAATCCGGCGCCGGATGCGGGTTGACGCGGGCTGCCGGGAACCCGGTCCGGTGCGCGGCGCCGCATCGGGTCGGCATGAGGAGCTTGAGATGGAAGAGCTTGCAAAGTCGAAGACTTACGGCGGTCCCCCGGGCCCCGTGGTGCTGCTGATCATGGACGGGGTGGGCATCGGGAGGTACGAGGAGGGCGACTACGTGCGCGCCGCCTCGACGCCGAACATGGACTGGCTGAAGACCCATGCGCTGTACTCGACGCTCAAGGCCCACGGCAGGGCGGTCGGCATGCCGGGCGACGACGACATGGGCAACAGCGAGGTCGGTCATAATGCCATCGGTTGCGGCCGCGTGTTCGCCCAGGGGGCGCGGCTGGTCAGCGAGGCGATCGCCTCCCGCGGGCTGTTCGAAGGCGTGGCCTGGAAGGAGATCGCGGGCCAGGTGCTGTCGAACAAGTCCACGCTGCACTTCCTCGGCCTGTTCTCCGACGGCAACGTACACAGCCATCTCGATCACCTGGAGGCGATGCTGCGCGAGGCGAAGGCCGCGGGCATCACCCGCGCGCGCATCCACATCCTCCTCGACGGCCGTGACGTGCCCCCGACCTCCGCCCTGACCTACGTCGACCGGTTCGAGGCCTTCCTGACGGAGGTCAATGCCGGAGGGGCGGTCGATTTCGCCATCGCCTCCGGCGGCGGCCGGATGAAGGTGACGATGGACCGCTACGAGGCGGACTGGCGCATGGTGGAGCTGGGCTGGAAGACCCACATCCGCGGCGAGGGGGAGGGGTTCGCCTCCGCGCGCGCCGCGATCGAGGCCCTCCGCGCGCGCACGCCCGGCGTCATCGACCAGGACCTGCCGCCCTTCGTCATCCACCGCGACGGCCGGCCTATCGGTCCGGTCCGCGACGGCGACAGCGTGGTGTATTTCAATTTCCGCGGAGACCGCTCGATCGAGATCACGCGGGCGTTCGAGGACGAGGAGTTCACGAAGTTCGACCGCTCGCCCCGCCCGAAGGTGTGCTACGCGGGCATGATGCAGTACGACGGCGACCTGCTGCTGCCCAAGCGCTTCCTCGTCGATCCTCCGGCGATCGACCGCACCCTCGGCGAGTACCTCGCCGTGTCGGGCGTCCGGCAGTTCGCCATCAGCGAGACGCAGAAGTACGGGCATGTGACCTACTTCTTCAACGGCAACCGTTCGGGGAAGTTCGACGAGGACCTGGAAGACTACTTCGAGGTCCCGTCCGACCGCGTGCCGTTCGAGCAGCGGCCCTGGATGAAGGCGGCGGAGATCACCGACAAGGTGGTGGAGGTGATCGGCGCCAACCGGCACCGGTTCATCCGCCTGAACTACGCCAACGGCGACATGGTCGGCCACACGGGCGTGTTCCCGGCGGTCCGGATTGCCGTGGAAGCGGTGGACCTCTGTCTCGCGCGCGTGATCCGGGCCGTGCGGGAGGCCCGGGGGATCCTGGTGGTCTCCGCGGATCACGGGAACGCCGATGACATGTACGAGCACGAGAAGAAGACCGGGGCGGTGATGCGCGACGCGACGACCGGCGAGCCGAAGCCGAAGACCGCGCACTCGCTCAATCCGGTCCCGGTGTTCGTCTACGATCCGACGGGGGGGGCGAAGGCGCGGCTGTCTTCCGCCGGCGATCTCGGGATCAGCAGCCTCGCGGCGACCTGCCTGCGCCTGCTGGGATTCGAGCCGCCGGCCGACTACACGCCCAGCATGGTCGAGGTGGGCTGATCGGCGATTTGCACCCATGGCATCCGGTGTTCCGAGGCAGGCGGGCGCGTCCCGCGGGGGAGGCATCATGCACAAGGGGCTGTTCTGGTGGTCCCTGTCCGGTGTGGCGGTCATGGCCGCGTTCGCGCATGCCGCCCCGCCGGGGATGGTGACCGATACGGACGCGACGCGCCCGCGCGTCGCGGCGCTCGACCTCCAGGCCGCCGGCCTGTTCCGGCTGAGCGACGGCAGCGTCGTCGCCCGGCTGCAGTGCGCGGGGAAGTTCCGACCGGAGAACGTGCGATTGACGCTGGATCTCTCCGGCCGCGCCCCGTCGGCGGAGGCCCCGCCCACGCGGTTGATCGAGGGGACCGTGTGCTACCGGCGGCCGGACGACGCGACCGGGTGGGCGTGGGACGAGACGGGCGGCGCGGCCTGGCTGCAGTTCGAGGGCGAATCGGGCGGCGAGATCTTCTACCTGCTCCCCGAGCGCACCGAGGCCGAACGGGTCCGCTGGGCGGTGGAGACGGTCGACGAGCAGTGGCAGACGGTGGACCGCATGCCCGAGGCGGGGATGCTGACGGCGCGCGTGGCGGAGCTCCCCGAGCTCACCGCCCCGCCGCCGGCGATCGCCGCCGACCTCCGGGAGATCGTGACCAACGCACCCGCGGCGCTCTCCCCGCGGGTCCGCAAGGACCTGGAGGCCTACCCGTGGGAGCAGCACGCCGCCGGCGCCGAGGCCGGCCGCCTGGCGGCCCCCTTCCTTCCGCAGCCGGTGCCGCTGCGCGTGCGGATGCGCGACGCGCGAACGGGCGGGGAGGCGGAGCTGAAGCCGGGGCGCACGTGGATTGACGGCGACCGCGCGCGCTGGACCGGCGAGGCGATGGACGTCGCCTGGTCGCTGATGTTCGAGAAGACCGGCGAAGGCGCGGTCCGCGTGACGGCCGAGTTCGAGGCGAAGAACGAGCGGTGCCTGCAGGTGGAGATCGCGTGCGATCTTCCGGAGGGCCCGTGGCTCTGGCACGACGACGTCCTCACGGCGCGCGCCGCCGGCGCGGCCGGCGGGCGGCTGGCGTGCACCCGCCCGTGGCCGTACGGCCTCGCGCGCGAGATCTCCGTGCACCCCTTCGGCGTGGTCTCCTGCGGCGAGGGGGCCCTCATGGCGGAGACGCCGCCCGGCGAGCCGCGGTCCTTCGTCATCGCGCTCGATCCGGCGACGCGCCGCTTCGGCCTCACCTGCGACCTGGGTCTCTCCCCCCTGACGGCGCGCTTCCCCGGCCGTGCGGCGGTCGAGTGCGCGTTCCGCCCCCTTGCGCTGGCCGGCGCCCCGGTCTTCCGGGCGGCGCTGGCGGACTGGTACACGCGGCATCCGGCGCCGTCGCGCGTGGCCGCCGACGCGTGGGTGGAGGAGTGGCCCGTGCGTCCGTGGCTGCTCTGGCTGCCGTTCCCGGCGGGCGCGGAGCGGAGCGAGACCGAGGCCCTCCGGCTGCTGCGTTTCCAGGGCGCCTGCGGCCGCGCGGGCGCCGGCCTCGACGCCCAGGCGGCGCTGCTGTCCGGCGCGCGGCGCGCCGACGGCGCCTACGCGATCGACTTCGGCGATCTGCTGCTGCGCGACGCCGCCCGGCTCGGGCTGGGGGTCGATCCCGAGATCATGACCACCGCAACGGCTCCGGCCAACCGCGCGGGCATCGAGTGGGACCGGATCCGGCGCGTGCTGGATGCGGGCGGCACGGCGGTCCGGCTGGAAGATCTGGACAAGCTCCAGGGCCTCGATTTCAACCGCGCCGCCCTGGCCGTGGCCGATTACCCGTGCGTGTTTGTCGCCGGCGACCTGCAGCCGGGCCTCGCCGTGCCGATCGCGGCGTGCGAGTTCATTCATCCCCTCGCGTCCGCCCTCCGGAAACGCGGAGCGGCCACCTCCGCCGCCCTGCGCGGCCTGCCGGTGCCGTTCCATCTCCCGGCCCTCGACCGGCTGTCGGTGGAACCCATCGAGGCCGAGGGCGAACTCCGGCGCCGCGAGCTGGCGGCCCTGCGGGCGCTCGCGGGGGCGCGGCCGGTCTCGCTGGGCCGTCCGGCGGCCCGCGGGGCGGAGACCGCGGCCGCCGCTCGGGCCTTCCTCGACGACTGCCTGACCTGGGGTTTCCTGCCCGCCCCCCGCGCCCTGCCGGACTCCGCCGGCTCTCTGCTGGAGAGTTACGGTCCCCTGCTGGCGCGGCTGGCCGCGGCGGGCTGGGAGCCGTGGGGCCCCGGCGCCGCCGTGACGACCGGCCTGCAAGTCGAGTGTTTCGGCCGCGCCGAATCGACGGTGCGCCATTTCGCCGTGCGGAACCTGGCGTCCACGTCGGCCGTCGCGGAGGTCGAGATCACCGGTGTCCAGGACCCGGTGGCGATCCTGACGCCCCTTACGGCCGCCTGCGACGTCGCCCGGCCCCGCGAAGGCCGCGTCGTCGCGCGCCTGCCGCTGGCGGCCGGGGAAGCCGGGGCTTTCGACGTGTTCCGCCTGTCGCAGGCCGCCGTGGAGGAGCAGTTCCTGCAGGCGTGGAGGCCGGTGACCGGCGAGGCCGAGGCGGCGCTGAAGAACCTGCGCTCCGCCCGCCGGGAGTTCGAGGCCGGGCTGGCCTGCCGCATCCAGACCGCGGCGCCGGCCATCCGGGGCACCCGCAACAGCCTGGTGGCGCGCATGGCGAACGAGGCGTCGGAGAACATGGTGATCTCGGAGGCGACCCTCCAGTTCGCGGGCGCCCGGCGTTCGCTGGGCGGCGAGCCGCGCATCCTCGCGCCGGGGGAGTCGATCGAGTACACCGGCTACTTCGCCGAAGAGGACCTGGCCGGCGCGCCGTGGATGGAGGTCCGGTGGCGCGCCCAGAAGGGTTCCCAGGATTGGACCGGCGCGCGGATGATCCGTCCGGTCTTTGTAAGCCCCGTGCAGGTGGAATCGCTCGCGCCCGCGCTGAGCTGCGCGGGGGACTCGATCGCGGTCGGCTGGCGCCTCCGCAACCCGTCGCGCGTGCCGCGCGAGGTGGAGCTGCGGTGGGACGGCGACTTCACGGCGGGCAGCGACAAGCTGACCCTGCAGGCGGGCGAGGCGCGCGAGTACCGGACCGCGGTGCGCGGACGCGCGGGGATGAGCGGGGCGGTGCGGCTGACCGCGTCCTCCGGCGCGGCGTTCGAGAACGCCCTCTCGCGGGTGACGTTCCTTGGACCGGACGACAGCCTGGCGCGCGATTCGGCCGTGGGGATCGAGGGCGGCCGCTCGGAACCGGGCTTCCGCGTGGCGGCCCTCACCGACGGCGCGATCGGGCCCGCGGCGGAGGCGTGGGCATCGGAGGCGTCCGCCGGCGCGCACCGGCTCCGCCTCGTCTTCCCCTCGCCGGTCAGGGCGTCGGTGGTCCGCCTGCACTGGCCCCTGCGCGACGGCCGCGGACAGGCCGCCCGGCAGGGCGCCGTGAGCATCCTGCCGGCGGGCGGCGAGCCGCTGCGGATCGGCGCATTCGACGGCCGCGGGGCGGTGTCCTCGTTCCCCTTCGAGGCGCGCGAGATTTCGGGCATCGAGGTGGCGCAGGAGGCGCACGGCGGGGCGCCGATCACGCCGGACCGCCTGTGGCTCACGGAGATCGAGGTGCGGTAGCGCATGGACCAGGCGGATTCCATACGGCCCGCGGGTTCGCCGGGTGCGCCTCACCGGCCGGCCGTCACGGCCAGCGGCGAGCCGCGGCTCACGATCCAGGCGCCCTTCACCGAGAAGATGCTGATCGACTGGGCGGGGCCGAAGAAGTTCCAGGAAGGACGCGCCCTCCATGAGCGCGACACGTTCGTGGATGTGACCTACGATCCCCCCATCGTCAGCGGCACGATCGTGGCGGGCAGCCGCATGCTGAAGACCTCGTTCCGGCTGCTGCCCGACGGGACGGCGGAGAGCCTGTGCCCGTGCTACGACAACCGGGAACGCGGGATCATCTGTTCCCACGTCGTCGCCCTCGGCATCGAGTTCCGCCGCCGCCTGAACCGGCCCGAGGTGATGGAGCGCCGGCGGGCCGAGGAGCGGCGCGCCGCCCGCGTGGCCGCGATGGGCGAGGGGGGCTACCTGCGCCGGGCGCGGCCGGGCGATCCCGGCGCGATCCCCGCGCGGCTGGAGCTGGCGCTGCCCGCGGGATGGACCGACGCGCTCCGCGCCGGCCGGATGCCCCTCGAATGCCGCGTGCGGTACAACGGCCACTGCGTGCCGGTCGACGCCGCGGCGGCCGCCGGCGCCCTGGCGCTGCCGGAGAGGGACGAGGCCCTGCTCTTCGTGCTCGAGGACATCGCGGCCGGCCCGCCGACGGGCCGCATGGAGGTCGGGCGGGGCGATTTCATCAACGTGCTGGAGCTCATGGCCGGCCGGGCGTTCGCGACCGGAAACGGCCACGCGCCGGTGGCCGTCGATTCGACACGGGTGCCGTTCCGCCTGCGCATCCGCCTGGATGCGGAGACGGGCGAGCTGCTCCTCTCCCCGGCCGCCGATCTCCCGGCCGGCCCGGATGGCGCGCGGCCGCTCTTCCTCGCGCACCGGCGCGCCGCGTGGGTTTTCGACGGCGCCGCCTGGCGCCCGCTCGACCGCGTGCTCCCGGAGCCGATGCACCGCGTGTACGAGCACGAGGTCTCGATCCCGCGCGCCGCGGTGCCGCGGTTCCTCCGCTCCGAAATGCCGTCCCTCGCGCAGTTCGTCACGATCGATTCGGACGTCACGCCGGACCTGTTCACGATCGAGCCCGCCGAACCGCTCTTCCGGCTGCACGTCCGCGGCAGCCCCGCCTCGCTCTCGGCCGTGCTGAACGCCGAGTACGACGGGTTCCGCCTCGTCGCGGGCAAGTCCGATCCCGCCGGCCATTTCGCCCTGCCCGACGCGGTCGATCTGCTGCGCTACACCGTCCGCAACACCGACCGCGAGGAGGCGGCGCTGCGCCGGCTCGCGACGCTGGGGTTCGGCGGCCCGCAGGGCGACCAGCTGAGCCCGCTGATCGGCGAGCGACGGGTGATGAACTTCCTCGCCCGTCATCTGCCATCCCTGCGGCGCATCGGCTGGAAGGTGGGACTGCAGGGACGGGCGGAGACCTTCCTCGATGAGGCCCCCTTCGCCACGCCCGTCGTGCGGGTCACGCCGCAGCCGGGCGGCCGTTGGTTCGAGGTGGAGTTCAGCTTCGAGGACGCGCGCGGGGTCAGCCTCACCTCGGCGGAGATCCAGCGGGCGATCCGGATGGGCGATTCCCACGTCGAGCGCGACGGCCGGATCATCCTCTTCGACGCCGGGGCGGTGGAGGCGTTGAACCACGTGTTCGAGGACTGCGCCAGCGCCGACGGGAGCCGGCCGGGCAGTTTCCGCCTCTCCAACATCTACGCCGCGTACGTGAAGGAGTCGCTCAACGCCCTCGACGGGGTGGACATCGAGGCGGACGTCTCCTGGCAGCAGGCGGTCGACCGGCAGACCCAGCGCCGGCCCGACGCGCCGGTCACGATCCCCGAACCCCTGCGCGGCCGGCTGCGCCCCTACCAGCACGACGGCGCGCAGTGGCTCCGGTATCTCGAACAGTGCGGGTTCGCCGGCATCCTCGCCGACGAGATGGGCCTCGGGAAGACCGTTCAGACGCTCGCCTGGCTGCAGATGGACCGGCTCAACCCCGAGGCCCGCGGCCGGCCGTCGCTGGTCGTGTGCCCCACGAGCCTGGTCGAGAACTGGGCCGAAGAGGCCTCCCGGTTCACGCCGGGCCTGCGCGTGAGCGTCGTCAGCGGCCTCGACCGGCACGCGCGGTGGGAGGAGCTGGGCGACGCGGACCTGCTCGTCACCTCCTACGCCCTCATGCGCCGCGACGTGGATCGCTATCTCGAACGCGAGTTCGCCGTGATCGTGATGGACGAGGCGCAGCACATCAAGAACCGCGCCACGCAGAACGCCATCGCGGCCAAGCGCCTGAAGGCCTACCACCGCCTCGTGCTGACCGGCACCCCGATGGAGAACAGCGTCGCCGACCTCTGGTCCATCATGGACTTCCTCATGCCCGGCTACCTGGGCACCCACGAGTCCTTCCGCCACCGCTACGAGCAGACGATCGCCGCCGGCGGCGACGGGGGCGACGAGGCCCAGCGGCGCCTGCGGCGCAAGCTGCAGCCCTTCCTCCTGCGCCGCCTGAAGCGCGATGTCGCGCGCGAGCTGCCGCCGAAGGTCCAGCGCGTGGCGTGGTGCACGCTGACGGGCGACCAGCAGAAGGTCTACCGCGAGCTGCTCGAGAACTCCCGCCGGCGGATCGCCGACATGGTGCGCGAGCGCGGGTTCGACGCCTCCCGCATGGAAATCCTGCGCACCCTCCTGCGGCTGCGCCAGGCCTGCTGCCACCTCGGCCTGCTGAGGCTCGACGGCCTCCAGAGCGCGTTCCCCTCGGCGAAAATGGACCTCCTCTTCGAGCTGCTCGACGAGGCCATCGACGGCGGCCACCGCGTGCTGGTCTTCAGCCAGTTCGTGTCGATGCTCACCCTCCTGCGGCGCGAGATGGATCGCCGCGAATGGCGGTACTGCTACCTCGACGGGGCGACACAAGACCGGCTGGACGTCGTCAAGCGGTTCAATTCCGACCGCCGCATCCCCTTCTTCCTCATCAGCCTCAAGGCCGGGGGCACCGGGCTCAATCTCACCGGCGCCGACATGGTCGTGCACTACGATCCATGGTGGAATCCCGCCGTGGAGGACCAGGCGACCGACCGCGCGTACCGCATCGGCCAGAAGCGCATGGTCTACAGCGTGAAACTGATCGCCCGCGACACGGTCGAGGAGAAGGTGCTCGCGATGCAGAAGCGGAAACAGGCCATCATCGACGCCACGGTCCGCGCCGACGGCGAACCGCTGCACCGCATGAACTGGGATGACGTGCGCGAATTGCTGGAACTGTAGCCGCCTCCTCCCGCCGCCGCCATGTCGCCCCCCTCCCCAGCGCCCTCCCGATCGCCATCGCCCTCACGCTCCAACCCCCCGGTCTCAGACTGCAACGTCAGACTTGAAACGCAGCCGCTTCCTCCCTTCTCGCCGTCCGACCGGTTGATGGTCCTTGCGCCGCACGAGGACGACGAGATCCTGGCGGCGGGGGGCCTGATCCAGAGAGCGGTGGCGGCGGGCGCGGCCGTGCGCGTGGCGTATCTCACGTACGGCGACCATAATCTCCTCGCGTTCGTCATGTACCGGGGCCGGCCGTGGCTGCACTACCGGGTCAGCCGCGAGATGGGCGAGCTTCGCCGCCTCGAATCGGTCGAGGCGATGTCGATGCTGGGGGTGGGGCCGGAGCGCCTGCTGTTCCTCGGCTACCCGGACCACTGCATCCTGCCGATCTGGCGGCGGCACTGGTCCCGCGTGCCGGCCTACTACACGCCGGTCACGCACGCCCGCAAGGTCCCCTATGCCAGCGCGCTGGCCCACGGCCATCCGCACAAAGCCGAATCGATGCTGGCCGACGTGGAGAGGGTCGTCGGCGATTTCCGCCCGACGCACGTGGTGGTGAGCCATCCCTGCGACGGCCATCCGGACCACCGGGCGCTGTACCAGATCCTCGAGGCCGCCCTGACGCGGCTCGCCGACCGCTTGGAGCGCCCGCGCGTGCTGGGCTACGTGATCCACCTCTCCTCGTGGCCCCTGCCGGCGCGGCATCCATCGGGCCGGCCGTCCCCGCGGCCGGCCGGATGGGACCCCCGCGCGCCGCACTGGACCTGCCCGCTGTCGGAGGAGGAGCGAACGCGCAAGGAGGGCGCGATTCTGTGTTTCCGCAGCCAGCTGCGGATGAAGCGCCGCTGGTTGCTCGCCTTCGCGAGGGGCGAGGAGCTGTTCGAGTCGCCCGGCCGTCTCGCCGCCGATGCGTTCCCGGCCCCGGTGCGCCGGCAGCTCGCGCGCCGGGATGCCGCCGGGGGCGGGGAGGACCGATGACGCGCGTCGCGAACGGGAGGGACGCGGCGGCCGGCCCGGAGGGTCCGCCGCACCGCGCCCCCGCCGCGCGGGACGGGGCGGGGCGTCCGAGCCGCCTCCCCTCGCTGGCGGCATGGCTGTGGGCGGCGGGCGGCACGGCCGCGGCCGTGGCGGGGATGGCCGCCGTCGGCTGCGGCTACTTCGCGTTTCGCGGCGACTTCATCGTCGCCGGCCGGGAGAGTCACGAGGTGTTCCTTGCCCGTCCGCCGCTGGGGCTTCTCGTCGTCGCGGCGGCCTTCTGCGCGTGGCTGTTCGCGCGCGAGATTGGCGACCTCAGCGACGCCGCCGAGGCGCGTCGCCGTGCGCGCCGGCTCGCGCTCCTGCTCTCCGCGTGGCTGGCCGGACTGCTGCCGTACCTGGGGCTGGCGCCGGGGGGGGTGACGGCGGGCGGCGAGCGTCTGTTCCTGTGGAGGGCGGGGGAGGGGCTGGCCGCCGTGGCGGGGCTCGTGGCGACGGCGCATGCCGTGCTCACGCTCCGCCGGGCCCTCGGTCCGCCGCTCCCCGCGGGGGGGCCGCGCCTCTGGCTGCTCTTCTTCGCCGTCGCCCACCTGCCGGGCCTCTGGATGGTCAAGCCCTGGGCCCCGCGCTTCTACCAGCACCGGTTCGTGGGGGGCGACGAACCCGAGATCCTCCTGCTCACGCACAGCATGGCCACGGACTACGATTTCAACCTCTATAACAATCGGTTGAAGGGCCACCGCAACTTCTACATCAGCCCCACCGACTTCACCCTGGGCGGCACGGCCGAGATGGCGGCGAAGAAGGCCGCAAGGTTCGGGGCCGGCCCGCCGCAGAGCACGCCGGAGTACTGGGCGGAGCGCCGCTACAACATGTACCGGCCGGGCATGGGCCTCGTCTTCGCGCCCGGCTATAAGATCGGTCTTCAGTGGGGCAAGCATCATCTCTACGGGGTCTTCCTCACGCTCTGCGCGCTCCTCACCGTCACCATGGCGAACATCCGGCGGCTGGTCCTGCGGGTGACCGGCCACCGCGGCGCGGCCCTCTTTGCGGCGTTCGTCGCGGGCCTGAGTCCCCCGCTCCTGTTCTTCTCCGTCTCCGCCTATCCCGATCCGATCGGCGCGGCCTTCCTGGCGTACGCCGTCCGCCGGCTGTACGAGGCGTGGCGAGACCGTCGGGACTCGGGGGTCAGACCCGGCCCGTGGGCGTGCGCGAGCTTCGCCCTCGCGGCGGCCTACATGCCATGGATCCACGAGAAGATGCTCGGCTTCGCGGCGGGGTTGCTGGTCAGCTTCTTCTTCCTGGCCCGGCCCGCCTGGCGCGGGACGGCGCTGATCGCGCTCGTGGCGGCGGTCAGCGCCGGACTGCAGAGCGGGTACTACTGGACCGTCTACGGCACGCGTCTTCCGCCCTATGTGCACGCGGAGCCGTTCCTGCTTTCGAACCTCGGCGCGGGGGCGTCGGGCATGCTGCTCGACCAGGCGCGCGGGCTGGCGCCGATGACGCCCTGGTGCATCGCGGGCCTGGCCGGACTCATCCTCTGGCTCCGCCGCGAGGCGCGGTTTGCGTGGCTGCCGGCGCTGCTGGTCGCCGCGTTCTGGATCACCACGGGCGCCTTCAAGGGCTGGACCGGCGGCGCCTGTCCCCAGCCCCGCTACGTGACGCTCGTCATGCCGTTGCTCGGCGTCGGACTGGGCGTCCTGTGGGCGGGACTACGCTCGCCCGGCATCCGCGCCCTGGTATCCGGGCTCGCCGCGATGGGGGTCCTCCAGGGGATCTCGGGCCTCGTGGCCGCGGACCAGAAGTTTCGGGGCGGGGCGGCGATGCTGATGGACCTGTTCCCGAGCGTGGTCGCGTGGGAGGCGGGCACGGGCGTCCGCGTGGCGGCCTGGCTCCTGCTCTGCGGAGGCCTGGCGGCGCTCTTCCTCCTTCGGTCGCCGCGCCTCCTGCCGTGGTGCCTCCTCGGCCCGCTCGCGCTCATCGCGTGGGGCGCCTGGCAGGCGAACGCGCGGCCCGACGGGAGCCGCGTGCATTGGGGATTGACGCGGGAGGCGATCGGTCTGCTCGGAGAGACGGGTCCGCTGGACAACACGTTCAACCGCCGCGTGAGGTTGTTCCGCTGGTTACGCCCGCTGTACCCGGAGGTGGAGCGACGGGTCACCGCCATCCCGGCCGCCGAGCAGGCGGAAGACCCGGACCTGAGGCCGCCGGAGGGCTCGATCCGGGAAGACGCCGACGCCGGCGGCGGCCGCTGCGTCGCGCTCGACGGGGCAGGCAAGGGCGTGGCGGGCGGGGTCCTCCAGACGCTGATCGAGGGCCGCTATCGCACGGAGTTCGCGCTTCGGCGGATCGACGGAAACGGCGAGATGCCCGCCGGCCGGGTGTCGTTCACGGTGACGGCGGGGCAGGCCATGAAGGAGGAACTCGCCGCCGGCGCCGTCGAAGTCGCCTCGCTGTCGACCCGATGGACATGGGTCGGCGCCCCGTTTGAACTGGCCGCCCCCCGGCGGATGGTCGGCGCAAGGGTGGTCGTCGACGGCGACCTGATGGCGGGCTGGGACGCGGTCCGGTTCGTGTGGTTGCCTTAAGGCGGTGAGCCGCAACTCGACTCGGATTGAACAACAGGCAAAGGAGAGAACAGAGAGATCGCCTCCGAATCGAAATCGCTATCGGGGTCGGTATCGATTCCCTCCTCGACGGCGATGGGCGAACGAGAGGACGAAGCTCAGCCCCCGGTACCGATGCCGACCCCGAGGGTACCGCGTCCGGATGGGCACCGGTCCGCACCGGGCCCCGCATATTGTCCGAGGGCGTTGGGGCCGCGCTGCCCCTCGGCCCGCGAAGCTTCAGCGAAGCAGAGTTCCTGGCGGGCGGCAGTCCGGAGGCCGATGGTTTGCCTTGCCAATACCCGCCTCTTTTGCGACGGTTGGCGGCCATGTCGGCGTGGATGGCAGGCGGGCTGACCGACCAGCCGACGGGCGGGGAGAGCGGCGCATCATGAAGTGGAAGCGAAGATCATCCATGAGACCATTCGGGACTCCTGCAGTCGCGTGTCTGCTCCTCGTCTCCGCGTGGACGCCGTCGGCGATGGGTGTCACGCGCTATGTCTCGCGCAGCAACCCGACGCCCGCGTCGCCGTATCTCACGTGGGCGACCGCGGCGACGAACATCCAGGCGGCCATCGACGTGGCCGTCAGCAATGACGTCATTCTGGTGAACAACGGCGTCTACGACACCGGCGGGCGTGTCGTCTACGGGGCGATGACCAACCGGGCGGCCCTCAACAAGCCGATCACCGTCCGCAGCGTCAACGGGCCGGCCGTGACGATCATCCGGGGGGCCGGGCCGCGGGGCGATCGGGCCGTCCGCTGCGCGTACGTCGGCACCAATGCCGTGTTGCTGGGTTTCACGCTGACCAACGGCCACACCAGAGCGAGCGGAGACCACACGCGGGAACGAAGCGGCGGCGGGGCCTGGTGCGAAGCCTCGGGCGTGCTCAGCAACTGCGTGGTCGTCAGCAACTCGGCCGTGGTCGGCGGCGGGGCCTACGGCGGCACGGCTGTGAAATGCACGTTCTGGAGCAACTCGGCGGACTACGGCGGCGGGGCCTACGACGGCGTGTTCAGCAACTGCACGTTCGCGGGCAACGCGGCCATCTACAGCGGCGGCGGGACCTACGGCGGCACGCTGTGCAACTCCGCGCTCTGGGGCAACAGGGCGGAGTACGGAGGCGGATCGTTCGAAGGCACGCTGCGCCATTGCACCCTTTCGGGCAACACGGCGGTCTACGAGGGCGGCGGATCGTACGCCGGCACGCTGGACAACAGCATCGTCTTCTACAATACGGCGCCCTGGGGGGCGAACTACTCCGGCGGGATCCTGACCTACTGCCACACGACGCCCCTTCCGCTGGGGGGGGGCAACAGCACCAACGAACCCGCGATGGCGAGCCTGTCGCATCTCAGTTCCAGTTCCCCCTGCATCGGCGCGGGCAGCGCCGGCTCGGCATCCGGCACGGACATCGACGGGGAGGTCTGGCGCAGTCCGCCCTCCATCGGGTGCGACGAGGTCAATGCGGGCGCCGTGGCCGGCGCCCTGACCGTGGGGGCCGGCGCCGATTACACCAATGCGGCCGTGGGTTTCCCCGTGACGTTCACGGCGTACGTCGACGGGCGGACGACGAGGAGTGTCTGGAGCTTCGGAGACGGCACGCCGGCGGTGAGTAATCGCCCCGTCGCGGCCCACGCCTTCGCGGCGGCGGGCAGCTACAATGTGACGCTGCGGGCGTATAACGACACGTACGCGGGCGGTATCGCCGCGACGGTGCGGGTGGTGGTGGCGGACACCGTCTATTACGTCGCCCAGGGCAACAGCGGCGCGAAGTCCCCCTACACCAACTGGGCCACGGCGGCCGCGAATATCCAGGACGCGATCGATGCGGCGGGCGGCGGGCAGACGGTCCTGGTCAGCAACGGCGTGTACGCCACCGGCGGTCGCGTGGTGTTGGGGGCGCTGACCAACCGGGTGGCGATCACCAAGCCCCTCGTCGTGCGCAGCGTCAACGGACCGAATGTGACGGCGATCAGGGGGGCCGGCCCTCAGAGCAACACGGCGGTCCGGTGCGTGTACCTCGGCGCCCACGCGACCCTGTCGGGTTTTCACCTGACCAACGGTGCCACGTACGCCATGGCGATGGGCGATCCGGTCAAGGACCAGAGCGGCGGCGGGGCGTGGTGCGTGCCCTCGGCGGTGCTCACCAACTGCATGCTGTCGCGCAACGCGGCCGTGGACGGTGGCGGGGCGTACGGGGGCATCCTCCGCGACTGTACCCTGACGGCCAACATGGCGGTCGATGAGGGCGGCGGGGCGTATGGCGGCACCGTGAGCCGTTGCACCCTCTCCGCCAACTCGGCCTACAACGGCGGCGGGGCGAGCCACGGGGCGCTGGAGGACTGCGTGCTCTCGGACAACTTCGCGGGCGACAGGGGCGGGGGGGCGGACTACAGCACGTTGAACGGCTGCGCGCTTTCGGGCAACTCGGCCTTCGACGGGGGCGGGGCGTTCGCGAGCACGCTGGGCCGGTGCGCGCTCTCGGACAACGGGGCGATCCACGATGGGGGCGGGGCCTACGGGAGCACGCTGAACAATTGCGCCCTCTCGGGCAACTCCGCGGAATACGGCGGTGGAGCCTGTGGCGGCACGCTGCGCAACTGCACCCTCCTGGGCAATTCGGCGGCCTACCAGGGCGGCGGAACGTACGGCGGCACGCTGGACAACTGCATCGTGTACTACAACGCGGCGATGTCGGGGGCGAACTACTCGGGGGGGGCCATGGGCTACTGCTGCACGGCGCCGCTTCCGGCGGGGACCGGGAACATGGCCGACGAACCCGCCCTGGCGAGTCTCTCGCACTTGAGCGCCGTTTCGCCCTGCATCGGCGCCGGCAGCGCCGGGTTCGCATCGGGCGCGGACCTCGACGGGGAGGCCTGGCGCAGTCCGCCCGCCATGGGCTGCGATGAGATGAACGCGGGGGCCGTGACCGGGGCCCTGGGTGTCGCGGTCGACGCGAGCCATGCGGAGGTGGCGGCGGGCTTCCCCGTGACCTTCACGGCGCGGGTGGACGGGCGGACGACGCGGAGCGTGTGGAGCTTCGGGGACGGCACGCCGGCGGTGAGCAACCGCCCGATCGTCGCCCATCCGTTTGCGGCGCCGGGCAGCTACAGCGTGACGCTGCAGGCCTTCAACGAGAGCTTCCCCGGCGGCGTGGCGGCGACGGCGCAGGTCGTGGTGACGGCGGCCACGATTCACTATGTCCGGCTGGGCAACACGGGCGCGGCGGCGCCCTACACCAACGCGGCGACGGCGGCGGCGAACATCCAGGACGCCGTCGACGCGGCCACGCAGGTCGGCGCCGTGATCCTCGTGTCCAACGGCGTATACGGCACGGGCGGGCGGGTGGTTCACGGATCGATGACCAACCGGGTGGCGGTCACGAAACCCGTCGTCGTTCTCAGCATGAACGGCCCGGCCGTGACGGCGATCCGGGGGGGCGGTCCCCTGGGCGACGAGGCCGTGCGGTGCGTATACGTCGGCGCCGGCGCCACCGTCTCGGGCTTCCTGCTGACCAACGGGTGCACGCGGACGAGCGGGGACGACACGCAGGAACAGAGCGGCGGCGGGGCCCTGTGCGAGGCCTCGGGTACGCTCAGCAACTGCACGCTTTCGGGCAACTCGGCGGTGTACGGGGGCGGCGCCTGCGGCGGAACGCTGAACAACTGCGCCTTCTCGGGCAACCGGGCGGAGTACGGCGGGGGGTCATGCTGGGGCGCGCTGAACAGCTGCGCGCTCTGGCGCAACGCGGCCACGTTCGGCGGCGGCGCGTATGGCGGCGTGCTCGGCCACTGCACGCTCGTGGGGAACGCGGCGGACGATTCGGGCGGCGGGACGTGGGGGGGCGAGCTGAACAGCTGCATTGTCTTCTACAACGCGGCGATGTGGGAGGACAACCACGCGGGCGCGTCGCTCAGCTACTGCTGCACCACGCCGCTTCCCGACGGGATCGGCAACGTCACCAACGAGCCCGCGCTGGCGAGCCTCTCGCACCTGAGCGCCGGTTCTCCCTGCATCGGCGGCGGCGACGGTGCCGCCTCGGGCACGGACATCGATGGCGAGGCATGGCGGAGTCCGCCCTCCGTCGGGTGCGATGAGGTGAACGCCGGCGCGGTGACGGGGACTCTGCGCGTGGTGGCGGGGGTGAACTACACCAACGCCGCGATCGGCTTCCCCGTGACCTTCACGGCCTACGTGGACGGTCGGACCACGCGGAGCGTGTGGAATTTCGGGGACGGCACGGCGGTGACCAACCGTCCGATCGTCACCCACGCGTTTGCGGCGCCGGGCACCTACACCGTGTCGCTGCGGGTGTCCAACGAGACCTACCCGGCCGGCCTGGTGGCCGCGGCCCGGGTCGTGGTGGCGGCGGGCGCCACCCACTACGTTCGACTGGGGAATCCTTCGCCGGTCGCTCCTTACACGACCGTGGCGACGGCCGCGACGAACATCCAGCAGGCCATCGACGCGGTGACGCAGGCCGGCGCGCTGGTCCTGGTGTCCAACGGTGTGTACGACGTGGGAGCGCGGGCGGTCTACGGATCGATGACCAACCGCGTGGCCATCACGAAACCGGTCACCGTCCGCAGCATGAACGGGCCGGGCGTAACGGTCATCCGCGGGAGCGGTCCGGAGGGCCCGACGGCCGTGCGGTGCGTGTACGTCGGCGCGGATGCGACCCTGTCGGGTTTCCTGCTGACCAACGGATACACGACGGCCGGCGGTGACGCCGTCCGCGAGCGGAGCGGCGGCGGGGCCTGGTGCGAGGTCTCGGGCACGGTGAGCAACTGCGCGCTTTCCGGGAACTCGGCGTCCCACGCCGGAGGGGGATCCTGCGGCGGCACGCTGCGCGACTGCGCGCTCTCGGGCAATGCGGCGCCCTACGGCGGCGGGGCGTACGCCGGCCGGCTGTACGGCTGCACGCTCTCCGGCAACTCGGCGGACACGTCGGGCGGCGGGGCGTATGCCGGCACGTTGAGCCACTGCACGCTCACGGGCAACGGGGCCGATGACGGCGGCGGCGCGCACGGAAGCGTGCTCACCAACTGCACGCTCTCCGGCAACGCGGCCTTCGGCGACGGGGGAGGGGCGTACGGAGCGACGCTGCACGGGTGCGTGGTCAGCGGCAACACCGCCTTCTATGACGGCGGCGGGACCTGGGGCGGCGCGCTGAACGGCTGCGCCCTGTGGGGCAACTCGGCGGAACACGGCGGCGGGGCCTGCGGCGGCACGCTCGACAACTGCACGCTGGCCGACAACTCGGCCGACTACGAAGGCGGCGGGGCCTGCGGGGGCACGCTGGGCAACTGCATCCTCCAGTACAACACGGCGGTGTCGGGGGCGAACTACTCGGGCGGGACGCTGGGCTACTGCTGCACGACACCGCTGCCGGCGGGGACCGGGAACATCACCAACGAGCCCGTCCTGGCGAGCCTGTCGCATCTCGGCAGCGGCTCCCCGTGCATCGGCGCCGGCCATGCCGGTTTCGCGTCGGGCGCGGACATCGACGGCGAGGCGTGGCGCACGCCGCCCTCCGTGGGGTGCGACGAGATGAACGCCGGCGCCGTGACCGGGGCGCTGCAGGTGGCCATCGGCGCGAATGAGACCAACGTGGCGGCGGGGTTCAGCATCGCCTTCACCGGATACATCGAGGGACGGACCACGGCCAGCGTGTGGGACTTCGGGGACGGCACGCCGGCGGTCAGCAACCGCCCCGTCACGGCCCACGCGTTCGCCGCGCCGGGCAGCTACAACGTGACGCTGCGGGCGTACAACGAGACTGACCCCGGCGGCCTCGTGGCCACGGCGCAGGTGGTCGTGGCGGGGACCATCCACTACGTCGTGCAGACGAATGCCGGCGCGGTGTTCCCCTATACCAACTGGTCGACGGCGGCCAGCAACATCCAGGATGCGATCGACGCCGCCAGCGGCGGCCACGTCATCCTGGTCAGCAACGGCGTGTACGCCACGGGCGGGCGGGTCGTGTTCGGGACGCTGACCAACCGGGTGGCGATCACGAAGGCCGTCACCGTGCGCAGCGTCAACGGCCCCGAGGTGACGGTGATCCGCGGGAACGGTCCTCGGGGCAACACGGCGGTCCGGTGCGCGTACGTGGGCACCAACGCCACCCTGACGGGTTTCCTGCTGACCAACGGCCACACCTACGGCTGGGGGACGGGGGATCCCGCCACGGAGCAGAGCGGCGGCGGGGCGTTGTGCGAGGCCTCGGGCACGCTCAGCAACTGCACGCTGTCGGGCAACGCGGCCGCGAACGGCGGCGGGGCGAGCGGCGGCACCCTGCGCCACTGCGTGCTCTCGGGCAACTCGGTGTTGGACGAGGGCGGCGGGGCGAGGGGCGGCGTGCTGATCGACTGCACGCTTTCGGACAACCTGGCGTACGACGGCGGAGGGTTCAGCGACGGCACGATGTACACCTGCGTCCTCTCGGGCAACTACGCGGACAGCGTGGGCGGCGGGGCCAACGACAGCACCCTGTACGGCTGTCTGCTCCTGGGCAACGAGGCGTACTGGGACGGCGGCGGGGCCGGCGACAGCACCCTGCACAGCTGCACGCTCGCGGGCAACCTGGCGGGCGGCAACGGCGGCGGGACCTACTGGTGCACGCTGCTGAACTGCATCGTGTACTACAACTCGGCGGGATCGGGAGCGAACTACTCCGGCGGGACGCTCGACTACTGCTGCACGACGCCGCTGCCGGCGGGCGCCGGCCATGTCGCCACCCCCCCCGACTTCGTGAATCCCGGCAGCGGATACGGGCCGACGCACGCGCCCGGCGACTACCGGCTGCTGACCAACTCCCCGTGCATCGACAAGGGCACCAACCTGCCGTGGATGGTGGGCGCCAACGATCTCGACGGCAGTCCGCGCATCCTCAACTCGATCGTGGATATGGGCGCGTACGAGTTCATCGGGGCCGGACTGCCCGACACCGACGGCGACGGGCTCCTGGACGCCTACGAAACCAATACCGGCGTGTACGTCGGTCCGACGAACACCGGCACCGACCCCAACAAATCCGACACCGACGGCGACGGCATGGGGGACGGTGACGAGGTCCGCGCCGGGACGGATCCGAATTCCGCGGCCTCGTGTCTGCGCATGCTGCTCTCCCCCACGCCCGGCAGCGATGGCGGCCTCGTCCTGCGATGGTCGAGCGCGACCGGGATCCTGTACCGCCTGGAGCGGTCGACGAACCTCATCCAGGGATTCAACGCCACGGTCCAGTCGAACGTCCTGGCCACGCCGCCGATGAACGTGGAGACCGACAAGACGGCGACCGGGAAAGGCCCCTGGATCTACCGGATCGGCGTCGAGTAGTCGGTGGTGAAAGCGACATTCTCGGCGAGGACGACGGCACGCGCCGTCGGGGGGGGGCGGTGGGTCCGGCGGCCCGCCGGCCGGGAGAAGGGGGAGCTGCGCACCGACCGGATCGGGCAGGAGCGTCTGCGCGCTCGCTCGCCGCTCCTGCCCGCGCGCGATTCTTCGTTCTGACGGATCGCCATTGACATCCGCGCCGATCGTGGTACAAATCGCCCCCCGTTTGGTCCCCCTGCACCTGCATACACGCGAAAACCATGGGCCCCCTTCTCCGGTGGCACCCATGGCACAACACCCGCAGGCATGCGCGTACATGAAAGCCTTGAAGCGGGCGCAACGCTCAACGGTCTCGCGCGCGAGGGGACGTGCACAGGGCTCTATGCAATTCGACATTCGAAAGGCCGCCCGGCTCGTCGGGCTGACGGAGAAGCGACTGCTCCACCTGGTGGAGGCGGGAGAGCTGCCTGCCCGGCGCGTGTTCGGCCGGTGGCACCTGGGACGATCGGATCTGCTCGAGTGGGTCGTCACCCGGAACCTTCCGGTGCCGCCGGAGCTGATCGCCGCGCCGGAGGACGACACCCCTCTGCCGGCCCTCGGACAGGCCTTGCGCGCAGGCGGCATCCATCGCGGCATCGACGCGCCCGACAAGGCGGCGGCCTTCCGCGCCATGGTGTCGCGCCTCCCCCTGCCGGCGGGCGTCGATGTGAAGACGCTCACCGAAATCCTGCTCGCGCGGGAGACGCTCGGTTCCACCGCCCTGGGGGATGGCATTGCCGTGCCGCACGTGCGCAATCCCATGGTCCTGCACGTTCGCGAGCCGATCGTGGGCCTGTTCTTCCTCTCGGCGCCGATCGAGTTCGGGGCGCTCGACGGCCGGCCCGTGCATGCGCTGTTCACGCTGATCACCCCCTCCATCCGCGTCCACCTGCACCTCCTGGCGCGGCTCGGCGGGGCCCTGCAGGACGCCGTTCTCAAGGCGGCCATCGCGCGCCAGGACGACGCGGCGGCGATCTTCGCGGAACTGGCGCGCATCGAGGCCGCCTGGACTCACGCGCCGGGGCGGTCTCCATGACGTTCACCGGCACAACGCCTGTCGCGTGGCTCTTCCTTCTCGCGCTGGGCCTGACGCTGGCGGCCGGCCTGTGCGCCGCGGCGGGCAGGGGACGCCGCTGGAGCGACCGGGTAGGGGCGTGGGGCGGCGCGGCCGGCGGTCTGATGGGGCTGGCGTCGGCCCTGTCCACGCTTCTGGCGGGCGCGACATGGGAGATGCAGTCGCCATGGAGCGTACCCGGCGGGGCCCTGCGTCTTGCGGTCGATCCGTTGAGCGCGTTCTTCCTGACGCCGATATTCCTCGTCGCGGCGCTGGGCGCCGTCTACGGCCTTGGCTACTGGCGCACAGCGCCGCCCTGCCGGCGCGCCGGGGGATGGCTGGGATATCACGTGCTCACCGCGAGCATGGCCGTCGTCGCCACGGCCCGCAACGGCGTGCTGTTTCTCGTCGCGTGGGAAGTGATGACCCTGGCGTCGTTTCTCCTCGTCACGTTCGAACACGAGAAGCCGGAGGCCCGGCGGGCCGGATGGATCTACCTCGTCGCCGCTCATGCGGGAACGGCCTGTCTCTTCATCCTCTTCTTCCTCCTCGGCCGCGCCGCGGGCAGCCAGGATTTCGACCGGTTTCTGGCCGACGGTTCCGTTCAGCCCGCGTGGCTGTTCGCGCTGGCCCTGATCGGCTTCGGCACCAAGGCGGGTTTCGTTCCGCTGCACGTCTGGCTCCCCGAGGCCCATCCGGCCGCGCCCAGTCACGTCTCGGCCGTGATGTCGGGCGTGATGATCAAGACGGGCATCTACGGTCTTCTTCGCGCCCTGATGTGGATCGGACACCCCGCTCCGTCGTGGGGGTGGGTCCTGGTCGGCGTCGGCGCCGTCTCGGGCGTGCTGGGGGTGCTGTACGCGCTGTCGCAGCACGACCTCAAGCGGCTGCTCGCCTACCACAGCGTGGAGAACATCGGCATCATCGCGCTGGGGATCGGCATCGGCGTCGTCGGCCTCGCCACCGGACGGCCG
This sequence comes from uncultured Verrucomicrobiota bacterium, assembly GCA_964610105.1. Taxonomy (GTDB): domain Bacteria; phylum Verrucomicrobiota; class Kiritimatiellia; order PWTM01; family PWTM01; genus CAZSUU01. The sequence continues at coordinate 61,387 of CAZSUU010000014.1, read as the reverse complement.
GCGGTGGCGGCCCTCGGGCTCGCCGGGGGGTTGTTCCATGTCTGGAACCACGCGCTGTTCAAGAGCCTGCTCTTCCTGGGTGCGGGTGCGGTGGCCCATGCGACGGGCACGCGCGAGATCGACCGCCTCGGCGGCCTGCTGCGCCGCATGCCGTTGACCGGCGGGGCATTCCTCGTGGGCGCCGCGGCGATCTCGGGGCTTCCCCCGCTCAACGGTTTCGCGAGCGAGTGGCTCGTGTTTCTCGGCGCGTTCGACGCCGTGCGGTCCGAGGCGGCGTCTGTCGTGCTGAGCGGCGCGGCCGTCCTGGTGGCGCTCGGCCTGATCGGCGGGCTGGCCGCCGCGTGCTTCGTGAAGGCGTTCGGCATCGTGTTCCTCGGCGAGCCGCGCTCGGAGAGGGCGGCCGGCGCCCGTGAGGCCGGCGTCACCCTGCGGGTGCCGATGGCGGCGCTGGCCGGACTCTGTGTCGCGGTGGGCCTGGCCTCGCCCGGCGTGTTCCGCGCCGTCCTGCCCGTGGCGCGAGACCTGGCGACCGGGATGCTGCCCCGGCTCTCCTCCGACGTTCTCGTCGCACCCGCCGGTTTCGCCGCGCTCTCGGGCGGCGCGGCGGTCGGCGGCGTCCTGCTGGCGCTCCTCGCGGGCCTGGTCCTCCTCCGCCGCCGTCTGCTCGCGGGCCGCGTCGTCTCGTCGGCGGTCACCTGGGACTGCGGTTACGCAGCGCCGACGCCGCGGATGCAATACACCGCCGCCTCCTTCGCCCGCCCGCTGCTCTCGGGATTCGGCCCCCTGGTCCGGTCGCGCGAGGAGTGCCATCCGCCCACCGGGCTCTTCCCGCGGTCCGCTTCGTTTGCCTCCCACCCGCGCGATGCGGTGCACCATCTCGTGCTGCGGCCGCTGCAGGCCTGGCTGGCGCCGTGGCTGGAACGGGCGCGGCGCATCCAGCATGGCCGTGTCCACCTGTACGTCCTCTACATCGCCCTGACGCTGCTGGTCCTGCTCACGTGGAACCTGGGGATTGCCCGGCCATGAATCCGGCATCCCCCCTCGCCGTCGTCATGGGCCTCCTGCTGGCCCCGCTCCTCTTCGGGGTGACCAACCGGGTGAAGGCGCGCTTCGCGGGACGCACCGGCGCTCCCGCGTTCCAGCCGTACTTCGATCTCGCCCGTCTGCTCCGCAAGGGCGCCGTGTTCAGCCGCACGACGACCTGGGTCTTTCGGGCTGGCCCCGTCGTGACCCTCGCCGCGGTCGCGACCGCCCTCCTGATGACGCCCCTCGGCGCCGTGCCGGCCCCCGTGGCGTTCGCGGGCGATTTCCTGCTGCTGCTCTACCTCCTGGGCCTCGCCCGCTTCCTCACGATGGCGGCGGCGCTCGACACGGGGTCGAGTTTCGAGGGCATGGGCGCGAGCCGCGAGGGATGGTTCGCCGTGTTCGCCGAACCGGTCCTTCTCGTGGGCCTAGCCGCTCTGACCCGCCATGCCGCCGGGGGGGAGTCCCTCTCCGCCATCTACGGCGCCCTCACCCCGGCGGACTGGTCGTCGCACGCGGCGATGCTGGCCCTCCTCTTCACGGCCTTCCTCGCCGTGTTCCTCGCCGAGAACGCCCGCCTGCCGGTGGACGACCCGAACACGCACCTGGAGCTGACCATGATTCATGAAGTCATGGTGCTCGACCATGGCGGGCCCGATTTCGGACTGATCCAGTACGCGGCGGCCCTCAAGTTCTGGGTGCTGGGGGCGTTCGTGGTCGGATTGGCGCTGCCCCTGCGGGGGGTCCCGCCATGGGCGGCGCTGGCCGCCGGCGTGGCGGGACAGGTCGCGCTGGCGGCGGCCGTGGGCGTGGTGGAGTCGGTGATGGCGCGCCTGCGGCTGATGCGCGTGCCGCAGCTGCTGCTCGGCGCCGGCGCGCTGGCGGGCCTCGCCCTGCTGCTGACCCTGGTGAACGCATGAACGAGTGGATCGATACCCTGCTGGTGTTCGTGATCCTGAGCGACCTCTGGCTGCTCGGCTCCAGCCGTATCCCCGGGGGCGTGCGGACGGCGGCGGCGCAGGGTGTGATGATCGCCGCCCTGCCGGTTCTGGCCGCGGCCGGCGCGGCCGCGTGGCACGGCTGGCTGGTCGCGCTCGGCAGCGCCGTGGTCAAGGGCTGGGTCCTTCCGGCATGGCTGCTGCGCGCCGTGCGCGAGACCGGCGCGCGGCGCGAGATGGAGCCGCTCGTCGGCTACGCGGCGTCGCTCCTTGCCGGACTCGTCATGCTCGGCCTGTGCTTCGTCATCGGCGCCCGCCTGCCGTGGCCCGGCGGCGTGTCGGCCGCCCCTCCTCTCGCCGTGCCGACCGGCCTGTTCACGCTGTGCACGGGGTTGTTCCTCATCGTCGCCCGGCGCAAGGCCGTCACGCAGGTGCTCGGCTATGTCATCCTGGAGAACGGCGTCTTCAGCCTCGGCGCCGTCCTGGCCCACGGCACGCCGCTGCTGGTCGAGCTGGGCGTGCTGCTCGATGTCTTCGTCGCCGTGTTCGTCATGGGCATCATCGTGTTCCACATCAGCCGCGAGTTCGACCATATCGACGCCGACCGCCTGTCGGCCCTGCGGGAGGGGACGCCGTGATCGCGCTCCTGGTGCTGCTGCCGCTGCTCGCGGGCGGGATCGCCTTCGCCCTGCGCGACCGCGCGCCGGCCCGCGGCCTGCTCGCGGCGACGGCGGCCGTGCACGCCGCATTGACGGCGGCCGCGTGGCGGTGGCGCCCCGGGCCGATCGCCAGCGGCTGGCTCGCGCTGGATGATGCCGGGCTTCTGATCCTCGCCTTGTGCAGCGCGCTTTTCCTCGCCGCGGCCGTCGGCTGGCGGGGGAGCGGTCACGGGGCGGGGCAGGGCAGGGGAGGGCGGCCGGGCTCGCCCCGCGAAGCCGCGCCCCATGTCCAGGCCGGCTGCCTGCTGGTCTTCCTTGGCACGATGACCCTGACCGCGGTGAGCCGGCACCTCGGGCTGCTGTGGGTGGCCGTGGAGGCGACCACGCTCGCCACGGCGCCGTTGATCTACGCGGAGCGCACGCCGCGGGCCCTGGAGGCGACGTGGAAGTACCTCGTCGTCTGTTCGGTTGGCATCGCCCTCGCCCTCCTGGGCAACTTCCTGCTCGCCGCCGCCACGCCGCCGGTCGGCGGCGTCGCGGTGCCGTTCACCGTCGATGCGCTCGTGCGGCAGGCGCCTGCGATGTCCGTCCCGTGGGTTCGCGCGGCCTTCATCTTCCTGCTCGTGGGCTACGGCACCAAGATGGGTCTCGCTCCGCTGCACACGTGGCTGCCCGATGCGCACAGCGAGGCGCCGCCGGCCGTCTCCGCGCTGCTCTCCGGCGCGCTGCTCAACTGCGCCTTCCTGGGGCTCATGCGGGGGCACCAGGTCTGCGTCGCCGCCGGGCAGGCCGCCTTCAGCGGCGGACTCCTCGCCGGCATCGGCGTGTTCTCCGTCGCCCTGGCCGCGGTGTTCCTGTTGCGGCAGCCGGACTACAAGCGGCTGCTCGCGTACTCCAGCGTCGAGCACATGGGGCTCCTGGCGTTCGGGGTGGGCGCCGGCGGGGCGGCCGTGTTCGGCGCGCTGCTGCACGCGGTGAATCACTCGCTGACCAAGGCGGCGCTGTTCCTCACCGCGGGCCGGATCGCCTCGCTCTTCGGCAGCAAGCGCGTCGAAGACGTCCGCGGCCTGCTGGGGGTGAGCCCCGCCGCGGGCGCGCTGTGGATGGCCGGCCTCTTCGCCATCACCGGGGCCCCGCCTTTCGGCACCTTCGTGAGCGAGTTCACGATCTTCCGCGCGGCCTTCGAGCGGGGACGCGTCGGCCTCGGCGCGCTGGCGCTCGGGCTGCTGGTTGTCGCCTTCGTCGGGATGGCGCGCGCGTTCCTCGGCATGGCGCAGGGCTCGCCCCCCGCGGACGGCGGCGCGCCGGCCCCGGGCGACACGGCGGCCAGGGTGCTGCTGCCGGCGGCGCTGCTGCTCCTCGCGGTGCTCGGGCTCGGCATGGCGCTGCCCGGATTCCTCCGGGCGGTGCTGGCCGCCGGCGCCGCGGCGCTCGGGGGAGGAACGCCGTGAATCCCGCCTTCCTCACCTTCCGCGCGGGTCAACGGGTCGATCGCGCCCGCCTGCCGCGCGTGCCGATCGGGGAGCTGCGGTCCGCCGTGGTGGAGGAGATCCGGGCGGGGCAGGCGCTCGTCGCGCTGTTCGGCGTCCCGGACGGGGATGCGCGGGCCGACCTCGTGGCGGTGGTCGGCGACGAGTCCGAGGGGCTGCTCGGCGCCGCGGCGGCGGGGCCGCTGGGTTCGTATCCGTCGTTCACCACTGACTGCCCCGCGGCCCACCTCTTCGAGCGCGAGATCTTCGAGCAGTGTGGGGTGCGGCCGGAAGGCCATCCCTGGCTCAAGCCGGTCCGGTTTCCGCCGCCCGCCGCGTTGGCCCGCGCGTGCGAGGGCGTGGAATCCGCGCCGGGGGCGATGGAGTTCTTCCGGGTCGAGGGCGAAGAGGTCCACGAGGTGGCCGTCGGACCCGTGCACGCGGGGATCATCGAGCCGGGGCATTTCCGCTTCCAGTGTATCGGCGAGGACGTCCTGCACCTGGAGATCTCGCTCGGCTATCAGCACCGGGGCATCGAACGCGCCATGGCGGGCGGTCCCGGCCCCCGGGCGCCGGCCTTCATGGAGACGCTGGCCGGTGACACCTCCATCGGGCATGCGACGGCGTACGCCGAGGTCATGGACGCGCTGGCCGGCGCGGCGGTATCGGGCCGGGCGCAGGCGCTGCGGGCCATCGCCCTCGAACTCGAGCGCCTCGCGAATCACGCGGGCGATCTCGGCGCGCTGGCGAACGACGTCGGTTTCCTGCCCACCGCCTCATTCTGCGGACGGCTGCGCGGCGACTTTTTGAACATGACGGCGCTCCTGTGCGGCAACCGCTTCGGCCGCGGCTGGGTGCGGCCCGGCGGCGTGAGGTTCGATCTCGAACCTGAACGCGCGCAGGAGCTGCTGCGCCGGCTGGAGAAGGCCGAGAGCGAGACGGCCGGCGCCGTGAACCTCCTCTGGGAAACGCCGTCGGTGTCCGCGCGGTTCGAGTACACGGGGGAGCTGTCGGCCGCCCAGGCGCGCGAAATCGGGCTGGTCGGACCCGCGGCGCGGGCCTGCGGGATCGAGCGCGACGTGCGGCGGGACTTTCCGTCCGGCTTCTATCGCTTCGCCGGCATTCCGGTTTCGAGCATGTCCACCGGCGACGTCTTCGCGCGCGCGTACGTGCGATGGCTGGAGATCCAGCGTTCGATCCGTTTCATTCGCGAAACGGCGGGGGCGCTTCCGCCCGGCGCGCTGGAATCGACATCCGGCGCCGCGGCGCCCGAGGCCCTGGGGGTGTCGCTCGTCGAAGGCTGGCGCGGGCGCATCGCCCACGTCGCGCTGACCGGACCCGACGGGCGGTTTCTGCGGTACAAGGTTGTCGATCCCTCCTTCTTCAATTGGTTCGGACTCGCGCTCGCGATGCGCGGGCAGGCGATCTCCGACTTCCCGCTCTGCAACAAGAGCTTCAACCTCTCCTACTGCGGGCACGACCTGTGAGGAAACCGTCGCCATGCTGAGCATCATCGCCGCGCGCGCCCGCCAGGGACATCGTACGATCGCCTTTCCCCGGGGACCGGCGCCCGAGCTGCCCGACCGCTATCGCGGCCGCCCGCTGCTGAATCCCGCGGCCTGCGGGGAGGCGTGCGCCGACTGCGTCGGGGTCTGTCCGACCGGGGCGGTGAGGAGGGACGGAGGGACGCTGAGCCTCGACCTGGGTCGATGCCTGTTCTGCGGCGAATGCGAACGCGCGTGCGGCGGGCGCGGGGGGGTGAGGTTCTCCCGCGAGTTCAGCCTCGCGGCGCGGGCTCGAGCGGATCTGGACCTTGGAAGCTCCGGCGCCGCGAAGATCCAGGCCCTGGACGCCCGGATGCGGAAGCTCTTCGGCCGCTCGCTCAAGCTGCGCCAGGTCAGCGCCGGCGGCTGCAACGCGTGCGAGGCGGACACCAACGTGCTGACGACGATCGTGTTTGACCTCGGGCGGTTCGGCATCCAGTTCGTGGCCTCGCCGCGGCATGCCGATGGGCTGCTGATCACCGGCCCCGTCACGGCGAACATGCGGTTGGCTTTGCAGAAGACATGGGAGGCCGTTCCGACGCCGAAACTGGTCGTGGCCGTCGGCGCCTGCGCCATCTCCGGCGGCCCGTTTGCGGGCCACCCGGAACAGCACGACGGCGCGGCCGCGGTCGTGCCCGTCGATCTCTACATCCCCGGCTGCCCTCCGCATCCCCTGACGATCCTCGACGGCCTGCTCCGCCTCCTGGGCCGTCTGTGATCCCGCCCGCCACCGGCCGCGGTCCCACCGCCGCCGCGCAGACCGCGGTCGGTGGCCGACACGGGCATCGCGGGGGGCCGTCAGGGGGCGGGTTCCGCCGCGCGTGAAATCAGTGGTCGCCCCGGAGCGGAAGCGTTGAGCGGTCAGGCCCCGGGGGGTGCGCCGCAGGCCTTCAGGAGCCTGGCCGGAACATGAAGAACACCGCGCCGATGATGCAGAGCCCCGCCCAGAGGAAGTTCCACCCGAGCGGCTGGCGCAGGTAGAGAACGACGAAGGGGACGAAGACCGTCAGGGCGATGACCTCCTGCAGGATCTTGAGCTGCGGCACGGTCATCGCCGTGCAGCCGATCCGGTTGGCCGGCACCTGGAGGAGATACTCCAGCAGCGCAATGCCCCAGCTCACCAGGGCGGCGATGAACCAGGGTTTGCTCCGGAGGTTCTTGAGATGCGCATACCACGCGAACGTCATGAAGACGTTCGACAGCGTCAGCAGAAGGATGGTTCGAATCACGGGCGGCATGGTCATGCCTCGCAGAAAAGTGGGCGGAGAGTACCGGGGGCGGCTCGCCGAATCAATACCAAACAGCGCGGCGTGGCGGGCGTGAGTCCGCCCCGTTCCGTTCCTACCGCCGTGGGCGCGCCGCGGCGGGTCGCCGGGGGGCGGCGGGGGGGCGGTTGGTCGCGGCGGTCGGACGCCGGGGCGCGACATTGGTCGTCGGCGACACCGCGGCCGGCGCGTTGTCGTTGTGGAACTTGAAGATGACCTCGTCGGGCCTGGCCATGCCCAGGTCGTGGGCGATCTGCTCGACGAAGCGCGGATCCCGCTGGAAGCGGTCCTGCTTCATCTTGAGGACCTTCAGCATCTCCTCCTCCAGCCGCAGCGCCTCCTCCGCGGCCGCCCGCTCGCGCTGAAGCTGCCGGTGTTCCTGCCATTTCGGCAGGAAGGCGACCGTCGCGCCGATCATCCCCATGATGAACAGCGCCACCCATGCGGAACGGTAGATCAACTGCCACATGGCTTGGTGCCCCGGAGGCTGCCTCGCTCGGGCGGCGGGCCCTGCGGGCCGAAGAGCGCGCGCTCCAGGTCCTCGTACCGGTTGATCACGGCGCGCACGAAGGCGCGCTTCTCGTTGTAGGTCCCCGGATAGAAGCTCCCCTTGAATCCGGCCAGGATCAGGTTGCGGAAGTGGTGCGGCGTGACGGGCAGGTTCCTCACGACCTTCTCCAGTTCGTCCGTCACCGTGGTCCGGGAGATCAGCCGGTTGTCGGTGCAGATGGACACCGAGAGGTTGTGTTCCAGCATGTGCCCGAGGGGATGCCGGGCGGGGGTGCGGATGGACGGGATGGTCTGCAGGTTGCTCGTCAGGCACACTTCAATGGTGATCCGCTGGCTGGCGATGTACTCCGCGAGCTGCTCGGTGTAGCGCTTCGGGTCGGCGATGTCGGGGCTCCGGATGCGCTCGTGCGCGAAGAGGAACGTGCCGTGGCCGATGCGGTTGGCATGGCAGTCGGTGATGGCCTGGAAGATCGACTCGGGCCCGTACGCCTCGCCCGCGTGCACGGTCTTCTTGAGGAAGTGCGAGTGCGCATACTGGTACGCCTCGCGGTGGTCGCCGGCGGGGTAGCCGGCCTCCTCGCCCGCCAGGTCGAAGGCGACGATCGGCCATCCGTCCCGGTCGCGGATCTCCACGCTGGCCCGCACGAGTTCGAGGGAGGCCGCCGCGCACACCTCGGCGCGCGGGGCATGCTGCTGGACCTCGATCAGCCGCGCGAAGTACGGACTCATGCGGGGATGGAAGGCGCGCATCGCGCACACGATGATGCCGTACTCGAACGGCAGATCGCGCCCGTCCCGGACCTCCGGCCGCGCGTTGTGCCGCCGCTGGGCCCGCGCCAGGCCGCGATGCACGGCGCCGATGGCGTCCCGCATGGTGAGGCGGTCGTGGGCGTGGAGCTGCGGCGCAAACCGCACCTCGATGTGGCGGACGCCCTCCGCCAGGCTGTCCTCGGCCAGCTCGAAGGCGACCCGCTCGAGGCCTTCCGCCGTCTGCAGGACGGCCACCGTGTAGGCGAAGCCGCGCAGGTACTCCGGCAGACTGCGGTAGCGCTCCTTGAACACGAGCGCCTGCAGTCCTTCGACGGTCCGGGACGGCAGCCGGACACGCGCGGCGCGCGCCAGTTCGATGAGCGTGGGCAGACGCAGCGACCCGTCGAGGTGCAGATGCAGATCGGTCTTCGGTATCCGCTGAATGAACTCCCGGGTGATCCTGCTTTTCATGATCGCTTTGCCGCCGGCATCGGTGGAATATCACACAAAACGCCTGTCATGCGTAGTGAAAAGCACGGAGCGTGCCGGTGCGCGTGATTCGAACCGGTGGCCGGGATCCCCTCCGCAACCTGGCGGTGGAGGAGCTCCTGTTCGGGCGGGCGCCGTCCGAGGGCCCGGCGCTCTTTCTCTACCGCAATGCGCCGGCGGTGGTCTACGGGAAGAACCAGAATCCGTGGCGGGAACTGGACGTGGACGAGGCGCGCCGGACGGGCACGGGGCTGGTTCGCCGGATCTCCGGGGGAGGCGCGGTCTTCCACGACCCGGGCAACCTGAACTTCAGCCTGGTGCTCCCGCGCGGCGGCTACCATGTGGAGCGTCAGTTCGAGTGGATCGTGGAGGCGCTGCGGCGGTGCGGCGTCGCGGCGGAACGGGACGGCCGCACCAGCCTCTCGGCGCGGGGGTTCAAGTTCTCGGGTTCGGCGTTCGCGCTTCGCGGCCGCTCGGCCATGCATCACGGCACGCTGCTCTGGGGATCGGATCTCGAACGTATGGAGAGGCTCCTGCGTCCGCCGGCCGGCCGGTTCGACGGCCACGGGGTCCGGTCGATTCCGGCGAAGGTGGCGAATCTCTCGACGCTGTACCCGGGGCTTCGCATGGAGGACCTCGAGGGCGCGCTGATCGAAGAGGCCGTCCGCGTGTACGGCGGCCCGGCGGTCGAGGTGGGCGACGGGGCGATCGGCCCATGGCCCTGGCAGGAGATCGCGGCCCGCCGCGGCACGCGGGAGTGGTTGTTCGGGGAGACGCCCGCCTTCACCTATCGGCCGCCGCCCGACGACGGCCGGGGGGGGGTGTGCATTCGCGTGGAGCACGGCCGCGTGACCGGCGTCACGAGCGGCGACGGAGCGCCGGACGATCCGGCCGTGGGGCGGCTGCTGTGCGGACGGTGGTTCGACGTGTGCGAGGTCCGGGCTGCCCTGCGGCGGACGAGCAGCCGGTGAGGCGCGGTCGGCTCGGATCCCGGCGCGCGGCGTGCGCCCTTCGACCCGCCCTCACGGGAGCGGCTTGGAGTAGAAGGGGTAGGCCGTCGGATCGGCTCCCGGCGGGACGTGCTTCCAACGCTTGTACATCCAGAGCCAGTGTTCGGGCGAGCCCCGGATGACCTCCTCGACCTGGCGGGTGATACGGCGGGTGATCTCGCGGGCGGCCTCGTCGCGAGGCAACTGCTCGATGCCGCTCCGGTCGATTTCTTCGAGCATGGTGCAGCGATAGCGACCGTGCGCGTCGCATGTGCAGTGTCCGAGCCACAGGCCGCAGCCGGCGCGAAGGGCCAGGTGGGCCGCCGCCGACGACACCGGCACCGGAAGGCTGAAAAACTCGACGAAGACGCCGCCGTCGGCCGGCTTGGTGTTCTGGTCCAGCAGCATCGCCACCTTTCCGTCCCGCCGCAGGTGGCGGAACAGGCGAAGGATCGCCCCTTCCTTGGGAACGATCTGCTGCCCGCTCTGGCGCCGCAGGCGGAGAAAGATCTCGTCGACCCGCTCATTGGGCAGCGGCGCGGCCACGCTCATCAGGGGGTAGCCCTGGCGGGCGATGGCCTGTCCGATGATCTCCCAGTTGCCGAAGTGCCCGGAGAAGAGAACCTGGGCGCCGGGACGGAATACGCGGGCGCGCATGTGATCGTCCGGGACCACCCATTCCTCGAACCTCCGATCGGCATCGCGGGAGAACCACAGCACGTCCAGGAGGGTGAGCGCCAGGTTGCGGTACGACGCCTTCAGGATGCCCTCTTTCCTCTCCCGCGGCAGGCGGTCCCCGAAGGCGATATCGAGGTTGGTCCGGCCGACGCGTCGCAGATGGCGGCCCAGCCGAAAGGCGGCGGCGGCCAGCCCCTGCGCGACGCGCAGGACCGTCCGCCGCGACAGACGGGGCACGACGGCCAGAGCGAGCCGCACAGCGACCCACTCCAGCCGCTGTCTCATCCGGTTCGCGGGCTGGGATTTGAATGGCATTCCCTGAAGAGTCATGGTGAGCCGGGCGGGGCTCGAACCCGCGACCCCGACATTAAAAGTGTCGTGCTCTACCTGTTGAGCTACCGGCCCCCGGTCATCTGCCGAAAACGGCGCGGACATTAGCGGGACGCCGGCGAAAAGTCAAACCGGCGCAACCGCGGAGGGCGGGGCATACGGCCCGGGAAGGGGTGGCGCGCCGGTGTCCAATTCTCGACATGGGACACAAACCGTGCATAACGTTCCCGCGCGGCGTGGACGCCCGTGCCGGTGGGTGCGGGGGAGGTTCTCGATGTCGGTCGTGGAAATCGTGGTGGCGATCGTGGCGGCCCTGGTGCTGGGCATCGCCCTGGGCTGGAGCGCCGCTTGGGCGCACCGGCGCGCCGGCGAGGCCGTGTTGCGGGAGCGGCTGGGCGGACGGGACGCCCTTCTCGCCGAGACGCAGGGACGGCTGGTTGCGGCAGAGCAGGAGACATCCGCCCTGCAGGAACAGGTCGCAGGCCAGAGGGCCGAATACGCGTCGCTCGCGATGGCGCTGGAGAAGGAGCGGCAGACCGCGCAGGAGAAGATGACGCTGCTCGACGAGGCGCGGGCGAGTCTCGCCGACGCGTTCAAGGCGCTGTCCGCGGAGGCGCTTCAGCACAACAACCAGTCCTTCCTCGACCTTGCGGGCGCCGCCATGGAGAAGTTCCAGGAGGCGGCGCGCGGCGACCTCGAACGCCGGCAGCAGGCCATCGGCCAGATGGTGCAGCCCGTTCGTGACTCCCTCGATCGGTTCGACGGCAAGATCCGCGACATCGAGAAGGCCCGCGTGGGCGCCTACGAGGGATTGACCGAGCAGATTCGCCGGATGGCGGAGACGCAGGAGCGACTGCGCCGGGAAGCGGATCAGCTCGTGCGGGCCCTCAGCTCTCCGAAGGTGCGCGGCAACTGGGGTGAGATGACCCTGCGGCGCGTCGTGGAGATGGCCGGCATGACCGCCCACTGCGATTTCTGGGAGCAGCCGACGGTCGAGACCGATGAGGGACGCCTCCGCCCCGATCTCGTCATCCGCCTGCCGGCGGGGCGGACGATCGTGGTCGACGCCAAGACGCCCCTGGACAGCTACTTGCGCGCACTGGACACCTCCGAGGAGGCCGGCCGCAAGGCGCGCATGCTCGATCACGCCCGGCAGGTCAGGGATCACATGAATGCGCTCGCCCGCAAGTCCTATTGGGAACAGTTCGAGACGGCGCCCGAATTCGTTGTCCTCTTCCTTCCCGGCGAGCAGTTCTTCGGCGCGGCGCTCGAGGAGGCCCCTGATCTCATTGAAGACGGCGCCCGGCAACGGGTCATCCTGGCCACTCCCACCACGCTCATCTCGCTTCTCAAGGCGGTGGCCTACGGATGGCGCCAGGAGGGTCTCGCCGAGAACGCGCGGGCCATCAGTGACCTGGGTCGGGAGCTATATCAGAGGTTATCCATTATGGGCGAACATTTTGCGGATATTGGTCGCAACCTTGGCAAGGCCGTGGAGGCCTACAACCGGGCGGCGGCTTCCCTCGAGAGCCGTGTGCTGGTCAGCGCGCGTCGCTTCCGCGAGCTCCAGGCCGCCACCGACGGCGACAGCGCGATCGCGGAGATTCAGCCCTTGGAGAGGACACCCCGCACCCTGCAGGCGCCGGAGATGCAGGGGCAGGGGACCGAGGGAACCGCCGGAGCCTCACGGATTGGAGCTTGAACGGCGAATCGGCCGGTGCGAATAATGCGTGTGGGCGCGGGCGCGGCTGAATGCGGCCTTGAGGGTTCCGAAGGACAACATGAGTCATATCGTCATTCCCGAGGCCGAGGCATGGGTGGACCGGGAGATTCCGGTCCTCGACAAGGGGTTTGTCCGCCTGGTCGATTACATGGGGGGGGATGCGCGAATCGTCCAGGCCGCGCGTGTGTCCTACGGGATGGGCGCGAAATCCGCACGGGAGGATGCGGCCCTGATCGACTATCTCCTCCGGCACCGGCACACCTCGCCCTTCGAACACGTCGTGTTCGAGTTTCACTGCAAGATGCCGATCTTCGTCGCCCGCCAGTGGATCCGTCATCGCACCGCCCGCATCAACGAGATCTCCGGCCGGTACACGGTGATGACCGACGAGTTCTACGTGCCGCCCTCCTCCCAGGTCCGCCGCCAGTCGGCCGACAACAAACAGGGCCGCGATGCGGACGAGGTGCCTCCCGAGCTCCGGCGCCGGGTGCTGGAGCTGCTCCGGCGCGACCAGGAGGCGGCGTACGGGGCGTACGAGGAACTGCTCAAGGACGACATCGCCCGCGAGCTCGCCCGGATCAACCTTCCGCTCTCCTTGTACACGCAGTGGTACTGGCAGATGGACCTTCACAACCTCTTCCATTTCCTGGCCCTGCGCATCGATGAGCACGCCCAGTGGGAGATTCGACAATACGCGCATGCGATTGCCAAGGTGGTGGAGGTCGTGTGTCCCCTCGCCTATGCCGCGTTCGAGCGGCATGTGCTGCGGGGGTGCCGCCTTTCGTGCGACGAGATTGAGGCGGTGCGGCGGATGATCAAGGGACAGCCCAATCCCCTGTCGGGGCGGCGCCTGGCCGAGTTCGAACGCAAGCTCTTCGGCGACATCGCGAGCGAGCCGGTTCCGGGCGGGATCGTCGCCGAGCCCGCGTCGCCGGAGCGGGAGCCTTCCCCGGAGAGGAAGGCGGCGGAGCGGGGCGTGCCGTCGCACGAGGCCGGGGCGGCGGCCGCGGCGGGCGCCACGTCGGATCGGGTGCATGGCCTGCGCATCTCCATGACGTCCGACGAGATCAACGCGCTTCCGCTCAGGCACTACGAGGGGCCGGTGGAGGTGGTGAGCGGCGACGCCGAAGTGGCCACCATGCTCAAGCGGTTGCGCCAGGAGAAGATCGTGGGATTCGACACCGAGTCGCGTCCGGCCTTCCGGCCGGGCGAGTCGTTCCCCGTTTCCATCGTGCAACTGGCGGCCGCCGACACGGTGTACCTGGTTCAGATCAGGAAGCTGGCGCATCCCAAGAAGGTCTTTGAATTCTTCGAAGACCCCGCGATTCTCAAGGTCGGAGTCGCGCTCGACCAGGACCTGCGGAAGCTGCGCGAGATGCAGTCGTTCGAGGCCGCCGGGTTCGTGGACATCTCGCGGATTGCGGCGCGGATCGGCCTGCGCAAGAGCGGTCTGAGGGGTCTGGCCGCGATCCTCCTGGGATTCCGTGTCTCGAAGGGCGCCCAACGCTCCAATTGGTCGCGCGAGGCGCTCTCGTCGGCGCAGATCATCTACGCCGCCACCGACGCGTGGGTCTCCCGCGAACTCTATGCGGCCTTCGCGGCCCGAGGGCTGACGGCGCCCGCTGAGGCCGGCGCGGCGAGACCGTAGCCGACCGGCCGCGGGATCTCTCTCGGACCCTCGCCGGTCGAGAGCGGAAGGGCATGAGCGCGGATGTGCGCACCCGACAATGGACGGCACGGGGACAGAGCCGCATCACCCATCGGCCGGCCGTCTCCTTGCCTGTGGTTCTCGCCGCCCTTCTACATGCGTCCGGCTGCGCGGTGGCGGGGCGCTCCCGAAGGGTGTGTCGGCTCCGGATGTCGGCATGGAGCGGTGCGGTGAGGAGGCGGGGACCGATGGCGAGCCCCTATCGGGCGATGACCACAAAGCGCACGGGGCCGCGGAGGCCGGAGGGGAAGAGCGCGTGGTCGGCCTTGTACGGCCGGTACGTGGTGGACGCGTACGTCCGCTCCGGCGATCTCGCGTCGCCGATCATGCGATTGGGCCAGAGGTTGGCGACCTCGATCTCGAGCGTGTTGGCGTCGGCCTTGACGGCCCCCGAGATGTCCACCCGCCACGGCGCCGTCCACACGACCCCGCAGTCCTTTCCGTTCACGCGCACGCGCGCCATGACGTGCACCTCGCCGAGGTCAAGGTGGAGGCGGGATTCCGGATTCGAGGTGAGCGCCGGCGGGAGATCGAAGACCCTCCGGTACGTGGCGATGCCCGAGTAGTACCGGATCCCCGGTTCGGGCCGCGCCGCCCAGTCGTCGAGCGTCTCGAACCGTATCCGCGCCGGCCCGCCCATGGCGGGATCGAAGGCCACGTCCCAGGGTCCTTCGAGGATGCCGACCGACTTCCATTCCGCGGAATGGGATGGTGTCGGTGCGCCCTCGACGCCGCGCTCCAGCCCGGCGTCCCGCGGTTCGATCGCGGTGCCCCGTTGGTCGAAGACCACGAAGCCGCTTCCGAAGGGCTCGAGATCCAGCGGAACATGCGTGCGGCCGACGGAGCAGCGGAACGTCGTGAGTGCGCGCATCACGCCCGTCAGCGGATCCCACCATTCGGGTGTGCGTCCCGTCACGCGGAAGGCGCAGTCGACCCGCAGCGGCTGGTCGGTGCGGTTGGCCACAAAGTAGATCTCGCGCACGTCCGTTCGACGGTGGGTGTAGCGGACGGGACCCGTCGCGGTGAAATCCTTCTCCACGCCCATCGCGGCCAGGATGCCGGCGGCGAGATCGTAGTGCGGATACAGGTCTGAGCGGGCCGGCTCGTGAGCCAGCCGCCACGGCGACATGCCCGCCGGTCCCAGGACGCGGGCGGGCTTCCACACCTCGCCGGACGCACCGGTGCGCGACGTCATCCACTGCGCGTCCGACAGGAGGGTCTGCACCGGACCGCCTTCGAATCCCAGGCGAAGGGCCGCAATCAGGCCGGCCGGGTTCGGAGTCTCGCCGCCGTTCTCCGCCTTGACGGCGAGGAGATTGCCGCCGTTCTTCAGCGCCGCCTTGACGTCGAATGTGCAGACCTGGTGGAAGTTGTTGCCCTCTCCGATGGTCCGGCCGTTCACGGATACGACGAACGAATTGTCCGCCGTCATCTCCAGAAGGGCCGATGAGGGCGGTCGATCCATGTTCAGCACGAACTCCCTGCGAAAGTGGGCTTCCCCCACGTCGGCCGACTGGGCGGGTTCTCCCCGCGGATACCAGATCCACTTCGCCTCCATGATGGAGGTCCCGGACTCGGGAAGCTCCGAGGCGCCCGCCGAGATGACTCGACCGCTGCCATACGGCCGGTTCTGCGGAGAGGGCGATGGACTCGGCTTGCCCCACACGGCCTCCGCCTTCGCCTCGACGTCCCGATCGCACTTCGGATGCCCCACGAGGCTGGGGGACTTCCGGGGCGGCCGGCCGATCACGGCGGCGCCGGCGCGTATCAACCGTTCCAGCTTGTCCAGGAGTTCGGGCGTCATCGTCGAGACCTCGGGCATGACGACGAGCCGGTACGCGGCGCCCGACGGGAAGACCACCTGACCGTCGCGCACCTCGGCCAGGCGGATGAGCGCGTCCGCCGAACAGCCGTCAAAGTTGTATCCCCGCCGATCCGGCATCCGGGCGTCTCCGTCGAAGGCGGAGGCGGGCGGCTGAAACACGTTCGGCGCGCCCTCCGGCATGAGGTAGAGGATGTCGGCGACCGTGCGGCCCTGCCGCAGCATGTGCTGGCAACGCGCGATGTAGCGATGGTAGGCGCCGGCCATGGGCCACCAGGTCTGGCCGCGATCCCAGTGCACGCCGTACGGGCCCATGACCATGCCGGGTCGCCCCTCGTCCGGCTTGTGCGCGAAGGTGTGGTACATGAAGCGATTGATCCCCGACGCGAAGGCCCAGTCGCCCTGGTTCTTCAGGCGGCCGGGGTACATCCGCCAGTCCTCGCCCGGCGCGCCGGTGAACGCCTCGGCGGCGACTACCGGCCGCCCCACGATGTGGGCGATGGAGCTCGCCTGCTGACAACTGAACACGGTGTTGAACCCGACGCTCCAGAACTCGCACATCGGGATGTCCGCCACCGCGCCCATGTCGAAGTCGCACCCCGGGTGCATGTCGTAGGGCTCGATGGAGAGCGCGAAACCGTGTGCTTGCCCCAGTTTCTTGAGATGTTCGGCATGCTTCTCGACCACCAGCTCATGACCGGTCCGGCGCAGGTCCCACAAGAACCGCTCGGTCCGCTCGCGGTCTCCCACGACGTACCCGAGATAGGTCGGATACCAGGGTTGAGGATCGTATCCGCGCCGTCTTCTGAATTCCTCGCGGAGCTTCGGGGTCCAGTTCTGCGCGCCCATCTCCCAGCTGTCGATGTGCAGCGTGGTCCATCCCGCCCCCTTCCTTCGCGGTCCAACCTTGCCCAGCAGTCTGCCGACATAGTCGGAGAAATGGGCATCGAGAGCCGCGGAGTCGAACTTGTCGCATTCGAATCCTATCCCCGGACTGGGCGCCGGCCGGGTAGACGCGCCATTGTTGCGGCTGACGAATCGCATGACGGTCCACGATCCCTCCGGGATCCGCCAGTCGAGCGATCCATCGGGTTTCAGCCGATCGGTGAGATCGACGATCCGGTCCAGCGCGATCGCACTTCCCGCGGGATCGTCGGGATGCTCGGCGGGGGCCTCCAGGTACGGTCTCACACCGGGTTGCGAGGAGAACGGCGCGCGGTAATACAGGGCCTTCTCGTCCACGTCGGCGATCGTCGCCGGGTTCGTGGGTGTCGGGAAGGCCAGAACCGCCACGTCCCTGTAGAAACCCTCCCAGGAAGCCCGCAATTGCGCCGGCACGTCGCCGAAGAAAGGTCGTCGCGGGGGGGCCACCGGCAGCACCTGGGTGAACCGCCCCGGCCCCTTCGCCTCGACCCTGGACGCCACCAGGTGCTGCATCGACTGCTCCGGCTTGACCCAGGGGCCGCCGCTTCCGGTCCAACCCGGCCCCGAGCCGAGCGTGATCTCGATGCCGAGCCGTTCGGCCTCGCGGACCGCGTGCGCGAACAGGTCCTGCCAGGCTTCGCCCAGGAAATCCACCGGCCCCCGCGGGACCCCCACGTTGACCTCCAGGAAGATCACGCAGCCCAGTCCGGCCGCTCTCATCGACTCCAGGTCGCGCGTGATGCCCTCGCGCGAGAGGTTGCCGTCCATGAAGTACCAGTACACGCCCGGTCGGGCCGAGTCCGGCGGATGGGCGAACTCTCCTGGAAGATCATCGCCTCCGAACGCACGCCCCCCTCCGACCAGAACCAGTGCAGCAAGGCAGAGCGACTTCACGGTTGTCCTCCATCCGGAATGCCGGCGGTGGTGGAGATTCGGGAGCCGGAGACATGGTCGCCGCGGATCATGCGACTGGGTCTACACTCCCGGATACGAATCGGCAAGCCGCGGATGCGCGCCATCCGCGACGGGCATCGCATGAAGGGCCGACCGGATCGCCACGCAGATGCCGCGTCGCCCGCATGACCACCGGCACACTTTTCAAAGTGTGGCACCATCGTGGCGCCTTCCAGGAGGCTGGACACGTTCCTGCGCAGCCGCCTCCTCCTCGTTCGCGTGCTTGAATGTGTGCCTGGCCATCCACGGTGCGACGCGGAGGGGGCCTGAAGGCGCAAACCGCAAGCCCCAGACTTCCTTCGGATTTCGACATTCGGGTTTGGCTCATCCTCTCGCGCTGAGCCTGCTTCGCTGAAGCCACTCGGGCCAAGGGACAGCGCGGCTTCGTCGTCCTCGGATGACACATGATGCCCAGTGGGGGCGCGGTGCCCTCCCCGCGCTTGTTCCCGCGCCGGCCCTGCTTCGCCCGGCCTTCCTGCTCTGCCTGGAGGCCATGCGACCCTGCAGGAGCCGAGGCGGATGCGAGGCCTCGCTTGCCTTTCGGTCGCTCGGTCGGCATCATCGCCGGCATGAAATCGCCCGCGAAGACGTGCCGACGGCGGGCGGGGGAGGCATTCTGAAATCGAGAAAGGCCGCATGGGTGATACTCGCCCTGTGGTTCACGGGCAGGGCGATCGGCCATCCGCTGGATGAGTACATCGCCAGGCCGGATCCGAACTACGCGTGGAAGGCCGTCCGGGCCGACAGGAGCGCGAAGGGGTCGTTCAGCGTGCTGTACCTCGCGTCGCAGGCGTGGCGGACGGGGAAGGACGTGAGTCCGATCCTGTGGCGTCACTGGCTGGAGGTGTACGTTCCGGCGGAGGTGGACCATGATCTGGCGCTCCTCGAGATCTCCGGCGGGCGGAGCGACGCCCCTCCGCCGGCCGCGCCGAACGATGTTCTGGCGGAGACCGCTGTCCGTTTGAGGGCGGTGACCGCGCGCGTCGGCAACGTGCCCAACCAGCCCCTCGCCTTCCTCTCCGATCCGGACATGCGGCCGCGCCACGAGGATCAGATCCTGGCGTTCGCATGGGCGCGTTCGCTGGAGACCGGGGATCCGGAGTGGCTGACCCAGCTCGCGATGGCCAAGAGCGCGGCGAGGGCGATGGACGCCGTCAGCGAGTACTGCGCCACCGGCCTTCCGACCGCCGTGCCGGTGAAGCGGTTCCTGCTGACCGGGGGGTCGAAGCGCGGATGGACATCGTGGCTCGCCGCGGCGGCCGATCCACGGGTGGCCGGGGTGGCGCCGAAGGTGATCGACCTTCTCAACCTCGAACCGTCGTTCCGGCATCACCGCGCCGCGTACGGCCGGTATGCGGACGCCGTGCAGGACTACGTCCGGGAGGGGGTCATGGAGCGCATGGGGGAGCCGGCGCTGGTGGCGTCGCAGGCCGTTCTGGACCCGTGGGCCTATCGGGACCGCCTGACGATGCCGAAACTCATCATCAACTCCACGGGCGATCAGTTCTTCCTGCCCGACTCGTGGCGGTTCTACTGGAACGACCTGCTCGGCCCCAAGTACCTCCGCTACGTGCCGAACACCGACCACGGACTCGACCGGACGGCGAGCCATACGGTGCGCTCCTTCTTCGCGACACTGCTCCAGGGCACCCGGATGCCCTCCTACACGTGGGAGGAAGCGGCCCCGGGGAGGATTCGGGTGCATGCCGTGGACGCGCCGCGAAAGGTCCTCGCGTGGCGCGCGGTCAATCCCAACGCCCGCGACTTCATGCTGAAAGCGATCGGGCCCGCCTGGAAGGCCGAGGAACTGAAACCGCGGTCTCCGGGCGACTACGAGGCCGTTGTGCCGAAGCCGCAGAAGGGTTGGGCCGCGCTGCTGGTTGAACTGCACTTCCCCGATCCGGCAGGCGGAACGGACCCGCTGGTCCTCACCAGCGGGGTCTCCGTCGTCCCCGATACACTCCCATTTCCGTCACCCTGAGCACCCCACCGTGCGCCGCGCTGCGATCCCGGCGCCCCGCCGCCAGGGCGGCAGCGGGCTCGCGGCAGCCCCTCCGCCTTCGCCTTTCGGGCTGCGGCGCAACCCACCCCTCCACCACGCGGGCGGCGCGCCGTGCGGACGGCGCGGAACAGGCATTCGCGATCGACAACGCCGGGGAGCAACAGACCGCTACTTCTGCCACTCCGTGATCTTGTCCGGACCGGCGGCCGGTTCCACCAGTTCCTCGATCGGTCGGTCGAACTCCAGTCTCACCACCAGGACGGTGTTGGACAGCTCATTCACCGGCAGGCGCATGAGGCGCAGGCAGGGCTTCCGCTCCCTGTGGTCGGCGGGCGTGAGGTTGACCGCGAAATCGACCGGCCTGCCCGTGTTGAGCAGCACGGCGCTCCTGGGGGCGACATTGAGCGGTTTGAGCTTCACGCCGTCGCCCTGCGGATCGGTGTTGAGGTGCACGTAGAGCGTCCGGTTGCGTCGGGTGAGCATGACGCCGCGGTTCGAGGTCAGGTGCGAGACCGGCTCGACGTCCTCCAGCGACTCCTTCACGGCGCCGTACCACCGACCGATGCGGCGAAGGATCGATGACGCCTGGGAGGGGATTGTCCCATCCGGCATCGGCCCCACGTTCAGCAGGTAGTTGCCGTCGCGCGCGAGATAGCGGTCGATGCTGCGCATCAGGTGCCGGTCGGTGTAGTAATCCTCGTCCTTCCGGTAGCCCCAGCTCTCCATCCCCACCGCCTGGCACGCCTCGGTCGGCCGGTCGAAGCCGCCGGCCTCGTCTCTCTGGTAATCGCGTTCCGGGGTGCCGAAGTCGCCGTTGTCGAAGCCGCGGTTGTTGATGACGGCCCCGGGCTGGAGGGTGCGGATCATCGCGTTGATCGCGGGATCCTTGTGCTCGGGCACGTTCATGTCCCACCAGAATCCGTGCAGCTCGCCGTAGTTCGTACAGAGCTCGCGGACCTGGGCCTTCAGAAACTCAAGGTACCTGTCCCAATCCGGCCGGTCCCCCGCCTCGGGGCCCGCGAGTTCGTGGTGCCGCCCCTGGTTGGGGTAGTTGGGGTGATTCCAGTCCGCGATGGAATAGTACAGGCAGAGGGGGACACGGCGCCGGTGACACGCCTCGGCGAGCATGCCGACGATGTCGCGCCGGTAGGGCGTGTTCACGGTGTTGAAGGGCGTCTGCTTCGTGTCCCACAGGCAGAATCCGTCGTGGTGTTTCGCGGTGAGGCAGAGGTACCTCATGCCCGCTTCCTGCAGCAGGTCGAGCCAGGCGCCGGGCTGGTACTTCACCGGATTCCACTGTTGCGCCAGTTTCACGAACTCCGCGCGCGGGACGCGGGCGCGCCACTGGTGCTGCTCGTGCCAGCCGGGAATCGCGTACAGACCCCAGTGGACGAACAGGCCGAAGCGCTCCTTGAAGAACCAGTCGCGGGCGTCCCCGAACCGCGGTACGCGCTTCCCCTTCGCGCCCTTCTCCGTCTTCGCCTCCGCCCCCGCGGCCGTGACGGGCATTCCGGCGACGGCGGCCCCGGCCGCCACGGTGAAGAAGAAGTCCCTGCGTTTCATGCGTCGGTTCCTCCCGGCGACGGTTGAAAGGGCGATGGGGA
Organism: uncultured Verrucomicrobiota bacterium; assembly: GCA_964610105.1. GTDB lineage: Bacteria > Verrucomicrobiota > Kiritimatiellia > PWTM01 > PWTM01 > CAZSUU01. Next base: position 40,006 of record CAZSUU010000014.1, on the reverse strand, counting down.
TGGCGAGGCGCGGCCTGATCCGGCGTTGGGGGGCGAGGGGGAGTTGGAGGGGGCGGGGGATGGGCCGGACAGTTCGCGGGCGGCGGACTTCAGGGCCCCGAGATCGAGTTTCCCGCTGCCCAGAACAGGGATGGCGTCGATGGCGAAGAGCGCGTCGCGGCCGGGCCTCCACAGGTTCGGCAGGCCGGAGAGCTCGATAGCCTGGGCGAGGGTGTCCTTGTCTCCCGCGGCGGGCGTGAAGAGAACCACCAGCCGCTCGCCCTTGCGCTCGTCGGGAACGGCCGTGACGGCGAGAACCGGATCGGACCGGCCGAGCTGCTTCAGCAGCGCCTCCTCGACGCCGAGATGCGGCACCATCTCGCCGCCGATCTTGCTGAAGCGCGAGAGGCGGTCGGTGATCTCCACGAAGCCATCCTCGTCGAAGCGCGCGATGTCGCCTGTCCGGTACCAGCCCTCGACGAGCGATTCGGCCGTCAGATCCGGCCGGCCGAGGTAGCCGAGCATGACGTTCGGCCCCTTGATCCAGAGCAGTCCGGATTCGCCGGCCTCCCGGGGAGCGCCGGTGTCCGGATCGGTGAGCTTCATGGCGATGCCGGGGAGGGTGAGACCGACCGAACCGGCCTTCCAGCCCTTCTGCCGCACGCCGCCGACCTCCACGTCCGGCAGGCTCAGCGTGGCCACGGGCGCCAGCTCCGTCGCGCCGTAGCCTTCCAGCGGCCGCACGCCGTACCGCTCCTCGAAGGCGTCGGCCAGCCGGGGCTTGAGCTTCTCCGCTCCGACGATGACGTAGCGCAGCGAGCGGAAGTCCTCCCGCGCGGCCTTGCGCATGTACAGGAGCAGGAACGTCGGGGTGGCAAACAGCATGGTGGAACGGCGTTCGCGGACGATCTCCGCGATCTTCGCCGCGTCCAGGGGGTTGGCATGGTAGGTCAACGACAGGCCGCTCAGCAGCGGATACCAGAGCGTGGCCGTGAATCCGAGCGAATGGAAGAAGGGCAGGGCGGCGCAGAGGTGGTCGCGCGGCGACATGTCGAACACCATGCGCAGGCTCTCGATGTTGGAGAGGATGTTGTGATGGCTGAGCATCACGCCCTTGGGTTCGCCCGTGGAGCCGGAGGAGAACAGAACGGTGGCCACCGCGTCGGCGGTGAAACCCGACGGCCGCCCCAGCGCCCGCGCGGGGATGAACCGGGCGCGCAGGAGCGCGCGCAGTTTTGCGCCGGTGGTGATCCGCTCCCGGACATCCTCGAGCAGCACGGTCGTCGAGGGCCATTCCAGGCCCGGAAACCGGTCGAGGAACGCGCGGGAGGTGACGATGGTGCGGATGTCGCACTGGCGGATGGCGGAGAGCAGGGCCTCGCGGGAGGCGGTGAAGTTGAGGTTCACGGGGACGCGCCCCAGGAACATCACGGCCAGGTTCGCGAGCGCCCCCCCCGCGGAAGGCGGCAGGACCAGGCCCACGTGCCGTCCCTCGATGCCCCGCAGGGCGTCCGCGAGGGCCAGGGCGCCGATCAGCGTCTCGCGGTAGGTCAGCGAGCGCCCCGTGGTGTCCGCGACGATCGGCTCGGACCAGCGCTCGCGGGCGGCCCGCACGAACTCCTCCGCCATCGCGCGGCGGCGGCGCCTGCGGTCATTGAAGAAGTCGCACGAGAGCTCCATCACCGCCTGCCGGACCTCGGCGGCCGAGGCGGTGGGGGGCATCGGGCGGCCAAAGAGCACGGTCACGGGATAGCGCAGCATGGCCGGCCAGTGGCGGACCAGGCGGCCGTGATAGAAGCTGGCGATCGAGCCCCAGGCGCCGCCGAGGTAGACGGGGATGATCGGGTGCGACGATCCCTTCAGGATGCGCGTGAACCCGCGGTTGAAGGCGCGCACGTTGCCGGTGCGGGTGATGGCGCCCTCGGCGAAGATGACGACCATGTACCCGTCGTCGAGCGCGGCCCGCGCGGCCCGGATCGAGGCCAGCAGCTGCCGCGGCGGGTCGTTCGCCCCGATCGGGATGCAGCCCATGAGACGAAAGAACGGCTGCAGGCGCGGGAGCCGGTCGTACACCTCGCGACCCATGATGAAGCGCAGTCGCCGCTGCTGCGTGGCGGCCAGCAGGAGCGCGTCGACGTAGGAGGCGTGGTTGCAGATCAGCAGCGCGGGGCCGTCGACCGGGATGTGCTCGCCTCCGATCGCCCGGATGCGATAGGCGAGACGGGTGATGACGAGGACGATGAACCGGATCAGGAAATCGGGCAGCACGCGGAAGGTGACGATGGTGAGGACCAGCGTGAGCAGGCCCATGACGAGGAAGCCGGCGGCCGGCCGGAGACGCAGCAGGCCCGTAAGGGCGATCAGGGCCGCCGCGAAAAGGACGCCCACCCAGCTCAAGAAACTGTTGGCGCCGAGGATCTCGCCCAGCCGTTCGCGCGGGGCGCGCGCCTGGATGAAGGCGTCGAGCGGGACGACGAACATGCCCGCGCCGGCGCCGGCCAGGAGGATCACGGCGAAGCGCAGGGCCCAGGACTCCGGCTGGGCGGCGAGGGCCAGGGCCGACGCGGTCAGGGCGAGGGCGCCGATCGGGACGATCCCGAACTCGATCATGCGGCCGGAGAGGCGCCCGGCGAGGACCGATCCGCCGGCGATGCCGAGGGCGGCGAGGAAGAACAGGTAGCCGCTGCGCGTCTCGGAGAGGCCGAGGTGCGCAATACCGTACAGCGTCAGGTTCATCTGCATGTAGGCGGCGAGGAGCGAGAAGTAGGCCGTGGCGATGACGGTCATCAGCAGGTAGCGGTCGCCGCGGATCGACCACAGCGTGCGCCAGATGTCGCGCAGGAAGAAGGGGCTCAGCCGCCTGGTCGACCCGGCCGGGGCGGTGCGGCGGAGGGGAAGGGCCGTCGCCGTGCCGGCGATCGCGATGGCGACACAGGTCCATTGCGCGAGCGTGTAATTACCGCCGGTTTGTTCGCCGAGGAACGGGGCGACGGCCGAGCCGAGGATGATCGCCAGGTACGTGTACATCGTCAGCAGACCGTTCGCCCGCGACAGCTGATCCCGCTCGACGAGTTCCGGGATGATGCCGTACTTCGAAGGGCCGAACAGCGCGCTCTGGGCCGACATGAGGAACATCACGGCGTAGAGGGCATGCTCGCTGCGCGCGGCAAACGCGGCCAGCCCGAGGGCCATTACGACGATCTCCAGCCCCTTGGCGGCGACGATGATCGTGCGCTTGCTCAGCCGGTCGGCCAGAACGCCGGTCCAGGAGGTGAAGAGCAGGAACGGCAGGGCGAACATGGTCATCGAGATGGCCAGGATCTCGTGCTTGCGCGCCGGGAAGGCGGCGAGAAGAAAGAACTGCAGGAAGCCCTTGAACAGGTTGTCGTTCAGCGCCCCGCCGAACTGCGTCGCGTTGAGCCAGGCGAACGACGAGACGCGCGGACCGCGCTCGTGTGGACGCTCAGTCATGGCGAACCTCTCCCCCATCCATGGTCCGTCGCCTCATGCCGCGCATCATAGCGCGGAGGAGGGGCGCGCGCACGACTTTGCCGACGGACGTTCGAGCGCGGGCGGAACGGCGAGGAGAAGAGAATGGCCCCCACGCGGGACTGTGCGTGGCGCTCGCGCAGGGGCTATTTCTCCTCCGGAATTCCCAGTTCCTTCAGCGTCCGGCGCAGCCACGCCAGCGAACGTTCGATCATCGGACCGCCCTGGCCCTCGCACTCCATGCTCAGCACGCCGGTGTAACCGGCATCGCGCAGCAGGGCGAGACAGGCCTTGATGTTGTCCGCGTTGACCCCCTCGCCGATGGCACACTGGCTGACCGCGATGCCCGTCTGGTTGCCGCGGACCGCCGCCGCCAGCGACTCGGAGACGTCCTTGACGTGGACGTGGCTCACCTTCGCGAGGAACCGCTTGAGAAACGCCACCGGATCCTGCCCCGCGATGAAGGTATTGCCCGTATCCATGTTCATCCGCAAGTACGGGCTGCTGCAGAAGGCGAGCATCTTCTTCATCATCGCGGGCTTGGTCGTGAAGTAGCCGTGCGGCTGGTAGCCCAGACCGTGAAGCCAGCTCACGCCGTCGATCAGGCCGCACTCGATCCAGTGCACGTCGTTCCTCTGCGCCCACTGAAGGCACGCCTCGAAGCTCTTGTAGCTCGTGTTGAACGCGTCGGTGTGGAATCCGATCTTCATGGTCATCTCCTTTCGAAATGCCTGCGGAAGAACTCCTCCGATTTCCTGGCGCCCTCCGGGGTGAGGCCGACCGTCATGTCCCTCATCTTCGGCTCCAGGATCCAGCCCTTCACGTAGAGACGGTGCATCGTCTCCAGGTCGAAGCCTTTCGAGGCCCGCCCCCCTTCACGCCCGCGGGACATGACAAGGTAGAGCAGGGCGAGCGTCATTTCGTCCACTTGGTCTCTGTCGTAGTCCATAGACTCCGGGGGAGCGCTGCCCCCCCCTCCCGCCTGATGCACGGTCCGGGACAGACGTCATCCGACGTCGGGCCCCTCGTTCCTTCGCACGACGCGCGCGGGATTGCCCACCGCCACGGAGCGGTCGGGAAGATCGCGATGAACAACGGCGTTGGCCCCGACGGAGACGTTCCTGCCGATCGTGACCCCCGGCAGGACCACCGCGCCCATCCCCAGGAGGGAGCAGGCTCCGATCTTCGTGTGCCCCCCCATGCGGGCGCCCGCCGCCAGGTGGACGCAATCGCCGACCGTGCTGTCATGACCCACGGCCGCGTGGGCGCCCACGATCGTGTGACTTCCGACGGTGCTGTCCGGGCCCACGACCGAGCCGAAATGCAGGAAGACCCCTTCCCCGATCGCGGCGTTCTTCATGAGGAAGGCCGAGGGATGGATGATGCTCACCGGGCTGAAGCCCGCCGCGACCATCCGTCGGGCGATGGCGCCCCGCGCGACATTGTCGCCCACGGCCACGAAGAAACGGACGACGCCGTCTGCCCTTGCCCGGGCAAGCGCGTCGGCGCCGCCGAGGATCTCGTAGCCCAGGACCCTCTGTCCGACGCGATCCTCGCCATCCTCGACCAATCCGACCACCCGCCACGCCTTCGCGACCTCGATGACACCGATCACGGACTTGGCATGGCCGCCGGCGCCGAACAGTATCAGGCGGTGGTCGGCTGCCTTCATGAAGCGGCCTCGAGGGCGGACTGCTGGGGCTCCGCCGGGCAATGAACGAAGAGGATATGGTAGGTGGCCCTGATATCGGTCGTGCCGGCGACGCCGAAGTGGCGGCCGTAGTGGCGCACCATCGCGCGGAGAAGGCGCCTCGGGAGAAAGGCCGAATCGGTCGGGGCGTACGCGGCGCCGGTCTGTTGCACGGAGTGGAGGAAGGCACGCACGCTCGGGAAGAGTCGCACGTCCCGTTCCTCGAGGATCTCGGCATCGGGGAACAGGGCGCGCCAGGAGCCCGCCGAATACAGGGTCAGTGCGTGCGGCAGTTCGGCCACGCCCGTCTCGGCATGCGCCAGGCGGAAGGCCTCGTGCAATTCCATGAATGTGCGCTCCCCGAACGTGGCGACGGCGAGGCGCCCGTTCTCGGTCAACCGGGACCGGCAGAGGGGCAGACTGAACTGGGGCGTCTCGAACCACTGCACCGCGGCGTTGGCCGCGATCAGGTCAAAGCGCGTCGCGGCGTGGCGAAGGTACGCTTCCGCGTCCGCGACGACGAACGAGGCGGAGGGGCAGGTTCTCGCCGCGTGCCGCGTCATTTCACCGGAGATGTCCACGGCGGTGAGTTCGGCCTTCGGGAAGACTTCGAGGAGGCGCCGGGTGAGCCGGCCGGTGCCGCAGCCGAGTTCCAGAATGCGTGCGGGGAGGCGGCCGTTGAACCGCGATACGATCTGTCCCATCAGGGTTTCCGCCATCCGTTGTTGGACCGGCGTGACATCCTCGTAGGATTCCACTCTCTTGCCGAATCGCCGGGCGAGCAGCGATTTGTCGATTCCGGGCATGGCGCCGTCAACCCTCCGTATCACGGAGAGGGCCATACGGGCGCGGCCGGGTGGGAAAGGGGCTGTCGGCCACCGCGGGCCTCCTCGACGATCGGCTCTTCTCTCTCATCAAACTCACCGTTCCCGCTGGCCATCGCCCACGTTCCGTTCACCGGGCACATCCGGCATGACGCTCGCGCCGCGGACCGCGGTCTCCTATGCCGCCGCAGAGTAATAGACCGGATCCTCTCTGACCAGACCACAGGTGCATCGCCAGGCGGGCTTTCGCCCACAACCCGATCCCGGTTGACGCGTGCCGAGGGGAGCATGCCCCCCACCGGCAGGGCGGCCATTTCCATTATGGCGCAAGGACCATTGGCGTCGAAATCGAAATCGGTATCGGCATCGGCAAGACCAAGGGGAATTCGATTCCGATTCCGATACCGACCCCGAAGGCACAATCGCCTCCTGATGCGAATGGCTGCCGGCAGGACACCGAGGACGGGAGGGACCGCGGCCTCGCGGTCCGCCCGTCTCCCTCCCCTGCGCATGCTTCGCTCCTCCCGGCCGGCGGAGACGCGGCTGGAATCGCGCGCGGGCGGGTAGTATGAATAGCCGGCGGTTGAAGGACGGAAGACCGCGGCTCCACGGGGACGGGCAGCGTATCGGTGCATCCGCGGGAACACGGCGAAGGGCAGTCAGAGATGAGCGTGACGAGGAAGACGGCGGAGAGCATCCGTGACCGCCTGCTGGGGCAGGCCGATGTTGACACCTATCGCAGGCGGTTGCGGCCATGCCCGCCGGCGGACCGCCCGCTGAAGGAACGGGTCCCGGCCGGCAACGACCATACGGGCGCGGGCCTCGCCCGCCGGCAGCAGTGGCTTCGCCAGCGGGGCGTGAGCCTGGACGCCCTTGCCGGACGCGCGGCCGCACCGCACCCCGAGACCCTCGCGGGGAACATCGAGAACCTGGTGGGTTTTTCCCAGGTTCCGGTGGGCGTCATCGGCCCCCTGCGCGTCAACGGCACGGAGGCGAACGGCGATTTCTACGTGCCGCTCGCCACGACCGAGGGCGCGCTGGTCGCCTCCTGCCACCGGGGCGCCTACGTCCTGAGTCAGGCGGGCGGGGCGACGGTCATCTGTCTGACGGAAGCCGTCACGCGGGCGCCGTGCTTCGTGTTCGAACGGATGGTGGACGCCTGCCTGTTCCTGGAATTCGTCATCGGGCGCGCTCCGGGATTCCAGTCTTTGGTCTCGGAGGAGTCCAGTCACTGCGCGCTCGTGGATTTCCGCACCACCCTCGTCGGCCGGACGCTCTACCTCGGGCTGGAGTATCAGACGGGGGACGCCGCCGGGCAGAACATGGTCACCCTGGCGACGGATGCGATCTGTCGCTCCCTGGTCGCGCAGTCGCCCGTCAAACCGCGCCGCTGGTACGTGGAGGGCAACATGTCCGGCGACAAGAAGGCGACCATGCTCTCGTTCCTGACCGCACGGGGGAAGAAGGCGACCGCCGAGGCGGTCATCCCCGCCCGCCTGCTTCATCGGACCCTGCACGTGACCCCGGCGGAGTTCGTCGACTACGGCCACGTCGCCACCCTGGGCGGCGCGCTGAGCGGTTCCATCGGCGTGCAGGGCCACTATGCCAATCCGCTCGCGGCCCTGTTCATCGCCTGCGGACAGGACGTGGCGTGCGTCTCCGAGGCGGCGATCGGCATGACCGACATGGCGGTCACGGACGACGGAGGACTGTACCTCTGCGTCAGCCTGCCCAACCTGATTGTCGGCACCGTGGGCGGAGGCACGCATCTGCCCACCGCGCGGGAGTGCCTCGACATGCTGGGCTGCTCCGGCGAGAACTCCGCCCGGCGGTTCGCCGAGATCTGCGCGGCGACCGTGCTGGCGGGCGAGCTTTCGATCATCGGCGCCCTGGCCGCGGGCGAATTCGCCTCGGCTCACGCGCGATACGGCCGCAAGAAGAACTAGCCCATGACGGCCGCGATCGAGGACCGGGTTCGCTTCGACTTCATCCGCTATGCCAACTGCTGGGAGGACGCGGAGCTGCTGATCGAGGCGCTCCGTCCGGGACCGGGTCGGCGCCTTCTTTCGATCGCATCGGGCGGCGACAATTCCCTGGCCCTGGCGGCCGCCGGGGCGGAGGTGGTGGCCGCCGACCTGAATCCCGCCCAGCTCGCCTGCGTGGAACTCAAGGTCGCCGCCATCCGTCGCCTGGACCATGCCGAGGTCCTGGCCTTCCTGGGCGTTCGCCCATCGAAGGACCGACTGGCCGTCTACGCCTCGCTCCGCGCGCTCCTGTCGCCGTCCGCCGCGGCCTTCTGGGAGGCCAACGCCGAGGGCCTGCGGATCGGCCTCGTTCACGCGGGCAGGTTCGAGCGGTACTTCCGCCTGTTCCGCCGCTTCGTGCTGCCCCTGGCGCACGGGCGGGGCCGCGTGGACCGCCTTCTGGCCGCCAAGTCCGCCCCGGAGCGACACGCCTTCTACGACCGCACCTGGAACAACCGGCGGTGGCGTCTGCTGTTCCGGGTCTTCTTCAGCCGCTTCGTCATGGGCCGCCTCGGCCGGGATCCGGAGTTCTTCCGGTACGTCGAGGGCTCGGTGGCCGAGCGGATCATGGCGCGGGCCCGCCATGCCCTCACGGACCTGCCCACCGACACCAATCCCTACCTGGACTACATCCTCACCGGCAACTTCTCGCACGTCCTGCCGCCCTACCTGGAGCGCGGGCGGTTCGACGCGTTGCGCGCCGGAGTGGACCGCCTCACGCTGTTTGAAGGGTCCGCGCAGGAGGCCGCGGAAGCGCACGCCGCCGGCGGCTTCGACGGATTCAACCTGTCCGACATCTTCGAGTATCTCGATCCCGCCGCGTGCGCCGACGTCTTCCGCCGCCTGCTGGCCCATGCGCGTCCCGGCGCCCGTTTCGCGTACTGGAACATGCTCGCCCCCCGCTCGCACCCACGGGAGCTCGACACGGACCTGCAGGGCCTGCCCGAGCTCTCGGCCCACCTGTCCCGGCGGGACCGGGCCTTCTTCTACAGCGCCTTCGTCGTGGAGGAGTGCCGGCGGGATCGGCGTCCTCACGGGGGCGCTTCGTGAGCACCCTCCTGCACGACCTGCTCGGCATGGCCGCGCTCGGCGGCGTCTTCGGGGGACTTCTGGCGTTCGCGGAGGCGTGGAAGCGGCGCACGGACGCCCCTCCCGAGCGGACCCGCAAGTTCGTCCACTTCTTCGGCGGTCTGGCGTGCCTTCCGTTTCCCTGGCTCTTCCGGTCGGCATGGACCGTTCTGGCGATGGCGCTCGCGCTCTTCCTGGTCATCGCCCTCGGGAGGCGGCTTCGGTTGCTCCGGAGTCTGCATGGCGTGGCCCGCCACACCCGCGGGAGCGAGTACTATCCCCTGTCCATCTTCCTCCTGTTCGTCCTGACCCGCCACGCGCCGTGGTTCTACGTCTGTTCCGTGCTCGTGCTGGCCGTCGCCGACGCCTTTGCCGCGCTCATCGGCTCGCGCTACGGCCGCGTCCGCTACGAGGTCGAGGACGAGCAGAAGAGCGTGGAAGGCTCGCTGGCGTTCGGTGTGATCGCCTTCCTCGCCATCCATCTCCCCCTGCTGCTCATGACGGATCTGCCGCGCCCCACGTGCGTGCTGTCGGCCCTGCTTGTGGCCGCCCTCGTGACCGGATTCGAGGCCGTCTCGCTGTCGGGGACCGATAACCTGTTCGTGCCGCTGGGCGTCGCCGTGGTCCTGGCCAAGATCACGACGAAGCCGCTGCCGGAAATCGCGTATCAAACCGCCAGCCTCGGCCTGATCGTCCTCCTCGTCGCCCTGGTGGTCCGGCGGACCCGGTCTTTCAACGTCGGCGGCACGATCACCTTCGCGCTCTTCGCGTACGGGACGTGGTCGCTCGGGTCCGAGCTCTGGGCGCTGCCCGTCTTTCTCGGGCTGCTGGCGTACACGGCGTTCCGGCTCATCCGGCCGGCCGGCCGCGGGCGGCGCTCGCCGGTCAGGGTCCGGACCGTGTTTCACGCCGTGGCCGCGCCGCTGGTGATCCTCGTGGCGGGGAACATGACCGACGGGGCCGGGGCGCTGTACGGCCCCTTCGTCGCGTCGCTCGCGGCCGTCCTGGCGTTCAGCCTGTGGAATCACCAGGTGTTCCTTGGAGTACCCGCGACCCGGTGGCGGCCGCTCCTGGCGGCGCTCACGGGGGCGGGCGCCGCCGGCGCCGTGAGCGCGGCCCCATGGCGGCTGGTCTCCTCCGCGACGGGGTGGGGGGTTCTTGCCATCGTCGGCGCGAGCGCCGCCGCCGCGGCCGTCAACGATCGGCTGATCGGCGCGGCCCCGGACGTGCCCGCCGGCCGGGAGTGGTCGGCCGCGCAGATCGCCCTCACCGTCGCGTCCGCGGCGGTCGTGGGGTGGCTGCAGGGCGCCGGGATCATTCCCCGGTGGTACTGAGGATCTCGACGGTCCCGGCGGCCCCGTCCATCCGCACCCGCTGCCCCGTCCGGAGCCGGTTCGTCAGCCCCGGAATGCCGACGATGGTGGGGATCCCCATCTCGCGCGCCACGATCGCCGAGTGCGACAGGATGCTCCCGCGCTCGATCAGCACCCCGGAGACGGACGGATACAGCGGCACCCATCCGGGATCGGTGCGCTCGGCCACCAGGATCTCGCCGGCCAGCCGCAGGTCGTCGCGCGGCGTGCGCAGCACCTTGACCGTCTGCTCGACCTCGCCCGGGCAACACCCGATGCCGTGGAGGAGGCCGTCGGCCTCCGCGGGCGCCGGCCCGCCGCGCTGGCGGAACCGGTTGCGGTGATAGGCCATGCCATACGTCTCGAAGCGGTCGTCCGGCTGCAGGTCGGTCTCCGTTCGATAGCGCTCGAACTCCGCCCTGCGCAGCGACGCCAGCGCGGCCAGGTCGGTGGTGACGGCGGTGCCCTTGATGAAATCCCAGCACTCGTCGAGCGTCAGGTAGAAGACCGCGTCGGCCTCCGGCAGCACGCCCTCGGCGGCCAGGCGGCGGCCGAGCGCGCGCAGCAGGCGGCGCAACAACCCGTAGATGCGGGTCCGGGCGAACCGCAGGTTCTCGCGGTTCTTGACCCCCAGGCGCGCGTTGCGCAGCACGCGGCGAAAGACGAGGAGCCGCAGCGGGCCGAGGAGACCGCGCCGCGCGGCCGCGAAGGCGCGCGCCTCCGCTTCGCGCCGGATCTGACGCTCGCGCCGCTCGATCGCCTCCGTGTCCAGCGCCTCCGGACGGTCGAGGACCAGGTAGTTGCGCAGCACCGTGTAGAGGAAGGCCGGACGTTCCTGCAGGGAGTGCTCTTCCAGCTTCAGCTCGTTCATGCAGCGGAAGCCGTAGCGGGCCAGATAGCCCTGCACCTCCCGCGCGAACGCCTCGAAACGCGGGTCGCGCAGGACCGTCTCGTGCGCGCGCTCGCCGGTCTCCTCCCGCAGGAGGCGATGCAGCTCCGGATCCAGTTGGGCCCGGTGCGCGAGCCGCAGCAGCCACCTCGTCGGCTCCGTGCTCTCGATGCCCCCTTCGCCGCAGATCAGGTCGTTCTGCAGCGATCCCTTCGCGTCGCCGCACCACCGGGCGCACAGCTTCTTGAGGGTGCCGTAGAAGATCATCACGTAGAAGTCGTTGACGATGGGCGCCCGCCAGTTCCACAGCAGGCGCGCCTCCATCTCGCGGTAGACCTCCATGGCCTCGTGCGGCTGAAGGCCGTCGAAATCCATCGCCTCCCACCGGCGGTAGTGGCGTTCGAAATTCGACTGGAACCCGGCGGTCAGCGACCGGATCCGCAGGAAATTGCCCAGGGATCGGAGCCCGAGGCGAACCAGCCGCGGCAGCTCGACGAACCAGCGCTGGAATCGCGTCGGCGGCCGGCGCTCGCCGCGCAGCTCGACAGGCTCCTTGACGCCCATCATGGACTCCATGAAGCCCTTGTTGTACTGAAATCCCGGGAACAGCCGCACGAGCCGGTACCAGTTGAGCAGGTTGTAGTAGACCTGGCCGCGGAAGAGTCCCAGCATGTTCTCGAAGACGGCCTGGTTCTCCCTCACGACCGGCGCCGGGATGCCCATGACCTGCGCGAAGCACCGGTACACCGTGGCATAGGCGCGGCGGATGAAGCTGAAGGTCATCGGCGTGGTCACGCCGGAGTAGCTCTCGATGATGTTGGAGTTGTCCCAGATCAGGCGATGCCCCGCCGCGGGGCCGTACTCGGGGGCCGTGGTGACGGGTCGGGACTGGAGGATGTGCAGCCGGCCCGCGCCGTCGAGGCAGAATTCAATGTCCTGAGGTCGGCCATACGCCCGCTCGATGGCCAGTCCGGCCTCCGCGACCGCGCGGAGCTGCGCTTCGTCGAGGGTCGCGGCGCCGCGCCGCTCGGGCGGGACCTCCGCCTTGGTCAACCCGTGCCCCGCCTCCCGGTCGAAGACCATCTGTTCGGTCTTGTTCGCGAGGCGGGCCGCCGCCGCCAGGGTGTCCTTGTCGAGCGTGAACGTGTCGGCGTCCAGGCCGGCGGACACCAGCCCTTCGCCGGCTCCGAACACCGCGCTGATCACGATCTCGTGCGCGCATCCCGACACCGGATTGGCCGTGAACATCACGCCGCTGACGGCGGCGTCCACCATCCGCTGCACCACCGCGGCCACGCGCAGGCCGGCCCGGGGGAGGCCCCGTTCCAGGCGGTAGGCCAGCGCCCGCTCGTTGCAGGCCGAGGCCCAGACGCGGCGGCACGCCTCCAGCACGTCGTCCGCCCCCCGCACGAAGAGGAAGCTGTCGTGCAGCCCGGCGAACGACTGGCCGGCGCTGTCTTCGCCGGCCGCCGAAGAGCGCACGGCCAGGAAGCCGTCGGGCGCGGACAGCGCGCCGAGCGCGGAGGTCACCTCGGTTCGCAGCCGCGCCGGGATCGGCATCTCGCCGATCGCGCGGCGGGCGGCCCGCGAGACCCCGGCGACTCCCGCGGGATCGCGGAGGGCGGCCAGGATGCCGTCGAGGCGCTCTGCGAGCCCCGCTTCCGCCAGCGCCAGGTCGAAGGCCTCGGCGGTGACGGCGAACCAGGGCGGAACCGTCTGGCCCATGGCCTGCAGTCGGGCGAGGTTCGCCGCCTTGCCGCCCACGCTCGCCGCGGCGGGCGCCGGGTCCCCCTTTCCCGGCAGGAACAGCAGCGTCTTCGGGTGGTTCACAGCCATCGTACTCCCTGCATGCGGAGGATCTCCGTGGCGAGGATCAGGTCGAAGGCCACGATGTACATGCCCGCGTAGGCCTCCATGCGCCTGGCCGTGCGCGTGCTCGTGTGGAAGCGGTAGTCGAAGAAGCCGATGAGGCAGACGCCGAAGAGCGCGACCAGCGCGGCGTAGAACCACGGGGCCACGCCGACCGCCCATCCGACCAGGGCGACCATCGCCGTGTCCACCAGCCGGATCAGCAGCACGACATGGGCGGCGCCGTAGGTGCCGAAGACGCGGGTGTAGCTGTCGACGCCCGGAATCTCGTCCTGGGGCGCGCGGATCTTGCGCGACACTTCCCAGTTAAACGTCACGAAGAAGCCCACGAAGGCGTAGAACGCGAACCAGAACGGGGCCTGCCACGGATAGCGGCCGGTCGTCACGCTGTACACCACCAGCGCGAAGAGCGGCATGATCAGCATGTGCGAGGCGGCGTACAGGAGGAAATGCCGCTTGAGCCAGGCGCGGCAGAAGAACTCGCGGAGCATCAGCAGGGAGAACGCAATGGCCAACCCCACCGCGATCAGCGCCGCGGGGCCGAGCAGGGCGCCGAGCGCCAGCTCCAGGGCCAGGGCGACCGCGCCCAGCCTCTTCAGGTCCCGCAGCGTGATGAGCCCCCGTTGGAGCACGCGGTTCGGGAAATGGAGGCCGTCCTCCTCGTAGTCCTTGTGCTCGTCGAATACGCGGAGATGGAAGAACATGCACAGCATGATGACGGCGCCGGCCACGGACCGGAGGGAGTAGGACACCGCCTCGCCGGGGTGCGTCAGCAGCTGCGCCAGGAACTGGTTGGACGAGTAGTAGCTGACGATCAGCAGCATGTTCGAGTACGGGTTGAATCGTTCCAGCAGGTAGGCCCACAGGCGGCGCGGGAACGGATCGGCCAGGGTCACCGCGGCAACCTTCGAGCTCACGGCCTTCCCTCCTGCACCCTCTTCCGCAGGCGAGGGTAGTCGACCTTGGCGTTGTGGCGCGGGTCCATCGGAAAGGCCCGGCGGGTCCCGACGGCCTCGTCCACGGGAAAGCCCATGCCCGCCAGCGCGTCCCGTGCCCGTTCGGCGGTCGTGGGATTCGCCCCGCGGAGGACCAGCACGACCCGTTCCCCCAGGCGCGGGTCAGGCACGCCCACCGCGGCCGACTCCGGATAGCCCGCCTGGCGCGCCGCCTGTTCCACGAGCTGCGGATGGACGGGCCGGCCGGCGCGCCAGATGGTCGAGTGGACCCGTCCCGCCAGCCACAGGCGGCCGGCGTCGTCGCGGTAGACGGTGTCGCCCATCCGGTGCCAGATCGCGCCGTCCGAGTCGCGGATCTTCACCGCCTCCACCGCCGCCGGATTCCGGAAATAGTCCTTGCACACGTGCGCGCCCGTGACCACCAGCTCGCCGATCTCGCCGGGTCCGACCTCGTGCTCGGCCCATTCCTTCGGTCCGAGCGCCACGGCGTCCTTCGTCGCGCGGATGATCCGGGCGGCGATGCGTGGCGAGGGGCGTCCCAGGCAGTAGCCGGGCGCGGGATCCGGGCGCTGCCGGCGCGCGGCCAGGCGCTCGGCCGCGTCGATGTGCGCCACGGGCTCGGCTTCCGTGGAGCCGTACACGACGACCATCTCCGTTCCGGGCAGGACGTCGCGCCAGGCCGCCAGGTCCCCGTCCGAAACCGGCGCGCCGCCGGTGAGAAGGCGGCGGAGCATCGGGCGCGCCGCGGGCCGGGCGCGCATCCGCTGAACCAGACGATGGAAGAACGGCGGCGAGGCCGTGCACGTGGTCACGCCGTGCGCGGCCATCTGCTCCAGGATCCGGTCGGCGTTCACGTCGGCCACGCGGCGGAAGTCCATGTCGGGAATCACGGACGTGACCCCCAGGGCGAGGTTGTTGAGGGCGAACACGGGGAACATGGGCATGTCCACGTCCTCGTCGCGACAGGGGAACTCCTCGCGCAGGGCCTCGTGCTGGGCGGCCAGGAAGCCGTGGGTTCGATTGACCCCTTTCGGCGTTCCGCTCGATCCCGACGTGAATGTGATCAGCGCGGGATCGTCCGGCGAGCGGGCGAGCGGGTCGTCGCGGCCGGGGGCGTCCAGCAGCTCGCGCAGGGTCGCGGCCGCCGGCACCGGTCCGAGGCGGCGGCCCGTGGTGACCGTGACGCTCAGGCGGCGGAGGAGGGGGTGCAGCAGGCGCAGGGCGTGGCTCTTCGGAACGCCGACGAATCCGCGGGGCTCCGCGAAGGCGGCGAAGGCGGCGACCTGCCGCATCCCCACCCACGGGTCCACGAAGACCGCGACGCCGCCCGCGTGGAGCAGGCCGAGCAGCACCACGTAGAGCTCGGCCGACATGGGCAGCATGCAGATCACGCGGTCGCCCGGCTGCACCCCGGCGCGACGGAAGCCGGCCGCGGCGCGGCCGACGCGGTCCCAGAGCGCGCCGAACGTCAGGCATCCGCCCTCCGGCACGATCAGGGCCGGCCGGTCCGGCACGCGCCCGGCCGACCGCCTCAGCCGTTCCACCACGTTGGGGTCTTCGCTCATGCCGTCGTCGCCCGCTCCTCCAATCGGTACAGGACGTAGCGCCGCAGCGGCTGCCCCTGTCCGCCGTCCATGCGCGCCGACGCATTGCCGTCGCGCATGAGGCACAGGTTCGCGCGGCGGTATCCCTTCTCGCGGATCGCGCGGTAGACGCGGTTCATCAACAGCAGCGCCACCCCGGAGCCGCGTACTTCCGGCCGCACGCCCAGCGTCTTGACGTTCACCGTGTCCGTCATCCCCTTCAGGATAAGGAATCTCAGCTTCGCGGGCAACGAACGCCGGCCCTTCATGGCCCGGACCGCGCGGTGGCAATCCGCGAACGCGAACACGAAGCCGGCGTCCGCGCCCGCGGGCGAGCGGGCAAACCAGATCAGATCCGAATCCAGCAGCCGCCGGGCGTCGGCGTAGAGCGCGATGAACTCCTCGCGCGTGAGGGGCGAGTAAAGGAAATTGCCTTCGAAGATCGCGCAGGAAAGCGCGTGGAGGCGGGCCAGCTCGCTTTCGAAACGGTCGAGGCGGAACCGCTCCAGCACGTACCCGCGTTTCTCGCACCGGCGGGCGATCGCCTCCGTATTCCCGATCGCCGCATCCAGGCGGGCGATGAACGCCGAGGAGTATCCCTCGAGCGGCTGAAATCCCTGGCGTTCCCACAGCGCCCGGTAGTACGGCGGGTGGTACGGTTCCATCAGGAAGGGGCGTCGGTCGAACGGGCCGATGTTCAGGCGATAGCTGTGCCAGGTGTCGCCGTTCATCGGGCCGAGGATGGCGCCCGCGCCGCGGCCGCGAAGCCACGCGACGGCTCGATCGAAGAGCGCGCGCACGGCCTCCGCGTCGTCCAGCGCCTCGAAGAAACCGATCGTGCCGCAGGGGGCGCCCGTCGGGTCGCGGAGGGCGGGCGACAGCCGGGCCACCGCCCGGGCCACCGGCCGGGAACCCCGCGAGGCCACCAGGACCTCCTGCCGCTCCCGGAACGACGGACGGAGGACGTCCGCGCGCACCGCGTCCGAAGGGGTCATGCAGTAGAACGGGTCGTGTCGGTAGACGACGGCCGGCAAGGCCAGGAAGCCGTCCGGGACCTCTTCCGAACCGCGAACGTCGATGCCTGCCGGACCCATGACCGTTCTCCTCATGCCGCACCGTCCGGGGCGGGACCGCGACGCCGCGCGCCGAAGTGCTTGACCGCGCGGCACGGCGACGGGCACGGATACGCGCGGCGGGGCGGCGCGGCGGAAGCGCGCGGGCCGCGTGTTCACCGCCTCACGACTTCAGCATCGCCTCCGCGAAACCGACGGCCCCGGCGATGGCGTCAGACACCCTGGCGCCGTCCTTGCCCCCGGCCTGCGCCTTGGCCGCCTGCCCCCCTCCGCCGCCCCCGGCGATCTTCGCCACCTGCCCGATCAGCTTCCCGGCATGCAGGCCGCGGGCGATGAGGTCCTCGCTCACCGATGCGACGAAACTCGCCTTCCCGCCCGCGCTGCTGCCGAGAAGGATCAGCCCCCGCGGCATCTTCGCGCGCAGGGCGTCGAGCATCGCGCGCAGCGGATCCATGTCGACCTCGCCCACGTGCGCGAGCAGCGCCGGGGCGCCCTTGATCTCGCACGTCCGTCCCAGCAGGTCGTCGATCCGCCCGAGGGCCGCCGCCTCCGCCCGCTGCTTGAGCTCCTTCTCCAGCCGGCGGCTGTTCTCGACGACGCCGTCGATCCGGTCCGCCAGCTCCTCCTCCGACGCGCTGAACCGGCGGCACAGCGATTTGACCAGCGCGTTCTGCCGGCGCGTCCACTGGTAGGCGGGCAGGCCGCACACGGCCTCGATGCGCCGCACGCCGGCGGCGACGGAGCTCTCCGAGACGATGCGAAAGAGGGCGATCTGGCCCGTCTGCGTCGCGTGCGTGCCGCCGCAGAGCTCCCGGCTGACGCCCGCGATCTCGATCACGCGCACGACGTCCCCATACTTCTCGTCGAAGACCGCGACGATGTCGGTGCCCTGAATGTCCTTGAGCGGCAGGGTGTAGGTGCGCACCGGCAGGTTGCCGGCCACCCAGACGTTCACGCGCTCCTCGATCCGGTCGAGGGTTTCCGGCGGCAGGCCCTCGAACCACGTGAAGTCGAACCGCAGCCGCTCGGGCGCCACGTACGAACCCGCCTGCTTGACCTGCGGGCTGACGAACTCGCGCAGCGCCGCGTTGAGCAGGTGCGTGGCGGTGTGATGCGCCATCAGGGCGCGGCGGCGGTCGCCGTCGATCGAGGCGGCGAGCCGCTGCCCGGCCCGCAACGTCCCGCGCGCGACCTTTCCGCAGTGCAGGATCAGCCCCTCCGCGGGTTTCCGAGTGTCGGAAACCGCGACCTCTCCGCCTTCCCAGGTCAGGACGCCGATGTCGCCGACCTGGCCGCCGGCCTCGCCGTAGAACGGCGTGCGATCGAGCAGGACCTCGACTTCCGAGCCCTCGGCGGCCTCGTCGACCGGCGAGGCATCGACGAGGATCGCAAGCACCTCGGCCTCGCCGGCGACCTCCGTGTAGCCGGTGAAGGTCGAGCGCAGGCCGCGCGCGACGAGGTCCGCCACGGCATCGGCCTCCTTCCGGGCGCCGCCCTTGCGCGCCTGGCGGCCGCGTTCGCGCTGCTCGTCCATGCATCGCTCGAATCCGGCCTCATCCGTCTCCAGGCCCTTCTCGCCGGCCATCAGCCGCGTCAGGTCGATCGGGAAGCCGTAGGTGTCGTAGAGCTTGAACGCCTGGTCGCCGGGGAACACCCGGCCGCCGCCGCGGGCGACGCCGGCGGCGACGTCCTCGAAGAGCGCGATGCCGCGGTCGAGCGTCTGGGCGAAGCCTTCTTCCTCGGCCTTCAACGCCCGCTGGATCTGCGCGCGGTGGCGTTCGAGCTCGGGAAACACGTCGCCCATGACGCCGATCAGCACGGGCAGCAGGTCGCCGAGGAAGGGGCGCTCCAGGCCCAGCTTCCGCCCGTAGCGCGCGGCGCGCCGCAGGAGCCGGCGCAGGACGTAGCCCCGGCCCTCGTTGGAGGGCAGGACGCCGTCGGCGATGGCGAACGAGAGCGCGCGGATGTGGTCGGCGATGACGCGCATGGCGACCGCGGTCTCCCCCTCGTACGGCCGGCCGCACATCTCGCGGACGGCGTCGATCAGGGGCGTGAAGGCGTCGCTGTCATAGTTGGACTTGTGGCCCTGGAGCACGGCCGCCACGCGCTCGAATCCCATGCCGGTGTCGACGTGCCTGGCCGGCAGGTCCTCCAGCGAGCCGTCGGAACGGCGGTTGTACTGCATGAACACGAGGTTCCAGAGCTCGATCACGTCGGAGCGGCCGGCGTTCACGTGGGCGGGCGGGCAGCCGTCGGGCGTGAGGTCGATGTGGATCTCGGAAGAGGGGCCGCAGGGGCCGGTCTCGCCCATCTCCCAGAAGTTGTCCTTCTCGCCGAACCGGAGGATGTGCGCCGGGTCGATGTCGGTCCCCTCCCGCCAGAGGCGCACCGCCTCCTCGTCGGACGCGTACACCGTCGCCCACAGGCGGGCCTTCGGCAGTCGCCAGACGCCGGTGAGGAGGTCCCACGCCCAGGCGATGGCCTCGCGCTTGTAGTAGTCGCCGAAGGACCAGTTGCCCAGCATCTCGAAGAACGTGTGGTGGTAGGTGTCGCGCCCCACCTCCTCCAGATCGTTGTGCTTGCCGCTGACGCGGATGCACTTCTGGGTGTCGGCGACGCGGCGGGCGGCGGGCGCGCGGGCGCCGAGGAAGATCTCCTTGAACTGGTTCATCCCGGCGTTGGCGAAAAGGAGGGTGGGATCGGAGGGCAGCACGACCGGCGAGCTGGGGACGATCTCGTGCCCCTGCCGCCGGAAGTAGTCCAGAAACGATTGCCGGATCTCGCGCGATGTCATCATGGCATTCCTCAAAGGAAAACAGGGGCGGGATGATAGAGGGTTCCCCGGCAAGATGCGACGATTTTGCGTCGATCCCCGCGCCTCCGCCGCCATGGTGGCGAGACGCCAACACGCCTCGCCGGCAGAGGATCACGGTGCCGGCGTTGTCGACCGGACCCCGCCCGTCGGCTCATGGGCCCGTGACCGGAAGAGCTGCCCCCTCACGTCCGGCAGCCGCCCGGACCGCCCCTCCGCGCGTCGCGGTCGCCGCCGAGAATATACCGAATTCATGATACGATCGTATCATGGAAATGGTATATTCGCTCCCAGGTCCGGTCGTCCGTCGCGGGTCGTTGAGCGAGCGGGCGGGGCGGGCGCGGTGGAACATGCGAAGGGGGATGGACATGAACGGGAGCATGATCTTGCCGGGTCTCGCGGTCCTGGCGGTGGCGGCGGCCATGGCGGGCGACGGGCTCCCGCCGGAGCTGGCGGAGTACAACGTGGTCTGGACCTCTCCGAGCCCGGATCACCAGGGCTCCATGCCGCTCGGCAACGGCGACATCGGTCTGAATGCCTGGGTGGACCCCGACGGCGACCTCTGCTTCTTCATCGGCAAGACCGACGCGTGGGAGGACAACGCCCGTCTCGCCAAGGTGGGGAAGGTGCGGGTGCGCTTCGATCCCGCGCGGCCGGCGGCCGGCGGCGGATTCCGCCAGGAGCTCGACCTCGCCACCGCCACGCTTCGTGTCCGGGCCGGCGCCGAATCCGCCATCCCCCGTCCGCCATCCGAGATCGATGTGTGGGTCGACGCCCACCGTCCGGTCATCCACGTCGAGAGCCGGCACGCGGAGCCCGTGACCGCGACCGTCTCCTTCGAGCTGTGGCGCACCAACCCGTACACGCTGCCGTCGATCGAGTGCAGCGACGTGATGCTCAATCGCGCGAAGCCGAACCAGATGGAAGGCCCGACGGTGGTCGAACCGGACACGGTCTTGAGCGGCCTCGCCGACCGGATCGGGTGGTGCCACCGCAACGTCAAGTCGGTGGGACCCGATCTCACGATGAAACTCCAGGGGCTCGACGGCCTGCTGCGGGAGGATCCGCTGTTGCACCGGACGTTCGGGGCGGTGATCACGGCGGAGGGCGGCCGGGCGGTCGACGAGCGCGCGCTGGTCGCGGCGCCCGCGAAGTCGCACCGCATCCGCGTCCACGTCCTGACGAAGCACCCCGCGACGGTGGAGGAGTGGACGCGGGACGCGAACCGCCTTGTCGCGTCGGCGTCGGAGGAGCCTCCCGAACGTTCGCGCGCGGCCCACGAGGCATGGTGGCGCGAGTTCTGGTCGCGGAGCTGGATCTTCGTCGAGGAGCCCCGCGCCGCTCCGCCTCCGGTCCTGCCGCCGAACCGCCTGCCGCTGAAGATCGGCGAGGACCAGCAGGGCGCGAACCGGTTCGCCGGCGACCTCGGACGCGTGAGCTTCTTTCGCCGCGGTCTGGGGGGGGAGGAGATCGCCGCGCTGGCCGGGGGGAACCGTGAGGCGCTGACCGCCCGGTCCGGACTGTCGGGCTCATGGACGAACGTCGCGCCCGGCACGAGGCTCGAGTCGGTCGAGGAGCAGCTCGGCGGCGCGTTGACCATCGAGGCATGGATCCGGCCGGGCGCGCTCCCGCCCGCGGGGGGGCGGATCGTGGACCGGATCACCCCGGGGGGCTCGGACGGTTTTCTGATCGACACGCATCCCGGCCGCAGTCTGCGATTCATCTGCGGGAGGGATCAGTTCGCGCTCAAGGACGCGTTCACGCGCGACCGCTGGCATCACGTGGCGCTCGTGGTCGAGCCGTCGAACGGCCTTCGGCGGCTGTACCTGGACGGGAAGATCCTGGATGAGTCGCGCGCGGATCCGCTCTCCGATGCGGCCGTGGTCACACGCGGCTACGTGCTCCAGCGCTTCATCACCGCCTGCGCCGGGCGCGGGGACTTCCCCATCAAGTTCAACGGCTCGATCTTCACCGTGCCCTTCGCGCAGGGGCCGGGGGGCGCGGATTACCGCCGGTGGGGACCGGGCTACTGGTGGCAGAACACGCGCCTGCCCTACATCAGCCTGTGCACGTCGGGCGACTTCGATCTGCAGCAACCGCTGTTCCGCATGTATGCCGGACCGGTTTTCGAGGTCGGCCGGGAGCGGGTGCGCCGCTACTTCGGGCACGGGGGGATCTACTACCCGGAATGCATCTATTTCTGGGGCGCGGTGTTCAGCGAGACCTACGGGTGGAAACCCGCCGCCGAACGGACCGACAAACTGCAGGAGAGCGGGTGGCACAAGTGGGAATGGGTGTCGGGCCCGGAGTTCGTGTGGATGATGCTCGATTACTACGATCACACGCTGGACGGTGATTTCCTTGGTCGGACGCTGCTGCCCGTGGCGCGCGAGGTCCTTCTGTTCTTCGACCAGTACTACCCCACCGGTGCGGATGGGAAGCTGGTCATGCATCCCTCGCAGGCGGTGGAGACGTGGTGGGACTGCACCAATCCGATGCCCGAACTGGCCGGCCTGCACGCGGTGACGCAGCGGTTGCTGGCCCTGCCCGAGGGGCTGACGCGGGCGGCGGACCGGGAGGCGTGGCGCGCCTTCGCGGCGAAGCTCCCGCCGCTGCCGACCCGCGACGCCGGGGGGGTGCGCATGCTCGCGCCCGCCGCCCGGTTTGCCGACAAGCGGAATATCGAGAATCCCGAGCTCTACGCGGTCTTCCCGTTCCGGCAGGTCTCGTTCGAGAAGGAGAACGCGCGGCTGGGCGTCGAGGCCCTCTCGCATGCATGGGACCGCGGCCATCAGGGCTGGCGGCAGGACGACATCTTCATGGCCTATCTCGGCCTCGCGGAGCAGGCCCGGAGCAACCTGGTGAATCGCGCGCGTCAGCGCGATCCGAATTCGCGGTTTCCGGCCTTCTGGGGCCCGAACTACGACTGGGTGCCGGACCAGGACCATGGCGGCGTCCTCATGAAAGCGCTGCAGGCGATGATCCTGCAGGCGGAGGGCGAGCGGATCTTCCTGCTGCCCGCCTGGCCGCGCGGCTGGGACGTCAGCTTCAGGCTGCACGCCCCGCGCCGGACGGTGGTGGAGGGGGAGGTCCGCGGCGGACGGCTGACGCGGCTGGAGGTCACGCCCTCGGAGAGGAAGGCGGATGTGGTCCGGCCGGCCGCATCGGAATGAGCGCGCCGGCCCGCGCTCGCGGCCCGCGCCGACCCGCTCGCGGCGGGGGTGCGCCGCGCCGGCCTCCCCGCATGCAAAAAGAATCGCCTTGCGGCCGTCGCCCTGCTATGCGTTCGGGCTTATGTTCAGCCGGATGCGTGTACGCACTGCAGTCCTGGTCTGCGCGTGGGGAGCGGGGGCATACACCGCTCCCGGCCAGACCAGCGGGTACTTCCGCGAGGTCTTCCGCAATCTCGCGACGATCACCAACAGGTTGACCTCGCTGACGAACAACGCGGTCTACCCCCACCGGCCGGTGGAGGAGCACATCATCGACGGCCCCCTGCAGGTGGCGCAGTACTACGGCGACTACTTCGGCGACCGCATCCAGGCGCTGATCACGCCGCCCAGCAGCGGGGACTATCGCTTCTCCATCAGCAGCGACGATGAGAGCGCCCTGTTCCTCAGCACCAGCACGAATCCGGCCGATAAGGTTCGGATCGCGTATGTGACGAATTCCGTTTCGCTCAACAACTACACGGCGCAGGCCAACCAGACGTCGGGCAGCATCGCCCTCACGGCGGGGGCCCGGTACTACCTGGAGGTGGTGCGGTGCGAGGGGAGCGGGAACGACCACCTCGCGGTGCGGTGGCGGTTGCCGAACTCCAGCTACGAGACCCCGATCCCGGCCACCCGCCTGACACCCTGCGGAATGCCCGCGCCGGTGATCACGACGCAGCCGTCCAACCGGCTCGTGAACGAGAGGGGCAGCGCCACCTACTGGGTGCACGTGCAGCGGCCGCTGAATGCCGGTTTCCAGTGGCAGTGCAACGGGACGAACGTGGCCGGGGGGACCAGCAATACGCTGACGGTTACGCAGGTGCCGTTCAGCAGCTCCGGCTCCGTGTACCGCTGCCTGGTCACCAACCTCTGGGGGGCGGTCACGAGCCAGGTGGCGACGCTGGGGGTGCTGGCCGACGCCGTGCGGCCCACCCTCGTGAATGTGTCGTCCGGCACCGACCCGCAATGGGTGGTCGTCCGTTTCTCCGAGCCGGTCGATCCGGCGACGGCGACCAACGCGGCCAACTACCTGCTCAACGGATCGGTCGCGGTGGAGGCCGTGATGGGACCCGACGGGCAGACGGTGCACGTGCGCACGACGGGGCGCACGCCGGGCTTCAGCTACGTCATCTCCGTGAGCAATGTCCGGGACCTCGCGCACACCCCCAACACGATCGTGGCGGGCAGCTCCTCGGGTTTCGTGGAGCCCGCCCGTCCGCTGTTCGACATGGCGAGACTGAGGGGGACGCCGGAGCCGCCGGGACCGACCAGCCGGCGCACGGCGCTGGCCATCACGGAGATCATGTACCATCCCGCCCACCGGATGGACGGACGGAACCCGGAGTTCGTGGAGATCTACAATTCCCAGCCCTTCCCCGAAGACCTGTCCGGCTGGCGGTTGCGCGGTCAGCTCGACGTCGATTTCCCGGACCAGACGTACATCGGCGCGTGGGAGTACATCCTCGCGACGCCCTCGGCCGCCGACCTGTCGGTTGTCTATCCCGGCCTGACGAACCGGGTGTTCACCGGCTCGACCAACCGTCTCAGCAACAGCGGGGGCACGGTGCGCCTCGAGAACGATCAGGGGGCCACGCTGCTGGAGGTCGAATACGACGGCGAAGCGCCCTGGCCCGTGGCGGCCGACGGCGCGGGGCATTCGCTCGTGCTGTGGCGCCCCTCGTACGGCCAGGGTGATCCGCGCTCCTGGACGGCGAGCGCCGAGCTGGGCGGCAGCCCCGGGGCCGCGGATCCCGCCCCGCCCACGAACGCGTTGTGGTCGGTGCAGATCAACGAGGTCCTGGCCCACACCGACCCGCCGGATGTCGACTACATCGAGCTGTACAACTACAGCGCCCATCCCGTGAACGTGGGCGGATGCGTGCTGACCGACGATCCGGATCTGGACCGGTTCGTGATCCCTTCAAACACGGTCATCCCCGCCCTCGGCCACCAGTCCTTCGACGCCCCGACCCTCGGGTTCGCCCTCGACGCGGCGGGCGAGACGGTCGTTTTCCGCGAGGCGCCCGGCGGGCGCGTGATCGATGCGCTGGAATTCCCCGCGCAGGAGAACGGCGTGGCGTGGGGGCGGTACCCGGACGGGGCCCCGCGCTGGGGGCGGCTCGCGACCAAGACACCGGGCGGCGCCAACGGGGCGTTCCGGCCGTCGGCCGTGGTCCTCAACGAGCTGATGTACCACCCGATCTCGGACGACGACGAGGACGAGTTCGTGGAGCTGTTCAACCGCAGCGCCGGCGCGGTGAGTCTCGCCAGCTGGCGGCTGGAAGGCGGCATCGAATACACCTTCCCGTCCAACGCCGTCATCCCCTCCGGCGGATACGTGGTGGTCGCCCGGAACATCGAACGCGCGGCGACCAACCACCCCGGCCTGGCCGCGGGCGCGCTGTTCGGCAACTACACCGGCGTCCTGTCCGACAACGGGGAACGCATCGCCCTCACGATGCCGGACGAGATCGTCTCGACGAACGAGACGGGCAGGCCGGTCACCAACCGGGTGCACGTCCTGGTCGAGGAGGTCACGTACGTGGACGGGGGCCGATGGGGCAGGTGGTCCGACGGCGGAGGGAGCAGCCTCGAACGGATCGATCCGGAGGCCGATGCCCGGCTGCCCTCGAGCTGGGCCGACAGCGACGAGTCGGCGAAGTGCGCGTGGACGAATATCGAGTGCAGCGGCGCCATCGACAACGGGGCGACGAGCTACACCGTCCCCGTCCTCTCCGACCAGCTTCACCTCTTTCAGCTCGGCGAGGGGGAGATGCTGGTGGACGACGTCGAGGTCTATTCACCGCACGACAGCGCGGCGAACCTGGTCGGCAACGGAACGTTCGACGGGGGGTTCTACGGCTGGACGTTCCAGGGGACGCATGACGCGAGCGGCTGGGCGCCCGGCGAGGGGGCCGGAGGCGGCGGCGCCCTGTATCTGCGGGCGGCCGCGCGCGGCGACACGGGCGCCAACCGCATCCGGACGACCCTGGCGCGCGCGGTGCCGACCTCGGCCGGCTCGACGGCGAGACTGAAGGCCCGCGTGCGATGGCTTCGCGGGTGGCCGGAGGTGTTGCTGCGCGTCAAGGGCAACTGGATCGAGCTGACCGGGAACATCCTGACCACCCACGATTTCGGCACGCCCGGGGCCGCCAACAGCCGCGCAGCGGCCAACGCCGGGCCCGCGATCACGGACGTCACCCACGGTCCCATCCTGCCGGCCCGGAACGAGGCGGCCACCGTGTCGGCGCAGATCCACGACCCGGACGGGCTCTTCGCGGCGACGCTGTATTACCGCGTGGATCCGTCCACGGCTTACAGGGTGGCGGGGCTGACGCCACGGGGGGCCGGGCTGTATGCCGCCGACATCCCCGGCCTGGCGACCAACGGGCACGTGGCGTTCTACATCGAGGCCACCGACGGGGCGGGCGCCACGGTCCGCTTCCCCGACGACGCGCCGGCGCGCGAAGGCCTCGTGCGATTCGGCGAGGGGACGCCGTCGGTCGACCTGGGGATCTACCGGCTCTGGTTCACGTGGGCCACCGAGGCGTACTGGCGGACGCGGGAGAAGAACAGCAACAAGCCGCTCGACGCCACGTTCGTGTACGGCGGGCACCGCGTGATCTACAACATGAACACGCTGTACAGCGGCAGCCCGTTCCACTCGAAGGGCTACACCGGCCCGCTCGGCGGATCCTGCGACTACGTGGCCAACTTCCCCCGCGACGAGATGCTGCTGGGCGAGGAGGATTTCGTGCTGGCGATCAACGGCGACGGGTCGAGCGGGGTCCGCGAACCCACCGCGCACTGGATGCTGCGCTTCCTCGGGGTGCCGTACAACTACAAGCGCTTCGTGCACCTGTACGTGAACGGGGTCCGCCGGGCCTTCCCGTCGGAGCCGTTCTACGAGGACGTGCAGCAGCCCAATGCCTCGGTGGTGGAGGAGTGGTTCCCCGACGACTCCGAGGGCGACCTGCTGAAGATCGAGGACTGGTTCGAGTTCGACGACGCGGGATACAACTTCGTCAACTACGACGCCCGCCTGCAGAAGTACACCACGACGGGGGGCGCCCTGAAGACCGCGCGCTACCGGTGGAACTG
The DNA here is from genome assembly GCA_964610105.1 of uncultured Verrucomicrobiota bacterium. Lineage (GTDB taxonomy): Bacteria > Verrucomicrobiota > Kiritimatiellia > PWTM01 > PWTM01 > CAZSUU01. The sequence continues at coordinate 13,085 of CAZSUU010000014.1, read as the reverse complement.
GCGCAAACGCGCGATCCGCGGCGAGTTCAGCAACTACACCAACCTCTACGAGCTCGTCGAGAACGCCAACATGACCGGCGACCCCGCGTACGCGGAGCGCATGGACCGCCTGCTCGACGAGGACAACTGGATCCGCATCATCATGACGGAGCATTTCGTAGGCAATTACGACTCCTACGGCTACAACCGCGGGAAGAACATGTACGCCTACAAGCCCGAGCATGACCCCTGGCACCTCCTGCCGTGGGACATCGAGTTCGGCTTCGGAAACAGCGGCGGCGCCACCGACACCACCATCACTCCTCAGTCCATGTCGGTCGAGGATCCGGTCATCCGTTTCTTCCTCCGTCATCCGCCGTTCGTCCGCGAGTGGTGGCGGGCGGCGGCGGAGCTGTGCGAGGAGGTCATCACCGCGAATCCGACCCGCCTGGCGGGCATGATGGACTCGCGGTACACCGCGTTCACCAACGACCTGGTCCGGATCGGCTCGTACACGCTCAACACGCGGCCGTCGACGATCCGGGACTGGATCATGTCGCGGCGCGCTTTCACGATGGCGAGCTACCAGGCCGTCGCCTCGTCGCCGTTCGCGGTCACCACCGGCGGAGGCGCCAGCTTCTCGACCAACGCGAATCTCGTCCGCCTGTCGGGGACCGCCCCCTTCCCAATCGAAACGCTCTGGGTCAACGGGATCGAGCGCGACGTGACGTGGACCACCGTCACGAACTGGCAGTTCGACGTCGTGCTCAACGCGCGCACGAATGCCCTGGTCGTCGAGGGGCTGACCAAGGACGGCGCGGTCTTCGGCGGCCTCACGAACGCCCTGACCATCTACTACACCGGCGCCCTGCCGGACGACCCTCGCGACGCCCTGGTCATCAACGAGATCATGTACAATCCTCTGGTGGAGGACGCGGAGTTCGTGGAGATCTACAACCGGTCCGCCACCACGCCGTTCGACCTGTCCGGCTGGCGGCTGGACGGGGTAGACTTCACGTTCCCGGACGGCATCATCCTGGGAAAGGACTCGTTCATCCTCGTTGTGAAGGACTGGCGGGCGTTCGAACAGGCCTACGGGACGAATCTCTACACCCTCGCCGGCGAATACGAGGGGAACCTGGACCGGGGCGGCGAGACCCTGAAACTCATCCGGCCGGGCGCGACGCCGGCGGAGGACACGGTCATGGACGAGGTGACCTACGACGATGACGCCCCGTGGCCCGCGGACGCCGACGGGTACGGGGCCTCGCTGCAGCTCGTCAACCCGGCCCTCGATAACAACCGCGTCGCGCACTGGGGCGGCGCGGAGATGGCGACGGGCGTCGTCAACCCCGTCACCCAGACCCACACGTGGCGCTATCTGACCAACGGCGCGCCCGCGTTGGGGTGGACGGACGTCGGCTTCAATGACGCCTCCTGGCTGTCCGGAGGCGCGCTGCTGTACCGGGAGGGGTCGTCGCTGCCGTGGCCCAAGACCACCGCGATCGCGATCGGGTCGACTTCGTACTACTTCCGCACCTCGTTCGAGTATGCCCATCCGCCGTCCTCCGCCGGAATCGGGCTCAATGCCGTCATTGACGACGGCGCGGTCGTGTACCTCAACGGCCAGGAGATGCTCCGCATCCGGATGACCAACGGCCCGGTGTACTCCACCACCTTCGCGGCGACGAACGTGGGCAATGCGGTCGTCAACGGTCCCTTCCCGCTGTCGTCCTCCGCCCTCCTGCAGGGCGTCAACGTCCTGGCCGCCGAGGTCCACCAGATCGACGCCGACAGCACGGATGTCGTGTTCGGGATGGAACTGCTCATCACCAACCAGATCGCGTGCTACTGCACCCCGGGACAGACCAACCGGACGGGAGCGGTCAACACGAACCTGCCGGCGGTCTGGCTCAACGAGGCGCAGCCGCGGAACGCGAGCGGTCCGACCGACCGCATGGGCGAGCGGGATCCGTGGCTGGAGCTGTACAACTCAGGCGCGACGGCCGTCAGCCTGAATGGCTTCTTCCTTTCCACGAACTACGCGAACCCGGCCCTGTGGACCTTCCCCGCCAACGCCGTGCTTCAGCCGGGCGAGTTCAAGGTCGTGTGGCTGGACGGGGAGCCGGCGGAGACCGTCTCCAACGAATGGCACGCCTCCTTCGTGCCCGCCGCGGTCAACGGCGCCGTCGTGCTCAGCGCGCCATTGGACGGCCGGACGGGGGTGGTCGACTACCTCAACTACACGCAGGTGGCCACGGACCGCTCCTATGGCGCCTACCCGGACGGCGCGCCGGCGAAGCGGCGACGGTTCTACTACGCGACGCCGGGCGCGACCAATCGCATCGACGAGCCGGCCGTGCAGCTGTACGTGAACGAGTGGATGGCCGACAACGCGGTCACCAGGGCCGATCCGGCGGACGGGGATTACGACGACTGGTTCGAGATCCACAACGCCGGCACGATGGACGTCGATCTCTCCGGGTACTTCCTCACGGACAACCTGGGCAACACGAACCAGTTCACCGTCCCCGACGGCATGCGGATCCGGGCGGGCGAGTACCTGGTCGTGTGGGCGGACGAAGAGACGAAGCAGAATGACACGAATTCCTCGGCCATCCACACGAACTTCAAGCTCAGCCTGGGCGGCGATCAGGTGGGCGTCTTCAAGCCCGATGGAAGCCTCGTCGACGCCGTCAGTTTCGGCCCCCAGGCGACCGACATCAGCCAGGGGCGATGGCCGGACGACGGCGCGACGTTCGAGTTCTTCACCCTGCCGACTCCGGGCGCATCCAACCGCCTTTCGCTGGGGAACAGCGCGCCGGTGCTGGGCGAGCTCGCCAACCGGCTGGTCAACGAGGAGACCCTGCTCACCTTTGCCGTCACGGCCAGCGATCCGGACACGGCGGATGTGCTCACCTACACGCTCTTCGGCGACCACCCCGCCGGCGTGTCGATCCACCCCGGCAGCGGGGTGCTGACCTGGACGCCTTCGGAGGCCCAGGGACCGTCGACCAACACGATCACCGTTCGCGTCACCGACAACGGAAGCCCGCCCCTCTACGACGAGGGGAGCTTCACGGCGATCGTCCACGAGGTCGCGCGGCCGCCCGCGCTCAATCCCGTCGACAACCAGGCGGTGGACGAGGAGGGGGCGCTGGAGATGGAGCTCATCGCCACCGACCCGGACATCCCCGTGAATTCGATCCGCTACCGGCTGGAGGCGGGGGCGCCGGACGGCGCGTCCGTGGATCCGGCCGGCGGGCAGTTCTCCTGGGTGCCCTCCGAGGCGCAGGGGCCGGGGACGTACTGGATCACCGCCACCGCCTACGATCCGGGTTATCCGGCCCATGCCGATTCGCGGGTCTTCCGGGTCGACGTGGGCGAGGTGAACCAGGGGCCGCAGATCGGCGGCGCGGGCGACCAGGTGGCGTGGGTGGGCGTTCCGCTGGCGGTCACGAACCAGGGGTACGACGCGGACCTGCCGGCCAACACACTGGAGTACGAGCTGCAACCGTACGCGCCCGACGGCGCCGCGGTGAATCCGGCGACCGGCGTGTTCACGTGGACGCCGCCGGCGGCGGCGTCCGGGACCACCAATTCCATCACCGTGCGCGTGACCGACAACGGGGCGCCCGTGCTGTGGGCCGAGTCCACCTTCAACGTGGTGGTGCCGGTCTACGGCTTCGCCTTCACGGCCGTGGAACCCGCCACCAACCATACGCTTGCGCTGGTGTGGAACGCCCGGCCCGGCCGGCGCTATCGGATCGAGGCGCGCACGGCCATGATCGGCGATGACTGGATGCCGGTGACCACGGTGGATTTCACCAACGCGTCCATGTCCGTCACCGTCCCGCTGGACGGCGGCCCGCAGCGCTACTACCGCGTGGTCGAGGAGTGAGGGGCGGCTAGAAGCGCAGGCCGAGCGTGGCCCTCAGCACGACGCCATCGAAGCTCAGGTCGCGCGGCTCCTGATCCCACAGCCGGTACTCCTGATCCGACAGATCGAGCTGGTAGCCGGCGCCGAGGCCGACGAAGAACTGTTCGGTGACCTTCAGCTCGACGTCGGCCGCGAACACGGCCTGCCACGCATCGTCCGCATCCCCGTCGTGCGAGATGTTAATGGTGATGTCGTCGTCCTCGATTTCGGTCTCGCCGTCCAGGGCGACCTGGATGTCGTCGGACACATAGAGGTAACGGACACCCGCCTCCAGATTCAGGGCCAGTCGGTTCCCCACCACGGGCCGGAGATACACCGAGGCGCCCATCGGCAGCGTGCTGAGGCTGACGGTCGCGTCATCGTCCTCGAGATCCGGCAGGGCATAGGGAGGGGTGACCTCCTCCTCCAGGGACCACCCGCCGAAGCCGAACGAGACTCCAAGACCGATCCGGGAGGTGAGCCAGTAACGCCCCTTGAACTCCATCACCCCGCCCAGGTCGGAGTCGTTGTCGCCGGTCGGAATGACCAGCGCGCCTGTGCCATCCAGTTCGAACCGCGGACCAAGCCACGGATCCGCGGCGGAAACCGCCATCGCCGCCATGAGGAATCCAAGTACCTGCTTCATAGAGTGTTCTCCACGTTGTGACGCCCGCATCAGCGAACGCATATCTCGGGCATCTTGGGGTGAAGGAATCCGGGACGTCAAGTGCGCTCACCGCCACTCGCATCAGGCGCAGGGACCATCGGCGTCGGAGTCGACATCGGTATCGGCAGAACCAAGGCGATTCCGATCCCGATCCCGACTCCGACCCCGAAGGCGCACTCGCCTCATAATGCGAATGGCTGCTGGAATGAGGTGCAACATTGATGATCGCGACCGCGGGCGCTAATGTCACACATGGCGGCGGGACAGTCGCCGAAGGCGGCGCGGCGGAACGGCGGAATGGAAGGAGTGGAGTGGACGCATTGGGCGGCCAGGACCATTCGGGTGCGGTCCGCCGCCTTCGGGTGCAGTCAGGTTCGAGAGGTCCGGGGGAGTGATGACGACGCGACGCCATTTCCTGGGATGGGATGCGCCGCTGACGGCGAGCGTCTGCGGCCATCTGCTTCCTTCCACCTCCGCGGCCTGTCCCCCTGACTTCGGCGCCGATCTCGTCATTGTCCCCACGCGCCAGGCCGGCCGGCGGCTGCGGGAGGCGCTGGCCCGCGGCGCGGCCGCGTCGGGCACGGCGGTCCTGTCGTTCCGCGCGCTGACGCCGCCGGCGTTCCTTCACGAGCTGGCCGGCGACGCCGGGACGGCCGCGTCGGAGATCGAGGTGTCGGCCGCGTGGGCGCGCGTGCTGCTCGACGCGGATCTGCGTCGGTTGACCGGCCTGTTCCCTCGCGCGCAGGCCGGGAGGGATTTCCGATGGGCGTTGGATACGGGCCGTCTTCTCCAACGCCTTCGCCATGCGGTCGCCGAGGGCGGTCTCGATCTCGCCGGCGTGGCGCGCGAGCATGGGCAGGGGCTCGAGGAGCCCGAACGGTGGAACGACCTCGCGAGCCTGGAGGAGGCCTACCGGGCGCGCATGCGGGAGGCGGGGCTCCGCGATCCGGTCGATGTGCTGCTCTCCGCAGCGCGCGACGCGCCGATGCCGCCGGGCGTCCGGCGCGTCATCCTCGCCTGCGTGCCTGACCCTACCGGCCTGCTCGTGCTGGCGCTGGGCCGCCTGGCCGCGTCCCGGGCGATCGACGTGCTCGTTCATGCGCCCGAGACCGCGGCCGCGGGATTCGACGAATGGGGCCGGCCGCGGCCGGAGTGGTGGAACGGCAGGCGGATCGACATTCCTGACGAAGCGCGGAACCTCCGTCTCGCGGGGCGGCCGGCCGACCAGGCGGACGAGGTGATGGCCGTCATGGCCGCCGACGCCGCCGGACGCACGCCCGCCGATTTCGCCGTCGGCGTGCCCGATCCCGAAGTGGCGCCGGCCCTCGCCGTGGCGCTGGAGGAACGCGGTCTGCGCGTGTTCAATCCCGCCGGCCGTCCGGCCGCCGCCCACCCGCTGTACCGCCTCCTGTGCGCCTGGCGCGAGCTCGCCGGCGAGGCGCCCTACTCCGCGGTCGCCGACTGGCTGCGCCAGGCGGACGTGCTGGCCTGGCTCGTCCGCGAGCGGCAGGCGGATGCGGCCGCGCTGCTCCGGGAGCTGGACGAGTTTCAGAACGAGTACCTGCCTGAGTCGCTGGACACGTTCAGGGAGCGCCTCGCCGGGGGCCGGGCGGCGGCCTGCTATCCGACCCTGGCGAAGATCCTGCCCGAACTGCTCGCGGCGCAGGCCGAGGCGCGATCGGATGAGTTCGGCGCCGCCCTGCGCGCGCGGCTGCGCCAGCTCTACGGCGACCGGATCTTCCACCGCGGCCGTGTCGAGGACGACGAATGGTGCGACCTCTCCCGCGCCGTCGCCGATGCGCTGGAGACCGCCTTCGGGCCGTCCGTGCGGGCGATGGGATGGCCGCCGGCCGAGCGGTTCGACCTGCTGCTCGACGCGGTGTCCAACATCCGCTTCTATCCCGACGAGGCGGACGCCGACCTCGACCTGGACGGCTGGCTGGAGATTCCCTGGAACGACGCGCCGGTGCTCGTGATCACCGGGATGAACGAGGGGCGCGTCCCCGACGGGCGCATCGGCGATCTCTTCCTGCCGGATGCCCTGCGCCGGCGGCTGGGGCTGCGCGACGACGCGGCGCGGCTGGCGCGCGATGCCAGCCTGCTGCAGGCGATGATCGAATCGCGCCGCGGCCGGGGCCGCGTGTGTCTCATCGCCGGCCGGACCAGTGCCGCCGGCGATCCCCTGCGCCCTTCGCGCCTGCTGCTGCGCTGCGACGATCGCGATCTCCCGTCGCGCGTCCAGCGGCTCTTCGCCCCCGCGGCGGCGGGACATCCGACGCCCCCCGCCTCGGTCGGGTTCCGCCTGGACGCCCGGCCGCCCCCCGATGTGCCGGCGGAAGACCTGGCGCCGCGCGTGCTGCGGGTCACCTCGTTCTGCGACTACCTGGCCTGCCCGTTCCGGTTCTATCTCTCCCACGTCCTGGGCATGGCCGCGCTCGGCGATGAGCTGGAGGAGATGAACGCCTCGGCATTCGGGATCCTGGTGCATCATGCGATGGCCGGGCTTGGCGGGGTGCCGGCCGTCGGGGCGGCGCGATCCGAGGAGGCCCTGTTCGCCCTCCTGGGCGGTCGCGCGGAACGCTGGATCGCGGATCGCTTCGGCCGCTCGCCTCCCGTGGCCGTGGCCGTGCAGCTCGAATCGGCGCTGCAGCGGCTGCGCGCCGCCGCCCGCGTGCAGGCGGAGGCGTTCGCGGAGGGGTGGGAGATCGTCCGGGTCGAGCAGGCCTTCCGCGGGGTCCGCTTCGGGCCGGTCGAGCTTCGCGGGACCCTGGATCGCGTCGAACGGCACCGGGAGTCCGGCCGTCTGCGCATCTGCGACATCAAGACGTCCGACCGGGCGTCGCGCCCTGACGAAGCCCACCTCGGTTCCCCCCGCGAGGGGGCGGCGGAATACGCGCACACGACCCGGCGAGGGCGGCCGGCGTGCTGGCTGGACCTGCAGCTGCCGCTCTATGCCTGGCTGCAGCTCGAGGGGCGCGAGGAGGGCGACCTGCCGGAGCTGGCCTACTTCAACCTGCCCGCGTCGGTGGCCGACACCGCCCTCTCGCCGTGGGAGGGCTATGACCGCGCCCAACACCGCTCCGCCATCGCGTGCGCGCGCGGGGTGGCGGACGACATCGCCGCGGCCCGCTACTGGCCCCCGGCCGCGCGGGTCCGTCACGACAACTTCACGCATCTCTTCCGGGGCGACGTCGAAGCGGGCGTGGACGGCGGGCTCTTCGAGGCGTTCCTGGCGGAACGCCGGCGGGAGGTGGAAGCATGAAGCCTTCGCCGGTCGTCCTCCGTCACGAGGCCATCGCCGCCTCCGCCGGATCGGGCAAGACCTTCCAGCTCGCGCACCGTTTCATCCGCCTGCTGGCCGCCGGCGTGGCGCCGGAACGCATCGCCGCGCTGACCTTCTCCCGCAAGGCGGCGGGGGAGATCCTCGACGCCATCGTGCGCTACCTGTGCGCGGCGTCGGCCGACGCGAAGGGCGCGGCCGCGACCGGGGAGCGGATCGGCATGCCCTCGATGCGATGCGGCGAGTTCGTCCGGCTGCTGCGCCGGCTGCTCGACGCGATGCCCCGCCTGCACATCGGCACCCTCGACCGCTTCATGGTCGGCATCCTCAGGGCCTTCCCCATGGAACTGGGCCTGCCGGCGGAGTTCCGCATCGGCGACGAGGAGGACGTGCGGTCGCGGCGCGCGCGGCGGGCGGTGTTCGCCGGACTCCTGCGGTCGTCCGCCCATGACGCCGCCCGCCGCGCCTTTCACGAGGCGTTCAAGCAGGCGACGTTTGGAAGGCAGGTGAAGTCCTTTTTCCCGGGCTTGGAAGAACTGCTGGACGCGTACCGCGCGCTCTACCGTGCCCTCCCGGATGCCTCGCGATGGGGCCGGGAGGGCGCAATCTGGCCGCGCGAGCCGTGGTGGGCGCCGCCGTGGAACGCGGCCCGGGAGGCGGCCGCGGCGCGCGCGGCGGCGATGCGGGAGGCGTGGCCCGCCCGGTTCCGCGACGGCCTGCTGCGGATCATCGACTTCGCCGGCGCCTACGACGAGCACGCCCGATGGGATGCGGGCATCGAGAACGCGGTGTTCGCCCGCCTTCTCGAACAGCGCGAGCGCCTGGCGGCGGGCGGGGCGACGATCGCCTACGGCCGCGGCGCCCACGATATCCCGGCCGAGCTGGGGCGCCCGCTGGCGCGCCTGCTGGGCTGGCTGGTGCGCGTGGAGTGCCGGAGGGCGCTGCAATGCACGCGCGGACTCGCCCGGCTGCTGGAGCAGTATGAGTCGTTCTACGAGGATCGCCTCCGCGTCACCGGCGACCTGGCCTTCGCCGATGCGCCCTACCTGCTTTCCGGCGCCGGCGGGCGCGGGCCGGTGCCCGGCCGTACGCCCGGCGATCCGGCCCGGCTCTACATCGACTTCCGGCTGGATGCGCGGCTCGATCACTGGCTGCTCGACGAGTTCCAGGACACGAGCGACCTGCAGTGGAGCGCGCTGAGCAACCTGGTCGACGAGATCCTCCAGGACACGTCCGGCCAGCGGTCGTTCTTCATGGTCGGGGATATCAAACAGGCGATTTACGGCTGGCGGGGGGGCAACGCGCGGCTGTTCGTCCGGCTCTGCGACCGCTACCGCGAGGGGCTGGAGGTCCGCGGCCTCGACGAATCGTTCCGTTCCAGCCCGCCCGTCATCCGGACGGTGAACCGCGTCTTTGGTTCCATGGCCGGCGACCGGATGGCGGCCGGCGTGGCCGAGCGCTGGGCGCGGGCGTGGCAGGAACACCGCTGGCGCGAGGGCGTCGTCCCCGCCACCGGCTACGCGGCCCTTCTGGAAGCGCCGCCGGGGGAGGGGCAGAAGGCGTGCGCGGAAGACCGGTATGGCGCGGTGGCCGGGCTTCTCGGCGAGATCGATCCGCCGGCGCGCGGGCTGACCGCCGCCGTGCTGGTGCGGACGAACGCGCAGGCGGCGGAGGTGGCCGGATATCTGAGGGCCGCCTGTCCTTCCGTGAAGATCGTCCTGGAGGGGGCGGCGGCCCTGCTCGACAATCCGGTGGTCTCCCTGCTCCTCTCGCTGGTCCACTTCGCGGCGCACCCGGGGGACCTGCTCGCATGGCGTCACCTGCAGATGAGCCCGCTCCGGCGGCACCTCGAAGAGCGACGGTGGGATCGGGCCGCGCTCTGCGGCAGGCTGCTGTCGGATCTCCAGCAGCTCGGCTTCACGGAATTCCTGCGCCGGTGGGGCGACCGGTTGGAGGAAGCCGGGGCGCTGGACGCCTTCGGCCGGGCGCGGCTGGGCGGCCTGCTGGAGGCGGCGGAGCGGTTCGAGGCCGAGGAGGGCGGCGGCGTGAACGAGTTCCGCGCCTTCATCGAGTCCCGGCGGGATCGCGACGAGGCGGGGAGCGGCGCCGTGCGGGTCATGACCGTGCACCAGGCCAAGGGCCTCGAGTTCGACGTGGTGCTCCTCCCCGAGCTCCGCAGCGCGACGCTCGACCACGCCGGCCATGTCGACATCCTGACCGGCCGCGACCGCGGCTCGGAGCGGATCCGGTGGATCCTCTGGAAACCGCAGGGATTCGCGGTGGGGGCGGACGAGACCCTGGCGGGCGCCCTGGCCGATGCCGACCATGACGAGTGCTTCGAGGAGCTGTGCATCCTCTACGTGGCCCTGACCCGCGCGCGCCGGGCGCTGTACCTGGTGGCCTCTCCGCCCTTCGGCGCCAGCGCCGTGTTCCGGCCCGAGGATCTCCTCCGCCTTCAGCTGGCGCGGGAGGGAGAGGGCGGGGAAGGGGAGGCGATGCGGATCGGCGACCGCGCCTGCCGGCGCCTCTTCGGGGACGGGGACGCGGACTGGTTTCGGGCGATCGCCGAACGGATCCCGGCTGCCAGGGAGAAGCTCCCGAAGACCGCGCCCTGGCCCCGGCGCTGGCGGGAGACGGTCGCCGGCCGCCGGGCCCGTCTGTCGCCGTCGGCGGAGGCCGACGAAACCCAGCGGGGGGCCGAGCTCTTCGCGGAGGCCGGACGCGAGGGCCGCGTGACGGGATCCGTCATGCATGGGTTGTTCGAACGGATTGAATGGGCCGATACCGCGGATCCGCGGGCGGTGCTCGACGCGTGGGCCGCCGCGAGCGGGATCGATGCCGACCTCCGCCGGGACATCGGCGCCCGCTTCGCGCGGGCCCTCGAGGCGGCGGAGATCGCGGGCGCCCTGCGCCGGCCGCCGGGGCGCGTCGAGCTCTGGCGCGAGAAGACCTTCGAGGCCGTGTTGGACGGCCGATGGATCAGCGGCGCCTTCGACCGCGTGGTGGTCGAACGCGACGCCGAGGGGCGCGCCACCGGCGCAACCGTTTTCGACTTCAAGACCAACCGGGTCGGCACCGACGAGGAGATCCGCGCGGCGGTGGAGCACTACCGCCCGCAGATGGACCTCTACCGGCGCGTCCTCGCCTTCATGCTCGGCCTCGACGCGGCGGCGGTCGGACGCGTCCTTCTCTTCACGCACCCCGGACGGGCCGTTTCCCTCGAGGCGAATCCGCACCTCCCAAACACACCACCGAACCGTGAACCTTGACATCAGTCTTCAAGCGCGAATTACTTGCTGTATGAAGAGGACACAGATGCACCTGCCCGATCCGCTCTACCGCGATGTGCACCGGGTTGCACGGGAGCAGGACTGGAGCATGGCCGAGGTTACTCGTCGAGGTGCGGAGGCGATGACGCGCGTGTATCCGCCCATCAAGGGAGGCGTGATTGGAACCTGGCGGTTCCCGCCTCCGATTGGCGGCAAGCCGCTGATCACGGATCCCGTCGCGTTGCGCGAGGCGGTGCAGCGAGACCTTGAGGCGTGAGTGGGATGATCGGGATCGACACCAACATCCTTATCTATGCCCGGGTGGCCGACGCCCCGTGGCACAGGCCGGCGGCCGCCTGGTTGGACGGTTTGCGGGACAGTCCGGCCGTGTGGAATCCGATCGGCGAGCCCCCCCAACTCTGAACTCCATTCCAGCCCATGACGGAGCCGGTTCCCATATCGCTGGAGGACTTCCCGCATGCCATCCTGCACTTTGACGGGGACGCGTTCTTCACGTCCGTCGAACAGGCGGTCAGGCCCGAGCTGAAGGGGCGGCCCATGGTCACGGGCAAGGAGCGCGGCATCATCGCCTGTGCCAGCTACGAGGCGAAGGCGCTGGGCATCCGGCGGGGCGTGGGGCTGTGGGAGGCGCGGCGGATGTGCCGCGACCTCGTGGTGCTGCCGAGCGACTACGAGACCTACAGCCTGTACTCCCAGCGCATGTTCGACATCGCGCGCCGCTTCACGCCGATGGTGGAGGAGCATTCGATTGACGAGGGATTCGCCGATCTGACGGGGCTGCGGCGGCTGCACCGGCGTTCCTACGAGGACATCGCCCATGCGATCCAGGACGCCATCCGCGCCGAGCTCGACGTGACCGTGTCGGTCGGCCTGAGCCTTTCCAAGAGCCTGGCCAAGCTGGCGTCGAAGTTCCGCAAGCCGGCCGGCTTCACCGCGGTGCGCGGGAAGCACATTCACCTGTTCCTGCAACGCCGGACGCTGGAGGACGTGTGGGGCTTCGGCCCGAACACCGTTGCGCTGCTCCGGAAGCAGGGGCTCACGACGCCCTATGACTTCATCCGGAAACCCGAGGCCTGGGCGTCGAAGCTGCTGGGCAAGATCGGTCGGGAGCTCTGGAACGAATTGCGCGGCCGCTCCGTCTACCCCGTCGATCCGGAGGAGAAATCGGCGTTCGCCAGTATCAGCAAGTGCAAGACCTTCACCTCGCCCTCGACGGATCGCGATTTCGTCTACGCGAAGCTCGTGCGCAACCTCGAGTCGGCGTTCATCAAGCTGCGCCGCCACAAGCTGCGCGCGCGCCTGATCTCGGCGGCGCTGCGGCTGCAGGACTTCCGGCAGCGTGCGGTGGGGGCGCGCCTGAGCCGGGCGACGGCGGCGACGCACGAGGTGCTGCCGCTCGTGCGCGAGCTGTTCGACAACCTGTATGAACCGAACACCGAGTACCGCGCCACCGCCGTGCTGCTGGAGGAGATCGAACCTGGCGGCTTCGATCAACTGGACCTGTTCGAGGACCGGCTGGGGATCGACCGTATGATGCGCGTCTCGCGGCTGATCGACGAGGTCGGCGAGCGGTACGGGAAACACAAGCTCAGCCTCGGTTCGGGCCTCTTCCTTCCGCGTCATCGCCGAACCGAGCGCGACGAGGCCCCCGACCGGAAGAGCAACCTCCTCCCCGGCGAGACCGCCCGCCGCCGCCTCGCCATCCCGCGGTTGACGATGAAGGTATAGATGGCCCCCCGTCCGCCAGGCCGTGGACCCTCCCGCGCCCCGTCGGTGGCATCGCACGCCTCGAATTCGATAAGGCCGTCGAGCCGCGCCGCCCTCAGCGCGGGAAGAACGCGGCCGGTCTGGCGGAGGGGCGCCTGTCCCCCGGGGCGTACTGAACCCCGAAACCTGAAATAAGGGCGCCTGTCCGGTGCAGGGCGGGTGTCAGCCCCTTTGGCTTTTGTT
>CAZSUU010000013.1:0-100541 GCA_964610105.1 uncultured Verrucomicrobiota bacterium | reverse complement strand
GATCCTTTACAATTACCGGCCCGCTCAGAAGAATGGACTCTGGAGGCGCCGGCGGCTTCGGAGGCTCGACCACCGCCGGTTCGAGCGGAACGACAGGCGGGGCGGCCTCGAGCGACGCCGCAGGCGGCGAAGGCGGTTCGGCGAGAGGCTGTCCGTCAGGCCCGAGTTTGTAGTGGGCGTAGAGGCGTTGCAGCTGATCCTTAGTCAGGGCTTGCGCATGATTGGAGACGCGGATCCCGATGGTCCGCATCTCATCCATCAGCTCCTTGCTGGTCAGTTTCAGGACTCGCGCTAATTCGTTAATTCTCATCGATCAGATCCGTTGTTTCTCCAAACGGTCCAGCTCGGTGTACTCAGGGTGCTGCCTCGCATGTTCCTTCTCGGCGGCGGCATGAACATCGGCGGCGGTCTTCGAGTCGAAGCCGTCCACCGTTTCAAGATCAGCGAGGTCGGCGGCGAGGATGCCCTCGAGGGTAAGAAAGCCGGCCTGAACCAGCTTCTCCGCCCGCTCGGGTCCAATACCGCCAACGGACGCCAGGGCTTCCACCGCCATGCGAACCTTCTCTTCGAAGCTGATGTCTTCCGTCTCGCGCTCAATGTCGACGCGCCAACCGGTGAGCTTGGAGGTCAGGCGGGCATTCTGCCCCTTCTTGCCGATGGCGAGGGACAGCTGATCTGAGGCCACCTTGATCGTGACCGTGCGGGTGCTCTCCTCGATATTGATCTTGAGCAACTTGGCTGGCGCCAGAGCATTCGCGATGTAGGTTCGGATATCATCGTTCCAACGAACCACGTCCACCTTCTCGCCGGAGAGCTCGCGGACGATGTTCTTCACGCGCATGCCTTTCATGCCGACACACGCGCCGACGGGATCGACCTTCTCGTCGCGCGAGGCGACGGCAATCTTGGTGCGGAAGCCTGGTTCCCGTGCGATCGCGCGGATTTCCACGGTCCGGTCGGCGATCTCCGCAATCTCCAGTCCGAAAAGGCGGCGGACGAAGTCGGCGCTGGCGCGGGAGACGATGATCTCCGGGCCGGAAGTGACCTTCTCAACCTTCAGGACAAGGGCGCGAATTCGGTCGCCGGCCTTGAAATCCTCGGTGGGGATTCTCTCGGAGCCGGGCATAAGCGCTTCCGCGCGGCCGAGTTCAAGAACCACGTCGCGACCTTCGAAACGGCGGACGACACCGCTGACAATATCGCCGGGTCGATCCTTGAACTCCTCGAAGATCTTGTCGCGCTCTGCCTGCCTGATCCGCTGCATGATTGCCTGCTTGGCGGTCTGGGCGGCGATGCGGCCGAAGTTGTCGGGCGTCACCTCCACCTCGACGATGTCGCCCAGCTTCGCGTCGGCGTTGATGCGGCGAGCTTCGCCCAGTGGCATCTCATCGCCAGGGGAGAGGACTCGTTCGACGACCTTGAAATGACCTATCGCCTTGATGTCAAACGTCTTGCGGTCAATGACGACCTTGAGATCGTCCGCCGAGCGGATACTCTTTCGCGAGGCCGTCAGAAGCGCCTCTTCAACGGCCCGGATCAGGGTCTCTCGGTCGAGTCCTCGCTCGCGCTCAAGATACTCGAGAACGGCCAGCAATTCGTTATTCATACCGACATGCCTTTCCAGCCCCGAACCCGGGGCCCCAATAAGCGGCAAGATGGCAAAGAACCCCAGACACAAAAGAGTGGGTTGAACCCACTCATTCGTGCCGAGCATTCCTGTTTCAACCAATAGGTTAGAGTAGCAGCGACGGCGGCCACACGTCAATCGCGGAAAGAAAGGCTACTTGGTCTTTTTCGCCCACTCGCTGTTGGGGTAGCGCTGGGTGAGTTCGGCCAAGGTCTGGGCGCGGCGGTCGGGTTGGTTCAACTTGTCGAAGGCTCCGGCCGCCCGGTAGAGGCATTCGGGCGAGACCTCCGGGTCATCGAAGAGAATCGAGGCGCTCAGAAAGTAGCGGACCGCATCGTCCCACTTCTGCTGATCCTCGGCCGCGCGGCCGAGTCCGCGAAGCGCGCGGGCTTTCAGGTCTACAAGCGAGGGATCCGCCGCCCGCTCCGCCGCGGCATAGTACCGCGCGGCCGCTTCGACAGGCTTCTGTTCGTCGCGCAGGAGGTCGCCGGAGAGAACCATCGCGGCGAGGCCTTCACGGGTCAAGGAGGTCGCCTGGAACGCCTTCTCCAGGGCGGCGAGCGCCTCCGTGCGTTTGTCCTGCCCGGCCAGGGCGCGCCCCAGGAGGTAGTGGGCGATCTGACTCCACGCTTCGTCGGAGGCCGCCCGCGCCACAAGGACGGAGGCCGCCTCCGCGGCGGCCGGCCAGGCGCGTTGCTCGATACGCCGTCGGGCGAGCCATTCGAGCAGGCCGGTGGACATCTCCTCGGCGACCGGCGTAGCCAACAGGCCCTGAAGCAGATCGGCGGCTTCGTCGTGCTTGTTCTGTCTCTGCAAGAGGGCCGCCAGGCGGTACTGCGTCTTGCGCGACACTTCGGGCTTGGACTCCAGTTTCAGCGCCTGTCGCAACTCCTGTTCCGCAAGGGCGTACTCCTTGCCGGTTTCCAGCAGGGTGCCGAGCCAGAAGCGCGCTTCCGACTCGAACGCGGATTTGGGGAAGCGTTTCAAGAACGAGCCGAGGGTCTCTCGGGCCGGCGCGTCGCGTCCAACGCGGATCTCGGCGAGCGCCTTCTGGAACAGCGACTCCTCGGCGGGCGGGGAAGAGGGATAGTCCTTCTCCACGCGCGTCCAGTCGGCGATCGCGTCGGGGAATCGGCCATCGACGGCGTGACACCAGGCCGAGGCGAAGAGCGCGGAAGAAGCGGCTTCGTGCTGCGGATACTTCTCGGCCAGGCGGCGATAGACGCCGGAAGCCTCCGCGCGATCGCCCCGTTCCTGCAGAAGTCGCCCCAGGCGGTAGAGGGCGTCCGGCGCGCGATCCCCTGTGGGGCTCTGTTCCGCGACGAGCCGGAAGAACTGAACGGCCTCGTTGGTGCGCGCGGTGCCCGCGTGGGCTTCCGCCAGGAGCCAGTAGATGTCCCCCTTGAGTTTTTCGTCCGGGGTGAAGTGGTCCAACTGTTGAATGACCGCGTCATAACGGCGCTGCTTGAACGCGATGAGGGCGCGCTCATAGGCGGCGGCGGAGGCAAATGGGTGCTGCGGGAAGCGGGTCACCAGATCGCCGTACGCGGCGTCGGCGGCCGAGTTGTCGAGAAGCTGACGAAGACAGTTCGCGCGGAGATACAGCCATTCGGCCGCGTCCTTGAGGGCAGGATCCTTGAGCGCAGTCTCCGCGAGCGACTGCGCATCGGCGAAACGGCCCGCGTGATAGTAGGCCCAGGCTGCCTGTTGACGCGCTTCCGCCGCGCGCGGACTGGACGGGTGATCCTTCAGAAGCGAACCGTAGGCCGTGGCGGCCTCCGGGTACTGGCGGCGGCGGTAACACAGATCGCCGAGTTGAAACCACGCCTCTGCAGCCAGTTCTGGCGACGGGGGTTTCTCGATCGTGCGGCGGTACAGCGCGGCCTGCGCGTCGTCATCCTGTCCGGCTCGACGGAGCTGAGCCGCCAGCTCAAGGGCTGCCAGCGGGACATACGGCGAGTCCTTGAATTCGTCAACGACCTTCTGAAAGTAAGGCGCCGCGTCGCCTTCCTTGCCGGCGCGCGCCGAGGCAAAGCCGGCATAGTAGTATGCCGCGGACGCGATCTCCGGGGGCGGGCCCGCCTGGAGCATCGATTGCAGCAGGGCGAGGGCCTCAAGAAACTGGTTCTCCGTGATCTTCATCTCGGCGCGGCGAAACTCCGCCTTGAATCGGAAAGGGCTCTTTGAATGTTCGGCGATCACCCGCCGGTAGAACACGTCCGCGGCGGGGGCATTGGTCTGCTGCCGGTGGCACTCCCCCAGGCGGTAGAGCGCCTGATCGATCTTTGGGAAACCCTCCGCGTCGCGTAACAGGGCCATATACTCCTTGGAGGCCATGTCATAGAGGCCGCGGACATAGAGGCCATCGGCGAACTGCATCTGTTCGTCCGGCGTGGCGGCGACGGAAGAAAACGACAGGAAACACGAGAGGAGCAGAGCGCATCTCCGGACCGCAGAGCAAGCCCCGGCGAGGGAAGGCAGGGCGGTCGGAACGCGCCGGACGGGAGAGCCAGACGGCGGAACGCGCGTTTTCATGGCCGCGGATTCTGGTCCCGCATCAGTGTGGCGAAGGAGATGTTCCAGATGTCCGCCTGGCGACAATGGTCGAGAACGCGGATGATATGTTCATACGAAGTGGCCTTGTCGGCGCGCACCACGATGGGTTGCCCGGGCGACAGCTCGGTCAGGCGGATCAACATCGAAGCAAGCTGGTTGTCGTTACGGGGCTGGCCGTTTACGACGACCGTTCCATCGGCGAGGACATTGAGGATGATCTCTCCGGGGAGACGCTTCTGCATCTCGCTGGTCTGGGCGGTGGGCAGCGTGATCTCGACCTCCTCCTCCCACTGCGCGAAGAGCTGTGAGGTCATGAAGAAGGTCAGCAGCAGGAACACGATGTCAATCATGGGCGCCAACTGAAAACCGACCGGATCGGCTCGCATGCGACCGCGGAAGTTCACAGGCGGCCTCCCGGCATGAAGTAGGTCAGCAGATCGGCGGCGGCGGTTTCCAGCAGAGCGGTCAGTTTCGACACGCGGTTACGGAAGTAGGCGTAGCACCCCATCGCCGGGATGCCGACCAGCAGGCCGGCAATGGTCGTGATAAGCGCCTGGGCGACACCGTTCGCGAGCAGCATGGGCTTGGCGCGCGCCAGATCGAGGGCTACGGCGTTGAAGGCCTGTAACATGCCGGTGACCGTGCCGAGCAGGCCGACCATGGGCGCAATGACCGCAATGTCCAGCAGGTACGTGGCCTGGTTATGGAGCTGGGCCGCCTGCCGGCTCCCTTCTCCTTCCATGAATTCCTTCAGGAGCGTGAAATCGGGCCGGTCTGTCCGCTGGAGGTAGGTGAGGGCCGTTTCCGCCACCGAGGCCAGCGCGGAGCCGCTGCGGCGACACGCCTGACGGGCCTCGTCGTGCTTGCGGGCGGCGAGCATGTCGCGGAGATCGTGCAGCAGCTCACGCGGACAAACGGCGTTCGGGCGAAGCATCACCGCGAGGTAGATGATGAACGCCAAGGCGAGCACCGACATGGCGCCGAGGACATACATCAGCCAGCCGCCGGCTTTGAGAATCTGCACCATCGTCATCGACGTCGCGTCTTGGGTGCCCGGAAGCGCGGCGACGGCAGGGGGCGCTCCGGTGACCTGTGCCATAAGGGGTGGGGCCATGACCGCCAGGACGATCAGCCACAAGATCATTCGCCACAGCGAATAGTTTCTCATACAACAACTCCATGCGCCGATCCACGCGCAATGCCCGGAATAGTAAGCGATGACAGGACGTCTGAAAACGGAAAACACGACACAAAAGCGTTCCCCAACGGGGCGGCGGGAACAGGCGCGTTGGAGGATGCCGCTCCGGCATCCCGTGCCCGGGAGAAGACAAAACGCCCTCAACCGGTCCAAACGCCGCGCGCCAGGTTCAGAGGCAGAGGCCGCAGACGACCCGGATAAGCGGATATCGGCACGGCGCGGTGCCATCGCCGGCAGGAGAACAGCACCCCCACCCCGCCTCTTGCCGCCAGCCATGCGACGGACAGGACGCCGGCTCGAAATACAAACCTGCGACGCTTCATTTCCACACTCCGGCCACCGGTGCCCCACACGCCCCGCAGAAGCCGTCCACGATGCGGTTTTCAATGACTTCGAAGCGATGACGCCGGAGCACGGGACGCTGGCAGGCGGGACAGAAGGTGGTCTCGCCGTCCTCGATCATGACATTGCCCGCGTACACGAACCGGAGTCCCTCGGCCTGGCCGATCGCGCGGGCACGGCGAAGGGTCTCCGGCGAAGTCGGGGGAAGATGACGCATGCGGTACTGAGGATAGAAAGCGGAGTAGTGAACCGGGGTATCCGGGCCGAGATGCTGTCCGACCCAGCGGGCCAGGGTCTTCAGATCCGTGTCGGAGTCATTCAGGGTCGGGATGACGAGGTTGGTGACCTCCACCCAGACCCCCGCTTCCTTGGCGGTGACCAATGAACGTTGAACGGTGGCCAGGTCACCGTCACACACGTCGCGGTAGAACTGATCGGACATGGACTTGAGATCGATATTGGCGGCATGAGTCTCGCGGCACAACTCGCGCCAGGGATCGTCATTGACGTAGCCGGCGGTGACCAGCACCGTTCGGAGGCCGGCTTCACGGGCCGCGCGGAAGATGTCCAGCGTATACTCAAAGAAGGCAATGGGTTCGGTATAGGTAGCGGCGATCGATGAACACGCGGATGTGCGGGCCAGCTGCACCACCCGGGCCGGGGATGCCGAAACCGCCGCCACTTCCTCGGGATTGCCCTGCGAAATCTCCCAGTTCTGGCAGTTCTTGCAGTGCAGGTTGCAGCCGGCGGTGGCGAGCGACAGGATCGGGGTGGCGGGCAGGAAGTGAAAGAGCGGCTTCTTCTCCATCGGATCGACGTGAATCGCGCACGGGAATCCGTAGGTTGTGGCGACGAGACGGCCATCCAGATTCACACGGATGCGACAGTCGCCGCGGCCACCCGGCGGAATCGCGCACTCCTTGGGGCAGATCAGACACTCGACCGTCTGCGCGTCATCCGGCACGCCCGACAAGCCCGCTGCGGCGGGGGGCCGATCGTATGCATCAGCGCTCATGCTTCTCGCCACGGCATGCGGAACACGGAACCCGTCCCGTTCCCCGACAATCGACGCAAGGTCCCGTCGAAACCCTCTCCTGAAAACCGGTCCTGCGACAGAAAGGGCAAGGCGTCTTCGTGGAGGACAAGCGCGCGGCGTATACGCCGGACCCGCCGCACTGCGGACAGGGAATCTGCTCCGTCACAACCGCGCGGCCGCTTCCATCGCAGTTGACACACTTCACCTCCCCTCGCCCACCGCAGACGGAGCACGGCGAGGAAGGGGACGGCGGCCGGCTCCACAGAAGAAACAGCACCGCCCCCACGGCCAACAAGACAGCGAGCAGAACGAGCCGGCGATTCAACAATCACCACCCCTTGGAACGGAAGCGATCGCGATCGGTACTGCGGGAAGAAGGAGTCAGGCCGACGCCGCCCGAAACGGGGGTCACGGGATTGAGGGGCGCAAGGGATCGGACGCCCAGGGAGAGCCCTTCTGATGGCGAACGGGCGTTGCCGGAAGAAGGCAGAAGAGCGTCATTGCGGGAACGGGAAGAGGCGAGCGGAACGTCAAGAGGCTTGGAGAAAGGAGAGGCGTAGGAAGGATTGCCGGAGAAAGGCGACGCGCCGGCAAACGGGTCAGCCCTGGGCGCATTGAAGGAGGGATCAGCCTTCAAGGGGGCCGGCGGAGGGGATCCGGACACGCGCAAACCCGGGACGGAAGGAGCGGCAATACTCACCCCCAGGGGAGAAGGAAGCCTTGCCGGCTCGGTCTTGATGGACGGGACCGAAGCCCCCGTCATCAAGTCCGGCGCCCGGGACGAAGAAGGCGTCTTTGAATCGACGGTTCTCCCGGAGACGTATCTGTCCGGCACAACACCCGCCGGACTGTCGCCCCGATCTCCGGCCGTTTGGGATTGGCTGTGTATCAATGCGATATTGTTGGTTCGCTCGGCATCGTCATAGCGGCGGAACTGGAGGCCGTCGCCAAACGGATCGTTCTGGCCGGGCGAACGGTCGGAGGCCGCCCGCCGGTCAGTGTCGCGCGACGAAGTCTGTGGCAGAACAGAGAAGATCCCGTTCTCGACGCGCAGATTCGGCGACCACCCATCTCCGGTCAGCGGATCCATGGGCAGGCCATCTTGCTCAACAGGCCGGTCCTTGGCATGGCGCTCATCGTTCTGCTTCTTGATCTCGTCCACTTCGCCCGCCAGCCAGCCCCAATCCCGCCGGGCCTGCGACTTGGCGTCCACGCCACCTTCAATCTCCTGAAGGATTCGATCAAGAGGCAGCAGGAGCCAGTCCTCGTTGTTCTCGGAGTCCCCCGAGTCATCCTTGCGCATGCCTCTCTGCGGCGCGACGGCGCCGGGAAGATGAAGCGGGGCATGTCCGCCCGGCCGAAACGCATCAGACGCGAGAGGCGCGTCGCGCTGCGTTGACCGGTCCGCGTTCTCCTCCTGTATCACGGCGGGTACGGAGTTGAGGGTGTGAATGGTCGCGGTGGTGTCGTATCGCCGCCGTGTCCTCTTCTGAAACGTCAGGCTGTTCGTTGAGGCAAGGCGCGCTTCGTCCGATACCCCGGCGGGGGGTTCCGCCCATCCCGGAGACAGGGTGAACGCACACAATAAAACCCCCACTGCCGCTTGCCGGCAATCTGGCCTGTCGAGACGCATGTGTCCTGTCTCTGCCGCGCTTGATGAAGCGGCAGAATCGCCTGTATAAGATACTATAGGCCGTAAGGCAGATCATTCAATGCGGAACTCACGAAAAGAACCGCCTCCACATCCCGATCACAAGGATGCGCGCAGCGAGGTCATCGCCGCCATTGCCACCCCGCCTGGCACGGGGGCGATTGCCATCGTCAGAGTCTCCGGCCCCGCCAGCCTCGCCGTGGCGGACCACGTCTTTTCGTGCCCCGCCCCCTCCCCCTCGCAGCGGCCGGGCCACACGTTTGTGCATGGGCATGTTCTGGACTCGACCGGTCGGCGGATCGACGAGGCGCTTCTTCTGATCTTTCGGGAGCCGCGATCATACACGGGTGAGGATTCATTCGAGGTGCACTGCCACGGAGGCCGACAGTGCGCCAAGGCGGTCCTGCAGCGGCTCGTCGAGACCGGATGCAGACCGGCGGAGCCGGGAGAGTTCACCCGAAGGGCCTTTCTCAATGGCAGAATCGACCTTGTTCAGGCGGAAGCAGTGCAGGAGCTGATCCGCGCCCAATCCAGCCGCGCAGCAGCGTTGGCCATCGAACAACTGGAAGGCCGACTGAGTCTCAGAGTGAACCGCATCTATGACGCGATCCTCCAACTCGCGGCGGAATTCGAGGCGCGTCTCGACTTTCCCGAGGAAGACATCCCCCCCGCCCCGCTGGAACAGTGTGTCTCCAGTCTCGTTCAGATACGACAGGAGGCGCAGTCTCTTCTGCACGGCTGGGGAAAAGGCCACATCGTACGGGAAGGAGCACGCGTGGCCATCGTGGGACGAGCCAATGCGGGCAAGTCCACCCTGTTCAACGCCCTGCTCGGAAAGGACAGGGCAATTGTTTCGCAACACCCAGGCACAACACGCGACACGCTGGAGGAAAACATATTAGCAGACGGCCATTTGATTCGGCTTGTTGACACTGCTGGTTTGCGCAGCTCTGAGTGTGAAATCGAGCAGGAGGGCATGAAGCGCGCACTTGGGCAGATGGAGATGGCCGACGTCACCATCTACACATTCGACTTGGAGAAAGGATTCACGAAGGAAGACGAAGAGCTTCTTGGAAGCCAGAAGTGGAACAGACTGATCCTCGCGGGTACCAAGTCAGATATCGTCCCCCGGACGAAGCCGGATGCCATTGACGGCAAGGAGGTTCTCGTTACCTCATCTGTTAAAGAGGAAGGGCTGGCTGCCCTTCTTCATGCCATCGCGCAAATTCTGGAAGAAGGAACCGGGGATGAAACAAGCATGGCTACGCTGGTGTCTGAGCGCCACCAACTATTGCTGAGGAAGGCCGATGCGGCGCTGCTGGAATGCGTACAACTAGTTGAAGAACAAGGAGAAACATCAATAGCCGTGGTGTGCTCGCGAATACGTGAGGCAGTAGAATGCATCGGGCAGATCACGGGCCGTCAGTACTCGCCCGACCTTCTGGATGCGATCTTCAAGCGATTCTGCATTGGAAAATGACAGAGAGCGAACAAGATGTGGTGGTCATCGGTGGAGGTCACGCCGGATGCGAGGCGGCATTGATTTCTGCGCGCATGGGCGCGAGGACTCTGTTGATCACCAGCTCTGCCGGGAGTGTCGCCCGGATGTCGTGCAATCCGTCGATCGGTGGTATGGCAAAGTCACAAATCGTTCATGAGATCGACGAGGTTGGCGGGGAGATGGGGAGAAACGCGGACTACACCGCCATACACTCCAAGATACTGAACACGCGCAAAGGTCCCGCCGTTCAGGCCACGCGACAGCAGTGCGACAAGGATGCCTATCCCTCCAGAATGCTTGAAGTCATTCGACGGACGGCGAATCTGACTGTCGTACAGGACATGGCAACGGTGCTGCGGATGAAAGATGGGGCCGTTCGTGGAGTGTCGACCTGCGGCGGCATGGAGGTTCGCTGTCGTGCAGCGGTGTTGTGTGCGGGGACCTTCCTCGGTGGCCGGATCTTCATAGGAAAGGAGAAGATCATCGGCGGGAGACACGGGGACGCTTCCTGTGACGAACTCGGCCCGCAATTGGAGGCCATGGGGATCAGGCGGGGCAGACTCAAGACGGGAACCCCTCCTCGCCTGCATCGAGACTCGATCGTCTATTCGAAGATGATATGCCAGCCAGGAGAAAGCCCGTTCCGCTTCTTCTCCTGGGAGGCAAAGGCGAGGCATCGGCGCCTGTTCCACGTGGAACAGGTGGATGAAGGAAGCGGAACGTTCCACGTGGAAACCCTCTCGACGGCGCTTCAACCCTGGGTGCCCGGCTCTGCTTCGCTTGCCTGTTTTGTCACGCATACGACGGCGGAGACGCATGCGATAATCGAGAGGAATCTCGATCGCAGTGCGTTGTATGGGGGAATGATAAGCGGGACTGGCGTGCGCTACTGCCCATCAATAGAGGACAAGGTGGTGAAGTTCAGAGACAGGCAGTCACACCATGTCTTCATTGAACCGGAGGGAAGGATAGGTCCCCGTGTGTATCCGAACGGTACGTCAAACTCGCTGCCCTATGATGCTCAGATTCAGATGATCAGGTCCATTCCCGGGTTGGAGAAGGCAGAGTTGCTCCGGCCGGGCTACGCGATCGAATATGACTTCTTCGACCCGACGCAGCTGGACCATTCGCTCGAGTCAAGGGTGGTGGGGGGGTTGTTCCTGGCGGGCCAGGTGAATGGCACCACTGGGTATGAAGAGGCTGCGGGACAAGGACTTATAGCTGGAATCAATGCCGTTTTAATGGTCCGCGGGGAGCGTCCACTGATACTGGGGAGGGATGAGGCATACATCGGCGTGCTGGTGGATGACCTCGTGACAAAGGGGACAAGCGAGCCCTATCGCATGTTCACATCGCGGGCCGAGTACCGCCTGCTGTTGAGACAGGACAACACGCGGTTCCGGATGCGGAGGACCGCTGAGCGGGTGGCCGTCGTTCCGTCGAGTCGGCTGCAGGAGACGGCAACGATGGAGAAGATGATAGCGGATGAGACGAGGCGGTTGCGAGGTGTTTTCGTGGATGGCTCCAGCCTGGCGCAATGGCTGAAAAGACCGGGGATGTCTTATGATGGGTTGAGGGGATCGGACAGGAGGCTCCCCGATGAAGTGATGCAGCAGGTGGAGATTCTGTGCAAGTACGAGGGATATATCGAAAACGAGCTTCAGAATGTCCAGAAGTACCGCGACATGGAAGGGATCGCGATACCACAGGACATTAACTACATGTCCATAAAGGCGTTGAGATACGAAGCAGCCGATAAGCTACAACGAATGAGACCTTCAAGCCTTGGACAAGCATCGCGAATCTCGGGCGTGAATCCTTGTGACATCGCCATCCTTTCGGTAATAATTTGTAGGCATCGACAACAAAAAATCTAGTGCATTCTGTCAGTCCGGCGCAGCCTGACGATGAACTCTCGCATATCGGCGGGCGGATCTGACTCGAACTCCAACCGCTCGTCGTTTCCGGGATGCAGGAAACACAACCTCCTCGCGTGCAACATCTGACGAGGCACGCTCAATCGTTGGTTGTCGTTCTTCCTTCGGCCGTACATGAGATCGCCCATGACGGGATGCCCCAGATGAGCCATGTGCACGCGTATCTGGTGAGTACGTCCGGTCTCGATCCGCAGCTCAAGTAGTGAACCTTCGGAGAAAGTCTCCAGCGTGCGATAATGGGTAACAGCATGTCGCCCCGAGTCGACTCGCGTCGTCATGCGTTTCCGCTGTCGCTCATCGCGTCCGATCAGGGTTCGTATTGTTCCGGTCTCGGGCTGGGGGTTGCCCCAGACCAGGGCCCAGTACTCTTTCGAGATCTCCCTGTTTCGAAACTGGTCCGCCAAGTGGCGATGGGCCATTTCTGACTTGGCGATCACCATCAGCCCGCTGGTGTCACGGTCCAGACGATGCACGATACCCGGTCGTTCTTCGCCTCCGATCCCGGACAGATCGTCGCAATGGTAGAGCAGGGCATTGACCAGTGTTCCGTCTCGATGCCCGGGGGCGGGGTGAACCACCAGTCCGGGGGGCTTGTTGACGACCAGAATGTCGCCGTCCTCGTACCAAACGTCCAGCGGCAACGCCTCCGGCCGCACGTCCGCCGGCTGTACCGGAGGTTCGGTCCACGTCACGGTTTCGCCGCCGGCCAATCGATGGCTGTTCTTGACCGGCATGCTGTCCACCCGCACGGCGCCCCCGCGGACAAGCTCCTGCCATCGAGCGCGCGAGTGCTCGGGACGCGCATGGCTTAGCCACTGATCAATCCGCTGGCCGCGGGCGGACAAATCTGTCTGGAATTTGTTTATCCCAAATCCCTTACAACTTATGCTTCGAAGCCTTGATGCGCGGTATCCCGCGAGCGAAGAGCATTGCCGATGCGAGGAGGAAGAGAAGGCTTGTCCACTGCGCCGCCGTGAGGCCGAGCGCGTGGATTCGCACGTCGCCGCGCAGGAATTCGAGAAGGAAACGCATGGTGCCATAAGCGGCGAGATAGAACGCCAGGGTCGAACCATCGATCTTCCGACGGAGGTGGAATCGAAGCAGGAGGAAGTAGAGCGCGAGATTGCCGACCGCTTCATAGATCTGTACAGGCTGGCGATAGGCTCCCGCCGTGTACACGCCAAAAGCCGAGTCAGAGACAATGCCGTAACAGCATCCGTTGATGAAACAGCCGACCCGGCCGAAGGCATGCCCTAGAGGAAGCGCGGAAACCACAAAATCCGCGAGTCTCCACAGGGGTTCGTGGCGGGTGCGCGCAAAGAGGATCACGGAAACCGATGCGCCCAGAAACCCGCCGTAGAACACCAGTCCGCCCTGGTCAATGCGAAGCATCAGCCACGGGGCGTCCGCGTACTGCGGCCAGTTGGCCAGCACGTAGGCGATCCTTGCGCCCAACAGGGCGCCGATCATGATCCAGATGGACAGGTCGGACGCGATGCCCGGCGCTCGCTTCTCCCTCTTCGCGAGCCACGACCAGTGCAGAACCCCCGCCAGGAATCCCAGCGCCACGAAGATGCCGTACCAGTAGACCGGCTTCGGCCCGATGTAGAACGCGATCGGATCCATACGCTCCAGTATAGGCGGGGAACGCTTGCGGGCAAAGCCCGCTGTCACAGAGCGGGCTGCCGTCCACAATCCAATTTTCCGACGCGGTCGGCAGCGGAACCGGCCTCGCAATCGGAATGGAAGTGGAGATCGCGGCCTGCATCTTCCCGCATTTTCTGCACCCTGCGGGCCGCCGAGGCACTCACGCGGGCCCGTCAGTCGACCGCCCGCGGGGAAAGGTATCACGACGAGCTGTCGGCCAGACCGGACCGCAACGACGCCATGCGCGCGAGACTGTCTTCCAGGCCTCCTCCGCGGTTACGGGCCAGCCAGAGGCGGCGGTGTTCCTCGATGATCCCGTCGCAGTCACGCGCGGCGTTCGGGAGGCGTCCATGACCGCTCGCGGGCGGCGCGAGCATCGTCGTACCACGGCGGGCCGACAGGTCAAGCAGGCGGGCGGCGTTGGCGAATTCCGCGCGGACGAGATCCGCATCGACCCGCGCCATCCGGCCGCGGGCGATGCGGCCGGCCGCCGCGGCCACGGCTTCGCGCACGGTCTCGAAGCCGCGGGCGGTCGTGTCCCGGAGCAGCGCCGGCTCGGGGCGCGGCATCAGCAGGCGGAAGAGAACCGTCGAGTTGGGCACGGTCCGGCCGGTGAGCAGATGCACATTGCCCAGCTCGCGGGCGGCGGCGGCCACGGAGCCGTCGCCGTCGCGAAACACGTGTATCCCACAGGCGGTGACCACGTCGTCGTCGTCGGCCGCCGCCCCGTTCCACGCGTGCGCCGCCGCCGCCGCCAGGGGCACGAAACTGACGGGCCAGTACTGCCAATGGCCATGGTCGCCCCAGTCGGTCACCACGTAGCCGGCCGCGCCGCCGGTCCGTCCGGCATCGCCGGCGCGGCGAAGATTCGCGAAGGCATTATCCGAACGGCCGGCGATGGAGTTCCATGACGAGGTGCCGGGACAGACCAGGAACCGCAACCCGCAGGCGGCGAAACGCGCAGTCCGCGACGGAAAATCGTGGCTGGCCTCGTATCCCCATTCCATCGGCACCACATCCCGCGGCAGCTCCGGCACGAGGTCGGCGTGCTCATGAATGATATCGCCCCAGAAATGCATGACGCGGCCGTGCGCGCGCACCAGGTCCCGCAGGCGCAGCATGAAGTCGAGATACACGCGCCCGCGCCCGCGCGACTCACAAGCGGCACGGCTCCGCCCCTGTCCGAGTTCCCACGGCTCATCTCCGCCGACGTTAAACTTCCGGCTGGCGAAGCACGGCAGAAGCTCGTTGTACAGACCGCGAATCAGATCGACGCTTCGAGGGTTCAACGGATCGAGCGTGGATGGGGGGCGGCGCTCCGGGCTCCACGGCGGCACCCACCCGTCGGGGCATTCCGCCAGCGGCGCGTAGCGCGGATGGCGGAGCCATCGCTCCATGTGCCCGAAGGAGTTTTGGTTGGGCACGAGCTCGATGAACCGGAGACGGCACGCGGCATCCAGAGCGCGCAGTTCGTCGCCCGTCAGCGGACTGGCGTCCGCCCAGACCTCCCGATGGTCGCGATACGCGAAGGTGTGCTCCGTGTACAGCTCCAACCGATTGAACTTCAGCTCGGCGAGGAGATCCACGATCTCCAACAGGGTGTCCGTGGTCGGCACCTTGTCGCGGCTGATGTCCAGCATCGCCCCGCGTTCGCCGAAATCCGGTCCATCCTCGATCCGCACGGCCGGCCATCGGCTTCCGCAGGAGCGGGCGATCTGCCGCAGGGTCTGCAGGGCGTAGAAGATCCCCGCCTCGTCCGACGCCTCGGCCCGTACGCCGTCCGGCGCGATCTGCAGGCGGTAGTGTTCGGGCGCCAAGCCGATCCCGGGATCGAGAATCAGGAGGCCGTCGGTGCGCCCGGCCCCGACGGCCGGCGCCAGTTTGAACGCCAGCGGGTCTTCGGGGAACGGCGCCGCCCAACCCGGCGCGCGCGGTTCGGCCGCGCCCGCCCACGCCAGGCGGAGGGGAACCGGCGGGGCATAGGCGCCGTCCAACGAGCGGATGCGCCGGGGGTGGGGGAGCAGGGGTAGGGATGGGGCGTCCATGGGCTTCGATCCTTTTCCGGACGCATGCCGAAGTCAAGGCTGCTGCGCGACCGGCCGCTTCCGCGCCTTCCAAACGGCGGACGATTCTGGTAATAGCGCTTCCGGGGTTTGGACCCGGAGATCCGGGCGGCCTCGATCACGCAACGCGCAATTCCGGTGCAATCATGGTGAGACAAACGAAATCATCGGCCTATGCGGCGGCCGGGGTGGATATCGACACGAAGATGAACGCCCTGCGGCGGGCCAAGAAAGCCATCGAGGCCACGTTCACGAGCGGCGTGGTGGGGGAGCTGGGTTCGTTCGGCGGGCTCTTCGAGTCCCCCGGCGCCGACATGCTGCTGGTGGCAAGCGCGGACGGCGTGGGCACCAAGCTCAAGGTGGCCGCCATGACCGGCCGTCACGACACGATCGGCCAGGACATCGTCAACCACTGCGTCAACGACATCCTGGTGCAGGGCGCGCGCCCGCTGTTCTTCCTGGATTACATCGGCGCCTCCAGGCTGGATCCGGCCCAACTGGCCGACATCATCCGCGGGCTCTGCCTCGCCTGTCGCGAGAACGGGTGTGCGCTCCTCGGCGGCGAGACGGCGGAGATGCCGGGGCTGTATCCGCCGGGCGAATACGACCTGGTGGGCACGATCGTCGGCGCGGTGCCGCGGCGGGAGGTGATCACCGGCGCGGAGATTCGCGCGGGGGATGTCCTGATCGGACTTCCGTCCAGCGGCCTGCACACCAACGGCTACTCGCTGGCGCGAAAGGTCGTTTTCGAGACCGCCGGCCTGAAGCCGGCCGATCCGCTGCCCGGGGCGGACACGACGGTGGCCGACGCGCTGCTGGCGGTGCATCGCAGCTACCTGAAACCGATCACGGCCCTCCGGCGGAAGATCCGGATCCGCGGCCTGGCGCACATCACGGGCGGGGGCTTCCCCGACAACGTGCCCCGCATCCTGCCGAAAGGGCTCACCGCGGTGTTCGACCGCAGCGCGTGGGCCGTGCCGCCGGTGTTCGAATTCATCGCCCGCGCCGGGAAGATCGCCCGCGCCGAGATGTACCGCGTGTTTAACATGGGCATCGGCATGGTCGTCGTGGTGCGGCCCGCCGACGTGACCTCGTCCCTGCGAATCCTCCGGGCGGCTGGCGAAGGCCCGGTGCCGATCGGCAACATCCAGAAGGGCCGGGCCCGGGTGAAGCTTCTCCGATAGGCGCTCGCCGGGCGTCGTCCCTCCCGCAGCCCGCGTTCCGGCGTGGACGCGCCCCGTGAACGCGCCCCCCTGCGCGCGGCGATTCGGCGCCGTGTCTTTTTCGGCGGACGGAGCACGCTTTGCTTTACATGACGGGGAATGCAAATGATACTCTCGCCGACCGGGTGCCGGCTGGTGAAGGGGCCATCCGCCTCGCGGGGTATTGCCGCAGGGAAGCGGATGCTTCAGCGGTTTCCCGACGGCTGCAAGATGCGCGGGAGGTTGACATGAGCAGGATCTGCCGGGCGTTGGTGAGCGTGTCGGACAAGACGGGCGTGGTCGATTTCGTGCGCGCCCTGCACGACATGGGCGTGGAGATCCTTTCCACCGGTGGCACGGCGGCCACCCTGCGGGAGGCGGGGGTGCCGGTGAAGGACGTGTCGGAGTTCACCGGGTTTCCCGAGATGCTCGACGGACGCGTGAAGACCCTGCATCCGAAGGTGCACGCCGGCCTGCTCTACCTGCGCGGGCATCCGGAGCACGAGGCGACGGTGAAACAGCACGGCCTCGCGCCCATCGATCTGGTCTGCGTGAACCTGTATCCCTTCGAGAAGACGGTCGCGAAGCCGGACGTCACGCTGGAAGACGCGATCGAGAACATCGACA
The DNA here is from genome assembly GCA_964610105.1 of uncultured Verrucomicrobiota bacterium. Lineage (GTDB taxonomy): Bacteria > Verrucomicrobiota > Kiritimatiellia > PWTM01 > PWTM01 > CAZSUU01. The sequence continues at coordinate 83,154 of CAZSUU010000013.1, read as the reverse complement.
TCGGCGGGCCCGCGATGATCCGCTCCGCGGCGAAGAACATGAGGTCCGTCACCGTGGTCATCGATCCCGCGGACTACGACCGTGTGATCCAGTGCATGCGGGCCAACGCGGGCGCCACTACGGAGGAGCTGCGCCTGGAGCTGGGACGCAAGGTGTACATGCGGACCGCGGAATACGACGCCGCGATTTCCGCCTACCTCTGCGCCCGTGCGGAGGGCGAGGCCCCGCCGTTTGTGAAGGCCTGCCGCGGCGGCACGACCCTTCGGTACGGCGAGAATCCCCACCAGGCGGCGGTCTTCTACCGCGATCCCGACGGCGCCGAGGCCGCCATCGCCCACACGACGCAGCTTCACGGAAAGGAGATGTCGTACAACAACTACCTCGATGGCGATGCCGCCCTGGGGACGGTCAGGGAATTCGCCGGCGCGCCGGCCGTCGCCATCGTCAAGCACAGCAACCCCTGCGGGTGCGCGACCGGCCGGACCCTGGCCACCGCGTTCGAAGCCGCCTGGGCGGGCGATCCGGTCTCCGCCTTCGGCAGCGTGATCGCGGTCACCGTGCCGGTCGACCTCGAAATGGCGCAGCTGCTCAAGGGTCGGTTCGTCGAGGCGCTCATTGCCCCCGACTTCGCCCCCGACGCGCTGGAGTTCCTGAGGAAGAAGAGCAAGGATCTCAGGATTCTGAAACTACACCAGCCCGTGACGCCGCCCGTCCCGGGCCGCGAGTTCCGGCAGATCGGAGGCGGGGTGCTGGTGCAGGAACGCAACGTGGGCACCACCCAGCAGTGGGTCGTGCCCACCGAAACGCCTTTTCCGGAGCCGAAACGCCCGCTCGCCGAATTCGGTGTGAAGGTCTGCAAACGGGTCAAGTCGAACGCCATCGTGATCGTGCGCGAGTATGAGCCGGGCCAGTTCGCCCTCCTCGGCATGGGGGCCGGCCAGCCGAACCGCGTGGATTCGGTGCGCAAACTGGCGGTGCCGCGGGCGATGGACAACATCCAGGCGCTTCACCAGACCACCGGCGGCTATGGCAAAACCCCCGCCGACTTCGCGCAGTCCATCATGAGCGAGGCGGTCCTGGTCTCCGACGCGTTCTTCCCGTTCCCGGACAACATCGAGCAGGCCGCCGAGGCCGGGGTGCGCCATATCGTGCAACCCGGCGGATCGGTGCGCGACGAGGAGGTCATCGCCGCCTGCGACCGGTACGGCATCGCAATGGCCTTCACCGGCATGCGGCATTTCCTGCACTGAGCCGGCGCCCCGCGAATAAAACCCGCCCGCCCGCGTCGGGGAACTGTGGTATGATGACTCGGTATCCGGAGGTGTGTCATGAATAGGATGATGATCGGGATGCTGTCGCTGGTCGCTGCCATGGTGGTCCGGGCTCAGCCGACACGGGTGGCGGTGGTGGATTTCGACGATCAGACCGGCGCGAAGCCCGACGCGGCTCTCGGCGGCGCCGTGAGTTCGGCCGCGCTGGCCCAGAAGGGCGTTTTCGTCCTTGGCCAGCGGCTGCTCGGCCGCGAGGCCTTCACGCTGATCGACCGCCGCGATTTCGTCGCGCAGACGGAGAAGCTCCATCCGACGGATGCCGGCAAGCCCACCCCCATCCGGCCTTCCTTCCTGCAGGCCGCGCAGGCGCTGCGGGCCGATGTCGTCCTGCGCGGCGCGATCCAGGGTTTCTCGGTCGGCAAGGAAAGCGTCAACCAGGGCGGCCACCAGGCCGACTTCTCCACCCTGTCGCTCCGGGTCGGCGTGGAGGCGCTGGATCCGCACGACGGCGCCGTGATCGCCATGGCCTCGGGAACGGCGCAGACCAAGGTCCGCCAGACGCAGAGCCTTCAGACGACCCTCGGCGAGGAGGAGGTGCTGACCCTCATGGAGAAGGCCGTGGATGCCGCCCTGCCGCAGGTCGAGGCCGCGCTGTCGAAACGCATGGAGGCGCAGAAAAACCGCCCGGTGGTCAAGCTCAACATCAAGACCTCGGCCGATCCCGCCATGGTCGAAATCGACGGCATCCTCGTCGGCACCACGCCGATCGACGGGCTCGAGGTGTACAAGGGCGATCACGTTCTGACGGTCGGCAAGCCCGGGCATCGGGACATCACCAAGCGTATTCTCTTCGAGCAGGACAGCCGGATCGATGTGCCGATGTTGCGCACGGAGCTGAGCGCGGACGAGGTGAAGGAGATTCTCGAGAAGGGCCGCCTCAACATGATCCTCGGCGATCCCGGCATCACGATCCTGCCGCTGCAGTAGGCGGGGTCATCTCCCGGGCGCGCCGGCTTCTGCACGGGGCAGATTCGAGTGGGAGTCTGAGGCGTGAAGCTCGAGGATTCTGCGGGGCGGCGCCCTTCGCGCCGCGCCGCGGGGTACAGAGCGCGCGTCCAAGCGCACGAACGTCGGGACGGGCGCTAACGGCTCAGGTAGATGTCCTGTTCCGGCGAGTCGCTGGTCAGCTCGGGGTCGTACAGGTAGTCGCGAATCCGAAGGTTGTTCCGCGTCACCGGACCGTAGGAGGTCCACGTCTCGCCGTCATAGCCGTCGGTCAATCGCAGTTGACCGTCCGCGGTGAGCGTCCCCGTCAGCAAGTGGCCCACGCCCGACTTGGTGGTGGAGATGATGACCGAATCGCCCTGCTGCGAGATCTCGGCCGACAAGGACACGCTGCTCGACGGGCTGACATAGCGCCCGGACCACTTCCCGCGAAGCGAGATGCCGGATGACGAAGACCCCCCTCCGCCGCCTCCGCCATCATTGCACCCCGCGATCAGCAGTGCGGCACAAAGGAACCCCGCTAGGGCAGTCATGGACTTCATGAAGCACCTCAGGCAACGTAGTAATAGGCTACCAGAGGGGTCACTATACAAGAACAGGCACGACTGTCAATCGGGGCCGGGGGCTTCCGCCTCCCTCGTGTCCGGCGGGGCGGGGGGGGCGGCGGGGTGGCCGACCGCCCGAAGTCTCTTGTACCAGCCCGCCTGCAGGTGGCGGTCGCGTACGGTCCGCGGCGCATAGGCGCGATCGACCAACCCTTGTTCCAGAAGGAACCGCAGGGTGGCTTCGGCGGCGATGCGATGGGCGATCTCGTTGGGGTGGGGGTCAAGCTGAGGGATGTTCTGCAGCCGGGTGGCATCAGAGAACCGGAAGGCATCATACAGATCGACGAAAGGAATGCCCTGGCGGTCGAACGCCTCGCGCACCATCGCATGCTGGGCCGCGAAGGGATAGTGTCCCGGACGGAGATCCTGATTCATCAACGGCATCAGCACCCCGACCAGCCGGGCGCCCTTCGCGCGGCACTGTTCGGCGATCTCCGGCACGGCCTCGCGGAATCTCCGCAGGCCGCTGTAGTCCTCGCGGTAGAGGAACTCGTAATACCGCCGGTATCCGCGCATGCGGCGCGCCAGGTTGACGCGTTCAACCGCCAGCCGGATGAGGGCGGAACGGCCGAGGAGCGGCCAACGCGCCCACGGCCGCTCGCGCTCCTGCATGTCCGGACGCAGGCGCATGAGCTCCTCGCCTCGACCCCAGTCCTCGGTATCGTTCAGGTTCACGGCGAGGATGACCACCTGCGCGCCGCCCGCCAGCGCCTCGTCGACGAGGCGGTTCTGCTGATACGAAGCCGACGGCCGGGCGTACAGACACACCTCCGCCGGCGGGACCTTCTCGTTGCAGTTGCACAGCCATTCCAGCGTGGCCGCCAGGTGATCCTTCGCCAGGTTGCCGACGCCGTCCGCGGACGAGTCGCCGACGACCGCCAGTCGCAGCGCGTTGGTGGCGCTGGCGCTCCAGGGATGCTCCCGGCCTTTCTGGGCGACGAACAGGTCGGGACTGCGGTCAAAGGGAATCAGATATGCCGACGGCGGCACAAGAAACCGTACGCCGGCCTCGCCGAGAAGCGCGAGCAGCAAAAGACCGCCCAACCACACCGCCATGCGGCGTCCGCAGCGCGACATCCGCTCTCGCACAGAAGCCCTCATAATCGCAATACCTTCATGCACCAGTCACTCAGGCGCGTACACCATCCATACGGACCGGGCCGCACAAAAAGGTCCGGTCGGTTGACGTCGCCGGTGAACGTGATCTGCACCGCCGAATCGTCCCTTGTGTCCTGGGCCAACACGTGCTGATTCCCCGGCTGCTCGGTCCGGCTTGCAATCCAGCGGGGATCATTAGACCACGCGACATTGTCAAATGTATACCCCGGAGGGGCGGTCACCTTTCCGGCCTCCGTTCCATCCCCCCAGCGGCGCAAAGCCAGCCGCTTGTGTCCGCCGGTATTATGGGCGATCAGTTCGCCGTCCGGCGAGAGCGAGGGAGAACAACCCGTGCTGATGCGACGCACGCTTCCATCGCCCAGGTCGCACGCGAAAACCCGGTGCCCGCTCGTCGCCACCACCAGTCGCTGTCCGTCCGGGGCCACATCAAGGCCGCGGTAGGCCATGCCTTCGGTCACGGTGCGGATGCGGCGCGACCACAGGGTGACGGCGCGGATCCGGTTGCCGTCGGTGAACCACACTTCTCCTCCTCCGGGATGAAACATCAGGGCGCGCGGATTCGGGTCTTCAGCCACCGCCAGAACGCGCGGCCACCGCCCTCCGGCCGACACGACCATGATCCGGTTCCCGCGGATGAACGCCACCCGGCGGCCATCGGGCGACCATCGCGGGTAGCGGCCGTTCTCGGCGATGCAGTAGGCGCGCGATCGTCCGACCACGGTCTTCCAGATGCTCTCCGGCTGGTCGGCGCTCTCGCGCTGGAACACCACGACACCGCGCATTTCCCCCGTCAGGCGCCCGAGCGCCACCTTCACGTCCGGCGGGCACCACGGACGCGCCATCGGGAGCGGGCGGAAGAACCACGCCAATGCGCCGCACGCCGCCAGCGCCACCGCCAGCCGGCGGAGGCGGCGTCCGAATCGCCCCTGTTGAATCGCGCGCGCGCGCACAAGCACACCTCTTCAGGACAGGCCACCGCGAAAAGCATGGCCGCGGCCGCGGGCGGTCTATAGTATAGGCGGCTTTCGGAGTAAAGCATGCGTGGAGCGGCGCGATGGGTGAAGGCCGCGGTCAGCGCGGCCTGTTTCTACTGGCTGTACTGGCTGGTTCGGCATGAAGGGCACAAGTTCGCCGATGTGCTGCATCGGACGGATCCGCTTTTTCTGGTCCTGTCGTTCCTCATCATCCCTTTCATGGTCGGCACCAGCTGCGCCAAGTGGAAGGTGCTGCTGGACCTCCAGGGGCGGAATCTCGGATTCTGGAGCCTCTTCCGCATCTACCTGATCGGCTACTACTTCACCAACATCATGCCGACCAACATCGGCGGCGACGTGGTCCGCCTGTTCTACACCGGCCAACGGGTGGGCAGCCACGGCCACGTCCTCGCCAGCATCTTCTTCGAGCGGTTCACCGGCATCCTCTGCCAGTTGGGCCTGGTCGCCTTCGGCCCCCTCGTGCGCCCGTCGCTCTACCTCAGTCCCTACGTCTGGATCCCGGCCGCCGGCGCCCTGGCGCTGCTGGGCGCCTTCGCGCTGATGCTGTTTCGCCACAATCCGTTTGCCTGGATGTTCAGGCTGCTCGGACGCGTCATGCCCGTGGAGCGCATCCCGCTCGCCGCGCGCGTTATGCGGAAGGCCGACGGCTTCCAGGAGAAACTGACCTTCGGGATGAACGAGCTTCGCGGCAGCCCGGAGACCATCCTCAAGGTCGTGGGCCTAACGGTCCTCTTCTATGCGCTCTGCATCGTCAATGTCTGGCTGGGATACTGCACCTTCGGCGAGCCGGTCGGGTACCCCGCCATCATCGCGGTGCTGGCCACGGCGATGCTCATGACCGCCGTCCCCGTATCCCTCAACGGCCTCGGTCTGACCGAGCTCTCCTATGCCAAGTACTTCAGTCTCTGCGGCGTTCCGGCGGCCGCCACCGCCGCCATGGCGCTCTTCCTCCGCCTGAAGTCGATCCTCCTCGGGGTGGTGGGGTATCTCTCGTATATCACGTACAAAGGCGAACGCTTCACCCGGGCCACCGCCCGGGAAATGAAGGAATGAAGTGCCTCGCGGCAGCGCCTTCGCGCTGACGGGCCATGGATTCGGACAAACGATCAGTCCTTTGGGCCGCCCTCGTGGCCGCCGCGCCGACCGTCCTGCTCGCGTCGGCCAGAAAGGTCGGCTTCTGTGCGCACGCGCTGCTGTTCATCGCCTGGATTCCGGTGGCCGCCTGGATGCTCCGGCGCCGGGAGGCCCGGACGGGGCGCGGGGAAGTCCCGGCGGCGGATGCTGCCATCTCCGGCGAACGGCGACTCGCCTTCGTCCTGCTCGCGGGACTGGCGCTGTGGATGATCGTGGCCGACGGGGGCGACCGCTGGTTCGGCCTACCGGGCTGGCTGCCCGAGGATGGGCGGGGATGGACCCTGCGGATCGGGGCCGCGCGATTCGCGCTCGGAGCGCTTCTGCTCTCGCCCCTGCTGTGGAGCGTCCGGCCCGGCCGCCGGGCGTCCGTGGTCGCCGGCCTCGTGCTGGCCGGCACCATGGTTCTAAGCCTGGCGGCCCTGCTGCACACGACCGGCGGCGCGCCGCTCTATCGCGACGACCACCCGTCCTTCATGTTCCGACTGCACGCCTTCGCGCGCAGTTTCCCGCACCTGGTCTTCTACGACCCGTTCTGGAACGGCGGGCGGTCGGAGACGGTGATCCTTTCCTCCGGCGTCACCCTCCCCGGGCTGCTGCTGTGGCCGCTCTGGCGTGCATTCCCGGTGGACCAGGTATACACCCTCGGGCTCGGTCTCCTGTTTCTTGTGGTCGTGCCGCTGCTCGCCGTGGGCGCGGCGCGGCTGACGGGCGGCGGCTGGCTGGCGGCGGCGGCGGCCGGGGTGCTGGCCCTGAGCGCCACCCGGATGTTCCCGCTCTGGGCGCTTCATTTCGGCACGGTCGGGGCATGCTTCACCGGCGCCTTCATCATGCCGCTTGCGGCGGCCCTGCAGCGGGCGCTCGGCGACGAACGGCCCGGCTGGACCACGGGCCTTGTCGTCGTGCTCTCATCGGTTGCGTTTCTGTCGTGGCCGGGCGCGGCGATGATGGCCCTGCCGGTGGCCCTCGGCGTTATGGCGGCGGGGCGGGCGTGGACCCCGCGCCGCCTGCGATTCCTCGTGATCTGCGCGGTGGCGGTGCTCGTGCTGAGCCTCCCGTTCGTCTCCGGTCTGCTTCTGCACAGCCAAGCCGTCAGCTATGCCGCCATGGGCAGCGCCGCAACCCCGTGGACGGACGATCTTCGACGCGGACTGGAGGAACTCGCCCAACATCTCTTCCGTGCGCATCCTCTCATCTTGTTCCTGGGGCTGGCTGGCGTGCTCGTGCTGCCGATCCGTGGTCCGCGCGCTTTCTGGGCCGGCACTCTGGGCGGGCTCTTGCTTCTGTCGGCATGGGGAGAGACGTGGAAGCCGCAGCTCCAGCTCTCACGGGCCGCCATTCCCCTGATGTGGGCGGCGACGGTGCCCGCCGCCCTGGCCATCGAGCGCCTCTTCTCCACACCGGACCGCTGGCTCGCGCCAGTGAGGGCGGCCCTGCTGGTTCTGCTCGCCCTGGGCGGCCTGGGGACCATTCGCACCTACGCCAATCGGGGGCCCGCCGATTACGCCGTCGCGTCGCCCGAGATGCCCGAGGTGGTCGCATGGATCCGCGCCCACGTGCCGGAAAACGGACGATTGCTCTTTGCCGGGCCGACCGTGCATGCGTACGGCCGCGGCCATGTGGCCTACCTGCCGGTGTGGACCGGCCGCTCGATGATCGCCTGCGACTACTACCACTTCTCGCCGAAGCGCGTGGAATACGAATGCCCGCCGCGCGCCTGGCGGGAGGAACCGGAAGACGTCCGTGCGTACCTGGAGATCTACAACGTGACCCATGTCATGACGTACCACGACCACTGGAAGAAGTTTCTTCGGGGCCGGCCGGCCGAGTATCGTGAAGTTGTGGCCTTCGGGGAGGGGGGAAAGCGGGCCGTCTTCGAGGTCCTGCGTTCCCCGAGCTGGTTCGAAGGCGCCTCGGGCTTCGTCAGGCCGGACATCGGCCGGTTGCAGGTGCGCCTGGATCGGGCCGACACGGCGTGCCTGCTGAAGTTCAACTGGGTCGACGGCATGCGCGCCGAGCCGCCGGTGCGGATTGCCCCCCATGACGCCGGCCGGGGCGTGCGCTTGATCCGGATCGAACCCGGCGGTCGCGGAGAATTCGACATCACCTGGCGCCCGTCGCTCCTGCCCTCGTTTGACGAATAGCCCAGACGGTTTCTCGACCGGATCACCGATCTCCGACTTGACTTCTGGCACGCATCGGCATCGGGCAGCATGGAACAGTAGTACACCATACAGCTTGCCCATGCCCACAGTGTCGAAATCAAGCACTACCCCCCGAATCTCGAAAGCGTCTCCTTCGTCTATGACACGATCACCAAGACATGGACACAAGGGGCGATCTCGACCGTCGACTACTGGGCAGCGCCTTGACGCCCCGTAGCCGATAGGAGTGAGGGGGCCGCGCGAGCCGCGCATCTCGGCCGGCGAAACATACCATTTTCATGATACGATCGTATCATCGAAATGGTATATTCGTGGCCGCTGGCCGAGGCGCCGCGCCGCGGCGGCCGGAGGGCCGCGCCGGCGGTTCTGGATCGGCGCGTGACGAGGGGCGCGGGAGAGGAGAGGGGACGCCTCGTGTGCCGGGCTTGTCATGGCCCCCGTCTGGCCGCATGCTGGAGACATGAACAGACGATCCTGCCTTGCGGCGTTCGCCTTCCTTGCCTGCGCGGCGCGGTTGATGGCCGATAGACCGGCCGTCCGCCTCTGGGAGACCAATCTCGTCATTCCCACCTACGAGGTGGCGCCACCGGACCCCAATCCGCGTTTCCACCAGGGCCGCACCTACCAGGGCGCGAAGGCCACTTTCTATCCCTACCCGGTCTCGGACCGCCTCACCGATACCCGCGAGGACAAGACCTACAAGGCGATCTTCCTTGAAAACCCGTACGTCCAGTTCGTCGTCATGCCCGAGCTTGGCGGGCGCATCTTTTCGGCCGTCGACAAGAGCAACGGCTACGACTTCTTCTACCGGCAGCACGTGGTCAAACCCGCCCTCATCGGCATGCTCGGAGCGTGGATCAGCGGCGGGGTCGAGTGGAATGTTCCGCATCACCACCGGGCGACCAGTTTCATGCCCGTGGACCGCACCCTCCAGGCGAACCCGGACGGAAGCAAGACGGTCTGGGTCGGCGAGATCGAGCTGCGGCATCGGCTTAAATGGCTCGTCGGCATGACCCTGTACCCGGACCGCAGCTACCTGGAACTGACCTGCGCGGTACTCAACCGGACGCCGTTCGCACACCCGATCCTCTTCTGGATCAACCCGGCCGTTCATGCCAACGAGAATTACCAGGTTGTCTTTCCCCCCGATACCGAATGGGCGGTCCAGCACGGCAAACCGGAGTTTGCGAGCTGGCCCATCGCGCGCCAGGTCTATGGCGGGACCGATTACACGCGCGGAGTCGACATCAGTTGGTGGAAGAATCATCCGTCCCCTGTGTCCTTCTTCTGCTTCCACTCGGACCAGGACTTCTTCGGAGGCTACGATCACGGCAAACGGGCCGGCGTGCTGCACATCGCCGACCACTATGCCGTCCCAGGTAAGAAGTTCTTCGAGTGGGGCAACGGCGCGGAGGGCGAAATGTGGAGCCGGATTCTGACCGACGAGGACGGCCCTTACCTTGAACTCATGGCCGGCGCCTGGTCGGACAACCAACCGGACTACAGCTGGATCCAACCCGGCGAGGTGAAGGAATGGAGGCACTACTGGTATCCGGTCCGCGAGCTGGGCGCGGCCAAGAGCGCGACGATCGATGCGGCGCTGAATCTGGAGGTGACCAACCGGCTGGCCTCCATCGCCTGTAACACGACCCGCGAGCACGCCGCGGCGAAGGTGCGCCTGGAACTCCGCGGCGAGGGAGGGGGCGCCCCTTCCGCGGCATCGCGCAAAACCCTGTACGAACACACCACCGCTATCGGTCCGGCGAAGCCCTTCTCCGCGACGATCATGATAGAGAACGACGTGCCGCCCGACTCGCTTCGCCTTTCGCTGTCCGACGCGGCCGGCCGGGAGTTGGCCGTCTATCAGCCAGCCCAACCCAAGGGCGCGCCGATGCCCAAACCGGTCGAGAAGCCAAGACCGCCCAAGGACTACGCGACCGCGGACGAGCTGTATTTCACCGGTCAGCGGATCGAGCAGCTCTATAGTCCTTCATTCGATGCCGCCCCCTACTACGAAGAAATGCTGCGCCGCGATCCCGGCGACTACCGGGCCAACACGGCGCTCGGTATTCTGCTCTGCAAGCAGTGGCGCTGGGAGGATGCGGCGGGACACCTGCGCCAGGCCGTGGACCGTGCGACGGCCAACCATATCCGGCCGAAGGACGGCGAGGCGTTCTACTACCTGGGCGTGGCGTGGCGGGCGCAGGGGAAGACCGATGCGGCCCGTGACGTGCTTCAGAAGGCGCTGTGGAGCCACGCATGGCAGGCGGCGGCCGGCTTCGAGCTGGCTGAGATCGCGCTGCAGCAGAAGGCCTTCGCCGAAGCGTTGGGACATGTCGACACCGCCCTGGCGGCGTCGGCCCGGAACGTCAAGGCGCGATGCCTCAAATCGACCATTCTGCGCGGGCTGGGCCGGCCCGAAGAAGCGGAGCGCCTCGCCGCCGAGACGCTTGCCATGGATCCGCTCAATGTCCGCGCGGCGTCGGAGCTCGCGCTCGCGCAGCGGCAGCGCGGCGCGTCGGAGTGGAAAGACACGGTGGGGCGGTTGAGAGGCGCCATGCGCGGGAATCCGGAGGCGTATCTCGAGAATGCGTTTGACTTCGCCAATGCCGGCCAGTGGCGGGAGGTCGCCGAGTCGCTGCAGGACCATGTGACATCCGTCGAGGCGCACGGCGGCGCCGCGGTGGCAACGGAGCACTACCTCCTGGCCCTGGCCCTCGAACGCCTCGGCCGGAGCGACGAAGCCACAGAGCGGTATGCGATCGCCGCCCGAACCCCGCCCGATTTCTGTTTCCCGAGCCGGTTCGAGGAGGAGGCCCTCTTCCGCCGGGCCATGGAAGTGAACCCGAAAGACGCGCGCGCGCCGTACTACCTCGGGTGCCTGCTGTACGACCACCAACCCGGCCACGCCATCCGGGCATGGGAGATCTCGCGTGAGCGCGACGATTCGTTCGCCCTCGTCCATCGCAATCTCGGTGTGGCTTACGCCCAGCATGAAAAGAACGCGTCCAAGGCCATTGCCAGCTACGAAAAGGCTATCGACCTCAATCCGAACGATCCGCGGTACTTCTACGAACTCGATCTGCAGTACGAGGCCGCCGGCGCTGCGGTGGCCAGGCGCCTGGACATGTTGACCCGGCATCATGCCGCCGTCGCCCAGCGCGACGATGCGCTCACGCGGGGAATCGTGCTGCTCACGGCGGCGGGCGAGAGCGACCGCGCCCTGGATCTGCTGAAGACGCGGCGATTCCGGAACTGGGAAGGCAGCTCGGAGATCCACAACGTCTACGTCAATGCCTGCCTTCGGCGCGGACAACAGAAAGCCGCGGCCGGCAAGGTCCGCGAGGCGCTGGACGATTTCGAGGCCGCGCTCGAATACCCGGAGAACCTGGAGGTCGGCAAGGCCCGCCGCGCGGCGCGCGCCGCGGAGATTCACTACCTGATTGGCACGGCGCAGGAGGCCCTTGGGGAGAGAGAGAAAGCGAAGACCGCCTTCGAGATGGCGGCAGGCGGCCGAAAGGATCGCGCCTCATCCGAGGGCGACTACTACCGCGCGCTGGCGCTGCGCAAGCTCGGGCGCGCAAGCGAGACGGCTCCCCTTTTCGAAGGGTTGGTCAAGGCGGGAAAGGAGCAGCTCGCGCGGGGCGAGGCCGCCGACTACTTCGCCAAATTCGGGGAGAAACAGGCCGACAGAGTCCGCCAGGCCCAGGCGCACTATCTCGTCGGCCTGGGGCAGCTCGGACTCGGCCGCACGGAGGAGGCCCGGACGACCTTCGCGAAGGCGCTCGAACTCCACCCCGCCCACCTCGGGGCCATCATGCAGACGGAGGCGAAGCAGTAAGCGGAAGCCACAGGTTTCAAACTCCAAATCCCATGAGCGGGTCCAACCGAGCGAAACGATTAGAACAGACATGCCGAGGACAAGCGGCATGACCCTGTTTCTGCCCCGCACCGAACCCGTGCCGGCTGCCCACGAGCAACAACGCCTATGGCTCCTGCACCAGACCCTGCCGGATCCCGCGGCGTACAATGTGCCGGTCCTGTTGCGGATCGAGGGTCCGCTCGATGTCGCCCGCCTTGAACGCGCCGTATCGACGATCCTGCAACGGCACGAAGCGCTGCGGACCGGCTTCTCACAACAGAACGGCCGGATCGTTCAGGTTCCGGCACAACACGTGGCCTTCGACATTCCGGTTGACGACCTGCAGACCCTGCCCGCCGACCGGCGGGATGCAGAGGCGCGAAACCGGGCGGCGGCCGAATCGAGACGGCCCTTCGATCTCCGGCAGCCGCCCCTGATTCGATTCCGCGGCTTTCGGCTGGCAGCCAACGATCATCTCCTCAGCATCACCATCCACCATATCGTCTTCGACGAGTGGTCTATGCGGCACCTGTTCCGCGAACTGCCGCGGCTCTACGAAGCGGGGGGCAATGCGGAACGCGCCGGGCTTCCCGCCTTGCCCGCCCAGTACGCGGACTATGCCGACGCGCAAGAGCGGCGGCTGGCCGATCCGGCCGTCATGGAGCCTCATCTGGCCTACTGGAGGGAGCGGCTGGCATGCGCGCCCGCCGCCCTGGACGTGCCGGCGGACCGCCCACGCCCCGCTCGGCCGACCGGACGAGGCGACACCTACCCGTTCGCGGTCGATCCGGATGTGGCGGAGCGGGTGATGGGCATCGGGCAGACCGTCAGTGCCACGCCCTTCATGGTCTGGCTCGCCGCATTCCAGGGATTCCTCGCCGCCCGCTGCGCGGCGGATGACCTGATCGTCGGCACGCCGGTGTCGATGCGGTATCGGTCCGAGTTCCAGTCGCTGATCGGTTTCTTCCTCAACACCGTTCCCATCCGCGTGACGGTGGACGACACCGCGGGATTCCAATCCCTGCTGCGACGCGTTCGCGGCGCGGCGCTCGGCGCGATCGAACACGCTGAAGCGCCCTTCGAGAGGATCGTGCGGGAGGTCGGCCGGGCCGGGACGAGCGGCCAGCCGCCCCTCGTGCAAGTCCTGTTCGTCTACCACCCCGATGAAACGGTCGCGCTCCGACTGCCGGGAATGACCGTCACGCGGCTGCCCATGACCACCCGTACGGCGAAGTTCGATCTGTCGCTCTTCGTCAAGCGCCCGGTGCCGGATCGGTGGCTGACGACGTTCGAGTACAGTTCGGACCTGTTCGATGCCGTGACGATCCGCCGGATGGCGGAGGCTTTCAGTACATGGCTTGCCGCCGTGGCGGCCCGGCCGGATGCGCCGCTGAGCGCCATGCCGCTGCTCCCCGAGGAAGAACGGCGCCGGGTCCTTGAGGAGTTCAACCGCACCGATGCGCCGCAGGGGGAGGATCGGTCGATCGTGGATCTGCTCGAGCGGCAGGCCGCGGAGACGCCCGATGCGGAGGCGATGCGCGACGGCGAAACGCGCATGACCTACCGCCATCTGAATATGCGCGCCAATCAACTGGCCCGCCGGTTGCGCGACCTGGGTGTGGAGCGCGAACAGGGTGTAGGGATCGCCCTGCCGCGCTCCAGCCGCTTCTTCACGGCGGCGCTCGGGGTCCTCAAAGCCGGGGCCGCCTATGTGCCGCTCGATTTGGCGTATCCGGATGCCCGCCTGCGTGACATGGCGGAGCAGTCGGCGCTCAGGCTGGCGTTGGTGGATGACAGCCGCCCGTGGGCCAAGATCCTGCCCGGTGTGCGATGCCTCGATCTCTCCACCGAAGAGGAGGCACTTGCGGCCCTGCCGCCGGAGAATCCCTCCGTTCCGCGGGCGCCCGGAGATCTCCTGTACGTGCTCTTCACCTCGGGCTCCACCGGCCGGCCTAAGGGCGTCGGCATGGAAGACGGCGCGCTGCTGAACCTGCTGCGCTGGCAGAGCACAGACTCCGGCGAACAGCGCGGCCGCCGCACGCTGCAATTCGCGTCGCCCGGATTCGACGTGAGCTTCCAGGAGGTCTTCTCCACCCTCTGTTTCGGCGGGACGCTGGTCTTTGCGCCCGAGACCGCGCGTACGGACTTCGCGGAACTCGCCCGCGTCATCCGCGATGAACGGATCTGCCGCGCCTATCTGCCGCATGTCGCGTTGCAGCTCTTCGCCGAGGCGGCGGACCGCCATGACCTGATTCCCGCGGAACTCCGTGAGGTCATCACAGCCGGAGAGCCCCTGCAGATCACCCCGTCGCTGGTGCGTTTCTTCCGCCGTGCCGGCGCGGCCCGACTGGTGAATCAATACGGCCCTACCGAGACGCATGTCGTCAGCGCCTTCCCGCTCGATGGCGATCCCGCGGCCTGGCCGGCCCGTCCCCCGATCGGCCGCCCCGTCGCCCGCGCTCGACTTTACATCCTCGACAAAAACCTGCGGCCCGTACCGGTGGGGGTGCCGGGCGAGCTGTATGTCGGCGGCGCCCCGCTCGCCCGCGGGTACGTCGGTCGACCGGAGTTGACGGCCGAACGATTCCTGGCGGATCCATTTGCCGGCCGGGCCGGTGTGCGGATGTATCGTACGGGCGACCGCGCGCGCTGGCGGGCCGACGGAAACGTGGAGTTCCTTGGCCGGACCGACGGACAGCTCAAGATCCGCGGCTTTCGCGTGGAACTCGGTGAAGTCCGGGCCGTGCTCGCTCAACACCCGCAGGTGCGGGAATGCGAGGTGATGGATGCGACCGACGCGGGCGGGCGCGCCGAAATGGCCGCCTTCCATGTGCCGGCGGCTGGTGCGGCGCCGACCATGGAAGCCCTGCGCGAACACCTGCGCGCCCGCCTCCCCGAGTACATGATTCCCGCGCGAATCATGTCGGTCGAACAGATGCCGCTAACCCCGAACCGAAAGGTGGACCTCCGGGAGCTGCGAATACGGCTGAAGGACGCAGGCGCCCACGCAACCACAACGGGGATCGAGCCACGCGACAGCGTTGAATGGCAGCTCCAGTCCATCTGGCGGCGTGTGCTGAACCGCAGAGATGTCGGCCTGACTGACAGTTTCTTCGATCTGGGCGGGCATTCACTGCTCGCCGTCGAGCTCTTCCACCAGATCGAGCGCCGAATGGGCCGTTCGCTGTCGGTCGCCAACCTGTTCCAGGCCCCCACGATCGAGCAACTCGCCCGCCTTCTGCACTCCGACGCCGCGGCCATTCCGCGGGAATCGTCGCGCGAGATGCAGGGGGAGGGCCGCGGGCCGCCGCTGTTCTACGTTCCCAACCTGGTCGGCGTCGGATTCCTGCCGCTGCCCATCGTCGAGCGCATTCGCGGCCTGGTGCCCTACTACGACCTGCTGAAGTACCCGGGCATCGACGACCCCGAACGCTCCTACGAAAGCGTTGAGGAATTGGCGGCGGATTTGGTCCGCCAGGTCCGGCGAGTGCTTCCCGCCGGACCGTGCGCGCTGGGGGGATACTGTTTCGGCGGCGTAGTGGCATACGAGATGGCCCGTCAGCTTGAAGCACAGGGGATCGAGGTGGCGATGCTCCTGCTGTGGGAAAGTCACGCGCCATATCCCAGCGCTTTTCATCGATTCTGGCGCATCCGGAGGGCGCGTGTCCGCGACTTCAGCCGACTGGCGTGGCCGGAAAAGGCGAGGCGCATCACGCGTTTCCTCTCCCGGCCGCCGTGGTCGACCCTCGCGGACGACCTCGTGCCCGGACTGCCGGCGGACGCGGAGCGGACCGGCTTCGGCACGCGCATGCAGGCCCGGTCGTTGGAAGTGTACGGGCGCTATCATCCCGGATCTTGGAAAGGCCGCGCGACGGTATTCCGCGCCACGGACCGCGCCGGCGTGGTCTCCACGCGGCCTCTGGACGGGTTCAACGGATGGTCGGAGTTCATTCGCGGCCAACTGGAGGTGTGCGCCATCCCGGGCGACCACACCGGGGTCTGGCTCAATCCCGAACACCTGTGCATGGTCGCGGAGCAGACGGAATCCTGCCTGCGCAGGCTGGTGGACGCATGAGTGCGCGCTTGCGGCGATACCAACGGGCACCCGGTGTCATTGATGTCTGGACACTGGACCTGGACATCCCGCAGGAGCAGATCCCGGCGGACGAAGCCCTGCTGGACGATGCCGAGCGCGATCGCGCCGGGCGGTTTCGATCTCCCGACGACCGGCGCCGGTTCATCGCGCGCCGCGCGGCCCTGCGGCGGGTACTGGCGCAATACACGGACGATGAACCTGTCAGTCTGCGTTTCATCGCCAATGCCTTCGGCAAGCCGGCGCTGGCCGGCGAGACGGATTGCGACGGGTTGCGCTTCAACGCCAGCCACTCCGGCGATCTTGCCGTGGTGGTCGTGACCCGCGGACGCGACGTGGGCGTCGATATCGAACGGCATCGAATGATCGACGAAATGGCCGGGATTGCTCGAAGTCACTTCACCCCGGCGGAACGAGAAGCGCTCGAGGCATCCGCTCCCGACGAGCGAGCGCGGGTGTTCTTCGACCTGTGGACGCGCAAGGAGGCGTTGGTCAAGGCGATCGGGACGGGTCTTTCGCATCCGCTGAACCGCATCGCCGTTTCCACCGGCCCGGGCCCGTTGGAGATGCTTCTCACGCTGGCGGCGGACAACAACGACCCCCGGCGCTGGACACTGGCGGCGGCGGGAATAGACACACGATGGTCCTTCGCCGTGGTTCACGAAGGCGAGCCAGGGCCCCGGCGGTGGTTTGACGCCCGCGGAAAAACCATTCCGCGGCGCTCTACCTCGTGACTCCCACAACGAGCGCGGACAAAACGATTGATCTGAGCAACTGCGCGACACCGTCGACATTCGCCGCAAACAACGCAAAGAGGCCAAGCTCGAACAAGGGGCATGGCCTGCTATCCCCTTGACGGCTTCGCGGCTTTGCGCGAGGCGATCGGGACGGGAACAGGAGGGGAAGTGTCTGTCCCCAGTCGCATCGACGGCAGACTGCGCGGGCAGGATTGCCCGCGGTACGGGTCCTGGGCGTACCGCGCGCAATCCTGCGCGCGATCAGTCCGACGGCGCGTCAGGATGCCGCGCTCCACCCGTCGTCGGCTCGATGCGCAAGGTAGGGTGGGGCCTCCGGACCCGCCGTTTTCGGGACGGTGCGGTTACGGTGTTCTATCGGCGGGGCGCCGGGCGCGATCGGATCCGCTCGCGAAACGGCGGAACCACAGGGTGTCGCGCGCCTCTGGGTCAGGTGCTGAAATGGACACCTCCACTCGCGTGCGCAGTCGGGTGTGGACAACGCGGGCGCTGCGCAATACCCTGACCTTGACCCGATCGCCGGTGGTGCGGGGACACGGCGTGGGCGTTCAAGGGAAGGAAAGGAAGAAGTTCGTGGCTGGGACGGCGGAGGAGTCTGTGAACGACGCGCAGGGGAGTTTGCTTCAGGATCATTGTCGCCGGGTGCGCAAGACCGCGCTCTCCGGCTTCACCAACGGCACCTTCTCGATCACCACCACCACCGCCTACCTCTACGACGGCAACGGCAACGTCATGGCGCCGGTGAACGCGGCGGACAAGTCCATTGTGGCAAGCTACGAATACGACCCGTTCGGCAACACCCTGCGAGCGACCGGAGCGCAAGCGGCGGCGAATCCGTTCCGCTTCTCGACGAAGTACACGGACGATGAGACGGGTTGGTGTATTACGGCTACAGATACTACAGTCCCGGGATGGGAATCTGGCCCTGTCGAGACCGGATCGCAGAAAGAGGCGGGCTTGATCTCTATGGTTTCTGTGGGAACGCGCCGGTTAGTAGAGTCGACCGCTTGGGGAACCTCTGGGGCGGTCCCTGCTCCGTCAATATCTGGATTGGCCACAGATTTGACCCGCAAGCGAGTATCCCTGAACGGCAACTGTATCCCAGCGAGTTCTACGGTTACTTCTGCTGCTGGGCCGATGACTTGAATAAGAATGACTCGTTGCCGATAGGCAACTCACTATTCCCATACATTCCGGATATCCCAGAGTTCTGGCCAGACCTATCGGCCGGCCGTGACAGAGCGAGCACGTTGAGCCTATTGGAGCAGATATCTTCCTTCTGGTGCGGGACGCTATCAAGACTTGCAGATGGATGTCAAACCGTAGAGCCAGCAATGGAAAGACATCAGTGCCACTGTCCTCAAATGGCGTTAAACGGCCAAAGTGACCGAGCGGGTCGCGCTAACATGCAAACGCTCAGAGAAAGAGTAGCACAGTACCGCAACGATCCCGAATTCAAGGCCATACTGTCCGGATCTCAATGCCACGCGCTCCAAGTGTACCCATCGCTTCAGAAGATGTGGAATGAGGGGATTCCCAACACCTTGAGTATGGGTGTTGATTGCAGGCAGATCAATAGAGAATGGTCAAACTACTTGGAGAAATACAAGTAGGATTCGGGCTGAATATGCATTACAGACTTGGTCATCGTGGAGCAATAATGTGCGCATCCGTCCTCTTGGTAAGTTGTGCAGAGACGACCCCAACATGGAACGAGCTGCTAGCAGAGACGGATAAAGTTGCAATGGCCCGCATTGAAGTACTGAGTTCCGTAGAGAACAAGGTCGCCAAGTACCACTCCGCGATCATGACCAATTCGGCTACCTGCCGAGACTTTCTTCTTCGGCTGAAGAATGTAAAGGGGAAAAGGGAGTTTGTTCCGCTTACGGGCGACACGGTCAGGTGCTTCTTCTTGGGACACGACGGGCGCGAGGTGCTTTATTTATCTGTCAACATGGACGGCTTCACAGTCCTTTTGAGTTGTGAGTCAAAGAACTCGGGATACGCGGTTCGTGACGATCGTCTCGCTAGACAGGTCGTACAGTTCGCTAAGAGCGTAATCGCGGCCGGGGAATAGGAGGGAGCGCTTGGGGTCAAGTCCCGCTTTCTAACAAATACTCTTCTGTGGGTCGTGGGTGTTTCCTGGAGGACACGCGCGCCGGAGCGGCGCGCGTGATGATCGAGCGCGGCGGGCGGCGGCGGGCGAACGCGGTTTCCCCGCCTTGGTTTTTCCCCCTGCACCCCGAGCGCCAAGGGTGAGGTCCCGTTAAATAACAAATGGCTTCGATGTGCGTGAAGTCGGACGTGGCGGGCTTCCAGCGCGGGATCCGGACGTCGGAGATTGAGCCGGGGCGATGATCCGAGGCTTGGGAGCCGCTTGCGCAGAAGGCCGTGGGACTGCTTGCGGTTTGCCCATGGCGTTGGTGGTCTGGCCGATCGGGCGCGAGGACGATCGCCGCAAGAAAACGCAAGAAACATGCCTAAGCTTTCAAGATGAATGGGTATCGGTTCCGTGTTGCCTTCTTTTTGCGTCTTTTTGAGTTTTTTGTGGCGATTGCCTTGGCGCGGGGAGCGTCTTGAGGCCAAGCCGCTCCACCTCGCTCCGCGCAAGCGCTACGCAAGGCAGGCCTCGCCGAGCATGGGCGGAACCCGGTGGTTACGGATGGGCTGCGGGCGATGGCCCGTCTCGATCCGCTTGTGGTTGAATGAGCCGGGCCATGGCCTCGACGGTGGGATGGTCGAAGAACGCCCGGATGGTCATCTCCACGCCGAAGAGGTCGCGGATGGCCGCGGCGCATTGCATCGCCTTGATTGACTGTCCCCCGAGGGCAAAGAAATCGTCCGTGACGCCCAGATCGTCCGTCTCAAGAACCCGTTTCCATACGCCAAGGAGGGAGATCTCGACCTCGTTCCGGGGCGGCACGTGCCGGGTCGATGTTCGTTCCGGTTCGGGGCGGGGCAGCGCGAGACGATCGACCTTGCCGTTCGAGTTCAGCGGCAGGGTGTCTTTCCTCACGAACAGCGAGGGCACCATGTAACCCGGCAGGCGGCTGAGGAGAAAGGACCGGAGCCGCTCGGGACTGTATGCGCAGCCGGCCTTGGGCACGACGAAGGCAACCAGTCTCGGATCCTCCGGTCCGTCTTCCCAGTGGCGGACCGCCGCCGCCGCGACCTCGCGATGCAGGTGCAGATGGGCCTCGATGTCCGCGAGGTCGACGCGGTAGCCGTGAAACTTGACCTGCGTGTCGCACCGGCCAAGACACGTAATGACGCTGGCGGCGTCCCGCAGCCCGCGGTCACCGGTCCTGAACAGGCGAGCGCTGCCCGTGGCCGGGTCGGGCAGGAACCGTTCCCGCGTCACATCGGGCTGACGCCAGTACCCCGAGGAGAGGTAGCGGCTCCGGACCCAGATCTCGGCGGGTTGGTTGGGGCCGGCCTCGCGGCCGTTCTCGTCGAACAGCAGGATCTCCGTGTCGGCCACGGCCTTCCCCACGGGCAGTATGGTTCCCTCCATCGCCGTGTCATGACCGGCGAAGAACTGGCACATCAGTTTCGTCTCCGTGGAGCCGTAGGAGTTGACGAGGCGGCACGTCGGCGGGAAACAACGCCGGTAGAGATCCCAATCGCTCCAGTACGCCGTCTCTCCGCTCAGGTTTACGTAGCGCAAGGCGCGAAAATCCAGGGCCCCCGGCCAGCCGGCCACCATGGCGCGGAACAACGTCGGCACGGAGTGGTAGACCGTGAGGCCCTCCCGCGCCACCCACTGGCCGAGTTGCGCCGGATCGACCCGCGCGGGATTCAGCAGGCAGGCGCAGCCGCCGTTGAGCAGGGCACAGAAGAGGTCGTTGAAGGCTTCGCCGAAGCCGATGGAGAAGAGCTGCGAGATGCGGTCGTTCTCCGAAAGGGCGAACGCGTTCGTGTACTTCATGACGTTGTGAAGCACGGACCGATGACTCTGGACGACCCCGCGCGGAGCGCCGGTTGACCCCGAGGTGTAGAGGATGAAGGCCGGCGAGTCCGGCTCTGCGGTGTCCGCCGACGGCTGGCGCGGGCCGGTGACGGCGGCGGGGGGAGCCCAGATGTCGACAAGACGGTATCCCTCTCCGACCGCCGATGGCAATTCCCCGGGCATGTCGGTCACGATCAACGGGCAGCCGGCATCGGTCAGCATGGCGGTCAAGCGGGGCGCGGGCAGCGTGGGGTCGAGGGGCACGAAGAACCGTCCCGCCTTCAGGATGCCCAGCGCGGCCGCGACGCCGCGCGCCGGATCCTCGATGCAGAGCCCCACCGGACAGCCGGGTGTCGCTTCGGTCTCCCGCAGCCGGCGAGCGACCTCATTCGCCATGGCGTCGAGTTCGCGGTAGGCGATGTTTCGACCCCTTACAGACAGTGCGGGGTGGTCGGGGAAGCGGGCGGCGCAGGCCTCGAACCGGCGCTCGACCGTCCGTTCGACCTCTTCGCGCGGGAAAGGCATGGTCGCGTTCACCGGGGGCCGGTCGGCGTCCTTATCGGGCGCGGAGCTCAACCGGCCGGGTAACAATACAACGTCGTGTTCGAATGGACCCCGGGCAGGATCTTGATCCGGTCGCAGATGAGATTCCGCATGGCCTCATGATCCGCCTCCTCGACCACGGCTATGATGTCGGTCGGCCCCCACATGGCCCGGGCCATCTTGACCTGGGGGATCGTTCGGAGAGTCTGCGTGAGAACCCGTTCCTTCCGGATCCGGTAATCGACCGTGATCAGGAGGACGGCCACCTCCGGCTTCGTGGTCGCGAACGGCCCCAGCGTTTCATCGCCCGGGATGGGCTTGCAGACGCGCGCATCGAGCTCCAGCACCCGCGGGGCGCTCCGCAAGCCTTCCACCCGCCGGCAGAGACGTTCAGGATCATCCGCGTGGGCATAGGCCACGACCGGATAGGGACCGTATGCCGCGGCCGCCCATTCGATCCACGACTTCGCCGCCAGTCGCCGGGCCAGCTTCCGGGCATCGGACGTTGTGCGGATGAGCAGGAACGCATGCGGGCGCGGGCCGGCCACCACCGGCGATTTCCTTCCCGGGCGCCCGGGCGCGACCGAACGAGGAGAGTTCATGCCGGCCGATGATGAGGGAGGACTGGCCGGAACACAAGCGCATCTCGGGGACGCCTACGGCTCGTTCCGGGCGCCTTCTCGAACGGTACGCGCACTTTCACGCGGCATCTTCCGCACGCGCCCGCTGCCGCCGGCGTTGCCGTCGGATTTCCGACATTCGCGTTTCGGATTCCTGGCGCCGGTATTCTGCTTGTCAGTCGCCGCCGCTCCCGCCCACAATGTCCGTACCATGCGTTTCCTTCGATGCACGCTCGGCCGCGCTGCGCTGGCGGCGGGGGCGGCGGCGGTCGCGGCCGCACCGCCGGTCCGGCTGACGCTGGAAGGAGCGATCGCGGATACCCTCGCGCACAACCGCGAGCTGGCGCAGGGCGCGTACTCCGTGCGGCAGCGCGAGCTGGGGATCCAGATGGCGCGGACGGCGTTCGACATGACCGCGAATCCCCTGCTGCAGGTGCAGCGGCTGGACGAGGGATACCGCTGGAGCTACGGGCTGGAGGCGGCGAAACGCCTGCCGTTCGGCACGCAGGTCGGGGTGTCCGGCCTGATCGCGGACAGCGACGAGGAGGCCGGCGGCTTCGGCGAGCGGATCGTGTCGGTGAACGTGACGCAGCCGCTCTTTCGCCGCTTCGGCCGCGCGGCGAACGAGGAGGCCGTGAACATCGGCGGCGACCATCTCCGCGCCGAGCGCCGCCGGTGGGAGATGCAGAAGGCCGACCTCGTCATGCGCCTGGTCACCCTGTTCGAGACCATGACGTGCATGGATGAACAGGGGGCGTTCGAAACGGAGTACCTGGAGCGGATCGAGAAGCTGACCCTGCTGGTTCGGGCCCGCGAGCGGCAGGGATACTCGACGCGCGTCGATGTCCTGCGCATGGACCTGCAGCGGGGCGAGGCGGAATCGCGGCTGACCGCGGTGCGCGAACGCCGGGGGGTCGGCGCGCGCGAGCTGGCGGAGATGACCGGCCGCGACCTGGCGACGGAGTTCGTCCTCGAACCGCCCCGCACGCTGGACATGGAGCTGCCGGCCGCCGAGGCCGCGGTGGCGACGGCCGCGAGCCACCGGCTCGACATCGCCCAGGCGCTTGACGACGCGGCCACCGCCTTCCGGCAGGGCCGCCTCGCGCGCCGCAACCGCTGGCCCGACCTGTCCATCGGCCTCTCCATGCGCCGCTCGGATCCGCTCGACACGGATGCATCGGGGCTCGATGGCCGGACGGACTGGTTCGCCACGACCGCGGTGGGCGGCTACCCGTGGCGCACGGCCGACCGGCTGGCCGTGCAGCAGGCGGAGGTGGAACAGATGTCGGCCGCGGGGGTCGTGGAAATCCGGCGTCAGGCGGTGGCGCGCGAGGTGCTGCAGACGGTCGCCGAGTGTCGCCGGGCCGGCGCCGAGCTCGATATCGCCGAACGCAACCGCCGTCTTGCCCAGGACCGCGCCCGCCTGGCCCGGAGGCTCTACGAAACGGGGCGGGGCGACAGCTTCTCGCTCTCCGACGCCGAGACCCAGGTGGCCCAGTCCGAGAACCGCTATTTCGAGGCCCGCTCCACCTGCCGCCTGGCCCGCTATGCCCTTCTGCATGCCATGGGCATCCTGATTGAACATCCCGCGGACCTGCGAACCCCGCCCGAGGCCCAACCGTGAAACGAGCCGCCATGGCCCTGACCGTCATGATCGCTTTGGCCGCGGGAGCGGTGGCGGTGACGCGTCACGCGCGCCTCCGGTCAGCCTCGCGGGGCGGGGAGGAGGAATGGATTATCGTCGCCGAGGAGCCGTTCGAGGTCCTCTCGGACTACGAGGGCGAGCTGGCGGCACGCAAGGTGGTGACCGTGGCGTCGAAGTTCAACGGCGGCGCCACGATCGTGGAGCTGGCGGGCGAGGGGCAGCGGGTGAGCCGCGGCGATCGGCTGGTGCGATTCGACAGTTTCCAGGTGGAGAACGACCTCCTGCGGCTGGAGCGCGAACACGCGGTGGCGGAATCGGAGCTCAGGAATCTCGAACATGCCACGCTGCCGCTGGAGCTGCGGGAGATCGAGACGCTGCTGATCGAGGCCCGGTACAGCCTGGGCGCGGAACGGCAGTACCTGGTCGACACGCGCGACCTGGTCCGGGAAGGGCTGGTCTCCGAAAGCGAGGTGGAGAAACAGAACCTGAAGGTGAGCGGCCTGCAGTCGAAGATCGAACAGATCGAGCTTCGCCTCCGCCTGCTCAAGGAACATGTGCATCCCGCGCGGCGGGAGGAGGCGCACGCCAAGCGCGACGCCGCGGCGCGGCAGCTGGATCTCATGCGCGGGCAGCTTGCCCAGTGCGTGGTCACCTCGCCCTGCGACGGCGAGGTGGTCTACCTCTCGCTCCCCTTCGGCACGGAGCTTCGACCGGTGCGGGTGGGGGACACGGTGCTGAAGAACCAGGAATTCCTCTGCATCCCCGATCCGTCCGAATGGGTCGTCCGGTGCGACATCCCGGAGCACGAACTCGCGCGCGTAAGCCCGGGCATGGAGGCCCGGATGACGCCGAAGGCCTGGCCGGACATGACGCTGACCGGCGTGGTGGAGAGCGTCAGCGCGATGGCGCGGAGCCTGCACGGGCGTCCGGGCGAGCGGTGGTTTCCCGTCACCGTCCGCGTGGAGGGCGCCCCGCCCGCGCTGAAGAGCGGCCTGTCGGTCCACGTGCGCATCGTCACGCGCCGGCTCGATCGCGCGGTGCTGATCCCCCGCGCCGCGGTGCGCTGGGACGAGGGCCGGCCCGGCTGTGTGGCGCGCGGGGCGGACGGCCCCGAGCGGCGCGCCCTGGACCTGGGGCCGGGCAACGAGCGGTTCTTCGAGGTGAGGGCGGGCCTTCGGGCGGGCGACCAGGTGCGTCCATGAGCGAAGGGGTTCCGGTGCTTCGCCTGCGGGGGATCGCGCGGTCCTTCCACACCCGCGGGCGGGAGGTGCCCGTCCTGCGCGAGGTCGACCTGGAGGCGTGGTCCGGGCGCCTGTACGGGATCGCGGGGCCTTCCGGGTCGGGCAAGACGACCCTGCTTCATCTCGCCGCGCTGCTCGACCGGCCCGACCGCGGCGAGGTCGTGTTCGACGGGGTGGCGGTACGGGCGGGTGATGCGGCGACGGCGGCGGACCTGCGCCGGCGCCACATCGGCATGGTGTTCCAGCGCTTTCACCTGCTGCCGCACCGCAGCGCGCTGCACAACGTCCTGTTCCGTTTCCGCTATGCCGACACGCCCGAGCGCGACGCGCGGGCGCGGGCGCAGGAGGCCCTGCGCGAGGTCGGGCTGGCCGACGTGGCGCAGACCCCCGCCCGGCTGCTTTCGGGAGGCGAGATGCAGCGCGTGGCGATCGCGCGCGCCCTGGCCATGCCGCCACGGCTGCTGCTGGCCGACGAGCCGACGGGGAACCTGGATGCCGTTTCGGCGGAGCACGTGATGCGCCTGATTCTCCAATGCCGCGGACGGGGCATTGCCGTGCTCCTGGCGACGCACAATCCCGCCTGGCTGAAGCACTGCGACGAGGTGCGGCGGCTCGAGCGCGGGCGGCTCGTACCGGAGGGGGCGCCCGGGTGAGAGGGGCCGTACACCTCTGGCTCGACGTGTCGGAGGGTCTTCGCTCGCGTCCCGGCCGGACCGCGATCGCCTTCGCGGGCGTCGCGGTGGGGCTGTTCGCCCTCACCCTCACGCTGGGCATTCTCGAGGGTTTTCGAATCCGCGCCGCCCGCCTCGCCGCCGAGCTGGGCGCCCATGCCGCGGCACTGCTGCAGCCGGCGCCGCCGCGGGACGGACGGGCTCCGGGACAGCGGCTCGGCCGCACCCATCTGCGCCTCCTCCGCGCCGCCGTGCCCGAGGCGCACTGGAGCGGCGCCCGGACCCGAACGGTGGCGTATCCCGACGGACGGCGCACGTATCTGCTGGTGCGGACCGACGAAGCGCTGGCCGGCGCGCGTGACTGGCGCCTGGCCCGGGGGCGCTTCCTGGATGCGGGCGACGTGCGCGACGGCAACCGGCACGCCGTGATCACCACGGCCGCCGCGCGGATGTTCGGATGGACCGTCGGCAGCGCGATCAGCCTGGACGGCCGCGTTTTCCATGTCGTCGGCGTCCTCGACGCCAGCGAGGCCCCCGCCGATCCCGCGACGGGGGTCATCAGCGCCGGGACGGCCGCCCTCCTGGCGCCTTGGACGTCCATCCCGCCGGCGGAGACCCGGGAGTCGGCGGCCGACCTCGATGCGATCTACGTGCGGGTCTCCGACGAAGAGGCGCTGAGGCGCGCCGTGGCCGTGGCCGAGCGGGTCCTGTCGGCGCCGGACCTGCAACTGGCGTCGGCCGCCTGGATCACGCCGGAGCTGCTGCTGCGCGGGCTGCGTCGCTGGCGGACGAGCGCGGCCTGGGGCGCCGGCCTGCTGGCCGCGCTCTGCCTCCTGCTCGGGGGCAGCACGCTGATGAGCCTGCTGCTCAGCGATGTGCGGAACCGGGTTCCGGAGATTGGACTGCGTCTCGCCCTCGGCGCCCGACCGTTGGATGTCGCGCGCCTGTTCCTGGCGGAGGCCTGTCTGATCACCACGGTCGCGGCATGCGCGGGGCTGGCCCTGGCCTGGCCGGTGCTGCGCCTCCTGGCCGTCCAGACCGCCGTGCCGTTCCGACTCGGCGCCCTGCACGTGCTGGCGGTAGTTCTCGCCGCCCTGGGTTTCGGCGCGATCTTCTCCTACGTGCCTGCCCGCCTGGCCGCCCGGGTGTCCGCGGCGGAGGCGCTGAGAAACGACTGACGCCCTGCGAATGGGGACGGCCGGCGCCCCCCCGGCTCATACACCCCGAACTAATGACGCCGTCGCTCGCGCAGGCCCAGTATGGCCAGAACGCCCAGAACGAAGGCGGGCGGCGCACTGGCCCAGATGGGCAGCTCGTACCCCGAGACCTGGATCTCAAGGCCGACGAGCATGCGCATCACGTGGGCGATGGCGATGATGAGCAGGATCAGAAGGGCGGACAATGTAGCGGGTTTCCTCACATTCAGCGCCCTCCTTGCTGCCTCTTCTCCCGTTCCCGGCGGTCACGTTCCGCCCTGTCGGCGAATTGCTTCTTCTTGCTCTCCGGCATGCCGCTGCCCATGACATACTCCAGAGCGGCGTTGGGATCGCGACGGTACCAGTCCCAGGCGACATGCTCCTCCGTGCCCGCCCGCCGCCGCTCGTCGCTGATCGTCTGCACCCACTGGATGGCGATGTCCGGATTGCGGCGGGCCAGCCCGTGGATGTACGCGCTGCGGGAATTGTCCAGCAGCGGGGTGACCGGCTGCGTTCGCAGCCATTCCGCGCCGCTCTGCGGCTCGTACTCGATCCATCGCCGGACGATGCGGTCGAGGATGACCGGGTTCTGCTGCTCGGGCGGCAGCTGCGCGAACCAGTCCGACGCCGCCCGCGGGTCCACCCGCGCCCACGATTCCCCCAGCTCGATCTGCGCCGAGAGAAGGTGCTCGGGCGCCACCACCCGGTCCATCCACGTCCGCGCGGCCGCGGGATCGTAGCGCGCCCAGTGGTCGATGATGCGATCGATCGACTGCTGCCGCAGCGGACCGGGCGGCAAGCCTTCGACGGCGCTCACCACGGCATCCGGGTCGCGCCCGTACAGGTTCCAGATCAACTCCTGCGCCTGCCCGGCATACTTCTGCAGATCCAGCCGCTGCAGGAAGATCATCGCGGTTGCCGTATCGGCCTGCAGCGCCCCCTGGAACACGTCACCGATGCGGCTGCCGGGAAGTCCGCCATCCGGGTTGAGTTCGGCGTACACGAGGGCCTGCATCGGCTCCACCTGCGCCCAGCCCCGCAGGGCCTGCTGCTTCAGGTCATGGCGGCGCAGGGGTTCCGGGTACTGGTTCAGCCATTCCATCGCCTTCAGGGGTTCGAGCTGCGCCCATCGCTGCAACAACTGGTCCTCCGCCCGGGCCCGGTCTGGTCCGGGCGGCAGGGCGCGCAGCCGGTCGATCGCCGTCCGCACCTCCTCGGCGTTCAGCCGGAAGACCGACCTGATGTCGCCCTCGCCTCCGGCGGCATACGCCAGGTCGTTGAAGAACGCCTCGAGCGGGGTCGCAAGGTCATCGCGGCTGGCGGTATCGTTCCGCGTTTCGCTGCGCGGAATGGCCGCCGGCCGGAGGAGTTCGGTGAGCGAGACGGCCTCCCCGCGGGCCCGTGCAGCGGCGGCGTCGACCGGGGGGGGCGCGGCTGTCCGCGAGGGCGCCTTCGCCCGGCCCTGCCAGAAACCCACGCCGTATCCGGTCGCCAGGAAGACGACTCCCACCACCACACCAACCCACCCTCCACCCGTCCGCAAGGAAGGCGAGCGCTTCGTGACTGTCATGGAACCCATACGTTCGGCCGGTCCGCGGTGCCTTTCAAGCCTTTTCTCCCGGTCACGGCTCCATCGGTCCCCCGAGGGCCGCGAAGAGCTTCACGCCGTAGTGGATCGCCTGCGCGATCAGATTCAGCGCAATGCCGTAGACCACCGCGCCCTGCCACAGCCGCCGCCACGGCGTCGCCGCCCACCGCTCCATGCCCGTCGCGGCGAACACGAGCGCCATCGGCAGGAAGTCCAGCGCGTAGCGCATGCCATTGATCTGCCATCCGCCGTTGGCGCTCTTGTGCAGCAGCACCGCCGCAAGGCACGCGAGGATCGAGAGTCCCCCGATCGCATTCACGCGGCGGTCCGGCGTCGGACGGCCGAACAACGCGTAGAACACGAACGGGCTCGCAAATGTAAGCGATGTGCCCCAGGGGCTCATCTGCGGGATCAAGTAGGCCGGCGGCTGGAAATCGATCGTGAACCCGAGGAGGAACATCCGAAGGAAGTTCGACGCGAGATAGATCCAGTGGAAGTTGCCCCATCGCGCCATGCGGTAGCCGTACCAGGTCTCCTCCTCCAGGTAGCGGTAACCGTCATCGCCCGGCGCTCCGAACCGCGCCCAGTTGTACCAGGCATACGCGCCCAGGCAGGCGGCGAGACCGATGCCGGTGAGCAGCACCGCTCCCCACCGGCGCCGCGCCGGGCGGCCCCCGGGCGCGTGCCAGAGCATCAGCGCCCACAGGAAGGGCAGCGTGAAGACCGAGAGCTGCCGGCTGAGACAGGCGAAGCCCGCCAGGAAGCCGACCAGCAGGCCCCGCTTTCGCCCCAGCGCTTCGCCGAGGGCGAGCAGAAGGCACAGCACGGCGACGCAGTGCGCGAAATAGCTGTCCAACGGGTAGCGCGCGACCAGCCAGTAGACGGAGCCGAAGACGAACCCGATCGTGAGCCACGCCGCGACCGGCGCGGACGCGCCGGCCCGACGCAGGACCTTGAGCAGAACCGCCGCCGTCGCCCCCCCCAGGAACGGCGTGAGCGCCATGGTCTTGAATGACAGCCCGAACAGCGCGACGAAGGGGACCAGCACGATCGCCGGAAACGGCGGGAAAGGCACATAGTGCTTGCCCTGGAAGAGGATCGTGTCGTCCATGGCCCGCGTGATGTCAAGCCGGCCGTGGAGGAACGCGTCGGCCAGGTGGAGATGGTTGTGCAGGCCGCTCTCCCTCAGCATGGGGGGGAGATTGAAGACGAGCAGGACGGCGCTGACCGCGCAGAACATCGTCCATCCGGGAGCGCGGGCGGCGAGATTCATGGCCTTCTGAAACAACGCCTTCATGCCCTCTCCGCGTACCACGCGTAGGTCCTCTTCAACCCCTCGGCGAGGGAGGTCCGCGCGCGCCAGCCGGTCGCGCGCGAGGTCGCCCGCGCGTCCGCCCGGCGCACCTGTTCCATCGGTCGGTCGGGCAGCGCGCCGAACTCGGGATGCACCCCCGTGGCGGAGAGGCGGGCCAGGCGCGAGGCGACGGAGCGGACCGTGACGAGCCGTCCCGAGCCGACATCGAACCGCCCTCCCTCAAGCCCCGGCCCGACCCCGAGCGCCAGCAGCGCTTCGACCACGTCGCCGACGTAGATCCAGTCGACCGGCCGCCGGCCGCTCGACAGCTTCGGCCGTTCGCCGCGCGCAAGGGCGAGCGACACATACGGAACGATCTTCGTGCGATCCCGCTGGCCGGGGCCGTACACCATGAAGAGGCGGGCGAGCACCACCGGCACGCCGTAGAGCGCGTGGAACATGCGCGCGTAGAGGGTCGCGGCCGACTTGCTGGCCGCGTACGGCGAGGACGGAACCGGCGGCGCGCCGCCGCCGTCCGCCTCTTCCAGCGACCCCGCGAGCACGAACCGCTTCACGCCGTGCCGCGCCGCGGCGACGAGCAGGTTGACCGTCGAAGCCAGGTTGCTTCGAAGGCAAGGGAGGACCGCCCCGATGTCGCGGGTGCCGGTGACGTGGCTGGCGAGGTGGAAAACGAATTCCGGCCGCGCGCTCGCAAACAGCCGATCGGCGGGGCCGGGCTCCGCCACGTCAGCGCGGAACCAGCGCGCAACCGGGAGGCCGCGCGGCCGGGGCAGACGGTCGGCGCCATACACCGTGGCGCCCGCCTCGGCAAGACGGCGCGCGAGGTGCAGGCCGATGAATCCGCCGGCGCCCGTCACGAGGACGCGCGCGCCGCGGTACGTCCGGGCCGGATGGATGATGTTCTTCACGACGGGATCCGGTGCGTCCGCCCTCTCCGGCGAGTCATCACACCTCCTCCAGCAGGCCGGCGTCTTCCAGGCGGCCGGCGGCCTCGCGGAGGGCCGGGAACGAGAGTCCGGACCGTTCCGCGATGTCGAGGAGCGAACGGCTTCCGTCGGCCAGGTTCAGGACCCAGAGCATGGCCCATTGGGCGCGCGCGGCCTCGTTCTGCCCGCCCAGGTGCGCGTACAGGCCCCGGCGGCCGAGCTGCGGCTCGCATTTCGGATGGAGATTCCGGTACGTCCGGTCGTGCTCGAGTATCTCCACCACGCCGTCCAGCAGGGCGAGGGTGTCGGCCAGCGCCTCCGGTTTCACGAAATCGACGTTGTCGGCGGAGCTGTGATACTCGGGATACTCGCCGAATGGCGTACGCATGAGGCAGCCGACTGGAAGCGCGAAGCCGGGGGAATTGAACTGCCGTTCGTCATAGCCGTAGGGGATGAAATCCCTCACGTGGAAGCCACCGCCGTGGTGACGGAGGGCGCACTGCACCGCCCGGTCGATGGGCGCGTCGCCCGCGCGCGTCTTCTTGTAGGTCAGGGGTCCGGCATCGCCCACCCCCGCGAGGACGAGGCCGTGGCGGACGCGCGGCACGGCCTCGTGCTCCTGCCGTGCGAGCCACACGATCGATCCGATCGTGCCCGGGATGAAAAGGAACCGATACGTGAGGCGTCGGGACACCGCGCCCAGGCGAGTGGCCAGCCAGGTGGCGACGGCGATGCCGCTCAGGTTGTCGTTGGCCAGCGAGGGGTGGCAGAGGTGCGTGGAGATCAGCGCCTCGTCGGTGGATTCCCCGGCCAGCACACACTCACCGTAGGTCAGCGAACCGTCTTTCAGCTCGGCGTCGATGCACACCTCATACTCGCCGTCGCTCAGCGATTCGAGCTGCCGGTGGGCGAGGCAGAAACCCCAGTCGTCGGCATAGTACGTGGTGCGGTACGG
This sequence comes from uncultured Verrucomicrobiota bacterium, assembly GCA_964610105.1. GTDB lineage: Bacteria > Verrucomicrobiota > Kiritimatiellia > PWTM01 > PWTM01 > CAZSUU01. Next base: position 51,504 of record CAZSUU010000013.1, on the reverse strand, counting down.
AATCCGGTCCGGGTGGCCGGGCATGGAATGGAGGTGCTTCCGCAGCTCGGCCAGCGGCAGGCGGGCGCGCACCGGCCGGCTGTAGCCGACCACGTGGAGGTTCGACGCGCGGTAGTCGACCACCGTGCGCCCCGCCGGATCCCTGATCCATCCCTCGCGCATGATCCACTCGCGCGGGACGGTCCAGTCGAACGCGGGCGTGCCGCTCGGCACTTCGCTGATCTCGAGGGGGATGTGGGAGGCAATGCGCGACAGCGTCTCCCGCACGCCCGGGCCCGTCAGGCTGCGGCCGATCGGAAACAGCTCGCGGACGAACGCATGCATTGCCGCGCCCGCCGCCGGATCGATCGTCTTGCTCTCCGTCTTCACCCGCGGCGCCAGAGTACGGCAGAGGAGGGCGGCGGGCAAGCGCGCCCGACCGGGCATACGATCGACAGGCCCCGCTCTGCCTGCGGATCGAGCCGATGGTCGGCAGGGCCCGGCATCCCTGGCGCTGGTCGGCAGGGCGGCCTGCGCATCGAACCGCGGGCAGGCGGACCGCGAGGCCGCGGTCCCTTCGGGCCTTGGTGTTCTTGCCGAGGGGGGCGCGCTGCGAGCCCATCGCTCGCGCGCGGGATCGCGCGCGGTACGAACGCGCCCGCCGCCGGACCGCGGGCACTCCTGCCCGCGCGTTGCGTTGGCGATCGGCGATCGCAATCCAAATCGGGATCGAGCGGCCATGGGACATGGGCACGAGAGACTCGATGTCATGGCGGGAGGACAAGAAACCCGGCTCTCCGCCTTCTTCGTTGCCTTCTGTTCAGAGTGGAATCGGGTGGCGGGCGCAAGCTGGCCTCACAGTGTTCCGCCGCGATATGATACGGAATGCGCATGATGTCTTCCGTGAGGTTCCGCCGTGGAGAAGGGCGGCGGAACAGTCTCTGAGGGCGGCGCCGTTGCACGGAAGAACCGACGGATCGGAGTGAAAGTGTTGTGCGGCCGGGGCCGCTGGGGTACGGTTCGCCGCCTTGGGGCATCGGCCCCGGATGTGAGGAGCGAGTCATGAGACAATCGAGACTGGTCGGGCGGACGCTGCGCGAGGCGCCGAAGGACGCGCAGACCGCCGCGCATGCGCTGATGGTGCGGGGCGGCTACATGCAGCAGTTGTCCGCCGGCGTGTATCTCTACCTTCCGCTCCTCCTGCGCACGCTGGAGAAGATCGGGCGCATCATCCGCGAGGAAATGGGAGCGGCCGGGGCCGAGGAGCTGCTCATGCCCGCCCTGCAGCCGCGCGAGCTGTGGGAGGAATCGGGCCGCTGGGACCGTTATACCGCCGTCGACGGCATCATGTTCTCCTTCAAGGATCGCCGCGGCGCCGTCTGCTGCCTGGGGCCCACGCACGAGGAGGTCGTGACCGACCTGCTTCGCCGCGAGATCCAATCGTACAAAGATCTTCCCCGGTGCGTGTTCCAGATCCAGACCAAGTTCCGCGACGAGATCCGCCCGCGCTTCGGCCTCATGCGCGCCCGTGAATTCATCATGAAGGACGCCTACAGCTTCGACGCCGACGCCGCGGGGCTCGAGACCGCCTACGAGGCCATGCGCCAGGCCTACCACCGCATCTGCCGCCGCATCGGCTACCAGTACCGCGCGGTCGACGCCGATCCCGGCGCCATCGGCGGAAGCGGCAGCCAGGAGTTCATGGTGCTGGCGGAGACGGGCGAGGACACCCTTCTCTTCTGCGACGAGTGCGACTACGCGGCGAACCAGGAGCAAGCGTGCACCCGGATCGAAGAGTTCCCGCAGGATACCGAGACCGCGCCCATGCAGGCCGTGTTCGGGGAGGGGCTGATCGGCACCGGGCCGCTCTCCGAGTTTCTCCACATCCCCGTCTGGAAGACGACCAAGACCCTCATCTTCGAGGCGGACGAGTCGGTGGTGGCAGTGATGGTCCGCGGCGACTGCGACGTGAACGAAATCAAGGTAGCCAACTTCCTCGGATGCCGGCGGCTGCAACTGGCTTCCCCCGAGCGCATCAAGCAACTGACCGGGGCGGAGGTCGGCTATGCGGGGCCGATCGGCCTGCCGCCGTCGGTGCGCATCATCGCGGATCGCTACGTTGACGGCCGCGTCAACTTCGAGTGTGGCGCCAACCAGACCAACTACCACAATATCAACGTCAACTTCGGTCGCGACCTGCCGCGGCCGGAGTTCGGCGATTTCAAGCTGGGCCGGGAAGGGGACGGCTGTCCGACCTGCGGAAAGCCCCTCCGCGCGGCGCGCGGCATCGAGGTGGGGCACATCTTCAAGCTGGGGACCAAGTACTCCGAGGCCATGGGCTGCCGCTATCTTGACGCGGCCGGAAAGCCCCGGCCGGTCGTGATGGGATGCTATGGAATTGGCGTGTCCCGCATGGCCGCGGCATGGGTGGAACAGCACCACGACGACAAGGGGATCCACTGGGCGCCGCAGATTGCGCCGTTCCACGTCCACCTGGTCGGCCTCAATCTCGAGGATCCCGCCGTGGCCGCGCCGGCGGAGAAGATGTACGCGGACCTCCAGGACCTGGGCATCGAGGTGCTCTTCGACGACCGTCCCGCGCGCGCGGGGGAGAAGTTCAGCGACGCGGATCTTATCGGCCTGCCCGTCCGGCTGACTGTCAGCAAGCGGACCCTCGCCCAGGGCAAGGTGGAGTTCAAGCTACGGCGCGAGGCGCAGGCGGAGCAGCTCGCGTTCGACGAGGCCGTCGCGAGGATCCGGGCGGTCTGCGCGCCGGCGTAGGTCGGCGGACAGAGTAAGTTAGCCTTTGGCGGAGTAATTGCGCCTGGGGGCGCAGTTAGTGTGTCCGAAGCGTAGGCTGAGGGAAGGCGGGGAGGTGGGTGAGGCGACCTGGAGAGGCGGTGGCGCCGCGGAACGACCGGAAAAGGGCGTGCGGGAGCGTGAGGCGCGAGATTCCCGTTCCTCGGACAAGGTAAATGCGGGCGCTTCCGGGTTCTCCTTGGGGAAATCGTTGTAACGACGAGGCAGACGGCGATGGGGACAAGCACGATGTGTGGCAACTGGAATAGGGGACGGGCAATCTGTGTCATTGCGACGGCGAAGCAGGAGGCGGCGGGCGTTGAATGTGTCGCTGGAACGCAGCGGCAGGTTTCAGGGAGCGAAGCTGCGGGCAGATATATTCACTGGTCAGTGGATTCGGCGGGCCAAGAATATCATGATGTGGGAGAGTTGGAGCGGCTCGGGAATGCCCCCGTACGGCTGCTTCATGTGAGGGCGAAATGCCCCATCGAGCGGAGTGCATTATGAACAGAGCGCGCAGGACGGCGACGGTCATTTCTTTGGCAGTTACCTTGGTTTGCCTCGCTGTAATCGCATGCAGGCGACTTTCGGTAGAGATCATGCTGTCATCTCTGTCGGTGAACGTTTCCATGTTGCGATTCGCAGCAGAGGAATGGGACAGAGCGGGACGCCCGAAAGCATGGGACAGCAGCAGCGATTCAAAAGTGAACTACGGCTTTCCCGTCGTTTCGACGAATTGTGTGGTGAAATCACCTGCCGGAGCGATGTCAGCCATGTTGGCGGCATATCCGTTGCGGGGGGGCATTCGGGGGCACTTCTTTGTATGCTCTGACGGTGTGATTGTCTGGAGCCTTAAAGGCTGGGATGAGGTGATTTGGCGCGAGCATCAGATGGCGGATCGTCGTCTGCTGATCGACATGTGGAAGGAGAGTCACCGGCAGTGACGACAACAGAGCATCCCGACCTGGACAAGGACAAGGGCGAGGTGTCGTCTGCTTGTGCTCGGGAAGCGCGCACTATGTTACTCTATTACACATGAGCGCCGACAAGTCAGTCGATACAATGGCATGTGTGATCATAGTGACGATAGGCTTAGTCGTCCTGTGTCTCGGGGCGGTATGCGCATGGACGTCAAGCCGAATGCAAATGATGGTTGGTAACACATTTGCAAATGTGGGTGCATATGCGAAGGCAGAGATCATCTATCAGCGAGCTGTTGATCGTTGCCCTTCCAATGAATACGCAAGGATGAACCTGGCTTGGGTTCTGAACGCGCAGGGTAAGTGGATCCTCGCGCAAAGGGAAATAGCTGCCGCAGAAGATGTGGCCACAGTTAGGGAGTCAATCTGGCTAGACGCGATTAGAAATATGCGCGCCGTGATGGGTGCTCAACACCCCCAATCCGGAACACCGAAGGAGGAATAGCGCAGGCATAGCGGTCCAGAGCGCCTTGGGTCAAGCGCCTGGGGTCAGGTCTCGCTAAATAACAAATGGCTTCGGCTCCCAAGGAGCGGACACTGAACCGGACCAGTAATCCGAGGCTTCGAAGCCGCCTGCGCAGAAGGTCGTGGGACTGCTTGCCGTTCGCCCGTGCCGTTGGTGATTCGACTGATCGAGCTTGAGGACAATCGCCGCAAAAAACGCAAGAAAACGCAAGAAACACGCCTGGGCTTTCCAGACGAATGGGTATCGGTTCCGTTTTGCCGTTTTTGCGTCATTTTGAGTTTCTTGCGGCCATTGCCTTCGGCGCCGACGGAGCGTCGTGGGGCCACGCCGCTCCACCCTGCTTCGCTAAGAAGCTACGCAGGGCAGGCCTCGCCGAGCGCGAGCCCTCTGTGGGGGCCGGGTGTGACCGATGGTGCCGATGGGGACAGGCACTTCGTGTTGTCTCGCGCCAAGACGCCAAGGCGCCAAGGTCGAACAGAGAGCAGCGCCCGCCCTTCCCTTGGCGGGCTTTGCGGCTTTGCGTGAGGCGATCGGGGCGGGAACAGCAGAGGAGTGTCCAATACCAGTTCCGACGTTATGAACAGTCGGACAGAGCGCAGCACCGGAACGAAGCGAAGTCCGGCCGTTCATAACTCGGCGGGGCGGCATGATCGTGCTGGCGATCCTGTGTACGGCCCGGCGGGACGATCCTGCAGCCCGGATGCCTTGAAGCTACCGGGCGACGGTGGCGGATCCGAACGGCACAGGGGGCGGCGGCGATCAGTCCTCGACGGTCACCTGGGTTCCGTTGGGCACGAGGGTGAAGAGCTCGGCGACGTCCTCGTTGCGCATGCGTACGCAGCCGGCGCTGGCCTGGGTGCCGATGGTCTCCGGCTGCCAGGTGCCGTGGATGCCGTAGCCCTTGAGGTCCCAGGCGATCCAGTGGGTGCCGAGTTCGTTCTCGGGATCGCCGTACGGGATCATCTTGTGGTCCGTCGGCCGCCACCACTTCGGCTGCGCCTGGCGATCGGCGATCCGGAACGTCCCGACGGGCGTGCGGTTGTTGCGGCCCGTCGCCACCCGGTACGACTTGAAGAACCGCCCGTCGCGGAACACCGTCAGGACATTGTCCGACTTGTCGACGTGGATGGAGAAGCGCCCGCTCGGCACCAGGAGGGTTTGGCCCTTCGCCAGGCGGTCGCCCTTGAGCCCGTTCGCCGCCGCCAGCAGCTCCACGGTCACCCCCTGACGGCGCGCGATCCGTTCGAGGGTGTCGCCGGAGCGGACGACGTACTCCTCCTTGCCTTCGCGGCTGGCCGTCGAGAGCAGGAGCGCCAGGTTATCCGCCCCCGCCTCCGCGTTGGTGCGAGCGGCCTCCGCCGGAGCGGCCGGCGGCGCCGCCTCCATCAGTCCGGCCATGCCCGCAGGTGTCGCGGGCGGCAGCACCACCGCCGTGGCCGGCTCGACGGGCGCCGCACCGCAGCCCGCCAAAGCCAGGGCGGCGGCCGTCGCGGCCGTTCCGAGAAGTCCCCGCAATGTCCACCCATGTCCATCCGCCATCGTCGTTCGTCCTTTCCGACGGGAGAACGCCCGATCCGGGCGTATCTCCCCTGCCGGGCACAGGCCCCCGCGGGGGCGCCGCAAACGGTTTCCGGCCCTGGCGCCGCGGCACGCTGTGCCGCCGCGGGGCGCCGCCGACCGGGCGATGCGCGCAGACGCCCGCTCGCCCGCGGGACCGCCGCGTTTCACAAGATCGTGCAAACCGGGCCGAAACGCGCTAAAAACGCCGCCGAGGGTATGTGTCCCGGTCTTCCGGGCCAAGGAAAACCTTTGCGATGAAGTGTTCAATGTTCGGAGAACGGTTTGGCGCGCACTCGGGCATCCTGCAGCTCATGGACGACCTGGGCCGCGCGCTGGCCGGGGGGCAGATGCGGATGCTGGGCGGGGGCACCCCGGCCTGCATCCCCGAGATGCAGGCAGTCTGGCGCCGCCGGATGGCGGAACTGCTCGCCGAAGGCGCGACGTTCGACCGCCTGCTGGCGCACTACGACACGCCCCGCGGCAACCTCCGCTTTCTCGAGACCTTCGCCCGCTTCCTGCGCCGCGAATTCGGCTGGCCGGTCGGACCGGAGAATCTGGCCGTCACGTGCGGCGGCCAGACGGCGCTGTTCTGCCTGCTCAACCTGTTCGCCGGTCCCGGCGCGGACGGCCGGCGCCGGCACATCCTGTTTCCCCTCATGCCCGAGTACATCGGCTACGCCGACCAGGCGCTGGAGCCGGAGAGTTTCCGCGGCGCGGCGCCGCGGGTGGCGTTCACCGGCCCGCACCGGTTCAAGTACCACATCGACTTCGACCGGCTGGAGGTGACGGAGGAGACCGCCGCCCTCTGCGTGTCGCGCCCCACCAACCCCACCGGCAATGTCCTGACGGACGCGGAGATCATGCGGCTCGACGCCCTGGCGCGGGCGCACGGCATCCCGCTGATTGTCGACAATGCCTACGGCGCGCCGTTTCCCTACATCCTCTTCCGCGACGTCCGCCCGTGCTGGCACCCCGGGATCGTGCTGACGATGAGCCTTTCGAAGCTCGGTCTGCCCGGCACGCGCACCGGACTGGTGGTCGCCGATGCCCCGATCGCCTCGGCGCTTGCCTCCATGAACTCCATCCTCAGCCTGGCGCCCGGCGGCCTCGGCCAGGCCTTGGTCGAGCCGCTGCTGGAGAGCGGCGAGATCGTCCGCCTGAGCCGCGAGGTGATCCAGCCCTTCTACCTCCGCAAATCGCGCCAGGCGCTGGCGTGGGTGGACGAGTTCTTCGATCCGGCGCTCGACTGGTTCGCGCACGAAAGCGAGGGCGCGCTGTTCCTGTGGCTCTGGTTCCGCGGGCTCTCCGTCGATGCGAGGGAGCTGTACGAGCGGCTGAAGCGGCGAGGCGTGCTGGTGGTCGCCGGCCCGTATTTCTTCTACGGGGGAGGGGAGAGCCATCCTCACGCGCGGGAGTGCATCCGCGTGACCTACTCGCAGGCGGACGACGACGTGCGTGAGGGGCTGCGCATCATCGCCGCCGAAGTTCAGGGCCTGCGCGGTTCGGCCTGATGCCGGACCGGCCGGCGGGCGCTGTCGCGGTCGCGCCCCGCCGCGGCGCGCTCCTCACTGCGCGCTTGATTGCACCCGGCGGATGAGTACGATGGGCGCGCTGTCCATGAAACCTCAACCGCACAGGAGTCGGTCGATGAAACGCGATCTCCATCTGTCTCTCACCCTGCTCGCCCTCGCCGCCGGCGCCGCCCGGTGCGCGGCCGGTCTCTACGGCGATCCGCCCGACGAACGCCACGCCTGGGCCGTGCACGACATGAACCGCCCGCGGCCGCCGGTCATCGCGCCGGCCGCCGCGCCCGGCCAGCCGCCGTCGGATGCGGTGATCCTGCTCGACGGCAAGGACCTGTCGAAGTGGGAGTCGGACAAGGACGGCTCGCCCTGCCCCTGGGCGCTGGTCGACGGCGCGATGGAGGTGGTGAAGGGCAAGGGCACGGTGCGCACGAAGCAGTCGTTCGGCGACTGCCAGCTCCACATCGAGTGGCGGACGCCGGACAAGGTGGAGGGATCGAGCCAGGGGCGCGGGAACAGCGGCGTGTTCCTGATGGGCACCTACGAGCTGCAGGTGCTGGACAATTACAACAACGACACCTATGCCGACGGCCAGGCCGGGTCGATCTACGCGGAGAGCCCCCCGCTGGTCAACGTCTGCCGCGGCCCCGGCGAGTGGCAGTCCTACGACGTCGTCTTCCACCAGCCCCGCTGGGAGAACGGGCGGCTCGCGCGTCCGGGCTCCATCACCGTATTTCAGAACGGCGTCCTCGTGCAGGACCACTGGTTGTTCGAGGGCACCTCGACGCACCGCTCGCGCACGCAGCTCAGGGAACACCCGACGAAGCTGCCGCTGAAGCTGCAGGATCACAACAACCCGACCCGCTTCCGCAACGCGTGGATCCGCGAGATCCCGGATTACGAGGGCGACTACACCACCGGGGCCTATCGCAAGCCGGAGGCGATCGCCGCCAAGCGCGCGGAGACCGCGGGGAAGGTGCGCGCGGAAGCGGAGGAGATACTCAAGAGCGGCAACAAGGTCGGCGGCATGCAGAAGCTGATGGAGGCGCTGACGTACGAGAAGGACGCCCCCACGGCCGCCAAGGTCGAGTCGATGGCCACCGCCTACCTCCAGGAACTCGGCGGCCTCGCCCCGAACAAGCTCACGGACCGCAAGGGCGAGGTCCAGGGCGTGCTCAACGACCTGAACTTCCTCGCGAAATTCAAGGTCCTTCCGGAGGATTTCGGCCCGCGGACGGCGCTGCACAAATTCGCCGCCGAGCACAACCTGCTGCCGAAGAAGTAGCGCTCCGCTCTCTTCCGGATCGTCCCGCCGCACGGGGCATCGCGCCGCGTGTCCGACAGGCATGGCCTCCGTCGCGGACCGGTGTGCGGGCGCGTTGAGGCGGGGCCGCCGAAACAAGATCCCGGGCTGAGCAGAAGCCATCCTGATGGGGATGGCCTCAACTGTTCAGCCGGCCCCTGGTGCGTCAGAGCCGAGAGGGATGACTGTAGACATTTCCAAGGTCCGGACCGGCCGAATAGTGCATCTTCCAAGGTCAGGACATTTCGAAGGATGTCGGACCGGTGAAGAGCCGGTGGCGCCAACAGTGCGCACCTCAACGTCTCCAAAGCCATGACCGCGATCCTGGAAGGCGAGACCGAGGAAGGGCGTCCCATGCTCCGGGACCTGGTTCACGCGGAGATTACCTTCTCGGCCGACTCGACCATCTGCGCGGCCGATGCCAGCGTGTCCTGCACGAGTTCCCGGGCATCCTCGGCGCCCACGGGCTTGGCGACCCGCGGCACGGTCGCCGCGATGATGGGCATGATCTTGTCGACGAGCAGCATTCCGGCTTCCGCTGTCATGGGTGTTCTCCTCGGGTTGCAGGCGGCCGCCCGGGAGCGCCCGCCCCCCGGCAGCCACCCTGGTTTCAAATCGGGTGAGTGCCGCGGGGGCGGAGGAGTGGATGCGTGATACGGAGTACTGCGTGGGTGCCGATAGCTAAAGCAGGGGGAGCCTTTCAGGCGATGCAGCCGCCCGCGACTGGCAAGCTGGAGGCGGGGAGATCTTGAAGCTACGACACGCCGTCCGAGGTGGACGGAGTGTTAGGGCGCGCCCAGGATATTGTGCCGCACCTCAAGTGTCCTTTTCGGCCCGGTGGAGGGGGAAGTGCCGGCTTTCACGCTGCGGAGCAAGCCGAAATCTGTCCGAAACCGGCCCCCGAGTGCCCCCTCCCACGACGGAGGTGCCGGCATACACGACGCGTCACATATCCTCATAATAGCGGGCTTTTGCTTCATGGAACGGAGGGCCGGCCCGCCGTAAGCGTCCGGTGAGGGGATAGACTCCGCGAGGAGCGGAGCTACACGCCGAGCCTTTACGTTTATGGCGAAGGCCAGTGCCGATGGGGGATAGGGCAACGCCTCCGTCGGGGACCCGGGGTAAGGTCCGTGGCATGCGCGGAAAGCGAACAGGAGAGCGGGCCTAAGCCCCTCCCGTCGGCGCTCGACTTCGCGAGCGCGCATCGGGCTTCAAGCGGGATGAAAAACCCGTGAGGAGACGACGGGGACGGAGAGGGAGTCGGAGTGGCCTTGCCGGCATCGTTATCGAGGTCGCCCGAACCGTCTTGCAGGAAGATGCGGATCTTCCTTCGAAGCTTCAACTTCGCCTGGTCTTCCGGTGATCCAACACCGTCCTCCTTCGTCCTGCGGATGAGAAAGGGATGGACGTAGCCGCCGCGGATGTTGGTGAAGCTGCCGATGTGGCTGACGACTTTGCCGAACCTGTCCGGCCGCTCCCACGCTGCCGTGAACGCGCAGATGCCCCCGGAGCTGTTCCCGCAAACCGCCCAACCGGCAGGGTCTTTCGTGAGGTGATGTTCTTTGCTGACCTCGGGCACGATTTCTTCGAGCAGAAAGCGCGCGTAGGCGTCGCCGAGCGAATCGTATTCCAGGCTGCGGTTGGCGCGGTGCTGCTGTCCCGGCGGAGCATCCGGCAAGTCGCCCGGGTTGATGAAGACGCCGATGGTCACGGGCATCTCCTTTCTCGCGATGAGGTTGTCGAAGACGGTGGGCACGCGGTATCCGACCTTTGGGCTGATCATGACCTCGTCATCGCAGGAGATCATCACGGCGGCGGGCTTGGCCGGGTCGCATTGCTTGGGGACTTAAATCCACCAGTTGCGCCACGTGTTGGGGAAAATCTTGCTGTTTCGCCAAGTGTACTTCGTGACTTCGCCCTGCGGCACGCCGGTCTGCCGCGGGCGACTGTATTCATGCCGCCCAGATGGACTCGGTGGTGGCATGCAGGACTTCCGATCGAGGCGGGCCGTAGGAGTGTTTGAGGTTATGCGCGCTGTTCACGCCGTGATAGAACAGGTGCCACCTTCCACCATGGTGAACGATCTGGCTCGGGGCGTAAATGCCATACGAATCCACCTGGCTCTGGTCCCCGCGCGGCAACCAGGCTTTGCGCTGGGGCCGGTTCCATCTGACCCCGTCCGGCGAGAAGCACCACTCCAGATCCATGGTCTGGGCCTGGACGCGATAATGACCGAGCATGCCGACACGCCCCCGGGGTGTATGGGTCACCGATAAGTAATAGAATTGTTGATCCACCGGATCCTCCGCATCCCGTTGAATCACCCGCTGGCGGGTTTCGAAACGCAGACCGTCCGCGGAGGTATAGCGGTCAATCACCCGCAGCAAGCCTGGCGCATTGTCGGACGCCACGTAGGCTGGATCGCTGCTGGGCACCCGCAGGAGGCCGACGGAGTACATTTCGAACGTGCCATCGGTGAGCTGATACACATTCGTGGCGTCATTGGAGATCAGGCGCGACTCAGCCGACGGCTCGTCGGCGGGTCGGCTGACCGCCCCGTAGGGCATCGTCACCCCATCAGGAGAAGGCACACCATGGGCGGCCCGATCATTGGGGTGCCAGAGCACCGGCCGCAGCGGGTTAACGACGGTGTAGCGTTTGCCCTCATCGCTCTCCGCGGCGAGGTAGCGGCCAATCCTCGAACCATGTGCCCAGAAGTAAATGCGGTGCCGGCCGTTCTTAAGGCGCATGTGGACGACCTGGACCGGGTTCCATCCAGCCGGCAAGTGGCCAATGACAAACTCGCCCTGCCCGGGATCACCAGGCGTGTGCTGGCCAACAACCTTCTTGAACGGCTGGCCGGGAATGCCCTCGGCATAAGCGATGTTGTATCTGTAATTCCTGCCGTGGGAGGAATACCAAAGACGCCAGCGATCGTCCCCGATGGGCTCCGCGGGACAGGTGAAGTTCTGAATGGTCCCGCCCTCCCAATCCTCCGTCGGTTTGAGCACGACGCCGTGCTTGAGCCAGGCGCCAGGAGGGCAGGGCTTGGGAACGGAGGGTGAAGCCGTGCCTTCAGTAGCACTGACCGGGCACGCAGATGCGATGACGCCACCGGCGACGCCCATGCTCAAACGAAGAAAGTCTCTCCGACTGACAAGAAATCGCTTTTCAGGCAGCGCGGGCAATCGCCCGCTGGGGCCGGCCTGAAGGAGCGCTTCCATAGGTGAGACGGTAGCTGAAGCGGGGTGGAGGCGTCAAACAGAACGAACAGCCGCACCTGCCGCTGGAAGACCACCTGCGCGCCCCGGCCCGGCAAGCATTACTACTTCGTCAAGGTCACCCAGGCCGACGGCAACACGCTGTGGTCGGCGCCGATCTGGGTGAGCCGGGCGGGCGAGTAGCCGGGGAGACAGGGGAAGCAGGACAGGGGCTGGCTACGGCCCCAATTTCGGCAAGACACGCGGTTCCAAACGTCGGCAACCAGCGCAAACCCTCTTGTAGAGCGCCTGCGACGCCCAATAGACGTGCTCAAAGTATACCCATGACGCGCAAAACACGGCATGCAGGCGGGCTCATAATGCGAACTAAAACCAGTCTATACAGGGATTTAGCCCGTACCAGGACACACCATTGGCAAGAAAGTGGCGCGCGCGCCACAATTGGAGAAACACCGGATTCACCCCCTGAACGGCACGAGCGCCTTGAGGTTCCCGCTGGCTCCGACTAGGATGCGGCTGCCGGCCGCCTCGATGGCTGGCAGGAGGATCGGGCGTGAGCAGCGTGAGACGGGACTGGCCGGCGATTGTCCGGGATCTCGACCGGGTATGGCCCAGGATCGAGCGCCTGTTCCCCACCCAGCCGCCGGTCAAGCCCCGCAAGGACGAGCGCGCGCGGCTCCGCACGGGAAACCAGCGGGTCTTCAAATCCTACCTGTGGGCGATCTTCGCCGACCAACCCGTCCGGCGGGCACGAGAACAGATGGGGCTCGCGTCGCCCAGCACGCTGCACCGCGCGCTTTGCCGGTGGACCTGGGAGCAGAAGATCGAGGACATATGGCAGTCGTACTGGGAGGAGGTCTCGCCGAGGGTGTTTCGCGCTTGGCGGGAGGCGCTGCTCGCCGCGAACCGGGGCAGGCGGGACGTGCGGGGCAACCAGCGTCGGAACGCCTTCTGGTACGTCGTTCCCCACCTGGTCATGGATGAGATGGCCCGGACGGATAGAACCAGGAGATCCGGCACGGCGGCCGCCGGCCGGGGCGGCAAGGGCAAGGGCGCGAAGCCGGCATGAGGACCAAGGAGCTCGGCGCCGGCGTTCAGTTCTTGAGTGTCGCCGCCGACAACATAGCCGCGTTGCTTTTGTGTTGCTTTTGGAGCGCGGAAACGCAGAGAAGCGAAGCGAAGTAAAGCGCAGGCGTCCGGCCATTCAACCCGGCAAAAACATGCAATTGTGCCTGTAAGCAAGCAATTTTGGAATCATTTTTGGGTGGTTGCCGGACTAGGATTCGAACCTAGACAAGCAGATCCAGAATCTGCGGTGCTACCATTACACCATCCGGCAGCCCTGAAAAGGCGGCCGATAAGCTAGCCGCGGGGCGTCCGCCCGTCAAGCCCGACGCGTTCGGAATCGCATGGACGCACGGGAACCCGATTGCCGCCTCGCGGCGCCCGTGCGAGCCGCGACGCGTGCGAACCCACCGGTTCGGAGGGCGTCCGTGAGGGCATAGGCTCCGACCCACCGCCAGCGCGCATGCAGACCTGGAAGGGCTTCCTTCGCGATCGCCACACGTCAGATGCGGGCACGATGGCCCGCGGTGCGGGGCGTCGAGGAAACGCGGCCCCCTTCAGCGGAAGGCGCAAGTGTTTCTTTGACGCTCCGACCGAGAGCGGAGTAGTCTCGCGGCAACTTCGGAAGGGAAGACGCCCGGTCCTCGTCCATGTCGGTCGACTGAGGGGACCGTTGTGTGCGTGAGGCGGAGCGGAGGTGCAGCATGAGAATGGGCGCGGGATGGCGGGGTCAGATTCTCGGGCGATCGGTCGGACTGGCCCTGTTGTGCGCCATGGGCGCTTCGGGCCAGACGACCAACTCGTGGAACATCGGCTCGTCCGGGTACTGGGAGTCCCCGGCCAACTGGTCGCTGGGCCTGCCGCCCTCGAGCAACCAGGCGATCGTGCAGGTCGCGAACGGCGCGGCGAGCAAGACCGTCACGTTCGACTACTACACCTCCACCAACTCGCCGGCGACGATGACGATCAGCAACCTGTGGCTGTCCGCCCCCGCCGGATTCGTCAACACCCTGTACCTGAACGCCTCCAGCGGACGGACCTTCCGCGTGTTGAACGACGCCACGCTGACCAACGGCGGCTTGATGAGGCTCCTGCACTCGTCGGCGCAGGTGGACGACGACATCTACATGGACGGAAAAGTCGAGCTGCGGACCGGCGGGACGCTGGCCTGCACGAACGGGCAGCTCCATCTCGGCTATCTGGCGTCGCGGAGCACGGACACGCCGACCGTGACGATCACCCAGGGGTTGCTGCTGGCCCAGTACATGGTGATCGGCGAGATGCCCTCCACGTCCGGCCGGATGCTGATTTCGGACGGAACCAACGTCTTCGAGTCCCTGTTAATGGGGTCAGGCGCGGGATCGAGCGGAACCGTGTCCATGGCCTCCGGCCTGCTGTCGGGCTCGTATATGGCGGTGGGTTCCGATGGGAGCGGATCCCTGGCGATCAGCAACGGCACGCTTCGGGCCAACCAGATCGACGTGGCTTATGGTACGGGCGCGCGCGGCGCGGTGACCCTGGCCGGGGGGACCACCTACGTCTCGAATACCATGAGGGTGGGGTACGGCAACGTGGGCGATGTCACGGTCGCCGGCGGCTCGCTCGTCGTCAACGGCGAACTGCTGCTGGGATACGAGGAGGGCCGGCTGAATGTGAACAGCGGTCAGGTCCAGTCCGCCGCGATGACGGTGTGGGGCACGGACAGCAGGCTGAGCATGGCCGGCGGGACGGTGAACGTGAGTTCGAACCTCGCGGTTAGCCGCCGCGCCGGCGTCGAAGTCAATGGCGGGCGTCTGTCGGCCTCGAACGCGACCTTCCTCGTCGGCAATAATGGCGGGGGATGGATCGCCACGAGCAACGGGACAGTCGAGGCCGGACCGGTCTTCGTGGGCTATACGAACAACAGCGACGGGGCCTGGACGCTCGCCGGAGGCACCAACGTGGTGCGGGGCAACTTCATGGTCGGCCGGGCGACGACGTCCACGGGCGAGGTGTGGGTGACCGGCGGGCTGCTCTCCGCCACCAACGGACAGTTCACGCTCGGAGAGCGCGGGCAGGCGGAGATGACCGTCACCGGCGGAACCGTGAATCTGCGAGGAGTGACGATCGGTCATCAATCGGGCGCGCGCGGCGACCTGACGGTCGCGGGAGGTCATGTCGGGATCTCCTCGAACCTGTATGTCGGCTACTTCGGCGGCTCGACGGGCCGGGTGCTGGTCACGGGGGGAACCCTGGCGTTGTCGGAGACCCGCCAATCGGTGATCGGCTTCTCGGGACCGGGGACGATGATCCTCAGCGACGGGATGGTTACGGCCGGAGACCTGTCGGTCGGGGATGCGGGCGGCGGTGGCGTGATGATGATCTCCGGCGGCACGAACCGGGTGTCCGGCCGGCTGTGGATCGGCAGCAACAACAACGGCACCGGCCAGGTGCAGGTCACGGGGGGCCTGCTCTGCGTGACCAACCCTGCGACCACTCTCCAGGTCGGCGCGCATCGCTATGGGCGACTCATTCTCGACGGATCGGGTCAGGTATTGGCCAACGAACTCTCCGTAGGTGTGGCCAGCAATGCGCTGGGCATTCTGAGTATTGGCGGCAGCGCGACCGCCATCACGTCCAGGGCCACCATCGGCAGCCTGGCCGGCTCCACCGGACAGGTCAGCGTCACCAGCGGCCTCCTGTCGGTTCGCGATTCCGAACTCCAGATCGGCGGGAGAGGCTATGGCTCGCTGATATTGAGCGGCAGCGGGGTGGTCGAGGACCAGAGTACGATCTACCTCGGTTTCAGCGCGACGGGCCGGGGGGATGCGGTCGTTCTCGGCGGCGCGCTCCTGGCCACCAACCTGTGGGGAACCTCGGCCCTGGACATTCGGCGCGGAACGCTCGTCCAGAATGCCGGGACGGTCTGGGCGGACCGGTTGTATGCGACCAACCTGGCCGGCCTCGTGTCGCTGTCCGGTGGCGCCCTGAGGATCGGCAGCGAAACGCGGGTGAGCAACGGCATGTCGTTCACGGTCGGCAACGGCAGCAGTGCGGCGACGATGATTCTCGGCAACGGCGCCCATTCGTTCGCCGACGGGCTGATCGTAACCAACAGCGGCCTCCTGCAACTGGAGGGGGGCACGCTCCGGGGGACGATTCGCAACGAGGGCACGGTCCAGGGCGTTTCCGGTTCCACGCGGATCAGGGACGACCTCGCGGGGGGCGGGGTCTTCGTGGTGAACACGGGGGCGGGCGTCGGATTGTGGGGCGACAGCACGATCGCATCGCTCGGCAACGCCGGCACGGTCAGCGTGCAGAGCGTGGTGGCGATGATCGGGCCGGTGACCAATTCCGGCGTCATCGTCGTCGGGTCCGGCGGCGCCGGGGTGCTCGATTTCGGCGGCATCGGCGTTCCCTCGCGCGGATCGATCGTAGCCGAATCGGCGGGCGTGCTCCGGCTCGGAGCCGATCCCGCCTGCCTCGTCACGAATCGCGGCATGCTGCAGTTGTCGGTCGGTTCCCTGATGCTCTCCAGCGGTCTGGTGAACGAAGCCAATCTCAACCTCTCGGGCGGCCAGGCGCTGTCGGCCATGAGCAGCTTCGCCAATCCCGGCACGGCGTTCCTCGCCGGGGGCGCCGCGCTGAACGCGCAGCGGCTCGAACGGAACACGCACGCGGGCACTCTCTTCCTCGGCGGCGGCGCGCAGTTCGCGTCGCAGACGTCGTACACCAACACCGGCGCGATCTCGCTCAGCCAGGGTTTCGTCGGCGGCGCGGGCACCGTGCTGAACACGGGCCTGATCGAGGGCAGCGGCGCGGTCAATGCGCCGCTCGTCAACCGCGCGGGCGGGACGATTCGCGCGGCCGGCGGACTGTTGAGCCTCAGTGGCGCGTCCTTCCAGAACCAGGCTGGCGCCTTCCTCGGCGCGACGGTCGACAGCACCCTGCGCATCGACCGCCACCTGGCGAACGACGGCACGATCAATCCGCAGGGCGGCACGATCGACTTCGGCGCCCACACCCTGACCAACCGCGGCACGGCCACCGGCTACGGCACCTACAGCGCGGGCCTGATCCTCAACGAGGGACGGGCGATCTTCCAGGGCGGCACCCTCAATGTCCAGGGCTTCTACCTCAACACCGCCGGCCACACCACCGAGGTGCGCTACGCCAGCGCCACCTTCCACGGCATGGCCACCAACGCGGCCGGCGGCGTGTTCAAAAACACCGGCGGCCAGGTCTCCTTCCTCGGCGGGCTCTACAACAACGGCTCGTACGTCAGCGACCCGGCCACCAACTGGTTCCTCGACACGCTGACGCTCGGCGACGAGGGCACCCTGGCCGGCGGAGAGGGCGACGTATTCCAGGTCGAGGGCGATCTGGTCAGCCTCAACCCCGAAGGGCTCCTGCTCTCCGGCGCCGCCCTATCGTTCGGCCTCGGCGAGCACGACCTGGTGCTCGCCGGCGAGACCGCGGTCGGCTGGCTCAGCGTGGCCGACGGAGGCAGCCTGGAGATCGGCGGCGCGAATCTGTATATCGGCGGTCTGGATGTCGAACTCGACCAACTTGTGACCGCCCATACCCTGTTCTACGACACCGGGCGCAATCCGGCGCTCGACGGGCAGACCTACGCCCTCGCCGGGGGCGGATGGGCGATGCCGATTCCCGAGCCGTCGTCGGTGCTGCTCCTGGCGATGGCCACGGCGGGCCTGGCGTGGCTCCGGCGAAGGGTGCGCGGGTGAGGGATGAGCCATGTTTGAGAAATCCCTGAAACCCTCTCGAACATCATGCGCCCTTTCGCGCGGCCGCGGCGGCCGCGACGCGGGGCAAGGCGCACGGCGCATAGCGGCGTGGCGACAGGAATGGACCCCGTTCGTGGCGTTGTGCGGCGCGCTCCTCCTCCCCGCCGCCTCCGCGATGGCCGCGACCAACACCTTCGCGGACCTGCACATCGGCCAGACCGGGGTGCTGGTCGGAAATTCGAACGACCTGTTCCAGGTCAGCGGCGACTTCCGCAACGAGAGCACCAACCGTTTCGGCTACGACATCCTCGACGCGACCTTCGAGTTCGCCGGCACCAACGCCCACGTCGTCGAGCAGGCCGGCTATGCCGGCGGCCCCTGCGCCGGACGGCTGACGAACAACTTCGCCTTCGGCGTGCTGCGCATCGCCGGGGGCACGGTGACCGTCGTCGACGCCTATGCGAATCTCGCCGGGGCCGACGCGATCTACGCGCGGGAGCTGACAGGCGGCGGCGTTCTGAATGTCGGACCGGGGATGAAGTTCTATTTCGGCTCGACCAACGGATGGACGGGCGCGGTGAACCGCACGGGCGACGGCGTGTTCCAGCAGCTCCTGGATCCGGCCGGCGATCCCGACGGCGACGGCGTGCCCACGTGGGCGGAGTGCCTGGCCGGCACGGACCCGGAGAACTCGAACTCGGTGTTCCGGATCGTCGCCATCGCGACCACCAACGTTCATGCGCGGGTGGACTGGAACACGGTCGGCGGGCACGGCTATGTCCTGGAAGCGACGACCAATCTCATCTCCGGCCCCTTCGTGGGCGTGAGCCCTGTAATCGCGGTGGGCGGCGTCGGCGAGGGCACGACGAACCACGTCGAAACCGGTGCGGCCACCAACCGTCCCCCCCGCTTCTACCGCGTCCGGCTGGAGCCCTAGCCGCTTCGCCGACGGGGCCGCGAAGCACACGCCTCGAACGCCAGACTCCGACCCCGGGACAGGGAATCCGTAGGGGATTCCGAGATCCGGAAGAGCGACGGCTTTGTCACCTGCCTGCGGAGTGTGAGCGGTGGGGGCGCCGCGTCCTCAGCAGGAACCGTCTGAAGACCGCGGGCGGCAGCGCACGCATCTTCGGTGCGAGGACGACTCCGGACCAGCAAGAAAACGCTGAGCAAAGGCGTGCAGGGATTGTTCCGCTATAAGAGGATACGCAGATGCGTATTCAAATCGTGAGGCACGCGGGAGGGCTCAGGCGTCCATCTTCGGCCGCGCATGCGCGTCGGGTCGCGGCCGCGGGACGATGAGCACCGGGCAGGGGGCCCGGCGGAGAACGGCCTCGGCGACGCTGCCGACGAGCAGCTCGTACAATTTGCCGTGTCCGTGCGAGCCGAGGATGATCAGGTCGGCGTGCATCTCCGCGGCCTCCTTGAGGATCTTCTCCGCCGCGTCACCCTGGACGAGGAGGGCCTTGACCGCCAATCCCTCGCCGGTCAGCCGGCGCTCCAGCTCCTGGAGCTGGCGGTGCTCCCCGCGCAGGCGGCGGGCGATGTGATCGCGCACGGTCTGGGGACCGGGCTCGTAGCCCACGAAGTCCGGTTCCGGCGGGGCCGCGTGCACGAGGCGGACGGTGGCGCCGTGGGCCCGGGCCATGGCGACCGCATGGGCCACGACCGCATCGGTGACGGGCGAGAAGTCCACGGCGGCCAGGATCTGTTTCATGACGGAGGTCTCCGGTTGTCCCGCCCACAGCATAGACGTTGCTTCATCGCTCCGCACGGATTTGTGCATGCTTCCGAATCCGCGCCGCGGGCGGCGCGGTCCCAGTCTCATATGCCTCCCCGTTGGAGACGCGCTCCCCTGAGCGCGTTCCTCCCGCGCTTCAGCCCAAGGGCAGGAGTTCCGCCGGCTTCAGCACGCGCCGCCGGTACCAGACAAACCCCAGCAAGTCGAAGGCGGTTCGGGGAAGACGCTTGAGGTTCGTGTACTTCGACGTCCCATGCCGGCGGGGGCGGTGGTCGACCGGCCTCTCGATCACGCGGCAGCCATGCAGCTTGAAATACGCGGGCATGAAACGATGCGCGCCGTTGACGGCCGGCAGGGCATCGATGCAGGACCGGCGAAAGGCCTTCAGGCTGCAGCCGGTGTCCCGAATGCCGTCGTGCGTGAACCAGTTGCGCACCGTGTTGCCGATGCGGGAGGCCACCCGTTTCGACCACGAATCGCGCCGCTTCGCGCGGTAGCCGCAGACGACGTCCACCTCGCCATCGATCGCGGCCACAAGGGCGGGGATGTCGGCGGGGTTGTTCTGGAGATCGCCGTCCATCGTCACCACCACGTCGCCCCGCGCCTGCCGCAGGCCGGAGAGCATGGCCGCCGTCTGTCCGCAGTTCCGCGCGGTGCGGAACGCCCGGAGGTAAGGACGGCCTGACGCTGCTTCGCGGAGCCGCTCAGGCGTGTGGTCCGAACTGCCGTCGTCCACGAAGACGACTTCAAGCTCTAATCCTTGCGCCCGCAGGAGGTCGAACTCCTCCGCGAGGGGGGCGATGTTCTCCTCCTCGTTGTAGACGGGCACCACGACGGAAACGCGCATGTCCATCATCTTCCCCGAAGCCGTCCGGGGCCGCAACCAAAGTCTTCGAAGCCCCGGCCCGCGACCTCGACGGGCGTCCGGGCGGCGAAGGAGCGGAGCGCGGGCGTCGGCCGAACGCGCGCCACTCCTTCCCGGGGCGGCCCGCCCGTCCTCCGCTACGGATGCGGCGCGGGGGTGAAGGCCGCTATCTGCCGCGCCCAGTCGGCCAGCCCCGCCAGGACCATCTGCACGGCCATCGCCGCCACGATCATCCCCGCGATGCGGATCAGCGGCCCGGTGGCGTGGATGCGCTCCAGCCACCGGCCGACCGGGAGCGAGGTGAGCGGCGGCCCCTACGAGGACAGGAGGAAGACCTTGCTCGCCGGATTGACCAGGGCGACGAAGCAGGCCGCGGTCGACAACCAGGCCGTTTCTCCATCCATCCGCCATTCCTCCGGTTTTCCGCGCTACCCGCGCGCGACGAACAACAGGGCCTCTTCGGCGTAGAGATTGTCGTGCGGCCCGAGCGGACGCGGACGCCCCTCGGCCTTGACGAAGCCCTTGACCACGCGGACCTTCGCCGACCGCGCCCAGTGCAGGAAATCCTGAAGCGTGAAGAGGTGGATATTGGGCGTGTTGTGCCAGCGGTACGGCAGGTGCTCCGTCACGGGCATCCGCCCCTCGACCGAAAGCGACAGGCGCACGCGCCACGAACCGAAATTCGGGAACGACACGATGCCGTGCCGCCCGACGCGCAGCATCTCGTCGAGCACCTTCAGCGGCCGGTGCAGGGTCTGGAGCGTCTCCTCCAGCACCACGTAGTCGAACGCCCCCTGGGCAAACCCCTTGAGGCCGTTGTCCAGGTCGCTCTGAAACACCGGCACGCCCCGGCCGACGCAGGCCATGACGGGTTCGGCATCCAGCTCGATGCCCTGCCCGCGCACGCCGCGCAGGCGGATCAGGCGGTCCAGCAGCTCCCCGTTCCCGCAGCCGAGGTCCAGCACCGACGCCCCGCGCGGGATCTCCCGCTCGATCAGCGCGTCCTGCCAGCGGACGGGGTGCTTCCCTCGGACCGCGGGCCGCCGGCCCGGGAGGCCGCTGATCGCCCGGATGTGCCGGTCCAGATGCCAAGCCTCGGCCCCCAGGGCCGGATCCAGGTGGTGCAGCATGGCCGAGGCGGCCAACCGCACGGCGCGCGCCTCGGGCGCTCCCGCTGCGGGTTCCGGCGATCCTGGAAGGCGCCGCTTCATGCCCGATCCCCCGTCTTGAGAAACGAGCGCAGCAGATGACCCACCTCGCGGGTCTCGACGAGGAAGGCGTCGTGCCCGTAGTCGGAAGGAACATTCACGTAGGTGACCGGCCGGCCGGCCCGCGACACGCTCAGCGCGAGATCGCGGCACTCGGCGGGCGGGTAGAGCCAGTCGGTCGAGAAGGAGACGATCATCAGGCGCGAGCGGATGCGCCGCGCGGCGGCCAGGAGGTCGCCGCCGCCCCACCGCCCCGCGGCGTCGTAGTAATCCATCGCCCGCGTGATGTAGAGGTAGCTATTCGCGTCGAAGCGCTCGACGAACGACCGGCCCTGGTAGTCGAGGTAGCTCTCCACCTCGAATTCGATCCCGAATCCGTACTCCGGTTTCGGTTTGCCGCGCAGCCGGCGTCCGAACTTGTGGTGCATCGAGCGCTCGGAGAGATAGGTGATATGGGCCAGCATCCGCGCGGCCGCCAGGCCGGTGTGCGGCACGGTCGCGCCGTAGTAGTCGCCGCCCGCGAAGCTCGGGTCCTTCATGATCGAGTAACGCCCGACCGCGTTGAAGGCGAGCCCCTGCGCCGAGAGCCGCGCCGAGGCGGCCAGGACGATCGCGCGCTCCACGCGCTCCGGAAAGGCCAGCGCCCACTCCAGGGCCTGCTGGCCGCCCAGCGAGCCGCCCACGACCGCGTGCAGACGCTGGATGCCGAGGCGATCGAGCAGGCGCGCCTGCAGCTTCACCCAGTCGCCGACCGTCACGATGGGGAACGAGAGACCGTAGGGGCGGCCCGTGGCCGGGTTCACCGAGGACGGTCCGGTGGTGCCGTAGCAGCTGCCGAGGACGTTGGAGCAGACGACGAAGAACCGCCGCGTGTCGATCGGCTTGCCGGGGCCGACCACCGTGTCCCACCAGCCGGGGTGCTTGGCGCGATATCCCCGGCCCGGCAACTCCGGATGGCGGTCCCAGCCGGCGACGTGGGCGTCGCCGGAGAGGGCGTGGCAGATCAGGACCGCGTTGTCGCGGGCCGCGTTCAGGCGGCCGTATTGCTCGTACTCGACGTCCACCGACGTCAGCCGGCCGCCGGATTCGAGGTCCAGGGCGGCCGGGGGTTCGATGAGCCGGACCTTCCGGCCCTCGGTGTGGCCCACCGAGGACCGGCTCTCCGGAGGATCGTCCCCCCGCTGACGGCGCGAATGCGACATGCGCGAGAGGATAGTCGTGTTGCTGGGCGGAATCAACTCTCCCCCCTTCCCGCTGCTGGCCGAGAACCGTCATTCTCTGGCATTGTACATGTCCATGGCGGCCATTACACTGCGCGCGCGTAATGTGCTGCCATCGGCAGGCGATTACGGACTCCGGAGGTCAGGAATGAAGACGCTTGGGATTGCCTTGGCGATCGGTGCAGGCATCGTGGCCGCGGGCCAAGCATCGGTGTTGGATATCTCGACAACGAGTCTGCCAGGCGGCATGACAATGCTTCCTTACACGGCTACGCTCACGGCCACAGGCGGAGTGACTCCCTACGTGTGGTCAATCGTCACGGGGTATACGGAGCAGTCCTCTTCATCCTCCTTCTCTCTGTCTGGGACCGCCCGTGGCTGGCACGCGGACGACGGAAGCTGGCAGATGTCGCTGCCTTTCTCGTTTCCCTTTTACGGGAATACGTATACGTCGCTCTACGTCAGCAGCAATGGCACGATCACTTTCGACGGTTCTCACACCGACTGGAACGAGTCCGTTGATGGCTTGAAGTCGAGGAAGATGATCGCTGCCCTTTGGGACGATCTGAGCACGCTCAGTCCCGACGACATCTATGTGACAACCGAACCTGACCTGGTTACGATCCGGTGGGCAGGTCACTACCTCAGCTCAGCCGATGCTGTGAGTTTCTCCGTCGCACTGGGAGCGAACGGCACCGTGTTTCTTCGCTATGGGACGGGCAACACGAGAGGAGGGCTGATCGGTATTTCAGCGGGTGACACCACGAACCATGTCATTAGCGCCCGCAGCCAGTCGGGGAGCATGAACAATGCGAACGACATCGTGTTCCGTTCGTCCGATGTCCTGCCGCCGGGGTTGATCCTGACGCCTTCCGGGGTAGTCACGGGCAAGCCGACGTCAGCCGTGACCAACCAGCCGCTCTTCACGGTAAGGGATGCGACCAACGCCAGCGCTGGCCGGGCGATCCCAATCGCGATCGTCCCCAACCCCGACCGACCGCCGGTCGTCTTCTCGAACCAGCCTCCTGCCGGCGTTGTGACGATGGCCGAAAGCACCAGCCGGGTGTTTGCCGTATGGGCTCAGGATCCCGACGGCAGCAATGTCACCTACCGCTGGACGCGGGATGGAATACCGGTCGGCGGCTCGGGGAACCAATACACGCTGTCGGCCGCCTGGGGCGACGCGGGCCAGCAAACGCTACGGTGCTACGTCTCCGATCCACTCTGGGTTGACGGAGCCAGTGTTGAATGGCTGGTAACGGTCGTCAGCGACAACGACGGTGACGGAATTCCAAACGCGTACGAGCTTTGTTATCCTGGCGTGTTGAGTCCTTGGAATCCGGCCGATGCGGGAGCAGACCCTGATGGAGACCACGCGAGCAGTCTAGTCGAGTTTCAGCAAGGTACGATTCCAACGGACCCGGACTCGGACGATGACTCACTGCCGGATGGGTGGGAGATCACCTATCACTCGAACCCCAATTCGCCTACCGGAGCATTGCGAAACGTGATCTGTACTCCGGTCGGCAAAGCCGTTGCCGCACTGGGCTGCGGGGAACACCAGGACATAGCGATCACAGGGCAATACGCATTCGTGGCTGCCGGCGATGGGGGATTGCAGGTATTCGATTGCGCTAATCCTACCAATCCCGTTCTGGTCGGGTTCTGCGAAACATCGGGATACGCTAACGATGTCGCGCTTGCCGGCAATTACG
Organism: uncultured Verrucomicrobiota bacterium; assembly: GCA_964610105.1. Lineage (GTDB taxonomy): Bacteria > Verrucomicrobiota > Kiritimatiellia > PWTM01 > PWTM01 > CAZSUU01. Next base: position 27,135 of record CAZSUU010000013.1, on the reverse strand, counting down.
CCTATGTTGCCGACGGCGAAGCCGGACTGAAGATTGTCAACGTATCTGATCGCGCGCACCCGATCCTAGTGGGCGGCTATGACACGCCGGACGAGGCGCAGAGCGTTTGTGTCGACGGTTCATACGCCTATGTCGCCGATCGAATGTCGGGCCTGCATATTCTCGACATCTCGAATCCTTCGAATCCGGTACTGGCGGGCTCCTACGATACGCCCGACTGGTGTATGTCCGTCGCGGTCCGGGGCAACAACGCCTACGTGGCGGACGACTGGACCGGGCTTGTCGTGCTGGACGTGACCGACAAGGCGAGTCCATCCTTCGTGGGAAGCTACGACACCCAGGATGCTTTCAGTATCGCATTGTCGGGCGACTACGCGTTCATCGCCGATGGCATTGGAGGCCTGAAAGTGATTGATGTTCGCCTGCCTACCGCGCCGGTGCTGGCCGGCACATGCCCGCTCACCGGCGACGCCTCGGATGTCTTCCTTCGGGACGGAAAGGCGTATGTCGCAACCCACTATTCGGGCCTTCATGTGGTGAGCATCGGATTGCCGACGGCGCCCTCCCTCGTGACCACCTTCGATACCGACGGTTATGCCGGAGGAGTGGCGGCGGACGGCACCCGGGTTTTCGTGGCCGACGGCTACCTGGGGCTGACCGTTCTGCGCGAGACTCCCGGAGTTGGCCTGCAGTACAAGGGCAAACGAGCATCGATGGACGATGGCCCCTGTGCCGTCGACGCGACGGGCGATTATGTGCTTATGGCTGACGGCGCGGCAGGCCTCCAGGTGATCGATGCCTTCGATCCGACGAATCCCGTGATGGTGGGATGGGTGGATACGCCCGACTACGCACGGGCCGTTGTGTCTGGCGGCGGGTATGCCTATGTGGCTGATGGCGCCTCGGGACTGCAAGTGATTAGCATCAACAATCCGAGCAACCCCGCCGTGGTGGGATCTGTCGATACCCCGGGTCGTGCCCAAGATGTCGTGGTTGATGGAGGATTCGCGTTCGTGGCGGATGACAGTAGCGGTCTCAGAGTGGTGGACGTCAGCAATCCGCAGAACCCGGTCTCAGTCGGTTTCTACGATACGCCATTTTGTGCCCACGGCGTTTCCGTGGCAGAGGGATACGCCTACGTGGCAGACGGCCTCTCCTTGATGGTGTTTGACGTCCACGTCCCAAGCAATCCGGTGCCCATAGGATCCATTTCTCCCTCAGTCGATATCCTGGACGTTTGCGTAACCGGAGGATTCGCCTACGTCGCCTGCGGGTGGGACGGATTGAAGGTCATCAACGTCCAGAATCCGAGCAACCCCGTGCAGGTTGGAGCCTATGATACGTATGATCATGCCACCGACATCCATGTGAGCGGCTCCTATGTCGTGGTTTCCGATTGGGTTGGGAATCCGGGGCTTTGGATGTTCGACATCTCGAATCCCAGCAAGCCGCTTCCAGCCGCCGCTCTTGACACGCCTGGCGGAGTTCTGGGAGCCGCCCTGAAGGGCAACCGGCTTTACGTAGCGGATTGCGGCAATGGCTTGCTGGTTCTGGAAACGATCGTGCCGGGCGCATGCATCTTGAAAGAAGGTGGCGCGGAGCCGGCTATGGCGAGGGGAGTGACGCGCGATGGCGATGTCGCCTGGGTGGCCGCCGGAACTCACGGTGTCATCGCCGTGAATGTGGCCGATCCTGCGGTTCCCCAGCGTCTCGGGATGATTGATACTGACGGCGATGCTGAACGGGTGCGCATCCTCGGGAGCCAGGCGTATGTTGCGGACGGCGATGCGGGGATGCAGGTGCTCGATGTGTCGAATCCCGCGGCGCCTGCGCAGATCGGCGGTTTTCCGACAGCATACGCCGTCCGGGATCTCAGCGTATCCGGCGATTCTGTCTATCTCTCCTTCGATGCGTGGTATTCGTCTTTCGAGGTGCTGTCGGTTTCGGACCCCAGCAATCCCGTGTCGATTTGCTCCTACCACGGCACTGGCATTGAAGGGTCGGAAGCGCTTGCCGGGTTCCTCTACGCAGCCGCCGGGGCCGGTGGCCTTTGCATCTTCAACACAGCCGATCCCAGCGATCCCACACAGATTGGGAGTGTTGACACGCCGGGGTATGCCCGCGATGTCAGTTTGTGGAACGGGCATGCCTACGTGGCCGATGACTACGGCGGTCTTCGGGTCATAGCCGTCAGCAATCCGAGCAACCCGGTCCCGGTGGGCGCCGGGGCCATGAACGGCGACGCCGCTGTCAGCGTTCACGCAACCGGCGACTATGCGTACGTAGCCCATTCCTTCAGCGGTCTGGCGGTGTACGACGTGGCTCAGCCGACGAATCCGACCGTGGCGGGTCTGTGCGAGGCGGTCGCGCCCGCCGATGAGGTCTTCGCCAGAGGGAACACCGTGCTGGTCGCGGCGCGTGATCGCGGGCTGCAAATCGTGTGCGTGTCCTCCACGGATACGGATGGAGACGGTCTGCCAGACCGATGGGAGACGCGGTGGTTTACGAACCTCCAGCAGAATGCCAACATCGATTTCGACGGGGATGGCATTTCCAACAAAGGGGAGGCGGATGCGGATCTCAACCCCCTTGATCCTGATCAGGACAGGGACGGCCTCCGGGACGGTTTGGAGACAGCGGTCCACCACTCGCGCCCGGACCGGTGGGACACGGACGACGATGGGCTCTCCGACTTCGAGGAGGTGACGGAGGGGGAGGACGGCTTCGTCACTCGAGCCGACCTGGCCGACACGGATGGCGATGGGACGAACGATGGCCAAGAAGTGGACCTGTTGCGCAATCCGAACGACCCCGGCGATGGCGGACGGCCCTCCTGCGTCGGGGGAACCGTCACCGGCGGCGGAATCGGCATCCCCGACGCCTACGTCCGCTTCGAAGGCCCCACGCGGGGGGTTGTGTATCACACGACGGCCACCGACCGCGAAGGAGGATATCTGATCACGGGGATCACGCCCGGCACCTACTTCGTGAAAGTGGGAGCGGAAGGTTTTGCAGACGAGTGGTACGAGGACGCTTCGCATCGGGCGGGCGCCGACGGTTTCGTGGTGCCATCGAACAGTCTTCTGGCGGGTGTGAACTTCGACCTGGCGCCCGGGCACAGCCCTGCGCTTGCAGAGGTGACCTCATATCCGACGGGCGCTGTCGTCTACATCGATCATCATCCCACCGAGTTCATGACCCCCGCCACGGTGGACTTGGGCGAGGCGGACACCGGGATTGCACGGGCCGCGTCGCACTCTGTGACCGTACGCAAGCCGGGTCATTCCTGGCCTGAGATTGAGAGGGTCCACGCGGTGGAAGGGGAGACCGTCAGCATTCACTTCGATCTGACGAACCAGCCGTTGGGAACGCTCGTCATCACTTCGGCGGTGCCGGGGGTGAGTGTCTATGTCGACTACATGGATGCGCCCGCGGGAACTACGCCCATCGTGCTTACAAATCTTCAGGAGGCTTCTTCGCACGGGCATCTGGTTGTGGCGCGCAAGCCCGGCTATCTCTTGCCGCGACCTGTATGGGTCGGCGTCGAGAGCGGTACGGTGCACACCCTTGATATCCCCATGACTTCCAGCGCCATGGCCACCGGTTCGTCGGTGCAGGTGCTCAGCACGCCACCGGGGGCGGAAATCCTCGTGGACTACGTATCCACAGCGCAGGCGACGGACGATACGGTCACCAACCTGGACGACAGCCTTCCGGCATGGTGGGGGCATTGGTGGGCGCAGGGCGCGAGCCATACGGTCCAGGTACGCAAGGGTGGATATGTACGGCCGTTGCCCCGCTATGTACAGGCCGGAGGAGACGCCGTCTGGTTCCATCTTCGGGCCGACCCTCTGCAAACCCATGACGTGAACCACAACGGTCTACCGGACGAGTGGGAGAACAGCTACGACTGGACCGGTGTGCCGCCGGGCGAGAGGGGTGCGGCGGGTGACGCGGACGGCGATGGGAGAACGAACGAGGACGAGATGCGGGCGGGCACGGACCCGACGCGGGCAGCCTCCAGATTCGGCCTCGGGGAGGCTACCGCGCCAAGGCCAGACGGATTCCCTCTGCACATCGCCACCGTGCCGGGTCGGCGTTACATCGTCCAGCAAACGGTCGCACTGACCGAACCTTGGCAGACCATATCGGGCGTGATCGAAGCGACCGACTTCGTAACGGTTGTCTACGTGCAGGCGGCGCCAACGGACGAAAAAGCCTTCTACCGTGTCGTAGTTCTACCGTAGCGATTGGCAGGGTGTGGGCGTTTCCTTGCGCGGGTCCAGCCTGCTCGAGTGCACGGTTACACGGGAAGGGCTGGGGAGGGATACGCTCTTTGCCGCGGTCGCCAGGATTGCGGTAAGATAAGAACGTGATTCTGTCCGAATCTTTTACGTGCAACTCGAAGCAGCCTGTTACGCGGATCAAGGCTGGCGCACTCGGCCACATGATCGGGGTCTGCGTTTTCGTTGCGTCCTGGGCATTCCTGCCGGGCGGATGGAGTGCGGTGGAGAGCTTCGATCCCCCGAAACGGGCGATTCTCCTCGCCGGGATAGCCATGACACTCGCTGCGGCATTGGGCCTGCGCAATGTCCCGGGACGTCGCTGCGGCACGCTCGTGATGGCATCGGCACTCGCTTCGTGGATGGGGCTTCGCACGATTCTGCGCGAACAGCCATGGGCCGAGATAACCGTGCTGTTGGCCTGGTTCACCCCTCTGGCCTCCTTTGCTGCAGGCCGCGTGGCGGGTCCAGGCGGCTGGAAGGCCGCGAGAGGTTGGATTGCCGCCGCGGCCGCCCTGCAGGCGACACTGATGATGCTGCAGTGGGGGCGGATTGACCCCATTCTCGGCCCGACAACCTCTAGCCTGAGCCCGGCATCTGCGCGAATGATTGGGACCGTCGGATACCACAACCAGGCAGCGGGTTTCCTCGCTGTCGCGACGGGAACGACCGTCTGGACGATCACGTCCTTCCGACTTCGAATGCCCCTGCTCCTGTCGGCTACTGTGGTGATCGGATTGACGGGTTGCCGCGGCGCTGCGGTCGCGTGGCTTATCGCCAATGGCGCGGCATGGCTCGTCGAGGGTCGATGCTCATGCCTGCGCGTGCAAGAAGCCAGAGGAGGACGTCGTGCAATCGGCGCGCTCTTCGCGGTCCTGTTGCCGTTGCTGCTGATGTGCCTCCTTCCGCCCGTGCGCGAACGGGTGTCGGACCTCGTCCGGTCCGGATTCAAATCCCGAGACGCAGGCTCACGCCTTCTGATGTGGAAGGTCGCCATGCGCATGATCGCAGAACGCCCGCTCACGGGGCACGGCCCCGGATCCTATGCGATGCAGTACATTGACCGCCTGGGGGAACTCACGCCGAGTCCGAAGCAGACGTCTGTCTTGCCTAATATCACTTTCGCGCGGGAGGCTCACGAGGACTACCTTCAGGCGGCGGCGGAATTCGGGCTAGTCGGGGCCGGCCTGAGCCTTCTGCTTCTCACCATGATCCTCAAGCGCGCATTCGCTCGGCGCGCACCGCCCGCTTCCGGTTGGCCCGCGGCGGTGATGTTCGCTGTCGTGTATGTCGGACTGGAGGCGTTGTTGGCGTTCCCTCTGCAGACGTCCTTGGTCGGCCCTCTGGCCGGTTTCTGCGCCGGAGCCGCACTCCCCAACTCCGGTGAACCATCCGCTGCTCGCTCACGGCGCCTGCCGATTCCTAGCTACGTAGTCACGACCGGCGCCCTCACGCTGCTCGCCGGCGCCGCGTTATGCGCGGCGGGCGTCGCGTGGGTCGAGATGGGTTGGTGCGTCGTGGCCGGGACCGCGCGGGGGGGGGCCGACATCGAGCGAATTGTCGAGCACCTGCCCCCTTGGGGACATCGTTACCGCGCTCTGCTGGGGGGGCGGTTGGCTGCTCAAGGAGCAAGCGTTCAAGCGTTGGCCCTGCTGGCTGAAGCAGAGAAGGGTTATCGGGACGTTCCCCTGTTCCACAATCTGGGCCTTGTTTTTGGTCGCGCCAAGCGCTGGAATGAGGCATCCGCGATTCTGGACCGCTGGTGCCGCAGCGGACTCGATCACCGCGCCGCTCTCGGCTGCCTCGCGGAGGCGATGGAACAACTCGGTCGACCCGGGGCGGCGGCAGACCTGATTCTCGAGAAGCACCGGCTATGGCCACCGATCGGCATGAGAGATCGGGTGCGGGCGACCGCGCTTCTGGTCGTGGACGGACGTTTGCGCAAGGCCGTCCGTTTCAATCGGGGATACGCCGAATCCCGGACAACCCCCGTAATTCTTGGCGAAAGCGGGAGGGAAAGAGTCCGCTCAACCGTCCAACTCACGCTATCCGTCGCGCCCTTCGGCACCGCAATACATGCCCGGTCTTGTACGATCCCTGTCGGCGAACGAGTCGTGGTCCTCGGGGCGACGCTATTGACGAGCGACGGCGAATGCCGGCCTGTGGACATCCGACCTCTTGCCAATGCGTCGGTGTGGACGCCTGAGCCCTCGCCCGATGAGCACGGGGTCTCGATCCCGGCTAGTCTGTGGCCGCCGAACGGTCGACTGAAGATCCCTTTCGAAAACCGCGTGGTAGTGTTCGACCTGATCCCACCCACGGCGCGGCACCACGGATTCACTCCCGACGGACGCCCGCTCCCGCTGTCGGATGTGCCGGCCATAGCATTGCTCGTCCTCGGAATGAACACGGATGGACACCAAGCCACGGGAACTATCTGCGAGATTGTCCACCCAGAGGGCAGTTCCATGATGCCATTGCGTTTTGGACGCACAGGATCGAAACGTGAGCCCAGCCCATTACCACCGGTGGAACAGGATCTTCACCTTCGACTCCTGAATCTACTCGGTGCGGCGTGGATGGCTGACGGGAATTCTATCGCCGCCCGATGGCAGTTCGAACGGGTTCTTGCTGCGGATCCCTCCAATGCGGTGGCACGTTTGAACATCGAACAGATTCAACAGTTCACCCCCCGCTAATCTGGCGTTCATGGAAGATCGCAGGCGGCTCTCTAAGGAGAGTGGTGCTTGCGCTGATTCAGATCCGGCAGTAAGAGATCCGCGTCCGGCAGCGTGGCTACCTTGCGGGAAGGCGACCGGCCGGTGGGAGAATGGAATGAGCCTGTCGAGAGTCAGCAATCAGGTGGTGGTGATCGGCGGGGGGCCGGGCGGCTACCCGGCGGCATTCTACGCGGCGGACCTTGGGATGGAGGTGACGCTGATCGACCAGGAGGCGAACCCCGGCGGCGTGTGCCTGCACCGCGGGTGCATCCCCTCCAAGGCGCTGCTGCACGTCGCGCGGCTGCTGGAGGAGACGGAGGAGGTCGAGAAGTGCGGCGTGCATTTCGAGCGCCCGCGCATCGATCTCGACCGCGTGCGGGCATGGAACGACAGCGTCGTCGGCCGGCTGACCGGCGGCCTCGGGCAGCTCCGGGCGGCGCGCAAGATCCGGTTCATCCAGGGCCGCGCCCGTTTCGCCGACTACCGCACGCTGGAGATCGCGGCGGCGGCCGGCGGCACGGAGCGCATGCCGTTCGAGCAGGCCATCCTCGCCACCGGCTCGCGGCCGGCCACGATCCCGGGCGTTCCCGCCTCGCCCCGCGTGATGGATTCCACCGGCGCCCTTGAATTGCCGGACATCCCCGACCGACTGCTCGTGGTCGGCGGCGGCTACATCGGCCTCGAACTCGGCTCGGTCTACGCCGCGCTCGGCTCGCGCGTATCGGTCGTGGAGATGCTCTCCGGCCTCCTGCCCGGCGCCGACCGGGACCTCGTCCGGCCGCTCGCCCGGCGCCTGGAGAAGAAGTTCGAGGCGATTCATCTGAGCACAAAGGTCGCGTCCGTCGCTGAAGAGGGAGCGGAACTGCGGGTGAGCTTCGAGGACGCCGGCGGGGCGCGGCGCGACGACGTCTTCGACCGGCTGCTCGTTTCGGTCGGACGCCGACCCAACTCCGAAGATCTCGGCCTCGACCGCGCGGGCGTGGAGGTGGACCGGCGGGGCTTCATCGTGGTCGACCCGCGCCGCCGCACGGGCAATCCCGCCGTATGGGCGATCGGGGACGTCGCCGGCGAGCCGATGCTCGCGCACGTCGCCACCTACGAGGCGAAGGTGGCGGTCGAGGCGATCGCGGGGAAGAAGACCGCCTACGACCCGCGCGCGATCCCGGCGGTGGTGTTCACCGATCCGGAGATCGCATGGGCGGGGCTGACGGAGACCGAGGCGGAGAAGCAGGGCCGCGCGGTGAAGGTCGCGCGATTCCCCTGGACCGCCTCGGGTCGCGCCTTGACCCTGGAACGACAGGAGGGGCTGACCAAGTTGGTCGTCGATCCCGAAACCGAGCGCGTGCTGGGCGTGGGTATCACAGGCGTCGGGGCAGGCGACATGATCGCCGAGGGCGCGCTGGCGATCGAGATGGGGGCGACGGTGGACGACCTCGCGTGGACCATCCACCCGCATCCCACGCTGTCCGAGAGCGTCATGGAGGCGGCGGAGGCGTATCACGGGCACTCGCCGCATATGGTGAGCCCCAGGCCCGTTCGCTGAGAGCACGGTCGCAGAACTCAAGCTTCAGACTGCAAACGTCAATTGGCCATGGACACGTGGTACGCGCTGTTTGACTGGGACGGGGTGATCGTCGATTCCTCGGCGGCGCACGAGCGAAGCTGGGAGCGGCTCGCGCAGGAGGCCGGCTATCCGCTGCCGCCCGGCCATTTCCGCCGCGGCTTCGGGATGAAGAACGAGGTGATCATCCCGGAGCTGCTCGGCTGGACGCACGACGCGGCGGAGATCCGGCGCCTCTCGCTGCGCAAGGAGGAATTGTTCCGCGAGATCATCGCGGGCGAGGGCATCGAACCGCTGCCGGGCGTCCGGGAATGGCTGCGGCGGCTGGACGAGGCGGGCGTACCGCGCGTGATCGCATCCTCCACCCAGCGGGAGAACATCCGGGGTATTCTGAGCCGCATCGGCATCGGGGGCTTTCGCTCGATCGTCTCGGCGGAGGATGTCCATCGCGGCAAGCCGGACCCGGAGGTCTTCCTGCTCGCCGCCGCCCGCCTCGACGCCGCGCCCGCGCGGTGCGTGGTCTTCGAGGACACGCAGGTGGGCATCGATGCCGCCCACGCGGCCGGCATGCGGGTGGTCGGCGTCGCGACGACGCATCCCCGCGACCGCCTCCGCGGCGCCGACCGGGTGGTGGAGCGGCTGGACGAGCTATCGGTCGCGGACCTCGCCGCGTGGTTCGCCGTTTGATTCTCGAGGGTTGAGGGCCGGAGGTTCCGGCGATGAAGTCGCCGCCGGCGCCGGCGCGAATTCGATCCAGTCCAGCTCGGCCGAGGCGCGTGTGCCGGTGTACTGGCTGTTGCAGCTGACGCTCAGGGCGACCTCCTTGGGGATCGTCTCGAAGCCTTCCTGAAAATCCCGGCTCACGTCGCGTTCTTCGACGTACCAGGCGTTCGTCCCGTCGTTCTCGTTGCGCAACGCCCGCCAGCGGACGGTCGCCACGCCCCCCGCGTACCGGGCCTGTCCCGCCGCGTTCGTGGGCGTGACGGTCTCCCAGCGATAGGCGAGGCTGTTCTGGCGCAGGAAGCCGCCGTAGCCGAGATAGACGCCGATGGCCTGGTCGTCCTTCTCCCCGTCGCGTCCGTCGCCGCCGGCCGGGAGCGTCCGCACGCGCCAACGCCATCGCAGGATCGGCGTCTTCCGCAGGTCGACGCCCTCCGTCGGGATCATCAGCGAGGCGCTCGCCCGGTCCGCGGTCATCCGCAGGACGCCGTTGGTGCCGTCGGACACGATCCGAAACTCCGCCTTCGGGGTTCCGGGTTTGCCGCGCACCTCGGCGTTCGCGGGCATACGATCGAAATCTTCCCTCCATCCGGTCGAGGCGGGATCGGCGCGCAGGACGGAAGCGGCGACCACCATCAAGGAAAGACCAAGTCTCAAGACTCAAACTCCCACACGAGGGAATCCGGACGCTCGAATCGGCGGTATCGCCTCGCTGTCCGCGTCATCATCAACGGGCGGCGGCGGCCGCCCCTTCCACATTGCGCTCGATGGACGGGCCGAGGTCGGCTTCCCAGTACACGCTCCAGGCCTTCGCCACGGCGGGCCAGGAGGCCAGGGCCGCGATCGATTGCCGGCGAAGCTCGGCCAGGTGGTCGAGGGCCCGCCCGGAGTTGCCGCCGTTCGCGTTGACCGCGGTGGTCTTGGCGCGGGCGGCGTCGCGCCCGAGCGTCTTACCGGCCGCGTCCGGACTGCCCATGAGGTCGAGCACGTCGTCGGAAAGCTGGTACGCGGTACCCGCGATGGCGCCGGCCTCGAGCAGGGCGGAGCGGATCGATCCCGGCGGTCCGCCCGCCCCCGCGGCGAAGGCGAAGAGCGGGCCGGTCTTGTGGCGCGCGAAGCGCAGCGCGGCGTCCCAATCGGCCGGCGTCCCGCGCAGGAGCAGCTCCTGCTCGATCTCCGCGCTGCACGTCTCGGCGGTGTGCGCGATCAAGAGATCCCGCAGCGACGAGTCGGACGCCTCCTGGAGCATGCCCAGCGAGCGGCACAACAGGAGGTCGCCGAGGAGGATCGCGCCCGGCGCGCCGAAGGTGACCCAGAAGGCCGGACTGCCGCGCCGAAGGCTTCCGCCGTCGATGACGTCGTCGTGCAGCAGGCTGGCCGCATGCACCAGTTCCACGGCGGTCGCGCTTCGGATGAGATCCTCGATTGGCCGGCCGGTCGCGAGGCCGGCGCGGATCGCCGCCCGGCTGCGGAGCAGCTTGCCCCCCCCGATGAACCCGTCGAAATCGAACGGCAGGGAAGCGGCCGGCGTTCCGCGGGCCACCGTGGAAAGGCGGCGGCGGACTTCCGTCAGGGCTTGATCGAGCTCCCCTGCCTGCGGATCGCTGTATTCGGTCGCCGGCATGGCGGCACTATGCCCGACGGGGGGGGTGGCGTCAAACAGGGCCTTGCCCGCGTCATCACTTTGGCCTACATTGCCTCCAGATGCATGACACACTGGTCATCATCCCGACGTACAACGAAAAGGAGAACGTCGAAGCCATCGCCCATGCCGTGTTGGGCGCGCTGCCGTGCGCGGATCTCCTGTTCGTCGATGACTCTTCGCCCGACGGGACGGGGGAGATCGCGGATCGCCTGAGCGCCGCCGAACCGCGCGTTCACGCGCTGCACCGGCCGGGCAAGCAGGGGCTGGGGCGGGCGTACGTGGCCGGGTTCAAGTGGGCGTTGGAGCGCGCGTACGGATTCGTCTTCGAAATGGACGCGGATTTCTCGCACAATCCCGCGGATCTCCCGAAATTGCGCGAGACGACGGAGTCGGCCGACCTGACCCTCGGTTCGCGCTTCATCAACGGCGTGAGGGTCGTCGACTGGCCGCTCTCGCGGCTGATGCTCAGCAAGTCCGCCGCCCTGTACGTCCGGATCATCACCGGCATGCCGTTTGCCGATCCCACGGGCGGCTTCAAGTGCTACCGCCGGACGGTGCTCGAATCGATGCGCCTCGACGCCATTCATTCCAACGGCTACTCGTTCCAGATCGAAACGCTGCATCACGCGTGGTTCCACGGCTTCCGCGTCGTGGAGACGCCGATCATATTCGTCGAGCGGCGGCACGGGCGTTCGAAGATGAGCGGGGCGATCGTCCGGGAGGCGCTCTGGGTCGTGTGGAAGATCGCGATGCGCAGCGGGCTGCGGCGGCGGCCTCTTCCCCGGCCGGCCGTGCAGGCCGCGCGCGCCCCGGAGCCCGGCGGATGACGGACCGCCTCTCCGCCGCTCTCCGCGCGCTTCGTCCCGCGCAGTGGGCGAAGAACGCGGTGGTGCTGGCCGCGTTCGTCTTCGCGCTGGGCGATCCCGAACAGCATGCCGGATGGACGCTGGTGTGGAAGGCCGTCGCGGCGATGCTGCTGTTCTGCGGCCTCTCGTCGGGGATCTACCTCTTCAACGACCTCCGTGACATCGAACGCGACCGCGCGCATCCCGTCAAGCGCCTGCGCCCCATCGCCTCCGGCGCGCTGCCGGTCCCCGCGGCGGCGATCCTGTCGGCGGCCCTGCTCGCGGGCGGGCTGGCGGGGGCGGCCGCGCTGGCGTGGCCGTTCTTCCAGGTCGGCGCCGCCTACGTCGCCATGCATGCCGTCTACTCCATGGGGCTCAAGCGGATCGCGCTCGTGGACGTGATGGTCATCGCGGCCGGTTTCGTGCTGAGGGCCCTCGGGGGCGGCCGCGCCATCGGCGTGCGCGTCTCGCCCTGGCTGCTCCTGTGCGCCTTCATGCTGGCGCTGTTCCTCGCGCTCTGCAAACGGCGGAGCGAGCTGCGCGAGGCCGGCGAGGCGGCGCAGGACCACCGGCCCGCGCTCGGGCAGTACGATCCGCGGCTGCTGGACCAGCTCATCGCCGTCGTGGCCGCCGCGACCATCGTCTGCTATGCCATCTACACCCTCTGGCCCGAGACCGTGACCAAGTTCGGCACGGAACGCCTCGGCCTGACGATCCCGTTCGTCCTCTTCGGCCTCTTCCGCTACCTCGATCTCGTCTACCGCCGCGGCCGCGGCGGGGAGCCGGAACAGGTGCTCTTCACCGACATCCCCACCCTCCTGAACCTGCTCGGCTACGGCGCCGTGGCCCTGTGGGTCGTGCTGGCGCGGGGGTGAGGACCGCGCTCATCCGGTCGAACTCCCACTCCCACCCGCGCCAAGCCGCGAAGCCGCCAAGGAGGTTGCACCCAATGCATCCCGTTCGACCTTGGCGCCTTCGTTTCGACGCGAGATGAACGTGATCCCGGGGCCATGGGCGCAAAGGACGCAGAAAACACGCAAGAGATGACGGCCGTTCTCCTTGTGGCTCTTTGCGTTTCTTGCGGCGATTGCCGATTCACGCCCAGGTCCCGGGGCCGGTCGATCCCGTCTCTCGCGGACGGATCAGGGGGGCGGCCGCGCCGGCGTTGACAACGCGCGCCGGGTGGCTCAATTTCATGCCCACCCCGCGGCCCGCGGCCGGCGGGGGTGACGATGACCCCGTCCCTGGCATCCTACGCGTTCCGCCACCGGCGCGATGTCGCCCGCGCCGCGGTGTTCGTCGTCCTGACCGTCGGCCTCACGCTGGCGGCGCAGGTGATCCTCCGCAACGCGGTCAATGCCGTGGCGGCCGGCCCCGTCGCGCCGGGGGTCCTGACGCAGTACGCGATCTGGCTCCTGATCGTGGCGGGGGCGGCGGCCGTTCTCGCCTACGGCATGCGCGCGGTGCCGCTGCGCGTCGGGCACCATGTCGAGTACGCCATCCGGCGCGATCTGCACGCCCACCTGGCGAGGCTGGAGACGGCCTATTACCGCTCCGTGCGCACGGGCGATCTGATGACGCGACTCGGGTCGGACGTGGCGATGGTGCGCGACCTCATCGGGCAGGGGCTCCTGCAGGGCCTGCGTGCGGTGATGGTCTGTCTCGGCGCGCTGGCGGTGATGCTGGCGGTCAATGTCCGCCTGACCGCCGTGATGCTCCTCCTGTTCCCGCCGATGGTCCTGATCTTCACCCGGTTCCTGCGCGCGATCCGCCGCCGGCACGAAGCGGTGCAGGAGCAGTACGCCGAGGTGTCGAATCACGCGCAGGAGACCTTCGCGGGCATCCGGACGGTCAAGGGCTTCGCCCTCGAGCCCTTCCGCGCCGCCGGTTTCGACGCCCTCAGCCACGAGCTGGTGCGGCGCAATCTCTCCCTCGGCTATGTGCAGCAGCCGCTCTGGCCGCTCTTCGCGCTGGTGTTCAGCATCGGCACCGTCGCCCTGCTGGTCGCGGGCGGACGGCAGATCGCGCGCGGGGAGATGACGCTGGGCGACCTGGTGCTGTTCCAGCAGCTTCTGCTCTACATGCAGTGGCCGGTGCTGTCGCTCGGCTGGACGGCCGCGCTGATCCAGCGGGGGCTCGCGAGCTGGCGGCGCGTGCAGGAGGTGTTCGCCCGGGAGCCGGCGATCGCCGACGGTCCGCGCACCGACGGCGCGCTGCAGGCCGCCGGGGGCGACGTGGAGTTCCGGGAAGTCACCGTCCGGGCGCCGGACGGACGGATGCTCCTGGACCGCGTGAACCTGCGCATCCCGTGCGGAGCGGTGGCGGGCATCACCGGCCCCACGGGCAGCGGCAAGAGCCTGCTGGTGTCGCTGCTCCCCCGCCTGCTCGATCCCGACGAGGGGACGGTGCTGCTCGGAGGACGCGATCTGCGGGCCTATCCCCTCGCGGTCCTGCGCGGCCACATCGGCATGGCGCCGCAGGAGCCGGTCCTGTTTTCCGAGACGCTCGCCCACAACCTGGGCTTCGGCCTTCCGGAGCCGGTGGCGGGCGACACGCTCCTGTGGGCGGCGGAGCTGGCCCATCTGCACGAGGAAGCGGCCGCCTTCCCGCGGAAGTATGAAACGCTGCTCGGTGAACGCGGCGTGACCCTCTCCGGCGGCCAGCGCACCCGCACGGCCCTCGCCCGCGCCGTTGTGCGACGGCCGGGCCTGCTGATCCTCGACGATGTGCTGGCGGCGGTGGACACCCACACCGAGGCCGCGATCCTGGCGAAGTTGCGGCCGGTGATGGCGCGGTGTACGACGCTGATCGTCAGCCACCGCATCTCCACGCTCGGCAGCGCCGATTTTGTCGTGGTGATCGAGGACGGCCGGGTGACCCAGGTGGGGCGCCCGGGCGCGCTGGAGGCGCAGCCGGGGTACTACCACGACATGAGCCGGATGCAGGCGGTGGAGCAGGGCCTGGAGGCGGGGACATGACGGACGACACGTCCGAGGCGGTTCCCGTCCGCCCGTCATGGCCGATGACGCGGCGCCTGCTCGGCTATGCCCGTCCGTACGCCGGCTGGCTGGCGCTGTCGCTCACCCTTCTCCTCGCGATGTCGCTGATGGTGGGCGCCCTGCCGCTCCTCACGCGCGCCGCGGTCGACGGCTTCCTGGCGGCGGGCGGCCGGCCCCTTCCCGAGCGTCTCTCCGGCCTCTCCCGGCTGGGCGGGATGTACCTCGGCCTCGCGCTCATCGCGTTCACCGTCCGCTTCGGCGAAAGCCTCCTGACCATGTGGGTGGGGCAGCGCATCGTGCTGGACCTGCGGCGGGCGGTGTTCGCCAAGACCCTGCGGCTGCCGGCGGCCTTTTTCGATCGCACCCCGGTCGGCCGCCTCATGACGCGGGTGACGTCCGACGTGGAGGCCGTGCAGCGCTTCGTCACCGAGGCGGTGGTGGGGGCGATCGCCGACCTCTTCATGCTTGCCGGCCTCACGGTGTTCATGCTGGCCATGAACCTGCGCCTGGCGGCGGCGCTGCTGACCGTCATCCCGCCGCTGTTCGTGGCGCTTCACCTCGTCAATGCCCGGCTGCGGCGGGCCAGCCGGCGGATACGCGAGCGCACCTCGGCGATGAACGCCCTGCTCCAGGAGCAGATCGCGGGGATGGCCACCATCCAGCTCTTCGGCCGCGAGGCGCACGCGGCGGAGCGGTTCGACGGGCGCATCACCGATCTGCGGTCCGCCCATTTCGAGGAGATCCGTTGGTTCAGCACCTACTTCCCGATGCTCGAATGGACGCAGGCGGCCTCGGCCGTGCTCGTCCTGGCGGCCGGCGGGTGGTCGCTGCTGCAAGGCACCGGGGGCGTGACGCTCGGCGCGGTCGTCGCCTTCCTGCAGCACTACGTGCGCGACTTCTACCGGCCGCTCGGCGCCCTCACCGAGAAGGCCGGCCTCTTCCAGCAGGCGGCCGCCTCGTGCGAGCGGCTCTTCGGTCTGCTCGACACGCCGGAGACGGTGGCGGATCCGATTGCGGAGTGCGGAGTGCAGATTGCGGATTCCGCAGGAATCCCGGATGGCGGATTCCGGATGCCTAATCCGCCCCGGGGGGGGGGCGTGCGGTTCGAGGGGGTGTGGTTCGCCTACGAGGAAGGCGCCTGGACCCTGCAGGACGTGGACTTCGAGATCGCGCCGGGAACCAGCGCCGCGTTCGTCGGGGCCACGGGCGCCGGCAAGAGTACGCTGGTCGCCCTGCTCGCGCGGCTCTACGACGTGCAGCACGGGGCGGTGCTCGTCGAGGGTCGCGATGTGCGGGCCTGGCGGCAGGCGGATCTCCGGATACGCGTCGGCGTCGTGCCGCAAGAACCGTTCCTTTTCTCCGGCACCGTGGCCGCGAACATTGCGCTGGAGGATCCCGCGATCCCGCGCAGCCGCGTGGAGGAGGGCGCGGGGGCGATGGGCGCCGACCGCTTCATCGAACGCCTGCCGCGGGGATATGACACGGTGCTGGGCGAGCGGGGAGGGGCGCTCTCGGCCGGGGAGAAGCAGCTCATTGCGCTCGCCCGGGTCTGGGTGCGGGATCCCGCCGTGCTGCTCGTGTTCGACGAGGCGACCGCGCACGTGGATTCCGAGAGCGAGGCGTTGATCCAGGCGGCCATGCGGACCCTGATGCGCGGCCGGACCACGATTCTCATCGCCCACCGCCTGTCGACCATCCGGCACGCCGACTGTATCCACGTCCTCCGCCGCGGCCGCCTCACTGCGCGGGGCACGCACGCCGGGCTGATGGAGACCGACCCCTATTACCGCCACCTGTGCGAGCTGCTGGAGAGAAAGGGAGGAGGATCGAAACCGGAGGCCTGAAACCAGAAACCGGAAACCTGAGTCAGACAGAACGGCGAACACTGAACACTGAACACTGAACACCGAACATCGAACGCCGAACGTTCAGGAGGACTCGGGACCTGGGACTCGGGACTCAAGCCGGTCTGGCGAGAGAAGTTCGCCCACCGGTGCGCGCCCGCGCCCCCGCGGGCGTCAGACCGCCCTGGGCGGGGGCTTCCGTCGATGCGAGCGCTCCGATCGCCCACATGCCAGGAGCCACCGAAACGACGCCGTTCGCATGTGCACGAGCGGTCTCTCTATTCCGACAGCGGCACCGAGGTCCTGACCCGGTAGAACCGAATGGGCAGCGTCACGCCGGTGACGGTCGCCTCCATGGGCGAGAGCGCCGGAGGGCCGAGCAGCCCGGGGCCGGCGTCCGCCCAGCCGGCGCCCGCGCCCATCAGCGTGTTCGTCGTCTCCAGCCAGTACAGCCGGGTCGGCCGGCAGGTCCACGCGACGGTGTTGCTGCCCCCCGCCACCTCGAGCGCCACGATGCGCAGGCTGTCGCCGGGATCGAGAGGATCCGTGTCCGCGCCGTATTCCCCCGCGTCCGTCGCGCCGTCGCCATCGAAGTCGGCGCCGCCCAGGCCCGAGAGCGCCGCGAGGGTGTTCGTGTTCTGGTACTCGTAGGCGTCCGGCAGGCTGTCGTGGTCGGAGTCCGGCCCCGCATCGAGCGAGGTGGTCCGTACGTAGGCCTGCGCGTTGGAGAGGCTGATCCACCCCACGTTCGCGCCCCACACGTAGCCGGACAGGTTCCCCGTGCGCAGGTCGATGCGCGGCTGGCCGTAGGTCTGCTCGAAGTTGATCCAGCCGATGTTCGCCCCGTAGGCGTATCCGCTCAGCCGGCCCTGCCCGTCGTGGTTCACACCCCAGTCCGTGGCCGAGCCGTTGGTGTACTGCCAGCCGTTGGCCGGCCGGTTGCCGAGGCCGATCCATCCGCAGTTGGCGCTCCAGACGAAGCCGGTGCAGTAGTACTGGCCGACCACGCCGCCGTTGGCCCCGTCGCCGCGGGCGTTGATCCAGCCGATATTCGCCCCGTAGGCGTAGGGGTGGGCCGGATCGATGTTCGAGGCGACCCCCGCCGCCGTCGCGCACAGCGCAAGCGCCACCGACACTGTCATCGCTCTCATACGCACCTCCCGATGACGCCCGCGGGCCGGCGTCCATCCCACGCCGCGGTCCCCGTTCGACGTTCACGGTTGCTCGAAAGATCAACCATCCTGCCGACTCCTCAGCGCGAGGAGCCAACCCACGGCTCCTCCTCAGGTCCCTTGCTTCCGATGCGGTCGAGCATACGACGCGGACGGAGCCGGCCTCAAGCTCAAAAACGTCGGATCCGGCCCCCCGGCTTCAACCCATGGACAAGGCCGCAATCCGCGGCGCGTGACGGATGCCGCGCCCGTCCTTGACGCCATGGCGGGTCTGCGGATAATCGGCCGGATCGACATGCATCAGAAATGGATCATGGCGGCCTGTGCGGCGGCGCTGGGGCTGGCCTCGGAGGGCGCGGTGTCGCCGAAGCGGCGCACGCCGGTGGTCGAGGCCGTGGAGAAGGCGCTGCCGGCGGTGGTGAACATCGGCACCGAGCAGCTCGTCAAGGTGGTGCGGAACGACCCGTTCAGCCAGTTCCGGGGGCAGGCGTTCGATCAGCTCTTCGAGCAGTTCTTCCGGCAGGTCCTGCCTCCGCGGGGGACGGACATGCAGGTGAAGCACTCGCTGGGGTCGGGCGCGATCATCGATCCCGCCGGCTACATCCTCACCAACTACCACGTGATCGAGCGCGCCTCCGTGATCCGGGTGACCCTCATGGACGGGCGGACCTTCACGGCCCGCTTCCTGGCCGGCGACCAGGTGAACGACCTCGCGCTCATCAAGATCGATGCGCCGGACGCCCTGCCCGCCATCCAGTTCGCGCGCGACAACGACCTGCTGCTCGGCGAGACGGTGGTTGCGCTGGGCAATCCGTTCGGCCTCGGCCACAGCGTGACCGTCGGGGTCCTTTCGGCCAAGAACCGCGAGGCCCGGTACGGCGAGCAGGTTCTCTTCCGCGACATCCTGCAGACCGATGCGGCCGTGAATCCCGGCAACTCCGGCGGGCCGCTGCTGAACATCGACGGCGACTGCATCGGCGTCAATGTGGCGATCTACCAGGAGGCGCAGAACATCGGGTTCGCGGTGCCGTCCCTGCGCGCCCGGGCGCTGTTGACGCAGTGGCTGTCGCCGCGGGCGCTGAACAAGCTGGTGACGGGCCTCGACCTCGAGGAGCGCGACGGGCGGCTGCGGGTCACGCGGGTGGATCCCCAGGGGCCGAGCGCCGGTTCCGGCCTGAAGCCGGGCGACGTGCTGATCGCGGTCAACGGGCGGGCGGTGCCCACGCTGCTCGACTACGACCGGGCGCTGGTGAATGCGAAGGCGGACGACGAAGTGCAGGTCGGCTACGCCCGCGGCGAGCAGGCCGGGAGGGCCGCGTTCCGGCTGGCGGCCCTCCCGCGGCCGGACGGGGCCAGGCTCGCCCTGCTGCGGCTGGGGCTGGGGCTGGGGGAGGCGCGGACGGACAGCCGCCTCCGGCAGGGGCTGCCGGTGCGCGAGGTGCGGGCGGGCAGTCCGGCCGAGCGGGCGGGCATCCGGGCGGGTTTCTTCGTGACGCAAATCAACGGAATGGACATTTCGACGCTCGACGACGCGGGGCTGGCCCTGGAGAATGTCGCGCGGGGCGCCGTGGTCCCGGTGGTCGTGATGATCGTCGAGGATCGCGAGAACCTGCTCGTCACCCGCGTGGCCACGGCGAGGCTTCAGGCGGAGTAAAAGGCAGGGCGCCGCGACGGGATGATACGCGTTTCACATCTGACCCGCCGATTCGCGGGGGTGACGGCGGTGGACGACCTGGACTTCGAGGTTGCCCCCGGCGAGATCGTGGGCTTTCTCGGCCCCAACGGGGCGGGCAAGACCACGACCCTGCGCGTCCTGGCCGGTTTCCTGCCGCCGACGTCGGGCGAGGTGGTGGTGGCGGGATGCGCCGTCCACGACGACCCGTTGGAGGCCCGGCGCAACCTCGGCTATCTGCCCGAGAACTGTCCCCTCTACCCCGAGATGCGGGTGCATGAATACCTCCGCTTTCGCGCGGCCCTGAAGGGCGTGCCGGTGCGGAAGGTGCGGCGGCGCGTGAACGAGGTGCTGGAGGTCTGCGGCCTGGTGGAGGTCCGGCGCCGGATCATCGGGCAGCTTTCGAAGGGCTATCGCCAGCGGGTCGGCCTGGCCGACACGCTGGTCCACGAACCGCGTGTGCTGCTGCTGGACGAGCCGACGATCGGCCTCGATCCGAACCAGCTCCGCCAGGTGCGCGACCTGATCCGCTCCTTCGCCGGCCGCCATTCGGTCCTGCTTTCCACGCACCTGCTGCCCGAGGTGGAGATGACCTGCGCGCGCGTGCTCATCCTGCACCGCGGCCGCCTGCTGGCCTCGGACTCGACCGAGAACCTCCGCCGCCTCCTGCGGCGGCGGGGCCGCATCGCCGCCGAGCTGCGCGGGCCGGCGGACGAGGTGCGCGAGACGCTGGCCGGGCTGGCCGGCGCGGCGGAGGTCCGGCCGCGCGAGGACGGGTGGGTCGAGGCGACGATGGACTGGAGCGGGGAGGAGGACCTGCGCCCGAAGGTGTTCGACGAGGCCGTGCGCCGCGGCTGGGCGCTTCGCGAGCTGTCGCGGGAGCCCCAGAGCCTGGAGGACATCTTCGTCGCCCTCACCAACGGCGGCGGCCTGCCGCCCGGAGGTCCGGCATGAGGCGCTTCTGGGTGATCGCGCGCCGCGAGCTGGCGGCCTTCTTCCTGGCGCCCGCCTCGTACGTCGTCGCCGTCCTCTTCCTGCTGCTCATGGGCTTCATCTTCTATCTCATCTGCCGCGACCTGCGCGACGGATCGGCGGGGCTCGCCGCGATGCAGAACCTGTTCCTCGTCGCGCTGTGGATCGCCCTCCCGCTGGCGGCGCCGGTGCTGACGATGCGGCTCTTCGCCGAGGAACGGCGGCAGGGGACGTTCGAAACGCTGATGACGGCGCCGGTGCGGACGCCGGAGGTGGTCCTGGGCAAGTACGCGGCCGCCCTCGCATTCTTCGTCTTCCTGTGGCTGCCGACCCTCCTCTACGCCGGCGTGCTGCACACCTTCAGCCCGCTCTCGGCCACGTCCGATCTCGGGGCCCTGGCGGGCGGCTACCTCGGCGTCTTCGTCATCGGCGCGTTCTACCTGGCCATCGGCACCTTCACCTCCGCCTGCACGCGCAGCCAGGTGGTCGCCGCGGTGTTCTCCTCGGCCCTCATCTGGGGCTTCTTCTTCGCCGGCTACATGCTGCAGGACTCCCCCGCGGGGGCCCTGCAGCACATGGCGGCCTACTTCTCGCCGCTGATCCACCTGTCGGACTTCGCCCGCGGCGCGGTGGACACCCGTCCGCTGGCCTTCTACGGGATCAACACGGTCTTCCTCCTGTTCGCCGCGGTGACGGTGGTCGAGGCGCGGAAGGGCCGGTGAGGGCCGGGCAACGATGAACGGGCACGACGACATACAGCAGAAGGTCGCGACGGCCGGACGGCGCCGGCGCTGGTCGGTCGCCGTCCAGACCGCCGTGGCGCTGGGCCTCGCCGCGGCTGTCGCCGCGATGCTCCACTACCTGGCCCTCCGGCACCATGCGCGCGCCGACTGGAGCCAGGCCCGCTATTTCAGCCTGTCCGACAAGACCCGCTCGCTGCTCGCGCACCTCACCAACAGCGTCGAGGCCATCGTGCTCTTCCAGAAGGGCCACGCCCTCCTGCCCCAGGTGGAGCCGCTGCTGCGCGAGTACCAGTACGCGGCGCGGCGGCTCGCCGTGCGCCGCGTGGATCCCGAGCGCGACGTGGCCGCGACGCAGGACCTCGCGCGCCGCTTCAGCCTGACCGAGGTCAACGTCGTGGTCTTCACGTCCGAGGGCCGCTGGAAGACGGTCACCATCCGGGACATCGCCGACTACGACTACACGCCGGTTCAGCGCAACCAGCCCCCGCTGCTGCGCGCGTTCAAGGGCGAGCAGGCCTTCACCTCGGCGCTCAACGAGCTGCTGTATGCGCGGACGCCCGTGGTGTACTTCCTCGCCGGCCACGGCGAGCGGCCCGTGGATTCGTTCGAGCGCGGGGCGGGCTACGCGGAGCTGGTGCGGCTGCTTCAGCAGGACAACGCGGTGGTCAAGCCCCTGCTGCTCGACGAGGAGAAGGGCGTGCCCCCCGACGCCGCGGCCCTCGTCATCGGCGGTCCCACGCGGCGGCTGCCCCAGCCGGAGGTGGATCTGCTCGGGCAGTACCTCCAGCGGAGCGGGCGCCTGATCGTGCTGCTGGATTCCGGCGCGCACACCGGGCTTGAGCCGCTGCTGGAGCGGTGGGGCATCCGCGTCGGCGACGATCTCGTCGTCGACCCCGCGCGCACGCTGAGCGGAGGCCTGCTCGTCAGCCGCTACAGCCTCCACCCGATCACGGAGAACATGCGGCGGATCGCCTCCGTCTTCTACCATCCCCGGTCGATCGAGCCCGTGGAGGAGCCCGGCAGCGCCCCGGCGGGGAACGCGGACCGGCCGCACGCCATCCGGTTCGCCTTCTCGTCGATGACGGGCTGGGCCGAGTCCGACCCGTCGCAGAAGCCGATGCGCCTGGATGCCGGCCGCGACCGGCCGGGACCGGTCGGCGTGGCGGCGGCGGTGGAACGCGGTCCGGCGCCCGGCCTCGACATGCAGATCCGCCCGACCCGGCTGGTGGTGTTCGGCGACTCGGGTTTCGTCGCCAACGGCGGGATTGTCAGCGGCAACGCCGACCTGTTTCTCAGCGCATTGAACTGGACCCTCGATCGGGAGGAGCTCATCGCCATCGCCCCGAAGACGCCGGGGCAGATGAAGCTGGACATGACCGGCCGGCAGCTGCGGGTCCTCGGCTGGGTCGTCATCGCCGGCCTCCCCCTGATCCTCGCCGTCGCCGGCCTCCTCATCGGCTGGCGCAGGAGGGCGTGACATGTCCAGGTCGCGCGCGATCGGCGCCCTCTTTCTCGTCGCGGCCGCGCTGGCGGCGTACATCGCGTTCGTCGAACGCCGCGGGGAGACCACCGACCAGAAGCGCGAACGCGCGCGGCGCGCCGTCCGTTTCGACCCCGATCGCGTGGACTGGCTGCGGGTGGAGAGCACGGGGGGCGTGATCGAATGCCGCCGCGAGGGCGGCGAGTGGTTCATGGTCGCCCCGACCCGCGCGCCCGCCGATGCCGGCGGGATTCAGCGGATCCTCTTCGGCCTCGAAACGCTGCCCCGCGGGGCGGTTATCACCGCCGCGGACCGCCGGGCGCGCAACGCGGTCTGGGCCGACTACGGGCTCGAAAAGCCGCGCGCCACCTTCGCCCTCGGCGGAGGCGGCGGCGAGATCACGCTGCACGTCGGGCTCGACACGCCGCTCGCCGAGCTGTACGTGCGCGTCGGCGAAGGGGAGGAACTGCTGACCACCTCGACCAATCTCCTCGGCCTGATCCCCGCCGGGGCCGCGGACCTGCGCGACCGCGCCCTGTTCCACGGCTCGCCCTCCGACATCCGCCGGCTGCAGATCAAGCGGGCCGACGGCTTCCTCCAGTTCGCGCGGGGAGAGCAGGGGGAGTGGACGCTGCAACAGCCGGTCGCGGGCCGGGCCGACCGCGCGGCCGTGGAACAGGCCCTGGAGCTGCTGCTGCGCGCGCGCATCCAGGAATTCGTCCGCGACGGCACGACCGAAACGGCGCCGTACGGATTCGATGACTCCGCGATCGAAGTGACCCTCGACTCCGGCGGGAGCGGCTCGGCCGGCGCGACCGTCCAGCTCGGTCGCCCCACGGAGACCAACCCGGAGCTCCTCTACGCCCGTTTCAAGGGCAGCGATTCGGTCGTCGCCGTCGCCTCCGCGCTCCGCTCGCATCTGGCGGTGCGCACCGACGACTGGCGCGACCGCCGGCTGCTGCCGTGGGACCCCGGCGAGATCGTGGCCCTGCGCATCGCGCGCGGCGACCGGGAGCTGGCCTTTCAACGCGGCACGAACGGGTGGGACATCGCCTCGCCGGCGGCGGGCGAAGGCGACCCGGCCGCCGTCGAGGCGCTGCTGCGCGAATGGACCAGCACCCGCATCGAGGAGTTCCTCGACACCGCGCCGACGGGGGCGCCGCCGCCGTCGATCGAGAGCCC
The DNA here is from genome assembly GCA_964610105.1 of uncultured Verrucomicrobiota bacterium. Classification (GTDB taxonomy): domain Bacteria; phylum Verrucomicrobiota; class Kiritimatiellia; order PWTM01; family PWTM01; genus CAZSUU01. The sequence goes on along the minus strand of CAZSUU010000013.1, from coordinate 3,297 downwards.
CCTCTGCCGCGTGATTCTGGGCCTGGGCGCCGCCGCCGCGCCCACCAACGCGCCGCCGCCGGTCCCCGCGCCGCCGCCGCGCCCCGAGCGCGTCTCCGTCACGGTGGACGTCGCGGCCGCCGCCTCCGTCCCGGGATTCGTCCTGGCGCGCGTCGCCCCGCCCGGCGCCTTCTTCCACATCCGCCCCAAGGCGGACGTGTTCACGGGGACGGATCCGCTGCCGTACCGCCGGAGGGATCTGCTGGCGCTCCCGCGCGAAGACATCCTCCGGCTCACCCTCGTGCACGGGGGTACGGAGCAGGCGGTGGAACAGGATGCCGCGGGTACCTGGACCGCCGCCACGCCGGGCGCCGCCGTGCTCAAGCCGGCCCTGGAGCGCCGGCTCGCCGTGCTGGCGCGCCTGCGGGCGGCCGGCCTGATCGCGGAGAATCCGGCCTCCCTGGCCCCCTATGGTCTGGATCCGCCCGTCGCCGCGCTCTCCGTGGGCCTGCGCGGGGAGGCCGGTCTCGTGAAGACCCTCCTGATCGGGCGCTCGACAGGATCCGGAACGTACGCGATGATCCGCGGGCAGGATGTCGTGTTCGTGGTCGACGATGAGACGGCGGCGGTCCTGCAGGCCGACCTGGTCCGGCGGGCGGAGGACGTGGAGAGTCCGCCGCCGCGGCCCGCCGCCGGGGCGTCGGACGCCGCGCCGGCATCGCCCTGACGACCCGGGCGCGCGCCGACGCGACGCCACGCCGCCATGACTGCGACCAGCCAGCCATCCGATTCGGGGCCGCGCGCGCGTCTCCCCCGCGGCCGGGCCTTCCAGGTCTGGCTGAAGGGGGCGATCCTGTTCCTCGTGGCGGCGGCTTCCGGGCTCTGGTACCTCGAGGATCGCGGGCTTCCGGAGTCTGGACGACTGCGCGTCCAGGCGGCCCTGCGAGAGGTCGGATTCGATCTCCACTTCCGTCGGCTGCGTTTCAGCCTCCGGCACGGGCTGACGGCTCACCGCGCCGAATGGTACCTGCGGCCCGAGGACAGCCAGCCGTGGGTGCGGGCGGACCGCGTGCGGATCATCCCCGATTGGCCCGAATGCCTCCGCGGCCGGTGGTCGCTGGCCGGCGTCGAGATGATCGGCGCCTCCCTGTTCCCGAGCGATCCGCCGGCCGGCGCGCCGGTGTCGCCCCTGATCGAGGGTTTCGATGTGCGGTTGGAGTTCACTCCCGCCGGCGTGCGGGTGGAGCGCCTGGGCGCGAAACTGGCCGGCCTTGAGGTGGCCGGAGAAGGCACCGTGATCCTGCCGCTGACGCTTCCGGGGACCCGACGCCCGTTCGCATCGGCCGGCTGGCGCCGCCGCGTCTGCCGTCAGTTGGCGGAGATCCGGACGCGGGTCGCCTCGCTGCCGCTCCCGTCCTTCGAGGGCGGCGGCCGGGCGGAGGTCGAGTTTTTCGTCCAGGCCGGCGAGGCCGTTGAGCGCGAGTTCAAGCTGGCCGCGAGGGGGACGGGCGGTTCATGGCAGGGGCTGCGGTTCGGTCGATGGGAATCGGAGGCCCGCTTCTCGGGCGACCGGCTGGAGGTGGAACGGCTCTCGCTGGAGCTCGGCACCAACCGGGTCTCCGCGGCCGGCTGGTTCGACTTCGCCCGGCGGGAGCTGAATCTGCGGGCCGAGGGGACATGCCCCGCGGCCGTCGTTCTGAACGGACCGCTCCCGGCGGTCGCCGCCGAGCGACTCGAGCGGACCGCGCTTCACACGCGCGCCCCCGTCCGCTTCGAGGTGACCACCGGCACGGCGCCCTTCGCCACGGCGTTCGACCGCGTGCAGGGGCGCGTCGAGGCCGGCCCGCTGGAGGTGCTCGACCTCCCTCTCGCCTCCGCCGCATCGAACGTGCGGCGCGAAGGCAGCCGCTGGTTCTTCGAGTCGGTCGAGGGGCGCATGGGCGGCGTCCTCGCCGGCCGCCTCGCGGGAAGCGGGTGGATCGACTACGCCGACAGGAGCTTCGATCTGCAGGCGACGGGCGCGTGCGACCCGGCGGTCCTGCTTCCGGTGATGAATCCCGTGCAGTCCCTCCATGCCGGGAGCTGCTTCTTCCGCTCGGCCGCCCCGGAGTTCGATGTGCGGGCGAGCGGGCGGATCGGCGATTACCGCACCCTGCGCATCGGCGGCACGGCGCGCATGCGGGACTTCGTCTACAACGGCGCGTATGTCGCCGCGGCGTCCGCCCGATTCGGGGCGACCAACGCGGTGCTGCAGCTCGATGACCTGCTGATCGAGCGGCCGGAGGGCCGGCTGACCGGCCGGCTGGAACAGCGCTTCGACGAGGGCCTGATCCGCTTCGACATCGTCAGCGGGCTCCACCCGCACGCGCTGGGGCGGATGGCCGGTCCCATGCCCCATCGGTTCTCCAGGAAGTTCCGGATCGAAGGCCCCGTCCGCCTGCGCGCCAGCGGCCAGGTGGATTACCGCGGAGGCGGGAGCAACGACGTGCAGGCCGATGTCGAGGGGTCGGGGATCGGATTCCGCTGGTTCGCGACCGACGAGGCCGCGTTCCATTGCTCGCTCAAGGGGCGGCACGTGGAGGTCCGCGACCTCCGCGGCCGATTTCACGGCGGCAGGTTCACCGGCCGCGCCGACTTCGATCTGCCCGACGCCGCGGAACCCAGGCCGCGGTATGCCGTCGAGGGGCGCATCGACGACGCCGACTTCAGCCTCCTGATGCAGGATCTTCTGGGCGCCGGCGCCACCAACCAGTCGGGCCGGTTCGACGCCGAACTCACGCTCGGCGGATTCATGGGCCTGCGGCAGGGATCCACCGCGACCGGCCGCGGCCGCCTTGCCATACGCGACGGGCACCTGCTGGAGATCCCCCTCTTCGGGCCGTTGTCGACCTTCCTCGACGGCATCTCGCCCGGCCTCGGCATGGCCGAGTCGAGCGATTTCTCCTGCACGTTCAGCCTGGCCAACTGCCGCGTGGAAAGCGAGGATGCGGAGCTCCAGGGGGGATTCCTCACCCTGCGCGGCCGCGGCTATTACGGGTTCGATGAGCGGCTGCGCTTCGCCGTCGAGGCGAAGCTGCTGCGCAAGGGCCTCATCGCCGACGCCGTGCGGCTGCTCACCTTCCCCCTGACCAAGCTCCTGGAATTCGACCTCATCGGCACCGTGCGCCAGCCCGAGTGGCGACCCCACAACCTGCCCGAAATGCTCTTCTGAGACGGCGGGCCGGGCCATCCTGCCTGCGCGGATTCCCGCATTCGACATTCGCATTTCCGATTAGGGCACCTGTCCGGCAGGTGCCCTAATCGGAAATAAGGGCGCCG
>CAZSUU010000012.1:42205-102779 GCA_964610105.1 uncultured Verrucomicrobiota bacterium | reverse complement strand
CGCATCCCAATCACAACCTCTTTCTTCGCTTCTGCAGAAATCCGTCATGCACCCCAGTAGCTGGCATCGGAATGGATGGCATTGCGGGCGACGCAGCCGATGAAGAGAATGTCGTGTTCACCCGCCCATGCCCTGGGCTCCCTGTTGCTCTGCCGGCGCGGATGGTCCCCCGCGACCAGGTAGCAGATCTGGAACGACTCCTTCATCCAGTCGCGTCCGCCGGCGTCGGCGTCGCAATCGATCACCCGCACGTCGTAGTTGCCTCCCTGCAGACGGACCGCGCTCTTGGTGAAGTGGGCGAAGCGGCAGTTGGCGATCTCGAGGTCGTGCGAGGCGCGATCGGGCTCGTTCGTATAGGCGAGTCCGTTCAGGTAGATCCCGTAGCGGAACTCGTAGAGGCCGCAGGCGCGGATGCGCAGCCCGACGTGCCGGCCCTTGGAGCTGTGGATGGCGAACTGGTACCGGGCCAGATTCAGGTTCTCGAAGGCGCAGTGGGAGACGGCCTCCCTCAGCGAGAGGAACGATGGCCCCTCCTCCAGCCTGTCCGGTTGCCACCCGCCCACCAGCCAGGGAAGCCCCGCGCCCGTGTCCTCGCCGGCGAGCCTCTTCATCCGGTCCGGTCCGGCGCCCCCGGAGGCGATCGCGAGCGACACGCCGACATAGATCCCGCTGCCGATCCGGCAGGTCCGGCCGGGCGCCAGCGCATCCCATGCGGCCTGCAACACGCCCGCGGCGTTGCCGGGCAGGGCGTTGGACCAGCTCGTGCCGTCGCGGCGGCCCGCGCCCGAGGGCGTCACGAAGAGATCGGCGTCGGTGGACTTGAGCGGCAGAGGGGGGGCGGGCGCCGGTTCGACAGACACCGCCCGCGAAATCGCCTCCGCCCACGGCGACGGGGGCGGCGCCTCGCCGGTTTCGATCAGCCGCAGACCGGCGAACCAGCCCGACTGGCCCACCCAGCCGCGGCGGGCATTCTGCTTCCAGCGGCAGAGCACCTGGATCTCGTCCGTCGCCCCGGAGGAGAACTCGTGCGTCACGGCCGTCCAGTTCGTCTCCGAGATCACCGGCACCGACATCCGCTTCATCTCGTGGCCGTCGCGCCGGAGTTTGATCGACAGGAAGGCCAGCCCCGGCCTCGTGCTGCGGATGTGCCCTTCCAGCCGGTAGAGGGTGCGCGGCTTCGCCGGGACGTTCTGGTAGATCTGGCCGTCGGACGATCCGCCGTCGCGCACGACCTCCACCTTCAGCGCCAGCCCGACGCCGTCGGACGCCGCTTCGCGGTCGATGGAGACGTTCTGCCCGGTGACGACCGTCCAGCGCTCGACGCCCGCCGTGAAATCCCCGTTGCGGAGCAGATTCGACTCGGCGAGTGCGCCCGCGGCCATGAGTGCGAGCGCCGCGAAGGACATCAGAGGGGTTCTCATGAGAATGGGGCATCGTGCAGAAAACGTCCGTCGAAAGTCAATGCCCGAGCCTGTTCGCCAGGACGCGTCCGGCGGCCCCCGAAGGGTCGGAACCGGGGGAAGGCAATATCATCCATGCCAAGGTCAATTTCCACCATGGCATTCATCGGGGCATCGGTTAAGGTTACCGGAACGGCCCAGCGGGCCATGCAACGCGGCGTGCGGGGGAGGAGTGGGCGGCCTATGAACAGAACGGGTGTGGTGACGATAACGGCGGCGGGGATTCTCGCCGCGGGCGCGGCGGTCGCGGACGGGCCGAATCCGCCGGCGGCGAAGCCGGTGCCCGAACGGATCGAGTACGCGGAAGGGCCCTTCAAGGCCGACGACGAATCGTTCAAGCAGTACCGGTGTCCGGACTGGTTCCGTGACGCGAAGTTCGGCATCTGGTCGCACTGGGGCCCGCAGGCGGTTCCGATGGCCGGCGACTGGTACGCGAAGCACACCTACGTCCAGGGCCACGGGCAGTACCAGCACCACCTGGAGAACTACGGCCATCCGAGCACGAACGGGTGGAAGGACATGATCCCGCGGTGGAAGGCGGAGAAGTGGGACCCGGAGCGGCTGATGGAGCTCTACGCCAGGGCGGGCGCGAGGTACTTCGTCAGCATGGCCTGCCACCACGACAACTACGACCTGTGGAAGTCGACGTACCACCGGTGGAACGCCGTCAACATCGGCCCGGAGCGCGACGTCGTGGGCGACTGGCAGAAGGCCGCCCGGAAGTTCGGCCTGAAGTTCGGCGTGTCCGAACACATGGGCGCGAGCTTCACGTGGTTCCAGACCAGCAAGGGCGCCGACAAGACGGGACCGCTCGCCGGCGTGCCCTACGACGGGACCGATCCGCGGTACTTCGACCTCTACCACCCGCCGGCGAAACCGGGCGACACGGAGTGGTACAGCAAGGATCCGGACTGGCACCGCGAGTGGTTCTGGCGGATCCGGGACCTGATCGACCAGTATCACCCCGACCTGCTCTACACCGACGGCGGCATGCCCTTCGGCAACGACGCCGGCCGCCGCATGATCGCCCACTACTACAACACCGACGCGGCCCGAAACGGCGGCACGCCGCAGGCGGTCTACACGTGCAAGCAGACGTCCGAGGGCAAGTGGGTGCAGGACCTGGAGCGCGGCGTGATGTCGGGGATCAATCCGCACCCCTGGCAGACGGACACGTCGATCGGCGACTGGTACTACAACAAGAACTGGAAGTACCGCGGCACCGACTGGACCGTGCACATGCTCGTCGACATCGTGAGCAAGAACGGCAATCTCCTGCTCAACGTCGTGCAGCGTCCGGACGGCACGCTCGACCCGGAGGCCGAGCAGAACCTCGTGCAACTGGCGGCGTGGATGAAGGTCAACGCCGAATCGATCTACGGCACGCGGCCCTGGCTGGTGCACGGCGAGGGGCCGGTCCGCGCCAAGGGCGGTCATTTCAAGGAGGACTTCGCGTACTCGGCGAAGGACATCCGCTTCGTGACCCGGGGCGCGCAGACGCTCTACGCGACGGCCCTCGGGTGGCCGGAGGATCGCAACCTGCGGGTCCGTTCGCTCGCGCGGCTGCCGGGCGTGGAGGGCAGGATCACCGGCGTGAAGCTGCTCGGATACGGCGGCGACCTGAAGTGGTCGCACACGGAGGAGGGGCTGGCGGTCGATCTCCCCGCGGAGAAGCCGTGCGCGTACACCTGCACGCTGAAGATCCTCTGCGACGACGTGACGGCGTTCGATCCGCTGACGGCGGCGAAGCAGTGGATCCCCGCCGTGCAGGCGGGTCCGGACGGTTCATTCGTGCTCCAGCCCGACGACGCGGAGCTGCACGGCGGGCTGCACACGGAAAACCAGGGGGGACAGCCCAACATCGGTTTCTGGGACCGGTCCGACGACTGGGCGTCATGGCAGGTGAAATTTCCGGCCGCTGGAAGCTACGACGTCACGGCGGAATGCGCGGCGATGGGCGAAGTCGAGTTCGCGGTGTCGATCGGCGACCGCCGGACGACGGGCCGGACCGCGGCGACCGGGGCGTGGGACGCGTTCAAGGCGGTCCCCGCCGGCCGCATCGAGGTGTCGGCCGCCGGCGTGGCGGAGGTGGCCGTGAAACCCGCGGATGCCGCCTCGTGGAAGGCAATCAACCTGCGGCGGGTGATCCTGAAGCGCGCCGCGCCCTAGAGGAGATGCCGCCGCGGATCCTCCCGCGCCCGATGGATGACGTGGAAGGGACACCGGCCCCGGCGTCCGCTCTCCCGGGAGGGCCATCCATGGCCCGCCTTCCGCGCGGCGCATTCCCCGGTGAATCCGCGGCGCACCTGCACCTTCCCCGGAGAGCGCCGAGTCACGCTCATCGTCTGGGACCCGGCGGGGCGGGGCGTGCGTACGGAGAAGCTGCTGCGCCTGGATCTCGCGTTGTGAAGCGACGACGGCGGTGGAACGCGACCTCCGGGCGCGTTCTCCCCGATTCCTGCCGCGGGCTTGCGCGTGAGGAATCCGGCACGAATGCGGTGAGCCGCCGTCGCCCTGGCCTCCGAGGCGCGCGTCTTGACGCTCGCACGGGCTTCTGTTTCTATCTGCGCCAATGAATCGTAGCATTCTCGCGTGGATGGCCGGCTGCCTGGTCGCGGTGTCGGGCAAGGTGGTCGCCGATCTGCGGGTCTCGGACACGGCGGCGCCGCATGTCGTCGGGAGGACCGGCAGGATCGGCGATAACACGTGGCTTCTGCCGACGGGCCAGATCATCAAGCCGGCGGGCCGGCAGGTGGACCTTCCCGGCTGGCTTCCACAGTCCGTGACCCTCAGTCCCAACGGGAAGTTCGTCGCCGTGGCGGGAGGGACGCGGGACGTCCTCCTGCTCGATCCCGTCACCGGCCAGGAGGTCGGGCGCGCCGCGATGCCGGTGGAGACGAAAGCCCGCGCGGACGGCGAGTCCACCGACCTCAGCCCGGACAGGGGGGCGAAGATGTCGCTCTCGGGCCTGGCGTTCTCGGCGGACGGATCGCGGCTCTTCGTTTCGAGCGCCAGCGGCTCGATCCGCTGTTTCAGCGTCGCGGCGGACGGGAAGCTGAAGGCCACCGGCACCTTCAGTCTGCCCGCCGCCCATGCTCCCAAGCGACGCGAAGAGATCGCGGCCGGCATCGCGGCCTCCCGCGACGGCAGCAAGCTCTATATCTGCGGCAATCTCGGGAACCGCCTTCATGAGATCGAGGCGGCCACCGGAAAGCCGCTGCGCCGCTGGGATACCGGCGTCGCGCCGGTGAACGTCGTCGTCTCCAGCAACCGGGTCTTCGTTGCCTGCCTGGCGGGTCGGCGCCCGCGATGGGGCGACACCGTCGCAATCGCGGGCCGCGGCGTCAACGCGCGGGTGGACAAACGCTCGATTGTCGCCAGCGGATCGGTGGTCATCATCGACCTTGTGAAGGGGCGGGTCGTTTCCGAAATCGAAACCGGCCCTCACTGCAGCGCCCTGGCGATTTCGCCGGACGGCCGCCATGTCGTCGCCGCGAGCGCCGGGGCGGATACGCTCAGCGTGATCGACGCAGCCACCGGAGCGGTCCTGGAGAAGATCTGCGCGCGCACCACGCCGGCCGATCCGTGTGGGGCGCAACCCAACGCGCTCGCCTTCGACGCGGAAGGCAGGACGCTCTACGTCGCCAACGGATCGCAGAACGCCGTCGCCGTCATCCGGTTCGACCCCGCGGACCGGGCCTCGCGCGTCATGGGTCTGATCCCCGTGGCCTGGTTCCCGTCGGGCATCGCCTTCGACGCGGCGCATCGCAGCCTCATGGTCTCCAACCTCCGCGGCATCGGATCGGCGCTCAAACCGAAGGAAGGCGAGCCCATCAAGCTGAACAGCCACAGCCACTGGGGTACGGTCAGCATCGTTCCGGTGCCGGACGAGTCCGCCCTCGCGGCGCACACCCTCACCGCCCTCGACGGGATGCGCAGCGCCCGGATCGCCGCGGCGTCTCGGCCCGCCCGGCCCGGCGTCCCGCCGCGTCCGGTGCCGGAACGGGCGGGCGAACCCAGCGTCTTCAGGCACGTCATCTACGTCATCAAGGAGAATCGCTGCTACGACCAGGTGCTGGGCGACATGAAGGAGGGCAACGGAGACGCGAAACTGTGCACCTTCGGCGAGAAGTACACCCCCAACCAGCACAAGCTCGCCCGCGAGTTCGTCCTTCTCGACAACACGTACTGTAATTCCGTCCAGAGCGCCGACGGGCACCAGTGGACCGACTCCGGCATCGCCAACGAGTACGTCCAGCGCCAGGTCGCTTCCGGTTTCCCGCGCAGCTACGCGGGCGGCAAGTCGGACGACAGCGCGGATGCGCTGAACTGGGCGACCACCGGCTTCATCTGGGACCACGTCACCAAGGCGGGCAAGACCTTCCGCAATCTCGGCGAGTGGATGATCTCCGACGTCCGATGGGTCGATTCCTCGAAGAAGGGCAAACCGACGCACCAGGACATCATCGCGGACCTCCGCGACGGCACGGGCCTCATCCGCATCCAGTCTCACTGCGCGATCCCCGCCCTGGCGAAGTACTCGGACACCGACACCGTCGGATGGGACCTCAACGTGCCGGATCAGTTCCGTGCGACGAAGTTCATCGAGAAGCTCCGCAGGTGGGAGGAGAAGGGGGCGATGCCCGACATGGTCTACCTGTTCCTCCCCAACAACCACACCGGCGGCACCCGGGGCAAGGCGCCGACACCCGCCGCCCAGATCGCCGACAACGATCTCGCCCTCGGGCGCGTCGTCGAGGCGCTGAGCCACAGCACGTTCTGGTCCGACACCGTGCTCTTCTGCATCGAGGACGATCCGCAGGCGGGATGGGACCATGTCAGCGGCTATCGCACGACCTGCTTTGTCGCCAGCAGGTGGACCAAACGCGGCCAGACCATTTCGACGCACTACAATCACAGCAGCGTCCTGCGAACCATCGAGCTGATCCTCGGCCTGCCTCCGATGAACCAGATGACGGCCGCCGCCACCCCCATGTTCGACGTCTTCGCCGACGAACCGAATCCCGCGCCGTTTGTCAGCGTGCCCAACCAGGTGCCCCTCGACTCCGCCAACCCCGAGCCGAAGCAGATCTCCAACGCCCTCCTGCGGACGCTCGCGGAAGAGAGCGAGAAGCTGGCGCTCGACGTCCCCGATGCCATCGAGGAAGGGGCCCTCAACCGCATCCTCTGGCATGCCATGAAAGGCCCGGAGGCCCCGTTCCCCGAGTGGGCGACGACCCGTGTCGACGATGAGGACTAGCCGCGGGCTCCAGTGCCTCGGCGGCCCGCAGCGTGCAGGGAGAGCAGGAGGATCCGCCGCGCGACCTGAAGGTCGTCGGGGTCGGAATCGGTATCGGGGTCACTTCCGACGTGCCGCGGGTAGGGCGAGGTTTCCGACCGAGCTCGGGCAACGGTCGGGATGGTTCCACCAGGGACGAAGGGGCTGGAGTGGCAGGCCCGAACGATGATACACACTCGGTCATGCCGCTTGCTTTGCTGTTCTGGAGCGCGTTTGTGGTCGGTCTGTCGGGGGCCATGTCGCCCGGTCCCGTCCTGACGGCGACCATCGGCGAGGCCATGAAGCGCGGCTTCGTGGCGGGGCCGCTGATCGTGCTCGGGCACGCGATCCTGGAACTGCTTCTGCTGTCGATGGTCGTGGCCGGTCTGGGCGCGTTCCTTCAGCGCGACGCCGTGAAGGGGGTCCTCGGTCTGGCGGGGGCGGCGGTGCTGTTGTTCATCGGGATCCGGACGATGCGCACGGCCCGATCCGCGGTGACCCGGGCGCTGCGCACTTCGGGCCTCGGCGACCAGGACCGCCATGCGTGGAAAGGACCGGTCGCGGCGGGCATCCTGCTCAGCCTTTCCAACCCGTTCTGGATGGTCTGGTGGGCAACCATCGGACTCGGCTACGCGGCGCAGGCGCTCCAGCACGGATGGCTGGGGCTCGGGGCCTTCTACGCGGGCCACACGATGTCCGATCTCGCGTGGTACAGCGCCGTCGCCGCGGCGGTCGCGGGTGGCCGGCGCATCTGCCCGCCGGTCGTGTGGACGGCGGTCCTCGTGCTCTGCGGTTTCGCCCTCTGTTTCCTCGGCGCGTGGTTCGCGTGGGACGGCGCCGCCCGCCTGGCGATGGTCGCGGCCGGTCGGGCGGGCGCATGAGCGGGCGCGGGGACAGACGGGGAGGCGACGGCCCTCCGCGGACCCTGATGGTGTTCGTGGACGGGCTGGGGATCGGCCGTGATGACCCGGCGCTGAATCCGGTCGTGGGGGGCGCGTCGCCGCACCTCGCCGACCTGCTTGCCCGTCATGCGGTCCCGGTGGACGCGACGCTGGGGGTGCCCGGTCTGCCGCAGAGCGCGACCGGCCAGACCACGCTGCTCACCGGGGTGAACGCCGCCGTCGCGATCGGCCGCCACAAGGAGGGATTTCCCGGGCCCGCCCTGCGTGCGATCATCCGGGAGGAGAACCTGCTGTCGCGGCTGGTGCGGCGCGGCTGGACCGCCGCCTTCGCGAATGCCTACTTCATGGATGAAGTGTCGCACCGCTATATCCGCCAGCACCCCTCGGTCACGACCGTCGCCGCGCTGGCCGCCTTCGGCCGCGTGCGGGGGCCGGAGGAGATGCTCCGCGGAGAGGCGGTCTGCCACGATCTCACGCGGGAAGGGCTGCGCGCGCGCGGCTACCAGGGGCCGCTGCTGTCGCCGGAGGAGTCCGCCGCCCACCTGCTGCACGTCGCGCGGACGCACGACTTCACCCTGTTCGAGTTCTTCCAGACCGATCGCGCCGGCCATCGCGGCGACCGCGCCTTGGCCGAGGAGGTCCTGCGGCGGTTCGATCGCTTCGTGCGGCCGCTGGTGTCGTTCGCCGCGCGCCCCGGCTGCCTCCTCGTGCTCACCAGCGACCACGGGAACATCGAGGATCTTTCGATCCGCACGCACACCATCCACCCGGTGCCGCTGGCCGCCGTGGGGCAGGACGCGGCGCACCTGCGCGCGCGGATGAGGACCCTGCAAGATTTCACCCCCACCCTGTTGGAGCTCTTCCCGCGGCGGGATGGAGTGGACGGAACCGACCGCGGGTGACGGTGCATGCGTCCCGGTGCGCGCGGTGGAAACCTCAGGACTCCAACTCCGGGATACGAGTTCCAATCCGGAGTCCGGATGCACTCCACCGCGCTGAGGGCAGCGCGGCCCCACCTCGCGGATCGAGCCGGCGGCGGGTGGGGCGCGGCATCGCTGGCGCGCCGTCGACGGGGCGGCATGACCGCGGTGCGGCCAGGCACCGACGAGCGAGGCAGGGTCCCTTGCGAGCGGCCCGCGACCACGCCGCAGACATGAACCCCGCGTGTCGATGGAAATGCTCCCCCTCCGTGTCGAAGTGCGCTTCCCACGGATTGTCTTCCGTCATGGAGCTCAGCACTCCGGTTTGCGACGCTCGGTCGCCGGCTGCTTGAGGGCTTCGTCGACGAAGGCTTCCAGCTCGTTGATGACGAACTCCTGCTCCGAAATGATCGCCTTGACGACATCGCCGATGCTGATGATGCCCACCGATTTGCCGTCGTCAAGGACCGGCAGGTGCCGCACGTGCATCGCCGTCATGAGCGCCATGCACTCGTCGACGGTCCGCCAGGGGGGGACGTAGCAGACCGACGACGTCATGATCTCGGATACGGGAATTTCCTTCGAGGATTTCCCCTTGAGGATGACCTCGCGGGCGTAATCGCGCTCCGAGAAGATGCCGACGATCCTGTCGCCGCTCATCACCACAAGCGCCCCCACGTCCTTGTCCGCCATCTGCCTGAGCGCGTCGAAGACCGTCGTCTCAGGGGTGACGGACCACACCTGCCGCCCCTTTGTCGCCAGGATGTCCGCAACCGTAACCTTCATCGCCGTTCCTCCCATTCCCCGTTCCTGCCCGCGCTCCCCTCACGGGCAGTCTACAATCGGCGCGGGATAAAGCAAGCCGGCAAGGGCGATTCGGGGTGCCGTGGCCCGATCCTCGATTCCGAACCGAATCCGCGCGGTGCGATCCTTGGGTGCGCGTGGACGTGCGCAAGCCGGGAAAGCCCAAAGCCGCTTCTCGCGCGGGGCGTTCGTGTGTGCGGGGAGCGGGGCGGACGTGGAGCGACCTTGAATGGCGGGCGGCTCTGCGCGTAGTATCCATGGCCATGAGAATCGTGATCGGTGGATGCCGAGGGTCGTATCCCGTGGCGCAGTCCGACCGCATGCGATATGGGGGCGAAACGACTTCCGTGCTGATCGAGGGGCGGGCAGGGGAGCGGGTGCTGCTGGATCTGGGCACCGGCGCCCGGCGGCTGGCGGCCCGGCTGGAGGAACCCGCTCCCGGCGGCCTTCTCGTCCTTCTGACGCACTACCACCTCGATCACGTCATCGGTCTGCCGTCGCTGCCGCAAATCTACCGGGAGGGCTATCGCATCGAGTTCGCGGCGCCGCAGCGGCAGGGGTTGGGGGCGGTGGACATCCTGCCGCGGCTGATGGCCCAGCCGTTCTGGCCTCTGCAGCTCCAGCACCTCGACTCCTCGCTCGTCTTCTCCGTGCTGCCCGAGGACGGCATGGCCGAGCCCCGCCGGCACGGCGGGCTGGTGATCCGCTGGACCGGCGTCCACCACGAAGGCGGTTGCACGGCGTACCGGATCGACGAGCCGGCGGGCGGCGCCTCGCTCCTCTTCGCCACCGACGTGGAGTGGCCCCTCGCGACGCCGGCCGAACGGGCATCGCTGCTCCGGCTGGCGCGGACGCCCTCCCCCGTGGACTGGCTCTGTTTCGACGGCAATTTCACGGCGGAGGAGTACCCGCGGTTCCGGGAGTGGGGTCACAGCTCGTGGTGTGACGCGATCGAGGTCGCGCGGACCGCCGGGGCGCGGAGGCTGCTGGTCGTGCATCACGCGCCCGCCCATGACGACCAGACGCTGGCGGCCATCGATCGGGAGGTGCGGGCGGCCTTCCCGGCGGGACGGTTGGCGGTCGAGGGCGAGGAAATCGAGGCGGACGCATGAGCGCCGAGTGGCTGGGCTTCACGGCGGCCTACGGGGTCGCGTTTCTGATCGCGGCCGCCCTGCTGCTCCGCCGGTCGCCCCGCCGCGCGCCGGAACACGACCATCGAGGATTCAGCCGCTGGCTCTACCTTCCCATGTTCGTCCTCATCGCGTCGGAGGTCGCGGTGCGATGGGCGGAAGGGCACGCCGGCCTCGCGGGATGGCTGGCCGGGCGCGAGGTCTACCGGCGGGCGTGGTTCGTGTTCTGGACCGTGGCGCTGTTCCTGGGCGTCGCCGAGGGGGCGCTGCGGCTCGCCTTCGCCGCGAGGCGAAGGCCCTTCCCCGTGCCCGCGCTGATCATGTCCCTCGCGCGGGGGGTGACGGTGCTCGCCGTCGCGTTCTGGCTGCTGCGATCCGAGCTCGGCATGGACATCTCGCTGCTGCTGGGGTCGACCGCGCTGGTGACGGCGGTGGTCGGATTCGCGCTGCAAGGCGTACTCGGCAACCTGCTCGGCGGGATGTCGCTGCACGTGGTCCGGTCGTTCCGGGAGGGCGACTGGGTGAACATCGCCGGCTACGAGGGATGCGTCACGCAGATCAACTGGCGGGAGACGCGGCTGCGCACGACCGACGGGCAGACCGTGATCCTGCCGAACAGCCTCGTGTCCGCGTCGACGATCCAGAATCTCACCCAGCCGGATTCGCTCCGCCGGCACGAGGTGTTCGCGCACGCGGCGCCGGAGCATCCGGCGGGTCTGGTGATCGAGGCCCTGCGGGCCGCGGCCGCGAACGACGGGCGGGTGCTGGCCGATCCCCCTCCCGCCGCGATGATCGCGGAGGTGAAGGAGTGGGGCATCCGGTACCGGCTGTTCTTCTGGAGCCGCGAGCTGTACGAACGGCGGACCATCGAGGGCAGCGTGCTGAGCAACGCGTGGTACCAGTTCCAGCGGCGCGGCATCCGCATCCCCTTCGCCGCGGGGCAGGACGCGCTGGCCGCCGCGGGAGGGCGGACCCTCTCGGCGGGCGGCGAGGAGATGAGCGCGACCCGCCTGAAGGCGCGCAAGGAGGCGCTGTGCTCCGGCGAGTTCGGGGCGAAGGTGCTGGGCGAAGAGCTCCGGCGGGAACCCGGCCTGGAGGAGGGCCTGGTGGAAATGGCGCGGCACATGCGGCGCCTGATGTACGAGAAGGGCGAGACGGTCTTCCGGCAGGGCGAGCCGGGCGACACCTGCTATGTGGTGGCGCGCGGCCGGCTGCTCGGCGCGGTGCGACATCCCGACAAGCCGGAACCCGTGACCTTCGACCTGAGCGAAGGCGCGCTGTTCGGGGAGATGAGCCTGATGACCGGGCTGCCCCGCGCGGCCACGATCACGGCGTCCGGCCATGTGGAGCTGTTCGAGATCTCCGGCCAGGTGTTCGGCGCCTTCCTCGCGCGGGATGCCCAGCTGGCGGAGCGGCTGGCGACCCTCATCGCGGAGCGCGAAGCCGGCAATGCCGAGGCCCATGCCCGGCTGTCCTCCATGGAGGCCGACGGGGTGCGCCAATGCCTGCAGAAGGAATCCATCCTCGCCCGCCTCATGCGCCTCATCGCGCTGCCGTAACGCCCGCTCGAGGCTCGAACGACTCGATGCTCACCCGATCGAAGAGCAGTCTGTCGGATGGTCGGCCGGTCTGATCGCGGAGATGTTCGACTCACCCGGGGGCGAATACGCGTCGCATTGCCGAGGCTTCCCGCTTCGCGATCGTCGCGCCCTACGCTTCGCCGCGCAGGATCGGCCGCGGGTCCTTTGGATTCGGGCTCATCCCCGCGATGCTGTTCAGGAACGCGATCTGGACGCCCGCCGCGTCGAATCGGCAGGTCACCGTGTCGCGATGCGGGGTCTCGTAGTAGCGTAGCGTCAGTTCGACCGTGCGTTCGTCCTTCCACGCCGCCGCGGCCGCGACCTTCGACAGCGTCCCGGGCCTGGGCGCGCCTCCCGAGATGAGCCGGGGCGGTGTGCCTGGCAGGGCGGTTTCGCCGCGGACCCAACGTCCGACGCCGAACGCGAGCGGGTGGTCCCTGCCACCGCCGGCCAGGGTCATCCGCCCCGTGTCGCCGCTGAAGGCGAAGGACGCGGTGTCCAGGCCGAGGTCATTCGGTTGCAGCCGGAACGTCCTGCCTGAGACGCGACCGGCGACGTCATGCGGCGGTGGCCGGCCGGCCGGCAGTGCCAGGGCCAGCGCTGCGAGCCTCTGCCGTAGTCGGGCGTGCGCGGACCGGTCCGCGGGCAGCGGTTGCGTCTTCATGGCCGGCAGGAGGTGGTCCCAGACGAGGTCGAGTTCGGCCTGCAGGTCCCTGCATTCGGCCGTGATGGCGACGACCGCATCCTGTTCGGGCATGACGACCATGAATTGCCCGAACGCGCCGTCGCCGCGAAAGGCATGGTGCCGGCAGCGCCAGAACTGGTAGCCGTAGCCCTGGACCCAGTCATTCCGTTCGTTCGGCCGGCCGGGCTTGTCGGGCAGTGGCTGCTGGATCTTGAACGTGGTCGCCTCCTCGATCCATCGCGCGGGCAGGATTGGCTGCCCCCGCCACATCCCCTTCTGCAAATAGAGTTGCCCGAACCTGGCCAGACCCTCGGTCGGCACACTCAGTCCCCAGCCGCCGGTGTTGATGCCGCGGGGGCAGGTTTCCCAGGTCGTGTCCCGCAGGCCCAGCGGATCGAACAGCCGCGGCCGCAGGTAGTCGATGATCTTCTGCCCCGACACCCGTTGGACGATCGCCGAACACATGTACGTCGCGCCGCTGTTGTACATGAACCGCGTGCCCGGCGGGTGGTCGACGGGTGCGGCGAGGAAGGCCCTGACCCAGTCGTCCTCTTTCACCATGTCCCACGTCGGCTCCTTCCCGTTGCCCACCGCCATGCTCAAGAGGTCCTTCACGCGCAGGGCCGCCAGGTGTTCGCTCACACGGGGGGGGCGCGACTCCGGGAAGAAGGGCAGGACCTTGTCGCCGACGCTCAACCGGCCTTCCGCCACGGCGAAGCCCACGGCCGTGGACGTGAAGCTCTTGCTCAACGAGTACAGCGTGTGGTTGAACCGCGGCCCGTAGGGCGACCACCATCCCTCCGCCACCACCCGCCCGTGTCGCGCCAGCATGAAGCTGTGCAGCTCGTGGTTGCCCCCGGCGGCCGCGTCGAGAAACGACTCGATGCCCGCCGAGGCGATCCCCTCCGCCTCGGGCGTGCCGCGCGGCAGACTGTCGCCTCCGCGGTTGGCGATGAAGGTCCGGCATCCGCCGGCGAGCGACAGCGCGCCCACCCCCGCCGCCCCACCGCCGACCTGCCTCAAGAACGCCCTGCGATTCATGCTCATGGCGACAGAATCCCGTGATCGGACCGGCGATACAAGACAAAGGTCGTGGCGCGTCACCGGTTATTCACGCGCTCCCGCGCACCGCGCCGGTCGCCAGCTCGGTCGGAGACCTCGCCCTACCCGCGACACGTCGGAGATGACCCGGATACCGATTCCGCCCCCGAAGACATACAGGATGCATGGCGGATCTTCTTGCTTCTCATGCGCGCTACGGGCCGCCAAGGCACAAACTCGCTCTCCCGCCTTCCGGCCGAGGGAGCCCGGGCAACCGGGAACGCGAATCAGATGAACCATGTGCCGGTCTTCCCCCTGCTTCCCGCAGCCCAGGGCCCGAAGCTTTACAATTCCTTTGCAATTCTCCGCCGCCTGCTTCATCAAATCTTTACACGGAGGGGCCAGATTGATGGACAGGAGTCGGGGTGTAAGGCGCAGACGAAGGACAGGAGAGCGGGTCATGAAGACGGCGCACGTGGTGATGTTGGGGGTGGCTCTGGTTGTGGCGGCCGGCTGCGACGGAGGGCGGCTGGCGGAGGTGGAGCGCCAGACGGAACGGAATGAGCAGCGGCTGGTCCGGCTGGAGAGCATGCAGAAAGAGATCCTCGACAAGATCGAGGCTTCGCGTCGCGAGGCGGCCGCCAGCTTGGAGAAGAGGGTGGAGGAACTGGTGACCGGCATGTTCGACGCACGGGTCCAGTCGGAGATCGGCAAGAGGATCGACGAGAGGATGGGCGGAGGCCAGCAGCTCGAGACCGTGCTCCAGACGGCCATCAACAGCGCGATCGCCCAGAACGAGGCCCAGAAGAAGGCGGAGGCCGAGGCGCGGGACGCCCAGCGCCGACAGGAATGGGATCAGCGCCGCCAGGAGGCCGACAACCGCCGGTGGACGGAACGGCAGCAGGCGCTCGGCCTGAATGACGACCAGGTCGCGAAGCTGCGCGCCGCCAGCGAGGAGGTGCGCAACCAGATGCGTCAGGCGTTCGAGGCGGCGCGCGAGCAGGGCGGCAATTTCGACCAAGCCCGCCAGCAGGGACAGGCCCTGGTGGCGCAGTTCGAGGCGAGCCTGTCCAGCTTCCTGACCGCGGAACAGGTCGAGGCGTACAAGAAGAGCTCGGACATGTTCCGGATGGGTGAGGGCGGCGGGGGACGGGGCGGTCCTGGCGGAGATCGAGGGGACCGCCGGGGGCCTCCGGGCGGCGGAGGCGGAGGCAGGGGCCGCTGAGGCGTGTCCGTGCGGACGATGTCGCATCACCGTTCGGCGGGCGACTGACGATCGGGGCGGGGGCTGCGTCCCGGGCAGGACGGGTTTCAGGGGGGGTGCACACCCGCGACCGCGGCGCGGTCTTCCGGACCTTGGAGACCGCGGGCAGCATGGTTTCCGGCGCTGGGACGCCTCCAGTCGCGACTTCCATCGGAATGCGCTTGCGGTCGCATGCGGTCCCGCTGATCATCCCGACAAACGGCATCACGAGGAAGCGTGTGGAAGGATGGACGCGACGATCGATGCGAGAGACACCGCATGTGAGCGCAGGATGCCGAGCCGCATGAAAGGAGGTGACATAATGGATATCCGTGCCATGACGAGAATGTGAATCTCCGGACGGGCAGAATGCGCCGGGTGCGCATCGGGTCATGGTGAGACGGCCGCCGGAAGGGGATGCACTCCATGGTGTCACCCCACGCTGGTTCTTCCGCGCTGACGGCCTCTGTTTCGGCCGCCCTTCTGCCTTTCCCGGGAACTCAATTGTGCAGTCGCGGTGTCTCTGACTCGTGCCGGGTCGCCGGCGAGACGCCTGGTTACTCAACAGAGGTCTACATGAAAGTCACGAAGAACATCGGTCTGAAAGAGGTGCAGGCGGTCTACAGCGGAGCGGAAGGGGATCTGTGGGAACTGATCATGGGCGAACAGATCCACATCGGAGGATTCAAGTCCTCGATGGCCCTGGCTACGCGGGCGGGGATTCAGAAGGGGATGAAGGGGGTCGACCTGTGCTGCTGCAGCGGCGCGGGCATGCGCTTCCTGGTCCGGTTCATCGAGGTCGGTGCCATGCGCGGAGTGGATGCCACGGCAGCCGTGGTGAAGCGCGGGCGTGCGCGTTGCCGCGACGAGGGACTGAAAGAGAAGATCGCCTTCACGCTGGCCGACGTCACCCGGAGCGGCCTGCCTTCCGCCTCCGCCGATTTCGTCTGGGGCGAGGACGCCTGGTGCTATGTCGAGGACAAGACCCGACTGATCGCCGAGGCGGCCCGCATGGTGAAGCCGGGAGGCATCGTCGCCTTCACCGACTGGGTCGAAGGCCCGGCGGGGCTGACGGCGGAGGAGGCCGAGCGTTTCCTCCAGTTCATGAAGTTCCCGAACGTACAGGACATACCGGGCTACAGCGATCTGCTGAAGGCCAACGGCTGCAAGGTCACGGTGGCGGAGGACACCGGGCTCTTCGGCAGGTACGTGGACCTGTACCTCCAGATGCTCGACATGCAGTTGACCTATGATGCCCTCAAGATCATCGCTTTCGACACCGCTCTGATGGGCGCGATGGCCCGGGAGATGGTGTTCATGCAGGGCCTGGCCCACGCGGGCAAGATCGCGCAGGGCATGTTCGTGGCAGTCAGGGGATCAACGCCCGTGTCCTCGTGCTGAAGGAGGGTGAGTTCGACATGAAGTGGTTGCCCGCCCTCACGGTCGGCGCCCATTACAAGAGCAACGCGACGGTCGACGACATCGACGATGAACTGGGTGGCGCGCTCACCGATATCGGCATCGAGGACTCGGAAGGCGTGGATTTCACCCTCTACGCCTCCAAGATGATCACGGCGCTTCCCAGGCCGGTGCTCATCAATGCGGGCGTGCGGGCGACCCTGGGGCGCGCATCTCGGTCTGCTGGGTTTCACCGACGCGTATGAGTTCGTCGCGGAGGAGAGCGTTGCCGTGCTGGCCACCGACCGGCTGATGGTCGCGGCGGAGTATCGCCTCGGCGTTCTACTTCCTGTCCCTCACCCTGAAGACCGTTCCGGTCGGGGTGGTCTACGCCGTGTGGTCGGGCGTGGGAACCGTGCTGATCACCGTGATCGGTTGGGCATTCATGGGGCAGAGACTGGATCTGCCCGCCGTGGTGGGGATCGTGCTGGTGGTGACCGGCGTGGTGGTCATGAATGGTTTCTCACGAGCGGTTGCGCATTGAGGAATCCGCGGGCGAAGAGCCTGGGGCCGGGCACGCCGCCCTGTGAATCGCCGCCCCTCTTCGCGGGGCATCGAGGTTGCCGCCTCGCGTTCGTCTGGCAGGGCGGTTATACTCCGCGCGGTATCTGCTGGGATGGCCCGTGGTCGGGCAACTGACGTGTGCGCGGATGAATCGCAGAAGCGCAGGGACGATGCTGTGGGCGGTGGTTCTGCTGCCGGGTGTGTCGGCCGCCGGGCTGGCCCTCGCCCAGGCCCCGCCGGCCGACGCCGATCCGTACGCGTGGTATCGGAACGACGGTCTGATCGCCGCGAGCGACGGCTACACGGTCGGCGCCTGGACGAACCGCAGCACGGTGGGCGGCGATCCCGTGAGCGCACGCAACCTGGACAACGTCAGCGGCACCCCCCATCGGCTGAGGGTGGTCCTGGCCGACGGCGCCACCTCGCATGTCGCGCGCTGCGCCGGCGGGGCCGATGCGCTGTGGGTGCCCCGCGCCGATTTCGGCGATCTCGCCGGCAGCCGCACCGTTGTCTTGCGTGCGCGGGTGAATAGCGCCGGATCCGGTTTTCTCTACGACTCTTCTTCCTTCGCGGCGGGGCTCACGCGCGCGCGGACGTACAGCGACATGTGGCATATCGGAACGGAACCCGCCGGTTCACCGGCCTCCGCGGCCACCAACACCGGGTCGCCCACGGTGGCCGCCACCCTGGCGACCTGGCAGACCCACGTATTCGTCGTGAGCGAGGACGGCAGTCCGGCCGCCTATGTCCACTACGTGGACGGCGCCCCGGCCGGCAGCGTCGCGCCGGCGACCACCGCCGGCCTCAGCGGATTCATCGTCGGCGCGAACGTGCAGGCCCAGCTGGGGCTGGCGGTGGACGTGGCCGAGATCCTGGTCTACGACCGCGCGCTGAGCGACGCGGATCGCGCCGCGGTCGAGGCGTATCTTTCCGCCCGGTGGTCCGGCGTGTCGGACGCCCCCGAGCCGCCTCCGGCGGGCCCTCCCTTCGGTTTCACCCGCCCGTTCTACAGCGGCTTCAGCGGTTATCACACCTTCCGGATTCCGGCCCTGGTCACCTCCCCGAGCGGCACGGTGGTGGCCGCGGCCGACGGCCGGCTCGTCAACAGCGCCGATGTGCCGGGCCGCATCGACTGCGTGGTCCGGCGCAGCCTGGATCTGGGCGCGACGTGGGGGCCGCCGATCGTCGTTTCCGACTACGGTTCGGACACGGCCGACACGGACGCGTATCCGGTGACCGGCAGCACCAACCTCCAGACGCGCACCTCCGCCAGCGATCCGGCCCTGCTCGTGGATCGCACGAACGGCCGGATCTGGGTCCTGTACGACAACGGCAGCCCGTACAACTATGCGGGCTTCGGACGGACCATCAAACTCGAGATGCGCTACAGCGACGACGACGGGGCGACCTGGTCCCAGCGCGTGGATGTCGAGGCGGCGAACCCGGGGCTCCGCCCCCTGGCGGCGGAGGCGTATGTGTTCGACGGCGTGACCCACACCTACGGGACCGGCGAATTCATCGCCGGTCCGGGCAACGGCATCCAGCTCGAGTACGGCCCCCGCGCCGGCCGCCTGATCTTCCCCGTGTACTGGTATCGCAACAACAACTGCTCGCTGTTCATCTACAGCGATGACCACGGGCAGACCTGGAAGCGCGGCGCGATCTGCGGGCGGGGCACGGGCGAGATCCAGATGGCCGAGCTGCCGGACGGCCGCCTGCTGGCCTCCATGCGTCCGTCGGGCGCCGCCGCGGGGTACCGGTGGTTCAGCCGCAGCCTCGACGGGGGCGACACCTGGGGACCGATGTTCCGTTTCGACGCGACCGACGCGCACCCCGTGCCTGATCCGGCCTGCCAGGGCAACGTGTTCCGCCTGACCTGGGCCACGAACGGCCGCAGCCGTCTGGTGCACGCGAATGCGGACAGCACCAGCAGCCGGACCCGGATGACCGTGCGGCTGAGCTACGACGACGGCGACTCGTGGACCCTGTCGAAACTGATCTACGCCGGCTCGTCGGCCTACTCCTCGCTGACCCGCCTGCCCACCGGCGACGTCGGCCTGCTGTTCGAGCGCGACAACTACACCGCGATCGATTTCGCGCGCCTGCCGCTCGAGTATCTCGCCGGCGGGACCGACCGGCTGTCGGCGTACACCCGGTGGTCCGGCACGCAGTTCACGCCGCAGGAGCTGATGCTGGAAATCGTGTCGGGTCCGGCCGCCGATCCGGACGGCGACGGCCGGACCAACGCCGACGAGTTCGCGTTCGGCGGCGCGCCGAAGACGGCGGGACCGCCCGCGGCCCTGGGCGCGGCCCGGGCCTCCGACCTCGCGGACACCGGCGAGATCACGTATCCCCGGCGCCTCGACCGCGTGGCGCAGGGCCTGTCGTACACGCTGGAACGGAGCCCGGCGCTTCCCGGCGTCTGGGCGTCGGCGGAGGGGATCGAGGTGGCGGCGACGCCGAACGCGGATCTGATCACCGAACAGGTGCGGGTCCGCGTGGCCCTTCCGACCGGGGACTCGGCGCAGGCGTTCTTCCGCGTGCGCGCCTTCTACGAGTAGCGGAAATCGCTGGCGCCGGGAGCGCGCCCCGCTATGCTCCTCTCCGGGAGACGGACGCGAACATGCCGGCGGACAGCACAGCGGGATTCACGGCCTTCGACTGGGCGGTGGTGGGTCTGTACTTCGGCGCCATCACCCTGTTCGGCCTCTGGATGGCCCGGCATATCCGCACGAGCGGCGGCTACTTCCTGGGCGAGCGTCGCCTGCCGTGGTGGGTGATGGTGGGGCAGGCCTTCGGGACCGGCACGCACGCCGAGAATCCGGTGGCCCAGGCGGGGGCGGCGTTCGCCCACGGTTTTCCGACCATCTGGTACCAGTGGAAGAACATGCTCATCACCCCCTTCTACTGGCTCATGGCGCCATGGTACCGGCGGTCCGGCCGCACGACCGTCGGCGAGATCATCGAGGACCGCTACGGGCGCCGCATGGGCCTGCTCTACACCCTGTTTGCCATCGCCTTCTTCGTGTTCAACCAGGGGGCGATGCTGAAGGGGGCGGGCAAGATCATCTCCATCGCGGCCGGCGGCGCGATCTCGCCCAACGGCGTGGTCGTGGCCATGACCTTCACCTTCATTCTCTACAGCCTCTTCGGCGGTCTCGTCGCCTCGGCCTACACGGACTTCGTGCTCGGATTCCTGATCATCGTGATGTCGTTCCTGCTGCTGCCCCTGGGGCTGCGGGAGATCGGCGGCTTCACCGGACTGCACGAGACGCTGCCGCCCCATTTCTTCCACCTCGCCAGCGGGGTCAGCGGCCTGGACGGGTTCACCATCGCCATGCTGGCCCTCAACGGCGTCATCGGCATCACCGCCCAGCCCCACATGCTCACCATGACCGCCGCCGGGCGCACCGAGCGCGCGGGCCGCGTGGGACAGACCTACGGCTCGATGGTGAAACGTTTCTGCACGATCGGGTGGGCGTTGACCGGACTCGTGGTGGCGGCGATGGTCGTCCGGCGGGGCGTCGCGCTGCCGGATCCGGAGATGGCCTTCGGGTACGCGACCCGCGAACTCCTCGGACCGGGCCTGACCGGGCTGATGGTCTCCTGCGTGCTGGCGGCGAACATGTCGACGTGCTCGAACTTCATGGTCAACACCGGCGCCCTCTTCACCCGGAACATCTATCGCGCGCACTTTCGCCCCGACGCGGACGACCGCCACCTGCTGTTCGCCGGCCGTCTCTCCGGGCTGGCGCTCACGCTGCTGGGCGTCGCGTTCGGCCTGCTGGTGGGCGAGGTGCTGCAGGCGTTTCTGTTCACCGAGACCCTCGCGGCCCTGATGGGGATCATGTTCGTCGGCGGATTCCTCTGGAAGCGGGCGAACCGGCACGGGGCGCTCGCCTCGATCGTCGCCTCCTTCGTCGTCTACTACGGGCTCAATTGGCTCGCGACGGGCGCGCTCAAACTGGTGTACACGTGGGAGCCGGCGCCGTTCGGCTGGGCCCTGCTGGCGGGGTGCCTGGCGCTGATCCTCGTGAGCCGGGCGACCCCCCCGGAAGCGGCGGATCGGGTCGAGGAATTCTTCGGCCGCCAGCGGCGGTCGAGCGACGCCGGCGCCGAGGGGGCGGAACCGGTTTCGGCGTCGGAGCGAGGCCAGGAGCTGCTGCTTCTCGACCTGCCGTCGTGGCTGACCCGCGAGCGATGGCGCGATTTCGCGCGGCGGCACCGCGAGGATCTGCTCGGCCTGCTGCACGGGTATGCGGCGGTGGCGGCGCTCATTCTCGTCGCGTGGGCGGTGATGCGGATCGGCAAGGGATGAAGGGACGGACTTACCGGAGGACGGACCATGGATCTCAGGGTATACGGCTCGAAAGACGCCATGGGCGCCGCCGCGGCGGCGATGGCGGCGGACCGCCTCCGCGCGGTCCTGCGGCGCGGCGGCGAGGCGCGGATCATCGTGGCCACCGGCGCCAGCCAGTTCGAGATGCTGTCGCACCTCGCCGCCGCGGCGGATCTCGACTGGTCCAGGGTGACCGCGTTCCACCTCGACGAGTACATCGGCCTTCCGCCGATCCATCCGGCGAGCTTCCGGAGGTACCTCCGGGAGCGGTTCGTCGCCCGCGTGCCCCGGCTTCGCGCGTTCGTCGAGGTGGACGGTTCGGCGGCCGATCCGAGGGCCGAGTGCGCCCGGCTCGGACGGATGATCGGAGGGTCGGTCATCGACGTCGCGTGCATCGGCATCGGGGAGAACGGTCATCTCGCTTTCAACGATCCGCCGGCGGATTTTGCGACGGAGGAGCCGTACATCGTCGTCGACCTCGACGAGGCCTGCCGGCGCCAGCAGGTGGGCGAGGGCTGGTTCGAGGGTCTCGACGCGGTGCCCCGCCAGGCGATCTCCATGAGCATCCGGCAGATCCTCAAGAGCGCGGCGATCGTCTGCACCGTGCCGGACGCGCGCAAGGCCGAGGCGGTGCGCGGGGCGGTGGAGGGCCCGGTGACCAACCGGCTGCCCGCGTCCATCCTGCGCACGCACACCCAATGCGCGGTGTTCCTCGACGAGCCGGCGGCGGCGAAGTTGTCCTGGAGGCCCGATGTCCTCTGATCTCTGCATTCCCGGTTTCGTCGATCTGCAGGTCAACGGCTTCGGCGGGGTGGACTTCTCCTCGCCGGACCTGACCGGGGAGTCGTTCGCCGGCGCCTGCGCGCAGGTTCTGCAGGCCGGCGCCGCCGTGTTCCTGCCGACGGTGATCACGAGCCCCGTCGACGTCTACCGGCGGAATCTCCCGATCATGGCGGCCGTGATGCGCCGCGAGGCGTTCCGCGGCCGGGTGGCCGGCCTGCATCTCGAGGGGCCGTTCATCAACGCCGCCGCCGGCGCGGTCGGGGCGCACCATCCCGCGTGGGTGCGCGCGCCGGATTGCGGATTGCTCGATCAGATGCGGGCGTGGTCGGGCGATTCGATCCGCCTGCTCACCCTCGCGGCGGAGCCCGAGGGCGCGGACGAGCTGGCGCGGTGCGCCGTGCGGATGGGCATCACGGTGTCGATCGGCCACGGACTGGCGCGGGCCGCCGATCTCGACCGGCTGGCGCGCGCGGGCGCCGCGGCGCTTACGCACTTCGGCAACGGCCTGCCGTACCAACTGCCCAAGTTCGACAATCCCCTGTGGCCCGCGCTGGCGGACGACCGGTTCACGGCGATGCTGATCACCGACGGACACCACCTGCCGGCCGATGTAATCAAGGTGATGCTGCGGGCCAAGGGAGCCGAACGGATCGTCGTGGTCAGCGATGGAGCCCCGATTGCCGGCCTTCCGCCCGGGCACTATCGGACGCTCGGAAACGAGGTCATCCTGGAATCCAACGGCCTGCTGCACAATCCGGCCAAGGGCTGCATGGTCGGATCGGGATCGAACCTGCTGCAGTGCATGAACCACCTCGCCTCCCTGGGCTTCCTCTCGCCGGATGAACTGCTGGCCGTGGGCTTCCACAACCCGCTGCGGCTGGTCGGCATTCCGCCGGATTCCGTGCCGGGTCCTCGCCGCCTGCGGTTCGACCGGCGGAAGGGCGTGTTCGGACTCGACGGCGCCGCCTGAGGCGGCGGGCCACAACCCGATTCCATTTGAACGGGAAGGCCGGCGGCCCCGCCGGCCGGATGAAGCTGACGACGCGCGGGGCAGGAGAAGCAGACGGACCCCGAGGCCGCGGCGCCCACGCTGCCTTGGAAAGAGCCGGAAATCGGACTGCGCAACCACGGCAGATGGGCTAGCATGCGCTGCGTGCGCCGCTCCGGCGAAGGGGCGGACATCGAACGGAGGAGCAGGCCATGGCGCGGTGTATGGGGTACTGGGCGGGCGTCGGTATTCTGGCGATTGCGGCGGCAGGCGCGAGCCGTGAACTGGATCCGGAGTGGCTGATCCTGCAGCCCATGAACGAACCGGTGTTCAACCGGGATCCCGCGATCTGGCCCTCGATACAGGAACGCATCGTGTCGGCGAGTCGCGCCCGTTCGGCCCGGGCACGCTGAGGAAGGACGGGGGAGAAGGTCGAGCGTTGCGCGTCCAATGGATCACGGAGGAAGAACGATGAAGAAGAGATCGGCGGCTGTCTCGCGGCGGGGCTTCCTGGCGGCGCAGGGCGCGATGGTGTGCGGACTCGCCGCGCCCGCGGCGCTGTTGCCGGCTGCGGCGGAGAGGCCGGCGCCGCGCCTGCGGATCGGGATCGCCACGCTGGGCTTCTCGGACCACTCGAACGCCTCGCTCGCGAAGGAGCTGGCCGGCGCGGGCATCCGGCTGATCCAGCTCTTTCTGAACCAGACGGACAGCCGTTTCTGGGCGTACAACGGCCGTTCCGACGTGTCCGGCCTGACCGCCGCGCGGTGTCGGGAGATCGCGGCGCCGTACCGCGACGCCGGGATCGAGATTCACAGCCTGGGCGTGTACACAAATCTCATCCATCCGGACGAGGCGGAGCGCAACGCCAACCTCGCTTACTTCGAGGCGATGATGGAGGTCGGCGCGCACATGGGCGTGCGCACGTTCATTACGGAGGCGGGTCATCACCACGATCCGCGGGCCCCGGCGCCCCCGGTGCCGCTCGAGTTCCAGGACGCGGTCTGGCCACGGATGATCGCCACGGGGCGTCAGCTCGCCGCGCGGGCGGCGCCGCACGGGGCGAAGGTGCTGTTCGAGCCCTTCTACCGCGGTTTCCTCGCCAGCGCGAAGCGGCTGCGCATGTTCCTCGAGGAGATCGGCTCGCCGCAGGCGCGGGCCTTGCTCGATCCGGCGAACCTGATCGAGCTGAACGATCTCGGCGAGATGTTCGACCAGCTCTCCCCGTGGATCGATTGCCTGCACGCGAAGGATCGCAAACTGCACACGGATCGCGGGGTGGCGGCGGGCAAGGGCGACCTGGACTACCGGCAGTTCGTCACCCTGGCCGCGCGGCGCGTGCCGCACGCGCCGCTGGTGCTCGAGTACGTCGGGGCGCAGGACTACCGCGACGCGCTGCGCCATCTGCAGGGCGCCCTGCAGGCGGCGGGGATCGCCGAGGCCGGGCCGGAGGAACGCTCATGAAGACCCGCGAGACGCGAACGGCGGGCGGCATGTCCCGCCGCTGCTTCCTGGGCGCCGCCGCCGAGGCGGTGGCCTTCACGATCGTGCCGCGGCGCGCGCGGGGCGGACCGGGAGAGGTCGCGCCCAGCGCCAGGACGACAATGGCCTGCATCGGCGTCGGCGGACAGGGGATGCAGAATCTGATGTCCTTCCTGGAGTCGCCGGAGATCCAGGTGGTCGCCGTGTGCGACGTGAACCGGGAGAGCGGGGGCTATATCTCGTGGAACTGGTCGCAGGGCAAGGATCAGCAGACCGCGGGGCGCGAGCCGGCGCGCCGGGCGGTGGACGCGTTCTACGCGAAGCAGCAGCCGTCCGGGCAGTATCGCGGCTGCAGGGCCTACGCGGACTACCGCGAGCTGCTGGAGAAGGAGGATGTCGACGCGGTCATGATCGCGACCCCGGACCACACGCACGCGGCGATCGCGATGGCGGCGCTGAGACGGAAGATGCACGTCTACTGCGAGAAGCCGCTGACGTGGTCGGTGGACGAGGCGCGCCGGGTGACCGAGGCCGCCCGCGCGGCGGGCGTGGCGACGCAGCTCGGCAACCACGGCCAGGCGGGCGAAGAGGCGCGCGTGACGATCGAGATGATCCTCGACGGGGCGATCGGTCCGGTGCGCGAGGTTCACGTCTGGAGCCCGGCGCGGTTCTGGCCGCCGGCCCTCTACGAAGCGCGCCCGCCGGAGACGCCGCCGGTTCCCGAGGGGCTGGAATGGGATCTGTGGCTCGGGCCGGCGCCGGAGCGGCCGTATCATCCGGCCTATCACCCGTGGAACTGGCGCAACTGGTGGGATTTCGGCACCGGGCTTCTGGGCGACCTCGGCTGTCACAAACTCTCCACCGTGTTCAAGGCGCTGACGCTCGGGCATCCGGTCAGCGTCGAGGCGTGCTCCACGAAGCTGAATCCGGAGACCTATCCGCTGGGCGTCATGGCGCGGTTCGAATTCCCGCGGCGCGGCGAGCGGCCGCCGGTCACGCTGAACTGGTACGACGGCGGCCTGCGTCCGGCCCGGCCGCCCGAGCTGGAGCCCGGCCAGGGGATGGGGGACGTGCTGTACGTAGGGGAGAAGGGCAAGATGATGGGCTACCGGCTGATTCCCGAATCGCGGATGAAGGCATTCGGGAAGCCCGCAAAGCGGCTCCCGCGCTCGCCGGGCCACTACAGGGAATTCGTCGCGGCCTGTCGCGGCGGACCGGCGGCCGGGGCGGACTTCGTCGACCACGCCGGGCTGCTCTCCGAGGTCTGCCTCCTCGGTAACGTCGCGGTGCGCGCCGAGAAGAAACTGCTCTGGGACGGTTCCGCCATGCGGGTCACCAATGACGAGGAGGCGAACCGGCACCTGCGCCGCGAGTACCGGAACGGATGGAGCCTCTAGCACCGTGGGTTCGTCTTGGAGCGACAGCGCCTCCGCCTTCGCAACCATAGCGCGAACACGGCCGGCAGGGCCAACAGCGCGGTCGTCGAGGCCTCCGGAATGGCCGTGACGGTGAAATTGACCCCGACATAATCGCCCGAGGTAGTCGTGCGCGTAATCTGGAGAGCGACCACATCTCCCGTCACCACCGAAATATCATTCAATGCGGCAGCGCCGCCGCTTCCGACCGCGAAGTCGTACGGATTCGCCCGGTCGTACGGATCGCCGGTCGAGATGTCGCCCCCGGAGATCAGTACGCCGTTGAGAAACAGGCTCCAGTGGTTCGACCGGCCGAAGTCTCTGCCCATCCAGACCCCGCCCGCGACATCTACCACACCGTCCATCGGACTCGTCCATGTCACGGTGGCAGGACCGTGCCCCGCTCCGTGGCCGTCATCCTGAGTGTGTACGACCACATCTCCAATCTGCCAATCATAGTAAGAGGGCGGCGGCGAGGAACTGCGAAACCAGAAGGGCACCGTGGAGCCTTCAGCCCAGCCGCCCTGCGGCGGACTGAAGGAATCCAGCGTCCAGTTCGCGACATAGGGGAGAGGCGTCGTTCCGTGGTTGTAGGACCAGACCCCGTTCGGATTGACCGTGTCGCTCCAATCGAAGCGAACGTCGTAGATCGCCTGCGCCCGGCCGTCATGTGTGGGCAGGCAGCAGCAAACCACCGCGGCGACGATTGCCGTCTTCAGCGCGTGAAGGCGCATCCACCCTGTATTCATCCTCTGAGCTCCTTTCGTGTTCTGCCGATCTCCGACAATTCCCTCTGGGTTTGTCTATTGTCTTCGAGCAAGGCTGTCAAGCCCTTTCCCGAACCGACTTCAGATGACGCCTGCCGGGGCTTTACAGGCGGGGAGGCCTCGGCTATCGTCCGGTGCGAAAGCCGCATCGACAAGAGGTGAGCGCATGACCCGTGCCAGATCGTCCGCCCGGCCGAAGTACCGGCGGATCCTGCTCAAGCTGAGCGGGGAGGCCTTTCAGAACCGGCGGACCGGCGGGAGCCTCGATCCCGCCGTGTTCAGCGCCATGGCCCGCCAGATCCGGCAGGTCCACGCGATGGGCGTGGATATCGCCATCGTCCTTGGCGGCGGGAACATCTACCGCGGCATGGCGGGCGAGGACTCCGGCATCGAGCGGACGTCCGGCGACTACATGGGCATGCTGGCGACGGTGATCAACAGTCTGGCCCTCCAGGCCGCCGTCGAACGGACCGGCGTGCCGACGCGCGTGATGTCCGCCATCAACATGCCGACGGTCGCCGAGCCGTTCATCCGCAGGCGGGCCGTCCGTCACCTGGAGAAGGGGCGCATCGTGATCTTCGGCGCGGGCACCGGGAGTCCGTTCTTCAGCACCGACACCGCGGCGGCGCTGCGCGCGAGCGAGATCGAGGCGGACGCGCTGCTGAAGGCGACGAAGGTCGACGGCGTGTACGACGACGATCCCAAGAAGAATCCGCGCGCCCGGCGGTTCGCCTCGCTCACCTACCAGGAGGCCCTCGGCCGGCGTCTCCGGGTGATGGATGCGGCGGCGTTTTCGCTGTGCATGGAGAACGACATCCCGATCGTGGTTTTTGATTTCTTCAAACCGGGCGAGGTCGTTAGAGTGGTGCAAGGCAAGCCCGTGGGGACCGTGGTCCACGCGTGACGCGATCCGGACCCCCGGCGGAGGAATGACGGTCATGGAATTCGAATCGCTGGACGACGTGTTGCTGGAAACAGACGACCGGATGCAGAAGGCGGCGGATTTTCTCCACAAGGAGCTTTCGGGCCTGCGGACGGGCAAGGCGTCGCCGGCCATGGTGGAGAACATCCCCGTGGATTACTACGGCGCACCGACGCGCGTGCGCGAGATTGCCAACATCGCCACGCCCGAGCCCCGGTTGCTGGTGATCAATCCGTACGACCCCACCTCCCTCGGCGCGATCGAGAAGGCCGTTCTTGCGGCCAATATCGGCATCACGCCCCTCAGTGATGGACGCATCATCCGCATCCCGATCCCCGAGTTGAGCGAGGAACGCCGAAAGGACCTCGTGAAGGTGGCCCGGCGGATGTCCGAGGACGCCCGGGTCGCCATCCGCAACCTGCGGCGCGAGGCCAACGAGGCGATCAAGATCCTGCAGAAGAACAGCAAGTGCACCGAGGACGAGCGCGACCAGGGTCTCGAGGAGATCCAGAAGTACACCGACGGCTACATCAAGAAGGTTGACGACATGCTCGCGTCCAAGGAGAAGGACGTCATGGCGGTATAGATGGTCCCGCCAGGACACGACACGCCCATACGTGCGATGTTCCCCGCGGAAGCGTTGGCAGGACAACCTCAGAAGGCGGCGCGGTTGTACGGAGGAACCGGCGGATTGGCGCGGACGAGTAGAGCGGCCAGGGCCATTGGGTCGCGGTCCGCTTACGGATACGGATGACGCCAGCGCCCGGGGGCTTCGAGGCCGTGGGCCATCAGCCGATAGCGTCATCTCACACCTCGCGAGGTGTGAGAAGAACGCCCGCCCACGGGTTGGGCAGAGCGCGCGTTGGCGTTGCTCCGCCCGAATCCCCGCGGGGGGCTGAGAGCGAGGCCGGCACGCCGCCGACACGGTGGGGCATCGCGGCAAGGAATCCGCCTATTGTGCAATCCGCCCGTCCGCTGGCCGCAGGGCGGGGACTCGGGAGGGGGTGCCCAGGGCGTCGTGGACGAGGGCGAGCAGGGCGATGCAGGCCGTGTCGGTGCGCAGAACGCGCGCGCCCGCGGCGACGGGCGCGAAACCATGACGGGCGAGCAAGGCACGCTCATGGTCGGTCCAGCCGCCTTCCGGGCCCACCGCCAGCAGAACGCGGGTGCGTTCTCCGACCCCGCGCAGGGCATCGCCAATACGCGTCCGATTCGCGGGATCGGCCACGAGGCGGATGTGGTCCGGACACAGGAGGGCCAGATCGTCCTCGATCAGCACCTTGAGCCGCCGATGGACCGACACCTCGGGCAACCCGGTGTCGCCCGCCTGCTCCAGACCTTCCAGCAGGCGATCCCGGAAGAAGACGGGATCGAGCACGTGGGTGTCGAAGTACATCCGCTCGACCTTGGCGGCATTGGCCAAAAAGACCCGGCCGACCCCGACCGCCGCGAGCTGCGCCCACAGGCGTTTGAGCACCTTCGGGCGCGGAACGGCGAGTAGCAGATCCACGCGCGGCCGCGGGGGAGGGGGCTCCTCGCAATGCACCCGGATCTCCACCGCACGGGCATCCGCGGATTCCACGATCGCCGTGCCCCGAAGGCCGCCGACCACACCCGCACGGACCGCCTGGCCGGGCGCCACCCGCAGCACGGTCCGCAGGTGATCCGCCCGACGGCCGGTCAGGCGAGCGCGGCCGTCGGCATGCACCTCGCCCGGATCGAGCAGCAGAAGGTTCAATCCTCTTTGTAGTCCACCGCGACGGACTTGAGCGTGCACTTGCCGTGATGGCACAGGATGCGCAGTTCCTTGCCCTCCGGCTTGGCGTTGACCTTCCATTCGATCTTCATGGTCTGGTCGCTGGTCAGGTACTTGCGCTGGGCGTTTTCGAACGCCAGATTCTTGCCGAAGGCCGCGTTGAGGAACGTCTCCCTGGCGCTGCCCTGCGTGCGCACCACCTCGACGCGGATCAGCTTGATGAAGCCTTCCGGCAGTTTCTGCGTCCACATCCCGATCTCCTGGTTGGGACGATACGTCTTGTCCGCCCAGACCAGAAGCGGGACCGCCACCACCACCGCCAGCCCGATCGCCAGCCACCGACCGATATTCTTCCGCATATGTCCGCCCTTTCCTCGATGACCACACTCTAAGGCGGCGAGCCGCAACCCCACGGTCCTGGCCGCTCCATGCGCTCACTCCAATCCGTCCGTTCCTCCGTGCAACCGCGCCGCCTTCTGAGATTGTTCCGCCGGCCTTCGCACCGGAGAACCGTCACGCAAAACACCCTGCGCATCTGCGTATCATGTCCTGGCGGAACAGTCTATCATAGCCGCGGTCGAATGCCAGCCGAGCGTCCGACGCGGAATCCGAAAGTGACGATCGTCACCTTCGGATTCTCCGCGCGGCTCCCCAGTCCCCGCCGGCGGAGCGGCCGGGGCGCACCCGCGGGCGATTGACATGGCCGGGGCGGGGTTCGATAATGCGCGAGCCCGCTGCGAAGGAGTGGCCATGACAGAACCGGTGTTTCAGATGGGCGCCGACGGCATCGACACGGAGAAACTGACCGCGGAGATCCAGGCGGCCGTGGATGCGAAGGTCGCGTCGGGCGTCTACGCCGATGCCCGGATTGCGCGCGCCGAGCGGCTCAACCTCTTCGGACCCAAGGGCGACGGCCATTACTCGGAGTATTTCCTCCGGTGTCTCCGCGACGCCGCGGAGGTCGACATCAATGACTTCGAGATCCGCGAGCGCCGGGCGGCGCTGGCCCCGGTCCTTGTACGCCTGAAGAAGGCCATCTGGTCGCTGCTGCGGTTCTATACCTACCGCCTGTGGTCGCAGCAGAACGAGGTGAACGGCATGCTGGTCACCGGCATCGAGAGCGTCGACGAGCAGTGCCGCGAGCGCCTCGCGCGGCTGGAGGCGCGGGTGGCCGAGCTGGAGCGTCGGGCGGGCGGCGGGAGGGGGGCGTAACCGCGCGGCCGAATGGGGAACCCATTGTCCATCGCGGTGATCTGTCCGCGCTACGCCGCCGGCGGCACGGTGGGCGGCGCGGAGACCCTTCTGCGGCAGCTCGCCCTGCGGCTCGCGGGGCGGGGGCTCCGCGTGCGATTCCTCGCCACCTGCGCCCGCGACCATTTCACGTGGGCCAACGAGATCCCGCCGGGCACGCAGGCCGACGGGGCGCTGGAGGTCGAGTACTTCCCCGTCAACGCGCGCGACACGACCGTGTTCCTGGAGCTGCAGCAGGCCATCAGCCGCGGCGGCGGGCTCCCGCGGGCGGAGGAGGAGCAATGGCTGCGCGAGAGCGTGAACAGCGACGCGCTCGTCCGTCATGTCGAGACCGCGGAGTACGACCGCATTCTCGCGGGCCCGTACCTGTTCGGCCTGACCTTCGCCGCCGCGCGCGCGCGACCGGACCGGACGTGGCTGGTATCGTGTCTGCACGACGAACCCTTCGCGTGGCTCTCCGTCACGCGCGATCTCTTCGCCGGTGTCCGGGGATGCCTCTTCAACACCGAGCCCGAGCGCGACCTCGCCCTGCGGCTCTACGGCCGGGTGGGCCCCGACTCCGCGGTCGTCGGCATCGGGCTCGATCCGTTTGAGGCCGATCCGGCGGCCTTCGCGGCACGGCGCGGCCTTCGGACGCCGTACGTGGTCTACAGCGGCCGTCGCGAGACCCTCAAGGGCACGCCGCTGCTGGTCGAGTACGTCCGCGTCTTCCGCGAGCGCACGGCGACGGACCTCACGCTGGTGCTCACGGGCAGCGGCGACTTTCCGGCGGCTCCGTTCGTCGTCGATGCGGGCTTCCTGCCGGAATCGGAGAAGCGCGAGGCCATGGCCGGGGCGGTCGCCTTCATCCATCCCTCGACGCTCGAAAGCCTCGGCATCGTGGTGCTGGAGTCGTTTCTGGCGCGCGCCCCCGCGCTCGTACACGCGGGGAGCGAGGTCCTGCGCTGGCAGTGCCGGCGGAGCGGCGCGGGGCTCTGGTTCCGCCACTACCCGGACTTCGAGGAGCAGCTCCGGTTCCTGTTGCGCGAGGACTCCGTCCGCCGCCGGATGGGGGAGCAGGGACGGCAGTATGTCCTGCGCGAGTACACGTGGCCCGTCGTGGAGGCACGACTGCTCAAGGCGCTGGGGATCGAGGAATGAGATTGCGGATTGCGGATCGCGGATCGCGGATGGCGGCACGGTCGGCTGGGGCGCGGCCGGAGCGCCCGGCCTCACGCCGGCGTGCCGTCGGTCGTTCCCGGCTCCGTTCTCCCGATTCCCGTGTTCCGTTTCCCGTCCGCACCCCATGAACGCCATCCACCAGCTCGTCGCCGGATATGCGCGGGGCGATGCCATCAGCCACGAGGCGCGGGCGCTGCGGCAGATCTTCCGGCGCTGGGGCGCCCGGTCGGAGATCTACTCCGAGGTCCGGAGGATCCTGCCCGAGCTGCGGAACGAGGCGAGGGACGTCACGCAGGCCGCCGCGGAGGTGACGCCGGACGACGTGGCGCTGCTGCACCTCTCCATCGGTTCTCCGGTGAACGCGGCCTTCGCCGGCCTGCCCTGCCGGAAGGCGCTGCTCTACCACAACATCACCCCGCCCGAGTACTTCCGCGGGATCAACGAGGCCATCGCCCGGACCCTGGCCGTCGGCCGCGAACAGATGCGCGCCCTCGCCGGCGCGGCGGGGGTCAACCTGGCGGTGAGCGCCTTCAACGCGCGCGAGCTGGAGGACGCCGGCTACCGCGACGTCCGCGTGTTCCCGTTCGTCTGCGATCGTTCCGAATGGGATCGCGCGCCCGACCGGGCCGTGCTGCGGGCGGCGGAACCCGGAGCGACGACCGTGCTCTTCGTCGGCCGCGGCGTCCCGAACAAGCGCATCGAGGACCTCCTCGCGGCGCATTACTACCTGCGCACGTACGTGGATCCCACGGCGCGGTTCGTCCACGTCGGCTCCTACGCGGGGACGGAACGCTACCGGGCGCTGCTCGACGCCCGCGTGCGCGAGCTGCGCCTGCCCGGCGTCGTGTTCGCGGGCTCCGTGCCGCAGGCCGCGCTCAATGCCTACTACCGCGCCGCGTCCGTCTTCCTGTGCCTGAGCGAACACGAGGGTTTCTGCGTGCCGCTGTTCGAGGCGATGCATCACGGCGTGCCGGTGGTCGCCCATGCCGCCGCCGCCGTGCCGGAGACGCTCGACGGCGCCGGCGTGCTCGTGCGGGAGAAGCGGTTTGACCTCATCGCGGAACTGATCGGCCGCCTGGCACACGACGACGCCCTGCGGAACGCGGTGGTCGCCAGGCAGCGCGAACGATCGGCCCGGTTCTTTGCGCGCGATGTCGAAGGCGAACTGCGCGGGCATCTCATGGGGTTGCTGCAATGAACGCACCGGCTGTCCGCACCTCTCCATCTCGAACTCCACCTCCGCCTCTCAAGTATCCAACTCCAGCGCCCACCCCTTCTCATCGTCCGGAGGATGGCTACTCGCGCCCCCATAAGGCTTCCGAACGGCAATCATGACGCCGCCGCGCGCCTATGGCGAATGAAGGAAAGACCATAAAAGCGGTCAAAACGGCGGCGCTACGACGCCGTCGGTCCAGTCCGTGCGGTAGCTCCGGCGGCTTGATCTCCGGTCCGTCTGTGAGGCGGGCTTGGCGAAGCAGGGAGTTCGCAGGGCCAAGGAGGCTCTGTCGCCGGCGACGGTAGACTCGACCGTGCTTCGCCCGGCCGGGAGCGTGTTGAAGAAGACCGCAGGCGGTTCGCGAGTCCTGCCCGCGTCTCGAGTCTTGTCGCATGGGCGGGTCGGCACTACATTCTGCGGCATGCATACGTTCGTGACGAACCTGGAATGGAAGGGCGGCGAGCACCTGGTGCAGACGTGCGAGGGGCGGCCGGCCCTCGACGTGTCGTCGCCGGCGGCCTTCGGCGGCGAGGCGGGACGATGGACGCCGGAGGACCTGCTCTGCGCCGCGATGGAATCCTGTGTGCTGCTGACGGCGCTGTACTTCGTCAACCGGAACCGGATCGGCCTCAAGGCCTGGCGGAGTCGCACGACCGCGACGATGGAGAAAGGCGCCTCCGGCTTGCGCTTTACCGGCATGGACATCGCGATCGCGGCCTCCGTCGCCGCGGACGACGACGTGAAGAAGCTGACCGATGCCGTGCATCTGGCGGAGAAGTACTGCCCCCTCAGCGCCGCCATCAACTTCCCCGCCGCCGTCAGCATCGAGTGTTCGGTGGAGGGATGAGGGGGAGAATCCGAAACTCGAAACACGAAATCCGTGACCCGAAATGCGGAAGCCGAGGGAACCTGAGAAGCATCCATCCGGACGGCGGCTGCTTGCCCCTTTCCGCGATTCGAGACTCGCGCTTCCTTCGGATTTCGACGTTTCGTATCCGGATTCGCGGTTTGAGACCTGGAACTTGAGGGTTCCGTGGACACGTTCGCCCTGGTCCGCCCCGAGCATCTGAACCACCACGGCAACCTCTTCGGCGGGGCGATGCTGAAGTGGGTGGACGAGTTCGCCTGGCTGACGGCGTCGCGCGAGTACCGCGGGTGCCGCATGGTGACGATCGGCATGGATCGCATCCAGTTCCGCCACCCCGTGGTCAATGGGTCCATCCTCCGGTTTCACGTGCGACGGGCGCGCCAGGGAAGGACGTCGGTGAGCTACGCGGTGGAGGTCTTCGCCGATGCGCCGGGCGCACGGCGGGAACAGTCGGTGTTCTCCACCTGCGTCACCTTCGTGCGGGTGGGGGCCGACGGACGCAAGCGGGCGCTTCCTCCCGGCTCGCGATGAAGACGCGGTGGTCCCGCCGGAGTGGCTCGCCGCCGCCGCGGGAACGCGCGCAGGATTGCGCGCGGTGCGGGCGGACGCGGCGCCGCGGGCCATCGGGACCGCGCCTCTCGGTTCTCAGAGCGGTCGTTCACCCGGGAAACCGCGCGGGGGACCGATCCGCCGCCTGTGACGGCGGACCGGGGGCGCTCACTCGCACGTCCCCGCCGGTCCGCGCCTCGCCACAAAACACTGGCAATCCCCGCGGCTTTCGGCAATCTATTCGCCCGTTCCGATATGAACGACACCGACGAACGAAAACGACGTCCCCTCCGCGAGTCGGCCGAGACGATGGCCCAGCGGCAGCGGGAGATCTCCGTCTCCGAGTTCTTCCTGAAGAACCGCCATCTGCTCGGGTTCGACAGCCCGCGCCGCGCGCTGCTGACGGCGGTGAAGGAGGCGGTCGACAACTCGCTCGACGCATGCGAAGAGGCCGGCATCCTGCCGGAGATCAGCGTGGATCTCCGGCAGACCGCGGCGAGCCGGTTCCGCGTGACGGTGACCGACAACGGGCCGGGCATCGTGCGCGCGCAGATCCCCAAGATCTTCGCCAAGCTGCTCTACGGGTCGAAGTTTCACCGCCTGCGCATGTCGCGGGGCCAGCAGGGCATCGGCATCAGCGCGGCCGGCATGTACGGCCAGCTCACCACCGGCCAGTCCACGCGCATCTGCTCCCGCACGGGCAGGGGCAAGCCGGCGCACCTGATGGAAGTGCAGATCGACACCCGCGCCAACAAGCCCGCGATCCTCCACGACGACGAGATGGAATGGCGGCCGGCGTTCCCGGCGCCGGCGGGGGAGGCCGCTGCGGGACCGGTGCCCGCGGCCGCAGGCAGGAAGACCGGTGTCCCGCCGCCGGCCGCGGAGGCGACGCCGCAGGGCCTCGCCGGCGATCCGGCGCCGGGTGCGGCGTCCGACCTGCCGGTCACCTGCGAACACGGCACGAGCGTATCGATCGAGATGGAGGCAGCCTACGTGCGCGGGCGGCTGTCGGTGGACGAGTACCTCCAGCAGTGCGCGATCGTGAATCCGCACCTCCAACTGCATTGGCGGCTGGGCCTGTTGCCGAAGGAGAACGGCGCGAAGGAGGGCGACGAGCCGCCCGCCGGGGCGGGGCCGGCCCGCCCGGAGGAATGGACCACCTTCCGCCGGGCGGTGAAGGACCTGCCGCCCGTGCCCGCGGAGATCCGGCCGCACCCGCATGGGGTGGAACTCGGCGTCCTGATGCAGATGCTCAAAGACAGCCGGTCGCGAACTCTGAAGACCGCCCTGACCGAGGACTTCTCGCGGGTCAGCGGTCGCGTGGCGCTGGAGATCTGCCAGCGGGCCGGGCTGGAGCCGAAGGCGTCGCCGACCCGGATCGCGCATCGCGAGAGCGAGGCGCTCTACAAGGCGATCGCCGAGACCCGGCTCATGCGGCCGCCGACCGACTGTCTGTCGCCGATCGGCGAGGACGCCATCATCGCCGGGTTGCGCAAGGAGATCCGGGCGGACTTCTACACGGCGGTCTCGCGGAGCCCGGAGGTCTATCGGGGCAACCCGTTTGCCATCGAGGTCGGCATGGCGTATGCGCGGCCCGACGACAGGGGGTCCGACGGCGAGGCGGCGGGGACGGACGAGCCTGTCCGCGTGCTGCGGTTCGCCAACCGCGTGCCCCTGCTGTACCAGGCCGGCGCATGCGCGATCACGCGGGCCGTGACGGGGGTGAACTGGAAGGCGTACGGCCTGGCGCAACCGAAGGGCGGTCTGCCCCTCGGGCCGGTCGTGATCCTCGTCCACATGGCGAGCGTGTGGGTCCCGTTCACGAGCGAGAGCAAGGACGCCATCGCCGGATACGCGGAGATCCTGCGCGAAATCACTTACGCCCTGCAGGAGTGCGGGCGGCGGCTGTCCGTGTTCCTCAGCCGGCGGCGGCGGGAGGCGGAGGCGGAACGCAAGCGCAGTTACATCGAGCTCTACATTCCGCACCTGGCGCTCGGCTTGAAGGAGGTGCTCTCGCTCTCCAGCCGCGAGGAGGCCGAGATCCGGAACCGGCTGGCGAAGATGCTCGAGCGCACGCACCTGGACATCTGAATGACGCGATAACCCCGCGTGTGGAGGGGCGAGGTGCCGCGAGCCCGGATGAACCGAAGAGCACCGTCCTCGTGCCCGCGGCCCGCTTCGCCAGCGGCTGCGCGGGTCTGGCCCTACGCGATCGCACCGCACCGTCTCACATTCCAGGGCGGCGAGCCGCAACCCAACGGCCCGGGCCGCTCAGTGCTCCCGCTCCAATCCGTCCGTTCCTCCCCGGCTGGCCCCCCCCCGCTTCGGATCCCTACTTCAGCGCCCTGTGAAGCAGCACCGCCGGGTGAAACGCGGTGCGGCCGGTGCCGTCGCGGATCTGGCTCCGACAGCTCGTCCCCGGCGCGCAGATCCACGCATCCGGATGGGCGCGGATGGCGGGGAAGAGGATGAGTTCCGCGACGCGCTGCGACAGCTCGTAATGCTCGGCCTCGTAGCCGAACGATCCGGCCATCCCGCAGCAGCCGCTCGCCACCTCCGTCACCTCCAGGCCGGGGATCGTCTTCAAGGCCTCCACGGTGCAGGCCGTGCCGGCCAGCGCCTTCTGATGGCAGTGGCCGTGGAACAGCACGTGGCGGGGCTCGATCGCCTTCAGAAGCCCGCGCAGGGCGTCCGATTCCGCCAGCCGCGACCAGAACTCCTCGAAGAGAAGCGCCTGGGCCTTCACGGCGGCCGCGGCGTCGCGCAGGGCGGCGGGCACGAGGTCGGGCGCCTCGTCGCGGAAGGTCAGGAGGGCCGACGGTTCCAGTCCGATCACCGGCACGCCGCGGCGCGCGAAGGGCGCCAGCTCACCCACCGCCGTCACCAGCCGCCGGCGCGCCGCGCGAAGAAAACCCTTGGAGATCTGCGTGCGGCCCGACTCCAATCCGCAGGTCAGCCGGACCCGGAATCCCGCCGCCTCCAGCAGCTCGACGGCGCAGATGCCGACCTCGGGCTCCGTGTAGTTCGTGAACTCGTCGTTGAACAGCACCGCCTCGCGGCCGCCGTTCGGTTGCGGCCTGTCCGGACGGGCGCGGAACCACGCGGCGAGGGTCTGCCGCGCGTAGGGGGGGATCGGCCGCGCGGCGGCGACCCCCAGCAGGCGTTTCAACGCGGGCGCGTTCATCAGCCGCGAGGCGAGGGCCGGCGCGCCCCGCGCCAGGCGGGCGAAGGTGGCGAAGTAGCCGAAGGCAAGGCTGCGAAGGGAGGGCCCGCGACGGTCCATCCGCTTCTGGAGCCACTCGGCCTTCAACCGCGCCATGTCGACACTGGACGGGCATTCGCCGGCGCAGCCCTTGCACGAGAGGCAGGTATCCATCACGCGGGCCAGGTCGGCATCGCACCAGGCCCGCGCCGGATCGTCGCCGTCGAGCATCTGCCGCAGGACATTCGCGCGCCCGCGCGTGGAGTGGGCCTCGTCGCCGGTGGCCATGAAGGAGGGACACATCAGGCCCCGCCCCGCGGCCTGGCGGCAGAAGCCGGCGCCGTTGCAGGCCTCCGCCGCCCGGACGAGGCCCAGCGTGCGCGACCAGTCGAACTCCGTTCCGATCTCCGGAACGGGCCGGCCCACCGGCGTCCGGAGACTGGAAACCGCGGGCGGGGCGTCGACGATCTTGCCGGGATTCAGGATGCCCCGCGGATCGAACAGCCGCTTGACCTCGACGCACAGGTCATGCATGCGCGGGGAGAGGGACTCGCGCAGGTACGGCGCCCGCAGGCGGCCGTCGCCGTGCTCGCCCGAGAAGCTGCCGCCGTAGCGCCGGCAGAGCCGGGCGGATTCGCCCAGCAGGGTCTGGAACTTCGCGAGGTCGCCGGGGTCCTTGAGGTTGAGCATGGGCCGGAAGTGGATCAACCCCACGGACGCGTGGCCGTAGTACACGCAGCCGAGGTCGTGACGTCGCATGAGGTCTTCCACGTCCCGGACGAAGGCCGGCAGATCCTCCACCGCCACGGCCATGTCCTCGATCGCCGTCGCCGGTTTCGCGTCACCGGGGATGCCCGTCAGCAGTCCCAGCCCCGCCTTCCGGATCGCCCAGACGCGCGCGGCCTCGCGGGCCGGCAGGATCGGCCGGGCATAGGCCCTGCCGCGGACGCCGAGGTCGTCGGCCAGGGCGCGGGCGCGGTCCACGACGGATCGCTCGTCATCGTCCCACACCTCCACGGCCAGCACCGCGCCGGGCGCGCCTTCGATCCAGACGCGGTTGGCCGCCTGCTCGCGGTTGTTGCGGGTGGCCTCGAGCAGCGTGCCGTCCATGATCTCGGCGGCGGCGGGGCGATGCTCCAGGGCGACCAGGGTGGCCCGGCAGGCCTCGTCGACGCTGGCGAAATGCGCGGCCACCACGCGCTTGTGGCGGGGGCGGGGGACGATCCGCACCTCGGCCTCCGTCACCAGCGCCAGCGTGCCTTCGCTGCCGCACAGGAAGGGAGCGAGGTTGAAATCGGGTCCGTCGGGATTCCAGGGCCGGCACCGGGCGAGCCAGTCGAGCGCGTACCCCGTGTTCCGTCGCACGACGGCGGGCCTGGGGTAGTCGGCGAGGATCGCCTCGCGATGACGGCCGACCAGGTCGAAGAGCCCCCGGTGGATGCGGCCGACGGGCGAGTCCTCGCGCCGCCGCGCGTCCAGT
Source organism: uncultured Verrucomicrobiota bacterium (assembly GCA_964610105.1). Classification (GTDB taxonomy): domain Bacteria; phylum Verrucomicrobiota; class Kiritimatiellia; order PWTM01; family PWTM01; genus CAZSUU01. The sequence goes on along the minus strand of CAZSUU010000012.1, from coordinate 63,598 downwards.
TCCGCGGGGGGGGTCGCGGAGAACCGGACGGGCGTGCCGTCGGCCAGCACCACGTCGGCCGCCAGGACGTGGTCGCGGGTCGTGCCGAAGAGGATGGAGTAGGCCCCGCACGAGTTGTTGCCGATCATGCCGCCGATGGTCGCCTGCCGGGAGGTCGACGTGTCGGGGGCGAACATCATGCCGTGGGGGGCGAGCCGGTCATTGAGATCGTCCTGCACCACGCCCGGTTCCACGCGCGCGCGGCCGCCCGCGGGATCGGTCTCCCGCACGGCCGTCAGGTGCCGCGAGAGATCCACCACGAGCCCCGAGCCCACGCACTGTCCGGCCAGACTGGTGCCGCCGCCGCGCGGGATGAGCGGCAGGCGGTGAGCGGACGCGATCCGGACCAGGGCGGAACAGTCGGACGCGGTGCGGGGATAGGCCACCCCGAGCGGACGCTCCTCGTACACGGAGGCGTCCTGGCTGTAGAGGCGCCGGGCCAGGGGGGACAGATCCAGCCCGCCCTGCAGGATGCGGGCGAGATCCCCGGTCCACGATCCGGACCCTGAGGCCGTTTCGTCCATGCCCCGACTCTAGCAGGTCGCCCGCGGCGAGTCATGCCGCCGGTCGGGAAACCCCGCCGACTCCTCTCCCCGGCATCCCGATGAGGGTCACCCCCGGCCCCGCACTCTCGATGCGGAGAGTTTCCGATTGCCGATTGGACCGCACTACGCGAGAATCCCGCGCAAAATGCTCAAACGTATAATCGAGAAGCTGAAGGGGCTGGGCCGGGCGACGACCAAGACGGCCAAGCCCAAAACTCCGGACCACCCGCATCGCTCTCCTCCGCGACCCGGCCCCGCGCCGGCGGCGTCCGGGGCGGGAACGGCCGCGCCCCCCCCGCCGCCGGGAGAGGGGCGGAGACGTCGGCGCCGTCCGCGGGGCGGACGGCGCGGGCGGGGCGAGGCGGAACCGCGGGGGCAGGAGGCGCGCGCCGACCTTCCGGCTCACATGATCGCCGAGCCCGGGGAGCTGCCCGGCGAGGGGTCGCCGCCGGCCGACGCGGGATCCTGGGATCCCTCCGCCTACCAGGTGCCGCCCGAGGCCGGCCAGACGCGCTTCCAGGATTTGAACCTGTCGATGCCGGTTCTCCGCGCCGTGGCCGAACAGGGTTTCCGGTACTGCACGCCGATCCAGTCCGATGCCCTGCCGCACACCCTCGCGGGGCGCGACGTGTTCGGGCAGGCGCAGACGGGGACCGGCAAGACGGCCGCGTTTCTCATCACGATCTTCGAACATATGCTCAAGCATCCGCCCGCCGGCCCGCGTCCCCCGGCGACCCCGCGCGCCCTCGTCATCGCCCCCACGCGCGAGCTGATCATGCAGATCGAGAAGGATGCCGTCGCCCTCGGGCGCCACACGGGCCTGCGCATGGTGTCCGTCTTCGGCGGGGCCGACTACGACCGGCAGAAGAGGCGCATGGGCACGGCGCCCGTGGACCTGGTGGTCGCCACCCCCGGCCGGCTGCTCGACTTCCACAGCCGCCATGACATCCACCTGCGACAGGTGGAGATCCTCGTGCTGGATGAAGCGGACCGCATGATGGACATGGGATTCATCCCCGACGTCCGGCGCATCGTCTACAGCACGCCGCCGAAGGAGCGCCGCCAGACGCTGTTCTTCAGCGCGACCCTCAACCCCGATGTGCAGCGCCTCGGGTCGAGCTGGACGCGCGACCCGGTGCGCATCGAGGTCGAACCGGAACACATCGCGGTCGACACGGTCGATCAACGGCTGTTCATCGTCACCGCGCGCGAGAAGGGACCGCTGCTCTACAACCTGATCACCCGCGAGAAGGCGGAGCGCGTCCTGCTGTTCGTCAACCGTCGCGATACGGCCGAGAAGGTCGCCGACAGCCTGGGGAGGCTCGGCTTCCCGACCGCCCTCATCTCGGGCGCCCTGACGCAATCGCAGCGCACGCGCGCCCTCGAGGACTTCCGCGCGGGCAAGACGCGGGTGCTCGTCGCCACGGATGTCGCGGGCCGCGGCCTCCACATCGAGGGCGTGAGCCACGTGGTGAATTACAACATCCCCCTCGATCCGGAGGACTATGTCCATCGCATCGGCCGCACCGGTCGTGCCGGCGCGTCGGGCATATCGGTCACCTTCGCCTGCGAGGAGGAGTCGTTCTATCTGCCCGACATCGAGAAGTACATCGGCCGCGAGCTGCGCGGCACTGTTCCGACCGACGACTGGCTGACCCTGCCCCAGGGGGTGATGATGCCCGACCTGAGCGAGACGGGGCCCCGCCCGGAACGTCCGTTCAGGGGCGGCCCCAGGCGCGGCGGCCCGCGGGGAGGTCCTCGCGGCGGTTCCCGCGGCGGCCGGCGCGGCCATCGGTGACCTTGGGGATCTGGCCGGCGACACGACTCCGCGCCCCCCGCGCACCGACACGGCGCGCGCGCTGGCCCGCCGGTGGGTCCGGTCGGTGGCCGAGACCTACTTCGGCACGTGCGCGGGCGCGATCCGGCGACATGACCCGAACCATCTGCTGCTCGGCTGCCGGTTCGCCGGACGCGCGCCCGACATCTGGGACATCGCCGGACGTCACTGCGATATCGTTTCGTTCAACATCTATCCGCGCATCGACGTCGAGCGCGGGGTGCCGGCGAAGGTGAAGGAGGAGATCGACGGCTGGCAGCAGGCGTCCGGGCGACCGATGATGGTCACGGAGTGGAGCTTTCCGGCGCTCGACGCGGGGCTCCCGTCGCGACACGGCGCCGGCATGCGCGTCGACACCCAGGCCCAGCGGGCGCAGTGCTTCCGCCATTTCCAGGATTTCCTCTTCCGCCTTCCGTACATGGTCGGATCCTGCTACTTCATGTACCTCGACGAACCGGCCGCCGGCATCTCGTCGACCTTCCCCGAAGGATGAGCGGAATTCCCTGCCCTTCGGCCCCGCCCGCTACGCGCCCTTGCCGCCGCACGGATCGCATGTTACCGTGCGCCCTTGCCGGTCGCGCCGGCCGGGTGATACGCGGGCCGGGCCCTGTGCGACGGACGCGGGCGAACCATGTCAGGGCCGGAAGGCAGCAGCATTAAGTCCAGCCGGACGGGCGCCGCAGGTCCACCTGGCCGGAATCCCCGCCGGCCGACCGGTTGGTGAACGATCGCCGCATCGGGCGGCGGCTCCGGCCGGCGGTTCCGCCGCCGCCGTGACCGTTCCCGGCGCGGGATGCGGGTGGAAGCATGGCATACGAAGTACTGGCCAGGAAATGGCGTCCGCAGCAGTTCGACGAGGTCGTGGGCCAGGGCCACGTCACCCGGACGCTGAAGAACGCCATCGAGGCGAACCGCGTGGCCCACGCCTACCTGTTCGTGGGGCCGCGCGGCATCGGGAAGACGTCCATCGCCCGCATCTTCGCGAAGGCCCTGAACTGCGAGAAGGGCCCGACGAGCACGCCTTGCGGCGCCTGCGACTCGTGCCGCGAGATTGCGGCCGGCCGCAGCCTCGACGTGCTGGAGTTCGACGCGGCGTCGAACACGCAGGTCGACAAGGTGCGCGAGCTGATCATCGACCGCGTGGCGTACTCGCCCGCGCGCAGCCGCTTCAAGATCTACATCGTCGACGAAGTGCACATGCTGTCCGCCTCGTCCTTCAACGCCCTCCTGAAGACGCTGGAGGAGCCGCCGTCGCACGTGAAGTTCATCTTCGCGACGACCGATCCCCAGAAGGTGCCCTCCACCATCGCCTCGCGGTGCCAGCGGTTCGACCTGCGCCGCATCGCCGCCCGCGACATTATGGCCCACCTGGCCAAGATCGCCGGGGCCGAGGGCGTGGAGATCAGCGACGACGCGCTGCTGGCCATCGCCCGGGGGGCCGAAGGCGGACTGCGCGACGCGGAGTCGGCGATGGACCAGCTCATCGCCTTCCGCGGCCGGTCGATTGCCGAGGAGGATGTGCTCTCGGTGTTCGGCCTGGTCTCGCGCCGGACCCTGGAGGGTCTCGCCGAGGCCGTCCTGGAAGGCAACCTGGCCGGCATCCTCTCGGGGGTCGCCGCCCTGGACGAGAACGGCAAGGACCTGACCCGGGTGGCGATCGAACTGCTGGAGACGTACCGCAATCTCCTGGTCCGGCTCTCGGGGGGCGGCGGTCTCGACGTCTCGGCGACGCAGGCGGAGATCCTCGCGCGGTGGGCCGAGCGCACGGACAGCGGCCGCGTGCTGCGCATCATCGAGATCCTGATCGAAACAGAGGGCCGGCTGCGGTACGCGCTCTCCCGCCGCACGCTGATGGAGACCGCCCTCATCCGGTGCGCGCGGGCGGCCCGGTCGGTCTCCGTGGACCACGTGCTGCGCATCCTGGCGGACCTGAAGGACCGCCTGGGCGGGGCGGCGGCACCGGACGGTTCGCCCCCGATCGCGGAGGCGGCGCCGGCCGCTCCCGCACGGACCCCGATCGCCCCCGCACGCATCCCCGCCGCGCCGCCCCCCGCGGCCCCCCCCGCCGTCCGCGAGCCCGACCTGGCGTCCGCACCGCCGATCCCGCCTGCGGCCTCGCCACCGCCTGGCGACCCGCTGGCCGCGCTCCGGGGGGCATGGGCGGAGATCGTCGCCCGCGTGGTCACCGTGGCGCCGCTGATCCGCAGCCACATCGAAGACTCGCAGCTGCTCTCCGTCACGGAGTCCGGCGCCGAGATCGGCCTGAACCGCGAGTTCACGCGGGATCCGGCGGCGGTGGACACCGGGCGTACGCGCGAGGCGTTTCAGAAGGCGATCGAGCGGGTCGTCGGAAAGACCGTGGAGATCTCCTTCCGCCTGATCGACCCTCCCGCCGCCGGCCGCGATGCGGCGCGGTCCGAGCGGGCCGACGCCTGGCCGCCAGCGCCGGGCGCCGCCCCCGCGCCGGAAGAGCCCGCGCCCGCCCCGCGGCGGAATGTCCGCAAGGAGCTGCTGCAGAATCCGGGCGTGAAGGCGTTCATGCAGGCCTTCGACGGGCGCATCACCGAGATCCAGGAGTAGCGGTGCCGCGCATCGCGCAAGGGCCGTCTACAGGAGATGACGATGAACCTCATGAAGATGATGAAGCAGGCCGCCGAGATGCAGAAGAAGATGGAAGGCATCCAGGCGGACCTGGCCCAGAAGACGGTGGAGTTCTCCAGCGGAGGCGGCATGGTCACGGTGGTGGCCCGCGGGGACATGTCCGTCGCGAGCATCCGGATCGATCCGAAGGCCGTGGATCCGAACGACGTTGAGATGCTGGAGGACCTGGTGCTGTCGGCGGTGGAGGGCGCGCTCAAGGCGGCCCGCGACATGGCGGCGCAGGAGATGCAGGCGCTGACCTCCGGCCTGAACCTGCCGCCGGGCTTCAAGATGCCGTTCTGATGAACGAGACCGTCAACCGCCTGATGGACGTGCTCGCCCGCCTGCCGGGCATCGGCCGGCGGTCGGCCGAACGCATCGCCCTCCGTCTCGTCCGCAGCCGGGCCCTGGGCCGCGATCTGATCGGCGCGCTGCAGGATCTGGAGGAGAAGGTGCGCCTCTGCTCGCTGTGCGGCGCGGTGACCCCGCAGGGCGAGGATCCGTGCCGCCTGTGCACCGATCCGCGGCGCGACGCCCGACGGCTGTGCGTCGTCGAAGAACCCGCCGACATCGCCCAGATCGAGAAGAGCGCCGCTTTCCGGGGCCGCTACCACGCCCTGATGGGCCGCCTCTCGCCCATGCGGGGCGAGGGGCCCTCCAACCCCCGTTTCGAGGCGCTGCTGTCGAGGCTCAAGCCCGAGCAGATCGAGGAGGTCATCCTGGCCCTGAACACCGACGTCGAGAGCGATGCCACCGCCGCCTACCTGCGCGAGCGTCTGTCGGCCCAGGGCGTCCGCGTCACCCGCATCGCCTTCGGCCTGCCCGCCGGGAGCGGGATCGCCTACTCCGACCCCCTCACCCTCCAGCGGGCGATGGAGGGACGGCGCGATATCTAACACCTTGGCGTATGGGTTGCCTGAGGCGGCGAGCCGCAACCCAACGGTCCTGGCCGCTCGATGCTCTCACTCCAATCCGTCCGTTCCTCCGTGCAACCGCGCCGCCTTCTGAGATTGTCTCGCCATCCTTTCCAAGGAGGAACCTCACGGAAGAACATCATACGCATCCGCGTATCATGTATCGGCGGGACCATTTGAAACAAAAAAAGCAGGAGCTGCGGCCACCCACCGCAGCTCCTGCACATCCAGCCGCGCAGCCGCCCACCCCTGCTGCACGCTCGTGGTCGCCCACGAAACTGCGCTACGTCTACCCGGTCTGCCGCCCGGCGTCAATCGAAAAGTGAGGGTTTTTCCTCTTTTCATATCCGCGTTTATCCGATGGTGGATTCCGTGCTTGCCGAACGGGCCTCTCCCCGTGAGAATCCGGCGTCACCCCATCGGGAGAATCCGCCATGCAGAGCCGCGGCTTGTTGAAGACCATGCTGGCGATCGCTCAGGCGATGGCCCTTTCGGCGGGCATCGCAAGGGCCGCCGATGCCCCCGCGCCCTTCGGCCCCGTGCCGTCCCCGCGGCAGCTCCGCTGGCACGCCCTGGAGTTCTACGGCTTCCTTCACTTCACGGTCAACACGTTCACCGACAAGGAATGGGGGTACGGCGACGAGCCGGAATCGGTCTTCAACCCCACGGACTTCAGCGCCGAGCAGATCGTGGGAGCGGCGGCCGATGCGGGCATGAAGGGCCTGATCCTGACGTGCAAGCATCACGATGGCTTCTGCCTCTGGCCCTCGAAGTTCACCGATCATTCGGTGAAGAACAGCCCGTGGAAGGGGGGCAAGGGCGACGTCGTGAAGGAGATCGCGGAGGCGTGCCGTCGCCATGGACTCCAGTTCGGCACCTACCTGTCCCCGTGGGATCGGAACCACAAGGACTACGGCCGGCCTGAGTACATTCAGTACTACCGCGACCAGCTTCGCGAGTTGCTGACCGCCTACGGGCCGGTCTTCGAGGTCTGGTTCGATGGCGCCAACGGCGGCGATGGCTACTACGGCGGGGCGCGCGAGCGGCGCAACATCGACCGACGGACGTATTACGACTGGGACCACACGTGGAAGATCGTGCGTGACCTCCAGCCGCTGGCCATGATGTTCAGCGATGCCGGACCGGACGTGCGATGGGTCGGAAACGAGAGGGGGATCGCCGGCGACCCCTGCTGGGCCACCCTGAAGGCCGCCGACTTCGCCCCCGGCGAGGCGGACCAGAAGCGCCTGAACTCGGGCGACCGGCCGGGCACGCACTGGCTGCCGGCGGAGTGCGATGTCTCCATCCGCCCCGGCTGGTTCTACCACGCGAAGGAGGACGACAAGGTCAAGACCCCGGAGCAGTTGTTCGACCTGTACTTCAAGTCGGTCGGCCGCGGGGCCTCGTTCCTGCTCAATCTTCCGCCGGACCGGCGGGGCCGTATCCACGAGAACGATGTCGCCTCCCTGCGCGGCTTCCGCAAGCTCTTCGATGCCACGTTCGCCACCGATCTCGCGCGCGGCGCAAAGGCATCGGCCTCGAATGTGCGGAGGAGCGATGCGGCGTTCAGCGCCGACCGGGTGCTGGATGGCAAGCGCGACACCTACTGGTGCACGGATGACGCGGTGGCGGCGGCGGAGTTGACCCTTCAGATGGGCTCGGCCGTGACCTTCAACGTTGTCAGTCTCCGTGAGCACCTGCCGCTCGGGCAGCGCGTGGAGGAGTGGGCGCTGGATGCGTGGAAGGACGGGGCGTGGAGCGAATTCGCGCGCGGAACTTCGATCGGCTCCCGGCGGCTGTGGCGTGGGGATCGCGTGACGACCGACCGCGTGCGCCTCCGCGTGATCAAGGCGGCGGCGTGTCCGGCCCTGAGCGAGATGGCCCTTCATCTTGCCTCCGACTCGGTCGGCCACCCTTCGGGCTCGCCCCTCCCCGATTGAGCCTCGGTGGAAGAGTTCCCGGAATGCAGACGATGCGCGAGCGTTCATGCTCTCGTTTGTCATCGCTGCGTTCCTCCGTGGAGAAGGGCGGCGGAACAATCTCAGAAGGCGGCGCGGTTGCACGGCGGAACGGGCGGACTGGAGCGGAAGCGTTGAGCGGCCGGAACCGCTGGGTTGCGGCTCGCCGCCTTGGGATCAGAAGATGGGGTTGAGGATCGAAGGATTGCCTTCCGATCTCGTCGCGGGCAGACTTGGAGACAACGGACTCCGTCAAGAAGGCAGGGCATGAACTCAAGAGAACGAGTCCTCGCGGCACTGAACCACCGGGAGCCGGACAAGGTCCCCGTTGACTTCGGCGGGCATCGTTCCAGCGGGATCGCGGCCATCGCCTACGCGAAGCTCAAGAAGGCGATGGGCATCACGTCGGGCGACATCTACGTCTACGACATGATCCAGCAGCTCGCCATCGTCGAGGCGCCGGTTCGCGACGCCCTGGGCGCCGACGTGGTGGAGTCGGGCCGTGGTTTTTGCCTGGAAGCTTCGGACTGGCGGGACTGGGTGTTGCCCGACGGCACGCCCTGCAAGATCCCTTCGCACATCCATATCGAGCAGCGCGGGGAGGACTGGTTTCTCCTGGCGCGCGACGGCGCCGCGCTCGGCGTGATGAAGAAGGGCTGCCTCTACTTTGAACAGGTTCACTGGCCCTGGGCGGAGGCCGATCCGACCACGCAGGATTTCGCGGACCTGGACGATGCCTTTGCCCACAGCATGTGGCTCGCGACGTCCTGCCCGGGTTCGCACATTCCCCTGACGGATGAAGGGTGCAGGGAACTGGCGGCCGGTGCCCGGGCGCTTCGGGCTTCGACGGATCGGGCGATCATGGGGCTCTTCGGGGGAAACCTGTTCGAGGTTCCCCAGATGCTCTACCGCATGGACCGTTACCTGACGCACATGGGCGAGTATCCTGACGACTGCCAGCGGCTGTCGGAGGCCCTGTGCGACTTCTACCTGCCGCGCATGGAAAAGTGGCTGGCCGCCGTGGGGCCTTTCATTGACGTGATGCTCTTTGGCGACGACCTGGGATGCCAGACGGGCCCGATGATGTCGCCGGCCATGTATCGCTCGTACTACAAACCCTGGCACGCGAGGCTCTGGAAGCGCGCGAAGGAGCTGGCTCCGCACGTCAACATCCACCTGCATTGCTGCGGCGGGATCGAACCCCTGATGAATGACCTGATCGAGGCCGGACTCGAATCCTCCAATCCCGTGCAGATCTCCTGTGCGGGCATGGATCCCGCCCATCTCAAGCGCACGTACGGCGGTCGGTTCACCTTCTGGGGTGGGGGATGTGACACGCGCAGGGTCTTGTCTCAGGGAACGCCGGCGGAGGTGAAGGAGAACGTCAGGGAACTGGTTTCCACCTGGAAACCGGGAGGGGGATACGTGTTCCAGCAGGTGCACAACATCCTCGCCGACGTGCCTCCTGAGAACGTGCTGGCGATGTTCGAAGCCGTCCAGGAAGCCCGGTAACACCGGGCCGGTGTACGTCCGTTCGTACGAGGGGCTGTCGAGCAACGATGGAGAATGGAGGGGCGGGTTACCCGAGCCCGGAGCGACCATCGAAACCACCGGCCCACAGGAGTTCACGGACCGGTCTCCACGGCCGGTCCCGCCTTCGCTTCAGACGCTAACCCAGGCGGCCCTGGATGAGCGGGAAGGCCGCCTTCTTCCTCCCGTCGCTCGTGACGATGCCCCAGGTTGCGTCGGCGGATGGATCGTCCACGAGGTCGTAGAAGAAGACCTTGTCGATCCACGTGCGGGAGGTCAGGCCGTCGAAGAGTCTCGCGTAGTTCTCGGCTTGAGCCTGCTCGCCGATCCTGGCCGACGACCACCCGATTTCCGTGATCCAGAGCGGCTTGTCCTCCAGGCGCAGGGACGTCCGGGCGGCCTGCAGGCTCGGCGCTTCGAAGAAGGGGAGCGTCGGACCGTCCAGCGCCCGCCAGAGATGGAGCGACGTGGGCTCCTTGTAGACGTGGTGGGCGAGGACATCCAGTCGGCCGCCGGCCCCTTTGAAGATCGCCTCCATCCAGTTGTACCAGTACTCCCTGCTCCCGGGCCGTCCCCGGTGCGACAGATCCGGCCCGCAGATCGTGGCCTCGGGATCGGCCTGGCGGACGGCATCCGCCCCTGGAATCAGAACCCGGCTCAGGTAGTCATCCGCGGTTCCGGCGAAGAACTCGTCCAGGTTGGGCTCGTTCCAGAGGCCCCAGTGGGAGACGTCGGCGCGGTATCTCGCGACCGCCCGCCGCAGGAAGGCGGCGTAGTCATCTCCGTTGAGCGGGGGATGCCGGCGCTCGCGGCCTCCGTTGGCCCACGGCGGGGAATAGGCGACGGTGGCGAAGATCTTGAGGCCGGCCTGCCGAAGTCTCGGCACCAGACGGTCGAGGGGAGCCCAGTTCGGCTTCCCCCGGGAGGGTTCCAGCGCGTCCCAGTCCACATCGATGCGCGTCCATTCCACGCCGAGGTCCCTGCACCGGTCCACCTGTTCCATGTCGGCGGGCCGGTGGATGTTCATTCCGAATCTCGGATTCACCGCGTCTCCTCCCCAAGGCGGCGAGCCGCAACCCAAGGGTGGGGGTCGCGCAATGCGCCGACTGCGTCTTCTCCGTTCCTCCGTGCAACCGCGCCGCCTTCCGGGATTGCCCCGCCACCCTTTCCACGGAGAGAACTCACCGAGAACATCATACGCATGTGCGTCTCATGCTACAGCGGGACACTCTGACTGGCCGTGGTTCACCCGGGCCGCGAATGGTCTTTCCGGCGCGACCCCTCTCGCGCTCATTCCCGGTGGCAACAAGGCTCCGCCCCACAGCCGGAGATGTCAACCGGATTCCGGTGCGCGCGCGGCGGCCGGATTGCGCTTGCGCCGCTGGATTTCGGGGGGTATAAACCGCCGAAAAACGAAAGGGATTTCCCATGGAAATCACCCCCGCATCTTCCGGTCGCAGCGCAAGCATGATTGGCATAGTGGCCCTGATTCTGGCGGTCGTGGGCGTGGGCGCCGGCATCGCCGGTTTCTCCGCGGCGAGGAAGACCGACACGGCCATCGGCGAATTGAAGAAGCAGATCGGGCAGGCCGTCAGCGAAAGCCAGCAGACCAAGTCCGATTTCCAGAGTCTCTCGTCGCAGGTGAGCGAGGCGATCAACACGCTCGGACGGAACATCCAGGTTGTCAACCAGAAGGCGGATCAGTCGCTGACGCGGATCGCCGCATTGCAGGCGCCGTCGAGGCCCGTGGCCGCGACCAACGTCGTGGCGGGCGGCGCGGCCGGCGGAGTGACCAAGCCGGCCGACGGCGGCGCCGGCGCCGCCAAGCCTTCGGGCAAGGTCCACGTGGTCGAATCGGGCGACAACTACGGGAAGATCGCCAGAAAGTACAACACGACCACCGCCGCCCTGATCAAGGCGAATCCCGACGTCGATCCCGGCAAACTCAAGATCGGCCAGAAGATCAACCTCCCGTAGGACGGCGAGCCGCAACCCGACGTCCCTGTCCGCTCAACGCTTCCGCTCCAGTCCGTCCGTTCCTTCGTTCGCATGGGGAGGTGCCGGAGAGTCTCCACCACGAAGAGCGCGAAGGGATGCGAACGACGGCATGCAGGCGGACGCTCGTACCTCGCGTCGCCGATCCCGGGCGTGCAACCGCGCCGCCCTCGGAGATCGTTCCGCCGCCCTCCACGGCGGAACTCAACGCAGAAGATCCTGCGCATCTGCGTGTCATCCGGCGGCGAAGCGGTCTAGTCGGAATCATTTCTAACCGTGACACGATCGTATCACGCTTAGAAATAGTGTGCGCGGTCCCCGGCAACGGATCTGCAATAAGGAAGTGAATCGGCCGTTCTCTGCTCTTCAGGAAGGACAACGCCATGAAAATGCTGCCATTCGCGTCGGTCGCCGCCCTGGCCGGACTGCTCGCGCCCTTCCGGGCGGGCGCGGTGTCCGAAGCTCCGGCCGGCCGACCCAACATCGTGGTCATCCTGGTCGACGACATGGGGTGGTCGGACCTCGGATGCTACGGCGGGGAGATCCCGACGCCCAACCTCGACGCGCTCGCGAAGGACGGTCTGCGGTTCACCCAGTTCTACAACACGGGCCGCTGCTGCCCGACCCGCGCGTCGGTGCTCACGGGACTCTATCCTCATCAGACGGGGGTGGGGCACATGATGGAAGACAGGGGCGAGGTCCATCCGGGTTACCGCGGCCATCTCAACAACCGGTGCGTCACCATGGCCGAGGTCCTTCGGTCGGCCGGTTACTTCACCGCGATGAGCGGCAAGTGGCATGTCGGACAGGACAAGGGCGTCACGCCCTGGGGGCGGGGTTTCGACCGCTCGCTCAACGCCGCGGCGGGGGGGTTCTACTTTCCCGACAGCCCGCGCACGGATCTCTTCCTCAACGGGAACCACGTCGGCCGGCGGGGGGGCGGGGTGCCGGACGACTGGTATTCGACCGACCTCTGGACGTCCTTCGGGTTGAAGTTCGCGGATGAGGCGCTGGCCGCGAGGAAACCCTTCTTCCTCTACCTCGCGCACAATGCGCCGCATTTTCCCCTCCAGGCGCCGCCGGAAGATATCGCGCGATTCTGCGGGAAGTACAAGGCCGGGTGGGACCGGCTCCGCGCCGAGCGATACGCGCGGCAGAAGGAGATGGGCCTGATCGATCCCGCCTGGCCGCTCTCGCCTCGCGCGCCGGACGTGAAGGGGTGGGATGCGCTGTCGGCGGAGGAACGGGACCGCTTCGACCACATCATGGCCATCTACGCGGCGTGCGTGTGGCACATGGACAAGGCGGTCGGCGACCTGGTGGCCGGTCTCCGCGAGCGGCGCGCGCTGGAGAACACCGTGCTCTTCTTCATGAGCGACAACGGCGGCAACGCCGAGAGCGGTCCCGACGGGCGGTTGAACGGACAGGCGCCGGGGGCGGCCCAGTCCGACGTCTTCTGCGGCGAGTCGTGGGCGAACCTGGAGAACACGCCTTTCCGGCGCTACAAGCACTTCAACCACGAAGGCGGCATCGCGACGCCGCTCATCGTGCACTGGCCGGTCGGCATCGCGGCGAAAGGCGAGCTGCGCGCGCAGCCGGGGCATCTCGTGGACATCATGGCGACGGTGGTCGATCTCGCGCGGGCCAGGTACCCGTCGGAATTCAACGGCGCGGCCATCCAGCCGATGGAAGGCGCCAGCCTGGTCCCCGCCTTCGCCGGCAAGCCGCTCCGGCGCGACGGGGCGCTCTACTGGGAACACGAAGGCCATGCCGCGGTGCGCGAAGGCGATTGGAAACTGGTCCGCAAGGGGCGAAGGGGGTCCTGGGAGCTCTACGATCTCAAGGCCGACCGGACGGAGATGAACGACCTGGCGGCGAAGGAGCCCGACCGTGTGAAAGCCCTCGCCGCCAAGTGGGACGCATGGGCGGCCCGCGTCCGGGCGATCCCGTACCCGAAGGCCGCGTCCGGCGGCGGAGCGGCGCGCGACGCCGCCCGCAAGAGGTCTGCGGCTGACGCCAAGGCCTCGCCGTGACTGACCGGCTCCGCGACCGATCGCGGAGCCGGACGACGGGGGTGGCCGCGCGACGCTTCTCGCGGCCGGCCGGCCGCCGGCCGCGCCGGGAGGCCTTTTCGGGCGAGCGCATGGCCGTCAGACGATTTCTAACTGTGATACGATCGTGTCACGGTTAGAAATAGTCCTGGCGAGAGGCGGAGAGGAGGACCGCGGGTTCACTCTTCTGTGGCGGGGCGGGTCGGCCCCGGTCTTGCGGCGGGCAGGGGGGGCGGCAGGGGGGGCGGACGACGATCGAAGGCGGCGAGGATGAGCGCGCCGGAGCCGAGCATGACGAGAAGGAGGATGAGCCCCATGCCCGCCAGGGGCAGCAGGGCGGCGGCATGGATGGCCATGAGGCCGATGGCCAGCGGGCCCGGCAGGCCGCCGGCGGCGCCGGCCGGGCGCCGGAGGATGAGGTTGCCGAGGCCGATGCCCACGACGATCTGCGACAACAGCACGAGGAGGATTCCCGAGGCCAGGATCGCGACGCCCAGCAGCGTCCCAAGTCCGGAAAGGAGCAGCGCGAGGACGACGATCGGGGCGAGAAGGGCGGTCACGGAACCGAGGAACAGCGCCCGCCACCAGCAACGGCGTATCTGGGCCACCGCCGAGAGCGCGGCCCTGGGGAAGAGCCCGACAAACGGAAGGCCGAGGCCGAGCAGCGAGAGGTACAGCACGACGTAGACCCCCGCCCGGCGCGACAGGCTGGGCGCCGGGGCCGCGACTGCCCGCCGGATCACCGAGCCGTGCACCCGCACCTTGGGATCGAGGACCAGCGGCTGCGGCGCCGAATAGAGGAGATTGCCGGCGATTTCGGTGTCCGACTTGACGACGAGATCGTCGGCCGAGACCTCCACGTCCGCGCCGAAATAACCGCCCAGCGTGGCGCGCGCGGCCCGCACGCGCAGCCGTCCGTCCGTGCGGCCCTCGTGGATGAAATCCTCCGCCACGACGCCCGCCTCGCCCCGCACGCGGGCGCCGCCGTCGATCTTCACGGTGTTGCCCGCGACCGACAGGCCGTTGCGCACTTCGCCGCCCACCTCTATCCAGCGGCCCGCGACGCGCACGTGATCGGCGAAGGAGCCGCCGAGCCTGACCGTCTGGTACCCCGCGGCCCACACATCGTTGGAGAACCGCCCATCGAGCAGCAGCGCGCGGCCGACGACGAACAGATCGTTGTGGACCTCGCCGCGGACGTCGACGCAGTCGGCCGCCAGGAAGAGCTCGCGGGTCCACGCCTCGTCGGGTTTCAGCTCGACCCTGCCCCCGCGCACCCACTGCGCGCCAGGCGCGGCTGGCGCGCCGGCGAGCCCGATGGCGAGCCAGAAGACCGCGCCACGCGTCATGCGGGGGCGCTTCCCTGCGGGACGGGTTCGACGGGCGCCACCTCGATGCGGTGGCCCGTGACAGCGGTGACCCGGACGCGCGTGCCGCTGGGGAGCCAGAGATCGCCGGCGGTGACGTCATGGCGCCGGTCGTCGATCTGGGCGATGCCCGAGGGTCTGAGCTGCGTGATGGCCATGCCCTCGCGTCCGACGAGGGCCTTCAGATCATCGCCCTCGTTCTTGAAATCCTTCCCGTCCCGCTCCAGGGAGAGGCGGCGGCCGGGCCGCGTCTTCGGAAACACCTTCAGCCACCACCAGAAGCCGATGATGGACCCCAGGATGATGGCCGAGGCGCTGATGAAGCCGGCGGCGGTTCCGAAGCTGAAACCGGCGATGGCGGCGCTGAAGAGGCACACGGCGCCGAGTACGCCCATCACCCCGCCGGGGATATAGATTTCCGCGCCGATGAGCAGGATGCCCGCAATCAGGAGCCCCACATACAGACTCGGCAGCCAGGCTTCCATGGATTCATCCGTTTCTCTTTTCGCCGACAGCCTCCACCACCGTCCGGCTGCCCTGCGTTTCCGTCACTCGCACCGCCGTTCCACGTGCCACGAAGCCGCCGGTCGTCACGACGTCGATGCGCCTTCCGTCGAAGACCGCGGTTCCCGCCGGCCGCAGATCGGTGACCGCTTGTCCGACGGCGCCGGCCAGTTCCGTCCGACTGGCCGAGGCCGTGTAGCCGGCGGCGGCCGCGGTGGCGAAGTCGAGGGTGAGGCTCCGGAAGAGGGGAGTCCTCGGGAGGTAGCGGGCGATGAGCAGTCCCACCAGGGTCGTGCCAGCCGCCGCCGCCGACACGGTGAGCATGGGTATTTTCAGCTGGGGCGGGGCGGGAAGCAATGGACCGTCCGGAAGGCGGTACACCATGGCCATCAGCAACCCGGCCACCATCAGCAGGAGGCCCAGCACGCCCAGCACGCCGAATCCGGGCGTCACGAAGATCTCCACCAGCAGAAGCGTCAGGCCCAGCGTGAAGAGCAGCAGATCCTCGAAGCCCGCCAGGCCGGCAATATGGTGGCCCCAGAAGAAGATCGCGAGGCAGACGATGCCGAGGATGCCGGGCAGACCGAAGCCGGGGGTCTTGATCTCGATCCAGATGCCGAGGGCGCCTCCGATGAGGAACAGTGTGCCGAGCATCTGGATCCATCGCGCGATCCGCTCCGCCGAGGTGACCCGCATCTCCCGGACGCGCGCGTCCCTCAGGTTCAGGCGATCGAGCATGTCCGGGATGTCTCGGACGGTGCCGGCCGACAGAAGCGGCACGCTGTTCGTGCCGTAGCGCCGCTCGGCTTCCATGTTCGTCAGCGTGAGCAGGCGGCCCTTCTCCTTGATGACCTCGTCGCCGATCTTCAACTCCACGTCGCGCCGGACCATCGCCTCCGCGACATCCGGGTTGTGTCCGCTCTGCTGCGCGGCCGATCGCGCGATGGCGGCCGTGGGCGAGACCATCTTCTCCTGGAGATTCTCCGGCAGCTCCTGCGGCCCCGTGCCCGGCAGCGCCAGGATGGGCATGGCGTCGCCGATGATGCTGCCCGGCGCCATGTAGATCCCCTTGGTGGCCAGGGCGATGATGGCGCCGGCGGAGACGGCGTTCTTCTCCACGAAGGTATAGGTCGGCACCTGGGCCTTCTGGATGAGATCCACAATCTCCTCGCACGCATCCAACCGACCGCCGGGCGTGTCCATGGAGAACACGATGGCCGCCGCCTTCTCGCGCGTGGCCTCGGCCAGGCCCCGCCGGATGACGTAGAGCAGGGCGGGCTCGATCTCATCGTGGATGGGGATGACGTACACCGTCGGACCCGGCGCCTCCGGCTGGGCCGGCGCGGGCGGACCCCACGCGACGGCCAGGCTGAGAAGCGCGATGCCGGCTTGCTGCCTCCGTTTCATGCCGGTAGAATACCGCAGCACCCCGGTGTTGACAACGCTGCCCCGAGGGCGGCATGGGAGAGATGAGAAATGACACGACCTGCCTTCATCGTCATAGGCGAGAACATCCACTGCACGCGCATCCTCAAGCGGGGAGGCAAGATGATCGCGGAGCCGGCGGGCGGGCCTCCGGTGATCCGCTACCGCCGCGCGGGGACCGCCCGCGAGCTCCCCATTCCCGAACCCTTCACCCGGGGATCGGGCTGGGAGGGGGGGAAGGTGAAACACTGCGCGGTCGCCGTCTGGCAGGGCATGCACGGCGCCGACGAGGAAAAGGCCGCCGGGGCGGACTACCTCAAGTCCCTCGCCGAGGCGCAGGAGCTCGCGGGCGCCTCGTATCTCGACGTCAACGTCGACGAGTTCAGCGCGGACGGGGAGGAGAAGATCCGGGCCGTCCGCTGGACCGCCGCGGTGATCCAGGGCGCTTCCACGCTGCCCCTCAGCATCGATTCCTCCGACCCCGCCGTGCTCCGCGCGGGGCTGGAGGCCTGCGATCCGGTGCGCGGCCAGCCGATGATCAATTCCGTCTCGCTCGAGCGGCAGGGCGCCATCGCCCTGGCCGCCGAGTTCAAGGCGGTGGTCATCGCATCGGCCGCGGGAGAGGAGGCACTCCCGGCGGATGTCGAAGGACGCCTCGCCAACATCGAGCGCCTGGTGCCCCTGCTCCGCGCGGCCGGGCTGCATGACGCCGACCTGTTTCTCGACCCGCTCGTGATGCCGATCTCCACCAGCTCCGCCAACGGGAAGCTGGTGATCGACGCCGTGCGCGGCCTGCGCGGGCGGTGGGGGCCCGGCGTCCACGTTGCCGGCGGCTTCAGCAATGTCTCCTTCGGCATGCCGGCGCGCCGGCTGATCAACCAGGTCTTCACGTGGCTCTGTGTCGAGGCGGGCGCCGACGCGGGCATCGTCGACCCCGCCCAGATCAACGCCGGCATCCTGGCCGGCCTCGACACGGCCTCGGAAGGATTCGCGCTGGCGCGTGCGTTGCTCGAGGGCGCGGACGAATACGGCATGAGTTTCATCGAGGCGGCGCGGGAAGGTCGGATCTGACGGGGCGGAGGTCCGGCGGAGGGGCTTCATGTTCCGTGAGCAAATCGAACAGGGTGGGTTCGTGGTCACCGTCGAGGTGGTCCCCGGGCGGGGATGCGCCGGCGCGGGGATCGATGCGGCGGTCCAGCTCGCCGCGCGCATCCGCGAGGCCGGTCTTGCGGTGCATGCGCTGAGCCTCACCGATCTGCCGGGCGGCGGGGCGGCGATCTCGCCCGATGGGGTGGCGCGCGAGGCGCAGGGGGCGGGCGTCGACACGCTCGTCCACGTGTCGTGCCGCGACTTCAACCGCAACAGCCTGGAGGCGCGCGCGTGGGCGCTGGCCCGGGCGGGGTTGCACAACCTCCTCGTGCTGACCGGCGACTACCCCGTCGACGCGGGGCGGGGACGCGCGAAGCCGGTGTTCGACCTGGACTCCGTGCAGGCCCTGCGCCTGCTCTCGGAGATGAACGCCGGCCTCGAAGTGCCGTCCCGCAAGGGAGAGGGCATGGACCGACTTCCGCCGACGCGCTTCTTCTGCGGGGCGGCGGTGTCGCCGTTCAAGGCGACCGAGGAGGAGCTGGTGCCCCAGTTCGTGAAGATGGAGAAGAAGATCCGGGCCGGTGCCGCGTTCGTCGTCACCCAGCTCGGCTACGACCTTCGCAGATTCCTCGAGGTCCGGCGCTACCTCGCCGCCCGCGGCCTCCGCACGCCCGTGATCGGCTACGTCTATGTGCTTACGAAAGGTGCCGCGGCGACGATGCATCGAGGGGGCGTGCCGGGCTGCGTGGTCACCGACGCGCTCCTGGCGCAACTGACGAAGGAGGCGGCCTCGGCGGACAAGGGCCGCGGCGCGCGCCTTGAGCGCGCGGCGAAGATGGTGGCGGCATTCCGCGGGATGGGTTTCGCGGGGGTGCACATCGGCGGGTTTGGGTTGAAGTTCGAGGATGTCGAGACGATCCTCGCGCGCGCCGGCGAGCTCGCGCCGCGGTGGGAGGAATTCGTGCCGGAGATCCGGTACGGCCGGCCGGGCGAGTACTACCTGTTCCCGCCGCCCGACACCTACCGTTCGGAGGCCGCGGCCGATCCGGACCCGCTGCCGTGCCTCAAGGGAGGCCGGGGCGGGGCGGGGTACGCGGTGATGCGCGGCTTTCATCGGGCCTTCTTCGACGAGCGCAGTCCGGGCTACCGCGCGATGCGCGCCTGGTACCGGGCGATCGGCGACCGGGGGCGCCTGGCGCGATTCTCGCATTTCGCGGAGCATGTGCAGAAACTGGCCCTCTTCGACTGCCAGGACTGCGGCGATTGCGCCCTGCCGGACCTGGCCTACTGCTGTCCGATGGGCACCTGCGAGAAGAACCAGCGCAACGGCCCCTGCGGCGGCAGTGCCGACGGAACCTGCGAGGCGCACCCCGGCGAGAAGCCGTGCGCATGGACCGTGATCTACCGCCGGATGAAGTCACAGGGAAAGGTTGCCGACATGCCGGCCCAGTACATTCCGCCCCGCGACCCGTCGCTGCAGAGCACCTCCGGCTGGGCTAACTACTACCTCGGCCGCGACACCCACAGCCGCACGCGCCAGGACATTGACTCCAACTCCCACTCCCACTCCAACTCTTCTTCCTGAACAGACCGCGACCGGAGGTGGATGCCTCGCGATAGCCCCTCGTCGAACGTTATGCACGGTTCTGCGCAGTATCTGCTTGCGCATTCTTCGTGCTCGAATGCTTGCGCTGCATCCGACGGTGCGATGCGGGTGCGGCCGCAAGTCCCACGCCTCAAGCTCCAGATTCCAATCTTAAGGAATCCCGAAGCTCCAATCGGCCGAATTGGGTTGCGGGTCAGAGCCGGTGCCACAGGACTTTCGACCGTCTTCGCTCATGCCGGCGCGGGGAAGCCGATGGTCTGTCCGAACATCACGCGTTGGTCGGGGCGGAGTTTCAAAACCGTCGCCAGCTCCGTCCGGTTGCAGTTGTGGAACCAGGCGGCGAGGCCCTGCGAGGCGGCGAACAGGTAGACGTTCCCGGCGATGAGACCGGTATCGACGCCGTAATACATCTTCTGAATCTCGACGTCCTTCAGTCCGGGCTCCTGGAACGGCGCCTGGGCGAACTTGGCGAGGTCTACGACGTAGATCAGGCGCACCGGCGCCATGACACCGCCGCCGCGGCGGCGTCCGGCCAGGCCGCGCAGATCGCCGCTGACCGCGGGCACCAGGCGGTGGGGCACCGCGTCATACAGATAGATGCCCTCCGGCAGCGCCACGTAGATATCGACTTCCTGCGAGTTGCTCGCCGAGGCCGCGGTCCGCCCCGTCCTCCCCGACGGTCCTTTCTCGCGATTCACGCCGAACGCGGCCCACAGGAGATTCGACAGTGTTTGCGGCGGGAGCTTCTCGGCGGTCATGCCGCGCGTGGTCTTCCGTTTCCACAGGGAAGCCAGGACCGACGCCCCCCCTTCGGTCTGGGGCTTCAGCAGCGTGATGGGTTGCAGATCCGTCGGCGCTTCGGGCTTCGCCTGGGCGACCGCGGACGTCTCCTGCGCGAAGCTGGAGGCGGCGCCGGCCAGCACGGTGAGAGCGGGCAGCGACTTGGTGAAGGTTCTCCGGTTCACATCCTCTCCTTTCATCGGGACGGCCATCGTGATGCGTACAAAACCCGCGTTTCTTTGAAACGCCCGCGCAGTGTAGCATAGCTCACTGTGAAAGCGTCGCAGTTTCTTGCGGCGCATGAACAGGATTCACGCATGCGATCCAATATCGAGATCAAGGCGCGGGTTTCGGACCTGGCACGAATGCGGGCGTTGGCCGAGCGGCTGAGCGACTCTCCCGTCGTGACCATCGAGCAACACGACACCTTCTTTCCCTGCTCCCATGGTCGCCTGAAGCTCCGGCAGCTCGCGCCCGACGCGGGCGAGCTGATCTTCTACTGCCGCCCCGACGTGGCGGGCGCCAAACGGTCCGACTACTCCATGGCCCGCGTCACGTCGCCGGCCGACGTGCGAGCCGTCCTTTCCGCCGCGCTGGGCGAAGGGCCGACGGTCGTCAAGACCCGGCTGTTCTTCCGCGTCGGTCAGACCCGCATTCACCTCGACTCCGTGGCCGGCCTCGGCTCTTTCGTCGAGCTGGAGGTCGAGCTGCGGGAAGGCCAGCCGGCCGGGGAGGGCCATCGGATCGCGCAGGAACTCATGATTGCCCTCGGCATTCACGAGGGCGATCTCATCGCGGGCTCATATGCCGATCTACTGACGGCGCGCTGATGGATTGGCCTCCGCCGCTTCTGCCGAGGAACGTCGACTCTCAGGTCCGCGGGGCCGCGGATCCTCCCGGATATGGCCAGAATGCGGCGCGCACGAAGGGAGCGACGGCGGTTTCGCCGTCCGTCACGAGGTTCTCCTGCGGTATCCCCGGTCGCCATCCGGTTTCGCGAAGCGCCAGGAACTCGCCGAGGGTGGGCCCCTGGGCTGTGCGGCGGTCGTGGAAGAGGAAGTACAGGATTTCGTAGGGCCAGACCCGGCGGCCGATGCGGTAGTACCAGCGGTT
>CAZSUU010000012.1:0-42105 GCA_964610105.1 uncultured Verrucomicrobiota bacterium | reverse complement strand
GAGACGCCCTCGAAACCGAAGTAGCGCGCGGCGTTGTTGTAGCAGATGTCGCGGATCATGGCCCCGACCATGCCGAAGTCATCGGGCATCAGCCCCTGTTCCATCTCCTGCCCGAGCTTGTTGCACAGCACGCGTCGGAAGTAGTCGTGGCGGCTGAACGACAGGAACGATCGCGAATCGGTCAGCATGCCGACGAAGCGGCTCAGCAGACCGAGGTTCGACAGGGCGTCGAGCTGTTTCTCCATGCCGTCCCTCTGGTCGAGGAACCACCAGGCGCTGCCGTACTGGATCTTGCCCGGGATCGATCCGTCCTGGAAGTTCCCGATCATCGTCGCGAAGGTCTCGTTGTCCTTCGGGTTGATGTTGTAGAGGATGGTCTTCGGGAGCTTTCCGTCGCGGTCGAGGCGGTCCAGCATCCGCGCCAGCGGCCGGGCCATCTCGGCGTCGCCGATCGAGTCGAACCCGGTGTCCGGCCCCAGCGCGCGGAACATCCGCGAGTTGTTGTTGCGGATGGGGCCGAAGTGAAGCTGCATGGTCCAGCCCTTCTCCGCGTACATCCGCCCGAGCTCGAAGAGCACCGCGGACTTGAATTCGTCCGCCTCGCGCGGCAGCACGCGGCGGCCGGCGCGCGCCTTGGCGAAGGTCGCGGTCACGGTGGACGCGCGGAAACCCTCGCCGTACGGCCGCTCCAGGCCGTGGTCGGCCAGGCGGCAGCCGGCGGCGTGGAAGGCCTCCATCCGGCGCCGCAGCGCGGCGAGGAGGGTGTCGTACGTCCTGACGTCGACGTTGGCCGCGGCGCCCAGGCTGTCGAGCCAGGGATTCAGGCGGTCGGGCGCATCGACCGCGAAGCAGGCGTCGGGACGGAAGGTGGGCAGGATCCTGATGGGGAAGGCCGCATCGCTCGCGCAGGCCTTGTGCCACTTGAGCCCCTGCGCCGGATCGTCCGTGGTGCACTGCACCGTGACGCGGAACTGCCGCAGCAGGCCGCGGGTCGTGAACTCGGGCCTCGCCAGTTTCTCGTTGCACGCGTCCCAGATCTCCTTCGCCGTGGCGGGCGAAAGCAGTTTGCCCGTGAGGCCGAAAGGAAAGCGGAGCTCGAGGTGGGTCCAGTGGTAGAGCGGATTGCGAAGGGTGTAGGGGACGGTCTCGGCCCACTTCTGGAACTTCTCCCAGGGCGGGGCGTCGCCGGTGCAGAAACGCTCCGCCACGCCGTTGGAGCGCATCGCCCGCCACTTGTAGTGATCGCCCTCGAGCCACGCCTCGTACAGGTTGGCGAAGGCGCGGTTCTGCGCGATGTCGCGGGGGGAGAGATGCGAGTGGTAGTCGATGATCGGCATCGCCGCCGCGTATTCGTGATAAAGGCGTTCGGCCGTCGGGCAGAGCAGGGCGAAATTCGAATGCATGAAATCACGCTTCATGGCCTGGACAGACTCCTTACTTCGTTCGATGCCGTTCGGACCGTCTTCACCCCGGGAGGCGCCGTGGATTCGCGCACGACCAGCTCGGGCGTGAACCTCGCGGAATCCGCGGCGGCCTCCTGCTGCCGCGTGACCAGGGCGAAGGCCGCCTCCACCATCGCTTCCACGGGCTGCCGTACCGTGGTCAGGGCCGGGATCGCCATGCGGGCCGCCGGGATGTCGTCGAAACCGGTCAGCGACACCTCGGCGGGCACGCGCACCCCCGCCTCATGGAGCGCCCTGAGCGCGCTCATCGCCACGACATCGCTCGACGCGACCAGCGCGGTCACGCCCCCGTCTCTCCGTTTCTCCACCCATTCCCGGCACACCCCATAGCCCGCTTCGGCCGCGCAGGCGTCGGAGAAGACCGCCCATTCCCGACGACACTCCAGGGCACGCCGCCGCAGCTCGCCCGCCATGATCCGGTAGCGCTGCCTGGGCAGCGCGGACGTGGTGCCCAGAAAAGCGATACGCCGGTGGCCCAGGCCTGTCAAGTGCGCGACCACGGCGCGGACGCCGGCGGCGTGGTCGGTCGAGACCGCGCGCATCCCGGGCATGCCCTTGCCGGTTCCGATCCGCACCACCGGCCGGCCGGGCCGGAGAAAGGGGCGGAGCCAGGGACCCACCGGCCCGCTGCCGGCGATGATCAAGCCGTCGGGCCGGTGCTTCAGCAGCGGGTCCAGATCGGCCGGTTCGACGCGGCGGCGCTCGAAGCCCACCAGCACCAGCGAGTAGCCGCTGGCGTGCGCCCGGTGTTGGATGGCCGTGATGACCGCATTGAAGAACGGATCGTCGAAGTCGAAGACGACGACGCCCAGCGTGTTGGCCGCGGCGCCGCGCAGGGATCGCGCCGCGGCATTGGGCACGTAGTGGAGGGAGGACGCCATCCGCCGGATGCGGGCGATGGTTCCGTCGCGCGCGCCGATCGCCTTGGCCTTGCCGCCGAGGGCCCGCGAGACCAGCGAGACCGACACGCCGAGCGCCCGCGCGATGTCCTTCTGTGTGATCACGGCAACGTCCACGGCGGCGAACCGCGGCCCGACCGCTCACGGCGGACCGTCTACACCCCGGAGAAGGCCGAGAATCCGCCGTCCACCGGCACCACGATGCCGGTGACGAACGAGGACGCGGGCGAGACGAGCCAGAGCAGCGCGCCCATGAGGTCGGCGGGCACGCCGAAGCGGCCCATCGGCGTGTGGCTGATGATCTGATGGCCGCGGGCGCTCAGTTCACCCGTGTTCTCGTCGCGCAGCAGGAACTTGTTCTGCGTGGTCTCGAAGAAGCCGGGGGCGATCGCATTCACGCGGATGTTCGGCGAGTGGTTCTGCGCCATGTGCACCGCCAGCCATTGCGTGAAGTTGTTGATCGCCGCCTTCGCCGCGGAGTAGCCGACGATCTTGGTGAGCGGCCGGAAGGAGTTCATCGACGAGATGTTGACGATCACGCCGCTCTTCTGCCCCGCCATGACCCGGCCGAAGACCTGCGAGGGCAGGATCGTGCCCATCAGGTTCAGCTCCAGCACGAAGCTCAGGGCGTCCGCCGGCAGGTCGAAGAAACTCAGGTCGGGCGAGGTCGAGGCCTCCCTCTTGTTGCCGCCCGCCCCGTTGACCAGGATGTCCACGCGGCCGAACGTCTGCACGGTGCAGCCGACCGCCTCCTCCAGGCTCTGGTGCACCAGCACGTCGCAGATGACCGGTTCCGCCTCGCCGCCCTCCTTGCGGATTGCCTCGCACGCGAGGTGCGCCGCCTCGGCCACGCGGTCCATCACCACCACGCGCGCGCCGCGCCGCGCGAGTTCCCTCGCCATGGCGCCGACGAGCACCCCGCCGGCCCCCGTGAGTACCGCCACCTTGCCTTCCACGTCAAAGAGCTCGTCTTTCATGTTCTTCTCCTCATCCGGTTGGATGCGTTCGTTGTCTCGCGGGCGTCGCGTGAATCACACCGTGTACGTCGAGGCGGCCGTCGTCCCGCCGCGGCCGGTCCAGTTGGTGTGAAAGAACTGCCCGCGCGGCTTGTCGACGCGTTCGTAGGTGTGCGCGCCGAAGTAGTCGCGCTGGGCCTGTAGCAGGTTGGCGGGCAGCCGTGCGCTGCGGTAGCCGTCGTAATAGGCCAGGGCCGCGCTCATCGCGGGGACCGGGATGCCCAGTTCCGTCGCCAGCGAAATGACGCGGCGCCAGGAGGTCTGCGCCTGGGCCGTCGCCTTCTGGAAGAACGGATCGAGCAGCAGGTTGCTCAGCGCCGGATTGCGGTCGAACGCCTCCTTGATCCCGCCCAGGAAGGCCGACCGGATGATGCATCCGCCGCGCCACATCAGCGCGATCCCGCCGTAGTTCAGGTTCCAGCCGTACTCCTTCGCCGCGGCGCGCATGAGCTGGTAGCCCTGCGCGTACGAGACGATCTTCGATGCGTACAGCGCCCGGCGGAGGTCGTTGACCAGGGCGGCTCGCTTGCCGGCAGACCGGCCGCGCGGCCCCTTGAGGATCTTCGAGGCCGCCACCCGCTCGTCCTTCACCGCCGACAGACAGCGGGCGAAGACCGCCTCGCTGATCAGCGTCAGCGGCATGCCGGAGTCCAGCGCGGCGATGACCGCCCACTTGCCCGTTCCCTTCTGGCCGGCGGTGTCGAGTATGAGGTCCACCACCTCGCGGCCCTCCTCGTCCCGCACGGCCAGGATGTCGCGGGTGATCTCGATGAGGTAGCTGTCCAGCTCGCCCTTGTTCCACGCCGCGAAAACCCTGTGCATCTCGGGGTTGCTCATGCCCAGCCCCTGACGCATCATCTGGTACGTCTCGCAGATCATCTGCATGTCGCCGTACTCGATGCCGTTGTGGACCATCTTCACGAAGTGGCCGGCGCCGTTCTCGCCGACCCAGTCGCAGCACGGCTCGCCCTGGTCGGTCTTCGCGCAGATGGCCTGGAAGATCGGCTTCACGTGGGGCCAGGCCGCCGGCGTGCCTCCCGGCATGATCGACGGACCGCGCAGCGCGCCTTCCTCGCCGCCGGAAACGCCGGTGCCGACGTACCGCAGGCCCTTGCTCTCCAGGTACTGCGTGCGGCGGGTCGTGTCGGGGAAGTGGCTGTTGCCGCCGTCGATGACGATGTCGCCCCGGCTCAGGTGGGGGATGAGCTGCTCGATGAAGTCATCCACCGCCTGGCCCGCCTTCACCATCAGCATCACCTTCCGGGGCTTCTTGAGCAGGCGGACCAGCTCCGCGACGCTGTGCGCGCCCAGGATCTTCTTCCCCTTCGCCCGCCCGCCGATGAAGTCGTCGACCTTGCGGGTCGTGCGGTTGAAGCAGGCGACCGTGAACCCCTTGCTCTCCATGTTCAGGATGAGGTTCTCGCCCATCACCGCCAGTCCGATCAGTCCGATGTCCGCCTTGGCCATGGCCATGTCCTCCGGAGTTGCTCAGCTTCGCAAGGAGGATGGAGGCGCGGGGTGCGAATGTCAAGCTCACACGTTTGAGAAGCGCCGCGGCGCGCGCATCCGCGCGCTCGCGCATGCGAGATCCGTCGCGCCTCGCGGCGCCCCTGCGGACCGCGGCGCCCGCAGGGGAAGCGGTTGGCCGCGCGCCCGTAAGGGCATGGATTGTTCCGCCCGAACATGACGCGGACATACGCAGGATGTTCTCCCGGGAGGTTTCTCCGTGGAAGGCGGAGCGGAACCATCTCAGAAGGCGGCGCGGTGGCACGGAGGAAGGGACGGATCGGAGGGAGAGCATTGAACGACCCAAACCGTTGGGTTGCGGCTCGCCGCCTCAGGCGCACACGCCGCAACCCCCCTCCCGCGCCGTCGCCGGAACGGACCGGCCTCAACGCGGTCCAACCGCCGGTTCTACCCTCAGCGCTGGATGCGCGCCGAGCCGCCCTTGGCGAACGTCTTCACCTGCTCCACGGTGGCCATGGTCGTATCGCCGGGGAAGGTGGTGAGCAGCGCGCCATGGGCCCAGCCCAGGTTCACCGCCTCCTGCGGGTCGGCGCCGGTCAGGAGGCCGTAGAAGAAGCCGGAGGCGTAGCCGTCGCCGCCGCCGACGCGGTCGAGCACGTCGAGCTCGCACGTGGGGGCCTGGTAGGTCTGCCCGTCGACCCAGGCCACCGCGCTCCAGCTGTGGCGGTTGGTGGAATGCACCTCGCGGAGCGTGGTCGCGACGACCTTCACGTGCGGATGCTTCTTGAGGACGTTGCCCATCATGCTGAAGAAGGCGCTCGGATCGAGCTTCGACCTGGCGGCGACCTCGGGGCCGGGGATGCCGAGGCCGAGCTGCAGGTCTTCCTCGTTGCCGACGATCACATCGACGTTTCTCACGATGCGGTCGAGGACCTCCACCGCGCGGTCGTGGCCGCCGACGATGTTCCAGAGCTTGGCCCGGTAGTTGAGGTCGAAGGAGGTGACGGCCCCCGCCGCCTTGGCCGCCTGCATGGCCTCGACGATCACCTCCGCCGTCGTCGGCGAGAGGGCGGCGAAGATGCCGCCGCTGTGGAACCAGCGGACGCCGCCGGCGAAGACGGTCTTCCAGTCGATGTCGCCCGGCTTCAGCAGACCGGCCGCCTCGTGGCAGCGGTTGTAGAACACCACGGGGGCGCGGACGCCCTGGCCGCGGTCGCTGTAGACGGCGGCCATGTTGGGACCGTGGACGCCGTCGTGCTTGAAGAACGTGTAGAACGGCTTCACGCCCATCGCCCGCACGCGCTCGGCAATCAGGTCGCCGATCGGATACTCCACCATCGCCGTCACGATGCCGGTAGTCAGCCGGAAGCAGTCGGCGAGATTCGCCGCGACGTTGAACTCGCCGCCGCTGACGTGGATCTGGCAGGAGGTCGCCTTGCGGAAGGGGATGATCCCTGGATCGAGGCGGTGGACGAGGGCGCCGAGCGACACGAAATCCAGCGCGCCGTGTTCACGGATCTTCAGCCCGTACTTCATTGTTCCGTTCCTCATGTTGCGGGGTTGCAGGCACGGCATGGATCGAGCCGGCCGACGGAAAACGACGGCGCACTAATAGCGAAACGGGTCCGGCAGGTCAAACAGCAATCCGCCCGGCCCCCGGCCCATGCCCGCGGGGGCGCGCGGGGACGATGCGGTTCGTGGGGATGGGGGCGATTCACGATCGGGAAGGCCGGCCGGCACTCACCTCTCGCCGACCACTGTCTTCACGCGGCTCCTGCCGGGAATCGGCCCCCGGACAGGGGGCGGCGCGCGATGGGAGGGCCGGCGGCCCCGCCGGCCGGGAGAAGCACGTACCGCGTGGAAACGGAGAGACGGGCGGACCGCGAGGCCGCGGCCCCTCCCGCCCCCGACAGGGTCCTCGATGCCGTCACGCGCGGGCGGGCGCCGGCTCCAGCCACGCCTTGAGCGCCCGGAGGTCGCGCTGCATGTGGGCGAGCATCTGCCTTTCGTCGCCGAGTTCGTACTCGTGGTGCTGGCTGATGGGGCCGCGGTACGCGGATTTCCGCAATCCGTCGAAGAAGGTGCGGCTCACCATGCCCTCGCCGAGGGGGCACCACGACTCCTTCCAGCCGTCCGCCTCCTTCTTCCAGACAAAATCCTTCACATACACCGCCGTGTAGAACGGCTCCATCAAACGGGCCTCGATGGGCCACGACAGGCCGCCCTCGACCGTGGCGTGGCCGATGTCGAAGCACATGCCGATGTGGCGGGGATCGAGGTCGCGGATCATCGAGTACACGTCCCACACCGGCGCGCCCACGTAGCGGCGGCCCGAGTGGTTCTGGACGCCGGCCTGCAGGCCGAGGTCCCGGCACGCGTCGGCGAGGTCGCGCAGGGCGGGGGCGATCTCCTTCAGGCGGTCCGCCGGCGGCTGGTCGGGGCGGTACATCCAGGGACCGAGCCGGACGCGCTTGATCCCCAGCCTGGCCGCGGTGCGCAGCACCGTCTCGGCGTGGGGCTGGCGGATCGACGTGATGTCGGTGGTGGCGATGTAGATGTCGCGACGTGCGCGCCGCAGGGCATCGACGTACCCCGGGAGGTCGTCCGGCGCGCGCTCCGGTTCCACCTGGCCCCTCGCGCGCACCGGCATCTCCACGCCGTCCCATCCGACGGCGGCGACCATCTCGGCCGTCCGCTCCGGCGACAAGGCCTGAAACGGCTTCGAGAAGCCGATGAGCGGGAAACGGGGCGCCGCGCCGGCCTCGGCCGCCGGGGAATCGGCCGCCGCGCCGGCGCGGACCGCGCACCCGGCGAGGGCCGTCTGCAGAAGGAATGCGCGCCGCGAAAGCGGCAGGGGTGAACGAGTCGGATTCATGCCGGCAACTCCCGCGTTCGTGTTTCGAGCGACGGCCGCACCGCGCACCGCGCGGTTGCCGGTCAGCATGATGTGCTCCAGCCGCCGCGTCAAGAAGGCGGGCCGCACCCCGCGTCTCGCGATGGGCTCGACGGTCGCGGCGGGGTCGTGGAGGTCCGGGATTCGCGCGGTTCGGTCGCAGGCGGCGGCCCGTCCGCGGGGCCCGACGTGCCGCCCGCACGGCCGGTCGGCGGGTGCGGGGCGATCGAGCGGGCTTGATTCCTCCGCGCCGGGTGATACCGTACGGCGCTTTCGGCGCGGGTGTTGCCGGGAGGGGAAGGCGGCGCCCGGGAAAGAGATGCTCCGCGATGCCCGACGACCGATCAGGAATCCGACGTGCGCGAGGGATCACGGCAGCCCTGTGCGCCGGGGTCGCGGTGGCGGCCGCCTTCTGGCTCGGGCGGGCGACGGCTCCGCGCGACGCGCCTCCGGATGTCGACCTGCACACCTGCGCCCCCGGCCCCTGGGGCACGCTGCGTTACGCCCCGACGGTCATCGAGATACCGCCTTCGCGGATCCGCATCCCGCTGCGGGTGCGCGACCACGAGGAGTGGTTTCTGCGCGTCGGAACGCCGGAGCTGCTGACCGACGTTCTCGGCGCGTGCGGCATGTCGGCGGCGCAGCGGGAAGCCCTCCTCGACACCGCCCGGTTCGAGGCCTCCACGGCGAGTGCGGTCCTCCGGCCGACCGACGACTTCGTTCTGAGTCTGCCGCCCCCGGTCCGGTTGAACCTCTACCAGCGGCTGGGGCGCGAAGAGGCCAATCCCGCCCACATGTGGCCGATGCGCTTCGACACCCGCGCCCCCCTGGGGTGGTTCGAGGAATCGGATCATTCCTGCAACTACATCGCGGACGGAATGGTCTTCTCCAAGAACGGCGGTTCCTTCGCGCATCCGTGGATCCTCACCATGCTTGACGACCTGGTCGCGTTCTATTCGGTGCCGGACGCCGTGCGCCTCAGGTTCGTTCGGCGGCGCGACCTGATCTCCGCCGCGGCGGAGGACGAGTATGGCGACGATTCCCTGGGCAGCGAGTGAGTGGCGGCGCCGTGAAGCCTTCCGTTTCCAGTCTCTTCCAGGCCGTTGAAATCGAACAGGATCCCCGTCCGCTGCTCATCGGCGAGCGCTGCAATGCGAACGGGTCGAAGCGATTCCGGGACTGCCTGCTGGCCGATGACTACGAGGGTTGCGTCCGGATCGCCCTGGAACAGGAGCAGTCGGGAGCGCACCTGCTCGACCTGTGCGCGGCCTACGCGGGCCGGGATGAGAAGAAGGACCTCCTCACCCTGGTAGGGATGATGGCGGGCCGCGTGCGGCTTCCGCTGGTGCTCGATTCCACCGCTCCGGATTGCATCGAGGCGGTGCTTCGCATCTACCCCGGGCGGTGCGTCGTCAACTCCATCCATCTCGAGGATGGCGGGAGGAATCTGGACCGCGTCTGCCCCCTGGTGAAGGAATACGGCGCGGCGGTGATCGCCCTGACGATCGGCGAGAAGGGCATGGCCATGACCGCGGCCGACAAGGTGGACGTGGCCCGGCGGATTCACGATCGCGCGGTCGACCGGCATCGACTGCGTCCGCAGGACCTCATCTTCGATCCCCTGACGTTCACCGTGGGGGCCGGCGACGATACGCTCCGCGACGCCGCGGCGCAGACCCTGGAGGCCCTCCGGCGGATCAAGGGCGAACGGCCCGGCGTCTTCACGTCGCTCGGCGTCAGCAATGTCTCCTTCGGCCTGCCCCCTCCCGCCCGGCGCATCCTGAACTCCGTGTTCCTGCACGAGGCGGTCGCGGCGGGCCTCGACGCCGCCATCGTCGACGCCGCCAAGGTCCTGCCGCTCGCCTCGATCTCCGCCGAGGATCGCGAGATCTGTCTCGACCTGCTGCTCGACCGCGTGCGGGACCCGGAGAAGAAGCCGCTGGCGCGGTTCATCGACCACTTCCACAAGATGAGCCCTCCGGCACCACCCGGAGAAGGGCAAGCCGCCCAGGGCCCGGCGGAGGCGGCGCTGTTCGACCGCGTGGTCAGGGGCGACAAGGAGGGGATCGAGGACCTGCTCGCCATCCTGCGGCGCCGGTTTGTTCCGACGGCCATCATCAACCAGATCCTCGTGCCGGCCATGCGACACGTCGGCGAGCTCTTCGGCCGGGGCGAGATCCTGCTTCCGTTCGTCCTTCAGTCGGCGGAGGCGATGAAGCGGTCCGTGTCGTTCCTGGAACCGTTCATGGATCGGTCCCAGGGCCAGAGGGGCGTGAAGATCCTGCTGGCCACCGTCCAGGGCGATGTCCATGACATCGGAAAGAATCTGGTGGACATCATCCTCTCGAACAACGGCTACCGGGTCTTCAACCTGGGCATCAGGGTGCCCGCGGAGACGATCATCGCCAGGGCCCGGGAGCTGCAGGTCGATCTGGTGGGCCTGAGCGGCCTGCTGGTGAAGTCCGCGATCGTGATGCAGGAGAGCATGCCCCAGTACGCCGAGGCGGGCCTGGGCGTGCCGATCCTGCTGGGGGGCGCGGCCTTGACGCGGAAGTTCGTCGCCGAGTCCTGTGCGCCGCACTACAACCGGCCGGTGGTCTACTGCGCCGACGCGTTCGCGGGGTTGAAGGCGGTGCAGGAGTTCGAGGCGGGCCGCCTGGAGGCCACGACATGGAGTCCCGCGGCGGAGGCGCGCACGGCGGGCGGGGGCGGGGCCGACGTCCCGGTGCGCCGCGACGTGCGTGTGCCGGTCGTGCCGTTCCTGGGACTGCGGTGGGTCGACGACGTCGCCCCGTCGGATCTGTTCGCATACGTCAACGAGGAAGCCCTCTTCCGGGGCCGATGGGGGTATCGGCGCGGCCGGATGTCGGCGGACGAGTACCGCGACCTGATCGAGAACAAGGTGCGGCCGCTCTACGCGGATTTCCAGAGGCGCGCGACCGAGGACGGCCTGGTCCGGCCGCGCGTGGCCTACGGCTACTTTCGCTGTTGGAGCGAGGCGGAACGATTGTGGGTCGAGGACGAGGGCCGTGTCTGGGAATTCGGCTTCCCGCGGCGCGCGGCGCCCCCGCGGTTCTGCATCGCGGATTTCTTCAAGACGAAGGCCGAGGGCGGCGACGTGGCGGGGTTCTTCGTGGCGACCGTCGGCGAGAGGATCGACCGCGAAATCCACGACCTCTTCGCGCGCAACGCCTACCATGATTACCTGATGCTCCACGGCTTCAGCGTGGAGGCGACGGATGCGCTCGCCGAGTACTGGCACGAACGCATGCGCGTCGAGATGGGCATCGGCAGGCAGCGTCCCGCCGATCTCGCGGGCTACGTCGTGCAGGACTACCAGGGTTCGCGATACGGTTTCGGCTATCCCGCCTGCCCGGACCTCAACGCCCATGGCCCCGTGTTTGCCCTGCTGAAGCCCGAGCGCATCGGAGTCACCCTCACCGAGAACATGCAGATGGTGCCCGAGCAGTCCACCAGCGCCATCGTCGTCCATCACCCCCAGGCCAAGTACTTCGCCCTGTAGATCGTTTCGCGGCACGGTTGCCGACCGTACCGCGCACGGTCCTGTGAGCGTCCCCATGACCATGCGCGTGCGGCACATTCGCCTCGGACGCCCGCCGGGTGCAAAAGTTTTGCGGAAAAGGACTTGAGTTCCATCCACAGGCTCGGGATAATCAGCCTCGCGCAGGGGAAAATGGAACAGGGACGGTAGGACTGGAGAGCAGAATGGTTGTGGAGACAGTCTTTCATCCCCCCCTCGCCGGTGAGCTTGAGAAGCATGGATCGAGCGCTGGAGGTGGAGCCATGAGAAGAGGTGCGCGGTGCGTGGGAGCGATGGCGGCGTTGATCTTCGCCTCGGGCGCGGGGGCGCAGAACTACACGAACATCAGCTACGTTCTCGACGGCGCGGGGAAATGGTCGGCCGGCGGGACGCTGTCGAACGTCACGGCCGTCGCCCAGCCCGGAGGGGTCGCCGTCTCGTCGGGCGGCGCCGTGTGGAACCAGGCGGGCTTCCTGAACACCTTCGTCCTCCGGCCGTTCCTGGACACGGATGGCGACGGCCTGGCGGACGAGGTGGATCCGGACAACGACAGCGACACGCTGCTGGACGGCGCGGAGATCGCGGGCACGTCGTTCTCGCCCACCACCGCCACGGATCCCAACGACGCCGATACGGACGACGACGGCGCGCCCGATGACGCGGAGGCCGCGGCGGGCACCGACCCGACGGACGACACGGCCTTCCTCCATCTCGTGTCGATCCGGTCGGTCCCCAGCGGCATGGAGCTGGGGTGGGTGGCGCGCAGCAACAAGGTCTACCGGGTCATGGGCGAGCGCGACCTGACGGCGAGCCCCGCGTTCAGCAACCGCATCGACGAGGTGACGGCCACCGGCTTCGCCTCGCCGCCGTGGTACGTGGTGACCAACCTCTACACGGACACCACCACCACGTTGACCAACTACCATTTCTACCGGATCGAAGTCGTGCCCTGATCGCTCGCGAACGGAAGACGAGGTTTGGCGATGACGGGGCACTGGAAACAGAGCGAAGGGAGAAGAAGATGAACATGCGCAAAAAGTGGATGCTCGGGGTGGCTGCGGGGTTGCTGTCGGCCGGGACGGTGACGGCGCAGGTGCCGTCGACCTTCAACTACCAGGGCCGCCTGCTGGACGGGACCAACCTGGTCAACGGCACCCAGGACTTCATCGTCAAGCTGTACACGACCGACAGCGGCGGCACCGCCCTCTACACCGAAACCAACGCGAGCGTCTCGGTGGTGGACGGTCTTTACTCGTTCACGGTCGGCGATGACGCCGCGGGCCTTCCCCAGGCGCTGACGAACGCCACGCTGTACCTGGAGCTGGTGGTGGGCGCGCAAACCCTGACGCCGCGCGAGCGGCTGACCGCTTCGGCGTACTCGATCCTCGCCGCGGGCGTGCAGGCCGGCGGGGTGCTCTCCAACATGATCGCCGCCGGCGCCGTCGCGGGGCCGCACCTGGCGAACGATGCCGTGATCGATGCGAAGGTGGCCACGGGGGCGAACATCAATCCGGCCAAGGTCAACGGCACGGCCCTCACGCAGCTGACCACCTTCAACGGCGACGTGAACGGCCTGTGGAACAACCTACAGATCCAGGCGAACGCGGTGGGGCCGATCGAGCTTCAAGCCAACTCCGTGCGAAGCACCCATATCATTGACGGCCAGATCATCGACGCGGACGTCAGCGCGACCGCCGCCATCCAGCCGGCCAAGATCAACGGCACGGCCCTGACGCAGGGGACCGTCTTTGCCGGCGACGTCGCGGGCTCCTACAACACGCTGCAGATCGTCGCCAACGCCGTCGGGAATCCCGAGCTGGCCAACAACGCGGTGGTGAGCGGCAAGATCCTGGACGGTACGATCGTGGACGCCGACATCTCCCTGCTGGCGAACATCCGCGGCAGCAAGGTGCAGCCGGGCAGCGTACTGGCCCCCGGCACCGTGCAGTTGGCGCCGAGTTCCACCGGCACCCTCGTGATCGCCCAGGGCGCGAAGGAACTG
This sequence comes from uncultured Verrucomicrobiota bacterium, assembly GCA_964610105.1. GTDB lineage: Bacteria > Verrucomicrobiota > Kiritimatiellia > PWTM01 > PWTM01 > CAZSUU01. The sequence goes on along the minus strand of CAZSUU010000012.1, from coordinate 28,824 downwards.
AGCTCCTTCGGCATCGTCAACACGTTCACGGCGGCGGCTCCGGGGACGGCGCTTTCGATTGTCGGTGGCCTGGGCATCGCCGTGAGCAACCTGCTCGGCAACGTCGTGCAGATCAACGCGAGGGCCATGGGCTTGCCCAACCTGGACAACGTGATCTGGGTTGCCACGAACGGCACGCCCGCGGGGCCGGGCACCATTGACCAGCCGTTCGACACGCCGCAGAACGGCTACAACGCCGCGGCGATACAGTTCGGCGGCCGGTGGGCCGCGGTCGTCATCGCCGCCGGAAGTTACCCGAGCAGTCTGTTCATGAACGCCGGCAACGTACATGTCATTGGCCTGGGCCGGCCCCAGCTTTTGGGCGCCCTGCAGGTCGTTACGCCCAGCGCTCCCATGCTCACGGGGTGGCAGCGCGTGGAGGGATTGGTGATCGAAGAGCGGACGCAGGTGCTTCGCACCGGCGGGGAGGTGAAGTTCCACAATTGCCGGATGAACGGGGGCCTCGACTTCTGGGGCCACAACTGCAACGCGCAGGATTGCTTCGTCACGGCGCCGACCGATGACGTCGTGATGATAGCGGCGCTCGTGATGGGATCGGGCCAGCCTTGCGCCAACCTCGGCATCTACAATACCTCCGTGCAGTTCGCGGGCCTCGGGCCGGCGATCGACATCCTGCCCGAAGTGACCGGATGCGAAATCATCGGCTGTGAAATCGTTCATCTCGCGGGACTGACCGCCATTCGCGATCAGCAAGCGGTGGCCGTGACGCCGCTGCACCTGATCTCTCACAACTACATCAAGGGGCCCATGTCCGACGAAGCGGGGCCGAATCGGGCCATTCTGGACGTGGGGCCGCTGACCCTGGCCATCCACCAGAACACCATCTGGGGTGACGTCGGTACGGGCCTGCCTCAGTACGTCGCCCAAAACATGGTCTACGGGATCATCTATTCCATTGGGGCGCCGGGCAACTGGACCACGGATCCCTACGGGAATACGACCCTGACCGTTCCGCAGGGCGTCATGCCGCAGCTGCCGGATGTCTGGGAAGACTGAGCGGCAGCGCCGCCGCCCGGCGGGCCGTGATGTGCCGGCCGGGATGGCGCGGGGGGATGCGGGCCGGCGGGCCAGACGCGGCCCGCGGGGTCAGGGCTTGCATGGGCGCGCGGGCGTGGCATAAGGGGCGGGTATGACGAAAACCCTCCGCCCCGAGCGCCGGCCGGGCCGGTACATCTGCATCAACTGCGGCTACGTATACGATCCGGAGAAGGGCGATCCAGAGCAAGGCGTGCCGCCGGGCACGGCCTTTGAGGATCTCCCGGAAGGGTGGGTTTGCCCCATCTGCTATGTGACCAGGGACAAGTTCGACCCGATGGACTAGCCGGTCACGTTCCGCCCTCGTAGTCAACTCCCGCGCGAGGCCCGGACGGCAGGCGTGTTCCACGATGACGATTTCGTGCTGCCGGACGTCGAGGCCATGTGGACCCGCGTGCGTGCGCTCCGGCGTGAGCTGGACCGGAACGGCGTCGGCCGCATCGCCTTCGCCATCAAGAGCCGGCCCGACGCGGTTGGCGCGGGGCTCTTCGCCTATCTCAAGGAGATGGGCCTGCTGGAGGGCGAGAGGTGGGGCCACGGCTACCGGATCGCCGATCCGGCGGCGCAGCGGGCCTTCGTGCCGCCCTGTTGGAGAGTCGCGACCCTGAAACGGCCGAGCAGTGCCGGACGCTGCTGACGGCGATGGGTGAAATGATGGATCCGGAATTGCGCCCCAGGATCCTCGATGCCTATCGACGAGATGGCCCCCGCGCCGCTGGATTGAAGGTCGGGCGGGCGGCGCGCGTATATAGATTGAATGAGACGCGGAGCGGCGAAGATGTGCACGGCGTGGACGGGAACGCAGGTGAAGCGGAGACCATGAAGATGAAACGCACGGGAGGGTTCGCAGCCTGGGCGATGGCGATGGCCGTCGCCGCGTCGGCGGACCACTACGGCGAGACCCGCGCGCGCGCGGAGAAGCTCGCGAAGGACTCGAACGGGAAGGAGGCGGTGGAGGTCTATCGCCAGTTCCTTTTCAAACCGGACATCGACCCCCGCCAGGTGCCCGTCGACTTCGAGCAGGCGCTCCGGTCTCTCCAGCAGGCGGAGCTGTGGGGCGAGTGGGATGACCTCTGCGAGAAAACGGTGGCCGCGCACCCCGAGAACTGGCGGGCGTTGCTGGCCGTCGCCCGTGCCTACGGAGGCGACTTCGGCCGACAGCCGTGGGGGGTCATCGTGGCCGGCAAGTTCGAGCGGGGTCCCCACCGCGGCGGCGGCCGGCACGCGAGCTGCGCCGAACGCGACCGCGTGCGCGCGCTGCAGCTCTTCCAGCAGGGCATGCCCCTCGCGGCCCGCGACCCGGACCGATTCCAGGCGGCCGACTTCCACCTCCACTTCGCCCGCGCCCTCATGAGCGGGCGGGGATACGACGCCGCCTGGGAGCTGCAGGCCCTCACCGATCTCTCGAAGCTGCCCGATTACGAAGAGATGCCCGGACCGTGGTGGTGGGACGGACGCCGCGGCGGAGAGGGCCGGGGCGCCCCCGTGGACGAGAACGGCGCCCCGCTCTACTACCGCGCCCCCGCGTCGTGGGACACCGCGGCGAACGACGGCGGGCGATGGCGGTGGCTCCTCGAACGGGCGGTCGCGATCGAGCCCGGGCAGCGCCGCTCGGTCCGGCGCATGTTCGCCAACTTCCTGCGCTCCCAGTTCGGCGTGCAGACGATGGCGGAGTACGGGTTCTTCTTCAACCGCGTGCCCGCCGAGGAATCGGACACCCGCAAGGACGAGAGCGGCACATGGGAGCTGCACCGCCTGGCGGACAACGAGACCATCGCGAAGCTGGCGACGGGCATCCGGCGCTTCCGCCTGCCCGAGGAGTTCGACTTCATCGGCATATACCGCGAGTTGGAGGACTACGACCAGCTTGCCCGCCTCTACGCCGACCGCCGGCAGTATCCGCAGGCGGCGCAGTGGTGGCGGCGGGCCATCGAGCGCGACGGACCGGGCGACAAGGAGTGGCGCAGGAAGGAACTCTCGCAGATCGTCGATCCATGGGGTCGTTTCGAGCCGACCGCCGCGCGCGCCGCGCCGGGCGGCGGGGCCGGCCAGCCGGTGCTCGACTACCGGTTTCGCAATGGCCGGCGCGTGACGTTCACGGCGCGCGTGGTCGACGTCGAGCGGCTGCTGGCCGACGCCAAGGCGCACTTCAAGTCCAACCCGGTTCAGCCGGATTGGCGGGTGATGAACCTGGAGGACATCGGCGACCGGCTGATCGACAAGGACCATGGACGGTACGTCGGCGGGGCGGCGGCCGAGTGGTCGGTCGACCTCCGGCCGCTGGCACAGCACTTCGACCGGCGCATTACCGTCACCGCGCCCTTGGCGAAGCCCGGCGCCTACTTCGTCACCGCCCGCATGGAGGGCGGCAACGAGAACCACGTGGTCCTGTGGGTGGCCGACACCGTCATCGTGGAGAAGAACCTCGCGTACAACGAGCTGAAGACCGCCGGGCCGAAGCTGTACTTCGTCGCCGACGCCCGCACCGGCGCGCCGGTCGCCGGCGCGAAACTGGAGTTCTTCACCTGGTGGGGCGAGCCGCTCGAACGGCGGGAAGGGCATCGCTATCAGAACCACCGGACCACCGAGTTCTCGGACGTCAGCGATGGAGACGGCCTGTGCGTGCCGCCGATGGAGAAGCTGCGGCCGAACGGCAAGCAGTGGCCGCAGGCGCTGATCACGGCGACGACGCCCGAGGGCCGCTTCGCGTTCCTCGGTTTCCAGCAGGTCTGGGTCAACGACCAGTATGACGCCGAGTACCGGGCGCTGCGCGCCTACGGCATCACCGACCGCCCCGTCTACCGCCCCGGCCAGGAGGTGAAGTTCAAGGTCTGGATCCGCGAGGCGAAGTACGACCTGCCCGAGAACAGCGCCCACGCGGGCCGGACGTTCACGGTCATCCTCCGCAATCCCAAGGGCGACGAGATCCTGAAGAAGGAGTACCGGGCCGACGCCTATGCCGGGATCGACGGCACATGGACCGTGCCCGCCGACGCGCCGCTGGGCGCGTTCCACCTCGAGGTCGAGGGGTCCGGCCTCGGCCGCTGCAGCGCCGTCGGCTTCCGCGTGGAGGAGTATAAGAAACCGGAGTTCGAGGTGACCGTCGACGCGCCGGCGGAACCGGTGATGCTCGGCGAGCGGATCCCCGCGACGGTGAAGGCGAAGTACTACTTCGGCGCGCCGGTGACCCGGGCGACGGTGAAGTACAAGGTCGAGCGCAGCGCGCTGTACAGCCACTGGTACGCGCCCATGCCGTGGGACTGGTTCTACGGTCCGGGCTACTGGTGGTTCGCCTGCGATTACTTCTGGTATCCCGGCTGGACGATCTGGGGCTGCCCGCGCCCGTACCCGTGGTGGCGCCCGATGCCCTCGACGCCGCCGGAGATCGTGATGGAGAACGAGGCGCCGGTCGGCGAGGACGGCACGGTGAAGATCGAGGTCGACACCGCCGCGGCAAAGGCGATGTTCGGCGATCTCGATCACGAGTACAAGATCACGGCCGAGGTCCGCGACGAATCGCGGCGGACGATCGTCGGCAGCGGCAAGGTGATGGTCGCCCGCAAACCGTTCAAGGTCTACGCGTGGATCGACCGCGGCTACTGCCGGGTCGGCGACACGATCGGCGCCTCGTTCGCGGCGCGGACGCTGGACGGAAAGCCGGTGTCCGGCAAGGGCAAGCTGACGCTCTACCGCATCCGCTATGCCGCCCGCCGGCCCATCGAGACGCCGGTGCAACGCTGGGATCTCGACACGGACGTCCAAGGTCAGGGACATCAGCAGATCAAGGCTTCCGAGGCCGGGCAGTACCGGCTCGCGTTCCGCGTCACCGATTCGAAGGGCCACGAGATCGAAGGCGGATACGTCTTCGTCATCCGCGGAGAGGATGGGGGAGGCGACTTCCGGTTCAACGACCTCGAACTCACGCCCGACCGGCGCGAGTATGCCGCGGGGGACAACGTGCGGCTGCTGGTCAGCACCGATCAGCCCGGCAGCACCGTCCTGCTCTTCGCGCGCGCCGCCAACGGCGTCTGCCCGCTGCCGAAGGTGCTGCGGCTGAAGGGACGCTCGGAGCTGGCCGAGATCTCGGTGGCGACGAAGGACATGCCGAACTTCTTTGTCGAGGCGGTCACGGTCGGCGGCGGCCGGGTGCACGTGGAAACGCGCGAGATCGTCGTGCCGCCGGAGAAACGCGTGCTGAATGTCGACGTCCGGCCTTCGAAGGAGAAATACAGGCCCGGCGAGCGCGCGCAGGTGCGCATCCGCCTGACCGACCTCGAGGGCCGGCCCTTTGTGGGCTCGACCGTCGTCGCGGTCTACGACCGGTCGGTCGAGTACATCTCCGGCGGTTCCAACGTGCCGGAGATCAAGGAGTTCTTCTGGAAGTGGCGACGTCGGCACCACCCGCAGACCGATCACAGCCTGCTGCGCGGCTGCGGCCCGCTGACGAGGCCGAAGGAACTGGCCATGCGAGCCCTGGGCGTCTTCGGCGAAGGGGTGGCGGACGAGGAGGAGTTGTACGATCTGGGCCGGAGCGGCATCTTCACCGGAATGGGCGGAGGGAGCGGAGCCTGGGGCGGGGCGAAAGCACGGGGTGCCCGGATGGCCATGGCGAAGCCGGGTGCGGTGACGGAACTGGCCGCCGCGGCGCCGGCGGCGCCGATGATGGCGGACTTGTCTGTCGAGAATGCTCAGCCCGCGTCGGCCGTGGCCGATCCGTCAGGCGGCGGACAGCCGCTCGCGGAGGCGGTGGTCCGCACCGAGTTCGCCGACACCGCCTTCTGGACGGCCTCGCTGGAGACGGACGCGGGCGGCGAGGCGACGGTGGAGTTCAAGATGCCCGAAAACCTCACCGGCTGGAAGATCCGCACCTGGGCGATGGCCCACGGCACGCGGTGCGGCGAAGGGGCGGGCGAGGCGGTGACCGCGAAGAACCTGATGCTGCGCCTGCAGGCGCCGCGGTTCTTCGTCGAGAAGGACGAGGTGGTCCTCTCCGCGAACGTCCACAACTACCTCGAACGCGACAAGTCCGTCACCGCCGTCCTCGAACTGGAGGGCGGGTGTCTCGAGGCGATGGCGGCGGGCGGCGCGGCGAAGCGCGTGGTCACGATCAAGGCCGGTGGCGAGGCGCGCGTGGACTGGCGCGTGAAGGCGCTTCGCGAGGGCGCCGCCGTCGTGCGCATGAAGGCGCTGACGGACGAGGAATCCGACGCGATGCGGATGGAGTTCCCGGTCAAGGTGCACGGGATGCTCAAGACCGAGTCGTGGAGCGGCGTCGTGCGGCCCGATGCCGCGCGGGCGGCGCTCGAGATCCGCATGCCGGCCGAACGCCGGCCGGAGCAGACGCGGCTGGAGATCCGCTACTCGCCGACCCTCGCCGGCGCGATGGTGGACGCGCTGCCGTACCTGCTCGACTATCCGTACGGCTGCACGGAGCAGACCCTCAACCGCTTCCTGCCCGCCGCGTTGACGCAGAAGATCCTGAAGGACATGGGCCTCGACCTCGATGCGATCGGGGCGAAGCGCACGAATCTCAACGCCCAGGAGATCGGAACGGACGCCGAGCGGGCGAAGCAGTGGAAGCGCTATGACCGCGACCCGGTCTTCGACGCGGCGGAGATGGAGAAGATCGTCCGCACCGGCGTGAAGGACCTGGCCGCGATGCAGCTCGCCGACGGAGGCTGGGGCTGGTTCAGCGGCTGGGGCGAGCACTCGGGCGCCCACACGACGGCGTGGGTGGTCCGCGGACTTTTGGTGGCGCGGCGTAACGGCGTGGCCGTTGCCGACGACGTCCTTCGGCGCGGGATCGAATGGCTGAAGACCTACCAGGCCGAACAGATCGCCGAGATCCGCGACGAGAGGCGCGGCAAGGACAAGGCCGACGCCCTCGACGCGCTGGTCTACATGGTGCTGGCCGACACGGCCGGCATCGCGGGCGACAAGCGCGCGTTCGAAGAGGCCGCGATGCGCGAGTTCCTCTACCGCGATCGGGGAGACCTGCCGGTCTACGGCAAGGCCCTCTTCGCGATGGGCCTGGACCTTCTGCGCCACGCGGAGCAACGCGACATGCTGATCCGCAACATCGAGCAGTTCCTCGTCGAGGATGCCGAGAACCAGACGGCGTATCTGCGGGTGGACAGCGGCGGATTCTGGTGGTGGTGGTACGGCAGCGAGTACGAGGCGCAGGCGTTTTACCTCAAGCTGCTCTGCCGCACCGCGCCCAAGTCGCCCCGGGCGGCCGGGCTGGTGAAGTACCTGCTCAATAACCGCAAGCACGCGACGTACTGGAACAGCACGCGGGACACGGGGCTCTGCCTGGAGGCCATGGCGGACTACCTGCGGGCGAGCGGCGAGGACCGGCCGGACATGACGGTCGAGATCGTGGTCGACGGCCAGGTGCGCAAGACCGCTCGCATCGCGGCCGACAACCTGTTCGACTTCGACAACGCGCTCGTGCTGGAGGGCGCGGCGCTCACGGATGGTCCGCATTCGATCGAGATCCGCCGCTCGGGCCGGGGGCCGGTGTACTTCAACGCCTACCTCGCCAACTTCACGCTGGAGGACCCGATCACGAAGGCGGGGCTGGAGATCAAGGTGGACCGCACGTTCTACCGGCTCGTGCGCGCGGAGAAGACCGGGCGGGCGCAGGGGACGCGCGGGCAGGTGGTCGATCAGAAGCTGGAGAAGTTCGAGCGCGTGCCGCTGGCGGGTCCCGGCGAAGTGAAGAGCGGCGACCTCGTCGAGGTGGAGCTCGAACTGGAGAGCAAGAACGACTACGAGTACCTGGTCTTCGAAGACTTGAAGCCCGCCGGCTTCGAGCCGGTCGAGGTGCGGAGCGGATACACGGGCAACGACATCGGCGCCTACGTCGAGTTCCGCGACGACCGCGTCGCCTTCTTCGCGCGGACGCTGGTGCGTGGCAGGCACAGCGTGGCCTACCGCGTGCGCGCGGAGACACCGGGCTTCTTCAGCGCCCTGCCGGCCCGCGGCTCGGCCATGTACGCGCCGGAGCTGAAGGCCAACTCGGACGAGTGGAAGGTGCGGGTCGACGACTGACGGACGCGGGAACGGGGAAAGCGCGCGGCGCAGCATGTGAAGGCGGGGAATATGAACCGGGGGAAGGAGTATCCGGTGCCGAAGGGGTACGGGCACGGAGAGTCGCCGCGCTGCCGGGGCTGGAAATCGTGGCGCCGCCCCCGGGTGTGGGATGGACGTACGTCAGGGGCTTGCCCGGTGCGGCGATCGTGGCGCCGCCCCCGGCCGCTGGTCCATGGCGCGCACGCGAAAGTACAAGGTCGCGCACTGACATGGCGAATCCGAACGAGTACCCTTCCCGCGACCGAGGGATGAACCGAAGGAACCGGAGAACCAACCCATGCATCTGTTCAGGGCGAAGGTCTGGTCGGTCGTGGACATCGGCTTGCTGAAGTCGTGCTGCATCCTGATCGGCATGATGGCGGGCGCCCACCTGGCGGACTTCACGAAACGGCACGTCTGGTTCATCGCGCTCGCCGCGATCCTCCTGGGGATCAGACCGACGATCTCGTATTTCCGGACCGACCACGCGTGAACCGTTCAACCAGATCCTCCAGCGCATGCTGCTGCGCCGCGCCACGGAGGGGTCACGGGCGGAGGGCGACAGGATGGATCCAGAGAAGAGGGCGCCGGGCTGGCAGGTGCGATGTGCCCGATGCGGTTTCACGGAGCCGTGGGACACGTATGGAATCCGCCTTGGCGCCGTCTCCCGGAGGAAGGGCACGATCGGGCGGTGTGAGCGCCATCAGCACCGCCAGTCGATCGAGCGACAAGGCGGCGCGGCCGAACAGAAGAACGGACGGGGGGGCGACGCATGGAGCGGCCAGGAGCGCTGGGTTGCGGCTCGCCGCCCCAGGAAAGCATTTCAAAGGTATGGAACTCCCGCCAGACTGGTTCCCGCCATGAGAATCGCAGTCCTTCCCGGGAGGAAGCCGTGACCCGAGCGCCGATCCTCTTCGCCGCCCTGCTGCTCGCGCCGCTGGCCGGCTTCGCGGCGCCGGCCGTCGCCGCCGAGCCGCCCGCCGGGCCGCTGTACGCGTGGTATCGCGACGACGGTGTGAAGGCGAACGGGCCGGAGATCTATGCCTGGGAGGACGCGGCCGGGACCGACTCGGCCCGAGCGCTGACGCGCGTCGAGGGCCGGCCGCAGGCGGTGCGCGTCGGCACGCCCACCGGGGTGCGGACGGTCGTTCGGTTCAACGGCTCGGCCGCCCTGTGGCAGGCAGCCGGTACGTGGGGCACGCTCGCCGGCGCGCGGACGGTTGCGGTGTACGCGAAGCTGCCGACGGACGGGGCGGGCGTCCTCTTCGACGGCAGCACCCGTGCGGGCAGCTCGCCGGTGCGCTGGAGAGGCGGCGTCTGGGAAACCGCTGCCGCGGCATCCGCATCCGCGAGGGCGGGCGGATGGCAGGCGCACATCTTCGTCTTCGGGACGAACGGCCTCCCGATGGGCGGGTTCATCCTTGGCGCGAACGTGGCGACGCAGGAGGGGCTGGCCTGCGAGGTCGCCGAGGTGCGCGTGTATCCGCGTGCACTCGGCACGGAGGAACGGAAGGCGGTGACCGCGTACCTCGTGGCGAAGTGGGGCGAGCCTGCGGAACTGCCGGCCGCGCAGCAGCCGCAGCCTTCACAACTGCCGGATGACCCGCGCCTGTTCCGTACCACGCTCCGGAAGAGCGGCGACGAGGGCGTCCACACCTACCGCATCCCCGGCCTCGCCGTGACGCCGAAGGGCACGCTCATCGCCGTGTTCGACGCGCGCAACCGGGGCGGCGCGGACCTGCCCGGGGACATCGACGTGGCGATGATGCGCTCGACCGACGACGGCGCGACGTGGAGCGCGATGCGCCGCATCATGGACTTCGACGCGGCCGCGCCCGGCTCGCTCGGTAACGGCGTGGGCGACCCCGCCGTGCTCGTGGACCGGCGCACCGGCGCCATCTTTGTCGCCGCCCTGTGGTCGAAAGGCCCACGCGCGTGGCTCGGCAGCGGACCCGGCATGACACCGGACGAGACCGGGCAGTTCGTCCTCGTGAAGAGCACGGACGACGGCCTGACGTGGTCGGCCCCCGTGAGCATCACGCCGCAGGTCAAGGATCCCTCGTGGAGGCTGTGCTTCAACGGCCCGGGCAGCGGCATCCAGCTCCGCGACGGCACGCTGGTCTTCCCGGCGCAGTACAAGGAAACGAGCGACGGCGCACGTGGCGGCAAGGCCGGCCAGGCGGTGGCACACTCCTGTTTCGTCGCCAGCCGCGACGGCGGCGAGACGTGGCGAATCTCGCCGCCGGCGATTCCCCGCGGCGTGCAGACCAGCGAGAGCGCGGTGGCCGAACTCGAGGACGGCTCGCTGCTGCTGTCCATGCGCAACGAGTCCCGCTCCGGCGAACGGGCGTGGGCGCGCTGGGAATGGAGCGGCGACGTGATGCGGGGCCGGTGGAGCGAACCGTGGTTCGCCGTGCCGGACCCGACGTGCATGGCCAGCCTCATCCGGCACCCGCACGGCGAACTGATCTTCTCGAACCCGAACCACCCGCAGCGCCGCGTCGCCCTCACCGTCCGCTCGAGCACCGATGGCGGACGGACGTGGAGCGCCGGCCGCCTGCTCGATCCGGGCGGGACGATGTACTCGTGCCTCGCCGTCCTGCGCGACGGGCGCATCGGCGTGCTGTACGAGAGCGTCGACGCGACGGGGTTGGTCTTCGTGCGTTTCCCGCTGGACTGGGTGCAGGAGGGTGCGAGCGTGCCCACCGTGCCCGAAGGCCGGCTGGAGACGACCGGCAAGTTCGGCTGGTGGCCGGCGCGCCACGCCGCGAAGTTGGCCGAGACGAGAGCCGGCGGCATCGAAGTCATGTTCCTCGGTGATTCCATCACGCAGGGATGGGAGACCTCCGGCAAGGCCGCCTGGGACAAGCGCTTCGCCCCGCTCAAGGCGGCGAACTACGGGTTCGGCGGCGATTCGACGCAGCACGTGTTGTGGCGGCTGAAGAACGGCGAGATCGACGGCCTTTCCCCGAAGGCGGTCGTGCTGCTCATCGGAACCAACAACGCGCGCCACGGCGACTTCACGCCGGAGCAGATCGCCGCCGGCATCCGCGCCATCCTCGACGTCCTCGCGGAGAAATGCCCGCGGACGAAGGTGCTCCTGCTCGGGATCCTCCCGCGCGGCCCGGACGGCGCCGACCCCGTCCGCCGCAAGTGCGAGGCCGTGAATGCCCTGCTCCCCGCGCTCGCCGATGGCCGGCGCGTGCATTTCCTGGACGCCGGCGCGAAGCTCGTCTCCGCCGAGGGCGTGCTGACGAAGGACGTCTCCCCCGACCTGCTGCACCTCAGCGAGAAGGGCTACGGCCTTCTCGCCGACGCGCTGGAACCGAAGCTCAGGGAGCTGCTGGCCGGTCCATGACTGAACCGGCGCACAGCTCATCACAGCCTCTGGAATGTGCGTCCGCAGCTGGCATCTGGCCGCCAAGCACGAATGCAGGAGAAGAAGGCGAAGAGGAAGAAAACCCATATCCCCGGACCCCGCCCACGTTGCCTGGCTGCCACACGACCGGGGAGTTGAGGATTGTCAGCTTCCGTTTTCACACGTCGAAGCCGATGCGATGCCCGGTTCCGCCCCCTCGCCGCGGTCGCGGTCAGGCGAGGGGGGCAGGGTCGCCGCGATGCAGTCCGCGATGCGCCGGACCGCGGCGGCCACGGGTTCGCTCAGGGGGTGTTCGAGGGCCACCGACGCGGGCTGGATGCCCAGGAGCAGGGGCTCGAGGCCGATGCGCGATTTGAAGTAGTCAGCGAGGACATGCAACGACAGCGCGTGGCTCGAGAGACCCCCGCCCCCGGCCCGCGAGCCCTCCGCGAGACACATCCGCCCCGGCGCCTCGCCGAAATCGAGGAGGTCGATCAGCAGGATGACCTCCGGGGCCATCCGCGAGATACGCTCGACGTGGTTCTCGGGCGCGACGCCGGCGTCGATGCACGCCGCGCGCGTGCGGCCCCGGAGCTGTCGGATCACTTCCGGCCCGGCGCCGTCGTCACCCTTGAGCGGATTGCCGATGCCCACCACGCACACCCGTCCCCGCAGGAGGGACGCGAGGCGGTCGAGCGGGGTCTCCCTGGAGGGATCAGACGGCAAGGGCGGATTTCCGGGAGCACTTCGGGCAGAGGATGCTGACGCGTTGCGCGCGGTCGACGGCGTCGGGAGGGGGCTTCACGCCCTCGTCGACGAGGGCGAGCTGGCCGTGGGACACGAGCATGAGCGACACGTTGGCGAAGGCCAGCGGGCCGAGGCGGCGGACCAGCCATCGCAGCTGGTCCAGCGGCGCGATCACCGCGCCGCAGCCCTCGCACAGGACCAGGGCCTTCTCCACCCGCTCCTCGAAGTCCTCCGGCTTGAACCCGGCGAAGTCGTACTCGTTGGTGAGCTTGATGCCCTTCTCGGTGGTGCAGTACCGCTCGCACTGCCCGCAGCAGATGCACTGGTCCAGGTGCTGCACCAGGCGGCGGACGGGCGTGGCGGCCCCGACGTCGTCGACGAGGTCGATGCACTTCGGCGGGCAGACCTCGGCGCAGGCGCCGCATCCGATGCAGCCGCCCTCGTCAAAGCGGGGCCGGCCGCGGAACTCCTTGATCGGCTCGTACGGCTGCGCGGGATACGCGGAGGTGAAGGGCCGCGAGAACAGCGATCGCACCGCCAGGTCGAGTATCCGCATCTGGAGCAGGCACGGCAGTTTCACGCTCATTCCTCTTTCTTGATGATGCCCGGGTCGCCGTCCTCCTCGTAGCGGTCCACGATGCTCTTGTCGCAGAGGCTCACGCCCGACGCGTGGGCCCCGCGGGCGAGCGCGTGCGCCGCGGTGGGGGAGGTGATGAGGATGAACACCATGCACAGGAGGCATTTCAGCGAGGCGGGGGCCGCATCCGCGAATCCGAACTCGATCACGGCGGCCAGCAGGACCATGCAGGTGCCGAGGGTCACGCACTTGGTGGCCGCCTGCAGCCGGTTGTAGAGGTCGGGAAAACGGATCAGGCCGATGCACCCCAGCAGGTTGAACGCCAGCCCGACGCAGAGGAAGATCGCGGCCGGAAGGCTATTCATCGAAGCTCCTCCCCTCCAAATGCTTGGCGAGGGCGATGACGCCGATGAAACTGAGGATGGCCCAGGCGATGCCGATGCTCAGGTAGTAATCGCGCCCGGTGCGCAGCGCCATCAGGACCGTGAAGCACACGACCACGATGCCGAGGATGTCGATCGCCATCGCCCGGTCGGGCGGGGTGGGGCCGCTGCCGATGCGGTAGAGGCACAGGGCGCAGCACGCCAGCAGCACGACGGTGGCCACTCCGAACATGATCTCGCTCACGATGGCACGATCTCCGGTTGAGAACCTACTCCCAGATGCGTTGGATGAATCGCTCGAAGGGCCGGACGATCCGGCGCGTGGCCTCCTCGACGTCCGTCGAGTCGACCCAGATGCAGTGGACGTACAGCACCCCGTCCTCGGTCACCCCGACGGTCAGGGTGCCGGGCGTGAGGGTGATGGAATTGGCCAGGGCGGTGAGGGCCGAGGGGCTCTTGAGGCGGCTGCGCACCTTGACGATGCCGGGCCGGATGGGCAGGTCGGGATGCAGCAGGCGGTAGGCGACATCGAAGTTCGCCTTCACGATCGCCCACGCCAGCACGAAGACGTAGGCGGCGAGCCACAGATAGCGCGAGGGCTTGAGCCACGGCGCGAATCCCTCCCGCGCCGTCCGCCGCACGAGCAGGGCGACCGCGGCCGCGACCACGACGCCCGCGGCGAGATCTTGGCCGTCCGGCGGCCAGGCCAGGAGGGTCCACACCACGAACAAGGCGATGGCCAGTGTCACTTCACGCATGTCGCACCCGTTCTCACGTGATTCCCGGGAGTCCCGCCAGCAACGCATCGGCCGCCGGCTTGATCAGCATCGGCGTGCCCAGCCCCGTCCACACCAGGAGCGCGGCGCCGACGCAGAGCAGGGCCAGGATCAGCATCGCCGCCTGCATGAACGCCGGCACTTCCCTCGCGGCCGCCGTGGCCGGCCGGCTCGCCTCGTAGAACGCATACCGCTGGACCTTCAGGAACGAGGCCAGCGTCACGAGGCTGACGAGCACGGCCGCGATGGCCGCCCCGTAATACCCGCTCTGCACGCACGCCACGACGATGAGCAGCTTGCTCCAGAAGCCGTTGAAGGGCGGTACGCCGGCGATGGAGAGGGAGGCCACCAGGGAGGTGCGCGCGGTGACCGGCATGCTGGCCGCCAGTCCGCCCAGCCGCTTGAGGTCCCGCGTGCCGGTCGCGTATTCGACCGCGCCCGCGTTGAGGAACAGGAGCGACTTGAACACGGAATGATTCAGCATGTGGAGCAGGCCGCCGACGAGGCCGAGGGGGGTGCCCAGGCCGATGCCGAGGGCCACGTATCCGATCTGGCTGATGCTGTGGTAGGCGAAGAGCCGCTTCATGTCCCACTGCCCGATGGCGAGCATCACGCCGGCGACCATCGACAGCAGGCCGAGCCATCGCATCCCGGCGAGAAGGCCGGCGCTGACGCCGAACACGTTGAACAGCAGGCGCGTCAGCGCGTAGATCCCGAGCGCCTTGATCACGACCCCCGACAGCATCGCGGACACCGGCGCGGGCGCGGAGGGATGGGCGTCCGGCAGCCAGGCGTGGAAGGGCACGAGGGCGGTCTTCATGGCGAACCCGCAGGCGAAGAGGCCGATCGCCAGCTTGACCGGGTCGTCCGGGATGCCCGGCTGGGACAGGCGGGCGGCGATGTGGGCCATGTTGAGGGTGCCCGTGGCGGCGTACATGACCGCGATGCCGATCAGGATGAACGCCGAGGCCAGGCCGCCCAGCACCGTGTACTTGAAGGAGGCTTCGAGCTCCTCGTGGTCGCACCCGAAGGCGACCAGCGCGTAGGAGGCGATCGCCGCGATCTCCATGAACACGTAGAGGTTGAAGAGGTCGCCGGTCACCGCGACGCCGTTCATGCCCGCGACCATCAGCAGGAAGAGGCTGTAGTAGTGGGTCTTGTCGGTGTACATGCGCATGTACGGCACCGAGAACAGGGTGGAGGCGAAACCGATGACGTTGATGCACAGGAGCATCAGACTGGTCAGTCCGTCCACCCGCAGATCGATGCCGAGCGGCGTGGCCCAGGCCCCGACGTGGTAGATCATGGCCTGGCCCACCGAGCCGGCGGCGAGCATGACCAGGCCCAGCATGATCGCGTTGCCGAGCGCGTCGGTCACCCACTCGCGCCCCCGGCTCGCCGTGAGCGGGATCAGGAACGCCGCGCTCAGCGGAAGGGCCACGACCCATGGCAGCCAGTTGTTCACTATCCCTTCAGCCTCCTCATCTCGGTCACGTCGTAGGTCTTGTACCGGTCGTAGAGGCGGATGCAGAGCGCGACCTGGAGCGCCAGGACGCCGAGGCCGATGACGATCGACGTCAGCACGAGGGCCTGCGGCAGCGGATCGACGGCCGCCGCGGCGAAGCCCGCCGCCTCGGCGGCGTTGTCGAGGATCGGCGCCCGCCCTCCGGCGCGGTAGCCGATGAGGACGAGCAGCAGGTTCGTGCCGTAGTCGGCGATCGCCAGTCCCAGCACGATCTTGACGATATTGCGCTTCGTGACGATGCCGTACACGCCGACGAAGATGAGCACGAGGCACAGCGCGTAGATCATGGCTTGCGGTCTCCTTCCCGTTCGCCGCCGCCCTCCGACCGCGCGGGCAGCCGGAGCGCCGCGAGGATGGAGAACACCAGCAGCAGGGACATGCCGACCTTCAACCCGATGCCCATGTTCGCCAGGAGGATGATCCCGGAGCTCCAGAGCCTGAACCACGACGCCGGCGGGGTCGGGATGAAGTTCCGGAAGAACCCGCCGTCGGTCGAAAGGTAGAGCCCGCCGAGCGCAAGGACGACGAAGAGCAGGGCGCCGGCGCAGTCGAGCGACGACGCGGCGCGGTCGGTGGCCGTACGCCTTGCGAACGCCCGGCCCTCGGCGAGGATGAGCAGGATGAATCCGCAGGCGATGATCACACCGCCGGAGAAGCCGCCGCCGGGGGTCAGGTGCCCGTAGAGGACGATCTGGATGCCGAACATCAGGATGAAGCCCGCCAGCAGGTGGGTGACCGTCTTGACGATCAGGCTCATCCCGGCCCTGGGGGAGCGGTTAGTCATGGGCGGCCTCCTCCGGATCGGGCTCGGCCGGTTTCTTGCGGGCGACACGCCGGGCGATCGTCACGGCGCCGATGATCGAGCAGAACAGCACCGTGGCCTCGCCCAGCGTGTCGTATCCGCGGAAGTCGAGGATGATGGCCGCCACGATGTTCGCGGCGCCGGTGCGCTGGAGCCCCTGCGACAGGTAGGTCGCGGACGGGGCGTCGGCGAACCGGCTCATCACGGGCTCGCCGAACGGAAGCCCGTGGAATACGAGGATGCCGCCCACCGCCACCAGGACGACCAGCGCCGTGGTCGCCACCAGCCCGGGAAACTCGCGGTCGCCCGACACCGTGGTCAGGCTCCGGCTGATCGTCGCCCGGATGAGGAGGATCAGCGACACGACCTCCACGACCACCTGCGTGATGGCGAGGTCGGGGGCGCCGAGGAACAGGAACGCGATCGCCAGCAGGAAGCCGACGGCCCCCACGCTGACGATCGACGAGAGGAGCTCCGGCGTCTCGAGGGCGATGATCGCGCCCACGATCATCAGCACGAGCAGGATGAGCATCGCCGTCACAGCAGTCGGCCTCCTCTCAGCAGCATCCACGAGACCGCGACGAGCCCGACGAGGAACCACGTCAGGTAGAGCAGCAGGTTGCCGGTGTGCGCGGACCGCAGCAGGTTGACGAAGTAGAACAGGACCCGGGTCGACACGTCGTAGAGATCGAAGGCCTTGTTCCGGGCCATGCGGTAGACGTCCCTGAACGGTTCCTGGTCCTCGATCGTGCGGTAGAAATCGACGCCCGTCACCTCGGCGTCGCGGGCGGTGGGGGTGGCGGGACCGGCTTCATGCACCTCCGACATGACCTCGCCGCCGACGTAGGTGGCGCATGCGCGCGGTTTGCGCGCGGTGGTGAGGCGGTACCCCAGCAGGCCCAGCGCGAAGGCGACGCCGAGCAGGACCGCGGCCTGGCCGGCCATCCAGTTGCCCGCGAAGGCCACCGATCCGCCGGCGGCCGGCACGATGAGCCCCCGCAGCGGCAGGCGCCAGGCGGCGACGCCGAAGAGGACGCAGAGGAAGGCGAGCACGGCCATGGGCGCCTGCATGGCGGGCGGCGATTCGGCGGGCGCGCGGGGGGGGGCGGCTGACGGCTTGCGCAGGAACACGGCGTGCAGGACCTTCACGAAGCTCGCGAGCGTCAGGGCCGATCCGACCATCGCCGCCGCGAGCCATACGACCCAGAGCCCGCCGCCTTCGATCCGTCCGTGCTGGATGAGCCCCTGGTAGACCATCCACTTGGAGAAGAACCCGTTGAGCGGCGGCACGCCGGCGATCGCCATCGCCGAGATCAGGCAGGCGCCGAAGGTCAGGGGCATGGCGCGGGCCAGCCCGCCGAGCCGGTCCATGTCCGTGGTCCCGGCACGGTACTCCACCGAGCCGGCGCAGAGGAAAAGGCACAGCTTGTAGATCGCGTTGTTGAGCATGTGGAAGAGCCCGCCGGCGATCCCGATCGCGGTGCCGCTCGCGATCCCCAGGACCATGTAGCCGACCTGGCTGACCGCGTGGTAGGCGAGCAGACGCTTCAGATCGTGCTGCACGAGGGCCATCATCACGGCGCAGATCACGGTGCCCGCCCCCGCCAGCATGAGCAGCGTCTGCGCGGGGAGCGACAGCCGGAACAGGCCGAGGCAGGTCCGCGCCAGCAGGTAGATGCCGAGCAGCTTGTCGAGCGAGGCCGGCAGGAGGGCCGTGACCGGGACCGGCGCCTTCTCGCCGCAGTCCGGCACCCAGCTGTGGACCGGCATGCCGCCGGCCTTCGCGAGGGCGGCGGCGACGAAGCACAGGAACGCCAGCCAGCCGCCGGGGGCGTCGACGGGCATCTCCATGCCGCTCATGAGCGGCGTGCCCGTCCGGAGGCAGAGGATCGCGACGCCCAGCAGCAGGAAACAGTCGGAGCCCCCGACCATGATCAGGGTCTTCTTGGCCGCGGCCGCCGCGTCGCTGCCGCCGGTGCTCACCAGGAGGTACAGCGTCACCCCCAGCATGCCCCAGCAGATCAGCAGGAGCAGCAGGTCGTCGGCCATGAACGCCGCGCAGGCCAGCCCGAGCGTCCAGAGCAGCCCCGCGTGGTAGGTCCGCAGCGCGGCCCGGTCCTTCATGCTGGGCAGGGAGTAGACCGCGACCAGCAGGGTGAAGACCGACGAGGCCATCAGCGCGAGGGCCGACAGGTGGTCGACGCGCAGGTTGATCCGGCCGTCCCACGCCGACGCGACGACGGCCGCGCCCACCGGCTGCCCCCACAGCGCCCGCCCGAGCGGCAGCACCAGCAGGACTGTCGCGGCCGAGACCAGCACGATCCACACGGCCCCCGCGCGGTTGAACCGTTGCGGCAGCAGGGCGCAGACGGTCCCGCCCAGCAGCGGGACGGCCGCGGCGGCGAGCATGAGGGCAAGGGGCGTCTCCGTCATTGCGACAGCCTCCCCTCCAGCGTCGGGCCGCGGGCGCCGATCTCCCGCCGGAGCTGTTCGGTGCGGGCCTGCGACAACCGGATGAGCTCCTGCGACGAGTACCTGGGGCGGCCGGTCCCGGCGTCCAGCGCCGCCATCCGTTCCGTGCAGCAGTAGCAGGGGTCGACGGCCGCCAGGATGATCGTGGCGTCGGCGATGCTGTGCCCGATCACGGCCTCGCGGTCGGTGATGACGTTCATGAAGCTCGGGGCGCGCACCTTGTGGCGGACCGGGCGGTTGCCGCCGTCGCTGCGCACGTAGTGGAAGACCTCGCCGCGGGGGGCCTCGTAGTGGCCGATGCCCTCGCCCGGCGGCACGTCCTTCGGGTTGGAGTCCACCGGCCCCGTCACCGTCGCCAGCCGGTCCAGGCACTGCTCGATGATGCGGATGGACTGGAACATCTCCAGCACGCGGACGACGGCCTTGTCGAAGACGTCGCCGTGCTCGGTCGTCACCACGTCCCACTCCACCCGCCCGTAGGCGGCGTGCGGATGGTCGCGGCGGACGTCGATCGCCACGCCCGAGGCCCGCGCGGTGGGGCCCAGGGCGCCGTAGTCGATCACCTGCTGGCGGGTCAGCACGCCGATCCCCTTCAGGCGGGCGTGCAGCACCGGGTCGTCGACCACGGCGTCGCGGAAGAGCGCGAGAGGCCCCTTGAGGCCGTCGACCATCCCGCGGATCGCCGGCAGATCCTCCGCCCGCACGTCGCGCCGCACGCCGCCCGGCTTCATCATGGCGTAGTGGTTGCGGTTGCCCGTGATCCGCTCGAATAGGCCCAGCACGTCCTCGCGGTACCGCCACGACCACATCCAGACGGTGTTGAAGCCGAGGAAATGCCCGGCCAGCCCGAGCCACAGCAGATGGGAATGGATGCGCTCCAGCTCCCCGATCAGCGAGCGGATGTACAGCGCCCGCTCGGGCACCTCGATGCCCCCGGCGTCCTCGATCGCCTGGACGCAGGCGATGGGATGCGACGTCGAACAGATGCCGCAGATGCGCTCGACCAGGAAGACGGTCTCCTCGAAGGTCTTGGATTCGGAGAGCTTCTCGATGCCGCGGTGATTGTACCCGATCTCGATGTCGAGGCCGACGACCGTCTCGCCCTCCACGAAGAGCTTGAAGAACTCCGGCTCTTCCTGCAACGGGTGATAGGGGCCGATCGGGATGATGGTGCGTTTCGCCATGGCGCTAGCCGTCCTTGAAGTAGTCGCGACGCAACGGGTACCGGCCTTCGGGCCAGTCGTTCGACAGCAACAGGTGCCGCATGTCCGGGTGGTGATGGAACGTGATGCCAAGCAGCTCCGCCATCTCGCGCTCGATCCATTCGGTAGCCTTGCAGATGCGGGCGAGCGACTCGATCTCCGGCTTCGCCCGGTCCAGGCGGGTGCGGACGGTGACCACGCCGTCCAGCCGGTCGAAGGCCCAGTGGTACAGGATTTCGATGCACGAGGGCGTGTCGACGCCGGTGGCGACCTGGAAGCGGGCGCCGAGGTCGCCGAACAGCAGGCGGGTGACGTCGGGCACGTCGCGCGCCAGGACCTCGACGTAGAGGCGCCGCGCCGACCGTTCCTGCCAGGCGACGGCCCGCGCCCCCAGCCGGTCCTTCAGCGTCCGCCACATCTCGTCCCGTGTCATGTCCGATCCCTCGTAGCGCGGGCTCACCCGGCCCCCGCCCCCCGCAGCTTGCCGATCAGTTTCACGATGCCGGAGATCATCGCCTCGGGCTTGGGCGGGCAGCCCGGGATGTAGGCGTCGATCGGGATGTAATTCCGCACCGGCTCGTCCACGTTGTACGAGCCGCGGAACATCTGGCCGGAGCACGCGCACATGCCGAAGGCGACGACCACGACGGGCTTCGGCGCTTGTTCGTACACGCGCCGGACGCGGACGGCGGACTTCTTGTTGAACACGCCCGAGAGCAGGATCACATCGGCGTGCCGGATGCTGCCGACCAGGGTGATGCCGAACCGCTCCAGGTCGTAGCGCGGCGTCAGCGTGTCGAGGATCTCGATGTCGCAGTTGTTGCAGGCGCTGCCGGCCATGTGGAACACGTTCAGCGACCGCGTGAGCGCCTGGATTGCGAAGCTCATGCCCTCACCATCCCACCAGTGCGAGGCCGACCGCGGCGAACGCCGCCAGCGCGACCGGCCCCCAGAAGAACCGCACGGCTTGGTCGATCCGCACGCGCGGCGCCGTGTTCCGGATCAGCACGGCGATCACCACCAGCCCGACATACGCCAGCGGGCCCGTGAACCACCCGCTCCACCCCCGGCCGACGCCGAGCCCTCCGAAGAACAGCGCCACCAGGAGCATCGGGAGGGTGAACAGCATCACGGCCCGCGTCAGCTTGAAGGCCGCCAGCGGCGGTCCGGAGTACTCGATGTAGGCCCCCCCCGCCAGCTCTGTCTCCGCCTCGGGGGTGTCGAAGGGGACGAGCGTCAGCTTGGCCTGCACGCACAGGACCGCGACCAGCAGGGCCAGCAGCCCCGAGGGATGGGCGACGGCGACCCGCGCCGCGAGCTCGTCGATGCGGATGCTCCCGCTGTGAATGACGGGCACGAGCACGGCGAGCACCAGCGGGAACTCGTACGCCAGCATCAGCTTCATCTCCCGGCTCCCCCCGATGGAGGCCAGGGGGTTGCGGGAGGCGAAGGATCCGAGGATCACCGCGACGGCCGGCATCGTCAGGAGATAGAGCAGCACGATCAGGTCGCCCGGGAACCGGTCCGGGCTTCCCAGCAGGCCGCGCCAGAGCAGGACCGACGCGAGGGTCGCGCCCGCCAGCCCGATCAGCGGCGCGGTCAGGAAGAGCCAGCGCGCGCCGCCCTCCGGCACACAGGTCTCCTTGATCATCAGCTTGAGGACATCGTAGAAGGGCTGGAGCGGCGGCGGTCCCACCCGCATCTGGACGCGGGCGGTCACGAACCGGTCGATCCAGCTCACCGCCAGGCCGCACACGGCGGCAAACAGGAAGCCGGGGAAGATCACCATCTCCACGATCGCCCTCGCCCAGTCCATTCCTCGTCTACCCTCCCGCCCCGCGGGCGCTGTTCATCTCGGCCGTCCGGCCCGCGCCGTCCGGCCAGGCTACACCTTCTGCCGCTCCCACTTCGGTCCGCGAACCGCCAGGTGCTCGTTGAGCACGCAAAGGTCCGGCTCGTCGCCGGCCGCCGCATCCCGCAACGAGAGGGCGCCGCGCGCGCAGCTCGCCACGCAGGGGGGAGGCCGGTCGCCGGCGCCGATGCAGAAATCGCAGGCGGTGACGTAGAAGGGGACCGCGTCGGGGTAGAGGGTTCCGAAGGGGCAGGCCAGCGTGCAGCACTTGCAGCTGACGCAGCGGAGGTTGTGCCGCCGCAGGACGCCATCCGGCTGTCGTTCGAGCGCCTCGAACCGGCACGCGGCGACGCAGCTGGGATTCTCGCAGCGCCGGCAGACCACGGCGAACGTCGCCAGCTCGCGCAGGGTCAGCGCCCCGTGGTCGGAGGCCCGGGCGCGGTAAAGGTACGCGCAGTCCACCGTGCACCGCTCGCAGGCGTCGCACTTGTTCAGGTCTATGACCAGTTGCTTCACGTTCGCCGCGCCTAGTCCCAGATCTTCGGAAGTCCCCGGACCTTCTCGTAGGTGAACACGGGGCCGTCCTTGCAGGCATAGTGAGGTCCGAGCCGGCAGTGCCCGCATTTGCCGAAGCCGCAGCTCATGTTCTTCTCCATGGAGAGGTAAATCCGGGACGGATCGAAGCCGAGGTCGAGCAGCTTGAGGGTGGCGAACTTCATCATGATCGGGGGACCGCAGACCACCGCCACCCCCTGGGCGGCCACGGGCGCGAGCTGAGCCCGGTCCAGGATCGTCGTCACCACCCCCACCGGACCGGTCCAGCCGTCCGCCGCCCGGTCAACCGTCAGCGCGACGTCCAGGTCGCCGCGCCCCCACGCCCGCGCGACATCCGACTTGTAGACGATGTCCGCCGGCGTGCGCGCGCCGTACCGGAGCATCACGCGCGTGTAGCGGCTCATCTCCTCGAAGAGCGCGAACAGGAGGGCCCGCAGCGGGGCCAGCCCGACCCCGCCGCCCACGATGAGCACGTCCCGCCCCGCGAAGTCATCGAGCGGGTACGGCTGCCCGAGCGGACCCCGCACGCCGACCCGGTCGCCCACGGCCAGCGCGTGCAGACGCTCCGTCACGCGGCCCACGCTCATCACCGTCAGCTCCATGTGATCGGTCACCGCCGGAGAGGAGGAGGGCGTGAACGGCGCCTCGCCGATGCCCGGGACGGTCAGCTCGATGAACTGCCCGGCCCGGAACGGCATGGGTTCCGCGGGCCGGATGCGGAAGGTCCGGATGTTCGGGGTCTCGGCGACGATCGACTCAATCGTGGCCGGAACCGGCAGATACGGGTTGCCGCTCATGGACCGCTTTCGTCAGCACTTCGCGAATGTCGATCCGCCCGGTGCACGCCTCGATGCAGCGCCCGCAGCCGTCGCAGGCATAGAAACCGCACACCTGGGGGAAGAAACCGAACTTCTTGTCGAAGCGGTTGTACAGCCGTTCGGCCCGGTGGGCGCGGGGGTTCGCCCCGCCGGCCACGCGCGCGAAGTTCCGGTACAGGCAGGAGTCCCACAGCCGCGCGCGTCCTTCTCCGCCGGAGCGGACCCGCCCGTCGCTCAACAGGAAGCAGTGGCAGGTGCAGCACGCGAAGTTGCAGGCGCCGCATTCGACGCATCGCTCGGCGAACTCCTGCCAGAGGGGGGCGTCGGCCGTCCCGGTCACCGCCCGCCGGAAATCGTCGTCCGCCGAAAGGCCCGCCCGTGCGGCCTGCGCCCGCACGCGGTCGGCGACGGCCTTGCGGTTGCGATCCCGCTCCTCCACCGCCTCCGCGCGCGCCGGGCGCAGCATGGACGACGCGCTCTCCAGCAGGGCCCGCCCCCGCTCGCTTCCCGCTTCGACGATGCACCCCCGGCGGATGGGCGAGAGATTGATGTCGAATCCCGCGCGGGCATACGGCTGTTCGCGGACGGCCGTGCAGAAACAGACGTCGAGCGCATCGGCGCAGTCGCAGGACACCAGCAGGGTCTTCCGTCTCGCCTCCGCGTAGAAGGGATCGGGGGGATCGTTCTGCAGGAAGACCCAGTCGTGCACGCGAAGCGCGGACAGATCGCAGTTCTTGACGCCGATCACGACGCGCTCGGGCATTTCGGACGCCGCCGCCGGGGTGTCGAGGGCGCCCACGAACAGGCGCGGGGGAAACACCATCGACTTCAGGGGTTCCACCGGCCGGTAGGGGGCGACCGAGTGGCGCGCCGGATCCCACCGATCCGCGCGGACGAGGTGATAGTCCGGCTGCGCCGACGGGGCTGAGGGGCGGCCGGACACGCCCGCACCCCGCTCGCCCCGCTCCATGGCGTAGAGGATGCGGCCCCTGGCCAAGGCCCCGAGGAAGGAGTCCACTTCGCTCTGATCCAGCTCGTACACAGAACGAATCCCGCCACCATTCGGACGTTCCAGATACGGCGACCGTTGGCGACCCGATAACAGTCGCGCGTGCGCGTGTCAACGCCAGAGTGAGCGCATCCCGCATTTCTTTCTCTTTTTCTTTCTTCCGGCCCGTCTTCCTGCCGGCGATGGCCGAGCGCCTCTCATGCGCGCGCGCGTTGGACGATGCGGCGGCGAGGCGCGGGAGAGGGTGCCTGCGCCGACCACCCCGCGGCGGATGCGGAAGATGGACGGTTCCGCCACGACATGAGACACAGATGCGGAGGATGGGGCAACCGATCGGAATCGGGATCGCTATCGGGATCGAAACGACAGGTCGCCAGGACACGAGAAGCTGGACGTGTATCGCCGTCGGCAAGGCCCTGGATGAAGCCGAGAGCCAAAACGGCAAGACGGAACTCGACCGCATCGCGGCCATGCTCAGCCGACTTGGTGGGCGAGGCTACCAGGTGCGGGAAGGAACCGTCACGTACGGCTCAGCACGAGGCAGAAGTCGATCCCGATCCCGATAGCGATTTGGTGAGGAGAAGCCCCAACGACCGGCTGGTGGCGAGGGGGGAACCCGTGCCACAGCCGTAACAGCGTTCTTCGCAAGGGTTCTCCGTTGCGAAGGGTGGCGGAACAATCTGCTTGTAAGGTGGCGCTACGGAAGGGAAGAACGGGCGGACACGAGGCAACGCATTGAGCGGCCAGGACCGTTGGGGTGCGGCTCGCCGCCTTAGGGGAAGATTGGGCGTTGCCGACCGTCATCGCCTGTGCTTCTGTTAACGCGACACGCGCGGGATGTCCCGCGGCGCGCACGGGAAGGAGCAGGACATGGGCATCCGGTTCAACGCGGACGAAGTCCTGGAGATGGCGGAACGGATCGAATCCAAGGGCGCCGAGTTCTATCGGCGGGCGGCGGATCTGCGCCTTGGCGCGAACGCCGCGGGGGAAGCGGCCATGCTGCGGGATCTGGCGGCCGCCGAGGACCGACATCAGGCGATCTTCGCGGCCATGCGGCGCGAGCTGACCCCCGCCATGCGCGAGGAGACCGCGGCCGACCCGTATCTCGAGGCGACGCTCTACCTCGACGCCATGGCCGACGAGCACGGCGGCGAGGGATCGGCCGATGCCACCGGGTCGCTGACGGGGCGGGAGAGCATGGCGGACATCCTGAACACCGCGATCGCGCTGGAACGGAAGTCGATCCTCTTCTATGTCGGGATCAAGGACCTGGTCCCCCCCCGCCTCGGCCGCGAGAAGATCGAGGCGATCATCACGGAGGAGAAGGCCCACCTCTCCAGCCTGGCGGCCGACCTGCGCAGACTGCGGTGACCGCGCGGGGATCCTCATCTCCGCGATCGCGCGCCCGCGTGCCCCGCGCCCCGCGCAGCCGCCGGACCGGCGGCGCCGGCTGCCGTGGCGCCATCTCTCCGCGCCTTCTTCAGAGGCCACTTCGGCGCCGGAGCGGTCGTCCTCACCCCCACCCGCGGATGACTGATCTCACACCTCATGAGGTGTGAGATGCGAATTCTTGATTCATTCCACGCGCAGAAGACTCATATATAGATCATGAGGAGGTAGATACACGTATCAGCTTCCTTTTCCGCACTGGCGACTGATCTCACACCTCATGAGGTGTGAGATAGGCGTTTCGCCATCCCTTTCCGCATGCGAGCTTCGTGCTTTGCGCGATCGGGGGAATCGGCTATTGTGGCGCGGGTCAGCGGTGGACCGGAGGCGGGCTTGCCCGCCGCAGGGGAGATCCGCTGAAGCCGCGTTGTTGGCCGGCGCCGCGCCGGCCCGGCATCAAGAGGCCTCCGTATGAAGCTCCGTTTGCCAGTCATCGCGGTGGCGGGCGCCCTGGGCGTCCTGACCGGAGGATGCGTGGACGGGGCGGCGGAGCTGAAGGTCAATCGCGACGGCTCGGGGCGCCTCGCGCTGCGGGTCTTCGCGACGCGCGACGGCGTGGAAAGGGCGCGGAACAGCTCCGAATTCCTCCGCATGGCGGGCATCCGGGTGCCGGTGCTGGACATGCTCGGCCCCGGCGCCGGCGCGGAGAACCCGTTGATCAGCCGCACCCAGTTCGAGCAGTTCGCGCGGGAGATGGGACCGGGCGTGCGACTCGTCTCCACGCGGCGTCTGGGCGCCGGAACGGCTCGGGACGGGGTCGAGGCGATCTACGCCGTGCCGGATCTGCGCACCCTGCGGTTCGATCCCTCGGCCGCCGGCGAGGCCCCCGCCGCCGCGCCGCCGGGGCTCCGGTTCGACTTCGTCCGGGGCGCGGCCCCGATCTTCAAGATCCTCCCGCATGGCCGGTCTGGCGGGCGGCCCGCCGAGGCGGCGGCCGGGGGATCGCCGGCGATGCTGGAGCGGATGCTCAACGACTGGCTTTCCGGATTCCGCATGCGGGCGACGGTGACGACGGAGGGCACCGTGGTGAGGGCGGGGCAGGCCGCCGTCGTACCGCCGTCGACCGTCGTCCTGGCGGACATCCGCGGCGACCGGATGCGGGCGGGGGATCTCCTCAAACTCGCCATGGCTCGCGACCTGGGCGATCTCGTTCCGCTGTCCGGCCGGTCGCGGCCGGGTCTTCAGGTGGTCAATCCGTCCGAGCCCCTCATCATTCAGTTCCGCTGACCCGGCGCGCGGCGAAGGGCGGCCACGGCGGCCTCCGCCGCGGCGGCTTCGGCGGCCTTCTTGCTGGCGCCACGCCCCCTGCCCAGGACGCGCTCGTCCATCACCGCTTCGATGGCGAAGCGCTTCGCATGGCCGGGTCCCTCCGTGGACGCCACACGATAGCGCGGGCTGCGTTTCCATCGCGCCTGGCAGATCTCCTGCAGCTCGCCCTTGGGGTTGTACTCCGCGCGCCGCGCCCCGGACGGCTTCGCGATGCGGGGGATGAACAGGGTTTGCACGATATGCCCGACGGCCTTCAGCCCCCCGTCCAGAAAGGCCGCGCCCACCACGGCCTCCACGACATCCTCGAGGTTGGAATCGCGGTCGGCGCCGCCGGACATCGCTTCGCCGCGGCCCAGGCGGAGGTGCGGGCCGACGGCGATCTCGCGGGCGATCGCCACCAGCGCCCGGCTGCTGGTCACCGAACTCCGCAGCTGCGTCAGCGGTCCCTCGCTGAGATCCGGGTTCTCGTCGAAGAGGTGGTGACCGATCACCAGGGTCAACGCGGCGTCGCCGAGGAACTCCAGCCGCTGGTTGTCGCCGGCGCACTCCGGATGCTCGGCCCGGTAGGAGGGGTGCGTCAGCGCGTCCTCCAGCAGGGCGGGACGGCGGAAACGGTAGCCGATTCGGCGTTCGAGGTCCCGATAGGGGCTGCGGCGAAAGGCGTGGGCGAATCTCATCGGGGCGAGTGTAGGCAGCCGAGGGCGCGATGCAACAAGCAAAACGACACCCGCAGAACGCGCCGGCTGAACGCGGAGGCGCCTCCGGCGGGGCCCACGAATCAGGCGCGCGGGTGGAAGCGCTCGTGCACCGACTTCAGGCGGCGGGCGTCTACGTGCGTGTAGACTTGCGTGGTGGCGATGTCCGCATGCCCCAGCATCTCCTGGATCACGCGCAGCGGGGCGTTGTTGGCCAGCAGGTGACTGGCGAAGGAGTGGCGCAGGGTGTGCGGATGGACGTTCTTGCCGATGCCGGCCTTGAGTGCGTGCCGCCGGATGAGCAGCCAGATCGTCCGGCGATCGAGCGGCCGCCGCCGGGCCGTGATGAACAGGGTGCGCGAGTCGGCGCCCCGCGCGAGGGCGGGACGGACCTCGTCCAGATACCGGCGCAGCCAGGTCCTGACCGACTCGCCGAACGGCACGAGTCGCTCCTTGCGCCCCTTGCCGACGCAGCGCAGGTAGCCCGAGTCGAAATGCACCTGGTCGATGCTCAGCGCGGCCAGCTCCGACACACGCAGGCCGGTGCCGTAGAAGGTCTCGAGGATGGCGCGATCCCTCACCCCGAGGGGTCTCGCCGTGTCGGGCGCGTTCAGGAGGCGGTCGACCTCCTTCATGCTCAGCACGTCGGGCAGGACCTTCCACAGGCGGGGCGACTCCATCGCCCCGGCGACATCCGTGCCCAGGAGGCCTTCGCCCTGGAGGTAGCGCAGGAACACCTTGATCGAGACCAGGCGACGTGACACGGTGGTGGTGCGCAACCCGCGCTCGCGCGATTCGATCAGGAAATCGAGGATGTCCCGGCGCGTGACGGCGTTGACGCTCGCGACGCCCGCGCGTCTGAGCCATTCCGCAAACGCCCCCAGATCGTTGCCGTACGCCGCGCGCGTATTCGGGCTCAGCCCCCGCTCGAGGGACACGAAGTCAAGGAACTGGTCAATCAACGCCTGCACGGGACAGTGACTTCAAACCTGAGACCTGAAACCCGAAACCTGAAACCTAAGGCGGCGAGCCATAACCCAACGGTCCTGGCCGCTCAATGCTCTCACTCCAATCCATCCGTTCCTCCGTGCAACCGCGCCGCCTTACAAGTAGATTGTTCCGCCACCCTTCGCAACGGAGAACCCTTGCGAAGAACGCTGTTACGG